>JBEKHK010000004.1:0-254676 GCA_050012315.1 Steroidobacteraceae bacterium | reverse complement strand
ATCTGCACCGCTGGACGCGGTCGACCCGGCACGGGCCGCGAAAAAATCGAAGCTCGCCGCGGCGGCACTTACGCAATCGAGCGACTCGCATCGCGTCAAACCGCTCTCTCGCGTCGATAGATCGGCAAGCTCACGGGCCCGCGCGCGGATATGACCGGCGATCTCGTGCAGCAACGCGCCGCGCTGCGCGGCCGGCATCGCGCACCATGCGGGTCCGGCGCCTGCCGCGGCGGCGACCGTACGATCGATCTCCTCGACGCCGGACTCGGGCACTTCGCCCAACGGCGCGAGCGTCGCCGGGTTCGTGATCATCTGAGCCATGGTGCGGCACCCCCAACCGCGCAAACGCACGTATCATGCCTGACCAAGATGCACTTCGATCAACTATGTGGCCGAGCGGCCGAGGTGGGGCTCGCGGTGCGCGGCGCATTTCATCCGGAATCCGGTGAATTCGACCGCTCTTTCTCGCCGGGATCGGTCGGCACCATCGTGCTTCTGGGGTTCACGGGCGGTCTGCAATGGGAGCATTTTGCCCGCGCAGCCGAGGCGGGTGACGGCTTGCCGCATCCACTCGATCGCTGGTCCCGCCGGGTGATCGGAGCGCTCGCGCGAGAATTCGACGCGGTGGACGTCTATCCGAGCGGCGATACCGCTGCGCTGCTGCCGTTTCAGCAGCTGGCGCTGCGCAGCGAGCCGGTGCATCGAAGCCCGATCGGGCTGCTCATCCACGCGCAGTGGGGCTTGTGGCATGCCTACCGCGGAGCGCTCGTTCTGCCGCATACCATCGAGTTGCCCGCGCTCGGACCGAGCGCCCACCCCTGCACGAGCTGCGCGGCCAAGCCGTGCCTGGGAGCATGCCCTGTTGGCGCCTTTCGCCCGGGCGCATTCGATCTCGATGCCTGTGTCGATCATGTGTTGAGCGACGCGGGACGGGAGTGTCGGGAGCGCGGATGTCTCGCGCGGCGAGCGTGCCCCCTGGGCACGCAGTTTCGATACGGCAAGCACCAGGCGCGATTTCACATGCAAGCCTTCGTGCGCTCGGCCCGCTGAAACGCGACGTCGAGACCTGCTACCATTCGGTCGGCACCTGCGCCCAAGGAGCGACCCATGAGCACCCCCAATGCCCGTCTCCCCGATTCCCGCTCTGCTCCGTCGCGCGCCCTGGATCATCGGGCCGAGCGCGTCGACCTGGCGGCCGCGTTCCGCTGGTTCGCGCGTCTCGACATGCACGAATCCGTGGCCAATCACTTGAGTTTGGCGGTATCGGAGGATGGCACGAGTTTCTTGATCAATCCGCGCGGCCGTCATTTTTCCCGCATCTCGGCCTCGGATCTTCTCCTGCTGAACTCCGAAGACGGCTCGACTCTACAGCGCCCCGACGCGCCGGATCCGACGGCGTGGTATCTGCATGCGAGGCTCCACCAAAAAGTGCCTCGAGCCCGCTGCGTGATGCACCTGCATTCCAAATACGCTACCGCCCTTGCCTGCCTCAAAGACCCGACGCTCTATCCGATCGACATGAATACCATGCGTTTTTTCGGACGCGTCGCCGTCGACGCCAATTTCTCGGGAATGGCGCTGTCGGACGCGGAGGGCGACCGGGTGGCTGCGTTGATGGACGGCGGCGCCACGGTACTCTTGATGGCGAATCACGGCGTGATGGTCGTAGGTCCTACCGTCGCCCAGACCTTCGACGAGTTCTACTACTTCGAGCGCGCCGCGCAGACGCTCTTGACCTGCTATTCGACCGGCAAGGAGCTCGCCATCGTCTCCGACGAGATCGCCGCCCTGACCGAGCGCCAATGGCGCGACTACGGGCAGCTCGCCATCGATCATTTCGACAACATCAAGGCGATCTTGGAGGCGGAGGATCCGTCGTATAAGCACTAAGGGACGTCGAGCCAGATAGGATCCGTATAGGCCGTTTTTCCCTGAACATCCTGCACCACCAGCGCGTACCAGGTGCTTCGGTCGGCCGTCAGCGTGAACTGTAGATGCGCCTCTCCGGGATGGGCCGTCAAATCCCGAGAGTCGACCACGGCGCCGCGGCCGATCAGTTCGACGTTCTTCAAGCCGGCGACTGACTGCAAATCGACCGCCAGCGTGACCGGGCGGCCGGGCTCGGCCGCCACATGGGTGCCGAACACGATGGAAGGATAGATCAGCGGTCCATGCGACACGTAGGCGTGACCCGCCTTGAGAGCCTCCACGAAGCGCGCCGTGGTCAGCGGGCCATCCGGATGCGCAAAAGTCCGCACGCGCCCGGATTCCTCGTTCCATACATCGTGCGTATCGGTTCCGGCGCTCAGATAATAGCGGCGCCCCTCGTTCCAATAATCCCAGAGCCGATGGACTACCTTCATATCGTCGTCGGGCGCCGAGGCATTGACTTCGATGAGGTCGAATCCCGGGTTGAACCCACCGGGAGCGACGCCGCCGGCGACGCTGGTGAAGTAGCCATAGGGAATGAACGGATGATTCACCTGAATCACGCTGGCGCCCAGGCGGCGCGCCTCCCGGAACAGCTGGTCGACCGTGGCTGTGCCGGTATCGATCGAAAGCTTCTCGCCCAAGGCGAGCGGATAGGCGTTGAAATGGCCCCAGGATGCCGACAGCTCGACGGAGGGAATGAATGGAACATGGCGGCGGGCGGCGATCGTCTGAAGCGTCCGATGATTGACGGTCGAATCGTGATCGCTCACGAACAGCAGATCCAGTCCCGCCGCAAACTGCGAGCGCGCCAGATCCGCCGGCGGCGTGACCGCCTCGGCCTGGTCGGCGTGATGATGCAGGTCCGCCGAATACCAGCCGCGGACCGCCGGGTCGAACAGCCGAGGCAGAGCAACCTGTTGGTCTTCGTCGGTGCTCGAGCGCACGGTCAACGCCACGTCCCGGCCGGGACCGAAGAACGCCCCGCCATGCGACACGTGGAAGCGGTAATCGCCCGGCGCGACCGTGAGGTCCGCCCGGCCTTTGCGGTCGAGCTCGGTAAAGAATGTCTTGCGGCCGAGAAACTCGACCACGGGCCTTTGTCCCTGAACGATGGTGAGACGAGCGTCCAAAGGTTCGGCGCTGCGCGCGTCCACGACCGAAAATCGGATGCGGCCGGGTGCAGCGACGCCCCGAAAATCCAGTGTCGCCGCCGCGCCGGCGGCGATCGATATCGGAACCGAGGCGGTCTGCGAACGGTCTTTGGCGGTCGCATAGAGACGATAGTCGCCGGCCGGAAGCTCCATCTCGTACCTGCCGCCATGACCGATCGACCAGGCGTAGGGCTGGCCATTCTTTTCGACCACCACCACGGGCTCATCGACCGACGCGCCCGCGCCATCCACGACCGCACCGCTCAATGTCCCGGCCGCCAGATGCTTGCGCTCGATCTCGGCGCGCAGCACCGGCGCCAGGTCTCCGCTGCCCCCGACCTGCAGCCAGGCCTCGAAAGTCCGGTTCTCGCCGGGCGCCAGCGCATGCGACCCGAACATGTCGCGCGAAGCGTTGGCGATATGGTCGACGTACGGCGCATGCAAAGCGATGCTCCAATCGCGGTCATACGCGACCATGCGATCGGCCAGCGCACCCTCGGTCGTCCCCTGCTCCGGATCCCGAACGCCCGGCACGCCGAACAGATAGCCGCCTTTGGGCCACAGCGTAAAGCCCGACAGCAGGTCGGGTAGCGCCGTGGCGCCGCCGTTATGCATGGTCGCCCGCAGCTCCACATGGTCGGAGCCCGCCTCGAGCGTGTACAGGGTGGTCAGCGTGACCTGGCCCCAATCGCGAACCGTCCGAATGACGACGCGGCGCGGGCCGTGCTCGATCACCTCCAGATGCTGATAGCTGTTCGGCCATCCCGACCAGTTGTTGGGTATGAAATCCGCGAACACCGCGCGATCGCGCCCGACTTTCCCGTCACGCACCGGGGCGACATCGATGACGGCGCCGCGCGGAATGCCGTAAGGTGGCGGCGTATCGACCGCGAACGCGAAAGCCAGCTTTTCGTTGATGACCGTCAGGTCATGTGCCGCCCGCGCCTCGCCGTCGACGATGGGAGTCGGGCCGACGACGACCCGAACCTGCGCCGCCGCCGGCCAGGACAATACTGATGCGAGCAGAATCGGCAGCGCGGCTTTCAACATGAGATCGGATGCTCCTGGCGATGAGCGTGCAAGACTAGCCGAAGCGGCGGCGTGGCGGGGCCCGAAGTGAGCGGCACCACACCGGCACCGGCTCCACACTTCTTGGCCAGCGCGCCGGTAGAATCCGCGCTACCATTCACCCATGGAATTCAATCTGGGCGAGATAGCGTACCCGCCGACGACCGGCGTACGGCGCGTGCACGAGACACCGTTGATCGAGGCCACGCCAAGCACCCTGAAAGGGTATGGCGCCCTGGTGGATGATCCCGAAAGCTTTCCGATCGAGATCGTGCGCTGGCCCGCGCAAGGATGGCGTCCGATCGACGCAAATTCGGGAGATCAAGGCGGCATCACCGAAGGCGTATTCGAATTCTGGTGGAAAGGCGAAACCCTCTTCGCCCGCAACAACGCCGTCGGCGACAGCTATCTCTTCGCATGGAGTACCTGGCCCGAAGAGGCCGCCGACCACGGCAACGGGGCCGCTCGCGACCGCGCGCTGATTTGGCGGG
The DNA here is from genome assembly GCA_050012315.1 of Steroidobacteraceae bacterium. Classification (GTDB taxonomy): domain Bacteria; phylum Pseudomonadota; class Gammaproteobacteria; order Steroidobacterales; family Steroidobacteraceae; genus Bog-1198. Next base: position 250,034 of record JBEKHK010000004.1, on the reverse strand, counting down.
CGAACTACCATCCCGATGGCGGACAATTGGTGTACCCGCTGCATGGCGAGAGCTTCGTCGTGCCTCTGGCCCTGCCCGGCGACGACGTGACCCCCGACCGGTTCGTCACCTTCTGGTGCAGCGGCACCTGCGGGCTCTACATCCACCCCAACGTCTGGCATGGCGCCTTCGTGCCGCTGGACGACCACGCGCAATTCCTGGATCGGCAAGGCCGCGTGCACGCACGCGTCTCGGTGGATTTCCCCAAAGAGTTCGGCTGCTACCTCGCCTCGCCGCTGCGGCGCCCCTAGGCGCTGCCGAAGCGCTCAATGGCCGGCCTCAATAGCCGGCGCGCTTATCGACCACGTTTTCCAGGGCCTGCCCGCTGCGAAAGCGGCGGAAGTTCTCGATAAAGAACCTCATGGTCAATTGCACCCAATCGGGGTCCACCGTGTGGTCCGCGGAATGCGGCGAGAGCAATACATTTTCCATTCCCCAAAGAGGGGATTCGTGGGGCAGCGGCTCCTGCTCGAACACGTCGAGCGAGGCGCCGCCGATTCGCCTGTTGACCAGCGCACGGATCAGGGCGGCTTCATCGATCACGGGACCGCGGCCCACGTTGATGACGATGGCGTTCGGCTTCATTGCCTCGAACTCCCGATCGGAAATCAGATGATGCGTCGCTCGCGTCAGCGGAGCGGCGCAGACCAGCACGTCAATTTCGCTCAGCATGAGGTGCAGCTCTTCCGGCTTGAAGATTCGATCCACGATCGGGTCGCCCTCGGATCGCTCCGGATTCCGCCGCAGCGCCCGGATCTTCATACCCATCGCAGACCCCAGCACTGCGCACTCACGGCCGATCTCGCCGTAGCCGACGACGCCCATCACCCGTCCGTCGAGCAGCGTCACGTTATAGTCGTGCCATTGGTGGGCGCGCTGATTCTCGATCAAGCGCCTGACCCTCTTGAAGTGATACAGCATCCCGAGCACGGCGAATTCCGCCAACGACCGCTTGAAGACGCCGCGTGAGTTGGTGAGAGGAACGCTGCTTCTCACCAGCGCCGGAAACAGCACACCCTCCACCCCCGCGGACAGTGAATGCACCCAGCGCACCGAGTCTGCGTACTTCCAGGCGGCGGCGAGATCGAGCGGCTTGTAGCCAAGCCCGAACACGACGACCTCGGCGGCCGGCAGCACCTTCGCAAGTTCCGCGAGATCCGCGCTGATCGTGATCTCGGCCGCATCCTCGAGCGGGGCGAGGTAGCGCATGGCCCGGTGATCCGGCGGCGAGATCACCACGACCTTGGTTTTCGATCCGGGCACGATCAGGCTCTGGGGCGCATCGCGTCCGCCTTCTTCAACAAAGCCTCGGCCATGCGGATGCTGGCGTAATCGATCAGCCGTCCATCGAGGGACACCGCGCCGCGCCCTTCCCGCGCCGCCTGGGCCATCGCCTCCATGATGCGGGCCGCCTTGGTCAGTTCGGCCTCGGAGGGGGTGAATACTTCATTGCACAACGCGATCTGCGATGGATGAATCGCCCACTTGCCCTCGTAGCCCAGCACCGCCGCGCGGTTGGCGGCGGCGCGGAATCCGTCGGGATCGCCGAAATCGCCGAACGGACCGTCGATGGGGCGAAGCCCGTACGCGCGGCAGGCCACCAGCATGCGTGTCTGCGCCGCGTGCCATGGGTCCGTCCAGTAATAATCCCTCTTGCCGGCGGCATCCCGATCGGTCAACACGCCCGAGTCGCGGTTCACGCCGCCGATCACGGTGGTACGAGCGCGAGTCGAAGCCGCGTAATCCGCCACGCCGAAGGACATCGCCTCGAGCCGCTTGCTCGATTGCGCGATGCTCTCGACATTCGCCATGCCAAGAGCGGTCTCGATCAACACTTCGAAGCCGATCCTCTTGGTGCGCTTCATCGCCGTTTCGATCTGAGTGACCATCATATCGACCGCGTAAACGTCCGCCGCCACGCCGGTCTTCGGTATCAGAATCATGTCGAGCCGCGGGCACGCCTCGACGATGTCCACCACGTCGCGGTACATATAGTGCGTATCGAGACCGTTGATGCGGACCATCATGGTCTTCGATCCCCAGTCGATTTCGTTCAGACCCTGGATGATGTTCTGGCGCGCCTGCGCCTTGTCGTCCGGCGCGACCGCATCCTCGACGTCGAGGAACACGATGTCGGCCGCCGACTTCGCGGCCTTCTCGAAGAGCGCCGTGTTGGAGCCGGGGACGGCAAGCTCTGATCGGTGAAGGCGCGAGGTCGCGGGCTCGATGCTGGTGAAGCTCATACTCGTTCTCCGTTGCAGTGGACTTGCGTCATCCGGTGGCCCCGAAACCCGCGGCGGCGCAATTGATCGACATGAGGAGCGCGGTTCGCACTGCCTCGCTGCTCTTCGTGCGGTGGGCCCGCAGCAGATGCACTTGCTCCCGGCTCACCTCGTTCAGGGTCTTGAGCCGGCGCGTCAGACGGCGCCGGAACTGAGGGAACCGCTCCGCGATGCAGGCGCCGCCGGATATGCGCAAGATCATCTCGCTGGTGAGCCGGTACTCTTCGGCGACCTGCGAGAATATCGGCTCGCGCACCGCCTCGTCCTCGACCAGGCCGGCGTATTCACGAGCGATCGGCAAATCCACGTGCGAGAGCGTGCGTTCCACGTCGTCGAGAATCAAGCGGAACAGCCGCGCGTCGCGGTACATGCGCTTCAAGAGCTCGAGTCCGCGCTCCTTGCGTACGTCGAGGAACGCCTTGATGCCGCTGCCGACGCCATACCAGCCCGACAGCATATGGCGGTTCTGAGTCCAAGCGAATACCCATGGGATGGCGCGAAGATCGGCCAGTGTTTTGGCCTGGGTCCGGCGGGCCGGCCGTGAGCCGATGTTGAGCATCGACAGCTCCTCCAACGGGCTCGATTGCTGCAGATACTCGAGCATGGTCGGCATCTCCATGAGCTTGCGGTACGCCGACCATGCCGTGCCGGACAGAGCCTCCATCGCCTCATGAAACTCGTGCACCGGGATCAAGGCCGCCTCACGCTCCGAACGCAGAACGTGCTCCACCACCGAGGCCGCCAGCAGTTCGATCTGATAGGCGGCGGTGCCACGATTGGCGTACTTGAAGGAGACGACCTCGCCCTGCTCCGTGACCCGGAATTGTCCGCGAATCGACCCCGCCGGCGAGGCTGCGATGGCGCGTCCCGCCGGCGCGCCTCCCCGGCTGACGGAGCCGCCGCGTCCGTGAAAGAACGCAATGGTCACGCCGAGTTCGCGCCCGAGCCGCGTGAGGGTGCTCTGCGCCTTCGCCAGTTCCCAGTTGGCGGTGAGATACCCGCCGTCCTTGTTCGAATCGGAATAGCCGATCATCACCTCCTGGATTCTGCCCCGGACGTAGAGGCTCCGTTGCACCAGCGGTACGGCCAGCAGCTCCTTGAGAATGGGCGCCGCCCGGCGCAGATCGGGAATGGTCTCGAGCAAGGGTACGATCGGCAAGGTGCAGCGCTCGACGGCGGCCGTGTCGGCGAACAGCCCTCCCTCCTTCGCGAGGAGATAGACCCCCAGGATGTCGGCGGCGCTGCGCGTCATGCTGAGGATCAATGCGCCGAAGGCTTCGCGGTCGATCTCGCCCCGCAGGCGGGCGATGGTGCGGAAGGTCTCGAGAGTCTCGGCCGCATCGGGAGGCAGCCCGTCGTACGGCAGAGTCTCGGTGCGCGGTGCGGCAAGCTCCGCCCGGAGCCACGATTTCCAATCCTCCGAGCCCGTGTCCGGCGGCTCCGCGCCCCCGTGCCGCGCCCGAAACATCGCGGCCAGCGTTTGATTCACCCGCATGCTGTTCTCGCGCACGTCGAGCCGCACGGTGCAGAAGCGGAATATCCCGACCTCCCGGCGCAGCGGCGACACCAGCGCATCCGACAAGCGCGTCGCACCGGCGGCCTGCAGTGCGCCGCGCATGAGATCGAGGTCCTCGATCAGCCGGTCGGCGCTCGCATATCCCGCCTCGCACGGCGGGGAGTTTTCCGGCGCGGAGCCGTCGGACTCGGCGCGAGAGATCGTGACATCGAGTCTCGCCATCATGCAGCCGACGAATTGGCGGAAGATCTCGCCGCGATTACGCGCCGCCAACGCTTCACCCTGCGGCGTAGCCGCGATCGCCTCGGCGACCGCTCGTAGAAATGACTCCGGCAGCTCGAGCGCCTGGTCCTCGATGCTGAGACTGCGCACCATCTCGAGCAAGCGGCTTCGGTAGCGCTTGAGGCTCGCCAGGCGTGTCGCCCACAACGTTCGCCGGGTGACCTCGCTCGTGACATAGGGATTGCCGTCCCGATCCCCGCCGATCCAGGAACCGAACTGGAAGAACGATGGAACCTCGAATTCCTCGCCCGGAAATTGCTTGGCGAAGGCTCTCGAGATCTTCCCCAGAAGCTGCGGCACCACGTCGAACAGGTTTTCGTTGAAAAAATACAGGCCCCAGGCGACCTCCTGCTCGACCGTCGGCTTTTGAAGCTTGAGCTCCCCGGTGAGCCAGAGAAGTTCGATCTCCTCGCCCAGCGCTTCGATCATCTCCTCGCGCTCGCGATCGGTCCAGCGCGGCGATTCGAGCTCGAGCAGCCGCAGATAAATGCGCCGATGGCGCTCGAGCACGGTGACTCGCTTGGCCTCGGTCGGATGCGCGGTGATCACAGGCCGCACCTTCAAGTCGGAAATGGCCCGCCGCACCTCCGATGCGCTGATACCTTCAGCGGCCGCCGCGGCAAAGACGTTCGCGAAGGTGCCGCGAACTTGGTCGTAGCCGCGCTCGCGTTCCACCTCGCGCCGATTGCGCATGTCGCGGTTTTGCTCGGCGATCGACAGCAATTGGAACCAGATACTCTGGGCCTGAAGCGTGCGCGCCAATAATTCCGCAGGCATGCCCGAGGTGGTGCGATCGCCCCTCAAGACGGCGGCCACCATCGGTTCGTAGCGCCCGACCACCTCGAGCAGCAGATCGAACAGCAACTCCGCGCGCGAGAAGCCGCCGGGCGCTTCGCGCATCGACTCAGCCCGCCTTGGCGAGGGCGAGCGCGATCGTAGCGCCGAGCTCCGCCGCACTCGGAGCGACGAGGAGCCCGTAGGATTTCATGATCTCCGATTTTTCAGCCGCACTGTCGCCCTCGGCGGAAATGATCGCTCCCGCATGCCCCATGCGGCGTCCCTTCGGCGCCGTGAGGCCGGCGACGTATCCCACGACCGGCTTGGTCATGTTCTCCTTGACCCACTTGGCGGCCTCGCACTCTTGAGGCCCGCCGATCTCGCCTATCATGACCACGACCTTCGTCTCCGGATCTTGCTCGAACAGCTTGAGGTGATCCAGGAAGGAGCTGCCGTTGATCGGATCGCCGCCGATGCCGACGCTCGTGGTGATGCCGATGCCGAGCGCCTTCATCTGCGCGCCCGCCTCGTAACCCAACGTTCCGGAACGGGAGACGACGCCTACGTTGCCGCGCGCGTAGATGTTGCTCGGCATGATGCCGAGCATCGCTTTGCCGGCGCTGATGATACCCGCGCAATTGGGCCCCACGATGGTGGTGCGCTGTTCTTTCGGATACCGGCGAAGATAGCGTTTGACGCGCATCATGTCCTGGGAGGGTATGCCGTCGGTGATGATGCACACCAGCCGAAGACCCGCATCCGCCGCCTCCATCAGCGCATCCGCCGCATAGGGGGGCGGGACGAACGCCAGGCTCGCCTCGGCGCCAGTCTCTCGGACCGCATCCTTGACGGTGTTGAATACCGGCCGTTCCAGATGAGTCTGGCCGCCCTTGCCCGGCGTGACGCCGCCCACCACTCGGGTGCCGTACGCGATCATTTCCTTGGCGTGGAAAGTCGCTTTGTCGCCGGTGAATCCTTGCACGATGACGCGCGTGCTCTCGTCGATGAGAATGCTCACTGCGCACCCCCGACGCGCGACGCCGCGACCGCTTTGTGCGCCGCTTCGGCCAAGGTGTCGGCCGAGATGATGGGCAATCCGCACTCGGCGATGATGCGCCGGCCCTCATCGACATTGGTGCCGGCGAGACGCACGACCAACGGCACACGAAGTCCCTTGGCGGCCTGTACCACGCCCTGCGCAACCCAGTCGCAGCGATTGATGCCCGCGAAGATATTGACCAGAATCGCCTTGACGTTGCGGTCGGATAGCACGAGGTTGAAGGCCGCAGCCACCCGCTCGGGCGATGCACCGCCGCCGACATCCAGGAAGTTGGCCGGCTCGCCGCCTGAGTGCTTGATCATATCCATGGTCGCCATCGCCAGGCCCGCGCCGTTGATGATGCAACCGATGTCGCCGGTCAGACCGACGTAGTTGAGGCCGAACTCCGCTGCCTGCGCCTCGCGCGGGTCCTCCTCGGCCGCATCGCGCATCTCGGTGACCTTGGGGCGGCGGAACATGGCGTTGTCATCGAAGGACATCTTGGCGTCCAGGGCGAGCACACGGTCGTCCTTGGTCACCACCATGGGATTGATCTCGACCATGGTCGCATCCAAATCGCGAAACGCGCGGTAACACCCCATGATCATGGTGACCGCCTGGCTCACCTGCTTGATGTTGAGCCCCATGCCGAATGCGAGCTCGCGTGCCTGGAAGGCCTGCAATCCTACCGCCGGATCCACTTGCTCCTGCAACAGGGATTCGGGACGGCTGGCGACGAGATCCTCGATCTCGACGCCGCCCTCCGCCGAGGCGATCACGCGGATACGCTCGATCTTGCGGTCGAGCACGAACCCGAGGTACATGGCGCGTACGAAGGGCTCGGCCTTTTCCACATACAAGCGATGCACCACCTTCCCCTCGGGGCCGGTCTGGTGGGTGACGAGCGTGGCGCCAAGGAGCGCCTTCGCGGCGGCCGCGACTTCCTGGTAGGTGCGGCAGAGCTTGACGCCGCCCGCCTTACCCCGCCCTCCCGCGTGAATTTGCGCCTTGATCGCCCAGTGCCACCCGCCGAGCTCGGTCGCGACGTACACCGCCTGTTCCGAACTATAGGCGACACCGCCCGGCGGCACCGCCACGCCGAATCCGGACAGCAGCTCTTTCGCTTGATATTCGTGAATGTCCATCTTTCCCTTCTACTGGTGTGATCGGCGGAATGTGCCGGAAGCGCCGAGGGCGCGCAAGTTGCGCCGGAAACGCAGTCAATTAACTATATGTAAGTTCTCGGAATATTTCCTAACTTTATAACAAATAACAAATTTTAATCCTATGAACACCAAACTTTAATGCTATGAATACTGAGTCATATCTTGCGCCATTGCGAGCCCTGCGCGGCATCCACCGCTACGCAGAACGCTGTCGCCCGCTCGGGGTTGCACTGCGAGCGCCTTCGAATAAGTTTGTGGTAAAAGAGCCTGATGCACCGATACACGAACTCGAGACTTCTCAAAGCGCTACTGGTCTTGGCGGCGGCCGCTACGACGTTTTCGGCGCTGGGTCGCGGCGGGACTCTGCACACTCCCGGTCAGAAATCCCCCGATTTACCGCCGGACGCCGGCCCGGATGGCTACCGGCAGATCGTTCAAGATCAATGCGTCATCAATTGGACCCAGCACAACGATCCGTCGCCTTGCGAAAAGGTGTTCTTGGCGGATCCGAATGGCGATGGCTCCGGATACGCCTTGCTCGCCGATCCCGACGGCGGCGCGCATTACCTGTTGATTCCCACCCAGACGATGACGGGCACCGACAGCACCGAATTGCTCGACCCCAATCTTCCCAATTACTTTGCCGAAGCCTGGCGCGGCCGTGATCTGCTCTCCAAGTTCGTCGGCCACCCGGTGCCGAGAACGGATGTGGGCCTCGCCGTGGCCACGGCGGCCACGCGCAAGCAGCATCAATTCCACATACATATCGAGTGCTTGAGACCGGAGGTGGTCGATGCGCTGAAGGCGGCGGCCGACAAAGTGACCGATCGCTGGTCGCCGGTGACGGTCGCCGGGTTCCCGTTCGAGGCGATGCGCCTCTCGACCCAGGCACTCGAAGTGTCGAACCCGTTCGAACTGGTGGCGAATTTGAGTCCCGATGCCCGGCATCACATGGGAAGTTACACAGTGGTGTTGGCCGGAGTGCAATATCAGAGCGGCCCCGGGTTCATCGTGCTGACGGGGAACGGCCCGAGCGGCGATCTGCTCCTGGATTCGGGCTGTCTCGTGGCGGGTGGCGGGAGCTGAGGCAACGCGCCCATCATGTCCGCGTGGCGGCCGCTTTCGTGGCGCGCGGGCTGAGCCGCGGGTCCCCGAGCCGCTCGGCACAGGCGTGAAATCCGGCCGACGGCCCGAGCCATCTCAACTCATCCGCATCGGCGAAGAGAGGCGCGTCGCTCCGCAGCGTCGCCAGCCTCTTGAACAGGAGCGCCAGCTCCCGCCGCTCACCCAACACGTCTGCCGGAAACTCCTCGATCCTGCCATAGCGCGTGAGCAGTCTCGCCGCACCTTTCGGCCCGATGCCCGGTATCCCCGGGTAGCCGTCCGCGCTATCGCCGACCAGCGCCAGATAATCGGGAATGAGCTCCGGACTCACGCCGAATTTACCGCGCACACCGTCCGCATCCCGGATCGTCTTGCTCTTTCGATCGACCTGCACCACGCGGGCGGCGCGCACGCATTGCGCGAGATCCTTGTCCGGTGTCCAGATGCACACCTTCTGTACGCGGGGGTCACGCGCGGCGATCGCGGCCGCTGAGGCCAAGGCGTCGTCCGCCTCCAGCTCGATCATGGGCCAAACGATGATGCCCAGCGCTTCGAGCGCCTGCTCCAGCGGATGGAATTGAGCGAGCAGAGCGGGCTCGATGCCGTCGCCGGTCTTGTAGCCGCTCCACAGCTCATTGCGGAACGACTCGATCACATGATCGGTGGCCACCCCCAGGTGCGTGGCGCCCTCCTCGATCATCTGCAGCACGCCGTTGAGCACGCCGATCACTGCGCCGAAGGGACGGTCGCTTCCCTTGGTGAAGCGGCGCAGGCCATAAAAATGGCGGAAGAGCTCGTAGGTGCCGTCGATGAGATGAACGATCACGATAGATTCCCGATGAATGGCGTCACCGTACCCGTAGCGTGCGCTCCGCCCGAGCACCGATGGACGGCCTACGACGCCGGTCAGCCTCCCCATTCGCAGCGCGAGTTCGCGGGGGTCAACCCGAATGGACGTTTCCGCGGGAAACATCTATTCATATCGAATCCCGATATTCCTCATAACTCCTTAACTTATTTATACTTTCATATTCTGTCGTTGGGGAAATCCCAGGGCTCGGCTAGTGCGCGGCCGGCTGTCCAGGGGAGAGGGACGCAAATGCCGCGGCCGCCGCTTGCGCGATCTTCACGTCGTTGTCCTTGTTGAGACCGGCGATCCCAACCGCTCCGACCACCTCTGCGCCCGCCATCAGCGGGACAGCGCCGCGCAGAGCCATGAGTCCTGACGTGGCAAAGGCGGGGCGGCCATCGTTGACGGCGCTCTCGGTCTCCGCACTGGGCCGTTGCAATAAGGCGGAGGTGCGCGCCTTGCCGATCGCAAGATCCGGACTGCCGGCCCGGACTCCGTCCATCTTGAGGAAGGCCACCAGGACGCCGCTGGTATCGACCACGGCGATGGCACAGGGCGCGTGAAGCGCCTCGGCCTCGTGTTCGGCCGCACTCAGCACCTGCTGAGCGCCTGCCTCGCTGATCACCCTTGCAGCCACCGTGGGATCAGCCGCCCAGCTGCTGCTGCCACCGACGAGATAAAAAAGACAGACAAAGGATGCGATCTCACGGCTGTAGAACCTCATAGGCACTCCCGGGCTCCGTCGGTGGTCGTTCGGTGATTGGAAGCAGTATCCTCTATGGCGACTCGAGCGGGTAGCGCTCAACTCGCCCCACTTTCCGAATCGCCGCCTGCACTTCGGGCTTGGCGATCACCGCTCGGCGCCGGGCATCGCGAGTTTCCAGTGCGCGCGGGCCATCGCCGGGACCGCAGGCGTCAAGGACGAGCACAGCCAGCAACGCAAACGCGTAACACGCCTTCAATCCGTTACCCCGCTCGAGCGACAGCGGAGCCTAGCCGCTGAGCGGCTTGATGGATCTCAATCGCCGTCGCGCACGCATCATGAAGGCGCTCGAGGCGCTCACCTCGAGCAGACGTTTCCGCGGAAACGTACATTAATATCGATCCTTGATATGTCTTTTAAGTTATTGATTTATAGTTATAAATGGTGGGACGGCTGGGACTCGAACCCAGGACCAAAGCCTTAAAAGGGCCTTGCTCTACCAACTGAGCTACCGTCCCCAGTGTAGCCGCGCATGATATCCGAACTACGGCTTCGGAGCATCCGCGCCGCGCGCCGCGCGACGAGAGGGGGCGGATGGATGGCTCAGCTCGTGGCTTTACGCGTAGCGCGTCGGATCAGCAACCCCCGCCGCCGCGAATCCAGCCGCCCGCAATCGGCAGGAGTCGCACCGCCCGCAGGCGAGCCCCTCATCGCTCGCCTGGTAACAGGACACCGTCATCGAGTAATCCACCCCGAGCCCGAGGCCGGTGCGCACGATGTCCGCCTTCGACATCTCGAGCAGCGGCGCGTGGATCTCGAAGCGCTCGCCCTCGACTCCCGCCTTGGTCGCGAGCCGAGCGAGGTTTTCGAACGCGGCAATGAATTCCGGGCGGCAGTCCGGATAACCCGAGTAGTCGACCGCGTTCACGCCGATGAAAATATCACGGGCGCCGATGACCTCCGCCCAGCCGAGCGCAAGCGCGAGCATCATGGTGTTGCGCGCGGGCACGTACGTGATCGGAATGCCCGTGCTCGGGGTCTCGGGAATCGCGAGGCTCGAATCGGTGAGCGCCGATCCGCCGATACCGGCGAGGTCGACCTGCATGACCCGATGCTCGCGCGCGCCCAACGCCTTTGCGACGCGCGACGCCGCGAGCAGTTCGGCGCCATGCCGCTGCCCGTAGTTCACGCTGAGCGCGAATACATCGAATCCGCGCGCCCGCGCCATCGCCAGGCTCGTCGCCGAGTCGAGCCCGCCGGAGAGTAAAACGACGGCTGCTTTCATACGTCCACCCTCATTTGCCGGGGACATCGCCCCACAGCACCTTGTGGAGCTGCAGCTGGAAGCGCACCTGCAACCGGTCCGCGAGGATCCAATCGGCGAGCGCGGTGGGCGAGACTTGGGTGTAGCTCGGCGAAAAAAGCACCTGACAGCGATCGGTCAGCGAATGCTCGGCGAGGTACGCCTTGCTCCAGTCATAATCTTCGCGCGAACAGATCACGAACTTCACTTGATCGTGCGGCGTGAGCATCGCGAAATTCTGGGCCAGGTTCCGCGCCGATTCGCCCGACCCGGGAGTCTTCACGTCGACCACCCGAGAGACCCGCGTATCGACGCCGGCGATGCTCATCGCGCCGCTGGTTTCGAGGGACACCCGGTAGCCCGCCGCGCACAGACGGCTGAGCAGAGCCGGACAGTTCGGCTGCGCCAGCGGCTCGCCTCCGGTCACGCAGACATGAGGTGCGTCGAAGCTTTTGACCGTTTCCAGGATGGAGTCGATGTCCCGCCATTCGCCCTCGTGAAACGCGTACGCGGTGTCGCAGTATTGGCAGCGCAGCGGACAGCCGGTCAACCGCACGAATACCGTACGGAAACCTACTGAATCGGCTTCGCCCTGCAGCGAATGAAAAATCTCGTTGATGCGCAGCCGTTCACGCTTCGCTTGTGCGTCACTCAATGCCGCTCCATCGTCTCAATGCCGCTCCGTCGCCTCAATGCTTCTCGGCCGCCATCTTGTCGAGGCGCTGCTTCGCCAGCTGGCCTGCCGGGGTGTCCCCGTAGGTCGTCTGCACCTGGGTCAGCACGTCCTTCGCCGCCTGATATTGCTTGAGCTCGTAGTCGCAATACCCCACTTTGAGCAGGGCATCGGGCACCTTGCGCGACTGCGGGTACTTGTCCACGACCCGCTGAAAGGCCGCGAGCGCCTCCGGAAACGCCTTGTTCACGTAGTAGGCCTCCCCCAGCCAATACTGCGCATTGTCCGCGAGCGGACTGGTGGAATAGGTGGTGAGGAAGGATTGAAAGGCCTGAACCGCCTGATCGTACTGGCCGTTCTTGAGCAGCGCGAACGCCGCCTGATAGCTCACGGTATCGGCCGCACTCGCGCCGCCTGGGGCGGTGTCCGCTGCACCCGAGGATGGTGCGCCGGCCGCTGCCGCCCCACCGGCAGCCGCCCCACCGGCAGCCGCTGCGCCGGCAGGCACTGCGCCGCTCGTCGCGCCTGCGGGCGCGCCATTGCCTCCGGCGATAGCTCCGCCCGGTGCCCCACCGGTCCGCAACTCGAGCGCCTTCAGCCGCTGATCCAGATCGGCATACAGGTCGCGCTGCTGCTTGCGGCTGGTGTCGAGGGCATGGTTGAGCACGTCGATATCGTTGTGCATCGAGCGCAGATCCGCCTGAAGATTGCCGAGCTGATTCGAGACATCCAGCAGACTGTTGTTCGACACCACGCGCTCGATCCGCGTCAACCGCGTCTCGAGATCGTTGAGCTTGATCTGCACCGGATCCGTTGCCGGATCCGTCGCGCAGCCGACCAGGGTCAGCGCGGCTGCGCAGACCGCGGCGGCGGCGAGCGCCGATGTGCGCGCGTTCATCACGGCGTGTAGACGAGTTCCACTCGCCGATTCTTGGCCCACGCCGATTCATCGTCCCCTTCCACCGCCGGGCGCTCCGCACCGAAGCTCACCGTGCTGAGCTGGCTCTCCGCTACGCCTTGCAGCATCAACGCGCGGCGCACCGCCTGCGCGCGCCGCTCGCCGAGGCCGATGTTGTATTCGCGCGTGCCGCGCTCGTCGGTGTTGCCCTCGAGCTTCAGCTTGGCGCCCGGATGTGCCACCAGATACTGGGCATTGGCCGACACGATGGCTGCGTATTCCGGTTTGATGTCGGACTTGTCGAAGTCGAAGTAGATGATCCGGCTTTCGGCGGAACCGCCCGGTCCGGCGGCGCCCTGCGCGCCCATGGCGTTCGCGTCGCCGCCGAGCGGTGTGCCGGACGTGGAGGCGCCCTCGCCGTTCGGATTGGCCGAGCCCGCGACCTGATTGCCCGCGGTGGGCGGCTCGACGGTCGTATTCTTCTTGGGGCAGCCCGCGAGCAGTGCGGCGGCCGCGAAAAGACAGGCGATCGATACGATTTTTTTCATTGAATATTCCATCCAAAGGCTGCTGGAGAGATTGAAGCGTTGCAGGACATTATGAACTTAGTTGCGCAATTCATCGACTGGATGCATCGGGCTCAGAACGGCGACCACGCGGGCTCTTGCACTTCGCCCTCGCTCGACACCAATTTTTCCTGAACGCGGCCGTCGGAACTCACCATCGCGAGCACCCCGCGTCCGTGGTCGCGGGTCGCATATATGATCATGGCGCCGTTCGGCGCGAAGCTCGGAGAGACATCGAACTGCCCCTTGGTCAACACCTGCAGGTCGCCCCGGCCCTTCAGGTCCATGACCGCGATACGGTATGCGCCGTCTTCCTGCGTGACGAACGCAAGCTGCGATTCATCGGGCGACAGCCGCGGCCGCGCATTGTAATTTCCCTGAAAGGTCAACCGGCGCGGATGATCGCCGGGATGAATCCCCACGCGGTAGATCTGCGGGCCGCCGGCGCGGTCCGACGTGAAATAGATGCTTTGGCCGTCCTTGGACCATTCCGGTTCGGTGTCGATGCCGGGGTCGTCGGTGATGCGGGTGAGACCGTCCGTGGCCAAATCGAGTATGTAGACATCCAAATTGCCGTCCCGGGTCGAGAGGGTCAGCGCGAGTTTCTTGCCGTCCGGCGAGAATGCCGGCGCCTGGTTCACACCCGCCTTCGCCGAGACCCGGCGCCGCTCGCCCGTCTTGAGAGTTTGCACGTACACCGACGGCAGCCGATCCTCGAACGAGACATAGGCCAAGCTCTGACCGTCCGGGGACCACGCGGGCGACATCAACGGCTCATTCGACTGCATCACGATATGCGGATTCTCGCCGTCGGAATCCGCGACGATCAGCCGGTAGCTGCGATGCGGGAGCACCCCGAGCACCGACACATACGCGATGCGGGTCGCAAACGCGCCGCGAATTCCCAAGATCTTATCGAACACCATGTCCGCGACCTGGTGGCTCGCGAGCCGGAGACCCGCTCGATTCGCGCTGATCTGATAGCCGAGCAAGCGTTGCCGGGTGAGGACGTTGTAGAGCTCAAAGTTGATGGTGTAACGGTCCGGACCTTGGGCCTGCATCAGGCCGACCAGAATGTAGTCATTGCCCAGCCGCCGCCAGTCGTCGAAGCTGATGCCCGCGCCGGTGTGCGGCTGTTCCACCATATCCTTGCGGTCCATGGTCTTGAAGCGCCCGCTGCGCGCAAGATCGCTGCTCACGACCGTCGCGGCGTCGATCGACGCATCCGGCGTGTCGGCGGCCACGAACGGCACGATCGCGATCGGCACGGCATTGTCCTGGCCGCGGGTGACCTCCACGACGAACTCCGCGCCGCGGCTTGGTGATAGCAACAAGCAGGCGAGCGATCCAACCACGGCGAGGAGAGTTTTATTCATCGGGTTTGAACCTGAATGCGAAGTTTCGTTGAAACAGCGCCGGATCCGGCGGATCCGGCAAGGGCGAGGCGCGGTACACGGCATTCTCGATCGACTGGCGAACTGCTGCGTCCCCGTTGCATTGAGTCACTTTCGCGCTCGTGACCTCGCCTCCGGGAACCTGCGTGACCTCGACCAGACAATCGACGCCGACCTTGGCCGAGGGCGGCTTGATCCATGCGTTCTGAATTCTATTGCGAAGGCTGGCCACATAGCGATCCTTGAGGGGGCTCGCTTCGACGGCATCGACGTGCTCTTCCTCTCCGAGCTCCTTGCGCAGGTCTTCCTCGCGCTCCTTGCGCGCACGATCAGCGGCGGCCTTGGCCTCGGCGGCGGCTTTCGCATCGGCCGCGGCCTTTGCCTCGGCGGCAGCCTTGGCCTCGGCTGCCTGCTTGGCGAGCGCGGCTTTCTTGGCGTCCTCCGCGGCGCGGGCGGCCTGGGCCGCCGCCGCGGCTTTCACCTGCTCGGCGGCCTTCGCTGCGCTCTCGGCCGCTCTCGCGTCGTCTGCCGCCTTGGCCTGGGCTACCGCCTTGGCCTGGGCCGCCTTGGCCTGGGCTGCGGCCTGGGCATCCGCATCCGCCTTGGCCTGTTGTTCGAGGGCCTTGGCGTCCTGCGCGGCCTGGGCGTCCGCGGCCGCTTTCTGAGCCGCGGCTTGTGCCTCGGCCGCGGCGCGGGCCTGGGCGGCTTCCGCCGCCGCCCGATCCGCCTTGGCCTGCTCCGCGGCATGCAGCACGCGTGAATCGACGACTGTCGCGTTGACCGGCACCGACTCCACGCTGACGGGTGGGTGCGAGGACGGCACCACCGCCATGAGCACCAACGCCGCCACGATCCCTCCGTGCAGGAGCACCGAGAAGACGACCGGCCCGGAATTCTCGCGCAGAAAGCGGGACATCAACGCACTCCGCCGGCCTGTCGCGGTTCTCCCTGCACCCGCGGCGCCGGCCGCTCCGGATCGGTCAAAAGCCCCACCTTGTCCGCACCGGCCCGCTGCAGGATCACCATGGCATGAGCGACGGCGCCATACGGCACGGTGGTGTCGGCCTTTACCAGCACGGGGGTCTGCGGGTCACGGCGCAGAAGCGCGGCGGTGCGCGCGCTCACGGTGGTCTCGGAGGCCGGCTTGTCCGGATTCGGGCCGAAATTGATGTACAACTGCCCGCGCGCATCGATGGTGACGATGAGCGGCTCGTGTTTCTGCAGGAACGCGGGATCGATGGGCTTCGCACCGGCGCTCGGCAGATCCACTTTGATGCCCTCCTTCAGGAGCGGCGCCGTGATCATGAAAATGATGAGCAGCACCAGCATCACGTCGATGTAAGGAACGACGTTGATCTCCCCCATCAGTTTCCGGCGTCGCGGCGATGCGGCCATGAGCTATCAGCTCTGCGCCCGCGCCGATCCGTGGCGTTGCAAGATGGTCGAAAACTCCTCGACGAAGGTATCGGATCGAAGTTCCAGCCGGCTCACCTGGTCGGCGAAGCGGTTGTACGCAATCACCGCGGGAATGGCCGCGAACAGGCCGATGGCGGTCGTGATCAGGGCTTCGGCGATGCCGGGAGCGACCGCCGCCAGAGTGGCCTGTTGAACATTCCCAAGATTATGGAAGGCGCTCATGATGCCCCATACGGTGCCGAACAGGCCCACGTACGGGCTGGTGGAGCCCACGGTGGCAAGCGTCGCGAGATTGCGCTCGAGCCGCTCCATCTCGCGCATTTGCGCCACGCGCATCGAGCGCCGGGCCCCCTCGAGCAGCAGGTCGGCCGCGGTGCCGAGCTGGCGCAGGCGGCTGAATTCGCCGAAGCCCGACTCGAAGATGCTCTGCAGGCCGGTGCCCGCCCGCCCTTTGGTCTCGATGTTGCGGTAGAGGGTCGCGAGATCGCCGCCGCCCCAGAATTGGGTCTCGAATTGATCGGCGCCACGGCGCGAGCGGGAGATTTCCTGGCGCTTGCGAAAAATGATCGCCCAAGAAACGAGCGAGGCCAGCAGCAGCAGAGCAACCACGGCCTGAACGATCGGACTCGCATCGAGCACCATGGTCCAAACCGACAAATCATTGGGCATTACGCCACTCCATGAACAGATCCTTGGGGATGGGCCGTGCCTTCATCGTGCTCGCGTCGAGGCATGCGACACGGGCCGTGGCATCGATGAGCTGCACGTCGCCGCGCCGTATGGTTTGCTTGAAGACGATTGTCGCACCCGTGAGCCTCTCGAGCTCGGCGGTGACGATAATTTCATCATGCAGAACCGCCGGGCGCAGATAATCCACGTTGACGTTCACGACCACGAATTGCAGCCCGCGCTCCGCGCGAAGTCTCACCTGATCCACGTTCAAGGCGCGCAGCCACTCGGTTCGGCAGCGCTCCATGAATTTTAGGTAATTCGCGTAATACACCACTCCGCCGCCGTCGGTGTCTTCCCAGTAGACGGTGACCGGGAACTCGAAGGACGTAGCGGACGTCACCGGCATCAGGGAGGGTCCCGGAAAAGCGGCAAATTCGGATCGCGCTCGCCGGCCGGCGCCTTCAGGCCGAAATGCAGGTACGCGGCGCGCGTGGCGACCCGGCCCCGCGCGGTGCGCATGAGGAAGCCCTGCTGAATCAGGAAAGGCTCGATCACATCTTCGATGGTGCCCCGCTCCTCGCTCATCGCAGCCGCGAGACTGTCGACGCCCACGGGCCCGCCGTCGAATTTCTCGATCACCGTCAGAAGCAATTTGCGGTCGAGCGTGTCGAAGCCCTGCGGGTCGACTTCCAGCATGTCGAGCGCCGCCAATGCCACCGTGCCCGTGATGATCCCGCCCGCCCTCACCTCGGCGAAATCCCGCACCCGCCGCAGCAGCCGATTGGCGATGCGCGGCGTTCCGCGCGAGCGCTCGGCGATGCGCGTCGCGCCGTCCGGCTGGAGCTTGAGCTTCAAGATGGAGGCGCTGCGGACCACGATCTTGGTCAAGTCCGCGGTGTTGTAGAACTCCAGGCGCTGCACGATGCCGAAGCGGTCGCGCAGCGGCGACGTCAGCAGCCCCGCGCGCGTGGTGGCGCCGACCAGCGTGAACGGCGGCAGATCGAGCTTGATGGACCGCGCGCCCGGACCCTCGCCGATCATGAGATCGAGCTGCGAGTCCTCCATCGCGGGATACAAGACCTCTTCCACCACCGGACTCAAGCGATGAATCTCGTCGACGAATAGGACATCCCGCGGCTCGAGATTGGTCAGAAGCGCCGCCAAGTCGCCCGGCCGCTCGAGCACCGGGCCCGAGGTCTGGCGCAGGTTGACCTTGAGCTCGTTGGCGATGATGTGCGCCAGGGTGGTCTTGCCGAGCCCCGGGGGCCCGAAAATCAGCACGTGATCCAAGGCCTCGCCGCGCATGCGCGCCGCCTGGATGGAAATGTCCAGAAGCTCGATCACCTTGGGCTGGCCCACGTAGTCCGAGATGGTCTTCGGGCGCACGGCGCGGTCGACGTTTTCGTCGTCACGGACCGCAGCGGCGCCGATGATTCGATCCGGTTCGATGCCCATGCGAGCCCCTTACGCCTTCGCCGCCGATTTGAGCGCGCGGCGGATCATTTCCGTCGTGGAGAGGCCGGGTTCGTCCGCCGCCTTCAACAGCCGCGTCGCCTCGGGCGGTTTATAGCCGAGCGCGACCAGGGCCGCGAAGGCCTCCCCTTGCGGACTCAAGGGGGACGCGCCGGCGGGCGCAGCCCCGTCCATCGCCGAAGCCGGAGAGGCGAGCTTCTGCACGCTGTCGCGCATCTCGATGATCACGCGCTCCGCGGTCTTTCGGCCGATACCGGGAATCCGGGTCAGCATCGCCGCATCCTCCGCTTCGACGATGCGCAGGAAATCCTCCACGCTCGCCCCCGAAAGGATCCCGAGGGCGATTTTCGGACCGACGCCGGACACTTTGAGCAAACCCCGGAACAAGCGCCGCTCGCCATCCGTGCCGAAGCCGAACAGGATGTGCGCGTCCTCCCTGATGACCAGATGAGTGAACAGGGCCACCGGCTCGCCGACCGAGGGCAGGCCGTAGAATGTCGACATCGGCGCTTCGAGCTCGTATCCCACGCCGTTCACGTCCACCATCAGGGTGGGAGGCTGTTTCAGCGCGAGCCGGCCCTTGAGAAAACCGATCATCCGCGGCTCGCCGCCAGCTTGACGGCGGCTTGAGTCAGGGAAACGCGCACCCGCCCCCGAAGCGCATGGCAGACGGCAGCCGCCAGTGCATCGGCCGCATCCGAGGCCACCGGTCCCTCGAGCTTCAGAATGCTCCTCATCATGAGCTGCACTTGAGCCTTCTCGGCGCTGCCCGAGCCGACCACCGCCTGCTTGATCTGGCGGGTCGCGTACTCGAACACCTCGGCATTGGCATCGATGGTGCCGCAAATCGCGGCGCCCCGCGCCTGCCCGAGCTTCAAGGCGCTGTCGGGATTGCGATTGACGAACACCCGCTCGATGGCGATCTCTTGAGGCCGGTATTCCGCCACGATGCTGCGAATACAGGTGAATATCTCGCACAGACGTGCGGCGAACTCGCCGTTCGGCGTGCGTATCACCCCGCTCGCCACATAGGTGAGTCTCGGCCCCAGGGCGTCCACGACTCCGAAGCCCGTGCATTGCGACCCGGGATCGATGCCGAGCACCCGTACGGTCGCGGGTTTAAGCGCCAAGCGTGTTGCCCGTGGTCTGCAGGGCGGCGATCAGTGTCGTTGACATGGCCGAGTATGATACCGGCAATGGGCGGCCAAACCCACCCGACGCGCCCCTTAAGGACGGTGGAAAGGACCGATGGAAACGACCACTCCAAGCCCGACCGCGAGCCATCGGCTCGATGCCGGCTTCGCGGCCGTTCGCTCGCTGGATCTCCCGGAAGCCATGGAGCCGGTGCGCAAGGCCGCGCTGCAGGTCGCCGAGATCGTGCGCACGCTCGATGCCGACGAGGACGTGGTGATCGCCGCGATGCTGCAGCCCCTGATGGAGGAGAAGCTTCTCGACCGGGAGTCCGCGGGACGGCAATTTGGCGAGGCCGCCGCGGAGCTCGCCCGGGCGCTGAGCCAATTGGGGCGGTTCGGCCTGCCGGCCGATTGGACCCCGGACCGCGCCCTCGATGGTTCGCAGGCCGAAGCACTTCGCAAGATGCTGGTCGCCGTGGTGGGCGACGTGCGCCTGGTCGTGGTCAAGCTCGCCGAACAATTGCAGCGCATGCGTGCCGCAAAGTCGATCGACGCGGCGCTTCGGCGAAAACTCGCCGTCGAGACCCGCGAGGTCTACGCTCCGCTCGCCAATCGTCTGGGCGTCTGGCAGGTGAAATGGGAACTGGAGGATTTGGCCTTTCGATATCTTCAGCCGGACGACTATCAGCACATCGCCGCGGCTCTGAAGGTGCGCCGGTCCGAGCGCGAGCACTACATCGAGGAGCTGAAGGTCGCTTTGCAGCGCGAATTGAGCGCAGCCGGCGTCGAAGCGAGGATCGACGGCCGCCCGAAACACATCTACAGCATCTGGCGCAAGATGCAGACGAAGCATCTGGCCTTCGAGGAGATCATGGACATCCGTGCGGCACGTATTCTCGTGAACACGGTGGCGGACTGCTACGCCGCGCTCGGGGTCGTCCATTCGCTCTGGCCGTTCATCGCGGGCGAGTTCGACGATTACATCGCGACCCCGAAGGACAACATGTACCGCTCGATTCATACCGCGGTGGTGGGGCCGGGTTCGCAGCCGGTGGAGATCCAGATCCGCACCTACGACATGCACGCTCATTCCGAGCGCGGCGTCGCGGCGCACTGGCGCTACAAGGAGGGTGGGCGCTCCGATCAAGCCTACGAACGCAAGATCAACCAGTTGCGCGCGCTGCTCGCTCCTGAAAACCAGGACAGCGCGCACGACTTTCTCGACCGGATGCGGGTCGAATTGTTCCAGGATCGCGTTTACGTGCTGTCCCCGAAGGGCGAGATCGTGGACGTGCCGGTGGGCGGCACGCCGCTCGACTTCGCCTACCAGGTGCACACGGATTTGGGCCACCGCACGCGCGGCGCCAAGGTCAATGGCCGCATGGTGGCGCTCGATTATCAGCTCAAGAACAGCGAGACCGTGGAGATCATCACCGCGAAGACGCAGCAACCCTCGCGCGATTGGCTGTCGCCGCAGTCGGGGTACCTCGCGAGCCCGCGCAACCGCAACAAGGTGAAGGCTTGGTTCCGCAAACAGGATGAATCCCAGAACAAGATCGAGGGCCGCGCCATGCTCGAGCGCGAGATCCAGCGCCTGGGAGTGAACGTGCCGTCGATGCCGGAGCTCCTGGCCGAGCTCAAGATGGCGAGCGCCGAGGAGCTGCACGCGGCGATGGGAGTGGGTGAGATCAGCGCCGCGCAAGTGGCCGGTGCGATTCAGCGCCTGCACTCTCGCGCCGCCCGTCCGGAAGAGGTGCAGAGACCGCGCATCCAGGCCCCGCGCGAGCCCGATGTCGAACTCCAGGGCGTCGGCGACATGCTGTCGACCTACGCGCGCTGCTGCAAGCCCGTGCCCCCGGAGCCCATCGCGGGCTACATCACGATCGGGCGCGGCGTGAGCATCCACAGCCAATCCTGCGCCAACCTCGCGCGGCTTGCGGTCAAGGCGCCGGCGCGCGTGCTGCCGGTCTCATGGGGCGAAAAGGCCGGATCGTTCCCGGTCGACATCGAAGTTCAGGCCTTCGACCGCCGCGGCCTGGTGAGGGATGTGAGCGCGGCGCTCGCCGACGAGAAAATCAGCATACGGGCGATGACCACGGTGACCGATGCGCGCGACCACCTCGCACGCATGCAGATCGGAATCGACGTGGCGGATCTGCCGCAGCTGTCGCGGCTGCTCGCCAAAATCTCGAGGCTCGCCAACGTCGTGAGTGCGCGGCGCAAGAGGTAGCTCGACGCTGCCTCTCACCATATTCTTCAGCGGTTGATCGCGTCGATGGCCCGCTTGTCCGCCGCCAGAGCCGCTTCGTGAATGGCCTCGGACAGCGTCGGATGCGCGTGGATGGTGCGTTGGATGTCTTCCGTGCTCGCGGAGTATTCCATTGCGAGCACCGCCTCGGCGATCAGCTCTCCCGCCATCGGGCCGATCACGTGCACGCCCAGCACTTCGTCGTCGTCCTTGGCCGCCACCACCTTGGCCATACCCTGCGCGGCCTCCATGGCGCGCGCGCGTCCGCTCGCCGCGAAGGGAAACACGCCGATTTTGTAGGGGCGGCCGGAAGCCTTGACCTGTTCCTCGGTTTGACCGACCCAGGCGATCTCGGGCGCCGTATAGATCACGGAGGGAACCACCTTGTAATTCACTTCACCATATCGGCCGGCGATGAGGTCGGCCGCCATGATGCCCTCTTCCTTGCCCTTGTGGGCGAGCATGGGGCCCCGCACCACATCGCCCACCGCCCAGACGTTCGCGGCGCCGGTCCGGCAATGCTCGTCCACTTGGATGAAACCCCTCGCATCGAGTACCACGCCCGTACCGTCCGCCAGCAGATTCTCCGTGAACGGACGGCGCCCCACCGCGACCACGAGCCTGTCCACCTGCAAGGTGTGCTCGCCCTGCGCATCCGTGTAGGTCACATCGACGGCGGCTCCGGACACCACGGCGCGCACCACCTTGGCGCCGAGCTTGATGTCGAGACCCTGCCTCTTGAAGTGACGCTGCGCTTCCTTGGCGATGGTCTGATCCGCCATGGGCAGTAAATCCGGCAGCGCCTCGAGCACCGTGACCTCGCTTCCGAGGCGCCGCCAGACACTGCCGAGCTCGAGGCCGATCACGCCCGCGCCGATGACGCCGAGGCGCCGCGGCACGGCGTCGAACTCGAGCGCATCCCACGAATCCACGATGTACTTGCCGTCATGGGGAACGGCGCCCAAGCGGATGGGAGCGGAGCCCGACGCCAAGATCACGTGCTTTGCCTGCAAGGTTCTCTCCGAGCCATCGGATCCCGTGACCAGCACTTGGTTTCCCGGCAGCAGCCGGCCATGCCCCTGAATGCCCGCCACGCCGTTGGCCTTGAACAGCGCGCTGATGCCTCCCGTCATGGTCTTGACGATCGAGGCGCGGCGCTTTTGCATCTGGGCGAGATCGAGCTCGATGGTTTCGAGCTTGACGCCGTGAGCCGCGAACTCCTCCTTCGCGCGAACGTAGAGCTCCGAGGACTCGAGCAGCGCCTTGGAGGGTATGCAGCCGGCATTCAAGCAGGTGCCGCCGAATGCATAGTTTCCGTCCCTGTTCTTCCACTCATCGACGCAGGCGACGGTGAGCTTGTTTTGCGCGGCGCGAATGGCCGCAGGATAACCGGCCGGCCCCGCGCCGATCACGACCACGTCGAAATCCTCGCTCATACGCCGAGCACCATGCGGGCCGGATCCTCCAGGCACTGTTTGACGGTAACGAGGAACTGCACCGCCTCGCGCCCGTCGATGATGCGGTGGTCATAGGTCAAGGCGATGTACATCATCGGCCGGATGACCACCTGGCCGTCCACGGCCACCGGGCGCTCCTGAATCTTGTGCATTCCCAGAATCGCGCTCTGCGGAGCATTGACGATGGGCGTCGACAGAAGCGAGCCGAATACGCCGCCGTTGGTGATGGTGAACGTGCCGCCGGTCAATTCCTCCATGGTGATGGAACCGGCGCGGGCGCGGGCCGCGAAGTTGCCTATCGATTTCTCGATGTCCGCAAAGGAGAGCTGGTCGGCGTCGCGCAGCACCGGGACTATCAGTCCGCGATCGGTCGAGACGGCGACGCCGATGTCGAAGTATTCGTGATAGATGATGTCATTGCCTTCGACCGAGGCGTTCACCGCCGGAAATTTCTTCAGCGCTTCGACGCAAGCCTTGGCGAAGAACGACATGAACCCGAGCTTCACGCCGTGCTGCTTCTCGAACGAATCCTTGTAGCGCGAACGCAGTTCATTGACGGCATGCAAATCCACTTCGTTGAACGAAGTCAGCAGCGCTTGGGTCGCCTGCGCCTGAACCATGCGCTCGGCGATGCGTGCGCGCAGGCGCGTCATCGGGACGCGCTGCTCGGTGCGGCCGCCGCGCATGCTCGGAGCGGGCGCCGGAGCAGGCGCAGGCGCAGGCGCAGGCGAGGCTGCAGGCGCGGCCGAGGCTGCAGGCGCCGCTTCCTTGGTGGCGAGGAAATTCACCACGTCCGACTTCGATACCCGGCCGTCGCGTCCGGAGCCGACCAGCGCCTTGGGGTCGAGCTTATTTTCCTCGGCCACGCGCTTGGCGGCGGGACTCAGCTTGGCCGCGTCCTTCGACGTGGCACTCGCTCCGCCGGCGGAGGCCGTGATCGCCGGCGCCACCGGCGCCGCGGGGGCTTCCTCGATCAGCGCCAGCAGCTGGCCGCTGGTCACCGTGGTGCCATCCTGGAGCTTGATCTCGGCGAGCACTCCGGCCGTTGGAGCCGGCACCTCCAGCACGACTTTGTCCGTCTCCAAATCGACGAGATTCTCATCGCGCGAGACGCTATCGCCCGGCTTTTTGTGCCACGCGACCAAGGTGGCGTCCGCCACCGACTCCGGCAGCTGCGGTACGCGAACTTCAATTGTCATGAACCCGTCCTAGTGTGAGCCGCCGGGAGGCGCATCGTTTGCCGTGAGGTCTCTTCCGGCGGAACCCCCTGCAGCGCCGCCGTGACCAGATTTTTCTGCTGTTGATCGTGAAGGGCGGAAATACCGGTGGCGGGCGCGGCGGCGCCGCCGCGCCCGGCGTAGAGAAGCTCGTCCTTCGGACCGAGCGGCGCCTGCAACCGGTGGCGTATCTGATACCAGCCGCCTTGATTCTGCGGCTCTTCCTGGCACCACACGATCTCCCGCGCATTCGCGTACTTGCGCAAGATCGCCTCGTACTCCTCCGAGGGGAACGGATACATCTGTTCCAGCCGCACGAGCGCCACGGCATTGATTTTCGCATCGCGCCGCGCCTTCAACAAATCGAAATACACCTTGCCGCTGCAAAGCACGACTCGGGTCACCGCCGATGCGTCGAGCTCGTCAACGTCATCGATCATGTTCTTGAAGCTGCCGCCCGCGAGCTCCTCGAGCCTCGAAACCGAGAGCGGATGACGCAGCAGACTCTTCGGCGTCATGATGATGAGCGGCTTTCGCAGCGGCCGCACCATCTGCCGGCGCAACATATGGAACATCTGGGCGGGTGTCGACGGTACGCACACTTGGATGTTGTATTCGGCGCAGAGCTGCAGGAAGCGCTCGAGGCGGGCCGAGGAATGCTCCGGCCCCTGGCCTTCGTAACCGTGCGGCAGGAACAGCGTGAGCCCCGACAATCGACCCCACTTCGCTTCCCCCGAACTGATGAACTGATCGATGATCACTTGGGCGCCGTTGGCGAAGTCGCCGAACTGGCCTTCCCAGATCGTCAGGCAGTGGGGTTCGGTGGTCGAGAAGCCGTATTCGAATCCCATCACCGCCTCTTCCGACAGCACCGAATCGGTGACGGTGAATGTCGGCTGGTTGGTCGCGAGGTGCTGCAGCGGCACGTAGGTGCGGCCCGTGGTCTGATCGTGCAACACCGCGTGGCGGTGAAAGAACGTGCCGCGTCCGCTGTCCTGACCGGTGAGCCGCACGGGATACCCCTCCTGGATGAGGCTCGCGTAGGCCAGATTCTCCGCGCATCCCCAATCCAGGGCGAGATCGCCCGCCACCATGCGCTCGCGCGCCTGCATGATCGCGAGCGCGCGGGGATGCAAAGTCCAATCCGCCGGGTAGGTGGTGATGGCCTTGCCGAGCGCCCGCAATCGCGGCATGTCGACCGCGGTCCTGACCGGCTCCGACCAATCGGCGCCGAGATACTCGCTCCAGTCGACCGTGTACTTGTTGCCGATGAGGCCGAGCGCGGCGCGCGCCTGAGGCTTGCCCTCATCGAGGCCTGCGCGATATTGATCAATCATCGCCGACGCCTCGGCGGCCGACAGCACGCCTTGCGCCACCAGCTTGTCCGCGTACAACTGGCGAACGGTGGGCTTCTTGCGGATGACCTTATACATCAGCGGCTGCGTCGCCGCCGGCTCATCGGCCTCGTTGTGGCCGTGCCGGCGGTAGCATACGAGGTCGATGACCACGTCCTTGTGGAATTTGCGCCGGTAAGCGAGCGCGAAATGCGTGACGAAACAGACCGCCTCGGGATCGTCCGCGTTGACATGGAAGATCGGCGCCTCCACCATCTTCGCGACATCCGAGCAATACAGGGTCGAGCGCGCATCGCGCGGGTTCGAGGTGGTGAATCCGACCTGGTTGTTGATGATGATATGGACGGAGCCGCCGGTATAAAAGCCGCGAGCTTGCGACAGCTGCAGCGTCTCCATCACCACGCCCTGGCCCGCGAAGGCGGCATCGCCGTGGATTTGCACCGCGAGCACTTTGTCGCCCTGGGTATCTCCGCGGCGTTCCTGACGCGCTCTGACCGAGCCCTCCACCACGGGATTCACGACCTCCAGGTGCGAGGGATTGAACGCGAGCGCGACATGCACGTTGCCCGCCGGCGTCTTGAGGTCCGACGAGAATCCCTTGTGATACTTCACGTCGCCCGAACCCCGCAGCTTCAGGAGGTCGTATTGTCCTTCGAATTCGCTGAACAGATCCTTGGGCGATTTGCCGAGCAGGTTGACGAGCACGTTGAGGCGGCCGCGATGCGCCATGCCGATGACGGTCTCTTCGATGCCGCTGCGGCCTTCCTGCTGCACGAGCTCATCCAGCAACGGAATGAGACTGTCCCCGCCTTCCAGCGAAAATCGCTTCTGGCCGACGTATTTGGTATGCAGGTAGCGCTCGAGTCCCTCGGCGGCAGTCAACTGCCAGAGAATGTTCTTCTTCTCGTCGGCGCTGAATCGATGCTGAATTCGCTCCGACTGAAAATTATCCTGCAGCCACAACCGCTCCTCGGTGTCCGACACATGTGCGAACTCGGCGCCGATGGTGTCGCAGTAGATGAACTTCAGCGTTGCAAGGATATCCTTGAGCTTGCTGCGGGCGGGGATGGCCGGGGTCCGGCTGCCCGTGACGAACTCGGTCTCCATGTCGGCGTCCGAAAGGCCGAAGTACTTGGGATCGAGAATGTAGGGCGCGGGGCGGGGCGACAGACCCAACGGGTCGAGGTTCGCGATCAAGTGTCCCCGGTTCGCGTGGACCTGGATCAAGCGCGACACGGCCGCTTGCTTGGCGCTCGCGGCTCCCGCAACCTCGCCGCGGACCGCCGGCGCCGGGGCGTTAACGAGCGGCTTTTGCAGCTGCGCCGCGAGGTGCTCGCGGATTTGCCGGTGAGATCGTTCGACGCCGGCGTTTCCGTTGGCGGCACCCGTCACCAGGCCTGCGAAGTAGCGCGCCCAGCCGGGGTCTACCGTTGCCGGGTCCTTCAGGAATTGTTGATAGAGTTCCTCGATGAAATCGGCATTGCCACCGTACAAAGCCGTGGTGGCGAATTGATCGACGAGTGAGTCGCTCATGGGTCCTTCGGGCGGGTGAAAACCTCAATTACATCAATGTGATGAGCAGGAAAACAAAACGCGAAATAAGGCGCGCAGTTTAGCCCAATGCGGCGCAATATGGAATGTGACCCAGGCCGCTAAATCAACAGATAGAACGCGCCCGTGAGCTGCCGGAGCATTTCCATCTCATGCCCGATGAGAATCGCGTAGCCGAGAAAAATGCCGTACAAGATCACGTCGACCCGCACCACCCGCAGGAACCGATAGCCCGCCAACAGCACCATCAGACCGACGCATACTCCGGTCATGGCCAGCTTGAGCCCGGCGAACAGGGCCGCGTTGCCGCCCACGAACAGCGCCATGAAAGGATTGACCTCGACGGCGCCCGCGGACAGCAACCTCAAGGTCAAGAATGCGTCCACCACGCTCAATATCAAGATGCCGATCGAGACTGCCCAGAGGTGGCTGGCGTGCCAATCGAGCGCATGAAACCTCGCATCCTGTTCGCGGCGTGCCGGACGGCGGCGGCGAGGACGGATGCTGCCGTACAACAGGGACCACCAAAATCGCTCCCGCCGATCCACCCGGCTCCTCCGATCCTGCGGCAGCGGCCTGTCCGCCGCCTGCGGGGCGGCAAAATCGTCGGGAACCGGTGGGGAGGAACTCATCCCGCCTACTATCCCGATTTCGAGAGGGGTCCGGCAAGCGATACGTCATAATGCGAGCCGCTCGCGCTCAATTTTAATGTGACGCATTTGATGTGGCGCATCGTGTCCAAGTGCGCGGCGATCGCCTCACGCCGCGCTTACCATCTGCGCCATGAAGTCGCTGACGGACATTCCCGCCAGAGCGGCGCGGTCGGAGAACATCCTCTTGATCGACTCGGTTTGTTTCGCGCCGAAATGCGCCGCGACACTGTCCTCGAACTTCCTGACCAGCACCGGCATTCCCTCCGCGCGCCGCTTGCGATGGCCGATGGGATAGTCGACCTGTACGCGGGCGCTCGCGGTGCCGTCCTTGAAATGCACCTGAACCGCGTTGCCGATGTAGCGCTTGTCGGCGGCGTAGTACTCCTGGGTGAAGACGGCGTTCTCGCGCACCTCGGTCTTGGCGCGAAGCCCATCCACACGCGGATCCTTGGCGACATCGTCTTCGTAGTCCGCTGCCGTGAGCCGGCCGAATAGCAGAGGGATCGCGACCATGTACTGAATGCAGTGATCCCGGTCGGCCGGATTTGCCAACGGTCCCGTCTTGTCGATGATGCGCACCCCGGGCTCCTGAGTCTCGATCGTGACCCGGCTCACCTGATCCAACCGATCGCGCACCTGCGGGTGCAGGGTCATCGCCGCCTCCACCGCGGTCTGGGCATGAAACTCGGCCGGAAACGAGATCTTGAACAGCACGTTCTCCATCACGTAGCTGCCGAATCCCTGCGGCAAGGCAAGCGCCTTGCCCTTGAACAGCACGTCCTGAAACCCCCAGGTCTTGGCACTGAGCGCGGACGGATAGCCCATCTCTCCCTTGAGCGCGAACAGCGCATGGCGAACGGCGCGGCTGGTCGCATCGCCGGCCGCCCAGCTCTTGCGCGACCCGGTATTGGGCGCGTGGCGATAGGTTCGGAGTGCCCCGCCGTCGATCCAGGCATTCGACACCGCGTTGATGATCTGATCGCGGGTGCCGCCGAGCATCGCCGTCACCACGGCGGTGGATGCGACGCGCACCAGCAGCACATGGTCGAGACCCACCCGGTTGAAGCTGTTCTCGAGCGCCAGCACGCCCTGGATCTCGTGCGCCTTGATCATGGCCGTGAGCACATCGCGCACTCGCACGCGGTTGCCGCTGCGCGACAGGTAATCAGCCGTCGCGAGGATGCCGCCCAAGTTGTCCGACGGATGACCCCACTCCGCCGCGAGCCAGGTATCGTTGAAGTCGAGCCAGCGAATCATCGCGCCGATGTTGAAGGCCGCATTGATCGGATCCAGCTCGTACGAGGTGCCGGGCACGCGCGCGCCGCCCTTCAGGGTCGCTCCCGGAACCACCGGCCCGAGGAGTTTCGTGCATGCGGGGTACTTGAGCGCCTGGAATCCGCACGCCAGCGTATCCATCAGGCAATAGGCGGCGGTCTCGTAGGCGAGATCGCCGTTGATTTGGTAGCTCAGCGCGTAATCGGCGATCGCCGCCAGGAGATGGTCGGGAGCCGGCCGCTCGGCCGACTTGATATCGTGTGACATGGAACCCTTTGCTAAGTGTCTTTAGCCGGAGTCGGCGCCTCAGGGGCGCCGGTCCAATGGCTGAAATTCGAGATTCTCCGGACCCGTGTAATTGGCGCTCGGCCGGATGATCTTACCGTCGATGCGCTGCTCGATGATATGCGCCGCCCAGCCCGAGGTCCGGCTCATCACGAACAACGGCGTGAACATGGCCGTGGGCACGCCCATCAGATGGTAGGACACCGCCGAAAACCAGTCGAGATTGGGGAACAGGTTCTTGGCGCTCTTCATGACCGACTCGATGCGCTCGGCGACCCGATAGGCCTTTTCGTCGTTGGCGGACTTCGCGAGCGTGCGCGCCACTTCCTTGATGATCTGATTGCGGGGGTCGGAGATGGTGTACACCGGATGCCCGAAGCCGATGATGACCTCCTTGGCCGCCACGCGCCGCCTGATGTCGGTGTCCGCCTCGTCCGGCGAGGAATACCGCTGCTGAATCTCGAACGCCACCTCGTTCGCCCCGCCGTGCTTGGGGCCGCGCAGCGCGCCGATGGCCCCCGCCACGCAGGAATAGATGTCCGAGCCGGTGCCCGCAATCACGCGCGCCGTGAAGGTCGATGCGTTGAATTCATGCTCCGCATATAGATTGAGGGAGGTATGCATGGCGCGCACCCATTCCGCCGGGGGTTTTCGCCCGTGCAACAGGTGCAGGAAATGCGCGCCGATGGAATCGTCGTCCGTTTGAAGCTCGATGCGCTTTCCGCCGACCGTGTAGTGATACCAATAGCAAAGCATCGAGCCCAGCGAGGCGAGCAATCGGTCCGCGATGTCGCGCGCTCCTTCGACGGGATGGCTTTCGGACTCCGGTTCCGCGCATCCGAGCGCCGATACGCCGGTACGAAGCACGTCCATGGGATGACTGGATGCCGGCAATTGCTCGAGGATGGTCAATACCGCCTTCGGCGGAACCCGTAATTTTTTGAGCTTGGCTTTATATGCGGCGAGCGTCGCCCGGTTCGGAAGCTTCTCATGCACCAGAAGGTGGGCAATCTCCTCGAATTCGCATTGCGTGGCGATATCGAGAATGTCGTAACCCCGGTAGTGCAAGTCGTTGCCGGTTCTTCCCACCGTGCAAAGGGCGGTGTTGCCGGCGGGAACGCCGGACAAGGCCACCGACTTCTTGGGTTTGGGTCCCGCCGCTTGCGTGGTCGGCGCCGAAGCTTGCGTTTCGCTCATTTTTCTTTCCCCTCTCGGAACAATTCGTCCAGCTTCGCTTCGTACGAGTGATAGTCGAGATATTTGTACAGATCCGCCCGGCTCTGCATTCGATCGAGGACGTTCTTCTGGGTTCCGTCGCGGCGAATAGCCTCGTAAGTCGCGAGCGCGGCCGCGTTCATGGCGCGGTACGCGGAACAGCAATAAAGCACCACGTCGACCCCGACCGAGGCAAGCTCCGCGCGCGTGTAGAGCGGCGTATGCCCGAATTCCGTGATGTTCGCGAGGATCGGCACTTTGACCGCATCCTTGAAGCGGCGGTACATGGCGAGATCGGTCATGGCCTCCGGAAATATCATGTCGGCGCCCGCCTCGACGCACGCCACCGCACGCTCGATCGCCTTGTCGATTCCCTCGACCGCCAAGGCATCCGTGCGCGCCATGACCACGAAGTTCGAGTCCGTGCGCGCATCCACGGCGGACTTGACGCGATCGACCATCTCCTGTTGGCTGACCACTTCCTTCCCGGGGCGGTGACCGCACCGCTTGGCCTGGACCTGGTCTTCGATATGCAGCCCCGCCGCGCCGAACTTGATGAACGATTTGACGGTGCGCGCGATATTGAACGCCCCGCCCCAGCCGGTATCCGCATCCACCAGGAGCGGCAAGGGGCATGCGTCGGTGATGCGCCGGATATCCGTCAGCACGTCGTCCATGGTGCTGATGCCCAAATCCGGGATGCCCAGAGAATTTGCGGCGACGCCGCCGCCGGAGAGGTACAGCGCCTTGAAGCCCGAGGCGGCGGCCAAACGCGCGGCGTACGCGTTGATCGCCCCCACCACTTGCAACGGTTGCTCTTGCGCGACGGCGGCGCGCAAACGCGCGCCTGGGGAAATCGCGGACGAAAGGCTGGTTGGTATCGCCATGGTCTTGGAGTCCTACAGGGCTGAAACTATAGAGGCATCGGCACTTCGGCCGGGATGACAAATCCGATCAAAGCGTTTGAGCGATTTTGCAACACCGCATTTTGCGGGCGAGAGCCTCGGCCGCAAATCGCCGGGCTATCCCTGTTGGCCGCGCCGGAACTCTCCGGGCGAGGCACCGGTCCATTTCTGAAAGGCCCGATGGAAGGCGCTGCGCTCCGAGAAGCCCAGCTCCAGGGCGATATCCCCGACGCTGCGGTCCGAATCGCTCAGATAGCTGATGGCGAGGTCGCGGCGAAGATGATCCTTGATTCCCTGATAGGTCGCACCCTCCTCGTGCAGACGGCGGCGCAGCGTCGCGGCGGTCATGTTCAATTCGGCGGCGAGCGTATCGAAATCCGGCACCTCGCCCGGGAGCCGCTGGCGCAGCCGGCGCCGGATGCGCGCGCTCACGCTGCTGCCGTTCTTGTACTTCGTCACGATATTCTCGGGAGCGGTACGGAGAAACTCCTTGATGGTGCGCTCATCCTGCACGACGGGAAGATTCAGGTAACTCGCGTCGAAGGCGATGCCGGTGAACGGGGCATCGAACGAGAGATCGTTCGAGAACATCACTCGATATTCGCCGCTGTGCGCGGGTTGCGGGTAGCAAAACTGCGCGCGGAGAATCGGTATCCGCCGGCCGACCAGCCAGCAAGCGACGCCGTGCAGGAGAAGAAGGAGCACCTCCTGACCGAACACGCGGTAAGGCTTTCCCGCAATCAGTTCGCGCAGCACGAGATTCGCCTCGCCGTCGTCGCACTCCAGCGAACCGGCGATATCGTCGAGGATCAGCCCGTAGAAACGCAGGCTCCGATCCAGCGCATGGCCCAGCGTCCTGCAGCTCAGCACGGAATGACATAGCATCGCGAAGCTGCCCGACTTCATCCGCCGCGAGTCCTGTCCGAAAAACTCATCGTCCAGCGTCAGCGCGACCAGGCGCCACAATTTTCCATAGTGCTCCGCGGAGACCCGCGCATGGGGGCTTTGGAGCAGCGTCGGCGACAGCCCGACCGCGATCAGAATCTCGTCGGTGTCCATCCGGCGCACTCGCAGCGCCTCGAGCGCCGCCGCCACGAAACAGATGGCCACCGTACCCGGCTCCGGCCGGCCGGACTGCGCAGGGCTCCCCGGGAAGAGGTCGATCGATGGCTCCAGCATTGAAGCGGTAGTTTACGCGATGCGGAGGGCCTAATATATGCCATGTCATGGCCGGAGCCGTTGTGCTCCGGCCGCCAGGTCAATCTGAAGGGGAATTTTAATGTCCAGCACGGTCGCGGCAGTCAAACAGCAGGCGCCTACTGTCAAAATGCTGCTCGACGGCAAGTTCGTCGAGTCAAAGTCCGCCGAGTGGCAGGATGTGGTCAATCCGGCGACGCAGGAAGTACTTGCGCAGGTGCCGTTCGCGACGGACGCGGAGATCGAGGCGGCGGTGGCCTCGGCGAAGGCCGCGTTCAAGACTTGGAAGCACACGCCGATTGCGGCGCGCGCACGCATCATGTTGAAGCTGCAGGCGCTGGTGCGCGAGAACATGAGCCGCATTGCCCAGACACTGAGCGCCGAACAGGGCAAGACCCTGGCCGACGCCGAGGGCGATGTCTTTCGCGGACTCGAAGTCGTCGAGCACGCATGCTCGATCGGTACGCTGCAGCTCGGCGAATTCGCCGAGAACGTCGCCGGCGGAGTCGACACCTACACCATGCGCCAGCCCATCGGCGTTTGCGTGGGGATTTCCCCGTTCAATTTTCCGGCGATGATTCCGCTTTGGATGTTCCCGATGGCGATCGTGTGCGGCAACACCTTCGTGCTCAAGCCCTCGGAGCAGGACCCCATGACACCCATGCTGCTCGCCGAACTCGCGCTGCAAGCCGGCATCCCGCCGGGGGTGCTCAACATCGTTCACGGCGGCAAGCGATCCGTCGAGGCGCTGTGCGCGCACCGCGACGTGGCCGCGGTGTCGTTCGTCGGGTCGACGCACGTGGGGACGCTGGTTTACAACCTTGCCTCCCAGCACGGCAAGCGCGTGCAATGCATGATGGGCGCGAAGAACCATGCCGTGGTCATGCCCGATGCGAACAAGGAACATGCGCTGAATGCCCTGGTCGGAGCAACCTTCGGCGCGGCCGGTCAGCGCTGCATGGCCACTTCGGTGACCGTGCTGGTCGGCGAGGCGCAAAAATGGATTCCCGACATCGTCTCGAAGGCCAAGACCTTGAAGGTGAGCGCGGGCACCGAGAAAGGCGCCGACCTCGGACCGGTGGTGTCGAAAAGCGCCAAGAACCGCGTGGTCGGGCTCATCGATGACGGCGTGAAAGAAGGGGCGAAGCTCGAGCTCGATGGGCGCTCCATCAAGGTGGCCGGCTACGAGAAGGGCAACTTCGTCGGCCCGACCATTTTCTCCGCCGTCAAGCCGGAGATGAAAATCTACACCACGGAGATCTTCGGCCCGGTGATGGTCATCGTCGCCGTCAATACGCTGGATGAGGCGATTGCGCTGATCAACGACAACCCCATGGGCAACGGCACGGGAATTTTCACGCAGAGCGGTGCGGCTGCCCGCAAGTTCCAGAGCGAAATCGATGTCGGTCAGGTCGGCATCAACGTGCCGATCCCGGTGCCCGTCCCCTTCTTCAGCTTCACCGGCTCGCGCGGCTCGAAGCTCGGCGATTTGGGCCCCTACGGCAAGCAGGCGGTGCAGTTCTACACGCAGACCAAGACCATCACCTCGCGCTGGTTCGACGATGCCAGCGTCTCGACCGGCGTGAACACCACGATCAGCTTGAAGTGAGATTCGAGGACTCGGCCGCCGTCATCACCGGCGGAGCATCGGGATTGGGGCGGGCCGTCGCCGAGCGGATCGTCGCCGGGGGCGGCCGCGCCGTCATTGTCGACGTTCAGGACGAGGCCGGGCGGGCCGCGGCCAAGGAGATCGGCGCGACGTTCGTGAAATGCGACGTGAGCGCCGAGCAAGAAGTGAACGCGGCCATCGCCGACGCCCGTGATGCCATGGGTTCCATCAATGTCCTGGTGAATTGCGCGGGCATCCTCGGCGCCGGCAAGCTCCTCGGACGCGACGGGCCGATGGCGGGCGCGTACTTCGAGAAGGTGGTGCGCGTCAATCTGATCGGAACGTTTCTCTGCGACAAGGCCGCCGCCGCCGTCATGCGCGACAACACCCCGAACGCCGGGGGCGAGCGCGGCGTGCTGATTCATACCGCTTCGGTGGCCGCCTTCGAGGGACAGATCGGCCAGGTGGCGTACGCGGCCACCAAAGCAGGCATCGCCGGAATGACGCTGCCCATCGCACGTGAGCTCGCGGGAGCCGGCATTCGCTGCGTGGCGATCGCGCCCGGGATTTTCATGACGCCGATGCTCGCGAGTCTCTCCAAGGAGGTTCAGGACTCGCTCGGAGCGCAGGTGCCGTTTCCGCCGCGTCTCGGCAAGCCCGAGGAGTTCGCCCAGCTGGTGCAATCCATCATCGAGATTCCGACCTTGAACGGTGAGGTCATCCGCCTGGATGGCGCCATTCGAATGCAGCCTCGCTAGGGCGCCGGTGGACTCCTTCGTCACCTCGGAGGAGGCGGCCCCCGCCTCCTCCGAACAAGAACTGCACCGCGGAATCGGCTCGCGCCAACTCGGCATGATCGCCATCGGCGGTGCCATCGGCACCGGCCTGTTCTTCGCCAGCGGCGGCGCAATCTCGCAGGCCGGGCCCGGGGGGGCGCTGCTGGCCTACGCCATCATGGGCTTCGCGGTGTACTGCATGATGCAATCCCTGGGCGAGATGGCGACCCAACTGCCCATTCGCGGCTCGTTCGAAACCTATGCCGAACGCTTCGTGGATCCCTCGTTGGGCTTCGCGGTCGGCTGGAACTACTGGTTCAGCTGGGCCATCACGCTGGCCGCCGAATTGGTGGCCGGCTCGCTGATCGTCAAATTCTGGTTCCCGCATTCCAACTCGACGCTCTGGGCGATGGGATTCTTCACCTTGCTGCTGGCGCTCAACATGCTTTCCGTGAAGGCCTATGCCGAAGCCGAGTACTGGTTCGCCAGCATCAAAGTCGTCACGGTGCTGATTTTTCTGTTCGTCGGCATGTTGATGATCGCCGGCCTGCTCGGCGATCACAACGGCGGCTTCGCCAACTGGACTCTCGCCGATGCCAAGGCCGGCACGAAGGCGCCCTTCGTCGGCGGCCTCTCTTCCGTGCTGCTGGTGTTCCTGGTGGCCGGCTTTTCCTTTCAAGGCACCGAAGGGGTGGGTCTCGCCGCCGCCGAGACCGACGACCCACGCAAGAATGTACCCAAGGCCATCAAGAGCGTGTTCTGGCGCATCCTGCTGTTTTACATCGGCTCGATATTCGTCGTCGGCACGCTGATCAGTTATACCGATCCCAACCTCATGCACGGGGATGAGGGCCACGTGGCGCTGTCCCCGTTTACGATGGTGTTCACTCACTTGCCGCGGTTCGGCTATTACGCCGCCAGCCTCATGAACGCCGTCATCTTGTCGGCCGTTTTATCCTGCGGCAATTCCTCCATGTACGTAGCCTCCCGCATGCTGTACGCCATGGCGCACAGCGGCAAGGCGCCCAAGATCTTCGGCCAACTCAATGCCCGGGGCGTGCCGGCCGCCGCTCTGCTCGTCACCGGCGGCGTGAGCGCATTGGCGTTCTTTTCGACTTTCGTCGGCGACCAGAAGATCTATCAGATCTTTTACAACGCGTCAGGACTGAGCGGCTTCCTGATCTGGTTGGGCATCGCCATCTGCCACCTGCGCTTCCGCAAAGCCTGGGTGGCTCAAGGCCGCAGCCTCGACGACTTGAAATTCAAGGCCAGATTTTTTCCCTTTGGACCCTGGCTGGCATTGATCTTGTTCGTCATCGTGCTGTTCGGCGCCAACATCAGCGTGTTCCAGGCGCCGGTATTTTCCTGGTTCGACTTCATCAGCGGCTACCTGATGATCCCGGCCTTTATCCTGTTCTACCTCGGCCACAAATACCGGCACAAGACACGCTTGGTGCCGCTCGAGGACTGCAACTTCGAGATGGAATAGGGTCAGAGCTTCCCGGCCTCGCGCTCGCGCCGCGTGCTCCAGCGCCGGATCACACCCTGGATCGCATCCAGCCCGTCGGTGAGCGCGGCCGGACCGGGTTGCAGGATCAGCGGCGATTTGATCTCGTGCAGCTCGCCATCGCGCACGGCGGGCACTGCCTCCCACCCCGATCGGGCGGCCACCAGGTTCGGTCGGAACCGTTTGCCGCACCAGGAGCCGAGAATCACCTCCGGCGCGCGGCGGACCACTTCGCCGGGATCGGCAAGGATCCGGTCCTTGCCGAGGGCGCAGGCGGCGCGTTCCGGGAACACGTCGTCCCCGCCCGCGATCCCGATCAGCTCGCTCACCCAGCGAATTCCGGTGATCTGCGGGTCGTCCCATTCCTCGAAATACACTCGCGGCCTCCGGGGGAGCGACGCCGCCTGACCACGAACCGCTTCGATATGCATTTCGAGCTCGCGCGCGTATCGCTCGGCGCGCTCGAACGCTCCGACCAGGGCACCGAGCCGGCGCACATAGGCAAGTATGCCCTGCACCGAGCGGTGATTGCTGATCCACACCTCCACGCCCGCCTTGATCAGCGCCTGCGCGATCTCGGATTGCATGTCGGAGAAGCCGACCACGAAGTCGGGGTCGAGATCGAGTATCCGGTCGAGCTTCGCGCTGGTAAAGGCGGAGACTTTGGGCTTTTCGCGCCGCGCGCGGGCCGGCCGCACCGTGAATCCTGAAATACCGACGATCCGCTCCTCTTCGCCGAGCGCATACAGCACCTCGGTCGGCTCCTCGGTGAGGCAGACGATGCGATGCGGGTAGCGCCGATCCATCCTCAGAGCACGCCTTCGGCAAGCGCTTCCGCGGCGCCGTGAACGATGGCATGGGCGAGACCCGGGGCCTGGGACAGCACATGGTGCGCGTAGAAGCGCGCGGTCTGGATTTTGGCCCGGTAAAAATCCGCTGGCAGCGCCTGTTCGCTCGTACCGCTCAGACGCTCGTTCGCGATCGCCGCCGAACGCAGCAATTGCCAGCCGCCCGCGACGATGCCGAACATCTTGAGGAGCGGAACGGCGCCGACGGATACCTGCTTGAGCTCGCTCCCGTACCGGGAGACGACGTAGCCGACCGAGCGCTCGAGCGACTCGATGGCGCCTGCGAACACGGGCGCGACGGCGGACAGATCGGAGGCTGTCTGCAGGCGCGCCAGGAGCGCGCGCATCTCCCCGATCACCGCCTTCGCCGCCTCGCCTCCATCGCGGGCGAGCTTTCGGCCGATCAAATCGTTGGCCTGAATCGCAGTGGTGCCCTCGTAGATCGGCGTGATGCGCGCGTCGCGAAACTGCTGCGCCACACCGGTCTCCTCGATGAATCCCATGCCGCCGTGAACCTGCACGCCGAGCGAAGCGATCTCGACGCTCGTCTCGGTACACCACCCCTTGACGACGGGAATCAGCAAATCGGCGACAGCCTGATGTCGCCGCCGCTCATCCGAATTCGGATGCGAGCGTGCGGCATCGAGCGACACGGCGGCCACGGAGGCCAGCGCGCGCATCGCCTCGGTCTGAGATTTCATGAGCATCAACATGCGCCGCACGTCCGGGTGGCGCACGATCGCCACGCGGCCCTTCTCGCCGGGCTCCGTGCCCTGAACCCTGTCGTTGGCGAAGGACAGTGCGCTTTGAAAGGCGCGTTCGGACAAGCCGATGCCTTCGAGGCCCACCGCAAATCGGGCCGCGTTCATCATGATGAACATGTACTCGAGCCCCCGATTCTCCTCGCCGACCAGCTCGCCGACAGCGCCGCCCTGTTGACCGTAGGCGAGCACGCAGGTGGGACTCGCATGAATACCGAGCTTGTGCTCGACCGACAGGCAGCGGACGTCGTTGCGCTCGCCGATCGAGCCGTCGGGGTTCACCAGAAATTTCGGCACCAGGAACAGCGAGATGCCCTTGACACCCTCGGGCGCTCCCGGCGTGCGGGCAAGCACCATGTGAACGATGTTGTCCGTGAGATCGTGCTCGCCATAGGTGATGAAGATCTTCTGGCCTTCGAGCTTGTAGCGGCCGTTGCCGATCGGCTCGGCGCGCGTTCGCACAGCCGCGAGATCCGACCCCGCCTGCGGCTCGGTGAGATTCATGGTTCCGGTCCATTCGCCGGAGACCATTTTCGGCAGGTAAGTCCTTTTCTGATGCTCCGAGCCACGGAGGTCGATGGCCTCGATGGCCCCGCGCGTCAGCATGGGACAGAGCGTGAACGACATATTGGCGCCGTTCCACATCTCCTCGACCAGCGCCGACAGCACGCGGGGCAGGTCCTGCCCACCGAATTCACGCGGGCATGCGAGCGCGTTCCATCCCCCCTCGACGAACGCCGCGTAAGCATCCTTCCAGCCTGCCGCGGTGGACACTTCGGTATCGTGCCATCGAACGCCCTCCACGTCGCCGGAGCGATTGAGCGGCGAGAGCACGCCGCCTGCGAACTTGGCGGCCTCTTCCAGAATCGCCTCGGCGACTTCCGAAGTCGCATCCTCGGCCCCGGGGAGTTCGGCGATGAGCTTGTGATCCACCAACTCACGCAGTACGAACCGCATGTCGTCGAGAGGCGCCTGATAGTCCTGCATGATCGTCTCCTCGGGATCGGCTCAACCGTAATTATAGAGCCCGCGCCCGCTCTTGCGCCCGCGCAGCCCGCCGCCGCCGGCACATCACATATTGCGGCGGTATTTGCCGCCTACGTCGTACAAGGTCCGGGTAATCTGCCCGAGCGAGCAGGTGCGCACCGCCTCCATGAGCACCTCGAAGGTGTTGCCGTTCGCTATCACGGCGCTGCGCAATCGCTCCAGCGCCCCGGGCGCGGCGGCGGCGTTGCGCGTCTGAAATGCCCTCAGCCGTTCGAGCTGGGATTGCTTCTCCGCCTCGCTCGAGCGCGCGAGCTCGATGGTGTCCGGAACCGCATCGGCATTCGGATTGCGGAAGGTATTGACGCCGATGATGGGCAGCGAACCGTCGTGCTTCTTGTGCTCGTAGAACAGCGATTCGTCTTGGATCTTCCCGCGCTGATAGCCGGTCTCCATGGCCCCCAGCACGCCGCCGCGCGAGGCGATGGCGTCGAACTCCTTGAGCACCGCTTCCTCGATCAGATCGGTGAGCTCATCGATGATGAAGCTGCCCTGGTTCGGGTTCTCGTTCTTGGCGAGCCCCCACTCCCGATTGATGATGAGCTGGATCGCCATGGCCCGGCGCACGCTCTCCTCGGTCGGCGTGGTCACCGCCTCGTCGTACGCATTGGTATGCAAGCTGTTGCAGTTGTCGTAGATCGCGCACAGCGCCTGGAGGGATGTGCGGATGTCGTTGAACGCCATTTCCTGTGCATGCAGCGAACGCCCCGAAGTCTGCACGTGGTATTTGAGTTTCTGGCTGCGCTCGCCGGCCCCGTACTTGTTCTTCATCGCCACGGCCCAGATGCGGCGCGCGACCCGGCCGATGACCGAATACTCGGGGTCCATGCCGTTCGAAAAGAAGAAGGACAGGTTCGAGGCGAAATCGTCGATGAGCATGCCGCGCGCCAGATACGATTCGACGTACGTAAAGCCGTTCGCCAGCGTGAACGCGAG
This sequence comes from Steroidobacteraceae bacterium, assembly GCA_050012315.1. GTDB lineage: Bacteria > Pseudomonadota > Gammaproteobacteria > Steroidobacterales > Steroidobacteraceae > Bog-1198. The sequence continues at coordinate 209,909 of JBEKHK010000004.1, read as the reverse complement.
CTGCGAAATCGGATTCGCGCCGGCCTCCGCGATGTGGTAGCCGGAGATCGATACGGAATAGAAATTCTGCACGTGGTTATGGACGAAGTATTCCTGGATATCGCCCATCATTTTGAGCGCGAACTCGGTCGAGAAGATGCAGGTGTTCTGGCCCTGATCTTCCTTCAAGATATCGGCCTGCACCGTGCCCCGCACCGTCGACAGCGTCCAGCCCTTGATTTTCTGCAGCTCGTCTTCGGTGGCCTCGCGGCCGTTCTGCTCGCGGAATTTGTCCACCTGCTGATCGATTGCCGTATTCATGAACATGGCCAGCAGGATCGGCGCGGGGCCGTTGATGGTCATGGATACGGAGGTGGTGGGCGCGCACAGGTCGAAGCCCGAATAGAGCACCTTCATGTCCTCGAGGGTCGCGATCGAGACGCCCGAGTTCCCCACCTTGCCGTAGATGTCGGGCCGCGGATCGGGATCGGACCCATACAGGGTGACCGAATCGAACGCGGTCGACAGCCGGTGAGCCGGCATGCCTTCCGACACGCGCTTGAACCGTTGGTTGGTCCGGAACGCGTCGCCCTCCCCGGCGAACATGCGGGTCGGATCCTCCCCCTCACGCTTGAACGCGAACACGCCGGCGGTGTACGGGAACGAGCCGGGCACGTTTTCCTTCATCAGAAAACGCAGAATCTCCCCCTGGTCATCGAAGCGCGGCAGCGACACCTTGCGCACCTTGGTGCCGGAGAGCGACTCGTAAGTGAGGTTCGTGCGCAGCTCCTTGTCGCGGATCTTCACCACGTACTCGTCCGCCGCGTATAGCTCAAGGGTCTTCGGCCATTGCTCCAGCAGCTTGGCAGAGGCCGGACTGAGCTCTCGGCCCTTGGCCGAGATCAACTCCTCGAAATCCGCGACCGGCTTTCCGGAGCGTTCGAACAGGGTCCGCGCGGTCTGGAGGGACTGGCGTTCGCGGGCCGCGCGCGCCTGCGCGGCGATGTGGCGATGATAATCGCGAACCGCCTCGGAGATCTCGGCCAGGTAGCGCACGCGATCGGGCGGAACCACCGCCCTCCCGCGGGAGGATGCCTTTACCGTCGTTCGGGGAAGTTTGCCGGCCTTGACCTTCAGGCCGTGCTCCTGCAGGCGCGGCAACATCGCCTGATAGAGCGCGGTGACTCCGTCATCGTTGAAGCGCGAAGCCATGGTGCCGAACACCGGCATCGCGTCCGGGGCCTGCTGAAATTGAGCGCGATTTCGCTGATACTGCTTGCGCACGTCCCGCAGGGCATCCTCGGCTCCCTTGCGGTCGAACTTATTGATGGCGACGAAGTCGGCGAAGTCGAGCATGTCGATCTTCTCGAGCTGCGAGGCGGCGCCGAATTCCGGCGTCATCACGTAAAGCGAGGTATCGGCAAGCGGCACGATCCCGGATTCGCCCTGGCCGATTCCGGAGGTCTCCACCACGATCAAGTCGAAGCCGCTCAGCTTGCAGCACGCCAGCACCTCGGGCAGCGCCGCGGAGAGCTCGTTGCCGGTATCCCGCGTCGCAAGCGAGCGCATGAAGATCTTGTCGGAGTCGATCGCATTCATCCGGATGCGATCGCCGAGCAACGCCCCGCCGGTGCGCTTGCGCGAAGGATCGATGGAGATCACCGCGATCCGCAGGCGGTCGTCCTGATCGAGACGCAGACGGAGAATCAACTCATCCGTCAGCGAGGATTTGCCGGCCCCGCCGGTGCCGGTAACGCCGAGAACGGGGACCTTGACCGGAGCCGCCGCCTGCAGGATCGCCTGGCGGCTGCGCGACGAATACGCGCGGTTCTCGACCGCGGTGATGATGCGGGCGAGCTTGCGCCGGTCTCCCGACTTCAGTGCCTGCGGCGCATCGGACTCCGCCGGCGCCAGCGCGGAAAGATCGTAGTCGCTCGAGCGAATGACATCATCGATCATGCCTTGCAGACCGAGAGCCGCACCGTCTTGCGGCGAATAGATCCGCGTCACGCCGTAGGCGATGAGCTCCCGGATCTCCGCCGGCACGATGACGCCGCCGCCCCCGCCGAACACCTTGATGTTCTCGCCGCCGTTCTGGCGAAGCAGATCGATCATGTACTTGAAGAACTCGAGGTGGCCGCCCTGATAGGAGGTGACCGCAATCCCCTGGGCATCTTCTTGCAGAGCCGCGCTCACGATCTCCTGCACCGAGCGGTTATGGCCCAGATGGATCACTTCGGCGCCCGAGGCCTGCAGAATGCGCCGCATGATGTTCACCGAGGCATCGTGCCCGTCGAACAGGGAGGTCGCGGTGACGAACCGCACCTTGTTCTTAGGCTGATATGCAACGGGTTTGGCGGCGATGGAGACGGCGTTCATGAGATCGGCTCCTTCTGCGGTCGGGGACGTCGGGATCGGCCTTCCGCGGGGCGCGGCGCGAGACCGAGATTGAAAATCCGGATGAACGCCTCGGCGATCTCGCCGGGCGTCATCGATTGGTTTTCGCGGTACCAATGGGCGATCCAATTGAGTGCGCCTGCGAGCGCAAAGGAGGTCATCTTGAGATCCTGCGCCTGGATGGACCCGTCGCGAACGCCCTCTTCGAGCAACCGGCGGATACCCTGATCGATCTCGGACTTGAGACGTTTGATGTGCCACAACGAGGCCGGCGCCAGGCCCAGATCCTCGGCGCGCACCATGCACCAGCCGTACTCCGAGGCGATCGCCTCGGCGTAATGGCGCATCATTTCATTCAAATGCTCGCGCGCACTCACGCCGGGCCCGCGCGGCCTCCGGAACGGCTCGAGCACCCGCTCCAGGCCGGTCAAAATGCATTCGAGGAGGAGTTGCTCCTTGTTCGCGACGTAGTAGTAGATCGTCGGCTTGGTGACGTTCAGCGCCGCCGCAATCTCATCGATCGAGGTGTTATGGTAGCCGCGGGCATTGAAGGCCCGGGCGGCGGCGCGGATGACCGCCTCGCGCTTGACATCCCGGTTGCGCCGGGTCGCCTTTCGAACGGGCCACGGTGAAACGAGTCCTGCGCCTTCGGCGTCGGGCGATGCCGCGCGAGATTTTCCCACCGACCTCATTCGAGCCTCGCATCGCCGCAGCGGGCGGCGCACTCCAGCCTACCGTTGGGTAAATACTACTCCTGAGTAAATACTACCGTCAAGTAAGTCTGCCGGGCACGGCGCTGTAGGGGCTGCGGAAGGTGAACCCCTAAAAGGGTCTCACCCGGCCCGGAAGAGTTCGTCGATCTCGGCCAGTTCCTTCGCCGTCAGAGTCCAGGCCGCCGCGTGAGCGTTCGCCTCGACCTGAGCAGCGCTGGTGGCGCCCGCAATGACGCTGGGAACCTGGCGCTTCGCGAGCAGCCACGCTATCGCGAGCTCGGAAATTCGATGCCCGCGCGCCATGGCGAAGGCCTCCAAGCGTTCGACCCTGTCGAAGTTCTCGTCGGTGAGCAGAGGGGGAGCCAAAAACTTCCAGGCGCTGAGGCGCGTTCCCGGCGCAGGAGCGGCGCCGCGTTTGTATTTGCCCGTCAACAGCCCGCTCGCGAGCGGGAAATAGGGGATCAGCCCCATGCCGAGGCGTTCGACGGCCGGCACGATGGTTTTCTCGATGCCGCGCACGATCAGGCTGTACTCTTCCTGGGTGGCGATAAAGCCGTTCAGACGCTTCGACGCCGCGACCGATGCCGCCTCGTTCAGAAGATCGGGAGTCATGTTGGAGGCGGCCGCGTGACGGACCTTTCCCTGGCGGATGAGATCATCGAGCGCGCGAAGCGTCTCCTCCACGGGCACGGCCGGGTCGGGCTTGTGAAGATAGAGCACATCGATATAGTCGGTTTGAAGGCGCTTGAGGCTCCGTTCCGCCGCCTTCATCACGTAGTCCCGCGAAGCACCGCCCGTCAAGCCCTGGCCCGTCATACCGAATTTCGTGGCAACCACGACGCCCGTGCGCCGGCTGCCGAGCGCTTTGCCGAGAACCACCTCGGATTCGCCGTACATGTCGGCCGTATCGAAAAACGTGATGCCAAGATCGAGCGCTCGGGCGATCACATTGTTCGAGGCTTCCGCATCGATGATCCAACCGAAATTGTTGCAGCCGAGGCCGATGGCGGAAACTTTGAGGCCCGACGCCCCTACTTCTCGTTGCTCCATGGGAGACTCCAGTAACTCTTCTCGGGACATATTTTACGCGCTACAGCGCGTGCTGCGCCGCGGGGTGGCGGCGGCCGGAGATGTAGTGCATCCCCTGTCTGCCGGGGTCACCGGCTCAGGCCGGCCCGGCAGCTCTCGTGCGAACGCGCAGGTTCTCCCAGCTGGCATCTGCGATCCAGCCGCCGTCCACCGGCAGAGTCACGCCGTTGACGAATCCGGCGCGATCGCCGTCCAAGAGAAACGCGATGGCCTCCGCCACATCGTCGGCGCGAGCGAATCGCGCCATGGGCACGCGGTTGACGATATCGGTATCCGAATAGGCGCCCGTCCCCTGATCGGCCTCGTCCATCTCGGTCTTGATCCAACCCGGGCAGACCGCGTTGACTCTGACGCCGCGGCCGCCCCACTCCGCTGCCAGCGTTTTGGTGAGGCCGATCAAGCCATGCTTCGAGGCGTTGTAGGCGCTGCGGTGACTGATCGCCGCCAGCCCCGCCACCGAGGCGACGTTGACGATGCTGCCGCGGCCCTTGGCGAGCATTTGCGCACCCAGGTGCTTGCACAATAAAAACGGTCCCAGAAGGTTCACGTTCATGACACGCTGCCACTGGTCCGCCGAGGTGTCCTCCGCGGGAACGATGAGGCTGATTCCGGCGTTATTGATCAGCGCGTCGGCGGCGCCGAAATCGCGCCGGATCCGTTCCGCGACTTCACCGATGAAGGATTCCGACGCTACGTCGCCCTGAAATCCGTGCGCCTCGGCGCCGGCCGCGCGCAGCCGCTCCACCTCTGCATCGAGCGGCTGCAGATCCAGCATGATCACGCGATAGCTCCGCCGCGCCAGCAGCCTCGCCACGCTGAGTCCGACCCCTTGAGCCGCTCCGGTCACGACCGCGGTGTTCATCGGTCCGGCACCTCGCCGGGGACCGAGGGGGAAGGTTGCGCGGCGGTCTCGTCGACACGAATTCCGAGCCATGCCAGCCCGCTGACGAGGGCGAACGCCACTCCGATGAAAAACGCCGTATTCCAGGAATGCAGGTCCGCGAAATACCCGACGATCGGTATGCCGATGATGCCGCCCAAATTGCCCCCCGTATTCATGATGCCGCAAACCGCCATGGTATCGCCCCGCCCCACCGACATGCCCGCTCCCCAGAATGCTCCTTCGGTGAGCTCGACGGCACAGAAGCAGGCCGCGAGCGCCGCAACCGCCACGTAGGCGCCGGGCGCGTTGACCGCGACGAGCAAAAGAACTGCCGCGGCAGCCAGCGCGGCGATCGGCAATATACGGTAGCCCCAAAGACTCCCGAAACGCTGCGTGAGCGCGCTCGTGATCACACCGCCGATCCCCGCGCCGAGCGCCGCGGCGAGCGGCGGCGCCATCGACAGCCAGCTGCTTTCGAGCGATGAGAAGTGGCGCTCCTCGATGAGATAGAGAAACACCCAGTTCGAGAGCAGGTAAAACGTGTAGTTCATGCTCATGTACGAAATGAACAGCAGCACCACATTGCGGTCGGCCGCAAGCGCCAGGAGCCGCCTGAGGTTGACCGTCGAGTCAGTCTGCGGCTGAGATCCAATCTCCGCGAGTTCGCGGGCCGAGACCGAGGCATGCTCGCGCGGCGTATTGCGTCCGTACCAAGCCCAGGTCGCGATCAGCGCGAGCGCCGGCAGGCTCGCCCACACGAGGGCCTGCTGCCACCCGAGCCGGTTCATGAGGTAGACGATGAGCGGCGGCGTCAGGGCCGCGCCGAGCTGCAAGCCTGCCGTCTGCAGCCCTTGCACGAACGCCCAGCGCTTGGCGGGGAACCATGCTTCGAACACTCCGGCAGAGACGGGGAAAATGGCCCCCTGAGACACTCCGAGCACCAGCTGCACGCTGAGCAACGCCGCGAACAACGCGGGGCCTGTGAAGAATCCCGGGACCAAAGGCATCGCGAGGGTCGCCAGGAATGCGGTGATCCCGATCACGACGAAGGTCAGTCTCGCGCCCAGACGCTGGCCGATGATGCCGCCGGGCAACTGAAAAATGGCATACCCGAGCACGAACGCCTGCTCGATGTACGAGATCTGCGAGTTGTTCAATCCGAGCGCCGGCATCATCGGCGCGGCGGCGACCGTGATGGTCTTTTGCTGGATGTACGCGAGAAATCCGAATCCGAACAGGAAGCTGAAAATGCGCCAACGGATCGGCATCGCGACGCGGCGACCAGCGGCGAAATCGGGATTTTCTTTCAAGTTTTTGTCCGCTCCTCGAGCCAATCGAGACAAATCTGCAGGGCTTCGGCGAGCGAGGTCGCCGATTTATCGGCGATGGGTATGGTGTCGATCGACGCTCCCTGCTGCAACACCAGCCCGGGCAGGTGGACGTCGACGAGCAGCGCCTCCGCGAACCGCGCGCGGACCTGCTCCGCCGCCGCATTCGCCGCTGTCCGCTCCTCGCCGGGCGCGGCGCTCACGACATACACCATCGAGACGCTGCCCGGCGCTGCCTCCGGCGGAGGCAGCTGTTTCAGGTCGTCGATCGACAGATGCCGCGCGTCGAGCTTCTTGTCGCGCAAGATCCGCACCAGGAGCTCCGTGGCCAGGTCGTCGGCGAACGAACCCATGCTCACGCAGAGCATCACCGATCCGGGCGGCACGACCAGCGGCCCCTGCCAGCGGCCGGTGAGCTGTTCGCGCTGCTGACGCAGCTGCTGTCCGGCGCTAAGTTGCTCCAGCATCGACATCGCATGGCGTCGGCGGGTGAAGCCGCGGCGTCCGCCGCTGATCGCCGAAATGACGGTGACGACGGTCTGGCGCACCGTTACTTGTTGTTCGCGGGTGATGGTGCGTCGCTCCAGATCGAACGTCGCCAGCCGCAGCGCCGGCAGCAGCACGAAATCGCTGTAGGCCGCGAGCGAATCGTGCTTGAGAAAGGCGCGCGCGTTCGCGATGAGCTCATCGGAGTCGGCCGACAGCGCGCGCTGATAGAACCGCTCGGGCATGGTGAGCGCCTGAGTATCGCCGAGCAGAATATCGAGCAATCGCAGGGCCTTGACGTGACGGCCCGCCACCACCAGGCAGAGGGTCAGCGGCGTCGACACCACCAGACCAATGGGCCCCCAAATCCAGCTCCAGAAGATGGCGGCGACGACCACCGACAGCGGAGAAAGCCCGGTGGAATGTCCGTAGAGCTGCGGCTCGACCAGCTGGCTCGCGATCAGCTCCACGACCATGAACAATCCGAGGGTGAGAATGACCAGCGTCCACCCCGGATCGACCGCTGCGGCGAGCGCCGCCGAGATCAGAGCCGCGATCCAAACGCCGACATAGGGGACGAAACGCAGCACGGCCGCGAGCGAGGCCCAGAGGGTGGCATGCGGAAGGCCGATGAGCGCAAGTCCCAGCCACAACGCCGCGCCGACGCCCAGGTTCACCGAAAACTGGGACACGAAGAATCGAGACAGCCTCTCCCCGGCATCATTCAGCACCAGCGTGGTCGCGCGAAGATCGGACGGTCCTGCCAACCGGATGAAGCGATCGCGTACCGACTCGCGCTCGAGCAGCACGAAAACCAGGACCACGAGCACGATGCCGGCCGTCTCGAGCGGCACCCACACCGACCCAAGCAGCCGTTCGACCACTTGCAGCGGACTCAGCGGCGGTTGATGCACCTCCACCGGAATGGGCACGGCCGGCGCGGATGACGGAGCCGGCTGCGGCGCCTCGCCGGTCGGCGCCTCGCCGGTCGGGGCGGCGCCGGTCGGGGCGGCGCCGGTCGGCGAGGCGGATGTCAGCGAACCCGGCGCCGGTCGGCTCGCGGCCTGCGGCTCATGGCGCTCCCCGACCAGCCGCTCCGTCTGACTGGTGAATGCCGCAAGCCGGTCGACGGTCAGCTCGTTCACCTTGTAGAGCTTGTGACGGATCGTGCGCTCGTACTGCGGCAAGCTCCTCACCATGTGCGCGACCTGCACGCCGAGGATCGACGCCATGGCTCCGAGCGCCACCGTCAGCCCGAGAACGGCCGCGAGCACCGAGGAGGTCGCGCCCAGACCGAGGCGCCGCAGCACCCGCACCAACGGCGACATCAAAAGACTGAGGATCACCGCCAAGGTGATCGGCACGAGCACCTCGCGGGCGAAATACAGAATGGCCAGGATCGCACCGGTCGCGATGACGCCGAGGGCTCGATCGCGCAGCAGAGGATTCGATTGCGTTTCGCTCATTCACCCGCCGGCACGTTCGGATCGGCTTTCGGCAGCGGCTTCTGGCGATGCAGGCCGGCATCCTCGATCAACTCCTTGCGTACGTACAGAAACCGGATGGTCTCGTATTCGAACGGAGACCCGCTCGAGTAGTATCGAAAATCGATGTTCGCCCGCTGATCCACGGCATTGAGGACGCCCAAGCCCCAAGACTGATCACCGCGGTAGATCCAGGCAGGATCGATGACATAGAGCGTACCGTAGTCGGCCGCCAAACCGATGCCTTCGCGCAGCGTCGAAGGGCCATAGAACGGAATGACCAGATAGGGCCCCGGATGCATGCCCCACTTGGCGAGCGTCGTTCCGAAGCCGGTCGGCGCCTTCGGCAAGCGCAGCTTCGTCGCCGGATCGAATAGTCCGCCGATGCCGATGGTGCTGTTGATGACGAAGCGCCCGAGGCTTCGGACGGTGCGGCCGAGGCGCCCCTGCAGGGTGTAATTGATGAAGCTGTCGATCTCGGCAACGTTGCCGAAGAAATTGTGCACCCCGGCCCGAAGCGGAGAGGGCAGCTCCCGATAACTGTTGGCGACCGGCAGGAACAGAGCTTCATCGAAGCGGGCGTTGAATCGGTACGTGAACCGATTGAGGCGCCCCCATGGATCGTAGGTCTTCATCGGCGGCGCATCGGCGGCCGTGACCGGGGGCGGCGGCGGCTCGGCCGCCGCCGCCCCTTCAGCGCCGCTCGCGGCTTGCGCCTTTTGCTTTTGGGCAAGTGCCGCCGCCGCGGCCAACTTCTGCATCTTGGCGATATCCGCGGCGTTGTCAGCCGCCGGAGTCTCCGGCGGCAACCGATGAAATTCCACGGCCTGCGACGCGCAGCCGCCGAGGGCGATGAGCGCGGCCGCCGCGACGAGGTGCCGAATCTCGATCCGGCCGCGCATCATCGCGCACCGCCCTGCCAGCGGCCCGCCAGCATGTCGAGCATGTCGGCCACTTGCTGCCGGTCGCCGAGATTGCCCAGATGCCCGCCGTGATCGTAGACGACGATCCTCCGCCCGAATGTCGCCTTCAGCCAGGTGAGCTCGGCCTCGTCGAGAATCAGGTCGTCGCTGTTGGTCTGCACATAGTAATCCCCGTTTTCGCGCAACTGATCCCCGATCACGTCGAGCCGGTTGTCGGCGATGAGACTCTCCACCGTGGAGTTGGGCCGACGCTTCAAGTAATAGGGTGCGAAAACGCGGGTGAAATACTCGGCGAAAGTCTTGGTACGCAGGGTTTGTGCAATTTTCTCGAGCGAATCGCCCACTTTGGGCGGATGCCTCGGATCCACCACCACGCCGGCGCCCGAATACAGATCGCCCGCGAAGAACACATTGGAGAGTGCGATGCGAAACGTGAGCGCGATGGCTGCCGAAAATTGGGCATCCGTCTTGAGCGCGGACGCGGCCGCACCGAGCAAGAAATCCTCGTCGAGCTGGACTCGATCCGATGCCCGATAGAGATTCGCGAGCTCGGCGTAGAGCTGCTGATAGAAGCGCTCGATCCCGGCATCGCCGTTGCCGAGCGATCGGGCGAAGAGCTTGTCGAGCCGCCCCACCGAGGAGAACAGGCTCACCGGCGGATTGATCATCACGGCTCGGTGGATATTGAGCTTGTGCTCCTTCGAGTCGATGGATTTGACGATGGCCGCGTTCGCGCCGCCCAAGCTGTAGCCCAGTACGTCGATCTCGGTGATTTTCACCTTGCGCGGCAGGTGCGCGATGATCTGTCCCATCGCTGCGTACAAGTCGTGCCCGTCCTGCTCGAGATCGCCGGCGACACCGGTGCTGGAGGCCGCCACGATGAACCCAGGGAACGTCGGCGACGGCATGGTGAGCACGTGATAACCGGCGCCATAGAGAACGGCGCGCAGCGTCGACAGCTTGGCGGTGTTGCCGTCGCTTCCGGTCCCGGAGATGACGATGGCGAGCGGCGCCGGCTTATCCTGAGCCGAGAGCCATACCCGCAGCCTCTTGTCGAACCAAAATACCTCGGGAATCGGCAATCGCCAGGGCAGATCGAGATCCATTTCGAGCAACGGCACCTTGGCGGGCAGAGGCGCTATGTCCTGCGGCGGCGTGCCGAACACCGTGGCCCGAAGCGCTGCCGAATCGGCAAGACCGGTGGCCGGACCGGGCGCGGCAGGCGCAGGAATGGCTTGAGAATGAGCCTGAGAAAGACCGAGGGCAGCGAGCGCCAGGACGGATAAAAAACTATTCATCGACTGCTTTATAGCCGATTCATGGTCGGCTATATAGCGAAACGACGCCGGCCCGCGCTCTCGACGAACGCGGGCCGGCGATTCTCCTCCAGCTGCGCGGGTCAGCCCGCGTCGCCTGCGCGTCGGCCGCGCAGGCCGTTCATCCCAGCCCCACCGGTACGAAGATGCGGCTGTCGCCTCTCTGGATCAACAGAGCGACTTGGTCGCTATGCTTGTGGACGAGGTCGCGAAGCTGCGACACGCTATCGACCGGCGTGCCGTTCACCGAGAGCACCACGTCGCCCTGCTGGATGCCCGCATCCGCTGCGCGGCCGCTCGACTCCTCCACCACCAAGCCGCCGGCAACGCCGACCTGAGAACGCTCCTCGGGCGTCAAGGGCCTCAGTGTCATTCCAAGATGGGATCCTGCCTGCCCATCGTCGCCATTCTTGGCCAACATGGCGGCCTTCGCCGAGCCGATCGTCGCCGTGAGCGTCATCGGCTTGCCGTCGCGGACGATATCGAGCGTCGCCTTCTGGCCGGGCGCGGTGGCGTTCACCCGCACCGACAGCTCGCCGGCATCGGCGATCGGATTGCCGTCGTATTTCTGAATCACGTCGCCCGCCTTGATGCCCGCACGGGCGGCGGCGCTGTCAGGCTCGACCTGCGCCACCAAGGCGCCCGCCGGCGAGTTCAGCTTGAACGATTGAGCCAACGACTGATCCACGTTCTGGATCTGAACGCCCAGACGACCGTGCTCGGCCTTACCGGTCTGCACGATCTGCTGTTCGATTCCCTGCGCGAGGTTGATGGGGATGGCGAACGACACCCCCTCGTAGCCGCCGGAATTCGTGTAGATCTGAGAATTGATGCCGACCACGGCGCCGCTCGCATCGAACAGCGGCCCGCCCGAATTGCCGGGATTCACCGCCGCATCGGTCTGGATGAAGGGCACGGCGCTGTCGCCGGGCAGAGAGCGGCCGGTCGCGCTGACGATACCCGCGGTCGCCGTCTCCTCGAGGCCGAACGGTGCGCCGATGGCGAGCACATAGTCGCCGACGCCGAGTTTGTCCGAATTGCCGATCCGCACGGGCGGGAGGCCCTTCGCGTCGATCTTGAGCACCGCGATGTCGCTGGTCTTGTCGAACCCCAACACCTTGGCTTTGAATTCCCGATGATCGATCAGCTTGACCGTCACGACCTTGGCGCCGTCCACGACGTGCGCGTTGGTGAGGATGAGCCCATCCGAGCTGACGATGAACCCCGACCCTTGCGCGCGCATCGGCTGGCTGCGAGGCCGCGGCATCTGGCGAAAGAACTGCGAGAGCGGATTATCGTCGCCATCGTTGCCGAAGGGATTGAAGCCCTGGTCGGAGGCGGTTTTCATCTCACCCTCGATGGTGACGCCCACCACCGAGTCTCGATTCTGCGCCACGATGGCGCGGTAGTTGGGGGCGGTTCCGAGCGCAATCGGCTGCGAGTTGGCGGGTGCGCTCATGCTCAAGTCGGCGGCATTCGCGCTCTTGAAGGCCGTAGGCGCCATCCAGCCGGCGGCCGCGCCCAGCGCGAAAACGCCCGCGGCAGCGCCGGCAATTAGGGGTTTGGGAGATCTCATCGACAACGCTCCTTGACTGATTAGGGGCCCGAGGCCGGGACTTCGTGCATCCTGCGCCGGTCTCCTTAAGCGAACCTTAAGCCGCCGGCGGGAACGCGACAGTCACCAGCAACCCACCCTCCGGCGCATCGCCGAGGCGAACCTGCGCCCCATGCCTGTCGGCGATCGCCTTGACGATGGCGAGCCCCAGACCGCTGCCGCCCTCCGGCGTGCCCACGCGACGGTAGAACCGGTCGAACGCGCGTTCACGATCGGCGGGCGGAATGCCCGGCCCGGAATCCGCCACCTCGAGCAGCGTCGGGGCGGGACGCCCGTTGCCGGACGAACCGCTGCGTGTCCGCACCCGCACGTTGCTGCCCTCCGGCGCGTAGCGCACCGCGTTGTCGACGAGATTTCGCACCAGCATGCGCAACGCCTCCCGGTCGCCGCACACCGTCGCCGCATCGGCTTCCAGGGACAGTTCGATGCGCCGGGCGGCCGCCAGCGCGTGCGCATCCGCGATGCCCTCGGCGACCGGTTGCTCGAGAGCGATCACCGGCAGTTCGCCGAAGGCCTCGCGAGGCTCGTTCCGCGCCAAGGTCAGCAATTGCTCGACCAGGTGTATGGCGCGCTCGACCGCGGCGCGCAGATTCATGCGCGCCTCGAGCCGCGCCGCCTCATCGGGCGCGCGATCGAGCAACTGCAGCTCCAGGTTGAGTGCCGTCAGCGGCGAGCGCAGTTCATGGGCGGCATCGGCGACGAATGCGCGCTGGGCTTGGAACGCCGCGTTCAAGCGCATCAGCAGCCGATTCAGTTCATTGACCAGCGGCGCAATTTCCCGGGGCAGCCGCGACGCGGCGATCTGAGTCAAACTGTGCACATCGCGCCGCTGAACTTCTCTCGCAACGCGGCGCAGCGGCCGTAGTCCGGAACCGACCACGCCGACGACCGCGGCCCCCAACAGCGGCAGCAGTAAAAGCAGCGGAATCACCACCCGCAGCGCGGCGCCTCGCGCCAATTCTTGCCGCACCCGGACCGGCTGGGCGATTTGAATCACGCCATCGAGCGTCTGCAGTCCGTACGTGCGCCAGCGCTGGCCGCCGACGCGCACGTCGGCGTATCCCAGCGCCGTTGCATTGATCAGCGGCAGCCCGGGATGAGAGAAATAGACACGCGTTCCGTAGAGGTCCCAAATTTGGATCACGAAATCGGCATCGGCCTGGTCCGGAGGCAGCTCGAGACGCGGGGCCATGGAGATCTGGCTCCTGAGAGAGAGCGCCATCTGGCGCAATTGATAATCGAACAACGTCGAGGTTTCCGCGAGAACCCGGCGGTAGGTCAGCGTGCCCGCCAGGATCGAGATTGCCGTCACGACAGCGAGCAGCGCGATCAGCAATCGGGCTCGTAAGGACATCATGATTCTTTGGGCACGAAATAGCCGACGCCGCGCAGGGTCCGGATGGCATCGCTCCCGAGCTTGCGGCGCAAGCCATGCACGTACACTTCGACCGCGTTGCTTTCCACCGAGCCGCTCCAGCCGTAAAGCCGATCCTCGAGCTGGGCGCGCGAGAGCACCGAGCCGGGCCTCTGCATCAATGCCTCGAGCACCGAAAATTCATGGGCCGAGAGCACTACCGCCTCCCCGCCGCGCTCGACCGCGTGTGTGACCGGGTTGAGCGTGATTCCGCGATGACGTATGCACGGGTCGCCGCGGCCCGCGGCGCGGCGCAGAACCGAGCGCATGCGCGCCGCAACCTCATCGAGGTCGAAGGGCTTGACGATGTAGTCGTCCGCGCCCGCATCGAGGCCCTCGATCCGGTTTTGCACGTCATCCCGTGCCGTGACTATGATAACGGGGGTCGAATCGCCACGGCCGCGCAGCTCGCGCAATACCTCGAGGCCATCGCGCCCCGGAAGGCCCAGGTCGAGCAGGACGAGATCGAACGTCGATGTTCTCAACGCCTCGGCGGCACTGCGGCCGTCCGCGACGCCGTCGACGGCGTACCCGTCCTGGCGCAAGGCCCGGTCGAGGCCCTTGGCAATCATCCCGTCGTCTTCAACCACCAATACTCGCATGCGTCATCCAGCGGCGGGCTTTCGAGCCAATACCAAATCAATCATTTCGCGGTCGCTGAATCGTGCATCGTATATCGAGCGTGCGTCCATGCTGCGCGCGACCACCGTGGCCAAGACGACGGCGATGATCATCGGCAGAATGAAGGAGCGGTCCCGGCCGGTCAGCTCCATCACCAGCACGATGGACGAGATCGGGCCATGGGTCGTGGCGGCCAGCACTGCGGCGGAGCCGATGATGGCACACAGCCCAGGCGGCGCCCCAGGCCAAACCCACGACCAAGCGACTCCGAGCGCAGCGCCGAGCAACGCGCCGGTCGCAAGCGACGGCGTGAACAATCCCCCTGGCACACCGCTTCCCAAGCACATCACCGTCGCCAGGGGCTTCAACACGAACAGCGCGACCAGCAGGAGCGGCGTAAGCTGATCGGTGAACGCCAGCTCGGCGAGGTCTTTGCCGTTGCCGAGCAACTCCGGAAACGCGATGGACGCGACTCCAAGCACTCCCAGCGCCACGACCGGCGCGATCAACCGCCGGATGCCGCTCGGCTTGTTCCGATCCGCCCACGCGACCAGGCGCACGAAGCCGACCGATACGACCCCCGCGATGGGGCCCGCGGCGATCGCCCAGCCGATCACCGACATCGAGAGTGTGTAGGAGGGAATCGCGTACGTCGGCTCGTTTGGAATCGCGAGCCACCAGGCCATGCCGGCCGCCGCCGCCGAGGCGAGCAACGCGGGCAAAATGAGCCGCAGCGCCAGTACGCCGCGCAGCACTTCCACCGCGAATAGCGCGCCCCCCAAAGGCACGCCGTAGGCCGCGGCCATGCCGGCCCCGGCTCCGCAGGCAACCAACAAACGCCGCTGCTCATCAGACAGCGTGCACCGGTCGGCCAGCGCGTTCGCGATCACGGCCCCCGCCTGCTTCGGGGCGCCCTCGCGGCCGAGCGATGCGCCCATACCAACGACGACCACGGACAGCGTCGCGCTGCCGAGAGTGCGTAACGGCGGCAAGCGGCCGGCAAAATTCGTGATGGCCTCGGTAATGTCGATGCTGTTGCCGCTCGACAGTTTGCGCAGCACGACCTGTCCGATGCCCGTGAGAATCCCGGCGCCGAGCAAGACACCGACGTGGCGCCAGGCATCCGCTTGCCTCGCGGCGTCGAGAAGGTGCGGCCCCGGCCAGGCCCGGTGCTGCACGAGAAACAGCAGCCTTGTAAGAATTGCAGCGCCCAGGCCCGCTCCTACCCCGGTGGCGAGAACGGCCGACCAGAAAATGAGCGAACGAGGCGCCATCAATGTCGGCGGGATGGCCGATGGATCGGAATTTGGCGATTGGCTTAACATGTCTGCGGTTTTAGCCCAGTATCCTCGCCTATGAGCCGCCTGGCCCGCACCGGAATCCTCTTCAGCTTCGCCCCTCATCCTACCCGGGTTCGCGCCGGCGAAGCGCGAAGAACATGCGCCGCTGCGGCGATCGGCTTGTTCGCAGCATTGACCCTCGGAGCCTGCGGGGGCAACGGCGGCGGCATGTCCGGCGCCGCGGCCACGGCTCCCGTGACGGCGGCTTCGGCCGCGACCGCCGACGTGATCACGTACCACAACGACAATCAGCGCACGGGTCAGAACCTCGCCGAAACCGCGCTCACCCCTTCGAACGTGGTGCAATCCGGCTTCGGCGTGCAGCATCTCATCGCCGTTGACGGCAAGGTCGACGCACAGCCACTGGTGCTCGGCGCCTACGCCATCGACGGGGCAACGCACAACGTGGTGTACGTCGCCACGGAGCACGACAGCGTTTATGCGTTCGACGCGGACAGCGCGGCCACGCTCTGGCAAGTGTCGCTGGTCGCGAGCGGCGAGACCCCGAGCGACAACCGCGGCTGCACGCAAGTGACGCCGGAGATCGGCATCACCGCGACGCCGGTCATCGATCGCACTGCCGGCAGTCTCTTCGTGGTGGCGATGTCGAAGGACAGCGCGGGTAACTACCATCAGCGGCTGCACGCACTGAGCCTCTCCACGGGCGCGGAACTCGCACACAGTCCCGTGGACATCACCGCTTCCGTGGCCGGCACCGGCGCGCCGGCCACGGTGAACGGACAAATCGTATTCGACGCAGGCCAGTACGAGGAGCGCTCCGCGTTGCTCTTGAACCAAGGAACGATCTATACGTCATGGACCTCTCATTGCGATCTGGAAAACTACACCGGCTGGATCATCGCCTACGCCGAAACCACCCTCCAGCAAAACGCCCTCTTCAACGACGAGCCCAGCGGCTCGCAGAACGGCCAGCAAGGAGAAGCCTCCTTCTGGAACTCGAACTCCGGACCATCGGCGGACGCCGACGGGAACGTCTACGCGATGTCGGCCAACGGGGTGTTCGACGTGATACTGACTGCGGACGGCTTTCCGAGCGGCAACGATTACGGCAATTCGATCCTCAAGCTCTCAGCTCCCGTCAACGGCGGGCTGAGCGTGCTCGACTACTTCACGATGTTCAATACGGTCGCCGAGAGCGACAGCGATACCGACCTCGCCTCGGGCGGCCTCATGCTGCTGCCCGATCAGGTGGACGGCTCGGGAGTGACGCGGCATCTCGCCGTCGGCGCGGGCAAGGATCAGAACATCTATGTGGTCGATCGCGACAGCCTCGGCAAGTTCAACACGGCGAACGACGATAACGCCTATCAGCCGCTCCTGGATGCGTTCCCGGCCTATGCTGCGGCCAGTTGCGGGGGACCTGGGCCGTCGGGCGTGTATGGAGCTCCGGTCTACTTCAACGGCAGCGTGTACTATTCGGCGTCGGGGGACGTGATCCGCGGCTTCAAGCTCGCAAGCGCCAAGCTGCCGCCCCAGCCCACGGTCAAATCCGCCACGCCGTTTTGCTATCCCGGGGCGCCCATGAGCATCTCCGCCAACGGCGGTCAAAATGCCATCCTCTGGGCGGTCCAAAACTCGTCCAGCCAGGGCGTCCTGCACGCCTACGATGCGGGTACCCTCACCGAGCTCTACAACAGCACCCAAGCAGGCACGCGGGATCAATTCGGTCCCGGATCCAAGTTCACTCCGCCCACCATTGCGAACGGTAAGGTATTCGTAGGCACGCAAGCCGATACCAGCGCCGGGGGCAAAAATTATTTGGCGATCTTCGGCCCCCTCTAGGGCAACGGCCGCGCCAGGACGGCCGCGCTAGAACGACTTGCGCCAGTCGCGCCCCTCGCCGTCCATAAAATCCTTGCCGAGCTTCCAAATCAGCACTTTGGCGGTGCCCTCGCCATCGATATAGACGGCCGCCGGCACCGAGCGGGTGGAATACTTCCCGAGTGCGATCCCGCCGCGAAGACCATGTCTATCCGCCGGTCCACCGCGGTGAAAATCCATCATCACGAGCGGAATGACCGAGCGCATGTACCAATACTCATCGTCTTCGCCCTCGAGCGCATAGGTCCCGGGCGGGAGACGCAATTCATGCGCCGGATGCCGCTTGTCGTCCAGCACCAACTCGTGCGTCACGCTCAAGGTCTTGGTCGGATCTCGTTCCGTGCGAACGATGCGGTGCTCGTTGATGAGCGGATTCAGCTCGAGTCCGCCGCAGCCCTGGAGGCCCCATATCAACAAGGTCAAGGGCAACAGGTGGCGGCGCATGCGGCGACCGCGCGCCATTGCCGCGACCATGCGCCGAGACTTGCGTGTGCGCGCCGGGCGGTGACGGGCGTTCATTCAGCTCGTCACCAGGTCCCGATCAGGTCGTCATCATCATCAGGTCGTCATCGGCTCGCGCGCCGCCCGCGCAGAACCGCCGCCCCGCCGAGGCACAGAGCGATGCCGCTAGCCGCAACGCCCCAGCCCAATTCAGGGGCTTTGAGGGGTACGGCGGAGGGGGTGATCGATTGCGGCTTGCCGTGCAGCGGTTGCCACTCGCCACCGCTCCAACCCGCGTCACGCCCATAGCCCTTGATGTCAGGTGAGAGGGTACGGTACGCATCGCTCCCAGACACCCCTGCCTGTCCGTAGGCCAAGATCGGTCCCGCGGCCATTACCATCCCTGCCAGCCATTTCGCCTTCATATTATGTCCTAATAAAAAATGGATCCATGCTGCAATATAATTGATTTGTCGACTCAGCGGCAATGCTCGTCGCGCTCGCCGCAGTCATGCCAACCGTGATCGTGATACCAGCGGTTGTGGTCGCGATCCCAATACCCATCCCGAGGCTCGGCGACGAGGCAACCGGATGCAATTGCGATGAACGCCAGAATAAAACTGCCTTGGGCGACTCGTTGTTTATTTGTCATATATGCGCTCCTGAGTGGGTGCCGACAAGTTAGCGCAACAGCGGGTGAGGAGACTGTCCGTCGCAGGCGGCAAGTGGTGTATCGCCGAGTCCTACAGTGGAGGCGTGCCTGGACGGGGAGATGCAGCGAATGGCGTCCCCGGCGGGATTTGAACCCACAACCTCGCCCTTAGGAGGGGCGCGCGCTATCCAGTTGTGCCACGGGGACGTGGCGGCAGTGTAACCGGCCCGGCGGCCGTGGGGCTACTGTGGGCCCAATGGGGCTGACCGAGGATCGGAAAAAGGGCCGGCATTCACGACGCCGGCCCCGGGTTGGTGGAGGAGAAGGGGATCGAACCCTCGACCTTCGCATTGCGAACGCGACGCTCTCCCAACTGAGCTACTCCCCCGAAAGGGCCCCGAATACTAGCAGCAAAGGCCGGACATGCCAAAGGGTGCCACCAATCGGTCGGACTTAGCTTAGGATAGCGGCAAGAGGCCAAAGTAACATGCTAAAAGTGGGTGAGCGCGCGCCGGAATTCACGCTTCCGGACGATACCGGAACGGATCGATCGCTAACCGAACTCTTGAGTACAGGGGCGATGATCCTGTATTTCTATCCCGCCGATTTCACGCCGGGCTGCACCAGCCAGGCTTGCAAGCTTCGCGATCTGCACACCGAAATTCAACGCGCGGGCTTGCGGGTCGTCGGCATCAGTCCGCAATCGCCGGAATCTCATGCGAGATTTCGTGAAAAATACCAATTGCCGTTCACCCTGCTGTCGGATGAGCAAAAGACGGTGATCAAGATGTACGGACTCAACGGCCCCCTTGGTATCGGGGTACGCCGTGCCAGCTATCTGGTGAATGGAGGCCGCCGCGTGCGCGACGCCGTGCTCGCGGATTTCAGGATTGCGCGGCACCTGGATTTCGTGCGCAAGGCCGTGGTGCTTCGCAGCGCCTAGCGGCTAGTATTTCAGGAGCAAAACGCCGGCCCGGCCGATTCTCGGGACCGTGATGACGTACAGAGTCGAGTAATCCGACGGCTGCACCTCGGGGATATCCTCGCCGCTCAAAGCCGAGACGATCGCGGGCAGCGTATTCGCGTGTGCGACGATCAATACCGTGTCCCCGGAATGCTCGTGCATCACCCGGTGCACGAGCGTCCGAGGATCGTCTTGGGAGACCGTTTCCGACGTGATTCCCAAGCTCTGCGCGAGGGGCGCGGCGGTCGCGCGGCTGCGAAGGGTTGGAGACACGTAGATCGCCGCGATGCGGCTCTTCAGCCGGGTGTCACCCAGCGTCCGTGCCAACGCGGCGGCCCGCGCCTCACCTTCAGCGCTCAGGGCAGGATCGTCCCCGGAGCCGCCGAGAATCTGCGGCGCGTGACGCACGACGATGACGGTCGTCGAGGTCGATGTGATCAGCCACCACGCCACTGCGATCAGAATCAAACCCCCGACCGCCGCCGTCAACGCCAACAGGCCGATCGGAGCCAGAAACGGCCGGCGCTGGAGATTGCCGCGTATAGTCATGGAATCATGATACCAACGAATGCCGCCGGACCGGCCCTCCGCATCGTGGTATTGTCGGCCGGCTTTTCCGTGCGTCTCGGACGTCCGAAAGCCCTGACGCGAATCCGCGGCGTCACACTGCTGCAACGAACGGTCCGAACCTTGGCCCCATTGACTACCGGCAGGGTCATCGTCGTATTACCGCCGCGGGCCTCACGAGCGCGTGCCGAGCTCCGCAGCCAGCGCGTGGATTTCGCCGAGAGTCGCCAGCGCGTCCGCGGACTTTCGGCGTCCGTCAAATGTGGATTGCTGAGGGCGCGCTACAGCGCCGGCGTGCTGCTGCTGCCGGTCGATTTGGCGTGGCTCGAGCGCGGCGAGATAGCGCGCTTGATCGGGCGCTGGCGATCATCGAGACGCGCCGTGGTTGCCCGCCGGGTGGGAAGGCGAGCCGGCACGCCCCTCATCCTGCCGCGCCATCTTTACCCCGAGGCGCTGCGAGTCGCGGGCGATCTGGGTCTGCGTGAGTTGGCAAACGGCCTGCCCAGGGACGAGCTGAAGCTGCTCGATTTGCCGTCCGCCGACCTGGATGTGGATACGCCGGCCGATCTTCGGCGTGCGCGTCGCCGCCGTGCCGATCGAGGGTTTAATCCGCCTTAGCGCCAGCCGGGAAACTCCCGAAACACTGCCAGTGCGGCATCGATCTTGGCACGCGGGGCATCGAGGTGCGTGGCCAGCCGGGTGCGCGGCCCGATCGATGCAACGATGCCGCGCTCCGCGAGATGCGTGCCGAGAGCCTCGAGTTGCCGTTCGGGGATCTCCACGAATACGAGGTTCGTCTGAGGCGGCTCGACGGCCAGCCCAAGGGCGCGCAGACCCTCGGCCAGGTGCAGGGCGTTCTCGTGATCTTCCGCCAACCGCTCGACATGGTGTTCGAGCGAATACAAGCCGGCCGCCGCCAGAATGCCCGCTTGGCGCATGCCGCCGCCGAGCGCCTTGCGCCAACGCCGCGCGGCCGCGATGAAATCCCGGGACCCGAGCAGCACCGATCCCGCCGGCGCGCCCAATCCCTTCGAAAGGCACACCGAGACCGAGTCGAATCCGGCCACCGCCGCCGGCTCATCGAGCCGCAGCTTGACGATCGCGTTAAAAAGCCGTGCGCCATCCAAATGCGTCCGCAAACCGCGCGCATGCGCCAACTCCGTCGCCTCGCGCAGGTAGTCGACGGGCAGCACGCGCCCCCCCATGGTGTTCTCCAGCGCCAGAAGACGGGTACGCGCAAAATGCGCATCATCGGGCTTGATGGCTCGGGCGATGCGTCCGAGCGAGATCGTTCCGTCGGGTTCGTTCTCCAGGGGTTGCGGCTGGATACTGCCGAGCACGGCGGCTCCGCCCTGCTCATATTTATAGGTGTGCGCTTCCTGCCCGACCAGATATTCATCGCCTCGCCCGCAGTGCGCCATCAGCGCGGCCAGATTGCTCTGGGTGCCGGAGGCGAAGAACAGCGCCCGCTCGTATCCAAACCGCTCGGCCACCCGGGCTTCGAGGCGATTGACGGTCGGGTCGTCTCCGTACACGTCATCGCCCACCTCGGCGGCGGCCATCGCGGCGCGCATGGCAGGCGTCGGCCGAGTCACGGTGTCGCTGCGGAGATCGACGACGGCGCCGTTGGAGACGATTGAAGCTTGCACGAGGCGCAAGATAACTGAACTGGGGCAGAGGACAATAGATTTTTCTTTACATTGGAAACGCAACGAATTATTTTCCCCACACTTTCCGCAATGCGAGGTTCGATTCATTTGGACAGTAGCCCAAGATTGGGTTTAGACGCTGCGGCAGCCGCAGCGCGCTCGCGGTAGGACGTTCGTTCGAACCTCCCGCCGAGGGCGGGAGGATTGTGGAGTCGACCCCAGGGCAAAGACCCGAAGGTCCTCCTCAACCACTCTTCTAATTCTCATTCACCCATGCCCTCTTGATCACCCGTCGATCGAGCGGGCGTCTTGGGCGTCTGTTCCTGCGAATCGCGCCGTCGCTCGAGACTAGAGGCGAACGACCATGATGCAGGCAACTCCAGAATCCTACGGCGAGATCCGCGGCGCGCTCGGCACGCTGCGGCGCGAAGATCTGGCGACCCGCTCCGGATGGTCCCACCGGCTGCGTACGCTCCTGGCCATTCTCGGCCCGGGCCTCATCGTCATGGTGGGCGATAACGACGCCGGGGCCTTCAGCACCTATGCCGAGGCCGGCCAAAATTACGGCACTACGCTTCTCTGGACCTTGGCGCTGCTCGTGCCCGTGCTGTATGTCAACCAGGAGATGGTCCTGCGCCTGGGCACCATTACCGGGGTCGGGCACGCCAGGCTCATCCTGCAGCGATTCGGCAAGTTTTGGGGGGCCTTCAGCGTCATCGATCTGTTCATCTTGAACGCGCTGACCCTGGTGACCGAGTTCGTCGGCATCAGCATCGGGCTGGACATCTTGGGGGTGCCCAAGGTCATCGGCGTCGCGGCGGCTGCCGCGCTGGTCATGGCGGCGGCGGGAACCGGGGACTTTCGGCGCTTCGAGCGCTTCGCGCTGGTGCTGGTGTTCGGCAGCGTGCTGCTCCTTCCCATCTTCCTGATGACACGTCCTCCGATGGCCGAGATCGCTCACGATTTCCTGGTGCCGCAGCTGCCGCCGCGCGCGCACCTTGCCGACGTGATGCTCCTGATCATCGCCATCGTCGGGACGACGGTGGCTCCGTGGCAGCTGTTCTTCCAGCAGAGCTACATCATCGACAAGCGCATCGGCCTGCGCTTCATCAACTATGAACGGCTCGACCTCGTGATCGGCATCGTCATCGTGATCCTGGGCGCGGTAGCGATGATCGCGTTCTGCGCGCATGCGTTTGCGGGAACCGCGGAGTTCGGCAACTTCACCGATGCCGGCGGCATCGCACGGGGCTTGGATCGATTCCACGGCTCGCATCTTCCGGGGGTGCTATTCGCGTTCGCGCTGATCGACGCCAGCATCATCGGCGCGGCGGCGGTCTCCCTGTCGTCGGCCTATGCGGTGGGCGACCTTCTGAAGATGCGCCATTCGCTCCATGAAAGCCCCCTCAAGGCAAAGACGTTCTACGGAATCTACTGCTGCCTGATCGCGGTGGCAGCCGCGCTGGTGCTCATACCCAACGTGCCGCTCGGATTGTTGACCAACGCCGTGCAAACTCTCGCCGGCGTTTTGCTGCCGAGCGCATCGGTGTTCCTCCTGCTCCTGTGCAACGACAAGGAGCTTTTGGGGCCGTGGGCCAACTCCTTCAGGCTCAACGTGTTCACCTCCGCGGTGGTGGGCGTCTTGGTGCTGCTCTCCTTGATCCTGACCGCCGCGGTGCTGTTTCCCGACATCGGCGGAAGCGCAATCGCCTGGATCCTCGGCGGGGGCGCGGCACTCGGCGTCCTCGCAGTCGCTGCCGTGGCGATCCGCGCCGGAGGTACGGATTCGCCCTCGGCGGCACCCTCGCCCGCCGCCGCCCCAGGCGCGTGGCGAGCGCCTCGACTGGAGGCCATCGGGGCGATCCGCTTGACGCCGATGCGGCGACTGTCGATGCTCGTGCTGCGCGGCTACCTCGTGATCGCCGTGATCATGGTGATCGTTCGAGTGGTGCAGACGGCGCTGGCTTGAGGAATTAACGCAGCCCCGGATCCCCGGTCGCCGCGGCCGTCCGATTGGCCTCGACCACCGTCAGCGCCGTCATGTTGACGATGCGCCGTACCGTGGCGGCCGAAGTGAGGATGTGCGCCGGCGCCGCACAGCCCAGCAGGATGGGTCCGATCGCGACGTTGTGTCCGGCCGCCGATTTGAGCAGGTTGTAGGCGATATTCGCGCTGTCGAGCGTGGGGCAGACCAGGAGATTCGCGCTGCCCTCGAGCGTCGAGTCCGGCAGCACCGCCTTGCGCGCCGACTCATCGAGCGCGCAATCGCCGTGCATTTCGCCGTCCACCTCCAAGTCGGGCGCCCGCGCGCTCAGCAGCGCCAGCGTCGCGCGCATCTTGAGCGCCGACGGCGCATCGCTCGTGCCGAAGTTCGAATGCGACAATAGAGCGACCTTGGGCACCAGGCCGAAAGCGCGCAATTGCTCGGCGGCGAGCTGCGTGATCTCCGCCAGCTGATCCGCCGTCGGATCCAAATTCACGTGCGTGTCCACCAGGAACACTTGGCGGCCGGGCAGAATGAGCCCGCTCATCGCGCCATACACGTTCACGCCGGATCGCCGCCCGATGACGCGGTCGATGTATTTCAAATGGCGAGAGGTGGTCGAGATGGTGCCGCAGATCAGTCCGTCGGCCTCCCCCTTCTTCAGCAGCATCGCGGCGATCAGCGTCGTGCGCCGGCGCATCTCGAGCTTCGCATATTGGGCGGTAACGCCGTTTCTGCGGGTCAGCTGATGATAGGACTGCCAATATTCGCGGTACCGTTCGTCGCGCTCGGGATTCACGACGGTCAAGTGTTCGCCGACGCGAATCCGAAGTCCGTAGCGCTTGATTCCCCTCTCGATCACCGCCGGACGACCCACCAGGATGGGCACCGCCAGCTTCTCATCGACCGCGATCTGCACGGCACGAAGTACTCGCTCGTCTTCTCCTTCCGCGTAAACGATCCGGCTGCGCTCCGGTGCAATCTTGCGCGCGGCGGCATAAATCGGCTGCATCAACGTGCCGCTGTGATAGACGAACTGCTGCAGGCGCTCCCCGTACGCCTCCAGATCCGCGATAGGCCGCCGCGCCACGCCCGAATCCATTGCGGCTTTTGCCACCGCCGGTGCGATTTTCACGATGAGGCGGGGGTCGAAGGGCTTGGGAATGAGATATCCGGGCCCGAAGCTCAGATCCTCGACGCCGCCGTAGGCGGCGGCCACGATATCGCTCTGCTCCCGTCGCGCGAGATCGGCGAGCGCGTGCACGGCGGCAATTTCCATCTCCCGGGTAATGGTGGTCGCTCCCACGTCGAGCGCGCCGCGGAAAATGAACGGGAAGCACAGCACATTGTTCACTTGATTGGGGTAATCGCTGCGGCCGGTGGCGATGACGGCATCCGGACGCGCCGCCATGGCTTCGTGCGGCAGGATTTCCGGAGTAGGGTTCGCAAGCGCGAGAATCAAAGGTCTCGCGGCCATGTGACGAACCATGTCCGGCGTGAGGACGCCGCCCGCGGACAGCCCCAGGAACACATCGGCGCCGCCGATGACCTCTCCGAGCTTGCGCGCGGCGGTCGGCTGGGCGAACTTGGCCTTCTCGGGATCCATCAGCTCCTTGCGCCCGGCGTATACCACCCCCGCGAGGTCGGTGAGCCAAATGTTCTCGCGCTTGAGCCCCAAATCGAGCAGCAGTTCCACGCAAGCGAGCGCAGCGGCGCCGGCCCCGCTCACCACCAGCTTCACGCTGCCCATCTCCTTGCCGCATACCATGAGCCCGTTGAGCACGGCGGCCCCGACCGTGATGGCGGTCCCGTGCTGGTCGTCGTGGAACACCGGTATATTCATCCGTTTGCGGAGTTCTCGCTCCACGATGAAACACTCCGGCGCCTTGATGTCTTCCAGATTGATCGCACCGAAAGTCGGCTCGAGCGAGGCGATGACCTCGATCAGCTTGTAAGGATCCGGCTGGTCGATCTCGATGTCGAACACATCGATGCCGGCGAATTTCTTGAACAGCACCGCCTTGCCTTCCATGACCGGTTTTGCGGCGAGCGGGCCGATGGCTCCCAAGCCGAGCACGGCGGTTCCATTGGTGACCACGCCGACGAGGTTGCCGCGGGCGGTGAAGCGGAAGGCGGAGAGCGGATCCTGCACGATCGCATCGCAAGCAGCCGCGACTCCGGGAGAATAAGCGAGCGCGAGGTCGCTTTGATTGACCAGCTGCTTGGTGGGAGCGATCGAGATTTTCCCGTGCGTCGGGAATTCGTGGTAGTCGAGCGCCTCCTGGCGCCGGTCTTCCTTCGCGTCGTTGCTCTTCATCGGATTTCCAGGAACCGAATGGATCAGTATGGCAGCAAGCGCCTTAAAATTGTATTTTTGGACCCGGCGATGTCCGGGTTCGGCCGAGTCAACCTTTTGCCGGAGTATACGTTATTCTTGCCTTGGCGCCGTGCGCCAGAATCATCGGAGAGCACCCATGAATGCACGCTGTCACTCGGTCGTCGCCTGCGCGCTGGCGATCGCCTTGTTGTCGTCCGCTCCTGCCGGAGCCGACGATGCCGCATCACCGCCCGCCCCCGGCACGTGGCAAAGCCACAAGTATTCCTTCCAGTTCATGGGATTCACGTCCACGTACTCCTGCGATGGAGTCGCAGACAAGCTGAGGCTCCTGCTGCTCGCGGCCGGTGCTCGAAAAGATGTGAAATCTCAACCGGGCGCCTGCGCTTCGGGCTTCGGCCGGCCCGACAAGTTCGCGCGGGCGGACCTCACATTTGCCGCTTTGGCGCCGCTCCAAGGCAATGCGTCCTCGGATACGAAGCCGGTGAACGGCGCATGGCGCAGCGTGAGCTTCTCGGCCAACTCGCCTCGAGAGCTTCGTGTCGGGGACTGCGAGCTGGTGGAGCAATTTCGCTCGCAGGTGCTGCCGATGTTCACCACGCGCAATGTCGTGAACAACACGACCTGCATTCCGAATCAGGAATCGGGCTCGGTCATCAGCCTCAAGTTCGAGGTCTTCGCGCCGGTGCCGGCGCCGAAACCGTGACCGCGGGGCCGAGCCCCGGATCATCCGCCCCCGGTTAGAATCGGCCGCCTCGAAGTTCCGTCCCGATCCGCATGAACAGCGCGTTCAGCCAGCGAGTGAACGCCTGCATGGCGGCGTTCGGCCGCCGCTGCCGGCTGCGCAGCAAATAATAGCCGCCTCGCGCCTTGACCTTGGTCGAGAACGGCGCCACCAGTTGACCGGCGGCGAGCGCCCCGGCGCAGGTGATTTCATCGCCCATCATGATGCCCTGACCCGCGATCGCAGCCGTTTGCACCAGCATCAGGTCGGAAAAGATCACGCCCGACCGCGCGCCGGGCAGTTCCACATCGCTCGCCGCCAGCCATTGCCGCCACTCGTCCGTCTGCCGCAGATGCAGCAACGGATGCCGCAGCACGTCGGCTGCCCGGCTCAAGCCATCATGCATGTTTTGCAGTGCCGGGCTGCATAGGGGAAGGAACTCGACGTCGTACAGATGTTGCACGGTATGCCTGGGCCAACTGCCTTCGCCGAAGACTATGAAGAGATCGACATCGAGGTCCGTGGCCTGGTCCAGCTCGCTGCCGGTGACGATGTGCAAGGACAGATCGGGGTACTGCTCGTAAAACGACGCGATGTGGTTGCACAGCCACATGGACGCGAACCCCGGTGTACTGGAAATACAAAGGTGGCCCTCGACCGGCTTGCCGGCCCTGTCCTCATGCGCCTCCGATAGGAGCGCGAGAGACTTGCGGACATCCTCGGCATAGCGTTTGCCGCGGGGCGTGAGCGCCACGCCCTTGCCGCTGCGCGCTGCGAGCTCGAATCCGAGCGAGGACTCGAGCATGGCCAAGCGATGACTGACGGCGCTGCGGGTGATGCCGAGATCCTCCGCCGCCTCCCACACCGTACCCAGGCGCGCGAAGGCCTCGAGCGCCTGCAGTGCATGGAGCGGCGGAATCCGGGATTTGGTGGGGTGAGAAATATTCACCTCAAAATTGAAAATTATGCACTTCACGGCGCGGGCGCTCAACCATACTCGCTCGAACGCCGCACTCGGGCGCCCGCGATGCGCCCGAGCGCCTACTTCGCGCCCGGCCGGCGCACCAAGGAGTTGAACCATGATTAGCGCCAAGGCTTCGGTCGCAACCGATCCATTCCAGCTTCAGCGCCGGCAACCCGGCGGCGGCACCCGCGCCCTCGGCTATTGGGGATTCAAGAACGAAACCGATACGCTCACCGACGTTCTGCTGGGCCCGGCGGATCACCTCAGGCACATGGCTACGAGCTCGCTGTCGCGCAAAACATTGCGTGAGCACCCCGCCGACATCAAGGCCGCCAAGCAGCAGCATCAGGAGCTGCAGAGCGCGTACGCTCACTTCGGAGTGAAGATCCATTGGCACCTGGCCGAGCCCGAGCTCCCGATGCAAGTGTATTCGCGCGACTCCAGCGTCATGACGCCCTACGGGGCGATCATCACCGCGATGGCCAACTGGTGGCGGCGCGGAGAAAACTTTGCGGCCATCCGCACCTACGAGCGGCTCGGCATTCCGATCTACGACATGGTCACCGCCGGCACCTTCGAGGGCGGCGACTTCAACGTCATCGAGGATGGTTGCGTATTGATCGGTTGCGGGGGCGGCCGCACGCAGGAAGAAGGCGCCCGCCAGGTCGAAGGCTGGTTCAAGAAGGAGGGTTGGGAAACCCGGCTTGCGTTCTTCGACGAATACTACGTGCACATCGATCTCATGGTCGTGCCCATCGCCAGGAAGCTTACCGCGGTCTGTCTCGCCTGCACGGAGCCCGGCATCGTCGACTGGCTGAAGTCCAAGGGACACGAGATCATCGACGTACCCTTCGAGGACACCGTCAATTTGGGGTGCAATTTCATGTCGCTGGGACGCGATCGGGTGATCGTCCCCAAGTCCAGCCGTTCGCTGATTCTCAAGCTCCGCGCCCATGGCTTCGAGGTGGCGGAAGTCGACATGAGCGAGATATCGAAGACCGGCGGCGGCATTCACTGCATGGCGCAAGCCCTGCGGCGGGACCCGAGCGCGCAGGGATAGGCCGGCGCAGGCCGGCCTATCCCTGCGCCGGCCGCCGCCAGCGCGCGGGCCACCGCGAGCTCCACCACGCCCGCGCCGACCACGACGGTTTGTACAACCATGTGCGGCTGAATATCTCGTCGATCCGAAGTGTGCAAGTATGCATCGGACACCGGACGGGCGAGGTGGCCGAGCGGGAATGGACAATGTAACTCATACGATGATCGGACTCATCGCCGGCGAGATGGTGTTCGATCATTCCCGCCGAATCGGGCGTGAGGGCGGTGCGCCGCCGGGGTTGCCCGTGCGAGTGCGCCGAGCGGCGTTGGTCGCGGTGGCGATAGCCGGAAGCAACCTGCCGGACGTGGATCTCGTGTGGAGCTTCCGCGGCGGTTCTGCCGACAACCTCACCTACATGCTCGGGCACCGAGGCTACACGCACACGCTCCTGGGGTGTGCGGTATTGGCGCTCCTGCTGTATGGATGTGCCGAGATCTGGCTCCGGATACGCCGGTTCGAAGCCTCGGCCCTCGATCGGGCACTGCTCCTCGGGACCGCGATCGTGACGACGGGGCTGCATCTCGCGATGGACTATCTCAACAGTTACGGCGTCCATCCCTTCTGGCCCGCCGACAACCGATGGCGTTACGGAGATTCCGTCTTCATCGTCGAACCGCTCTACTGGGCGGCCGCGGCTCCGCTTTTCTGGCGTCTCGAGTCCAGGCTATCTCGTGCGCTGTACCTATCGGCGATCGTCGTGGTGCTCGCCGTGGGTGCCATGACTCAGCTCTTGTCGGGTGCCTCCTGCGCGGTGGTCGCCATCGGCACGGCGGTCCTCATCATCATAGGTGCTCGGATGTCGGGTGCCGCCGCCTCGCGGCTGAGCCTCGGTCTCGCGATGTCCGTCACCATCGCCTTCGTCGTTGCCGGTCACCTCGCCGCCCGGCAGGCTGAGGCGCTGACGGCGGGCTTACCGGGCGCCGCCCGCTCTCTCGATCACGTGCTCACGCCCATGCCGGTGAACCCCTTGTGCTGGGATCTTTGGCTGCTGGAGACGGACGGCAACCGCTATGTCGCCCGTCGCGCTGTCCTGTCGATTCTTCCGGCGGCCGAGGACGCCCATGCCTGCCCGGTCTCGCTCGGGCCGCATACGGCGATGTTGGCACCGGTACCCGAACGGGATTCGGCGGGCGTTCGCTGGCTCGGCGAGTATGCCATCGCGCTCCCGCAGTTCTTGCGCTATGCGACCGCCAACTGCGATACGGATGCATTCATGCAATTCGCCCGCGCACCGTTCGCGCGCCCCGGGCCCGAAGCACTGCTCGGCGACCTGCGTTTCGATCACGGGCGCGAGCGGGGCAGTTTCGAAATCCGAATAGACGATCCCGCCAGGTCCGCGGCCGCCGGGTCCGCGGACGACTACCCGCCGCCTCCCGAGGGCCGCTGTTCGCGCGCGGCGCCTTGGATTGCGCCGCGCGCGGATCTCATCGATCGAACCAGCCCGCGCGGGGCGCCCTAGCTCTTCCCCGGCGGGCTGCCGAACGATCCGGCCGCTCGGGCCGCTTCCTGCCGTTACGATTTCGTATAACCGGCCGAAGCGGCGATGGATTGCGCCGCCTTGAGATGCTTGCGCAGCGTCGGCAGCGTCTCCTTGGCGAACGCCTTCGCATCCGCATCCTGGCCGCCGGCAATTTCCTTCTTGAACAGCGCTATCGTCTGCTGATGCGCCTTGATCTGCGTCTTCACGAACGACTTGTCGTACGTGTCGCCGGTCAACACATCCAACTTCGCCTTCTGCGCCATCTGGCCGACGCTTGCCGTGGTCGGCAACGCGATGTTCTTGGAGGCGGCGAGGGCCTTCAGCTTGTCGTTGGCCGCGGTGTGGTCCGTGACCAGCATGGAGCCGAGGTCCTTGATCTGCTGGTTGTTGCTCGTCTTGGCGGCTTGATTGCCGGTGTCGATTTCGAACAATCCGCCCTCCGCCGCTTTTTTGTAAAAAGTCGCATCGGGATCGTCCGCACCGAAGGCGAGCGGCGCGAAAGCCAGAGGACTTGCCAGGGCGAGCAGCGCCAATATTTTTCTCATCATCATCTCCTTGGTGTTGGTGTCGCGCGCGGCCCAGCCACGCTTCTGCATGATCTGTTTGTGCGCTAAGATTATTGGAAACATCCTATACAATGTCATGCGCACCGGGCCGACAAGTCGGGTAGGACAAAGACCACGTATGACGACTCGGCCGGGAGTGGACCATGTGGATCGTCAGAGTAGCGCTGCAACGGCCGTACACCTTCATCATGCTGGCCGTGCTGATCGTGTTCCTGGGCATCTATTCGATACTCAAGACGCCGACTGACATTTTTCCGGATATCAAGATCCCGATCGCGGCGGTGATCTGGCGCTACACCGGCCTGCTGCCGGAGGAAATCGCCAATCGCATCGTCTTGTTCTCCGAGCGCACGGCACAGACGGTCGTCAACAACGTGGAGCACACGGAGTCTCAGTCGGTCAACAGCACCGCCGTGGTCAAATACTTCTTCCAGCCGAACGCCAATCAAGACCTGTCGTTGGCCCAGATCATCGCGGTCTCCCAAACACAGCTGCAGACGGCCCCGCCCGGCACCACCCCTCCGTTCGTGCTCTCCTACAACGCGTCCAGCGTGCCGATACTGCAATTGGCCCTGTCGAGCGAAACCATTCCCGAACAGGAGATCTTCGATCTCGGGAACAACATCGTTCGCACTCAGCTTGCGACCGTCGCCGGCGCCTCCATCCCCTATCCATACGGCGGCAAACAACGTGAAGTGCAGGTCGACCTCGATCCGCGGCAGTTGCGGGCGCGCGGTCTCGCCGCCTCCGACGTGGTAAGCGCCATCAGCCAGCAAAATCTGATCCTCCCCGCAGGCACCGAGAAGATCGATACCAGGGAATATTTCGTCAAGCTCAATGCGAGCCCGACGCAGATCGATCAGCTCAATGACCTGCCGATCCGCGCACGGAACGGCGGGGTACTGTACGTGCGCGACGTGGCCCACGTGCGCGACGGTTATCCCCCGCAGACCAACATCGCGCGGGTCGACGGCAAGCGCGCCATCGTGATGAGCGTGCTCAAGACGGGCAATGCCTCGACCTTGGACATCATCGACGGCATCAACTCGAAACTTCCTCTCGCGCGCGCCACTCTGCCGAAGGATCTCAAGCTGGTGGCGCTGAGCGATCAATCCGTGTTCGTGCGCGCCGCGATCGGCGGCGTCATCCGGGAGGGCATCATCGCGGCCGGCCTCACCGGTCTTCTGATCCTGCTGTTTCTCGGCAGTTGGCGCAGTACGCTGATCATCACGATCTCCATCCCGCTGTCGATTCTCGCCTCGGTCGCGTGTCTCTCCGCGCTCGGCGAAACCATCAATATCATGACCCTGGGAGGTCTCGCTCTGTCGGTCGGCATCCTCGTCGACGATGCCACGGTGACCATCGAAAACATCAACTATCACCTCGAGCAGGGGGCCGAGGTCGAGCAGGCCATTCTCGACGGCGCCCACCAAATCGCCCTTCCCGCGCTGGTGTCCACCCTGTCGATCTGCATCGTCTTCGTTCCGATGTTTCAGCTTGCCGGTATCGCCAAATACCTGTTCATTCCGCTTGCAGAGGCGGTGGTCTTTGCGATGCTGGCATCCTACCTCCTGTCGCGAACGCTCATTCCGACGCTTGCGAAGTTCTGGCTCAAAAAGAAGGACGGCGGCTCGCCGCGCGAAAAAGGCCGGTTGGCGCGCTTCCAGGAAGGCTTCGAGCACGGTTTCGCGCGTTTGCGGGACGGCTATCGGGAGCTGTTGAGCCTGGCGATCGACAGTGGCTTCAAGTTCGCCGCGATTTTCTTGCTCGCCATGGCGGCAACCGCGATCCTGGCGTTCCCGATCGGGCCGTTGCCCGGTCTCGGTCAGGACTTCTTTCCGACCGTCGACGCGGGCCAGCTCAAGCTCCACTTTCGGGCGAGCACAGGAACGCGTATCGAGGACACGGCCGTGCTCTGCGATCAGGTCGAAAAGCTCATCCGCGAGACGGTGAGACCGGGCGAGATCACCTCCATCGTGGATAATCTCGGCCTGCCGTATAGCGGCATCAATCTGGCGTACAGCACGTCCGCGCCCGTCGGGCCCGGCGATGCGGACATCTTCATCAACCTTGCCAAGAAGCATCATTCCCTGGACGACTATCAACGCGAGCTGCGCGTCAAATTGGCGGCCTCGTTCCCGTCGACTCAATTTGAGTTCCTGCCCGCCGACATCGTCAGCCAAATCTTGAACTTCGGACTTCCCTCGCCCCTGGACGTGCAGGTCGCCGGACCCAACGTCGAAGCGAACCGCAAGTTCGTGGCGTCCCTGCTGCAAAAGCTGATGCCCATCGCGGGAGCCGTGGATCTGCACATTCAGCAACCGTACGACTATCCGCAGATCAACGTCGATGTGGACCGCAGCAAGGCCCAGTTTCTCGGTCTCACTCAGCAGAACGTCGCATCCAACATGCTCATTTCGCTGTCCGGAAGCTTCCAGACCACCCCGTCTTTCTGGATCGATCCGAAGTCCGGCACCCAATACAATGTGGTCGCGCAGACCCCGCAATACCGCTTGACCTCGCTCAACGATCTCGGCAACACGCCGCTCAGCCAGACCACGGGCACGGTCCCCGCAGCGGACGGCACCTCTCAGATCCTGTCGAACGTGGCAGTCATGCACCATAGCGTGGCTCCCGCCGTCGTCAGCCATTACAACGCCCAAGTGGCCTTCGACATTTACGGGAACGTGCAGGGGACCGACCTGGGCTTCGTGGCGGCACAGTTCAACAAGGTGCTCGATGCGGCCAAGAAAGATCTTCCCAAGGGGTCGACCTTGCGCCTGAAGGGGCAGGTCGAGACCATGCAGCAATCGTTCCATGGTCTGCTGCTCGGTCTGGTGGGGGCGGTAATTTTGGTCTATATGCTGATCGTCGTGAATTTCCAGTCGATGCTCGATCCCTTGATCATCATCACCGGCCTGCCCGCCGCCTTGGCGGGCATCGTATGGATGTTGTTCCTCACTCACACGACTGTCAGCGTGCCGGCCCTCACGGGCGCCATCATGTGCATGGGGGTCGCCACGGCGAACAGCGTGCTCGTGATCAGCTTCGCCCGGGAGCAGATGACCGAGGGGAAGAGCGCGCGTGAAGCTGCTTTGGAAGCTGGGTTCACTCGCCTGCGCCCGGTCATCATGACGGCCACGGCCATGATCATCGGCATGATCCCCATGGCGCTCGGGCTCGGCGAGAGCGGCGAGCAGAATGCGCCTCTGGGCCGCGCCGTCATCGGCGGGCTCATTTTTGCGACCGTCGCGACACTATTCTTCGTGCCCACGGTCTTTACGCTGGTGCACGGCCGCAAGGGCGTGGACCAACCCGGCGAACCGCACGGTGCAGAAGATTCGGAGAGAGTACATGGCTGATCGGGACGATACTTCGCGCAGTGCGGGCAGCGGCCAGGACGGCGGGCGCGGAGAGCGCGACCGGCATCCGCCGATGGATCGGGGCCGCCGGGAAGCGCTCGGAAGGAAGGTCCGCCGCTACGCGCTCATCCTCGGCATCATCGCCGTTGCACTGGGAATCTGGGGCATCGTCAGCCGCCTCGTGACGCGCTCGGAGTTGCGCAGGACCACCGCCGAAGAAGCCGTCCTCACGGTCGTCACGGCGAAGCCCCAGTTGAGCGGAGCCGGCGACGAACTGGTGCTGCCGGGCATCGTGCAGGCCTACATCGAATCGCCGATCTATGCCAGAACCAGCGGGTACCTGAAGAGCTGGCGCACGGACATCGGCGCCAAGGTGCACAAAGGCGATCTGTTGGCGGAGATCGAGACGCCCGAAGTGGACAAGCAATGGTTGCAGGCACGCGCCGACCTCGCAACCGCACAGGCGAATCTCGCCATATCCGTCATTACCAACCGACGCTGGCAAGGGCTGCTCAAGACGCAGGCGGTCTCCATCCAGGACGCCGACAACCGGGCGGCCGACGCCGCGGCCAAGAAGACCACCGTCGACTCAGCCGAGCAAAATGTCGCGCGGCTCAATGATCTCGAGTCGTTCAAGCGCGTAATCGCGCCGTTCGACGGGGTCATCACCGCCCGCAATACCGACGTCGGCTATCTCATCAACGCCGGACAGGCTCAAGGCACGGAATTATTCCGTCTTGCCGACATCCATCGGTTGCGCATTTATGCACAGGTGCCGGAAGCGTACGCCGCAGCCACCAACACCGGGCTCAAGGCAGAATTGCATTTCGCGGAACGGCCCGGCGTCAGCTACGCCGCCGACACCATCCGGACCTCCAACGCACTGGATCCGACGGCACGCACCCTGCAGGTCGAATTGCAGCTCGACAACCGCGACGCGCAGCTCTTCCCCGGCTCGTATACCGAAGTCCACTTCAAGCTCCCCTCGAGCATGGAGACGCTGCGGCTACCGGCGAATACGGTGCTGTTTCGTGGCAAGAATGAACAAGTCGCCGTCGTCGGCCGTGACCACAAGATCAAGCTCAAGGACATCGATCAGGGGCGCGATTTCGGCAAGACCATCGAGGTGCTGCATGGAATCGATCCGGACGATGCCGTCGTGGTCAATCCCCCGGACTCCCTCGAGGATGGGATGAAGGTGCGCATTGCGCCGTCGCCATCCGATAAGGGTAATGCGCACCCCGCTTCATGAGATGCCCTCGCCTATTGGTCGGATCCTTGCTCTGCGCGGCGGCGGCTGCGTGCTCCTTCGCGCCTCCCTACAAGGTGCCCGCTACCGTAAAGGCGCCCGAACAATACAAGGAAGCCGGGGATTGGGAACTGGCCCAGCCGCAGGATGCCGCGCCCCGCGGATCGTGGTGGGCTTTGTACGGTGACACTGAACTCACCGCGCTGGAAGAGAAGATCCAAGGCTCGAATCTCACGTTGAAGGCGGCGTTCGAGCGTCTCGAATATGCCCGCGCCCAATACCGGATCGCCCGGGCGGACCTTTTCCCCTCGGCGACCGCCGATTCCTACGCCGCGCGCGAGCGGTTCTCGACGAATGCACCGAAGGAGATCCCCGGCTATCCGATGCTGCTCAATGATTTTCTGCTCGGCGCGGATTTTTCCTATGAAGTCGACTTGTGGGGCCGGGTGCGCAACGAGGTCGCGGCCGCCCGGGCCGGTCGGCAGGCGAGCGCCGCCGACCTGGCCTCGATCGAGCTGTCGCTGCGAGCCCAATTGGCCGAGGACTACTTCAATCTGCGGGCTTCGGATGCGCAGATCAAACTGCTCGATCAGACGTCGGAGGACTACAGGAGGTCTCTCGACCTGGTGACCAGTCTTTTCAAAGGCGGTGCGGCCGCGCTGGCCGACGTAGCTCAGGCCCAGGCGCAGCTCGACAACGCCCTTACCCAAGCCGCGGAAGCCCGCTTGCAGCGCGCTCAAGCCGAGCATGCGATCGCGGTGCTGGTGGGTGAGAATCCCTCGACCTTCAGCCTGACGGCCAATGCTTTGCCGATCGACGTCGCGCCGCCTCCGATCGACCCCGGCCTGCCGTCGACGCTGCTCGAGCGCCGGCCGGACATCGCCGAGGCCGAGCGCCGCGTGGCCGCCGCGAATGCACAGATCGGAGTCGCCCGGGCCGCTTATTTCCCGAGCTTCACGCTCGCCGCCACGGGCGGGTTCGAGAGCACGCGGACCTCGAATCTGTTGAGCGCCCCCAGCCGTTTCTGGTCGGTCGGTCCGCAGGTTTCGCTGCCGATTTTCGAGGGTGGCCGCCTGGTGGCGCAGACGGCGCAAGCAAAGGCGTCTTATGAGGAACAAGTGGCCGACTACCGCAACACCGTACTCACCGCCTATCAGGACGTCGAGGACAACTTGGCCGCGC
This sequence comes from Steroidobacteraceae bacterium, assembly GCA_050012315.1. Lineage (GTDB taxonomy): Bacteria > Pseudomonadota > Gammaproteobacteria > Steroidobacterales > Steroidobacteraceae > Bog-1198. Next base: position 173,261 of record JBEKHK010000004.1, on the reverse strand, counting down.
TTCGGCAGCTGCAAGCGGAGAGCAATAGCGACGCGGCGGCGGTACAGGCGACGAGCACCGCCTTGCAACAGGAGCAGGATCGGTACCAAGCGGGAATCGTCACGTTCCTCGACGTGGCGGTCGCCGAAACGGCCGCACTGCAGGCGCAGATCAGCGCCGTCAACATCCAAGCGCGCCGGATGAGCTCCAGCGTCCTATTGATCAAGGCGCTGGGCGGCGGCTGGCAAACGCCGCTCGTTCCGATCGACAGGCGGTGAGAGGCCGCCAAGTACCGGTGCGGCAGGTTCGGCGGCATTTTCAACATCATCGGGAGCATCGATATGGAATTGGGGATCGCGGGCAAGTCGGCGATTGTTTGCGCCTCGAGCGCGGGTCTTGGCATGGGCTGCGCCATGGCTCTCGCCAAAGAAGGTGTCAACGTCGTCATTAACGGTCGCACGCTTGCGGCCTTGGAGCGTACCGCGCACGAGATTCGCAGCGCGACCGGAGCGGCGGTCACTCCCGTCGTGGCCGATGTGGCGACACCGGAAGGCCGTGCGCGCCTGCTGGCCGCGTGTCCCGCGCCGGACATCCTCGTGAACAACGCCGGCGGTCCGCCGGGCGGCGATTTCCGTCAATTCGCCCGGGAAGAATGGCTGAAAGCGATCGATGCCAACATGCTTGCCCCGATCGAACTGATCAAGGCAACCGTCGACGGTATGATCGCCCGCCGCTTCGGGCGCATCGTCAACATCACGTCGATCTCGGTAAAAGCCCCCATCTCCTCGCTCGCCCTGTCGAACGGCGCGCGCAGCGGCTTGACCGGATTCGCAGCCGGTGTCGCACGCGACATATCCCGTTACAACGTGACCATCAACAATATTCTGCCGGGCTCCTTCAGCACCGCTCACTTGCGCCGACAGGCCGCCGCGGCGGCGAAAGCCGGACAGTCGGCGGACGACGTGCTCGAAGAGTGGCGAGCCGGCGAGACCTCGGGTCGCTTGGGGACCCCGGATGAGTTCGGCATGGTGTGCGTGTTCCTGTGTGGCGCAAACGCCGGATACATCACGCGACAGAACATCCTGGTCGACGGCGGCACCTACCCGGGAACGTTCTAGCCGATGCTTGACATATCCAGATTCGGACTGCGTAATCCGCCAGCGACTGCGCAGACCATCGGCACGATAATGCTTACCGACACCCGGCAGCATGGATGTGAACGTCAGGGCGTCGATTCGGCAAGTCGCGCGCAATGACGCGCGCGCATTCGTTGCGTCTTCTGGCCGCGCTCGGCGCCCTCCTGCTCGCCGCTGCGGCGGCCGCGTGGTTCACCCTGCGCGCGAGCCTTCCGGTGATCGATGGCCGAGCCGTACTACCCGGCCTTACCGCCCCCGTGACCATCGAGCGCGACGCGGCCGGCGTTCCCACCATCATCGGAACCGATCGCGCGGATCTGGCGCGCGCGCTGGGCTATCTGCACGGCCAGGATCGGTTCTTCGAGATGGATTTGATGCGCCGGGCCGCCGCCGGTGAGTTGTCCGCGCTTCTCGGCGCGCCGCTGCTTGCGGAGGATCGCGAGCTTCGTCTACACCGATTCCGCGATGTCGCCGCGCGCGTGGTCTCCGGGCTCGACTCTTCGGATCTTGCCGTGCTCGAGGCATACACCGCCGGCGTGAACGCCGGCCTCCATTCACTGCGCAGCCGCCCGTTCGAATACTGGCTGCTCCGGAGCCGGCCGGAGCCGTGGCGCGACCAGGACACCATTCTGTGCGTACATGCCATGTTCCTGCAGCTGCAGGATTTTACCGGTCACGGTCAATTGCAGCGCGGCCTGCTCAAGTCGGCGCTGCCGGAAGGTCTGTGGCGTTTCATTGAAGGGGATGCGGCCGAGTGGGACGCCGCGATCGACGGCAGCCGTGGCTCGGCCCCCGCCGTTCCCGATGCCGCGCAGATCGACTTGCGCAAACTGCGGGGTCTGCCCGTCGAGCCGCCTGACCGGGTGTTGCAGCATCTCGCACTGGGCAGCAACAACTGGGCGGTGTCCGGATCGCGGACCGCGAACGGCGCCGCAATCGTCGCCAACGACATGCATCTCGATTTCAGGGTTCCCATCATCTGGTACCGGGTCAGACTGCGGCAGATGGGCGACGGCGCCTTCGACGCCGTCGGAGTGACCTTGCCCGGCGCGCCAACCATCGTCGCGGGCAGCAATGGCCGCATCGCCTGGGGCTTCACCAACAGCTACGGCCAATTTTCCCGAGTGATTCGCCTGGTCCCGGTGCCGAATGATCCCGACAGCTATGCGGCCGCCGACGGCCCACACAAGCTGCGATACGTCGACGAGCCCATCGCCGTCAAGGGCGCAGCCACCGAGCATCTGCGGGTAGCATTGAGCGAATGGGGGCCGGTGATCGGAAAGGATTGGCAGGGCCGGCCTTACGCATTCGAATGGACCGCACAAGAGCCCGGCGCGATCAATCTTTCCTTGATGACTTTGGAGCACGCTCACTCCGCCGCCGATGCGCTACGCCTCGCGGCGGGTTTCGGAATCCCCGGACAGAACCTCATGGTCGCCGACAGCGACGGCCACATCGGTTGGGCGCTCGCCGGGCGGCTGCCGCGCAGAGCGGCGCCCGATTCCGGTCTGCCGTGGGCCTCCACCGATGCAGCCGTCGGATTCGACGGCTGGCTCGAGGCCGCGGATCAGCCGCACGTGCTCGATCCGCCCGACGGTTTACTCTGGTCCGCCAATGCACGGGTGGTCGGCGGCAACGATGCACTTCTGATCGGCGATGACGGCATGGACCGGGGCGCGCGAGCCTCGCAGATCAAGAAGGACCTTTACGATGCCGCCCGCCCGTTCACGCCTCTCTCGAGCCTGTCGATTCAGTTGGATGATCGCGCAGCATTCCTCGAGCGCTGGCGTGCGTTGATGAGCGAGGCCGTCGAGCGGGCGCGAGCCCAAGGCGATCATGGCCAGGACGCGGCACATGAGGTGTTGGCGCGGTGGAGCGGGCACGCCGCGCCGAGCGACTCCGCCTATCGGCTGGTCCGTGCATTTCGCCTCCAGGTCGAGGCGCGGGCGTATTACATGCTCATTGCGCCCGCGCGGCGTCTCGCCCCGGATTTCGAATTCGAGATTCCTGATTCTTTCGAAGGACCGCTGTGGCAGTTACTGCACGAGAGGCCCGCGCATCTGCTGGCATCGAGCTATCCGGATTGGGACGCCTTTCTCCAGGATGCGTTGCGAGCGAGCGAGCGGTTGCCCGCCGGCTGCGCCGATCTCGCTTCCTGTACCTGGGGAACGGTGAATGCGCTGCACGTGGCGCATCCTCTCTCCTCGGCGTTGCCGCTTCTTGCTGGATTTCTGGACATGCCGACGGTCTCGTTGCCGGGAGGGCGCCACGACATGCCGCGGGTTCAAGGACCCGACTATGGGGCATCGGAACGCTTCAGCGTCGCTCCGGGTCACGAACAAGAAGGCTACTTTCACATGCCGGGCGGCCAGAGCGGCCATCCCCTGTCGCCGTTCTACCGCGCAGGCTTCGACGACTGGGCGCAAGGAAAGCCGACACCGCTGTTGCCCGGCCCGAGCGCACACTCGATGCTGCTGACGGGAACGGGTTGAAGCGCCGAAATCACATCGAGCGCGACCAAGCCGAAGGTTCGATCCCGGCTACTTGGACGATCCCGACGACTTCGCTGCTCCGGCGCCGACGCAGCCCCGGCCCTCGGCGCAGATCTGGTTCACCGGACAGACCATCGGACTGCCGCTGACGCAACCGCGCGCATCAGCGCCCGGCGCGTGCGGCGCACAGCGCTCTACTCCATTGCAGGCCTTTTGATCGTCGCAGTCCGCATCGGTCATGCACGTCATGGTGCCCGCGTCGCGGTCGAGGGTCGCGAGCTCCCCTTGCCGCGCAATCTCTCCCGACAACGTGGTGTCGAGCAGCAATTGCTGCGGTCCACCTCCGGCCGACAGATCGACGTCCGCTGCAATGACTTCCCATGGCGGCGACAACGGGCTCGCGGCGCGGTAATACAGGCTGAACCGCTGAACGTTGCGGGGATCGATGGCTTCGTTCAACGTCAACGGAATCACCCGGGTCGAATCGCGCGGCCATGCTTCGCCATGAGTGAGCGCCACTCGATGGACGGCTTTGCCGGCCTCGTAGATGCGAAGTTCCAAATAGCTGCCCGCGGCGAGATCCGCCATCCCGGTGACGATGCGGACTTGTATATGCGACACGGGCACCGCGTGCGATGCGCTCGCGCAAAGTGCGAGCATGAAACCGAGGGCGCACTTCATCGATGACAGATGTAATTTCACGGGCGACCCCCGGTGCGGATCATGTTTTAGACGATGATCGATGATAGCCCATCCCGCCATGCTTGCCGCAAGCGGCAGCGGCTACTCGACTTAACTTATCCTGTCCAGGCGACTAGCTCATCGCTGCGCAACAGGGGTAAGCTCGGATTATTGTCAAAGCGGCGGACCGCAAGAGGTGTGTCATGAGTCGACCTTGGATTGCACTCGGCGCGGCATGTTTGATCGTCGGTTGCGCATCGACCGCGCAGGCACCGCCCCGGAAGGAAGGCGCGCCGGTTGCTGCGACGCCCGCTGGATGCGTCAATCAAACCGGCAGCTTGATCCCGCAGCCGGCGGGGACCTGCACGAGCTTTGGTAACTCTTATTCGCGGACCGACATCACCAACACCGGCCGAACGACGGTCGCCGGCGCGCTCGGGCAATTGGACCCGTCGGTCAACGTGCGCCAATGAGACCGGCCGTGCTAGGGCGCCGCGTCGCCCAGGCCGCGATCCTTCAACATCGCGTCGACCTTGGGCGGCCGGCCGCGCCAGGCGGCGTACAGGGTCGCGAGGTCCTCGGTATTGCCGCGGGATAGGACCATCCGCCGGAAGCGCTCACCGTTCGCGCGAGTCAGCCCGCCGTTCTCCTCGAACCACTGATAGGCATCGTCCGCCAGCATTTGCGTCCATAGATAGGCGTAATAGCCGGCCGCATATCCGCCCGCCCAGATGTGGCTGAAATAGCTCGACCGGTATCGCGGCGGTACCGCCTTGAGATCGAGGTGCGCCTTGGTCAAGGCCTCTTTCTGGAACGCATCGGGCTCTTGCAGAGGCGCGCCGGCCGGCAGCAAATGCCACTGCATGTCGAGTTCCGCCGCCGCGAGAAGCTCGGTCATCCGGTAGCCCGCGTTGAATTTCTGCGCCCGCTGGATCTTCTCGCTGAGCTCCTTCGGCATTACGGCGCCGGTCTGATAGTGACGCGCGTAGTGATCGAAAATCTCCGGGTACATGGCCCAGTGCTCGTTGAACTGCGAGGGAAATTCGACGAAATCCCGCGGAGTCGCGGTTCCCGAGAGGCTGGGATATTCGGTATCCGCGAGCATTCCATGCAGCGCGTGTCCGAATTCGTGGAACATCGTCGTCACGTCGTCGAAGCTGATGAGCGCCGGCTCGCCCGGCGCCGGCTTCGGCAGATTGGCCACGTTGTATATGACGGGCCGAGTGCCGAGTAATTTCGACTGCGTGACGAACGTCGACATCCACGCGCCGCCGCTCTTGTTGTCGCGCTTGAAGTAGTCGCCATAGAAGAGCGCGAGCGGCTTTCCGTCGGCGTCCGCGACCTCGAACACGCGGACATCGGGCTGATACACCGGAATGTCCTTGAGCTCCTTGAACGTGATCCCGTAAAGGCGGTTCGCCGCGTAGAACACCCCGTTCACGAGGACATTGCCGAGTTCGAAATACGGCTTAACGTCCGCATCGTTCAACGCATACTTGGCCGCGCGCACCTTTTCGCCGTAGAAGTCCCAATCCCAGGGCTCGAGCGAGAACGGCGGCGCAGAGTTTCCTCCGCTCGAATCGATCAGCGCCTGGATATCCTTGCCTTCGCGCTCCGCCCTTGCCGTGGCCAGCGGCACGAGCGCGCTCATGAAGTCGAGAGCTGCCTCCGGAGTCTTCGCCATCTGGTCCTTGAGCGTCCAGGAGGCATGGTTCGGAAATCCCAGCAGCTGAGCACGCTCGGCGCGCAGCTGCGCGAGCCGCGAGATGATCGCGCGGGTATCGTTGGCATCGCCCCGCTCGGTGCGATTCCAGGAATTCTCGAAGATCGATTGACGCGTGGAGCGCTCGTTCAAATAGGCCAATACCGGCTGTTGGGTGGTGTTCTGCAGAGGCAGGACATAGCCCTCGGCATGCTTCGCCTGGGCGGCTTGCGCGGCGGCGGCGAGCTGTGCGTCGCTCAAGCCCGCGAGCGGTGCAGGCGTCGGGGTGACGAACGCAGCGGCCGCATTGGCGGCGAGCAGGCGCCTGGAGAACGTATCGGACAGGGTGGAGGCTTCCTCGTTCAGCTTCTTCAGCTGCTGCTTGTCCGGCTCGGAGAGCTTTGCGCCGGCGTGAACGAACTCATCATAGGTGACCTGCACGAGCCGCTTGGATTCCGCATCGAGCCCGCTGCTGCCGCGCTTCTCGTAGACCGCGGACACCCGTGCGAACAACCTCGAGTTCAAGTAAATGGCGTCATATTGGGCCGCGAGCTTGGGCGCGAGCGCACTCTTCGCCGCCTGCAAGGCCGGATCGGTATTGGCGCCGGTGACGCCGTTAAACGCCTGCGTGGCGCGATTGAGCAGCGCCCCGCTCTTCTCCAGCGGCACCAAGGTATTGCCAAACGTCGGCGCGGCCCGATTTTCCGCGATGGCCCGCACTTCGGCGAGCTGCTGCGCCATGCCCGCCTCTATGGCCGGTTGGTAGTCTTCGTCCCGGATTTTATCGAAGGGAGGCGCATGGAAGGGAAGCGAGCTCACCGCATAGAACGGATTGGCGGGTCCGAATTCGGCTTGCGCGCCGGCCGCCGGGGCGGCTCCGCTTGCGGCGCTCAACGCCGCTCCCGCCGCCAGGACCGCGAGAAGACCACTCCGCATGCCGAAACTCCTAGGTGCACTTCCATGCCTCGACTGGCAGACCGGCGCGCATCATACGCCCACTCCCCCTTGATATCGACGGGGCCAACCTGCAGGCTTCCGTGATGCAAAAGCAGGCAAAGCAGGCATCGATTTTCACGTTGGCGGCCCTATCGGCGATGCTCGGCTCGTACGCCGGCGCGCAATCCAAAGACGAGACGGCGTTCCGCAATCTGTACAAGGAGCTGGTGGAGATCAACACGACGCGCTCGGTCGGCAGCTGCACCAAGGCGGCCGAAGCAATGCGGACGCGCCTCGTGGCGGCGGGAATTCCGCAGGCCGATACCCAAATCCTCGCCCCGGCGGACCGCCCCAACGACGGTGCCCTGATCGCCGTTCTTCCCGGCCGCGATGCGAAGGCGAAGCCCATCCTATTGCTCGCGCACATCGACGTCGTGGAGGCTAAACGCTCCGAATGGGAGCGTGACCCGTTCAAGCTGGTCGAGGAGAACGGCTGGTTCTACGCCCGGGGCGCGAGCGACGACAAGGCGATGGCGGCGGTCTTTACGGACAGCTTGATCCGTTACCACCAGGAAGGATTCAAGCCGAAGCGCACCGTAAAGCTCGCGCTCACCTGCGGAGAGGAGACGTCTGACGTATTCAACAGCGTCAAATGGCTGCTCGATACTCAGCCGCAGGTGCTGGAGGCGGAGTTCGCGCTCAACGAGGGGGCGGGAGGCGAACTCGACAAGGACGGCAAGGCGGTCGCATTGCAGATCCAGGCCGGGGAAAAGGTCTACCAGGACTTCGCCCTGGACGCCTCGGATGTGGGCGGACACAGCTCGCGCCCCACCAAGAACAACCCCATCGTGCGCCTCGCCGGCGGCCTCGCGCGGCTCGGCGCATACGACTTCCCGGTGGCATTGAACGAGGCGACGCGCGCCTATTTCGAGGCCCAGGCGAAGCTCTCGCCTCCCGACATTGCCGCTGACATGCAGGCCGTGCTGGGGAACCCGGCGGACGAAGCCGCCGTCGAGCGTTTGTGGGCCGTCAATCCCGGCTGGAACGGCATGCTGCGCACGACCTGTGTGGCCACCGAAATCGCCGGCGGACACGCGCCCAACGCGCTTCCGCAGCGCGCGCACGCCAACGTCAACTGCCGGATACTGCCGAACGTGCCGATCGCCGAGGTTCAATCCCAGATCGTGAAGGAATTGGCCGACGACAAGATCGCCGTTGCGCCGGTCGGCGAGCCCGGGATGCAATCACCCCCGCCGCCCCTGTCGGCCCGAATCATGGGTCCGGTGCGCGTGGTCGCCGCGCGCATCTGGCCCGGCGTCGCCATCGTACCCACCATGGCGACGGGCGCCACCGACGGCCGGTACTTGAACGCGCACGGTACGCCTACGTACGGGCTATCGGGTATGTTCCACGACGCCGAGGGGCCGCGGGCCCACGGTCTGAACGAGCGAATCCGCGTGATATCGCTCATGAACGGCCGGCGCTTCCTCTACGAGGTGGTCAAGCTGTACGCGAACCAGCCGTAGCCGTACGCGAACCAGGGGTAAGCCTGGCCGGTCGACCCGCCACCGGGTCGACCGGCCACCGGGTCAACCGGTAGCCGCCGCCTTGCTCTTGGTCGCCTGCTCGATCACCTCGTCCGCCACATTGCGCGGCACGGGGTCGTAGTGCGAGAACTCCATGGTGTAGGACGCGCGGCCGCTGGTCATGCCGCGCAGATGCCCGATATATCCGAACATCTCCGACAGCGGCACGGTGGCGACCACCGCGATGTTGGTTCCCCGCTCCAGCTGGTCCAGGATCGAGCCACGCCGACGGTTGATGTCGCCGATGACATCGCCCAAGTAATCGCCGGGCGTCACCGTCTCCACCTTCATGACGGGTTCCAGCAAAATCGGCGCCGCCTTGCGAATACCCTCGCGGAACGCCGCCTTGGCGGCGATTTCGAAGGTCAACGCGTTCGAGTCGACATCGTGGTAGCTGCCATCGGTGAGCGTCGCGCGGAAGTCCACTGTCTGATAGTGGGCGAGCACGCCGTCTTCCTTCTGCATCTTGAGGCCCTTCTCGACCGACGGGACGTATTCCTTCGGCACCGATCCACCCACCGTCTTGTCCACGAATTCGAAGCCCGTGCCGCGCGGCAGCGGCTCGAAATCGATCCACACTTCGGCGAACTGGCCGGCGCCGCCGGTCTGCTTCTTGTGCACGTACTGCTCGCTGACCTTCTTGGTGATGGTCTCGCGGTAGGCAACCTGCGGCTCGCCCATCACGCCCTCGACGCCGAACTCGGTGCGCATGCGGTCCAAGGTCACCTCGAGATGCAGCTCGCCCATTCCGCGAAGAATGGTCTGGCCGGTCTCGCGGTCGGTCTCCAAATGCAGCGACGGATCGGCGCGCACCATCTTGCCGAGCGCGATGCCGAATTTCTCTTGCTCCGCTTTCGCCTTGGCCTTTACGGAAACGCTGATCACGGGATCGGGGAAGCGCATGCGCTCGAGCACCACGGGATTCGCAGAGTCGCAAAGGGTGTCGCCGGTCTCCGTCTCCTGCAGCGAGACGAGCGCAATGATGTCGCCCGCGCGGGCCTCCTCCACGGGATTGGCTTCCTTGGCGAACATCTCGACCATGCGGCCGATCTTCTCGCGCTTGCCGCGCGTCGAATTCTGTACGGACGCGCCCTTGGTGAGCACGCCGGAATACACTCGGATGAAGGTCAGCGCGCCGTAGGCATCGTTGATCACCTTGAACGCCAACGCCGAGAACGGCTCGTCGTCGGAGCAGGCGCGCTCGCCGATGGGCTCGCCGTCGGCATTCACCGTCTTGATCGAAGGCACGTCCGTGGGTGCCGGCAGATAGTCGACCACGGCGTCCAGCACCTGCTGCACGCCCTTGTTCTTGTAGGACGAGCCGCAGAGCACGGGGGTAAAGGCGGAAACCAGGGTGCCCTTGCGTATGCAACGACGCAAAACGTCGGCGGACGGTGCCTCCATGTTCGTGAGATAGGCCTCCATCGCTTCGTCGTCCTGCTCGAGGCAGGTGTCGATGAGCTCGGTCCGGTACCTCTCCACATCGGCCAGAATGGCGCGGTCGCTCGGCACGGTGATGTGCAGCTTGTCGGCGAGATCCGGTGTCACGTCGAGCACCTGCCACACGGAATCCTTGTCGTCGGAATCCCATACGAGCGCTTTCATCTCGACCAGATCGATCATGCCCTTGAAATTATCCTCGGACCCGATCGGGATCTGCACCGGCAGGGGCCGCGCGCCGAGCCGCTTCTTGATCATGTCGACGCAACGCACGAAATTAGCGCCGCTCCGGTCCATCTTGTTGACGTAGCAGAACCGCGGTACGCCGTAATTGTCGGCCAGACGCCAATTGGTCTCCGACTGCGGCTCCACCCCGGCCACACCGTCGAACACCACCACGGCGCCGTCGAGGACGCGCAGGGAGCGGTTCACCTCGATGGTGAAATCCACGTGTCCCGGGGTGTCGATCAGATTGATCTTCTTGTCCCGCCAGAACGCGGACACGGCGGCGCTCTGAATGGTGATGCCGCGCTTTTGCTCCTGTTCCAGGTAATCCGTGGTCGTCGAGGTCTTGAGATCCTTGGTATCGTGGATATCGATGATCGTGTGCTTGCGCCCGGTGTAATAAAGAATGCGCTCGGTCGTGGTCGTTTTACCGGCGTCGACGTGGGCAATGATGCCGATATTGCGGATATCGGAAAGCGGGGTCGTACGGGCCATCTCAAGGTTCCATCACAGGGTTGAACGGGGGCGCAGAGTTTGCCACGGTCGGGCGGCCGTGTCGAAAAAATGTCAATGTTATCGCGACTTTCGCCGCAACCGGCAGCCTCGTCCTTAAATCATGGCAAAGTCTTAATTTTCAACCCCGCCGGCGCTGCCTCGGTTCCCTCGAGGGGCGCCCACGGAGGAACGTCCCCGGTCAACCCCCTCGGGGGCGGCCCGTTGACCTTCCATCCCCCGGGCTCGCCGCCGGGGCCCCCGATACCCAGGAGACCGGTGAATCCACCACCTACATCGACCGCAGCGTCGGGATTCCCCACCAAGCGCCGGGGTCGTCCGGCCACCCCAGGCCGGGCGCGGATCTTCCCGGCGGTGTTTGGGTCCCTGCGCGGGGCGATCATGGTCGCGGGCTGGGGGGGTCTGGTCGCGGGCTGGGCGGTGCTCGCCGCCGGATGCGCGAATTCCGGGCCGAAACCGGCGCCTCGAGCCGCAACCTCGGCCCTTCCGGTGTTTCATCGACAGGACATGCTGTGGCTGGAGCGCGTCACCTTCGGCAACGACGCCGAAAGCGTCGCGGAGTTGCATCGCCTCGGCCGTGAGCGCTACCTCGACCGTCAACTTCGCGGCCCGGAGCAGCCCCTGCCGGACCCGGTCGCTGCCGAACTCACGGCCCTCGCCGCCGCGCGCCCCGACCCGGTTCGCTCGCTGGCGGAGGTGGCCGCGGAACACAAAAGCATCAACGCCATGACGGATGGGGCGGACAAGGAGCGGGCCCGCAAGGCCCTCAACGACCAGGGAAACAGACTCGCTTACGGAGCGATTCGCGAAGAGCTCTTGCGCGCGGCCTATTCGCCGTCCCAGCTCGACGAGCAACTGGTGTGGTTCTGGCTCAATCACTTCAGCGTGCATCAGTACAAGGCGAATCTTCGCTGGTTGGTCGGCGACTATGCCGATCGGGCGATCCGGCCGCACGCGCTCGGCCATTTCAAGGACCTGGTGCTTGCCACGCTCGAGCACCCCGCCATGCTCGAATACCTGGACAATAATCAAAACGCCGTCGGGCACGTCAATGAGAACTACGCCCGTGAGCTCTTGGAGCTTCATACGCTGGGCGTGAACGGCGGCTACACGCAACAGGACGTGCAGCAGCTCGCTCGAGTGCTCACGGGTGTCGGAATCAACGCCGGCAATCCGCCGCAGCTCAAGCGCGAATGGCAAAGCCTCTACCTTCGCGAAGGCGCATTCGAGTTCAATCCGGCGCGCCACGATTTCGGCGAGAAGCGACTGCTCGGCCACACCATCAAGGGCGCCGGATTCACCGAAGTGGACGAAGCCATCGCCTTGATCGTGAGCCGGCCCGCCTGCGCGCAATTCATTTCCCGCGAGCTCGCGCGCTACTTCGTCGCCGACGACCCGCCTGCACGCCTGGTGGATCGCATGGCGAAGACCTTCGCGCGCACCGACGGCGACATCGCTCAAGTGGTCCGCGAGATGTTCCTCGCACCCGAGCTCGATGCGGTGCTCGGCGGCAAGTTCAAGGATCCCATGCGCTTCGTGATCTCCTCGGTTCGTTTCGCCTACGACGGCCGCACCATCAGCAACACCCGGCCGATGCTGAACTGGCTGAACGGGCTGGGCGAGGCGCCCTTCGGCCGGGCGACGCCGGACGGCTACCCGTTGACCGAGCTCGCGTGGGCGAGCTCCGGCCAGATGAGCCGCCGGTTCGAGATCGCGCGCGCCATCGGCTCCGGCAACGCCGGCTTGTTCGATGCGGAGGACGGCAGCTCCGCCGCCGGCGGGGGATTCCCCCAGCTCTCCAACCGGCTTTACTTCGAAGCGGTCGAACCATTTCTGGGCGCGCGCACCAAGGACGCCCTCGCGCGCGCCAACTCGCAGCAGGAATGGAATACCTTCTTGCTGGCGTCGCCCGATTTCAACTACGAATGAAATGAGCCAGCCATGAAACGTCGTCACGCATTGAAGCTCGGCTGCGCCGCGCTGCTCGGGAGCGGCGGAAGCGCCGGCCGGTTGTTCGCCGCGCCCTCGGCCGGTCCGCGGTTCCTGCTCGTTTTCCTGAGAGGCGGATACGATTCCACGAATCTGTTGATTCCCTATTCGAGCGGCTTTTACTACGAAGCCCGCCCGAACATCGCCATCCCCCGCCCGGACCCCGCCTCGAGCACGGGCGCGCTCGCATTGGACGCGAACTGGGCGCTGGCTCCCGCCGTACGCGAGACCATCGGCGCCATGTACCTCGAGCGCCAGGCGGCATTCATACCGTTCGCCGGCACGGACGATCTATCGCGCAGCCATTTCGAAACCCAGGATAGCATCGAGCTCGGCCAACCCACGGGAGCCGCGCGCAACTACCGTTCCGGCTTCCTCGGCCGATTGTCGATGGCGCTCGGCGGCTCCGCTCCGCAGGCAACTTCCATCGCCTTCACGGACGCCCTGCCGCTCGCCTTCGAGGGCGCTGACACCGTGCCGAACCTGTCGCTCAAGAATGTCGGCAAGCCGCCTTTCGACGCGCGCCAGGCGGGCATTCTGAGCGGCATGTATGCCGATCATCATCTCGAAACCGCCGTGCGCGAGGGATTGGATCTTCGCCAGCAGGTGGCCCGGAAGATCGCCGAGGAAATGACGGCAGCCAGCCGCAGCGCCGTCAACACCAAGGGCTTCGAACTCGAGGCCGAGCGCATGGCGCATCTGATGCGCGACCAGTATCGCCTGGGCTTCGTCGACGTCGGCGGCTGGGATACGCACGTGGGCGAAGGCGCGGCCCAGGGGCCGCTCGCCGCCAATCTGGCAAGTCTCGGCCGCGGCCTGCAGGTGTTCGCGCAAACGCTCGGCGCCGAGTGGAACAACACTGTCGTCGTCGTGCTCTCGGAATTCGGGCGCACATTCCGCGAGAACGGCAACCGCGGCACCGACCACGGGCACGGCACGGTGTACTGGGTGCTCGGCGGCGCGGTCAAGGGCGGGACCGTGGCCGGCGAGCAGCGAACCGTCGAGCGTGCCGGCCTCTTGCAGGATCGGGATTTTCCGGTGCTGAACGACTACCGCGCGGTGCTCGGGGGATTGTTCCGGTCCTTGTGGGGTCTGTCGGCCGCCCAATGCGCGGTGGTGTTTCCGCAAAGCGAAACGCGCGACCTGAAGCTCGTGTAGGGCGAATTCAACGCGGAGGCGTAACATGCAAACGATGAGAGTTGTCTCGATCGCCTTGGCAATGACCCTGTGCGCCGGCGGGTCTGCGCTGGCGCAAGATGGTGTGACCATCCGCGTGTTGAACGACACCCCGGATAACCTCACCGTGACGATCTATGACCGCAATGCACAACCGCCGCAGCCGGTCGTCAGCTCGGCGGTGATCAACGGCAATGCCTCGATCTCCGTATCGATCACGGCCGACGCGGGCGGACGCGGCCGTCTGTCATGGAACGCTATCACGACCGACAGCGACATGCGCCGCTGCGGGCACCGCGTCATGCGCCGGGTCAACGACGGCGACACGATTCACGTGTTCGCGAATCGCCGCTGCCCGCCCCAGTAGAGCAGGCCCGGGCAATCGATCAAGCCGCGGTGTTGAATTCCTCGCTGCGTACGGCCGGGAGCGGCGTCTGAATCGCCCCGGAGTCCGAATGGCTCGATGAGAGCCGCTTCATCAACGGCAGCATCGCGATCGCGATACCGGTGCACAGCAGCCCCGCGAATCCGAGCTTGTTGAACAGGCTGGTATAGATGCTCAATGACTCGATCGGATCGTTGAGCCCTTGGGGAATGTGCGCGAAGTTCGCGACCACGCTGCCGAGGTACTGCGACAGCCCGGACGCGACAAAATAGGCGCCCATCATGAAGCCGCCCATCCGCGCCGGCACGTACCGGGCGATCATGGCGAGTCCCAGGCCGCTGACCAGAAGCTCGCCGAGCGAATAAAGTCCGTATCCCCACACCATGATCCACGAGGATACCTTGCCGTCGACGGCCCAGCGCGCGCCCACCCCATAAATGAAGAAACCCATCGCGACGGCGGCGAAACCCCAGGCGAATTTGGCCGCGATCGAGGCGTCTTTACCCACGCGGCCGAGTGAGTTGTAGATGAATACCAGCACCGGGCTCAGCAGCACGATCCAGATCGAGTTGAGATTCTGATATTGCTCCGGAATCCAGGTGAACAGATGCCAGCCGAAGAGGCTGAAGTCCAGGTTCACGTTGTTCTGCGCGAACAGATTGAGCGATGTGGACATCTGCTGATAGAAGATGAAGAAGAAAATCGTCTGGACGACCAGCACCAGCGCCGCGATGAGGCCGGCCCGCTCGTCGCGATGGCTCACGCGGATCAGATGAACGAAGACTGCGAGTATGACTGCGCCGGCGGTGTACACGCACACCCGGGCCACCGCCTCGCTCTGCAGAATGAGGACGGACAGCACCACCATGCCGAGGCTCCCCGCGAGCACGCCGGCCAGGCGTTTGGGCGCGGGGGGCGCATCGTCCGCCGGAGAGCCGATGTGTGCGAGCGCGCGGCTCATCAGGGCGTAATTGACCAAACCGAGCACCAGCCCGATCGAGCACACCCCGAAGGCCGTGTGCCACCCGGCGGAGTCGCCATAGTGTTCGCCGACGTAATCGCGTATCCACGGCGTCAGAGTCATCGATATCATCGAGCCTATGTTCACCGCCATGTAGTACATGGTGAAGGCGCTGTCGATCTTGCTGTCGTCGCCCTCGTAAATCTTGCGCACCAGATTTCCGGAGTTCGCCTTGAACAGCCCGTTGCCGACGATGATCACGCCCATCGCGACATAGAGAAAGAATTCGCTGTCGCTCGGCAGCCACAGAAGCGCGTAACCGAGCGCCAGCACCACGGCGCCGATTTTCATCGTGCGCCGGGTGCCGATCAGCTTATCCCCGATCCAGCCGCCGATCGCCGGCGTCGCGTAGATCAGCGCCGCCGCGGCGCCCCAGACGAGGTTCGCACGGGTATCGACGAACCCGAGCTTCTTCATCATGTAGGTGACCATCAGCACCTGCATTCCGTAGAAGCCGAACCGCTCCCACATCTCGATGAGAAAGATGGTCGTGAAGGAGCGAGTCTGGGAAACCGATGCGGTCGAGCGAGCCATGGTCCAATCTCCCGTATCCCGGGTTACGACGCCGAAGCCCCGCTGCCGGCTGCGGGGCGGGAGCGGGGCAGCTTAGCAACATCAATAGGCAAGTGCGATTCCATCCGCGCGCATCTCGCTCGCGGCCGCGTAGATCCGTTCCGACCCGCCCGTTCGACGCTCGATGCACTGGTATCTTCCGAATCCCCCATCGGAGGCGCCGATCGGCCAGCCCTTCTCCATGAGCAGGCGGCGCGCCTCCTCCGGCACCCCGGACTCCAGCCGCAAAACGCCCGCCGGCCCGAGCCCGGGCTCATCCTCTCCCATGGTTTGAGGCGAGCCTTGATGATGCCAACGCGGGCTGTCGCCCGCGGCCTGAATATCCAAGCCGTAGTCCACCCGATTCACGATGATTTGCGCCTGCCCCTGGGGCTGCATGTCGGCGCCCATGACGCCGAAGGACATCCAGGGCTCACCCTCCCTCGCGGCAAACCCGGGAATGATGGTCTGAAACGGCCGCTTGCCCGGCCGGTAGAGGTTGGGATGCCCCTCGAGCAGCGAGAAAAGCTGGCCGCGGGATTGGAACATGAATCCCAGCCCATCGGCGACCAACCCCGAGCCGAGGCCTCGATAGTTGGATTGAATCATCGACACCATGAGACCGCTCGAGTCCGCCACCGTCAGATACGTCGTATCGCCGCGGCTCGGTGGCTCCTGCACGTACGGCGGTGCACGGACCCGATCCGGCCGGATGAGCCTCGCGCGCTCGGCGGCGTATGACTTCGAATTCAGCCTCTCGACCGGGATGTCTGAGAAATGCGGATCCGCGTAGAAGCGGGCACGATCCTCGTAGGCCAATCGCTTGGCTTCGGCCTGCGCATGGATCGAATCCGCGGACTGGAAACCCATGCCGCGTAGATCGAAATTCTCGAGGATGTTCAGCATCTGCAGCGTCGCCAGTCCCTGGGTGTTCGCTCCCATCGCGTAGACGTCGATACCGCGGTAAGAGGTGACCAGCGGCTCGACCCATTCGCTCTTGTGCGCGCGCAGGTCTTCGAGCGACAGCCAGCCGCCGATGCGTTTGAAATAAGCGTCGATGATGCGTGCGATGGCGCCTTCGTAAAAAGCGTCGCGGCCGTCCTCGGCGATCACGCGATAGGTGCGCCCCAGATCCGGATTGCGGAAGATATCTCCCTCATTCGGCGCCTGCCCCCCCGGGGCGTAGGTGCGCGCGGCGTTGGCCCACTCCTCCACACCGGAACCGGGGTCACGCAACACGTCCAGATCGCGCTTCCAGTGAAAGCTCACGACCTGCGGAACCGGTACGCCGCGCTCGCACAAATCGATCGCGGGCTCCAGAATCTCCGCCCATTTCAGATGCCCGAAGCGCTGATGCAGCGTCCACCATCCGTCCAGCACACCGGGAGTGGATACGGCGATGGCGCCATAGGGCGCGATCAAGCCGTGCGGAGAGCGGCTGCGAACGGTATCGAGGCTCAGCGACTTCGGAGAACGGCCGGATCCGGCAAGGCCCACGAGCTTCGTGAGCTTCGGATCCCAGATCAAGGCATAGCAATCCCCGCCGAGCCCCGATCCCGTCGGCTCCAGAAAGCCGAGGCAGGCCGCGGCCGCGACGGCAGCGTCGGCGGCACTTCCGCCGCGCTTAAGAATTTCGATGGCAGTCAGCGTTGCGTAAGGATGCGCGGTGCCGGCGGCGCCCGAGCGTCCGTATACGGCGGATCTCGAGGCGAAGCTCGCGCCGGCCGGACGATCGCCGGCGCGTACGTCGTAACGTTCGTAACGCTCCGCTCCTTCGGCCCGATAACCCAAATTCTCCGCGCACGTTATGTTCATTTTACAGTCCTGCATCCGCACATTCGATTGAACAATGCACAGCCGATTGTGAGCAAAAAACCACGGCCTCGAATCGCCGCGCGCGGGGAGTTCCCCTGCTCCCGCGATTGTGTGACGCGGTTAACTTCACTTCGCCCACCCTCGGCATAACTTGGGGCGGAATTCGATCGCTGTTCGAATTTGCCCCCCTGGATATCGACGGTGAAAAGAGATGCAAGTTCATCATCGCTCACTCCTCTTGAGTCTCGCCGCACTCCTCGTCGTATCGGGCTGTGACATCAATTCTCCGTGGGGCAGCAGCAGCACCGGCACAGCGTACGGCGCGGCGAGCGTCACGGGCAATACCGCAGGCGACGGCGGCACGGGCGGCGGAGCCGGCGGTGCGATGAGCCCCAAGGGCGGAGTTGGGGGAGAAGGCGGCACCACCGGCACCGACGACACCATCGTCGCCACTCCCTCGACTTCGACTGTGTCGGTCGCCGTCGGTTCGAGCCAGACGGTCAGCATCACTTTCACCTCGAGCGATGGACGCTCGATCACCGGCTTCGGCGTCTCCGGGAGCCTCGGCACGCTGCCCGCGGGATGGAGCGGCCCGACCACGTTCTCCTGCAAGCTGGTGATGGCGGGCAGCGCGTGCGTGTTGAACTTGAGTTATTCGCCCCAGGCGGCGGACTCCGGCTCGCTGGTCATCAATTACGTCTACGTCGACAACGCGAGCCTATCGAAGGCGCCGGGCGGGGCGGTCACGATCTCCTACCAGGCCATTCCCCAGAACAACGTCGTGGCAACCGCCATGCCGAGCGGCCAGATCAACGCCATCGTCGGTTCAGGCACGCAGTCGGTGAGCGTCAATTTCACCTCCGACACCAGCAACGCCATATTGGATGCGGCAGTCACCAATCTTACCGTCACCTCCGACCTGAGCGCCCTGCCGGCCGGCTGGTCGAGCGCATCGCCGACTTTCTCCTGCGCCATCGTCACGACCGGCAACGGCTGTCAGCTCATGCTGAGCTACCGGCCGGCCGCATCGGGCAGCGGAGTGCTCGCGCTGAGCTATGCCTACGTGGACGACTCGGGCACACCACGCACAGGCAGCCTCAACATCCCCTACGCCACGACTTCCTCGAACAATGTCGTGGCGACCTCATCGCCTGCCGGCCAGATCAACGCGGCCGAGAAGACCGGCAGCGAGGCCATCGCCGTCGATTTCACGACCGACGACGGCCGGGTGGCGAGCGCTCTCATCCTCACGTCGGATCTATCCGCCTTGCCCGCAGGTTGGCACAGCGGCTCGACCGGCTTTTCGTGCGGCAGCGTAAGCACGGGCAACGGCTGCCAGCTCGCGCTGACCTACGCCCCCACGACGCTCGGCAGCGGCACGTTGACGCTGACTTATGCGTACGACGATGACGCCGGAAACCAGCAGACCGGCACCCTGGACGTTCCCTATGCCGCGACCACCAATGACAACGTAGTCGCGACGCCCTCACCCAACGGCCAAATCAATGCCGTGGTCGGTCAGGGCGCACAGCAAGTCGCGGTGGTGTTTACGACGGACGACACGCGCCTCGCCACCGCCCTGCAAGTCACCAGCGATTTGACCATGCTGCCGGCCGGCTGGAGCGGACCGGGTACGTTCGCATGCACCACCGTGAGTACCGGCAGCGCCTGCGAGCTGAACCTCTCGTATACGCCGGTGGCGTACACTCCGCCCGGCACCCTCACGGTGGGCTACAGTTACAAGAACAACGCCGGCCAGACTAAGACGGGGTCGTTCAACATCCCCTACCGAGGCACCACCAACGACACCATCGCCGGAACTCCGAGCCAACCCTCGGTTGCCGCCATCATCGGCTCGCCCACCACACCGATCCCGGTGACGATCACCTTCGTCACCGACGATGGCAACCCGGCAATCGGCATACCGGCCACATCGAGCGCGTTTACCGTAACCTCGGGACTCAACCCGCTGCCGCCGGGTTGGAGCGCGAGCTCGACCACGTTCAGTTGCCTCACGGTGAGCGATGGAACGGCCTGCCGGCTGCCGCTGACTTACGCCCCCACCGCGGTCACGAGCGGCGCACAAACGCTCACGCTCGGCTACAGCTACATCAACAACGCCGGTCAGTCCGGATCCGGCACTGTGACCATTCAATACAGCGCCACCTGAGCGCAAAGGGATCAACGCACTCCGTGAGCCGGCTTGTCCGCCGGCGGCGTCCCGCTGTGCGCCGCAGTCTCCGTGCGCACCGGAATCTCGATGTAGCTGTCGTTGTACCAGCGCACCTTGATCGGCGTCTTGCCATCCTCGACCGACTCTTCGCTCACGTCGTTGCCGGTGCCGTAGTTGATTTCCCGATCGGGCCGCTTGCTCACGCGCAGCACGATGACCAGGCGGCTGCCCGTCTCCAGCCGACGGCTGGTCATCCGCTCGCCGACGAACGCGAGCTTCTGGCGCTCACCCGCCTTCAGCAGATGACGGTGTACGCGGTCGGCTGCATAGCTCAAACGCAGTTCGTCAGCCGGATTGAACAGCCGCACATAATCGCCGCCCGCGGTGAGCGCATAGGCGGCGATGGTGATGTCCATGTCCATCTTGTTCACCGCAAAATCGAGCCGGCCCGACAGTAGTCCGTTGAAGTCGGTAGGCTTCTTGAAGGGCGCGCTCAGGAACGTCACGGAGTTGTGGGTCACGAGACTCCGGGTGATCAGATCCGCCGGCGGCAGCCATGCCGCATCGCTCCGGTCGGTCAGGCTCACCGTTTGATTGACCGTGGCGGGTTTCGGACTCTTGCGCCGGATCAAGCGGCGGCCCACCGCCGCTTCGGCCGCTGCGGCGCTCAGATAGAACTTCAGTGACTCGTTGGCCATGGCCTGGAGAGAACCAACGTGCCGCCATTCGTTCGCACCCATGACCTCGAAATTGATTCGATCGCTGAGTTGCGCGGGAGTCGCACTGCCCTTCAGAGCATGGTCGAGCCACTGATACCGAAGCTCCCGTAAATCGATGAGCGCGGCCGCATCTACGTCGTATCCCCGAACCGAGGCGGACGCGCCATGCTGCATGGCGTCCTCATCGTACGGCCCGATCAGCAACGTCTGATCTGCGTGCGGATCGTAGCGCTGATGCTCCGCCCAATAATAAAGCGCGGCGGGCGCGGCGGGCGCGAAATAGCCGGTCATCGTGAGCACGGGGAAATCGATGCGGGAGAACTGCTTCTGGTACGGGATCATGGTCTGCCAGAAACGGTCGTAGCTCGGGTGATTGAGCCAGCGGATGAAGATCGGATTGGGCTTGCCGTAAATGCTCCCGAGGTCGCGGTAACGACGTCCGCTCCGATACCATTTCTCATCGAGCGCGCGCCAAATCGCGTCGTCCTCGAAGGTCGGATCGAGCGCCTTGTCGGTGTTGGTGACCTCGAGTGACCAGCGATAAGCGGAATTCTGAAAGACGCTGCCGGACATGGGGGCATCGATGCCGGGCGCCGTCGGATCCGACACCGCGATGGCCTTGAGCGGCCGCGGCATGCGGGCCGCCGCCGCCCAGGCGGTGAAGCCGCTATAGCCTTCGCCGTACATTCCCACCCGGCCGTCGCTCCAGGGTTGCTTGGCGATCCAGGTAATCACCGCGCGAGCCACCTCGCCGTCATGCTGATACGGGACGAAAGCGGCTCTCGCCGTCCCGCTGCGCAAATCGGCCCACACACCCACGTAACCATGAGCCGCGCTCTCCTTCGCGGATATCGTGGGCCGATCGATGCCGAGCTCGAGCAGCGCGGGAAGTGCGGCCGACGCGCCCTTCGGCCGAATGACCTTCGCCCGGATATTGCCGCGCCGGGGCACCTCGATGTCGATCTCCTCCTCCGCGTAGCGCCTGGCGTCGTCCGCCGCATCGAGGGGCCCCACCCAGGGAGCCAGCGAGCGGTACGCCTCGAAAAGCGCGTAGGCCGACAACAGAGTCTCGGCTTCCTGCCGATTGACGATGTCCTTCGAGCGCTGCTCGTCGAGCAGGCGCTGGAATTTCTCCCGCGACTCCTGGGGAGTGGCGGCGAGCCACCCCGACAGCATGAACGCATCGTGGTCGTTCAGCCTCGAAAACACCTCTTGATAGGCTTTCGCTGCGGCGTCGGGAAACGCCGACTGGCTCTCCGCCTCGATGGCTTTGGCTCGGGCGTAGATATCGAGCATTCTGCCTCGCCCGACCGGGCGGCCCGAATCCGCGCTGCGGCGCCGCTCTTGCAGGGATTCGCGCGACTCGACCGCGGCGGAATAATCGCCGGCGGCCAGTTGCAGCACCGACAGATTCGCCAGATATCGGTCGGGATCGGATTCCTGATAAACGGGAAGCAGCCGCTCCGCCAAATCACGCATGACCGCCGGCGTCCTCGCATCGCTCGCCGAGAGCGGCGCGTGAAACTCGAAACTCTGAGCGCCGCCCCACCGCGGCCAGCCGATGGCAAGCGCCGCCATGAAGAGCAGCCGGCCGAGATGGCGGCCGAGGCTCATCGGTGTCGCCTTGATTTGACCAGATGCAGGACCGTCGAGAACATCGGGTGCGCCTCGCCGGGCCCGCCGATATGGATCAAGCCGGTGGCTTTGAGCTCGTCGCCGAACACGCCTTTGACGACCTCGAGCACATCGTCGTCGAGGGACCCGAACGTGCCGTCGATCAGCACCCAAGGCGGCGACTGAATCAGCATCCTGGCGAACACCAGGCACAACTGCTCGTCCTGACTCAACACTCGATCCCACCGATGGGTCTCGTCGAGCATGAGCGCCAAGCGCTCGACGCCGAGCCGATAGAGGGCCCGGGTGTAGGCGTTCCCGCTGAAACTTTCCGGCTTCAACGGATAGGCGAGCACCTCGCGCAGGGTGCCGCGCGGCAGATACGGCGTGCCGCGCGGCAGGTAAAAGATCTGCTCTCCTCGCGGGCGAATGATCTCTCCGCCGCCCCATGGCCACAGGCCCGCCAGCGCTCGAAACAACTGCGTCTTGCCGGTGCCCGGCGCTCCCAAGATGAGCACGCGCTCCCCGGTCCTCACCACGGCTCTCGACTCTTTGAGCCGGTCCGTGTTGGCGGCGGACACGATCTCGAGATTGTCGATGACGATGACTCCCGGCTCACCCTCCGTATACGTGATCCGACTTTCGAAGCCCTGCGGCTCGTGCAGCGATACGAGCGCGTGGCGGAACACCGCGACGCGAAACAACGTGGCACGCCAATCGGCGATCGCGCTGAAGTTGTCGATGAACCATCGGAGCGAGGACTGCGCCTGCGTGAAGGCGCCCGCAGCCATCATCAGGCCGCCGAACGATATCTTGCCCATGAAGTACAGCGGCGCGGCGACCAAGATCGGGGCGACGTTCGTGACCCAGCCGAAACCCGCCGTCACCCAGGTGAGATGGGTGTGGCCCCAGATAATGCGGCGTGTCGCGGCGAGCACGTCGCGGAGATTGCGCTCGATGCGGCGCTTTTCGTCGCCTTCGCCTTGCGCGAGCGAGATCGCGTCGACGTGTTCGTTGGCGCGGACCAGCGAGAATCGCAGGTCCGCCTCGCGGCCGTAGCGCTCGGCGTTGCGGTTCACCAGCCCCCGGCCCACCCAATAGCTCATCAGGGAGCCGGCGCTCGCATAGAGCACGGCTGCCCACACCATGAACCCGGGAATGGCGAAATCCCGATCGGCGATACGGAAACTGAATGCGCTCGACAAGCCCCAGAGCACGCCCGCGAACGTACCGAAAAGAATGGATGCCTGAAGCAGGCCGATGCCCAGGTCGGCGGACAGCTCCGTGAGATGGCGCGCATCCTCGTGCATGCGCTGATCCGGATTGACGCCGATGGTTCCGGCATTCGCCAGCCAGAACGCGCGTCTCGGCTGCATCCAGTCATCGACCAGACTCTGGACCAGTCCTTCACGAAGCTTGAGCTCCAGGGTTTCATTGATCCAGCGTTGCGTGACGTTGAGGATGAGCAGGCATCCCGCGATCACGAAGAATACGCCGAGTTCATACAGGAACTCGCGCAGATCGCGACGCGACAGTGCGTCGAAAAAGGGCTTGTTCCAGCGGTTGAGCCGGATTTGACCGTAGGCGGTCGCGCCGACGATGCACACGGCGGCCACGATCAGCACCACGAGCGGCTTGCCGGCGCGTGAGTCAAAGATCGCGCGAGTTAGCGTGCGGACCTGAGGCACGAGGCCGGTCGGGGTCGCGTCGGCCGCGGATTCGGGGCCGGTGCGTTTGGAAGATCGATCAGTCACGGTGCAGGACACACCTCGCCACACATCGATGGGCCAGGATACCAGTCATCAGAAGACGGTGCAGAGAACCTCGGCCGGGGCTGAAGGCACGATCACCGCATCACCGTCGAAGCGCACCGGCGCACCGTCGATTCTCACCTCGCGCAGGGGCGCGGTGAGCGGCGGTTTCAAACTCAGCCGGCAGTCGATTCCCGCAGCGATGTCGAACCGCACCGTGCGTGCATCGACCCGCCGCAAGGAGTAGCTGAGCGCGCCGTACAGCGTCGGCATCGCGCGCACCCGCACGCCGTCCCCCTCGATCCACTCCGGAGCAAGCCCGGCCGCCAGGACCAGCGTGCGATCGGACTCGCGTTCGTAAGCAAATAAGCTTCGAACCGCGAGCACGTATTCGGCCGAGATCCAGGTGTGCGGCAGATCGCCGACGTGCGCGGGCGCCTTGACGTCGCGCCATGCGATCTCCGGCCATTGATTCCATGCCCGCGGGCGCCGGTCCGCCAGAAAAAAGCGCAAAAGTTCGAGCGCCGCGTCCCGGCGTCCGAGCCGGACCAGGGCTCCGATGATGCGGATCTCGTACGGCGTGTAGGCCTGGGATGTCGTGCCGGGCGAGCGCTTCGAGCGCCAATCGGCAAGGTAGCTGTCGAACGTCCGCTCGACGGCGGCTCGATCGAGACCCGCGGGGACATCCAACAAGTAGATCGCATTTGCCGTGGCCGTTGGGTCGAAATCCGCCCACTCGGCGCTCCCGGGGATGAAATCGAGCTTGCGCGCCGCGCGAGTCGCCTCGATCGAGGCGAACAATCCCGCGCCCACGCGCACCGCGAGTTCCTGCCACCGCCGAGCGAGTTCGTCGCGATGCGGCTCGCTCCGAGCCAGGTCGGCCGCATCGCCCAAGCCTCGAAGCGCCCAGAAGTCGTCCCAGTAGGAATGGACCGGTTGCGCGAGATATCCCTCGTGGCTGACCGAAATCGGCAGCAGCCCATCGCTTTCCAGCAGCCTCTCGATGCAGCTCACGGCTTTTTCGACGAAGCGCCACGTCTCGCTCAGAAATTGGCGGTCGCCGGTAAAGCGATAGTAATCGGCGATCAGCGCGAGAAGCTGCCCATGGCTGTCGTGCTCCACCAGCCAATCGGGGCCGTCCCGATCCACGCAGCAGGGCACGAAGCCGTCATCGCGCTGGTACGGCGCGTACCAGCGGATGAACTCGAGCACCTCCTGCCTGTGGCCCGTTCGAAGCAGCGCAGCGCTCATCATCGCGCCGTCGCGAATCCAGGAGCGTGTGTAGCGCCGCGGTCCAGGCTGCAGCGCGGGTCCCGATCGGGTAACCAGAATATGCGAGGTCGCCGTCAACGCCGCCTCGACCGCTTCGCTCGCCCAGCCGTTGCCCGACCACATATCCGTGCGTATCTGCGCCTTCCAATCGAATGGCGGCGCGCCGACCGGGCGGGGCTTGCCGTGAGGGCCCGCGCTCAAGCTCCGCTCACGGGAGCCGCCCGGCTCGAGTGTGAGATCGAATTCGAAGGCTCCGGTCGCGAACCCGAACCCATCGTGCACCTCGCCGGAGGCGGCCAATGCGCCGGAGCTCAGGCGCGACGCGACGAAGCCCTCGTCGAAGGACAGAGCCCCGAATCGCGCGCCCGCATCGGCGTTCAGCTCGAGCGCTGCATTCACCCGCAGCGACCCCCCAACCCATGCCAGGTCGTGAATTCGGCTGACCCCGCCCACATTGCGGAAACTCTGCCACGGCGGCGTGACCTGGAACGGACGCACCACGACGATCAGCGCGGCATCCAGCGGTCGATCACCGAGGTTGTCGAGGCGATAGCCGACGCGCACCTCGCCGTCCTCGGCGGCCTGCGCTCTCACCGTCATACGCCATTGCCCGCTCTCCCAGACGATCGACGGCACCGGCACCCAGCCCTCATCGAGCGCAGGGCGCGAGACCACGTCGGCCCACGTGAAGAGCCTTTGTCCGATCCTCAGCATGGGCTCGAGCGAGAACGAGCCCTCGGCCACCTCCACCATGCCGTCGCTGTTCATCAGCGCGCACTCGGTTCCGTTCGAGCGGCCGATCGGCGTCCATTCGCTCTGCTCGCGATGCAGCCAGCGTGGATGCCAGCCGCGCTCCTCGCCGTTTGCGACGGCGTACCAGAACGCTTCGATCGAGCGCGAGAACTCGAAGGGCTGAAGCCGCAGAATCGCGCCGTCGCAAGGACCCGACAGGTCGAGCCGCAGGAAGCGCGCCTCGAGGCCCGGCAAGTACACGTAGCTGCGTGCACCTCCGGCGCGCGCAGCGGCGTGCACGACTTTCCATCGCTTGCCCGTGTTCGAGGCGCGGACCTTGAAGCCTGCGGGCGGCGCAGCGCCGATCCAGTCGATGATCAGGCCGCCGATGCTGTGCCGCTGCCAGGAATCGACCTCGATCCATGGCCGCCGATCGCCGGCTAGCGGCCTCCAGCCCGCCCCGCTCAGGGCGCCATCGGCGCCGAATCGCGGTTGCGCGCTCGAGGCGCGCGCCGTCGGCGCGCGGGTCGGCGTCAAATTCTCGATTTCGAGGTCTGAAATCCATAGCGAGCCTTGCCCGCCCTCGCCGGCCACGATGGCGATCTCGATGAACCCGAGCTCTGTGAGCGTGCTGCCGCTATCCGGACCCCAAGCGAACTCGATCTCGCGGCTCTCGATCGTCCAGCGTCTCCAGCGGCGAGGCGGACGTTGACTCTTGGCGACGTATCGCCACACGTTGCGCCCGGTCGGGTCCACGAGCTTTATTTCCAGATCATTGAGCGGGCCATGCCCGCGCAATCGCAAGTGCAGGGCGTACTCGCTCGGCATGTGGCGCGCCCAGGCGCGCCTCGCGACCGCGAAACCCTTGCCGCCCTTGAAATCGAAATTCATGCGGAGCGCGCAAGTCCCTCCGGCGGGCGCCACGGACAGTTCGAGCGTCGCGTTGCCGGAAACCGTCGGCTGCCATGCCGACAGCGACACCACGTCGCACGGCACCGTCTCCGACATCAGGCGGCGGCGCCCATTTCCACGAGCCTGACCCGATCGTCGGCCGCGGCGGACTCGAACTCCTCGCAGATCACGGTCAGATCATCCTTGTGTTGCGCAAGCACCGCGCTGATCAGACATGCGCGATTGCGGCCACGGCGCTTCGCCTCGTAAAGCGCCTTGTCTGTGAGGCTTATCGCGCTCTCCAGGGAAATTTCGGTGTCCGCGCCGGCCATCGGGAAGCATGCATATCCGATCGAGATGGTGCATCGGATGGCCTGGCCGTTCCAGAGCACCGGGTCGCGCCGCACCGCTTGCAATAGCCTCTCGACCGTGCGGTCCGCCTGTTCCGGGGTGATCGGATCGAGCACCGCCAGGAACTCTTCCCCGCCCCAGCGCACGAGCTTATCGGTTTCGCGCAAGGCTGCCGACAAGCGATGACTCACGGTGGCGAGTACGGCGTCTCCCGCCGGATGTCCCAGCGTATCGTTGATTCGCTTGAAATGATCCAGATCCGCGAGCAGCACGCATCCTCCGATCGGCAGGGCACCGTCGACGCTCAGCACGTGCTCGTTAAAGTATCGGCGATTGCGAAGCCCCGTCAATGGGTCACGTTCGCTGTTGAAGCGCAGACGGTCGTTCGCCCGGCGCACGCGGGCGAAGGCCCAGACGAGCGCCGCGCAGATGCACGTCACGAACACGGCTGCAGCGAGGATCAGCTGCTGTTGCAGCCGCTGGCCGCGCATATCCGAGGCCTTGAGCGCGTTATCGCGCCGCAAGAGTTCCAACTCGCGCGCCTTGCGCTCATCGTCGAATTTGGCCGACAGCTCGAGAAAGGCGCGCTGGCGCGTGCCGGTCATGATCTTCTCGCTCACCGCATCGTATTGATGATAGGCCTGGATGGCCATCATCAGGTAGCCCGCGTGCTCGAGCGCATCGGCGTATTCGCGCAGATACTCCTTGGCGTCCAGGAGATTGTCTCCCTGGACCGCATTGTTGATCGAGACTTCCGCGAGCTTCTCCCCCTCCTTGATGTTTCCGAGACCGATATAGGCCAATCCCTCGTTGAACAGCACGATGCTCTCGTCGCCGCTTCCACGCAGTCCGGATACCAAGGGCAGTGCCTGTTTGGAGTACTTGAGGGACTCGGCGTAATCGCGAGACTTGAGATAGGAGTCGCCGAGATTGAGATATGCGTGCGCGAGCCACTTGGTACTGTCCGAGTGCTGTGCATGGGTGAGCGCCGCGACGCTGGCTTGCCGCTCCGCCGCGCGGTCGCCCTGCCGATCCGCGATGTCCGACGCGCGTATTTCCACCTCCGTGAGCGCCGCTTCATCGCCGATCGCCGCCGCCGATCGCCGGGCGGCCGCCAACTGCTCGGACGCGCGCCCGTAGTTGCCGGTGTCGGTATAAATGTGCGTCAGCCAGAGCATCGCATGGATGCTGCGCTCGTCGTCGTGCATGTCGCGGGCTACATCCAAGGCCTCTTCGAGAAACGGCAGCGCCGCCTCCGCCTGCCCCAGGGTGCTCAGCGTATTGCCGCGAAGAATCGACACGCGATACCGCTCCGCGTCGGAGTCGATGGCGGTCATGTCGATCTGGTTGAGCTCTTCGCGAGCCGCCGCGTATTCGGCATTTTCGTAGTGGGAATACGCGCGCACGAAATGCTCGGCCAACGCGGCCGACTGATCTCCGTCCTCCGCAAGCGTCTTCAGGCGCGCAATCGTCGCGTCGACATCGGCGTCGCGCCGGGTGTCCACATAGACCATCGCCCGCACCTCGAGGAATTGAACCTCTGAGGCTCGCCCCTTCGCCAGCGACGGCGAGTCGATGATTTTCAGCGCTCGTTGGGGATCGGACCAATCGAGCATCTCGATGCGATCGGAAAAAGACTGGTCGGCCGCCGTGGCGGTGACCGCGGCAGCCCATCCCAAAAGCCCGACCAATGCCCATTTTCTGCTTAGGCGCATACCTGCAAACACCAGCACTGCATTGCAGCATCCTCGTAACGCCATTCTGATCATCGTGGCGCCTCGAATGGCGTGACGGAGGTCAATCCATGAGCTTTTCGCTGCACCATCGCGGCAATTATTGCCCGAGGATGTGATTCGAGTCCCCATTGCCTGCCGCAGGGCCGTACGCCGCATCCGCGGCCAGCGCGGCATGCAGCCGGTCGCGAACGTGGCGGGTGTGGATGGGTAGAACGATCACATCGCCCGCGTGGGCTGCGCCCAGGAGGCTCCGTGCCGCGATCTCTTCGTCGGAGTGCCGGTCGATGCGGCCGGCGGGAATACCCGCTGCCAGCAGGGTCCTCTCGAGGAGGGCCGGAACCTCGCCGGGGGGGCGGCCGCGCAGCATGAGAGTCAGTTCCTTGATCGCGATGCGATCGGGTGTGAAGCGGGCGGCCGTCAGCGCCAGTTCGGCGATTGCGCCGTCGCCGCGGTTGCCTGCCTGCCCGAGCAGCAACAACATGCGCCGCGGATGCAGCGAGCGAGCCGCGGCGAGTAGTTGCCCCAGGCCGTCCGGATTGTGAGCGTAGTCGATCAGCACCGTGGCACCGCGGTAGTCCCAGCGTTCGAGCCGGCCCGGATTGTCCTCCGGGCGAGCCCCAAACCGCCCGACCGTGCGCCGAATCTCGGCTACGGATAGCTGCATGACGGCGGCCGTCAGCGCGCCGGCCGCGAGGTTCGCGATGTTGTAGCGAGCGGCTCCGCCCCAGGCGAGCGGCAGCACCGACAGATCTCCGAGCGCGTAATCCTCGCCGCGGTGGTGAAGCACGAGCTGACGCCCGCGGACCCCGCAGGTGCTGCCGCCGCGTTTTCGCAATTCCTCCAGTTCACGCTGGCCGTGGTCCATCGCAAACAAGGCACGGCGGGCGAGCTTCGCGTGCGGCAGCCGTTGCACGGCCGCCATCAGGGTCGAATCATCGGCGTTGAGCACCAGCGTACCGCTCTCGCGCACCGCGCGCGCCACCACCAGCTTCGTTTCGGCCAGATCATCCGCGTTCTCGATGCCATACTCGCCGAAGTGGTCCGCGCCCACGTTCGTGACGACCGCCGCATCCGCCCGGGCGACCGCCAAACCTCGGCGCAAAATCCCTCCGCGCGCGGTTTCCAATACCGCCAGCGTGACATCGGGGTGCCGCAGCACCGCGCGCGCGCCGGCAGGCCCGGAATAGTCGCCGAGCGCCACCGGCCGGCCGGCGACAAACACCCCCTCGGTGCAACTGTATCCCGGCACGGCCCCGCATGCCGCGGCGATCGCGGCGAGCAATCGGACGGTGGTCGTCTTGCCGTTGCTGCCGGTCACCAGCACGGTCGGAATGTCGTAGAGGGCGCTCCAGGGTATCGCGTCGAGCGGCGCCAATGCAGCGCGCGGCCAGCATCGGCTGCCCCGTCCGGCGCCGATGGAGATCTCGTCGTCATCCTCGAACAACGGCAGCGCGTGCCGAGCGGCGGCCGCGCGCAGTGCGGCCAGGGCCTCGTTGCGCTCCGCCGCGGCACGCGCCTTAAGCACCGCCGCGGGCTCGGCGCCGAAGTCGTGCGCGCGATCGAACCCCGTAACTCCAGCCTCGGCCGCGGCCGTCTCCCAAGCCCATTCGGAGAGCTCCGTGGCGGTCAATTGCGCATCCGGCGGCGCGCGAAAAACCAGGAATGTCTGCTCGCCCACCCGATCGATCACCGGCTGGGGATCGGGCCACTCGAGCGCGCTCGACAGCCGCCGAACGTTCTCGGCCCAGCGTTCGAGCGCTGCCGCCTCGCCGGCGGCAACTCCGATCGGCGTGAGCGTCACGGCCGGTCCGTCGAAGTAGCGACTCGGCCCGGTAAGGCGCCGCGAGTCGACGAAGTTAAAATGCGGCTCGTGTGCGGCCATGGACTAGTCAGCCGCTTCCCCGACGAAGCGCAGGCCGCGTTCGTCGCGCACGAAACCTTGCGCCTCGAGCCACGTATCACCCGGGCCCGGCGCCGGTGACGGGTCCTCGCCGATCGAGAGCGCCGGTCGGATCGTCTGGCGAGGCCGCGGCTGAGACGCCGACGGCTGCGGACCCGGTGCCTCCCGGGCGGCCTCGGGCTTGAATTTGATGATCTGCTTCCAGGACCGCGTCAGCGCATCCGCGAATACCAGAAGCAAATCGCCTGGCCGCCCCATGGAGAGCGCCGCGGCGACGGCCTGTTGCTCGTCGGGAATCAACTCGATGGCCCCGTCCGGAACCCCGCGTTCTCGCAAGGCTTCGGCGATCATCATCGGCACCTCGGCATCGGCGCGACCCCGCAGGCTGTCGTCGCGCCGGCAAATGTAGTGATCGAATCGCCCGGCAACCTGGTGCGCGATGGCGCGAATATCCTCGTCGCGACGATCCCCCGGTCCCGCCACCACCACGATCCGGCGCCCGCGCACGTCGAGGCGGCCCGCGAGATCCGCCATGGCGCCCACCGCATGGGCATTGTGCGCATAGTCGAAAATCACCTTGAAGGGATGCTCGTCGTAGACGTTCATCCGTCCGGGCGCCTGGAAGAACGTGCTGTCGAAGGTGCGCAGCGCCTGGCGGATCGCGTCCAACTTGATGTCGAGCGAGAACGCGAGCGCGGCGGCGAACATGGCGTTCTGCACGTTGTGCATGGCGCGTCCTTCGAGCGTCGCCGGAATCAAGTGCGTCCACATCAGCGGGATATGGCGGCCCTTGTCGTACAAGGTGATCATCTGCCCGTTGACGCCCGCCTCGAGGCCGCAGGCACGGCCGCCGGCACGAATGTGCTCGCGCACCACGGCGTGATTGGGGTTGAGTGTGACGTAGCAGAGGTGCTTCGCATCGGTGTGGGCCGACATGCGGATCGTATGCTCGTCGTCGGCGTTCAACACCGCGCACTCCCGCGCCACCTCGACCACGATGCGTTTGACCTCGGAGAGCTGCTCCAGGGTGTCGACGCCTTTCATCCCCAGGTGGTCGGACTGCACGTTGAGCACGGCCGCGACATCCGCGAAGGGCACACCCATGCCGGCACGCACGAGGCCCCCTCGGGCGATTTCGAGCACGGCGAGGTCGATGCCCGGGTCGGCGAGCACCATGCGCGTGGCCACCGGACCGGTCATATCGCCCTCGACGGTTCGCTGGCCGTCGATATAGACGCCGTCCGTCGTCGTCAATCCCGGAGTGAAGCCCGCCATTTTGGCGATGTGGGCCAGCATGCGCGCGGTGGTGGTTTTGCCGTTGGTGCCGGTGATGCAGGCGATCGGCACGCTCGACGGCGCCCCCGGCGGAAACAGCATGTCGATCACCGGGCCGGCGGCATCGCGCGGCGTGCCCTCGCTCGGCGCCACGTGCATGCGAAAGCCAGGCGCCGCGTTCACCTCGCAAATTCCGCCGCCGACCGTCCTATAGCTCTCCGTGATATCGGGGCAAAGAAAATCGACGCCGCCCACATCGAGCCCGATGGCGGTGACCGCGCGCACCGCCATGTCGCGATTGTCGGGATGAATGATGTCGGTCACGTCGGTGGCCGTGCCCCCCGTCGACAAGTTGGCTGTACTTCGCAGCGGCACCAGCTGATCTGCGGGGATTGGGGAGTCCGCCGTCAGGCCCTGGCGCGCCAGCATCATCTCGGCCTGCGCGTCGAGCTCCAGGCGCGTCATGACCTTCTCGTGGCCGACGCCGCGGCGCGGGTCTTGATTGACCATGTCGATGAGTTCGCGAACGGTGTGCACACCGTCGCCGACCACTCGTCCCGGCGTGCGGCGAGTCGCGGCGACGAGTTCACCGTTGACGACCAGGAGCCGGTGGTCCTCGCCTTGGAGATATGTCTCCACGATGACGGAATTCGAGTGCTCGGCGGCGGCCTCGAAGCCTGCGCGCACCTCCTCCGCGTTCTTGAGCCCGATCGAGATGCCGCGCCCATGATTGCCGTCGTAGGGTTTGGTGACCACCGGATAGCCCAGGCGTTCGGCGGCGCGCACCGCCCGGTCGGCGGAGCGCACCAATTCCTGCCGCGGCACCGGCAAACCGCAGTTGGCCAGGATTTTATTGGTCTCCTCTTTGTCCTGGGCGAGTTCGACGGCGATATGACTGGTGCGGCTCGTGACGGTCGCCTGAATGCGCTGCTGGTACTTGCCGTGGCCCAGCTGAATGAGGCTCTGCTCGTTCAGGCGCAGCCAGGGAATGTTGCGCTCCTCCGCCGCCTTCACGAGCGATGCCGTCGAGGGACCCAGCGCGCGGCGCTGCGCATAGCGAATATATTCGTCGCGTTTTTCGCGCCAGTTCCAATCGGCGGGAACCGCGCCGCGGGGCCGAATCGCTTCCGGCAGCAGGGAACAAAGCAGCTCGATGCCGAGATCGCCCGCCGCGATGCCTTCGTCGCGTTGCGCATATTCGTACACGACCGTATAGACGCCCGGGACCGCGGTGCTGCGCGTCTTGCCAAAAGACACATCCTCGCCCGCGATGTTCTGCAGCTCGATCGCCACGTGCTCGAGCACGTGGCCGAGCCAGGTGCCCTCGCCCTCCCGCAGGCGCCGCAGGAGCCCGCCGGGCTCCCGATACGAGCATCCGTGCTCCGAGAGCGTCGGCAATGCCTCCGTCAAGGCGTCGACGAACTCGGGTCCCAGCCGGCCGCTCGGCCATTCCTCCAGCGACCCGAGATCGAGCAGCAGCTTGATGACCGGGAAGTGCGCGTACATCGATGGCCCCACGTAGACGTTGCGTTCGAGGATGCGCATCGATATCCCTTCCCTAGCTACCGTTTGAGTTGCACCAGTGTACCGGCGTCCGCCTGGCGAGAATGCAAATTGAAGGTGGCGCCCTGCGTGAGGATATGCATTTTTACGCCCAAAAGGCACACCGGCCGCCCTTCCTGAACGTTGTCCATGGACGAGAACTGCACCTCGGCCGCGTCCACCACGGTGATGGCGCCGGAGCCCTCCACGTGCACGGTATTGTCGGGCTGGATGAAGGCCGCGGTGTCCTCGTCGAGACCGATGCCGACGGCAAACGGGTTATAGGCGAGGGCCGTGAGCAACCGGCCGAGCCGGTCCCGCTGGCGGAAGTGCTGATCGATGATGAATCGATTGGTGATTCCCAAGCCGGGCGCGAGCCGTACCGAGCCCGCCACCGGGGTGCTTCCCTCGTCACCGAAGGCGATCATGTGCTCGCACAGGAAGGCGGCGCCGGCGCTGGTGCCTGCCACCGGCACGCCCGCCGCGTTCAGCTGCCGCACCGCCTTGGCGACGGGCGTGCCGCCGATCAAGGTGGATAGCCTGAGCTGATTGCCTCCCGTGAAGAAGACTCCCGTCGCTCGATTCAGGCGCTCGAGGCGGCCTGTTTCCTCGGCGTCGCGGCGCGTATCGAAGTCCAGACAAACCACGCTGCGGGCGCCCATGTCCCCGAAAATTCGCTCGTAACGCGGGCCCGTCTCACGCACCAGGCTGGCGGTCGGGATGACGGCGATATCCGCCGCGGTTCCGCCCGCCAAGTCGACGAAGCGGCGCAGGATTTGCGGCGAATTCTCCTTATCCTCCGCCCCTCCGATCGGAATGATCCAGCCTCGCCGGCCGCCCTCTGCCACTCTACTTGCACACATTCCTTCTCTGCCCCTGACTCTTGCAGCCGCGATCATGCCACGCGGCATGCGAGCTTGGCTGAGATGATTACCGGTCCCGGGCGCCCGCGGAGCGCGGCACGTTCCTACTGGAGGCGCCGCATAAGCCTTATAATGGAGGCAGGGATTCGCCGCAGATGAACAACACGGAGGCTATCGTGAAGCTTCTTGCGCTGACCATTCTGTTGATCTCGGGGGCCGGCACGGCATTCGCGGACGAGCCGGTGGGCTTCGACCGAGGGATGAAGCTGCTCACCAAGTACAATTGCCGGACCTGCCACTCGGTCGACCGATCCATGGCCGGCCCGTCGCTGCAGGATATCGCGACAAAATACGCGAGCGATCCGCACGCCCGCGGTGTGCTCAGCGAAAGCATCTTGAATGGCAGTTTCGGTGTGTGGGGCGGCCCCGCTCCCATGCCCCCGACCAAGATCCCCCCCGCCGACCTGCGGCCGCTGGTCGAGTGGATCTTGTCGCTCAATCAGTACCGGTGATTCGACCGATTCTATAATTATCCGAAGAATATCCGTTATAGTATTGAATTATAAATATTTTATTGACATCCATCTCCGCGTCCTCCACCCAGGCCTTGAGAAACGGCAGGTAGCTCGCGCCGATATACACTCGGGTAATGCCGGGCTAATGGACTTTCCGTCGTGACGATGCTGCAAGAGCTCGAAGTACTCATTCTGATGCTGTTCGTGATCGCCGCGACGGCTGTCGCGGCCAATCGCCTCAAGATCCCGCCGGCGATCCTTCTGGTCATTACCGGTGTGATACTGACCGTCTTCCCGGGGCTGCCCGCCGTCGAACTATCGCCCGACCTCATTCTGCTGCTGGTCCTGCCTCCCATCATTTACTCCTCGGCAGTTGCCATGAGTTGGTGCGATTTCCGCTTCAATTTACGGCCGATATCGCTGCTGGCGGTCGGCTGCGTCGTGTTCACCACGACGGCGGTGGCCGCCGCCACCCACTGGATGCTGGGGCTCTCTTGGCAGGTCGGTTTCCTGCTCGGCGCCATCGTGTCGCCGCCCGACGCGGTCGCACCGCTCGCGATCGCGCGGCGCCTGGAAGTCCCTCAACGACTGATCCTCATTCTCGAAGGCGAGGGCCTCGCCAATGATGCGACCGCGCTCGTGCTGTATCGATTCGCCGTAGCCGCGGTGAGCCTCGGCGCGTTTTCCTTTTCGCGCGCGGCGGGCACGTTTGCGTGCATCGTGGTCGGTGAAGTTGTATGGGGGCTGGGCGTCGGCTGGGTGATGCTGCGCCTGCGGCGCTGGGTGCGCGATCCCCGAATCGAAATCATGCTATCCGTCCTGACACCCTTCGTCGCCTATTGGCCGCCGCAATACATGGGCGGCTCGGGCGTGCTGGCGACCGTCTGCACGGGGCTTTACATCAGTTGGAACGGGTTGCGGCTGATAAGCGCCGCGACGCGGTTGCAGGGAATTTTCTTCTGGGATTTTTTGATCTACCTCATCGAAGGATTGATATTTCTGCTGACCGGCCTGCAGGCCCGCACGCTGATCGAGCGCATTCCCGGGTACTCCTGGAAGCAGCTCGCGCTCGCCGCTGCGGTGACCAGCCTCGTCGTCATCGCCACCCGCTTCATCTGGATGTACCCGGCGACCTACATCCCGCGCTGGATACCCTCGGTCAGACGCAAGGATCCATCGCCTCCGTGGCAATGGCCGTTCGCCCTCGCCTTTACCGGAGTGCGGGGCCTCGTGTCGCTCGCGGCCGCGCTCGCCATCCCGTTGACGATCGACAACGGGCAGCCTTTTCCCCACCGGGATCTCATCCTGTTCCTGACCTTCATCGTCATCCTGGTGACCTTGATCGGCCAGGGCCTCGCCTTGCCGGCTGTCATTCGGGCCCTTGGCCTCGCCAATCAGGGCCGCCGCGAGCGGCATCGGGACCGCGGCGAGGAATTCCAGGCGAGGCAGACGGCGATCGAAGCCACTCTCCGACGCTTGGATCAGATTGCGGCCGAACGGCGCATTCCGGAAGATGTGGTCAAAGGGCTCAAGGCGCACCTCAGGGGCCGGCTGCGCCAGATCATCGACCGCAGCGACGGCGACGCCGCCCACCGCGAACGCAGCCAGCTCGTCGACGAGATGGAGCTCTTGCTGCTCGCCGCGGAGCGCGATACCGTCAATGACCTCTACCAGGACGGAAAGCTCAAGGCGGAAGCCCGGCGGCACATCGAGCAAGAGCTCGACCTGCGCGAAGCGCGGATCTACAGTCTGCTCGCGGAGGATTGACCGGTGAGAATCCTGGTCGTGGAGGATGACGACAAGATCGCTTCGTTTCTCGCCAAAGGGCTGAAGCAAAGCGGTTTCTCGGTCGATATGGCATCGGACGGCGCGGATGCGCTGTCGCTCTGCCGATCCGTCAATTACGACTCCATCGTTCTCGACATCATGCTGCCGGAACTCGACGGCTTGTCGGTGCTGCGCACGATCCGGCAGGAAAAGAAGCTGGTTCCGGTGTTGCTGCTGAGCGCCAAGGCGACCGTGGACAATCGGGTGACCGGCCTGCAGGCGGGCGCCGACGATTATCTCACCAAGCCGTTCGCCTTCTCCGAACTGCTCGCCCGCCTGCAGGCCCTCATTCGGCGGGCGACGCACGTGGCGGAGCCCACCACGCTCGCCTTCGGCGACCTGTCGATGAATCTTCTCACCCGCGAGGTGTTCAGGGCCGGACAAAAGATCGACCTGCAAAGCCGGGAATTCGCGCTGCTCGAACTGCTCATGCGGCATCCGGGACGGCCGATCACCAAGACGATGATTCTGGAGCACATCTGGGATTACAGCTTCGATCCGCAAACCAACGTCGTCGACGTGCTGGTGCATCGGCTGCGCTCGAAGCTCGAAAAAGGCTTTCCGTCCAAGATCGTTCATACCATCCGCGGCGTGGGGTATGCCCTCAAGCCGCCCTGATGCCGAATGGCGCCGCAATGGCGCCTGGCATGGCGTGACGCTGCGCTTGAGCCTGTGGTATGCGCTGCTGTTCACCGCAAGCGCGGGAATCCTCTTCGCCCTCTCGTATTTTTTGCTCGGCGCGGCTCTCCAGCGCAAGGACCACGAGGTGATCGAGACTCGGCTCAGGGCCTGCGCCGCAATTTACGAGAGCGGCGGCGTCGCGGCGCTTCAGGTATTCGTCGAGCGCAGCCGCGAGACCGAGAGAGCCAACGCTTTTTTTGTCAGAGTGTCGAACCCGTCGGGCAACGCGTTGCTCCTCGATGTGCCGCCCGATTGGGTCCAGTTCGATCCGGCCGCGCTGCGGCCCGGGGGAAATCCGGCGCATCTCGTGTGGCTCGAAATTCCCAAGGACCAGGAGAGCGACGTCACGGTGGCGTCGACGCGCTTGGCCGACGGCTCGACTCTGGAGGTCGGCCGAAAGACCAATAACCGCGAAACCATCCTGCAGCCCTTCCGCGTGAACTTCCTCGCGGTGATGACGCCGGCGCTGTTGCTCGGCGTGATCGGCGGCGCGTTGTTCGCGCATCGCGCCACCAAGCCCGTACGCCAGGTTGTCGCCACAGCCCGCTCCATCATCGACACGGGCGACCTATCCGCGCGCGTCGATGCAGCCCCCGGGGAAGGCGGCCTCGAGGAATTGGCGCGCCAATTCAATCGCGTGCTGGACAGAAACCAAGCGCTGATTCAAGGAATGAGGGAGGCGCTGGACAACGTGGCTCACGATCTACGCACACCGCTTGCGCGCCTTCGCAGCATCGCGGAGGCGGCGGTCCAAACGACGTCGGACCCGGCCGCGGAGGAAGCGCTCGCCGACTGCGTCGAAGAAGCCGACCAGGTGCTCACCATGTTGACCGCCCTGATGGATATCACGGAGGCGGAGACCGGCGTCATGCATCTCAATTTGGAGCCCGTGTCCATCTCGGAATTGCTCGGCGATGTCATCGACATCTACCAGCTCGTGGCGGAGGAAAAGCGCATTGGCGTCGCCGCGCAACTCGAGTCTCCGTGCACCGCCTCGGTGGATCGGGTCCGCATGCGCCAGGTGTTCGCCAATCTTCTGGACAATGCCTTGAAATACACGCCGGAGGGCGGCAAAGTCAGCATATCCTGCCGCGCCGACACCGGACGGGTGATCGTGACATTCAGCGACACGGGCATGGGGATATCGTCCGAGGAACAAGCGCGCATCTGGGGACGGCTGTATCGCGGCGACAAGAGCCGCTCGCAGCGCGGACTCGGACTCGGACTGAGTCTGGTGAAGGCGATCGTCGAGGCGCACCGAGGCGAAGTATCAGTCGAGAGCGAAATCGGTCGGGGCTCGACCTTCACGGCCTCGCTGCCCGCGAGTTGAAGCCGTCAGCTGAGGTCGGCTGCGCTCAGCTGCGGTCGGCTGCGCTCGGTATCACCGCGGCAAGATCGGTCGCGGCAACCCATCCTTCCCGTCCCTGCGAGTCGCGGATCAGTTCGAAGCCGCCGTGCTCGTCGAGCACCCGAACCGTGGCCGCGGCCGGAATTTGAAACAATGGATCGGCACCCACGACCGGCGAGACACCCGCCGACGCCTGCCGTAGAGCCACCGACTCGGACAACACGCCGAACGTGGCGGCCGCATTGAATGCGCTCGCGGCCGCCGCGGCGAACCCCGCGATCGCGCCGGCGAGAAGCGCGCCACGAAACCGGCTATCAGACCGCCTCGCCAACAGGCAGCCTCCGCCGAGCACTAGACCGGCGATCCCGACCCAATACAGCGTATTGGGATTTGCGAATCGACCGTATTGCTCGAGCCAGCTCCCGGTGTCCGCGGGCAGGCCTGCGGATTCCCGGACGCGGCGCAGGTTCAAGCGCAGATCGCGATCGGTCGGAGCGAGTACTCGGGCGCGCTCGTACTCGAGCACCGCGAGCGCGGTCTTGCCGGAGCGCGCATACGCGTTCGCCGAGTTGTACAGTTGGGCCGCGGAATAGCCGGCCGACGGCGTCGGCTGCGGATCGGCAGGAGTCTGCGCCTGCGACGCGCCGCAGAGGCCGAGGCCCAGCAGCATCGCCGCGAGCGATCCAACGATCGGTGTGGCTCTCATGACGGCATCTCGCCATCGACGTTGCGCAGCACCACGTGCTTCCATTGACGAAAGTCCGGAGGCGTCAATTTCAGCGTCGAATAGGCCGCCTCGTCCGCCAGCATGAACGCACGAGTAATTTCACTGTCGGACCCCAGCCTCGAAACCACCTCGTTGGTGGTCACTTCCGGGGGAGTGACGCCCCATTTCAACCCGAGCACATTGCAAAGCGCCCTGCGGGCGGCGCCGAAGAACGATTGAGCGTCGCCGGCTGCCGCATATTGGTCCAATTCGCTCGCGAGCGACTCGACCGACGGCGGCAGCATGGAGGGCTCGATGCGCCGCGTCTCGGCCGAGCGCTCGCTACGGCGCATCCAGAACCACGCCGTGGAGAGCGCGATCACGACCAGCGGAGGCACCGTCATGAACGCGGGCTGAAAATAATGCGGCATCAGAGAACGGGTCCGGCCGCCGCCGGCATCGGGATGGTCCGGGCGCCATGCCGGCGCCGCATCGTTGCCGGCGGGTTTCGCGGGGCTGGCGGCGGACGCGGGCACGCTGTTGCTCGCCAGGGAGCTGCCCGCCGGCGCCGGCGTGACCGCCACGGTCAGTGGTTCGGTGTGGGCTTGCTCGTACCGCCGGGTGCTCGGGTCGAACCAGCTGAAATGCACTTCGGGGACGGTGCGGTTTCCCGGCTGGAGCGCGATCAGCGGTTGCTCGAAGATCTTCTCGCCGCGGTACCCGATTTCGTCGGCCGGTTTGAAATTAGCGGTGGGCGAATAGGTCTTCCACCCATCCACGTCATGCAACATGGAGGAGGAGACCCGGTCGAAGTCCCCTTCCCCCGAGACTCGCATCCGCAGCGTGACCGGATCGCCCTCGCCCGCCTTGTCTTGCGACATTTGGGTGCTGACGGTGAACTGGCCGACCGCGCCGCTGAAATCCGTCGGGCGCCCCTCGTCGGGCAGCGCCAGCACGGTAAAGGTCTCCGGTGCGCTCGAGACCGTGACGTCACGCTGCGTCGTGGCTCCGAAGAAATTCTGAAACGCCGGATCATTGAACAGATCCTCGAAACCCGATCCCCCGAAAAATCCCGCATTCGGACGCCCGGGGGTGCGCACGCGCACGGTGAGCGGGGTATCGATCGTCAACGAGAGAGTCCCCGGTTTGACCGCCACCAACGCCGTGTGCCAAGTGAAGACGATGAAGGGCTTGCCGTCGACGACTTCCTCCGTGCGGGTCGGATTCTGAGGCAGCTTACTGAGCGTGAACGCATCGCCATTGAGGGTCGGCGGCCCGTTGAGCGAAGCGACCATTCCATCGCGAGCGCCGACTTGGATATCTACGGGCACCATCTCGCCCACATAAAGCTCGTGTTTCGCCAGCCGCAGGCGCACGAACGCAGCGCCCGATGCCCCCTGGCGCGTGGAGTCCGCGGGTAGCGACGAGGATGCTTGCGGTTGGCCGCCTTGGGGGGATGCGCCGGGCGCGGCGCCGCCGGGCGCCGATCCGTTCCCCCGGGTCACGGTCAACACCACCGGTTCGGCGCCGGGCAACGCGCTCGGAATGCTGAAGACGCCCGGCTGCTGCGGTATGACTTGATAAGTGACCGTGCTTCGGACGCTCGTGACTCCGTTGATGATCTGAACTTGCTGGGATTGCCCGACGGCAAGGAACTCCAGACCCGGCACCATCGGCGGGGTGATGCCGGGCATGTCGCTGCCGATCGACGTGATGGTCAATTGCGCGCTGTCCCCGAGTGGGATGGTCGACGGCTCGATGCTCTGCAAGGCGGTGCCCGCCGTGGCCGCGATCGTCGGTCCTCCCAGCAAGAGCGACAGGAGCAGAGCTGAAAACGCTGTCAGCGCGAATGGCTTCACGGCCTCACCAATCTCTCGAAGGTTGTTCCGGCACCGCATTGGCTTCTGAATTGCCGGCGGACGGCGCCGTGGGCGCCCGCCGCTCTTCATCCTTCACCGAATCGAGCAACTCGCGCGCTTCCTCCGGGCTCATCTGTCCCGGAATGCGCTGCTCGTCCGCGTTCTGTCCGCCGTCGCGATTTTGCGCGGTCTGCGGCGGATTGCCGCCGGCGGCGGAAACCGCGCCTTGACGCGGCTGCTGTGATTCCCCTTGCTGGTTTTGCCCAGCCTGCTCTGGCTGCCTCTGCGCTTGCTGGCCCTGCCCCTGTTGCTGCTGGCCTGGC
Organism: Steroidobacteraceae bacterium; assembly: GCA_050012315.1. Lineage (GTDB taxonomy): Bacteria > Pseudomonadota > Gammaproteobacteria > Steroidobacterales > Steroidobacteraceae > Bog-1198. The sequence continues at coordinate 131,555 of JBEKHK010000004.1, read as the reverse complement.
TGCTGCTCCGCTTGCTCGCCCTGCCCTGGTTGCGGTTGGCCCTGTTGCGACTGCGCTTGCCGATCCTGCCCCTGCTGCTGTCCCTGCTTCGACTGCGCTTGCCGATCCTGCCCTTGCTGCGGCTGGCCCTGGTCCGGCTGCGATGAGCCGCCCGAAGAACTCTTCGACTGATCTTTGGCGCTCTGTTGATTGTTATTTTGGGATTGACCCTGCTGAGACTGGCTCTGCTGCTGCTTCTTGATCTGCTCCAGTTTCCTCTTCACCAGATCCCGATTGAATTTGCTGTCCGCGTCGTCCGCCCGCAATTGCAGAGCGGCATCGTAGGCCTTGACCGCGCCGGTCCAGGTTTCGATGGTCCTCTGGGCGTCGCTCTTTTCGGTTTTCTGGCCCTGACGATACAAGGTGTTGCCCAGGTTGTAGTAGGCATCTTGCTGCTGCGCCAAGCGTTCCGCCGAGCCGGATTTTGCGGCGCCGAGCGACGCCTGGAACTCGCGTGCGGCGCCCGGGAAATCACCGGCCTTGTAGGCGGCGGTACCCGCGTCGAACTTCAAGATCGGTTGCGCCGGATCGCGAGCCGCCGCGGCCGAATAATCGTGCTGCGCCTGGGCGAAATCGCCGCGCTGATAAGCCGTAGCGGCGGTAGCAGGCGACGCATGCGCGGAACCAGCGGGCCCGAGCACGGCGAGCGCAATCGCGGCCGCGGCTGCGCTCACGGATGCGCCGCGCGCCAGCGCACCGGAAGCCGGCGTGCCGTTTGACGCGGACACCGCGGCGCGCGGCGATTCCGCGCGCCGCCGCGTCCCGACCACGAGGCTCGCCAACAGGCACGCCAGGCAGGCCGCCAGAGGCCACTGAAATCGCTCGATGTAGACTTTCTCGGAACGCGATTCCAAGTCGTGCTTGGCGAGAGGCGCCAGCGCCTGGCGATAGATCACATCGAGCCCTTGGTTCGATGTGCCGAGAGGCGCATACGATCCACCGGTCGCTTGCGCCAGAGCCCGGAGCCCGGGCTCGTCCAAACGCGACCGCACGAAGTGCCCTTCGTTGTCCTTCAAGAAGCCGCCGCCTTGATCGGCAGGCAAGGGAATCAGATCTCCGTTGGCCGAGCCGACGCCGACGGTGTAGATCTTCAACCCGTCCTGCTTGAAAGCTGCCTTGGCCGTGGCCAGCGCATCGCCCTCGAGGTCCTCGCCATCCGTGACCAGAATCAAGATCTTGTCGCTGCCCGCGCGATTATGCAGGGCGGATTGCGCGGCCCGTATGGCGCTGCTGATATCGGTGCCGCCGCGCGGAATGATGTGGGTGTCGAGCGCCACCAGCGATTCGTGGAACGCGCCGTAATCCGCGGTGAGCGGGCACTGCAAGAATGCGCTTCCCGCGAATGCCACCAAGCCAACGGCATCACCGTCCAATCGTTGGACGAAGTCGTCGATCGCGAGCTTGGCACGCACGAGCCGATTCGGCTTCACGTCCGGCGTCAACATGCTGCGCGAGGTGTCGACCGCAAAAATGATGTCGTTGCCGCGCCGTTTCACCTGTTCCCAATGGAAACCCGCCTGCGGCTCGGCGAGCGCCACGAACAGGAGCGCAACTGCGGCGGCGAACAAGGTGCGTTTGAGGCGCCGGCGCGTCGGCGACATGGAGCGCGTCAGCTCCGTGCTGAGGTGCGGAGAGATGAACGCAGCGAGCGCCTTGCGCTGGCGCTCGTCGTAGCGACGCCAGGTCCACAGCACGCCGAGACACGCCGCCAGACCTACGGCAAGCCAACCTGGATGGACGAAGATCACGGCAGCCTCCGGAAGCGGGTGTGCTCGAGACCGAAACCGAGCCCGAGCAACGCGATCGCCGGGAACAGCGCCCATTGATACAGCTCTTCGTAATGCTCGAATCGATGCGCCACCTGCGCCGTCTTCTCGAGCCGGTTGATCTGCTCGTAAATCTCTTTGAGCGAATCCGTGTCCGTCGCGCGATAAAAGGCGCCGCCGGTCAGCGACGCGATCGATTGCAGCGTTTTCTCATCGACATCGACCTTCGCCATGACCAAACGGGTATTGCCGAAATCATCCTTGACCGGAATCGGCGCCTCGCCGCGGACGCCCACCGCGATGGCATAAATCTTGACGCCGAGCGCCTTCGCAGCTTCGGCCGCGGCCAACGGCGAAATCCGTCCCGAGTTGTTCATGCCGTCGGTGAGGAGAATGACCACCTTCGACTTGGCGTGCGAGTCGCGCAGCCGGTTCACCGCGGTCGCGATTGCCGAGCCGATCGCGGTCCCGTCATCGACGCCGCCGACCGTCACTCGGTCGAGGTTCTGCTGCAGCCAATCGTGGTCGAGAGTCATCGGGCTCACCAGGTACGGGGCGCCGGCGAACGCCACCACGCCGATCCGGTCGTCCGGGCGCTCGTCGATGAATTTGGACACCACCGACTTGACCACCTCGATGCGGTTGACGCGCTCCCCGTTGATTCTGAAGTCCATCGCTTGCATGGAGCCCGAGACATCGAGGTCGAGCATGATGTCGATCCCGTTCGCCGTGACTTCCGTGCGGCCGTGCGCCAATTGCGGACGCGCAAGTCCGACGATCAGCAGCGCCGCGCCCAGCACGGGCAACAGCCACACCAAGCGTCCGACCCGGCTCCTGGTGCTTCGTGCCACGGCCCGAGCCAGCCCGACGCTCGAATACTGGACGGCGGCGACGCTGCCTTTGCGCCCCCGCCAAAGCAATGCGAGCGGCAGCAGCGCGAGCAGCCACAACCACTCAGGTTGTAGGAAGTGAAACATGCGCCTTACCTGAAGCGGACTGGGGAGTCGGTTCCGCCGACGCGGCTCCCTCTGATGGGGAGGCGGCCTGCGGCGCGCCGGCCGAGGCGGCGGCCGATTGGATGAATCGGCGCGCGCTCTCCAGCATGGTGTCCATTTGAGCGGTGCTCAAATTCCAGCCCCCGAACTTGGCCAGGTCGCACGACTGGAGGAATTCACCCAGCAAGTCGCGGTGGGCCGCCAAGGCAGGGTCGGCGGATTGCACCAGGTCATGAAGGAACTCATGGGTGGTGCGATGTGCCGCCATCACCTGGAAGCGGCGCTCGATGTACTCGCGCACGACCGCCGACACCTCGATGGAGAACTCGCGCGCTCGCCCCGGCTGCATCAACGCACGAGCGGCCTGCAATCTGTCCAGCGCCACTTCGAAATCGGATCTTTCCGGCGCACGGCGCCGGCGTCTGATCCACATCCACAGCGCAAGGGCCGACGCCGCGGCGAGTATCCCGATGCCGACGAGAACCCACACGAGCCAGGGCGAGCCGACAGGCTTCGGGCCGCGGATGTCGCGGATGTCCTCGCCGCTCACCGTGGAGGCGCTGCCCGGAGGCGCCATTGGCCCGGCCGCTCCCGCACTCGCATCGGCCGACTGCATGCCGGACGGAACGGCGGCGCTGGGCGCCGGCCCCGGCGGCGCGGCCATTGCAGCAGTTCCTTCGACGGCCGGCCGCGGTGCGGCGGGCGCCGCCCCTGCAGTCACCGACGAGGCCACGACGAAGCCCAGCGCGGCGCCGAGCAAAACCATTCTCCCAACCGGGGTGCCGAAGCGTCCCATGCTCATATTCGCTTTCGCTCGCGTCCTTTGAAGAAGCGCTGCAGCGCTGGCAGATAAGGCGAATCCGTACTGAGTTCCAGCGTATCGACACCTTCCGAGCGAATGTCGGCAATCAATCGCTGCCCGCGCTTCGATGCTTCCTCACTGAAACGCCGCCGAATCGCGGCATTTCCGGTATCGATCTCGATCACCTCACCGGATTCCGCGTCCTCCAGCGACACTACGCCGAGGTCCGGCAGCGTGCGCTCGCGAGGGTCCTCGATGCGGACGGCGATCAAATCGTGCCGGCGATTGGTTTGCCGCAACGCCTTGCGCAGCGGCGGCCGAGTCTGCGATTCGGGACCGTTCGATTGGAGATCGGAAATCAGAAACACCACCGCGCGCCGATGCAACAGCTGGCCGGCGACGTCGAGCGCCTTGACCGTATCGGTACCCCGCCCCTGCGCGGTGTGGTAGAGAATTTCACGCACCACGCGCAATACGTGACGGCGGCCCTTTTTCGGGGGGATGTACTCTTCGACCCGGTCCGTATAGAGCAGCAACCCCACTTTATCGCTGTTGCGGATGGCCGATAGCGCCAAAAGACTCGCCACCTCGGCCGCCAGCTCGCGCTTGCTCTGTGCTCCGGAACCGAAGTTACCGGACGCGCTGATATCGACCACGAGGAGCAAGTTGAGCTCCCGTTCCTCGGTGTATTTCTTGACGAAAGGTCTTCCCGCCCGGGCCGTCACATTCCAATCGATCGAGCGCACCTCGTCGCCCGCGACGTATTCGCGGACCTCATCGAAGTCCATCCCGCGGCCCTTGAAGACCGAATGGTATTCGCCGATCAGGCTGTCGTTCACCAGCCGCCGGGTGCGTATCTCGAGCTGACGCATCCGGCTCAGGATGGTCTTTACGGACGTCGCAGGCATTGACCTATGCTCCGATGCCGATTCGACTCAGGGGACGGGGAGCTGGTCGAGGATCTTGCGGATCACGTCCTCGGCACTCACATTCTCGGCTTCCGCCTCATAGCTCACCATGACGCGATGACGCAGCACGTCGAGCGCGATGGTTTTCACGTCTTGCGGCGTGACGAAGTGCCGGCCGCTCAGGAACGCCACCGCCCGCGCCGCAAGGCAAAGGTTGATGGTCGCACGCGGCGAAGCGCCATTCTGTATGTATCCGTTCAGGTTGAACGAAGACACGCCGGGCGGCCTCGTAGCGAGCACGAGGTCGACGATGTAGTCGCGGATCTTGTCGTCGATGTGGATGGCGTTGACCACCTGCCGAGCCTTCAGGATCTGGTCGGCCGATACGACACGGCGTACGGAAAGCACCGGCTCCGAGGTCGCCATCGCGTCCAGGATGGCGCGCTCCTCCTCGCGATTCGGGTAGCTCACGACGACCTTCATCATGAAGCGGTCGATTTGCGCCTCGGGCAGGGGATAGGTTCCTTCCTGCTCCAATGGATTCTGCGTCGCCAGCACCAGGAACGGATTGGGCAGCGGATAAGTCTGCTCGCCTATGGTGACCTGGTGTTCCTGCATCGCCTCGAGCAGGGCACTTTGGACCTTGGCCGGTGCGCGATTGATCTCGTCGGCCAGAATGAGGTTGCTGAATATCGGACCGTGCTTGGTGCGGAATTCGCCGTCCTGAGGACTGTAGATCATGGTGCCGACGATGTCGGCCGGCAGCATGTCGGGGGTGAACTGCAGGCGCTTGAACTCCAGCGTCACCGCGCTCGCCAGTGTTTTCAAGGACAGCGTCTTGGCAAGACCGGGGACACCCTCGAGCAGCACGTGCCCATTCGTCAGAAGAGCGATCAGGAGCCGGTCGACCAAGTGCTTTTGACCGACGATGACGCGCGCTATCTCCTGGCGGAGGAGTTTCGTCCAAGCCGAATGCTCCTGGACGGTGTCGCGCAGCGCCCGAAAGGCGTCGTTCGGCTCCTCCGGCAGGCTCGATGCCGGAGGTGCGGGCCGGTAGCGGGCATCGTTGAAGCGCTTCTCGGCGCCGGCGGCGGGCAAATCGGAACTCATAATAAGCGGTCCTCGGTCTTTTGGTGCGCGTAGTACACCCGACCCGGATGGCTCGAACCTTTCCGCAAAATTACAAAAATGAAAGGTCGGCGGGACCCGCCGGCTATATCGCTAGGACCCGGCGGCCAGGGACTGCGCCAGCGCCGCCTCATAGGTCCGCGAGTCCACCTTGAGATAGGCAAGCCGCTCCTCGGCAATCACCACGGCCTCGGCCACTCCCGGCACGCGCCGCAGGGCCGCCGCGAGCGCCACCGGATCGGCATTCTCGGCGATACGTATCAAACGTGTGGTCAAATAACTCGGCTGTTTCATGGTCGACGCCACCAGGATCCATACGATGGCAAGCCCGAGCGAGGCGACGAAGACCGCATTGCCGCCCAGCGTCTGCTGAATTGCACCGCCGGCCACGCCGCCGACGAAAATGCCGAGAAATTGCGAGGTCGAGAAAATCCCGGCAGCCGTTCCCTTGGCAGCCGGCGGCGCCGTCTTGGTGATCAGCGAAGGCAGGCTCGCCTCCATGACGTTGAATCCGGCAAAAAACACCGTGATGCCCGCGATCACCCAGAATGCGCCCGCCCCGGCGAGGAACAGGCATTGGCTCACCGCGAGCGCCGCAACGGCCGCGACGAACACGGTCTTCATGCGCCGATATTTTTCGGCGACGATGATGGCCGGCACCATCACCACCACGGAGACCAGAAGCACCGGTAAATAGACCATCCATTGGTGATGACTGTCGATGCCGAGACTGGATCGAAGCAACGCCGGCACCCGCAGAAAACTCGCGGTGAGCATGGCATGCAGAGCGAAAACGCCGAAATCGAGCCGGCGAAGCTCGGAGTCGCCGAGGATCGACCTCAACAGGGACGGCACCGTCTCCGCATCCCGGTGAACGGCCAGCACTAGCGGGCGCGGCACCACGAACTGCGTGATTGCGATTCCGACCAGCGCGAGCCCAACCATGGACCAAAAGATTCCGGGCACGCCGATGAGGCCGGCAAGCACCGGCCCCGCGACCAGCGCGAACATGAATGCACCGCCTATGCTGATCCCGACGATCGCCATTGCCTGGGTACGACTCTCCTCTCCGGTCAGGTCCGCGACCAAGGCCAGAATCACGGAGCCGACCGCGCCCGCGCCTTGCAGGATTCGGCCCAAGATGATCCCATCGATCGTCGAAGAGAGCGCCGCCACTGCGCTGCCGACGCCGAACAAGAGCAGTCCGGCGATGATCATGGGCTTCCGCCCCCACTTGTCGGAGAGCAGACCGAACGGTATCTGCAACAATCCCTGACTGAGCCCGTAAATCCCGAGCGCGAGCCCGGTCTTGAAGGGTGTCGCACCGGACAGTTGCCGCGCATACTCGGCGAATACCGGATAGATCATGAAGAGGCCGAGAAGCCTCACCGCGAAGACGGCGGCAAGTGAGCCGGCCGCCCGCAACTCCTGCTTTTTCATAGTCAACTTGCCATCGAGTGTGAGATCGCATCCGAAGCGGATCGGCGCATACTACAAGAAGGAGCGGTCGGGACGCCCGCATACATGGCAAGTGCGCTCGGGGATGGCCGGACTTTCAGGTTTTCCCTGCGGAAATATGCCTAGCCGACCGCCTATTGTCCGTATTGGGAATGGGGCGCTTCGGCCCCATCCTTGGTCGCGAGGCCAAGAATGAAAACGAACAGCGACTCTTTCGATCGTCTACCCCAATCCACCCCGGATGCGCAAGATATCGAGCCGACGGACGCCGCCGATCTCGCGCAATTATTTCATGTCAGCCGGCAGGTCGTTCGAGACGTGTACCACGAGCAGTATCGGCGGCTGGCCGAAGCCGCACGAGTCCACGATTACCTGGATCTATTGGCCTTCAAAAACACCCGCCAGGCGTTGCGCGCGGGTCACGACGTTGCGCGCAGCCGCGGCGCCGCCATTTGAGCGCGCAATCGAGACTCCCAATCGAATGCCGTCGTATCGACCCGAATGACGCCGAGTTCCTCGTCGGGCGCAAGCGGCGCCATTCGCCGAAGCTGATGCTCGAGTACGGCGGCATCGGCATCCGAAGGGTCACGGGGTGAACGAGCCTGAAGGCGGCGCACCATTTCCTCCCTACCCGCGGTGCACGCGATGATGCGGCAATCGACCCGCAAACCGGTCGCCAGGGAACGAAATGCCTGCCGATCACTCAGGTCCAGGAAACTCGCATCGACGATCGTGTTCACCCCCGCACCCAGCAGCGCTTCCGCACAGTCCCTCAAATGCCGATAGGTCCGCTGACGCATCGCGGGCGAATACAGATCCGGCCCCTCGCCGCTTCGCTCGCCGCCGATTGACGAACCGGAGCGCCGTTTGCGCTCGATATCCGAACGCATTCGAATTGCGCCGAGCATCGGCACCAGGCGCTCACTCAGCCAGGATTTTCCTGAACCCGATGCGCCATGCATGAGGTAGAGGGTCGGGATCGATGGTTGGCTCAGCTCCATGGCCGTATGCAGACGGGCGAGCAGCCGGTCGGTGAATGCGCGCGCCTCGCCCGGCCGCTGTTCAGCGCTCAGCGCGTCGACCATGGCGCGAACCAGCGCGCGGTAGACGCCATAAAACGGCAATGCGCGGACGCCTGCATAGTCCCCGGTCGCCTCCAAGTAGCTACTCAGCAATTGAGCCGCAAGGTCCTTGCGCTGATAGCTCCTCAGATCCATGTATAAAAAAGCGATGTCGCTCATCACGTCGATGAATCGCAGGCGAGGATCGAATTCGAGGCAATCGAACGGGGTGAGGCGGCCTTTCCACCGAACGACATTGGCCGCGTGCAGGTCGCCGTGACATTCGCGCACGAAACCGCTTCTCTGCCGCTCCGTCATCAAGGGCAACAGATCGTGTAGCGTGTCGTGCGTCCAGTCGATCAGCGGCCCCAGTTCCGGCACGCTCGCGCCCGCGGGGAGGTGCGAGATGAGCGTCGCCAGATTGCCGAGGACCGATTGGCACAATTGACTGCGATAGTCGAAGTCGATGTCCCGGCGGGCGTGCGGCGCACTTTCGTGAAATTCCGCCAATCTCTCGCCCAATGCGGCCATTTCGGCGCAGCTCACGTCCCGCCGCGCCAGCAAGGCCGGCAACTCTTCGGACGCCTCGAATTGCCGCATTCGCACCGCGTAATCAACGACGGTGCCGGCACCCGCGACGCGCAGGCCCTGCGAATCCCGATTGATGGTTACCACCTCGAGATACAAGTCCGCAGCCAATCGCCGATTGAGCCGAATCTCCTCGTCGCACAGGGTGCGGCGGCGCGCCAGGCTCGTCATGTCCAGAAACTCGAGTTTCACCGGCTTTTTGAGCTTGTAGGTGTACGACCCGGTCAGAATCACCCAGGAGACGTGCGTCTCCCGCAACTTGATCTCGCCCACCGGGTGCGGGTACGCGCACGGCCGGAGAAGCTCTTGGATATCGAGTGGCGCCATAGATCGCTCGATCGCGCGTGATCCTTGCTCGAGTATCGATCATTTTCGCAGCCGGTACCATGCAATCTACCTACGGGAAAATACGCATGGCGCGATCTCACTCGGTGCCAGCAGCATAGCGGCGTGTGAGCGGTCTTTGTGCGGCGGAACCATGCGCCTGTGGGCTGTTCGAGCCCGGGCCGCGATGGGATCGACAAAAACGAAGGAAATGCCTGCCATGGAGCTTCACCAAGCAATCTACGAACGGCGCGCCGTGCGGGAATACGGGCCGGCGGCGATCGACACTGATGTCCTCAACAGGCTCATCGATGCCGCCATTCAAGCGCCGACCGCGCTGAATCAGCAGCCTTGGACCTTCACGGTCGTGCGCGATCAGCGCAAGCTCGATGCCCTATCGAGCCAGGCCAAGGTCCATATGCTGGCGGAGCATGGCGAATTGGCTCGATCCGCCCATTTTCTGATGCTGAGCGATCCGCACTTCCAAATCTTCTATCACGCCCCCGTATTGATCCTCATTTCCGCGACGGCTGCGCTGCCCTGGTGCGTGGAGGACTGCGCGCTCGCCGCACAGAACCTCATGCTTACCGCTTACGCGGAAGGGCTTGGATCGTGCTGGATCGGCTTTGCCCAGGAGTATCTCAACACACCGAGCGGCAAGGCGCTTCTCCGTCTGCCGCCGTCTTGCATCCCCGTCGCCCCGATCATCGTTGGGCTCGGCAGAGGTCCCGCGCAGCCGGTTGCACGCAAGAAGGCGGATGTTAGCTGGATCGGTTAGACAGCTTTCTTTCCCAGCCGCCTAATCCGCTTCAGTAATTTTCGCTCATTGACCTTCAATAGCTCCCGGATCGCGCCCGTTGCCAAATAGCATTTATATTGCTTGCGCAGCCATTTCCGCAGACACCATTCATCGTGGAAATCGCCGAGGGCATTCTGCAGCTCTCGAAGCTTCGTCAATTCTCCTTCGACCGCCGCACCGGCAAGCGGACCGAAATCCTCGACAAAATATCGGGCGTCCTTGATTCTCAGACGGAGTCGATGCAGCCGCCGGGGCTTTCGCGTGTTCCTCTGTTTGCGCAATCCGCGTCGCAGCCGCCGGCGCTGGTGCGAGAGCACGTCGCGGAGGAAGCCATCATCGGAGCTGTCGTCGACGACCAAAGCCGCCGCGCTCTGTCGAAAATTCCAGAGAACATGGCTCCACTTCGGCGCATTCATTCGCCTTCGAAGCTCGTGGCGTGCCGCTTCCGTGTCCTGCACCGCCATCGCCAGCAACAGCTGTCCCTGCTCGTGATCCTCGAGCCCAGCGCGGCTCAGCCATATTTCCACCAGATGTTGACGCACGTCCGCGTCGCGCGCCGCCCTGCAGGAATTCGTTATCTCGAGCAACGCCTTCATGCATCGTCGGCGCTCGCGGCGGGGCAGTTTGCGCTTCAAATTGCGCAGAGCGACCCGCAACCGGCGCGCCGCGACGCGGATGTCGTGGATCGCTTTCTGAGAATCATGCTGCGCCAGAAATGACAGCATGCCCTCGACGCTGCTCGTCAGTCGCGCAAGCCTGTCCCCGATGGATGCTCGATCGGCGCCCAGATAGGTCGACGGCGAGGCGGCAGCTTCGATGCGGTGATACATACCGGGCGTCTGTGGCGGCCGCCGCTCTTGTGCTTGCTTACTCGGCGGGGTGCCCGAAATATTCGCGTACCTTGGCGACGACCTGCCGATCGCTCATTTTATCCGCGCTCTCCATCGCGGCCACCCGCGCCCCGAGCTTATGCCTCTCGAGACGCTTCTTGAACTCCCCCTTCGCCTCCCCGGGCCCGAAAAGCAGCATGGCATCCAAATTACCGGATGCCGCAATGACGGCATCATAGTAAGTGTCGAGCTCCTGCGTGAGCGCCATTTGACGGCGGTCATCCGGCGGCACCTGCCTTGCCTCGTATTTGCCTTTCAGGGGCGAATCCCCCGTCCTTTCCAGATGCTTCTCGACGTTCGACTCGAGGTGAGTCGTGCGCACCTCGGTAGGTTCGAGAGACACGATCACCGCCCTGCGATGATCGATCCAAATGCCGCCCCTGCTCATCGCCCAGTCTCCTTCATGGCCCAGTCTCCTTCATCGCGCTCTAGTATCCAACGATTCACCGCCAAGGCGATACGGATTTATGCGTATGACAGCCGCTCGCGGAGCGGCATACCGCAGAGCACCCGGTGGAATCCCTGATGTAAAGAAACGCGCCGCATATTCACAATGACCTCAAATCCCATATCCGAAGGCCAGGTGATGCAGCCACCTCTAACCGTGACTTTTCGAGACATTCCCCGCTCGGCAGCGGTAGAGGCGCATGCACGCGATCTGGCCACCAGGCTGCAGCGAATCGAGGAGCATATTGCGCAGTGCCACATGAACCTCGAAAGCTCGGCGAGCAGCGAATCCTCCGCCTCGTCGTATTTGTGCAAAATCGAGCTGACCGTGCCGGGCGCGAAAATTCACGCCGACAGTCTGCGTCCCGATGGCTCCGGACATGACGACATCTACCACGCCATGCGCGAGGCGTATGACAACGCGAGCCGGCAGCTTCGGCACTTTCCCCGAAGGAGCAGAACATGAGAGCTGATACCGACATTCGTGCCGATGTGGAATCCGAACTGCAGCGCGATCCGCACATCGACGACAGTTTGATCGCCGTAATCGTCCGCGGCGACGTCGTGACACTGACGGGTCAAACGGGACATTACGGCGCCAAGTGGGCCGCGGAGGAAGCGGCAAAGCGGGTTCAGGGCGTTCGAGCAATCGCCAACGAGATTCAGGTCAAATTAACCGACGGCGCGATGCGCAGCGATACCGATCTCGCGGAGGCCGTCGCAAACGCGCTGCGCGACGGCATGCTGACAGGTGCCGACCGGATTCAGTGCGTGGTGCAAGATGGCATCGTTACACTCTGCGGTGATGCGCCATCCGGGGAGCAGAAGCTCGCCGCCGAGAAGATGGTGCGCCGCTTGAGAGGAGTGACAGGCGTGCTGAATGCCATCACCACGACCACACCGATCAGCGCAACGCGCTAGAGACAGTCACAAACTCAGCGAGTAGATCGTTTGACCGGAGTCGCCCGGATCGCGGGTCGCTGTCATCCCCAATTCCCGGGCGAGCGCCGCCATCGCGGCGTTTCCCGCCAGATCGACAGAATAAAGCAGCCTGACTCCGTTGAATTTTGCATAGTCGATCAAACGCTTCAACAGCAGAGCGCCGAGGCCTTTATGTTGCCACTCATCGGCCACGGCTACCGCAATTTCGCGAATATCCGATTTGGAATTCTCGGCGTAGCGACTCACCCCAATCTCGATCTCCCGATCGCCTCTGGAGACCGTGGCAACGAACGCCATCGAGTGCTTTCCATCGACTTCGCACAAGCGGGTCAACTCACGTAGAGGCAATTCGTTCACCCCGCCGAGAAATCGAAAGCGCTTGCTCTCCGGCGAGAGACGGCGGATGAATTCCGCCTCCATCCCGACATCGTCCAAGCGTATGGGCCGGATCTTGACCTGCTCACCCGCTACCGTGATATCCGACACTTCGCTGATCATCAATAAACTCCCGGCGCAAAAAGAGTCGCGACGATAGACCGGGCCGGTGCGCGGGGCCATCGTGGATTTCCGCAATGACCGCGCGTCTCCTTGCTAGTACGCATGTTTTAGGGACTTATGCGTATTTTTGCTGCTTAGCGCGGCCGCATGACGTAGATTAGCCCGGAGCAATTCCTGGAGCCGGGGCGATGTCGGAATACCAAGTGAATCGGATTCTGGTCGCAATTGCGGACCCGTCGACGGGATTGAACAAAGCCGTGCGGCGCGCGCGCGCCCTGGCACATCAGACGGGCGCCGCGGTCGATCTGTTCAACGCAATTTCCTCATCCGTGTCCACAGGCACGCTGCACGCGGAATCGGAGCAGTTTACGCGTCTCGAGGCGGAGCAAAACCGTCGTTTGCTCGAACGGACCGCCAATCGGCTCCGGCGCGAAGAAATCGTGGTCAATACGAAGGTCGAGACGGGCTATCCGGTCCATGAGGCGATTTTGCGCGCGGTCCGTCTTGCAAAAGCCGATCTGCTGATCATCGAAGCCCGCAAGCACAACGTCTTCGCCCGGCTGCTCCTCACTCAGACCGACTTCGAGCTGATCCGGCATTGCCCGGTCCCGCTCCTGATCGTCAAACGACAAACGGCTTGGCGCAGACCACGCATCCTCGCCGCGCTGGACCCGTTTCATATCCACGACAAGCCCACCGGACTGGATAGCGAAATCGCCGGCGCGGCGCTCGCCATCGCCTCGATGGTCGGCGGGTCCGTGCACGCCACCCATATCTACCGCCCATTGGTGGGCTTCGTGCCCGATCTGGCGGGGGCTACGGCGCTCACCACGATGCCTGAAACCGACAACAAATATAAGGCCACGGTCCGGCGGCGATTTTACGAGGCCGTCGACCGATATGGAATCGCCAAGAACAAAGCGCACCTGGTTTGCGGCGATCCGGCCGTCGCACTGCCCGCTGTCGCGCGCTCGACGCGAGCGGGCCTGATCGTGATGGGAGCGATGTCTCGCTCCGGACTGAAGAGAATTTTCATCGGCAACACGGCGGAGCGCGTGCTCGATGGGCTGCAGTGCGACGTGTTGGTGGTAAAACCCAAGTAGCGCCGCTTTACCTCAACCTGATGCCGCTACGGACGCGTCGGGCTTCACCGCCATCCTGGGCGGCTGCGATGTGCCCCGAACCAGGAGCACCGGAACCTCGGCGCCGCGCACGACCTCTTCCGCATCGCTACCCATGGCCACTCGCGCCAATCCGCGGCGTCCGTGGGTGCCCATGACAATTAGATCCGCCGACCAGGCCTTTGCCTGGGCGAGGATCAGATCCGCCGCCCTGCCGCCCATCGATTCGAGCAATACGCACTCGGACGTGATGCCTTCGTCCTGCACCACCGCCTTTGCGCGCTCCAAGACGCCGCGGCCGCCCTTCCGGAGCACATCGATGATATCGGTTCCGAACACACCCGCTCCGCCGCCGTAATCGAACACGAATTCATTCACGAAGTGCGCCAAGCAAATCCGGCTGCCGAGTTTCTTCGCGATCTTGATCGCTTCGACGAGGCCCACTGTTGACGGCTCGCTGCCGTCGACCGGAACCAGAATTTTGCCGTACATATGACCTCCACATCCAGCCGATGGAGCATTTGTATCAAGCCGCTGTGCGCTTGCCATTTCGGGGTTCCCACGAAGCACTACGGCTAGTACTCATTGTCGCGCCCGGCGCCTCGGCCCAGTGTTGTCACTTCGGATTGCCGAGGATTGATCGACGATGGGTGGAATTCTCCACATCGCATACAAGCTTCTGGTCAATGATCGCGCCAAGTACGCGGCGCTCCTCGTGGGAATCACCTTTGCAGTGTTCTTGATGATCGAAATGACGTCCTTGTTTGCCGGGATTCTGCTGCGTTCTTCCGCCACCGTCATCAACATCGGCGCTTCGATCTGGGTGATGGATCCGGCAATCCAGACGGTTGCGAACACCATTCCCCTTCCGGACTACGTGCTGGATGAGGTGCGCAGCATACCGGGCGTCAAGTATGCGGTCCCGTTGTATTCCGGCGCCGCGTTACTGAAACTGCACGATGGCACCTATCAAGCCGCGAACGTCGTCGGCCTCGACGATACCAGCCTGTTTGGCCGGCCCACCCTGCTGAGCGGCAAAATCGAGGATATCTTTGCCGAGAATGCCTTCATCGCGGTCAAGGACTCGGAGTTTTACAAACTCGGCAACCCGAGAATCGGCGTCGAATTCGAGCTCAACGACCACCGCGGAGTGATTGTCGGCATCGCCCATGTCGCTTCCAGCGGCCTCTTCGGTGTGCCTACCCTGTACACGACCTACAACCGTGCGCTTCAGTACATTCCCAACACGCGATTCACCATCTCCTATTTGCTGGTCGAGCCCAAATCAACCGTCGACGTAGCGGCAATCAAGGCTCGGGTCGCCAAGATAGGTTATCTGGCGCTCACCAAAGAGGAGTTCACCGCCAAGATCGCCAACTTCTACATGTATCAGACCGGCATCGGCACCAACATGATGATCATGACCGTGATCAGCTTCATCATCGGCTTATCGATCTCGGGGCAGACTTTCTATACGTTCGTGATCGAAAATCTCGAGAAGTTCGGGGCTCTCAAGGCGATCGGCGCGAAGGGGCGGGAACTCATCTACATGATCCTGTTTCAGGCCTCTTTCGTTGCCTTGACCGGCTATGGCATAGGCGTCGGGCTTTGCACGCTCATCATTTGGCTCGCCCGGCTCTACCTGCCCGACTATGCCGCGATCATTACGTTCTGGAACCTCGGCATCGCTTTCTTCATGGTGGTCGTCATTGCGGCAAGCTCGAGTTACTTCGGTGTGCGCAAAGTCCTGAAGATCGAACCCTTCGATATTTTCCGAGGCTGACCCATGGCGGCGACCGCAATCCAGGCTGTAGGGCTCAACAAATGGTTCGGCGAGGGCGACGCCAAGACGCATGCCGTCAAAGATGTGAATTTCCAGGCCTATTTCGGCGAAATCCTCTATGTCGTCGGCCCTTCCGGCAGCGGCAAGACCACCATGCTCAGCATGATCTCGGGAATTCTGCGCCCCAACAGCGGTACCGTGAAGATCGAAAATACCGAGGTGTGGGCGCTCAGCAATGACGCGCTCGCCGAATTTCGCCTGCACAAGATCGGCTTCGTGTTTCAGGACTTTCACCTCTTTCCGCGCCTGACCACCGCGGAGAATGTCGCCATCCCGCTCATTCTGCAAAGACGAAACTGGGACGAGGCGCTCAAGGAAGCGGCTCTGGACCTCGGGATCGTCGGCCTGAAGGACAAGACCGAATTGCCGCCGGTCAAGCTCAGCGGCGGCGAGCAGCAGCGGGTGGCCATCGCCAGAGCCATCGTCAGCCGCCCGGACATTTTGATTCTCGACGAGCCGACCGCCTCGCTCGACGGCGATACCGGCCGGAACATCGTCAAGTTCGTCCGCGAACACATCCTCACCGACAAACGCTGCATCGTCATCGTGACTCATGACAGCCGCATCTACGAATACGCTGACCGCATCGTGAAGATGGAGGACGGCAAGATGATGGGAATCGAGAAGGGAACCCTGGATGCGCAGTAAGATCATATTCATCGTTTCGGGCATAGGGCTGGTGCTCGCGCTCGTCAGCGCGTTCATTGCCGGTCAGCAGCCCAAACCGCTTCCGCCCGCGTTCAATCCGGCCGCCAACCCGTACGCGAAAGGAATCTACGCCCAGGGCATCATAGAGAGCAGCCAAGCGCTCGGCGAGAACATCAACATCTATCCGGAGGTCTCCGGACCCATCACCGAGGTCCTCGTCAGCGAAGGCGCCATCGTGAAAAAGGGCGATCCCTTGCTCAGGATCGATGATTCGGTGCAGCGCGCGACGGTCGAGCAGCAGCAATCGCAGGCCGAGGCTGCACGCACGATGCTGGCGGAGCTGAAAGCCGAGCCGCGCCGGGAGAATCTCGATGTGGCCGTTGCGCAGGTCCACAACGCGAAAGCCGCCCTCAAGAATGCGGACGATCAGCTCGAAAAGCAGCAACACTCCTACGCCATCGATCCGAAATCGGTCAGCCGCGATGCGCTCGACAACTCGCGCAACGCGCAGCGGATCGCCTCCACCAATCTCGAGGTCATCGACAAGCAGTACTCCTTGACCAAGGCCGGAGCGTGGATCTACGACATCCAAAACCAGGAGAAGCAATATATCGCTCTGTCGAAAGCCTACGCCTCGGCCGCGGCGCTCCTGGCGAAATACACCCTGCGTGCGCCGTCGGACGGCATCGTGCGCTCCATTCAGGCCAGCGTGGGCAGCTACGTATCGCCGGCCGGAGCCTATGACAGCTATACCCAGGGAATGGATCCGCTCATCGTGATGGGTGGACCGGATGAGAATCTGCAAGTGCGCGCCTACATCGATGAGATATTGATCGATCGGCTGGCCGATCCGGCCAAATTACGCGGCGAGATGTTCATTCGCGGTACCGAAAAGCATGTCCCGCTGACGTTCGTCCGCGTGCAGCCCTTCGTATCGCCCAAAATCGAACTCTCCGACGAGCGACAAGAGCTGGTTGATGTGCGGGTACTGCCCGTGATCTTCCGTTTCGCGAGCCCCAAGGCGCTGCACGTCTACCCAGGTCAACTGGTCGATGTCTATGTCAGCGCAGAGTAACCGGCACCGAATTGCAGGGGGAGCCCGGCGCAAAGGCGTCGGGTGCGAGGCGCTCGGCCTGGCGATACTGTTGACGTTGAACGCCTGCGCGGTGGGCCCCAATTTTCATTCGCCGCCGGCGCCTCCGACGAACCACTATTCGAGCGGTACCGACCCTGCCGCGACGATCTCGGCCCATGGCAGCGCACAGCGGTTCGTCCCGGGCGCCGCGGTCGCCGCCGACTGGTGGCAGCTCTTCCGCTCACCCCAACTCGACGCCGTCATCAAAGAGGCGATCGCCAATAATCCCGGTCTCGAGGCCGCCCAGGCAAGCCTTCGAGCGAGCGAGAACAACCTGCGAAGTGGCTATGGGATCTTCTACCCGTCGATAGATGCGGATGCCGCCGCCACGCGCGAGCGATTCAGTCCTGCCTTGATCGGGGAAAAGGGGCCATCCAGTGTATTCAATGTGTTTACGCTATCCACCTCGGTCAGTTACGCCCTCGATGTCTTCGGCGGCCAGCGGCGACTGGTGGAAGGCTTGCGCGCACAAGCCGACATCGCCCTTGCCGACGAACGGGCGACTTATCTCACGCTGGTGGCCAACATCGTCAACACCGCCATTGCCCAAGCCGCCTATCGCGCCGAGATCGAAGCGACCGAGCAGATGATCAAGCTCGAACAGCAGCAGGTCGATATCGCCCACGTGCAGGCGGATGCCGGCACCGTCCCCTACTCCAACGTACTCAGTCTGGAGAGCCAGCTCGCCTCCTACCAAGCCATGATTCCCCAGCTGCAGCAGAAACTGACGCAGAGCGATGACTTGCTGGCGGCGCTCGTCGGACATACGCCCGCCGAATGGCAAGCTCCGCCGCTTCGCCTGGACGACCTGAACCTACCCGGAACATTGCCGGTCAGTCTGCCCGCGGAACTCGTGCGGCAGCGTCCCGACATCCTGGCGGCCGAGGCCACCGCGCACGCGGCAAGCGCCGGCATCGGCGTCGCGACCGCCGCCATGCTGCCCAATTTTACGTTGAGCGGCACGCTGGAGACCGGCGCGAACTCGAGCGGCAGCTTGTTCTCCCCGAGCGCCAAGGCCTGGAATGTCGGAGCGGACGCCACCGCCCCGCTGTTCGAGGGGGGCACCTTATGGTTCAAGCGCAAAGCGGCTATCGATGAATACGACCAATCCATGGCGCTTTATCGGCAAACGGTTCTCGGCGCATTCGAACAGGTCGCCGATACCCTGAATGCCCTCGATCATGATGCCGCGGTGCTGGTCGCGGAGGATCGGGCCCTGTCGACGGCTGCGCAAGCCCTGCACTTGATTCAAGCCAACTATGAGGCGGGTATCACGAACTATCTCGACGTGCTGACCGCGGATGCTCAATATCATCAATCACAGATTGACGATCTACAGGCGATCGCCGTCCGGTACCAGGACACCGTTGCGCTCTTCGCCGCCCTCGGGGGTGGTTGGTGGAACAAGGCCTCTCAGTGACCGCCTAACTGCCGCTGAGCTCGGCGATGGCCGTGAGTAAGGATTTCGTGTCGACCGGCTTGCTGAGGAAGCGGCACTGCGGAATGGACGTCTTGACCACGCGCATCAGCGACTGCAGATCCCCGCTCAACAGGATCGCCGGCACGTCGCGACCCTGCTGAATGCGCAATTGTTCAAGAACATCGAGACCGGTCAGCTTTCCATCCAAATGATAGTCAGTGATCAGGATATCGCCCGGCCGAATGTCCGCCAGGAGACTCTCGGCTTCTGCGACAGTGGCCGCCGCACGAGTCTCGAAGCCTTCCAGGCTCAAGAACAACTCCGTCGCCATGCGCACCGAATCGTTATCCTCGACCAATATCAAACGGCCGCCGGACATCGCCCGGGTTATCTCGGGTTCCGGCTCCTTGCGCAGCGGCGCCTCCGAGCTCGACAGCAGCCGGTGCCGAGGTACCCGCACGCTCACGCAAGTGCCCTTGCCCAACTTGGAGGCCACCGACACCGAATAGCCCAAGATCCGAGCCACCTCCCGGACGATGGCGAGCCCCAGACCGACCCCCAAACGCTGCGTGCCTTGCGGGCCGATCTGATAATACTCGTCGAATATTCGTTCGAGCTTTCCATCCGGAATTCCAACCCCGGAATCCTCGACCTTGAGCACCGCGGCGTCCTGCTCAACGTCGAGCGAGATCCGCACGAAACCTTGTTCGGTGTACTTCAGGGCATTACCGATCAGATTTTGCAGCAGCTGAGTGAACAGGACTCGGTCCGTGGATATCACGACCTCGGTAGCGGGGAAACTCAATCGCAAATTCTTGGCCGCCGCCGCTGGCTCGAACTCCCGCTCGAGATCCTCGAACGCGGCGGTCAAACTGACCGGTGCGAACTGCGGCTCGATGGTCCCCGATTCGAGGCGGCTGATATCCAGCAACGCATTGAGCAGCCCGGTCGCACCGTCGATCGCGGTCTCTTGGATGCGTAAGAGCTCGCTCAAATTCGGCGACGATGCCGCCAGTTTCTGCATCGAGGCGTTGATCAGGCGGATTGCCTGCAGGGGTTGGCGCAGATCGTGACTCGCCGTGGCCAAGAAGCGGCTCTTCGCCCGGTTGGCCTTGTCCGCTTCCTCACGAGCGAGCACCAGGGCGTCGCTGATGGAGCGGCGCTCGGTCATGTCACGAATCGCCGCCGCCACGAAATTCTGTCCGCCGTCACTGAACGGCGACAGCCGGATTCCGGCGGGAAACTCAGCGCCGTCGGCGCGCCGCGCGAACAAATCATTGATCCGGGCCCCCATCTCCCGGCTGGCCGGATCACGCAGAAAGCTCGACACGTGAGCCCCGTGCCGCAGGTGGAATCGCTCCGGAATCAACAATTGGAGCGGCTGGCCGACGAGCTGCCCGGGCGTATAGCCGAATAATGTGCTGCAGGTCTCATTGGCAAATTGAATGAGACCCTGCGCGTCGACGACGAGCATGGCGTCGGGCGAGAACTGCAGTAGTCTTTGTGCGATTGAGCTACTTTCGGCCATTGCGACGGGTCCTTGGATCCCAGCAATCACGCCGTGGACCATACCACAGTCATGATTTCCACTTGCCGTCGAGCGTCGCCGGGGCCAACCCGGAACGTTCGCGCGTCAAAAGTGTCGATCCTCGCACACGATTAAGGGAACTGCGCAGGTTCCTGCGGCAATTCACGGCTATACACACGGGGTCAATTCGGCACACTTCGGGGGCGTATGATCCACGCCGGCGTGAGAGGCAGCATTTGAGCGATACCAACACGAAGTGGTCCGAATCCGAAATCATGCTGCAGCGATTGATCGAGATCACTCGCGCATCCGCCCTGGCCGAGATGGCGAGCGGGGTCGCTCATGAGCTCAATCAACCCTTGGGGGCAATCGCAACCTTCGCTCAAGCCGGGGAGCGGCTGCTGAGTCGCCCGGAACCGATGATCGACCGCGCGCTGGAGGTCTTGCGCCAGATCAGCCAGCAGGCGCTCAGCGCCGGCGAGGGCCTCACACGCATTCGCGTGCTGTTCGAGCAAGGACGACCGAACCGCACTCGCTGCCAAATGCCCGAGCTGATCGAGGAAATGCGGCCGGTACTCGATGTGCTCGCACTGCGGGCCAACGGCGAGGTGAGCGTCCGAGCACCCGATCACCTGCCCCATTTGCTGATCGATCGCATGAGGATTCAGCACGTGCTCTACGCATTGACCGATAACGCCGTCGACGCGAGCATCCTTGGATGCGCCGAGCCTACGGTTCGCATCGACATCTCGTTCGATCGATACATCGTTGAAACCGGCATTTCGGACTCGGGTCCCGGGGTGCCCGCCGATATGAAGCATCACCTGTTCCATCCGTTCTTCACCACCAAGACGCAGGGCACCGGTCTGGGCTTGGCCTCGAGCCGGGCAATCATCGAATCCCATCAGGGAACCATCGGGTTCGAGAATCTGCCGGCGGGCGGCAGCCGCTTTTGGTTCCGGCTGCCCCGCACGACGGACTGACCGGCCTCGCCCCGGAGATCTCTCGCCCCGGCGTTCCATGAGCACAGACACCGTCGCACCGAATCTCGACTCGGGAGTCGCGCTGCTGCGGCGCCTGGCCTTGGACTTGCGCTGGTCCTGGAGCCATGCCACCGATGCGCTTTGGAGCGCGCTCGAGCCCGAACTGTGGGAACTGACCCATAATCCGTGGGTGCTCCTGCGAACGGTATCGCACCAACGGTTGACCCAGATCCTGGGCGATCCGAAATTTCGTGCGGATTTGGAGCGGCTTGCGAGCGACAGCCGGGCGGACGCGCAGGCATCGAGCTGGTTTCAGCAAACACATCCCGACGCCGGCCTGGCGCAAGTTGCGTACTTCAGCATGGAATTCATGCTGAGCGAAGCCCTGCCGATCTACGCCGGAGGCCTGGGGAACGTAGCAGGCGATCAACTCAAGGCGTCGAGCGATCTCGGAGTTCCGTTGGTGGGCATCGGCCTGCTTTACAGCCAAGGATATTTCCGACAGGTGATCGGCCCCGACGGCGCGCAAGAAGCGCTGTTCCCTTACAACGACCCAGGTCAACTCCCGATCACGCCGTTGCGTACCCCCGATGGCGAATGGTTGCGGCTGCAGGTGCCCATGCCGGGGCATTCTCTCTGGCTGCGCACCTGGCAAGTCAAGGTCGGCCGACTACAGCTCTATTTGCTCGACAGCAACGATGTCGCGAATTATCCCACTCATCGGGGGATCACCAGCGAACTCTACGGGGGCGGGCCTGAGCTTCGGCTGCAGCAGGAAATCGTGCTCGGCCTGGGCGGCTGGCGGCTGCTCGATGCTCTGAATCAACGGCCCGAGGTCTGTCATCTGAATGAAGGGCACGCGGCCCTGGCCATTCTGGACCGAGCTCGCACTTTCATGGAGACGACCGGCACAGCGTTCGACGCGGCGCTCGTTGCGACACGCGCCGGCAACATCTTCACCACCCACACCGCGGGTCCCGCGGGATTCGACCGGTTCGATCCCGCTTTGGTGGAACGATATCTCGCACATTACGCGGCCGATTCCCTGCACATCCCATTGCGGCAACTGCTCGCGCTCGGTCGCGCCGATGCGGGCAACGAAGCCGAGGCCTTCAACATGGCCTATCTGGCGGTGCGCGGATGCGCCGCGGTCAACGGGGTGAGCCGATTGCATGTCGAGATCAGCCGGCGGATTTTTCAGCCGCTGTTTCCGCGGCGTCCGACGATCGAAGTGCCGATTGGACACGTGACCAATGGCATCCACACGCCGAGTTGGGACAGTCCCGCCGCCGATTCGCTCTGGACGACTCATTGCGGCAAGGACCGCTGGCTCGGGAGCCTCGGCTCCGTGGGCGCCTCCATTCGCGATGCCGCCGACTCCGCCATCTGGCAATGCCGAACGGCCGCACGGAAATCTCTGGTCGATTATGCACGGCGGCGACTGTCGGCACAGCTCGCGGCGTCCGGCGGGCCGCCGGAGGAGATCGACGGTGCGAAGCACCTGTTCGACCCCGAGGTGCTCACGGTGGGTTTCGCACGCCGCTTCGCGACCTACAAGCGGCCCAATCTGCTGCTCAATGACCCGGAAAGATTGGCGCGCCTGCTGACCAATCCCGAGCGGCCGATGCAACTGATTCTCGCCGGCAAGGCGCATCCGGCTGATGCTCCCGGTCAGGCGTTGATCCGCGACTGGGTCCGCTTCGTGCGTCGGCCCGATGTGCGGCCACACGCGATCTTCTTGAGCGACTACGACATGCTGATGACGGAGCGCCTCGTGGAAGGCGTGGATGTCTGGATCAATACGCCGCGGCGTCCGTGGGAGGCCTGCGGAACCAGCGGAATGAAGGTCTTGGTCAACGGTGGGCTCAACCTATCCGAACTCGACGGCTGGTGGGCGGAGGCCTATACGCCCAGCGTGGGCTGGGCTTTGGGTGACGGCTGCGAGCATGAGGAGGATCCGGCCCGAGACGCCATCGAAGCATCGCAACTCTACGATCTGCTGGAACACCAAATCGTTCCTGAATTCTACGCCCGCGACGACAACAATATGCCGCGAACCTGGGTAGCGCGAGTGCGGGAAAGCATGGCGTGTCTCACGCCGCTTTACTCCGCAAATCGCAGCGTACGCGAGTACGTCGAGCGCTTTTATCTTCCGGCTGCGGCAGCCTATCTCCGGCGGGCAGAGAACGGCGGAGCGCTGGGTGCAGAGATCAGTGCCTCGCTGCGTGCAATCCAATGCGGCTGGACGACGCTTCGCTTCGGCAGCGTCGATGTCGATACTCGAGGCGATAGACACCACTTCATCGCGGAAGTCGAACTCGGAGCGCTGGCTCCCCCATCGGTCCGCGTCGAGCTGTACGCGGACCCGCTGGGCGGGGACCAACCCTTTCGTCAGGAGATGACGCGCCTCGGCCGGCCGGATGCCCGCGGCATGGATCTTTACGTGGCGAGCGTCCCGGCCGCGCGCGCCTCGACTGACTACACCGCACGTATCTTGCCCGCCCATCCGGGAGTCAGCGTGCCGCTCGAGGCTTCCCAGGTTCTCTGGCAGCGATGACGCGGCGACGGCCGGCACAGGGGGCGCCTGCGAGCCGATTTCGATGGCATCTCAGCCCCCGGAGAGAGCATATTGGCCGACGATGGCGGTGGGGCGACAATCCATACGCACTTTCCCTCAAGATGTAGGGGAAGACCCAATGACCGCCTGTGCAACTCTGTGAGATCGTGACGAACAGTCGCTTGAGGTGTGTCGTGAATAAGAGTGCGCTCGGCTCAGCAGGTCCCGATGGGATCTTGAACCAAGTGATCGATATCGCCCGCAGTGCCGCGCTGGGAGAGATGGCGAGCGGTATCGCGCACGAGCTCAACCAGCCGCTGGGCGCCATTGCCACGTTTTCGCAGGCGGGAATCCGCATGCTCGACCGGCCCGAGCCCATGGTGGCGCGCGCCCTCGATGTCCTCAAGCAGATCAACAGCGAGGCGCTCAACGCCGGCGAAGGTATCCGTCGAATTCGCCGCCTGTTCGATCAAGAGGACATCGTTCGATCCCGCTGCCGTATGGAAGAATTGATCTTCGAGCTGCGGCCGGTATTGGATTTACTCTCCAATCGATGCAATGGGCAATTGGAGCTTGCCTCGACGCCGCCATCCTCCGAACTCAACGTGGACCGGGCCAAAATCCAGCACGTATTGTTTTCGCTGGTGCAAAACGGCTTCGAGGCCGCTTCTGCGGGCCCCTCGCCGCTCGTCCGCATCGTCATAAACAGCGATCGCTACGCCGTGGAGACCAGTATCGTCGATTCCGGCCCGGGAGTGCCGGCCGAATCACAGCCGCGGCTATTCAAGCCCTTCTACACGACCAAATCGCGTGGTACCGGTCTAGCCCTGGCGTCCAGCCACTCCATACTCGAGGCGCACGAAGGCTCCATCGGATTCGAGAATCTCCCCGGCGGCGGCTGCCGATTCTGGTTTCGATTACCGGCGGCTGGAAGATAGCCGCGCAACCGTGGGAATAACGGATGCCAGTGGCCGCGCGATCGCGACGATGGGCGCGAGCCGCCGGGGCCTCGGCATCACCGCAGATGCGGCTCAGGTAGTTGCACGGCGCATGAGCGCCGCGGCCTTGCTGGTGCTGTTGCTCGGCGCTCCGGGCTCGCGCGCGGCAGCCGAGGATGAGGTTGCTTCGGCGATCCGCGCCGCCTTGACTCCACAGCAGGCATCCGCTCACCCGGCGCTCCAAAATTCGACCGACGAACGGTCGCTCGCGCAACGCCTGTACGAGGGGCGCCGATACACGGGCCTGTGGACGCAGGGGTTGAAGATGACCTCCCAGGGGCAACAGACGCTTCTTCTCCTCAGCCATTCGGAGGACCTGGGACTCAAGCCCGATGACTACAGCGTCGAGCCGCTCATGGCGGCAGGAATGCGTCTTACGGCAAGCGGCACGGCATCTCCCGCACTGGCTGCCGCATTCGATATCCAATTGACCGAAAGCGCGTTGCGCTACATACACGACACGCATTTCGGGCGGATCGATCCGCGCCAGGTGGGATTCGAATTGGACGTTCCCAGGCAGCCGTTCGACTCGACGGCAGCGCTCCTCGACATGGCGCGCGCAGAGTCGGTCGCCCGTGTTGCGGCCTCGATCGAGCCCCAGTTCTATCACTACAGCCTCCTCAAAAAGTCGTTATCGCAGTACCGAGCGCTGGCGCGCGATCCTCCTCCGTTTCTGATCACGCCCTCTCATCCGATCAAAGTCGGCAGCCCTTATGCGCAGGCGCCTGCGCTGCGCCAGATGCTCATTCGCTTGGGAGATCTGCCGCCCGGTTCGACGGCGACGGCTGACCCGCTGGTGTTCGACGCACCGCTATCCGCTGCGATAAGACGTTTTCAAGCGCGGCACGGATTGAAAGTCGACGGTGTCCTGCGCCCGCCCACCTCCCGGGCTCTCTCGGTGCCGATGGCCGCCCGCGTCCGCCAGATCACATTGACTCTCGAGCGTTGGCGTTGGGTGCCGGAATTCTCCGCTCCGCCGCTCATCGTCAACATCCCGCAGTTCCGTCTTTTTGCCTTCAACTCCCTCCAGGATCGAAAGTCGGATGTGCTGCAGATGGACGTGATCGTCGGCCGTGCGTTCCGCACGACCCATACCCCGATTTTCGCGGCAGCCATGACGTCGGTGATTTTCCGGCCGTACTGGCAAGTCCCGGACAGCATCGTCAGAAAGGAGATGATTCCCAAGATCGAGCGAGAGCGCGACTATTTGGAAGCACAGCACCTCGATATCGTCCCGAACAGCGATGAGATCTCCCGCCCGCTGCCTCTCTCGAGCGCGACGCTCAGCGCGCTCAGCCAGGGTCATCTCAAGCTCAGGCAACGACCCGGACCGGAGAACGCTTTGGGTTTGGTCAAATTCTCGCTGCCCAATCCCCATGACGTGTACCTCCACTCCACGCCCACGCCCGCGCTCTTCAAGGAGGCGGTTCGTGCGTTCAGTCATGGTTGCATCCGCGTGAGCGATCCGGTCGCATTGGCGGTGCATGTTCTGCGGGACACCCCCGGTGCGTGGTCCGCGCAGCGGGTTCGGGAAGCCATGGATGGGGCCATGACGCAGCACGTGCGGCTGGCACATCCGATTCCGGTGCTGATTCTCTACGGAACCGCATTTGCCACGGAGGACGGCAGGATCCTATTCTTCGACGACATCTACGGCCACGACCGCCGGTTGGCCGCGCTGTTGGGGCTCTGAAGGCAGCGCGAGCTGAGAAGCCCGCCCGCCGGTACGTAAAAGCCCTGATGGTCCCTCGCTGGGCTCCCGCTCACGATTGCGGTTCGACCGATCAGCCAAAAAGGGGAGGCTTCATGCCGCTTCGGATTCGCCGCATCCTTGTCGCCGTCGCGGACGGCACTGCAAAACGGGTTACCCAGCGCGCCGCGGATCTGGCGCTCAAAGCTCGGGCAAAGATCGAGATCTTCAGCGTCATACGGCCCGACTCGGCGGTGGTGGGACTGCCCAATGCAACCCTGTTGCAAATCAATCGAGCGATCGCCGAAAGTCGGCGGCGCGAGCTCGACAAGCTCGCCGCAGGCCTCAGACGGCAAGGCATCGACACCGTTTGCACCGTCGTTGAGGACGACTCGCTGAGCGACAGCATCAACGAGCGGCTGAAAAAAGCGCCCGCGGACCTCGTCGCGATCGAGGCGCATAAACACAACCTATTGGCTCGATGGTTGCTGCTGCAAAGCGATTACGACTTGATCCGGCATTGTCCGGTCCCACTGCTCATCGTCAAGAAAGCGCCGCGCCCGGGCAGGCAGCCGATCCTGGCGGCCCTCGACCCGTGGCATCGGAATGACAAGCCCGCCTCCTTGGATTCGCGCATCGTCGATGCCGGCCGCACGATTGCCCAACTGCTGAACGTCTCGATGCATAGCGTTCACGCCTATTCGCCCTTGCTCGGCTTCGTTTCCGATTCCGCATTTGCTCCGGTCGCGATACCCATCTCACTGCCGCAGGAAGAACTGCATGAAGCGATGATCCGTCGTCGCTTCAAAGCGCTCAATACGAAATACCGCATCCCGCCGCGCCGGTCGCACCTTCAGGTGGGCGATCCAAAATTCGTGCTCCCGGCCCTCGCCGGATCTCTGAAGGCCCAACTGGTCGTCATGGGTGCGATTTCGCGCTCCGCGATCGACCGTCTGCTTCTCGGCAGCACCGCCGAGCAGGTGCTCGATGCGCTTCCATGCGATGTCTTGATCGTCAAGGCGAAATCAGCACGCGCCACACGGAGACGAAAATGATCAAAACGATTCTCGTACCCGCAAGCGGAAGCTCCACGGACGATACGGTGTTCGCAACCGCGTTGGCGGCAGCGCAACCGCTGTCGGCCCACCTGGCGTTTTATCATGTCCGCCTCTCCGCCATCGAGGCCGCCGAGCGTGCCCCGCAAGCGGAGTTCTGCGCGGGAGGCTCGCTGCCTGTCGCGTTGAATGCCCTCCGGGAGGTGGAGTCCGACCTGTCGCAAGCAGCGGCCGCCCACGTTCAATCGTTCTGCAGCCGGCATTCGGTGCCGATGCGCGAGACCCCCGAACAACCGGGGACCGTCTCCGCGAGTTTCCTGGAAGAGCAGAACCGTGCCCGCGACCGGTTGATGCAGCACGCCCGGCATAACGACCTCATCGTCCTGGGACGCGCCTCCCACATCGATTACCTGCCGTCGACGCTCATGGAGGATCTGTTGGTGGGCAGCGGACGACCGATACTAATCGCCCCGGATTTCCTGCCGACGACCCTGACCGGTACGGTGGTCCTCGGATGGAAGGAGACTCAGGAATCGGCGCGCGCCGTCGGCGCGGCGCTGCCGCTTCTGGAGAAGGCCGGTAAAGTGATTTTACTTCACATCGTCGAACGGGAGCCGGCCGTTTCCGATTCGCTCAAACACCTCGCGCGGCAACTCCAATGGCATGGCGTAGCAGCGGATATCCACGTGATCGCCGGTGGCCCGCACCCGCTGACTTACCATCTCGCGAGAGCGGCCGCGGAGCTGCGCGCCGACCTGCTCGTTGCCGGAGGATTCGGACACAGCCGTTTACGGGAGCGCGCCTTTGGCGGAGTCACCCGATCGCTGATCGAGCATGCCAACATGCCCGTATTCATGGTGCATTGATTCGAGGGAACCCACCGAGCCGAGCCCCAATTTCGCGCACTCGAGAACGCATCAGCCCTAGTCGACCACCGAGCCATCGCGACGCATGATCTTATGCACCTCACCGGGGCCGGATAACCGCGAGAGATAATCGGCCGTGGCGCGCACATCTTGGGCCTCGAGACTGCGCCAGAACCGAACCAGGTCTTCATCCACGTTGTGGCGACGACCTTCGGCCAATTTCCCGAGTTGGGCGACCAGGTAGGTGTACTGCTGATTTCTCAAGGAGGGCACGAACCCCTCGTCATCACCATGCGCGTCGAGGTGATGACAGGAGGCGCATTGTTCATGGAAAATCCCGCGGCCGAGTGCGACTCGTTCGCCGGTGCCGGTGCCGGCAGGCACGGCCATGGGCAAATTATTCAAATAGGCTGCGATATCGACCCAGGTCTGCGGCGCCTTCAACGTCTTGTGCGTCAAGACCCGCTGCATGATGTCGCTATCGCGCTCGTCCGCGGAAAAATTCGCCAGCTGCCTCACGATATACTTGAACCGCTGGCCCGCCAGGGAGGGAATGGCCTGCGAGGCATCGCCCTGCGCTTGCTCGCCGTGACAACGCGCGCAGGATCGTTGAAATTCGGCTGCTCCGCGCTCCCGATGCGCATCGAGATCGAGCGCCGACTGCGTCAGTCGATCCGCCTGTTCCTCGGAGGCCACCGCTTGAACGCCAAGGAGCAGGCACCAAGCCGACAAAACGCACCCTTTGATCACCCAAGACCTCCGACGCGGGACGCAATGACAGCGGAGTATCCGCGATACCCTCGCCGCGGAGCATACGTGATTACGCGTAGCGCTACCGGTACCGGCTTTGCCGCTAAGATGGCAATATAGCCGCTTGGGATGGAGTCCCGGTCATTCGATAAGGAACCGGCGCAGTGTCTTACGGGAAACTCCCAGGTGAGTGGCGCGCATGCATCGAGCACACTCAATTAATGAGATGCCATTTCGGAGTACCCGCCAATGGTCCAAACAGCTGAAAAGGCCGTAGCGCCCACGATTTTCGTGGTCGACGACGATGACGGGATGCGGCGCGCATTGGATACCTTGTTGAGTACCGTCGGCTACAAGACCGCGGTGTTCTCACGGGCCAGCGACTTTTTGGCGCGCTACACCCCCGAGGCCCAGGGCTGCCTGGTGCTGGACATCCGCATGCCCGAGATGAGCGGCCTCGAGGTTCAAAAACATCTCAATCGCATGGGCTCGATGCTTCCGGTGATTTTCATCACCGGCCATGGCGACGTGCCCATGGCCGTGCAGGCCATGAAGGAAGGCGCCTTCGAATTCATCCAGAAGCCGTTTCGAGATCAGGAGCTGTTGGACCACATCAATCACGCCCTGAAACAGGATGCCGAATATCGCAGCACGGCCGCGCGCCGCTCCGAGGTGCAGCATCGGCTCGAGTCGCTGACCCCGCGCGAGAAACAAGTGATGGAGTTGATCGTCGAAGGCAATGCCAACAAGGTCATCGCGATCGACCTGGGACTGAGCGAACGCACCGTGGAAATCCATCGCGCCAAGGTCATGGAGAAAATGGGTGCCCGTTCCGTCGCGCATCTCGTCAAGCTGCACATGACGTTGGCCGACGAAGGCTGACGTGCCGGATGCGGCGGCGAACGGAAACATTCTGGGTTGCCGGTCCTTCGGCATTGCTGTTGCTGCTCTCGGTGTGGATCCGGCCTGGGCTCGCGGCGGATCAATCGCCGCAGGACCTCCTGGATCGCGCGGTTGCGGCGACCCCCGATGTGGCGCATGGCGGGGCGCTCTTCAAGCACTACTGCGAGCGCTGTCACGACGATCGGGGCAGCGGAGGGGGCGATCGCGAATTCCCTCAATTAGCCGGACAGCAACGCCAATACCTGCTGACTCAATTGGTGCAGATCATCACCCTCGATCGGTTTGCCCCGAAAATGCACCGGGTTCTCGCTCGAGACGCGCTGGCCGAGCCCCAAGCCCTGAGCGATCTGACCGCTTATCTTGCCGCTCAGCCGCACGACTCCCACGGCGAACATGGCGACGGGAGTCGGCTAGGCCTAGGACGCGCGCTGTACGACCAGCGCTGTGCGCAGTGTCACGGCGCGCTCGGCAGCGGGCAGACGCCGGGACCGATACCCGCGATTGCCGGTCAAAACTACACCTACTTGGTCAGACAATTGAAAGGATTTGCCGCAGGCCATCGGTCGAAGGCCGAGCCGGCGGTGATCGATGCCGTGAGCAAGCTCTCTGCGGACGACATCAGCGCCGTTGCAGACTTCATGTCGCGGTTGCCGGAGAGCGCCTCACCTTAGGCCGGAGTCCGCTAGCCAGCCCTCTCAAAATCGGCTGAATTCAGCTCGGCTCAATTCAGCTCAGCTCAGCTCAGCCCGGCACGAGCACGGCCGCGCCCTGCAGCCTACCCTGCCGCAAATCCCTTACCGCCTCGTTGGCTCGGCCGAGCGGGTAGGCGATGGTCGACGTATGAACTTGCGCCTGGCGGGCGACGGGGAGAAAGTTCGACGCATCCTCGCGGGTGAGATTGGCAACGGACACGAGCTGACGCTCCTCCCACAAAATGCGATAGGGAAACGAGGGGATGTCACTCATGTAGATGCCGCCGCAGACCACTCGGCCGCCCTTCTTGACGGCCCGCAGCGCCAGCGGCACCAATGCCCCGACCGGAGCGAATATGATTGCCGCATCCAACGGCTCCGGAGGAGAGTCTTCCGAGGCGCCCGCCCATGCGGCGCCGAGCGAACGCGAAAACGCCTGAGCCGCGTCGTCCCCGCGTCGTGTAAACGCAAATACCCGACGATTCTGCCAGCGGCAGATCTGCGCGATCACGTGAGCCGCCGCTCCAAAGCCGAAGAGGCCGATGGTCTTGGCCTCCCCGGCGGCGTTGAGCGAGCGCCAGCCGATCAGTCCCGCGCACAATAGCGGGGCCGTCGCCACCGGATCCGCAAACTCGTGCAACGGAATCGAAAAGGCCGCCTCCGCGATGACGTGGGTGGCGAAGCCGCCGTCCCGACTGTAGCCGGTGAACTCCGGCGTATCGCAAAGATTCTCGCGTCCGGAGCCGCAATACTCGCAATGTCCACAGGTTTTCGCCAACCAAGGCACTCCGACGCGCTGGCCGACGCTAAACCGCTCGACGCCCTCGCCCAAAGCATCGACGGCCCCGACGATCTCGTGCCCCGGGACGATGGGATAGCGCACGTGAGGAAGCTCAGCGTCAATGACGTGCAGATCGGTTCGACACACCGCACATGCCTCGACGCGGATTCGGACCTGCCCCGGGCCAGGCCGGGGGTCCGGGCGCTCCTCCAGAGTCAGCGGGCCTCCGCGGGCCCGCAATACCATTGCACGCATCGTCGACCACCTCGAATGGAGGCTAGGCACTTGCCGAACAGGCCTTCGGGATACCGTCATTGCGAAGGAGGCTTGTTGGCAGCACAGTGTCTCACGATACGGCGGAGGCAGCGATGTATGAAAAAATCCTAGTTCCCGTGGACGGCAGCGAGGCGTCCACCGTCGCTTTGAACGAAGCCGTCCGGATGGCGAAGGAGCAAGGCGGCAAGCTTCGGCTGCTTCATATCGTCAAGGCGCCGGTGCTCGACTATGGGTTCAGCACGGCGGACTTTTCCCGGCAGGACGTTATCGCGACGCTGTGCAAAGTCGGAAAGAAAATACTCGGGAAAGCCGAGGCGGCGGTACGCGAACGAGGCCTGACTCCGGAGTGCATGTTATTCGAATCCGAGGGAAGCTCGGCCGGGAACGTCATCCTCGATCAGGCGAGGCAATGGCCTGCGGACTTGATCGTCATGGGGACGCATCCGCGCGGCGACCTGATTGGTATCGGCGGCGATACGGCGGAGGTGCTGTCTGAGTCGTCAGTCCCCGTGCTCATGGTTCGCGGCCCGTCGATAGCAACGGCGGCGAAAGGTCACCACGCATTGGATTACGCGTCCCCGTTTTAGCCGCCGACGCCGATGTGACGCTAGGTTTCGAGATAGAGCCTGTGAAGGCGCCTCGACTCGTCTTCGTCGAGGCTCTGCAAGAGCGCTACGAGGGGCTCGGGCTTACCGTAGGCGTATCCCTGCGCGTAATCGACCCCCAAGCGCCGAATCTCCGCTGCGATCTCCTCATTCTCGACATATTCCGCGACGGTTTCGATCCCCAGCCCTTTTGCCAACTCGACGATGGCTCTCACCGTGGATTGCGAATTTCGGTCTGACCCGATATCTCGCACGAAACTGCCATCGATCTTGACTCGATTGACATGCAACGCTTTCAAGTAAGTCAGTGAATTGGCGCCCGTGCCGAAGTCATCGAGTGCGAACCCACACCCCAGGGCGCCGAGGCGATCGACCATGTTCTTGGCACTCGCCAGATTGGTGATCGCGGCCTGTTCTGTGAGCTCCACGCTGACGCAATGTCGAGGCAGATTGGCGTCCTTCAGGAGCTGCGTGAATAGTTGAATGAACATTTCGTCGCCGATGGACTGGCCCGAAATGTTGATGGACATCGTAACTCCACGGGTCGCGAGCATTCCGCGGTAAGGCGCCAGCAATTGCAGCGCCTCCTTAACCACCCATCGATCGACGGTAGGCAATAGTTGATAGCGCTGAGCCGCGTCCACCAAGGGGCCCGGCGAAATGAGTGTGCCGTCCGTGTCCCGCACGCGCAGAAGAAGCTCGTACCCCCCGGCCAGGCTGCGGTCTTGCAGCGGAGTGATCCGCTGGGCATATAGAAGCAGGCGGTCGGACTTCAGGGCCGAACGCAACTGGCCGACCGCGAGCATGTCAGCGTGCCGGCGCATCATGCTTCCGTCTTCGAAGGCGTACAGCTCTACCCGGTTCCGGCCGCGGCTTTTCGCGGTTTTACAGGCCAGCTCCGCCGCCGCGATGGCCCTTG
This sequence comes from Steroidobacteraceae bacterium, assembly GCA_050012315.1. Classification (GTDB taxonomy): domain Bacteria; phylum Pseudomonadota; class Gammaproteobacteria; order Steroidobacterales; family Steroidobacteraceae; genus Bog-1198. The sequence goes on along the minus strand of JBEKHK010000004.1, from coordinate 98,140 downwards.
CCAAACCATCCTGCATCGGAACCAATGCCGATACGCCGCAACTGATCGAAACATCGAAGGGCTCCTTCGAGGGACCGATTGCGAGCCGCGAGCCGGCCGACTGCACCGCTTCAGCGATCTTCAGCGCCGCGGCGGACGTCGTACCGGGCAACACGACCGCGAAGCGGTCTCCGGAAATACGCGCGGCCAGCGCACCATCCGGCAAGAGCGGCGTCGACAACAGCTCGGCCACGCGCACGATCAGCTCGTTGCCCAATTCGAATCCATAGACCTCGTTCGCAACGCGCACATGGTCGATGTCCAGATAGAGGACGTTGCTTTCGATGCAGTCGGCCGATTCGGGGAGATTCGAATACATTTGATCGAGGCCGCCGCGCGTATACAGCCCCGTCATGAGATCGAATTGCGCCTCGACGAGGCCGGCCGCCTGCCGTCCGATGTGGCTCGCGAGAAATGTTTGCCGGCGCGTATAGTTGGGCGCCTGCGGCGGGTTGTAGAACATCAGCGCGCCGGTGACCTGCCCTGTATTTCGCTCCATCGGCACGCACAGCACCTTGCAGCGACCGAGATCACTTCCCTCACGGCCCCCGCGATTGATCACCAGCGGGCGACGTTGTCGTTGAACCCAGGTAATGAGATGGTCCCGAGTCTGCGACCACACCTCGAGAAGAGGGGCCGCCGCTTCGTCATGCTCGGCTTTGATCGTCAGGTGTCTATCCGGTACGTACAGGACGCCAAGGGCGCTATTGAGCCGGGACGTCGCCTGCGCCATCAGCTGTTCCAGTATCTTCTGGTCGTCCACGGCGCCTTTGAGGTTCGTGGTGAGGTTAAAGAGCCATTCGAGCTCCGCCGCGCGGGCCGTCAGCACGTCCAATTTCGTGCGCGCCGGCACCGCCGCCGCGAGCTCTCGGTGAATGCAATCGAGGAGCGGCTTCAGGCGAGACGCAAGGTCGGCTGCGACACGTGGGAGCTGCGCCGCGGTCGCGGCGATTCGCAGGCTGACGCAAAAGACTCCGAGAAGAGAACCATCGGATTGCTTCAGTGGAATCCCAATCCACCATTGCTGCGACCCGCGTGCGCTCGCCGCCCCTCGGATGTCATGCGCTTCCGTCCATTCGAGCGAGCGGATCCAATTTATGATCCCCTTGCCTCTCAGATCGCCCTGTTGGCCGCGCGCAATCAGCGAGCCATCGAGAAGGCAAATCCCGGTGAGGTCGCGTACCAGGCCGTTCGCCAGCGCCACATACGATTCGAAACTCGGATCATTGGGCCGCACGGACTGTGACACAGTGCTCACATGAACTCTTCGACGAGGCTGATTTCTCCCATCGCACCACTCTGCCAGCGCAGACAATCGCGATGAATCAGGACAACTACCTAGGCGCCGAAAAGCCCTGCAGCGCGCCGCCGGTCAGGCGTAGAAGCGGTATTTGATTAGACCCACCGAAGCTCTCTTTTTGCCGTCCGGTTGGAGCAGCTACCCAACGAGCTATATGTCGCTCCCGCCGGGCCGACGCGTCAAGCGATGAAAATGCTCTATTCGTCGCGAAACACCTAGGGTCGCGAAACACCTAGGGTCGCGAAACACCTAGGGTCGCGAGAACACCTAGGGTCGCGAGAACACCTAGGGTCGCGAGAACACCTAGGGTCGCGAAACACCAGGTATGCGCTCGCCGAACTATTGCCGAAGCGAAGCTGAGCCGCAGTCAGCCGTCGTGGCGGAGAGGGTGGGATTCGAACCCACGGTCGGATTGCTCCAACGCCGGTTTTCAAGACCGGTGCATTCAACCGCTCTGCCACCTCTCCGGAGAGCAGAAAGTGTACCTGAGGCCCCTCGCGTACGTGTAATCGGCACCACGGGCGCCCGGCAGCGAGCCCGGGGCCTGCGCGGGGAGCCCGCCCCCTGAGCCATTGATTTGGCGATGGCCGCCCCCAATTCTCAGCTGCAAGTCGTTTGCCGGAGCTGCGCGTAGCGGTACCGCTGGCCGAAGTACCGGCCCATCGGCTACCGATCCTCCAAGGTGGTAAAATGGCGGCTGGTTTCACCGTTCAAAGGTCTCCAGAGAGGTCTTAAGTCCATGGCTAATTTCCCCAGCAACAATGCGGCGTTCCCCGGATCGAGGATCGACAGCCGCAGTGTGTTCATCACCCGCACCTACACCCATCTGGTGGGCGGTATCTTGGGTTTCATTCTGATCGAGATGGGTCTGTTCGAATCCGGCCTCGCGCAGAACGTCGCGCGCTACATGCTGGGGCTCCCGTGGCTCCTCATCCTCGGCGCCTTCATGCTGATCGGGTGGCTCGCGACTCGCACCGCTCAGACCAGCACCTCGATCGGCATGCAGTACTTCGCGTACGCCATGTATGTCGTGGTGGAGGCTCTGATCTTCGTCCCGCTCCTTTATATCGCGGAAGCCAAAGCGCCGGGCACCATCGATAGCGCGACGCTGATCACCGCACTCGGGGCCGGCGGACTCATGGTGGTGGCGCATCGTACGCGCAAGGATTTCTCCTTCCTGCGGGCCATCCTCATGTGGGGGGGCATCCTGGCGCTCGTTGCGATCATCGGCGGGATCGTGTTCGGCTTCCAGCTCGGCACCTGGTTCTCGGTGCTGATGATCGGATTCGCCGGCGCGGCGGTGCTCTACGACACCTCGAATATCATCCATCTGTATCCGGAAGACCGGTACGTGTCGGCGGCGATGCAGCTGTTCGCATCGATCGCACTGATGTTCTGGTACGTGTTGCGGCTCCTGATGGGCAACCGAAACTAGGCTTTACGGGCCAAGGCCTGGTGCGTCACCAGGCCTCACACTCGACCCAGCCCCGCGGCGCAGAGCCTTGGCTCTCGCCGCCGGGGCTTTTTAACACCCCGCTTCTCGATGCAAACCCCGCTTCAGCCGAGCACCATCGTCCCGGTCATGTACGGGCCGAGCGCGGGAGGCACGATCACGGTACCGTCCGCCTGCTGATAGTTCTCCAAGATCGCGACCAACGCCCGGCCGACCGCCACACCCGAGCCGTTGAGCGTGTGCACGGGCTCAGGCTTGCCGGTCGCAGGATTCCTCCAGCGCGCCTGCAGTCGACGCGCCTGGAATGACTCGAAGTTGCTGCATGAGGATATCTCGCGATAGCGCTTTTGCGAGGGCAGCCACACTTCGAGGTCGTAGGTCTTCGCGCTCGTAAATCCGACATCCCCGGCGCAGAGCGCCACGACGCGGTAAGGTAACTCCAGCGCCTTGAGCACCGCCTCCGCGTGGCCCGTGAGCTCTTCGAGCGCGGTGTAAGAGTCTTCCGGACGAACGATCTGCACCAGCTCCACTTTCTCGAATTGATGCTGGCGAATCATGCCGCGGGTATCCTTGCCGGCGGCGCCCGCCTCCGAGCGAAAACACGGCGTGTGCGCCACGTACTTGAGCGGCAGAGTTCCCGCCTCCAAAATTTGATCGCGCACCAGATTCGTGACCGGCACCTCGGCGGTCGGAATCAGAAAATATCCCGGATCGCCCTTTACGGCGAACAGATCCTGCTCGAATTTCGGCAATTGGCCGGTCCCGAGAAGCGCCGCGGCATGCACGAGATACGGCACGTACGCCTCCCGATAGCCGTGCTCGCGAGTGTGCATGTCGAGCATGAACTGGATGAGCGCTCGATGCAGTCTCGCGAGATCGCCGGTCATGACCACGAAGCGGGAGCCGGAGATCCGGCTGGCAGCCTCGAAGTCCATTCCCAGGCGCTCGCCGACGAGCACGTGGTCCTTGGGCTCGAACTCAAAATCACGCGGCGTGCCCCAGCGCCGGACCTCGACGTTGTCGGCCTCTTCGCGCCCGTCAGGGACGCTCGCATGGAGGATGTTGGGTATCCCCAGCTGCACCTCGGACAACTCCGCCTGGATGCGCTCGAGATCCGCCTCCAGCCCCGTCAGCTTGGCCGACAGCGACTCTCCCAGCGCCAACAGCGGCGCCGCATCGCGGCCTTGAGCCTTGGCCTGCCCCGTCGCTTTGGCATTGGCGTTTCGCTCTGCGCGCACCCGGTCCGCTTCGACCTGCGCGGCCTTGCGCCGCTCTTCGAGCGCCGCGATCTTGTCCACCTCCAGCACAAATCCACGGCGCCCCAATTCCGCCGCCACTTTCGGCAATTCGCTGCGCAACAACTTAGGATCCAGCACCTGTTTTTCCTCGAGTATTCCCGGTTTCCCGCCCTACCCTCTCATTGTAGGCGGAATCCACGGACTCGAAAGTGTCCGTGACCGCCCGCCACCGGAGAATTCATCGCCCGCTGAGAGAAGGTCGGCCTAAGCGCGATCCCGCGCGCGCCGTGCCGCCAGCGCCTCGCCGATCTTGATCTCGAGTCCCCGCGGCGCCGGCACGTAGTAGCGGCGCTCCGGCATCCCGTCGGGAAAATAGCGTTCTCCCGCCGCGTAAGCGTCGGGCTCGTCGTGCGCGTATCGATAACCCTTGCCGTAGCCGATTTCCTTCATTAGGCGCGTGGGCGCATTGCGCAGGTGCAGCGGAACTTCCAGCGAGCCGAGACTCGCGGCATCTGCCTTGGCGGCGTTGAACGCCGTGTAAACCGCGTTGCTCTTCGCCGCACACGCCATGAATGTGATCGCCTGTGCGATCGCGAGCTCCCCTTCCGGACTGCCGAGGCGCTCATACACCGCGCACGCTTCCAAGGTCAGCGTCAGCGCCCGCGGATCGGCGTTGCCGATGTCCTCGCTCGCCATGCGCACCGCGCGCCGCGCGATGTACAAAGGGTCGCAGCCACCTTCCAGCATGCGGCAGAGCCAGTAGAGCGCGGCATCGGGGTCGCTGCCGCGGACCGACTTGTGCAAAGCGGAAATCTGATCGTAAAAATTCTCGCCACCCTTGTCGAAACGCACGTAGGTGCTGCCGATCACGGCCCTCGTGGTATCCGTGTCCAGCCGGCGCGCCGCGCCCCCAGCCGGTGCGGCGCCGCCCGGTGAGGCCGCGGCATCCGGCGCCGCGAGATCGCCCGCCGTCTCCAACAGATTCAACATGCGCCGCGCATCGCCGTCGGCAGCTGCGAGCAAGAGTTCCCGTGCGCCCGCGTCGAGTTCCAGATGCAGCCGACCCAAGCCGCGCTCCGGGTCGGTCAGGGCTCGATCGAGGAGCTTGCCGAGATCCTCCGCCGTGAGCGCCTTGAGCACATACACCCGCGCCCGCGACAGCAGTGCGTTATTGACCTCGAAGGAGGGGTTCTCGGTCGTCGCACCGACGAAAATCAGCGTGCCGTCTTCGACATAGGGCAGGAACGTATCCTGCTGCGACTTGTTGAATCGATGCACTTCGTCCAGGAACAGCACGGTGTCGCGCGTGCCACGCAAACTCTTGGCGTGCTCCACGACCGCGCGGATGTCCTTGATGCCCGCAAGCACCGCCGACAGCGACAGAAACTCCGCATTCGCACCCTTCGCGACCAGCCGGGCGAGGGTCGTCTTGCCGGTACCCGGGGGGCCCCAGAGAATCATCGAGTGCGGCCGGCCGCTCTCCAGCGCACGTCTGAGCGGCGCCCCCGGCCCCAGCAGGTGCGACTGCCCGACGTACTCGTCCAGGGTTTGCGGCCGCAGCCGATCAGCCAGGGGCCGATAGCCACCCTCGCCGACTGCGGTCACTTGGCGTTGCGCCCGATCACGTCCACTCCGGGCGGCGGCGTGAACGAAAAGAGATCCGGAGCGAACTTGGGATTCTTGATCGGGTGGGTAAAGGACAGCTCGGTGATCTGATCGAGCTTGTCCGCCAGGAACATCGAGGTCAGCTCGCCGTCCTTGTCGAAGCCGATCCGCACCAGTTGGAAATCGGTGTTCGGATGTTTGGGTATGAGCTGAAACCAGCGCAGGCCGCCATCGGGCGGCAGCGCCTTGATGTCGAATTCCGCGCTCACGGAGCCGTTTCCCGACAGCAGCATCGCCGGCGTACTCGCCAGCGTGCCATCCATGTCGCGCACGTTTGCCTGCGCGAGATCCTTGTCGTAGAACCAGATCTGCTTGCCGTCCGCCAAGATCAGCTGTGCCGAGGGTTCGGAGTAATCCCAACGAAATTTTCCCGGACGCTCGAGATAGAACTTGCCGGCGGCGCTGCGCAGCTCCTTCCCCTTGCCGTCGGTGATGGTCTGCTTGAAATCCGCGGACCAGCTGGAAAGGCCCGTGAGGTAATGGTCGACGTCCGTCGCGGGCGATGCAATGCCCGGTGCCGAGCGCAGCACGACGAGAAATACGATGGCGAACAAGGTCACTCGAAGGTTCTGCACGGGATCTATTCCTCCGGCGGGGGAGCGCCGAAAATCTCGCGGGCGCCGTTCGGCTGCAGGGGACCGACGAGCCCTGCCGCCTCCATGGCCTCGACCAGGCGCGCCGCGCGGTTGTAGCCGATCTTGAGGCGGCGCTGAACGCCGGAGATGGACGCCTTGCGGGTCTCGGTCACGATGCGCACCGCCTCGTCGTAGAGCGGGTCCGCTTCGGCATCGCCGGAATCGCCCTCGCCGCCTTCCTCGTCGTCCGACGGGAAACCCGGAATGGCAGTGCGCGGACCATCGAGGATCTCGTCGATATAGGTCGGCGCGGACGAAGCCTTGAGTCCGGCTACCACCCGATGCACTTCCTGATCCGAGACGAAGGCGCCGTGCACGCGCGTCGGAATGGACGTGCCCGGCGGCAGGTACAGCATGTCGCCGTGCCCCAGCAGCGATTCGGCGCCCATCTGGTCGAGGATCGTGCGCGAGTCCACCTTGGCCGATACCTGGAACGCGATTCGGGTCGGAATATTCGCCTTGATGAGGCCGGTGATCACATCCACCGACGGACGCTGCGTTGCAAGAATCAAATGGATCCCCGAGGCGCGCGCCTTTTGCGCGAGGCGCGCGATGAGCTCCTCGACCTTTTTGCCGACGATCATCATGAGGTCGGCGAGTTCGTCGATGATCACCACGATGAACGGCAACGTGGTGAGATCCTCCACGTCCTCGGCGACCACCCCCGGAACGCCCTGCGCGATCTTTTGCAGCCGGATCGGATCCTTGATGGGCTTGCCGGCTTCCTCGGCCTCCTTGACCTTGCGGTTGAAGCCGCCGACGTTGCGCACCCCGAGCATCGCCATGAGCTGATAGCGCCGCTCCATTTCGGCAACGCACCAGCGCAAGGCGTTCGCCGCCTGTTTCATGTCCGTGACCACCGGCGAGAGCAGGTGCGGGATCCCCTCGTACACGGACAATTCCAGCATTTTCGGATCGATCATGATCATCCGCACATGCTCGGGCGTCGCTTTGTAAACGAGGCTCAGCACCATGGCGTTGATGCCCACGGACTTTCCGGAGCCGGTGGTGCCCGCGATCAGCAGGTGAGGCATGCGGGCCAGGTCGGCGACCACCGGCACGCCGCCGATGTCCTTGCCGAGCGCGAGCGCGAGCGGCGAGCCCACATCATCGTAGGGTTTGGACTTGATGATCTCGCCCAGCGTGACGATTTCGCGCTTCTCGTTGGGGATCTCCAGGCCGACCACCGATTTGCCCGGGATGATCTCGACCACGCGCACGCTCACTACCGATAGCGCGCGCGCCAGATCCTTGGACAGATTGCTGATCTGGCTCACCTTGACGCCGGGTGCCGGGCGCAGCTCGAAGCGCGTGATGACCGGGCCGGGCTGGACGGCGACCACCTCGGCCTCGACGCCGAAATCGCGGAGCTTGAGCTCGACCAGGCGCGACATGGCCTCCAACGCCTCGTCGGAATAGGACTGCTCGCGCGCCGGCGCTTCATCGAGCAGCGACAGCGCCGGCAGTCCGCTCGACTTCGGCGTATCGAACAGCGGCACCTGCCGCTCACGCTCGACTCGTTCGCTCTTCTCGGGAACCGGCGCGGCGGCCTCGATGCGGGGCGGCGGACGGCTTGCGACCTTCTTTTGCTCCTCGCGCACCACCCCTTGGCGCGCCTGCTTGCGCTGCTGGCCGGAGGCGATTTCGCGCCTCTGTTCCATGCGAGCGCGTGCCCATTCGGTACCCTTGAGCACCCAGGCGCCGAGCGTGTCCATGACCTCGAACCACGAGACGCCCAGGAACAGAGCGACACCCGAAAACCACAGACCGAGCAGCAGCAGCGTCGCGCCGAGGAAGCTCAGGCCGCGGGCGCTGCCGTTACCGACCAGCCAGCCGAGGCCGCCGCCGGCGGTATTCGGCAGCGATGTGCCGTCCCAGTGCAAGCTGGCGAGACCGCAACTCGTGAGCAGCGTTAGAATGAATCCCGCCGTGCGCAGCAGCGTGTTGATTCTGGAGCGCGCATCGGGCAGAGCTTGATTCTTGTGCACGAGCCAACCGGCATATGCCAGCATGATCGGGAAAAGATAGGCGGGCCGCCCGAACAAAAAGAAGAAGAATCCGGCGAGCCATGCGCCGATGGGTCCGATCCAGTTGCCGACCGCACCCGGTTCGCCCGTGTTCGCAAAACTCGGGTCTCGGGCATGATAGGTGATGAACGACAGGAGCAGCATCAGGGCGAGCGCGCACAGCGTGAGCAGCGTACCCTCGCGGAGCGATCGCGCCACGGCAGCCGACAGCTTGACGCCGGATTTGGGCTTCTTCAGAGCGGCTGCGTCACTCAAGTCTAGACACCTGCTGATATTTAGCGTTTAACCATTTGAATAATATGCCAAAGCATATGCATCCCGCCACCAGACTGAAGGCGTGCGCAGTTCCCTGGAACTGGCTGGCGCGGGCGGATTTACTTACCATGAGCCGGCGCGATAGAGAGGCAGATCATACATGAGCGTTGTCAGGCACAGTCGTCTAATCATCCTCGGGTCGGGGCCCGCCGGATATTCCGCCGCAGTCTACGCGGCCCGGGCCAATCGTGCGCCCCTGCTGATCACCGGGCTCGAGCAGGGCGGCCAGCTCATGACCACCACGGACGTGGACAATTGGCCGGGCGATGTCGAGCATTTGCAAGGCCCCCAGTTGATGGAGCGCATGCGCCGTCATGCGGAGCGGTTCAAGACCGACATCGTGCTCGACCACATCAACCGCGTGCAGCTCACTCAGCGGCCCTTTCGGCTGCACGGGGACAACGGCGAATACACCTGCGAGGCGTTGATCATCGCGACGGGCGCATCGGCCAAGTACCTCGGCCTGCCCTCGGAGGAGGCCTTCCGCGGCAAGGGCGTCTCCGCCTGCGCCACCTGCGATGGCTTTTTCTACCGAGGCAAGAAGGTTGCCGTGGTCGGCGGCGGCAATACGGCCGTGGAAGAGGCGCTCTATCTGTCCAATATCGCCTCGCACGTCACGCTGGTGCATCGACGCGATAAGCTCCGGGCGGAGAGGATATTGCAGGACCGGCTTTTCGCGCTGGAGACCGCCGGCAAAGTGGCCGTCGTCTGGAATCACGCGGTCGACGAGATCCTGGGCGACGACGCCGGCGTCACCGGGGCCCGGCTGCGCGGATTGCATGGCCAAAGCTCGCGCGTGGTTCAAGTCGACGGCGTGTTCATCGCAGTCGGCCATCAGCCGAACACGCAGCTGTTCGAGGGCCAGCTCGACATGCGCGGCGGCTACATCGTGGTCAAGGGCGGCAGCGACGGCGATGCGACCGCGACGAGCGTATCGGGCGTGTTCGCCGCGGGCGATGTCGCCGATCACGTCTACCGGCAAGCGGTAACCTCGGCGGGTACGGGCTGCATGTCGGCGCTCGATGCCGACAAGTATCTGGAGCGCATCGAGGCCGGGAACCACGCCCAGTCCCGCACCGCGCACGCTTGATCATCTCGCGCGCGCGATTCCTCGACAGCATTGCCGACGTTGGCGCGGCCGATTGGAACGCGCTCGCCGGCCCAGCGCAACCGTTTTTGCGCCACGAGTTCCTGCTGTCGCTCGAAGAATCGGGCTGCACCACGCCGCGCACCGGTTGGGCGCCGCGCCATGCGGTGGTCGAGGACGAGCAGGGCCGCCTTTTGGGCGCTCTTCCGCTCTACCGCAAAGGCCATTCCCGCGGCGAATTCGTGTTCGACTTCGCCTGGGCCAACGCCTACGCCCAATACGGCGTCAATTACTATCCGAAGCTGGTATCGGCCGTCCCGTTTACGCCCGTGAGCGGCCCGCGGCTTCTGGCGCATCCCAGCATCGATCGGGAGTCCATGACGAAGGCGCTGATCCGCGTGGCGACCGATTACGCCCGTTCGGAAAACCTGTCGTCGTGGCATGTGCTGTTCCCGTCCGGCGGCGACCTCGGCGCGTTGGCCGCCGCGGGGCTGATCGAGCGGCGCGATTGCCAGTTTCACTGGTTCAACCGGGGATACGGCTCCTTCGACGAGTTCCTCGCCACGTTCACGGCGGAGAAGCGCAAGAAGGCCAAGCGCGAACGGCGCCGTGTCGCCGAGGCGGGCATCGAATTCGATACGCGCCTGGGCGGGGAGATGACCGACCCCCTGTGGCGCACCGTCTACGAATTCTACGCCGACACCTTCTACCGGCATGGCCATGAGCCGTACCTCAATCTGCAGTTTTTCAAATTGGTGAGCGAACGCATGCCGGAACGGCTGATGCTGAAGATCGCGCGCCAGGGCAAGACACCGATCGCGCTTGCGATCTTTTTCGTGGGAGAGGATGCGCTCTACGGCCGCTATTGGGGCGCCGGCGGCAATTATCACAGCTTGCATTTCGAGACCTGCTACTACCAAGGCATCGAATACTGCATTGAACATCGGCTGGGCAGCTTCGAGCCCGGCACTCAAGGCGAGCACAAGGTGCCGCGTGGCTTCGAGCCGACCATGACGAGCTCCGCGCACTACATCACCGACCAGCGCTTCGCCGCCGCCATCCGCGATTTCGCGGCCCGCGAGGCTCGCGGTGTCGAGCATTACGCCGCCGCCGTCAAGGAGCACGTGCCCTACCATCGGGCGACGGACGAGGAGTTGCACCTCTGACCCGGCTCGTCTGGCTGCCCCCGCACGTCGACCCGGACTGGTTTCCCCCCGTGGACCAGGCGCTGCGTGAACCGTCCGGGCTTCTGGCGGCGGGAGGCGACCTCACTCCTCAGCGCCTGCTCGCGGCCTACGAGCGCGGCGTGTTTCCCTGGTATTCGGCGCAGCAGCCCATCCTCTGGTGGTCCCCGGACCCCCGCATGGTACTGTTTCCACAGGAATTCAAGATATCCCGAAGCCTTGCCAAGACGCTGCGCAACGGCCCCTACTCGACCCGGCTCGACACCGCCTTCGACGAGGTCATCCGCGCATGCGCGGCTCCCCGGCGCTCCGGTACGGACACATGGCTGAACGAGGAGATGATCGGTGCCTATGGAGAGCTCCATCGCCTCGGGTTCGGCCACTCGGTGGAAACCTACGCCGCCGACCGGCTGGTCGGGGGGCTGTACGGCATCCAACTCGATGGCGTGTTCTTCGGTGAATCGATGTTCAGCCGGGAGCGGGACGCCTCCAAGGTGGCCATGGCGCGGCTGGTCGAGGAGTGCCGCGGCCGCTCGATTCGGCTGGTGGACTGCCAGGTTGCCAGCTCGCATCTCTCGAGCCTAGGGGCGCGTGAGGTCCCCCGCAGTGAGTTCGTCGCACTGCTACGGGGCTACGCCCGGCGCATCCCAAGCGGCAGCTGGGCGGTCGGATCAGGCTGAAATTGCATTACCAGGGTGCTTTATGCACAATGCGCCCGGCTTCGTGTACACCATAAGGACGCATGTCAAAAGAAGAGGCAATTCAGTTCGAAGGCGAGGTCGTCGAGACCCTGCCGAACACCACGTTCCGCGTCAAGCTGAAAACCGGGCATGTGGTGACGGCGCACATCTCGGGCAAGATGCGCAAGAATTACATTAGGATTTTGACGGGCGATCAAGTCACCGTTGAAATGACGCCCTACGATCTGACCAAGGGCCGAATCGTCTATCGCGGCCGCTGAGCGCCGCGGATCGCCCACCGCCGCGGGCCACTGACCGCCGGCGGGCGGCGCTGAATGCCGCCGCCGGGAGCCCGGCCATCATTCCCCGGGCCTATTGAGTTTCCTGGCTCTCGTGCGATAGAAGCGCGGGCGAATCGGCCGACCGCGACTCGAGCAGGAGCTTCTCGCCGTCGTCGGTAACGCTCACATCCACGTGCCCGCCATTGACCAGCTTGCCGAACAACAGCTCCTCGGCGAGCGGGCGCTTGATGTGCTCTTGAATGAGCCGCGCCATCGGCCGCGCTCCCATCTTCGGATCGTAGCCGCGCTTGGCGATCCAGCGCCGCGCCGCCTCATCGACGGTGATGGACACCCGCTTGTGTTCGAGCTGCGCCTCGGCCTCGACCAGGAGCTTATCGACCACGCGCTCGATCGTATCCGAGTCGAGTGCGCCGAATTGAATGACGGCATCCAATCGATTGCGGAACTCCGGCGAGAACAGCCGGCGAATCGCCTCCATGCCGTCCGAGGCGGTATCCGACTGGGTGAATCCGATGCTCGGCCGGCTCATTTCAAAGGCTCCCGCGTTTGTGGTCATGATGATGATCACGTGGCGGAAATCGGCCTTGCGGCCGTTGTTATCCGTGAGCGTGCCGTGGTCCATCACCTGCAGCAGAAGATTGAAGACGTCCGGGTGCGCCTTCTCGATTTCGTCGAGCAGGAGCACGCAATGCGGATGCTTCGCGATCGCCTCGGTCAGGAGGCCGCCCTGGTCGAATCCGACGTAGCCCGGCGGAGCTCCGATGAGCCGGGATACCGTGTGCCGCTCCATGTACTCCGACATGTCGAAGCGCACGAACTCCACTCCCATCGCGATGGCGAGCTGGCGCGTGACCTCGGTCTTGCCGACGCCGGTCGGGCCCGAGAACAGGAACGAGCCCACGGGCTTGCGCTGATCGCCAAGCCCCGAGCGCGACATCTTGATGGCCGCCGACAAAGCCTCGATCGCCTTGTCCTGGCCGAATATCGTCAGCTTCAAATTGCGCTCTAGATTCTTGAGCACATCGCGATCGGACAGCGAGACGTTCTTCGGCGGGATGCGCGCGATGCGCGCCACGACGTTTTCGATCTGCGTCACGGTCACCGCGGGCTCGCGGCTCTCCACCGGCCGCAAACGCAGGTTGGCGCCGGCCTCATCGACCACGTCGATCGCCTTGTCGGGCATGTGCCGATCATTGATGTGACGCGCCGCGAGCTCGGCCGCGGCCTGCAACGCCTCATCCTCGTACTTGATTCCGTGATGCTCCTCGTAGCGCGTCTTCAGTCCGCGCAGAATATCCACGGTGTCCTGGATCGAGGGCTCGGTGATGTCGATTTTCTGGAAGCGCCGCGCGAGCGCATGATCCTTCTCGAATATCCCGCGATATTCGTTGTAGGTGGTCGATCCGATGCAGCGCAGCTCGCCATTGGCGAGCGCCGGTTTGATGAGGTTGGATGCATCCATGACGCCGCCGGAAGCCGCCCCGGCGCCGATCACGGTATGAATCTCATCGATGAAGAGAATCGCGCCCGGCTGTTTCTTGACTTCGGCGAGTACGGCCTTCAACCGCTTCTCGAAATCGCCCCGGTATTTGGTGCCCGCCACCAAGGACCCCATGTCCAAGGAGTAGATCGTGGCGTCCAGCAGGACCTCGGGGACCTGGTTCTCCACGATCATGCGCGCAAGACCCTCGGCGATGGCCGTCTTGCCGACCCCCGCCTCGCCCACGTACAGCGGATTGTTCTTGCGCCGTCGGCAGAGGATCTCGATGGTACGTTCCACTTCGACCTTGCGTCCGATCAGAGGATCGATCTTGCCCTTGCGCGCGGCCTCGTTGAGATTGGTGGCGTATTTCTCGAGCGCGCTGCCGCCGCTGTCCCCGTCGCGCTCCGGATCGCCCGACGCGCCGCCCTCTTCGCGCTCGGTGCGCTCCTCGCCGCCCGCCTTGGACAGGCCGTGGGCGATGAAATTGACCACGTCGAGCCGCGATACGTCCTGCATGCTCAATAGATAGGCGGCATGCGACTGTTTCTCGCTGAATATCGCGACCAGGACGTTGGCGACGGTGACCTCTTTCTTGCCGCTCGATTGGACGTGGAACACAGCCCGCTGCAGAACGCGCTGGAAGCCGAGGGTCGGCTGCACGTCGCGGTCCTCGCCGGCAGGCAGGCGCGGCGTGGTCTGGTCGATGAACTGTTTGAGCTCGGTCTTGAGCTTCGCGGTATCGGCCCCGCAGGACTTCAGGATTTCGCGCACCTTGGGGGTATCCACGATGGCGAGCAGCAGGTGCTCGACGGTCATGAATTCGTGGCGCGCCTCACGCGCACCGGCAAAGGCATCGTTCAAGCAAAATTCGAGTTCTTGACTAAGCACTGGTTACGCCTCTTCTAGCGTTGCCATCAGCGGATGCTGATGTTGTCTCGCATATGCAATCACTTGGGCCACCTTGGTCTCCGCGATCTCGTAAGTAAAGACCCCGCATACTCCTTTGCCCTTGGTATGGACCTCAAGCATAACCCGGGTTGCCTTGGTGCGGTCCATCGCAAAGAATCGCTGCAGGATGTCCACGACGAATTCCATGGGGGTATAGTCGTCGTTGATAAGGACCACTTGGTAAAGGGGGGGACGCTTGAGCTTTGGCGCCGCTTCCTCGACGACCAAGCCCGTACCTTCCCGCCCGCGTTCAACGTCGCTCATGTACCTACGGTTTATAGGGCGCAGATTCGCCGTTTACAAGCGCTGACAAGCAAAAGTCCGCCGGAGACGCCAATGTCGCCATTCGATGTCACTCAACTTTAACAAGGAAAAACAAATGCTTGAGCACACTAGCGGGTAGCCCTATGATTGAGCGCCTTGGGCGCGCGGCCCCTCCCGCTTGCGCACCCGTTTTCGCACCCGTTTTGAAGTAACGCGAACGACCCTAACTACATGCTGGACACGCGGACGAATGAATGGCTGGCCCGCTGGCAAAGCAAAGGCCCCAACGCGGTTTCGATCGCGCTCGCGGTGCTCATCGCCGTCGAGTTCGCGCGCATGGCCGTGGCGCTCGTGGGCGGGCATGTGAAGACGCCGGAACCGGCGATCACCCCATCGATGGCAAGCCATCAACGCCCCGCGGCAGACGCTCAGGCGGTGGTATCGGCCCATCTGTTCGGCATCGCGGTGGCGGACCCCACCACGCAGGATCCCAATAACGCGCCGCTTAGCAGCGCGAATCTGTTGCTTGCCGGCACCATCGCTACCGAGAACCCCAAGCGAGGGATCGCCATCATCAGCGACGGCGGCCCGTCCAAAGTGTATTCGATCGGTGATAATGTGAACGGTGCCTCATTGTACTCGGTCTACCTCGACCACGTGATTCTCGACCGGGCAGGAACGTTGGAGACGCTGGTCCTACCGCGGCTGATCGCCGGCTCGCGGGCGGCTCCGCGGATGTCGCGCCGGATCGGCGCCGACCCGCGCACGATCGCGGCGGTCGACAACGTTCGCCGCATGGTGCAGCAGGACCCCGGTCTCCTCGACCAGGTCATGCGCACCGTCCCCTCGTACGACAATGCCGCCGGGAAGCTGCGCGGCTTTCGCGCCTACCCGGGCCGGAATCGCACCATTTTTAATAAATTGGGTCTGCAGCCTGGAGACTTGGTCACGGCAATCAACGGACAACCGCTCGATGATCCGCAGCACAGCCAAGAGGTATTCAATACGATTCAATCGTCCAACACAGTCGCAGTCACCGTGGAGCGCGGCGGCCAGAAACAGGAGATCACTCTGAACATTGCTCAGGTCGCCGCCGAAGCCACCCGCGATTTGGAGGGCGCGCCGGCCGGCACGCCGTCTCCCGGGGCCGGGCCTGCGAATACCACCGAAGTTCCAAACGAATGACGCGCCCGATGGTCGAAACGCGCCTGACGTTCATTAGCGGTTCATTCACGGGTAGTCCATGACGCATTCACTCATCAGCCGAAGCGTATCGTACCGGCCAGCCCGGCTGCGCCGCGCGCTCACCTGCGCAATCTCGATTCTGCTGGCGCCGGCGGCGTTTCCCGCGCCTCCCGGAGCCCCACACGTGTCGCCGGGGCAACAAGCTCAGGAAGGAGCCACGATCACGCCGAACTACAAGGACGCGGATATCAACCAGATCATCCAGGCGGTCGGCGAAGTCACGGGAAAGAACTTCATCATCGATCCGCGGGTCAACGCCAAAGTCACGATGCTGTCGTCGACACCGATGTCGCCGGAGGCCTTCTATCAGGCGTTTCTATCGGTGCTTCAGGTGTACGGCTATGCCGCGGTACCGGCGGGAAAGGTCATCAAGATCATCCCCAACACCGACGTGAGACAGTCGCCGTCGATCGATCTGCCGCAGAGCGTGAGCACCACTTCGGATGAGATCGTCACCCAGATCATCACCATGAAGAACATCAGCGCGGCGCAGCTCGTGCCGCTGTTGCGGCCGTTGATACCCCAACAGGGGCACCTCGCGGCCTACGGCGCCGGCAACATGCTGATCATTTCGGATCGCGCCAGCAATGTGGCGCGCATCATGAAGATCATCGAGCGCATGGACGAGAGCGGCGACGAGCCGATCGAGGTCGTTCCGTTGCACAACGCCAGCGCCACGGAGGTAGTCCGTACCCTCAACCAGCTGAATCAGGGCGCCGGGGCCGAAGGCGGCGTGCCGGTCAAGCTGGTGGCCGACGAGCGCACCAACAGCGTGCTGCTGAGCGGCGAGAAATCGCTGCGTCTCAAGGAAAAAGCCTTGATTCTCGAAATGGACACCCCGAAAGCCGGCGGCAACGGCGGCGACACCGAGGTGCGTTACCTCTTATACGCGGATGCCGAGAAGCTGGCCGACAAGCTCAAGGGCCAGGCCTCCGCCACGTCCAAGGCGCAGGGAGGCCCACAGGGCACCGGCGGCGGCGGAGCGGCCGCTGCGGGCGGCGGCGGCGGCGGCTCGAACGTCGATGCGAGCGTCACCATCTGGGCCGACGTGCCCACCAATGCGCTCATCATGACCGCGCCGCCGAAGATCATGAAGAACCTCATGGCGATCATCGACAAGCTCGATATCCGCCGGGCGCAAGTCGAGGTGGAGGCTCTGATCGTCACGGTGGATGTCAACAAGAGCGCCGACATCGGCGTGCAATGGCTCCTGGATGGCGGCTCCTCGCTCGGTTACGGGATCACCAATTTCCCCGGCAGCGCCGGCAGCAGCATCGTGGATATCGCCACGGCGGCTTTGGGCGGCGTCAGCGGCCTCACCAACAGCAGCACCCTCAGTGCGACGACGACCACCGCCACCACGACGGGCGCGACGGCCGCCTCCAGCCTCTCCTCGGTGATCCCAACCGGCGCCACGTTCGCGGTGGGCACGTATAACTCCAACACCGGCAAGGGCTTGGCGGCGATCATTCAGGCCATCCGCAGCGACGCCGACAGCAACATCATCTCGACGCCCCGTATCATCACCATGAACAACGAGGAAGCGGAGGTGAAGGTCACGCAGGAAATTCCGCTCATCACCGGTCAATATACGAGCTCGACCGCCGCGGTAAACGGCACCACGAGCCCGTTCGAGACCATCCAGCGCGAGGAGGTCGGCACCATCCTCAAGGTCACGCCGCATATCAGCGAGAACGATGTGATCCAGCTCAAGATCGAGCAGGAAGATTCCTCGCCCGGTGCGAAGCTCACCGACTCTGCCGACATCTCGACCAACAAGCAGTCGATCAAGACCACGATCCTGATCGAGGACGGCGGTATCGTCGTGCTCGGCGGCTTGATGCAAGACACCGTCACCGAGAGCGAGGATCGGGTGCCCGTGCTCGGCGCCATCCCCCTGCTCGGCAACCTGTTCAAATCGCGCTCGGGCTCGCGCCAGAAGAGCGACCTGCTCGTGTTCCTGCGTCCGCGGATCCTGCGCGATCCGGCGGCGACCGAGACGCTGAGCACCTCGAGATATAACCAGATTCGCGAGGAAGAGCGGACCCTGAACAAGGGTAAGATCACCTTGCTGCCGGGCGAAAAGCAGCCTGCAATTCCGTCCATCTCGAGCAAGCAGGGCGGGTATTCGAACGGAGCCGGCACCATCGTTGTGCCGGGCCCTCAACCCGCGGCGGGCCCTCAACCCGCGGCGGGTGCTCAACCCGCGCCGGGCGCCCAGCCGGTGCCGGGCGCCCAGCCGGCGCCTGCGGGCCGGATCGGGTCGGCGCCGCAGCCGGTGTCCCCGGCTCAGCCGGCTCCCACGGCCCAACCGGCCCCGGCCACCCAGCCCGGGCCGCCGGTTCGAATCCCACCTGCGCCGCAGCCGGTGTCGCCGTAGTGAACGCCGAACTCGAACATCCGGTCGAGCAACGGAAGCTGTCCTTTCCGTTCGCCAAGCGCCACGGCGTGCTGGTTCGAGGAGTGGCCGACGGCTTCGCGGACACGGTCTGCCGGCCGGGCGTGACGCCTCAGGCGCTGGCCGAGGTACGCCGCTTCGTCGGCGTTGCCTTGAAGCTCGAGCGGGTGTCGGAGGAGAAATTCGACGCGCTGCTGCGGGTCGCCTACGAGGCGGGCTCGGGCGCGACCATGCAGATGCTCGAGGGCTTGGACGAGAACACCGACCTCGCCCACCTCGCCGAGGACATTCCCGAGTCCTCCGATCTGCTCGAAAGCGACGATGAGGCGCCGATCATCCGGCTGATCAATGCGCTGCTGACGCAAGCGGTCAAGGAAAACGCCTCGGATATTCACATCGAGCCCTACGAGAACCGGCTGGTCATCCGGTTCCGCGTCGATGGCGTGCTGCGCGAGGTCCTGCAGACCAAGCGCGCGGTCGCGCCCCTCGTGGTATCGCGTATCAAAGTCATGTCGAAGCTCGACATCGCCGAGCGGCGTCTGCCGCAGGACGGTCGCATCTCCTTGCGTATCGCCGGACGTGCGGTCGACGTACGCGTCTCCACCCTGCCCTCGGGGCACGGCGAGCGCGTTGTATTGCGTTTACTCGACAAGCAGGCAGGCCGGATCGAGCTCACCTCGCTCGGCATGGACCCGAAAACGCAAGAAACCATGGATGAGATCATCCACAAGCCCCACGGCATCATCCTGGTGACCGGCCCCACCGGGTCGGGCAAGTCCACCACGTTGTACGCCTCGCTCGAGCGCATCAACGACAATACCCGCAATATCATGACCGTTGAGGACCCGATCGAGTACTACATCGACGGCATTGGTCAAACGCAAGTGAATACCAAGGTCGAAATGACCTTCGCGCGCGGCCTGCGCGCGATTTTGCGCCAGGACCCCGATGTCGTGATGATCGGCGAAATCCGCGACCTCGAAACGGCGCAGATCGCCGTACAGGCCAGCTTGACCGGCCACCTGGTGCTGTCCACCCTCCATACCAACACGGCGGTGGGTGCCGTGACACGCTTGCGCGACATGGGCATCGAGCCGTTCCTGCTCTCCTCGAGCTTGATCGGCGTCCTGGCACAGCGCCTGGTGCGGGTTCTGAATCCGGAGAGTCGGGAGCCGTTCATGGCCGGCGAATACGAGCGGCGCCTCCTCAATCTCGATCCGAAGGACGGCCCGGTCCAGCTCTATCGCCCGAGCATCGAGCCGGGTATGGGCTATCGGGGCCGCACCGGCATTTACGAACTCATCGCCGTCGACGATCACATGCGGACCATGATCCACGACGGATCCTCCGAACAGGAGCTCGAGCGCTACGCCCGCGCGGCGAGCCCGGGCATCCGCGACGACGGCCGGCGCAAGGTCATGGCGGGAGAAACCACCTTGGAAGAAGTGCTCCGGGTCACCCGCGAGGACTAGCATGGGCGCTTTCGAATATGTCGCCCTCGATGCCCAAGGACGGGAACGCAAAGGGCTGATCGAAGGCGACACGCCGAAGCACGTGAGGCAGCTGCTGCGCGAGAAGCAGCTTCTGCCCATGGACATCCAGGAAGCCGCGCAGCGCGAACATCGGCAGCAGAGCAAGCGCCGCCCATTCATGCGCCGCGGCCTCTCGACGCTCGATCTCGCACTGCTCACTCGCCAGCTCGCGACGCTCCTGCGCTCCGGGCTGCCGCTCGAGGAGACCCTGCAAGCCGTCGCCGAGCAGACCGAAAAGCCCCGCGTGCAGCGAATCGTGCTCGGTGTCCGCAGCAAGGTGGTCGAGGGTCATCCCCTGGCCGACGGTCTGCGCGACTTCCCTCAGGCATTCCCTGAAATCTATCGCGCCACGGTCTCCGCCGGCGAGCAATCCGGCAAGCTCGATTCGGTGCTGGAGCGCCTGGCCGACTATACGGAGTCGCGGCAGGTCATGGGGCAGCAGGTCAGCAATGCATTGGTGTACCCCATCGTGCTCCTGTTTCTTTGCTTCGCCATCGTCTCGTTTCTGTTGGCCTACGTGGTGCCTCAGGTGGTCGCGGTGTTCGAGTCCGGCCATCAGGAGCTGCCGGTCGCGACGCGTATTCTCATCGGCATGAGCGATCTCATCCGTCATTACTGGATCTACGGGCTCATCGTGATCGCAGCCGCCATTTGGGGATTCTTGCGCTGGGTCAAGGCGCCCGCGGCCCGGCTCAAGGTGGATCGCTCGCTCTTGCGTATGCCGCTGATCGGAAAGCTCATTCGCGGGCTGAACACCGGCCGGTTTTCCCGCACCTTCAGCATTCTCACCGCGAGCGCCGTACCGGTGCTCGACGCGCTGCGGATCTCCGCGGAGGTGATCAGCAACATGCCGATGCGCCAGGCGGTGGAGGAAGCGGCGCTTCGGGTTCGGGAGGGGGCGCCCATCGGTAAGTCGCTGGCGGCGCGGAAACTTTTTCCTCCCATGATGATCCACTTGATATCCAGCGGCGAGAGCAGCGGCGAACTCGAAAAGATGCTCGAACGCGCCGCCAGCAATCAAGAGCGGGAAATGGACGGCCTCCTCTCCACCCTGACGAATCTGTTGGGTCCGTTCATGGTCGTGCTCATGGGGGCGATCGTCATGTTCATCGTGATCGCGCTGCTGCTGCCGATTTTCCAGCTCAATGATCTGGTGAAGTGAAGAGTGTGCGTCGGGCTATTGCTCTCGGGGCGCCTTTCCGTTTATAAACCGCGCGTAGTTCATTCCCAGTGTTTGATTCCGAAGGTGTCACGGGAAGCCGTTGCAGCATGAGCGAGAAACCCGAGTCGGACGAGTTCGAGGAAGAGGACGCGGAAGATGCCGCGCCGGTAGACGATGTCGACGTGGACCACATTATGCGCGACGTGGAGTCGCAGCGTCGGCGGGCCCCCAAGGGCGCCGAGCCCGCGTGGCGCAGGCTCGAGCGGGTGATGGAGGAGCGCCGCACCGCCGAGCTTCTCAGCGATTTCGACGATTACGAGATCGGCGATCCCGGCGAGGACGAGACCGAGAACGAGCCGGACGAAAAGACGGCCCGCAAGAAGAAGAAGCACCGCTGACCCCCAGGGAGCCCGCGGACATCGTTCCGCGCCCTGGCGAGAGAAGTCACCCGTGATCACCGTTTTTACCGAAGAGCATTTGCTGCGCAACGCCAAAACCGAGCTCTACGGCGGCCGGCTGGTACCCCCCCACGAGTGTCCCGAGCGGGCTGAGATCGTCATCGAGCGCGTCCGTAGCGTCGGTCTCGGGGAAATCACGGCGCCCTCGCGCTTCGGCCTGGGACCGGTTCTCGAGGTCCATGACGCGGCGTTCGTGGATTTCCTGAAGAGCGCCTGGGCCGAGTGGACCGCGGCGGGCAACCTGGGCGAGGCCATCCCGGACTGCTGGCCGGCGCGGCGCATGTCGCAACGCTGCCCGACCGGGATCGCGGGAAAGCTCGGCTATTACGCCATGGCCGGCGAGACCTCGATCAACGCGGGAACGTGGGAGGCTGCTCTAGCCGCCGCCGATGTCGCGGTGACGGCGGCCAGCCACCTTCATAAGGGTGCGCGATCCGCCTTCGCGCTGTGCCGTCCTCCGGGCCATCACGCGGCTCGCGATCTGTATGGCGGCTACTGCTTCTTGAACAACGCAGCCATCGCCGCCGAATTCCTGCGTGACCGCGGCGCGGCGCGCGTCGCCATTCTCGACGTGGACTTCCACCACGGCAATGGCACCCAGGACATTTTTTACGATCGCCCCGACGTCCTGTACGTCTCCCTGCACGGCGACCCGGCGCACGCGTTCCCCTACTTCTCCGGCTACGCCGACGAGACGGGCGTGGGCGGCGGGACCGGCTATACCATGAATCTGCCGCTCCCCCCGGGTTCGGGATTCTCGGCGTGGTCAGAGGCGCTCGCGAGCGGGCTCGAGCGCATCCGCCGCTTCGTGCCCGATGCCCTGGTGGTTTCGCTCGGTGTGGATACCTTCGAGCAAGATCCGATCAGCTTCTTCCGGCTCAAGTCCGAGGACTTCTCCACCTACGGCCGCTTGATCGGCGCATGCAAATGGCCGACCCTGTTCGTGTTCGAGGGCGGCTACGCCGTCGCGGATGTCGGGCTCAACGCAGTGAACGTGCTGACCGGCTTCGAGAGCGCCTAGGAGCGGCCCTTGGCGCCCGAGCGCTGCACCGCAAGAAGATGCAGTCCCCTCCCCCGGCGGCGGCGCCCTAGTGGAAATCCCGGGATTCCACCACGAGGTCCCCGAGCAGCGCCGATAGATTGACCAGGCGCCGTGCGATCAGGTGCAGCACATCACCCTCGCGCTGTACCTGGCCCCGCACCTCGAGGAGCCGCGATTCGAGCAGCGCGGCGCGCTGCTCATCGGCCACCCGCTTCCAGACGATCAAATTCACGTAGCCCGCTTCGTCCTCCAGGGTGACGAACGTCACGCCGCTGGCGCTCCCCGGCCGTTGCCGCGTGATGACGAGGCCGGCCGTCGTGACCCATCGACCGTTGGGTAGACCCCACAGTGCCTGGGTATCGATGACACCGCGCTTCTCGAGCCTCTCTCGCAGGAGCGCGAGCGGATGGCGCCGCAGCGTGAGCCCGAGGCTCGCGTAATCGGCGACGATGTCATGGCCTTCGCGCGGCGCGCGCAGCAACGGAATTCCCTCGGAGCCCTGGGTATCCGCGGGCAGCAGCGGCAGCGGCCGCTCCACGCCGCTCACCTGCCACACGGCGCGGTAGCGATGCCCGCTCAAGGCCGCGAGTGCATCGGCTGCCGCGAGCGCCTCCAGATCGCGGCGGTCGAGCGCCGCGCGCTCGGCAAGCTCGGTGATGTCGGCGAATGGGCGCACCGCGCGCGCCGCGAGCAATCGCTTGGCGCCCTCCTGCGACAGATGCTTCACGAGCCGAAGCCCGAGGCGCAGCGCCGGCCGGCCGTCGTCGCGCCGCTCGAGCGTGCAGTCCCATTCGCTCGCCGTCGCATCCGCCGGACGCACCTCGACGCCGTGCGAGCGTGCATCGCGCACCAATTGAGCCGGTGCGTAAAAGCCCATGGGCTGACTGTTGATGAGCGCCGCGCAAAATGCCGCCGGCTCGTATGCCTTGAGCCAGGCGGAGGTGTAGACCAGCAGCGCGAAGCTGGCCGCATGCGAATTGTGGACAACGAAATGATTGGCCACGAAATTGTGATCTCCCTCGATCTTGAGATCATAGGTATCTCGGTCTCCGACCGGCTCGATCTTCACAATCCTGTCCCAGTAGATGTCCGATCGAGATAGACGCAAAAGTTCGGATGAACCTAAGACTTCCCCCAAACGTTCTATGACATGGCGTCGAAACCCTATTTTCACGCCACCCCGCGCCTGGATTTCACGCATACTGAGATCAGTCCTCACCCCTAACTCCTTCCAGGTAAGTCCGAGGGCGTCGCGATTCCGACGAATCGTTGAGCGGATCTCTGCGGGTAAAATGTCGCGTGACATGCGCCCATGTCGGGGCCGCGCTAGAAATCTTGATTGCCCCCTCTTCCTCTGATCAAGGAATCGGGAGCCTATAAGTTTCCAGAATTGGCACAGCGCCTCGTGGCCCGTAATGGTAACCACTTGATGTTCCAATTCTTTTTCTTTGTATTTCTTTATACGACGATATAGTCGAGCAACGATTCCAAGACGAAGAAGCAAATACTGAACTTGTAAAGCCAATTGAGGAGAGGCGGTGTCGTACGATGCATGGCCTTTCAGGGAAAAACCGCCATCTCCCTCCCAAAGCCGCGCTAAAAACAATCCGATATTGTTGTCGCAGAGTTCGAATACCTCAGGTGGTAACTTTTTCGCTCGGGCTCCGCAATTCCATACCCCTAGCTTTCTCAACCAGACGACGGCACCTATCTGCTTTTTGCGATCGATCCGACGGACGCGTACAGAAAAGCATGATTTGTGACGTTCAACGACCGCTTTTGTATTCGGGAATAGTTCAACCGCCCTGACAAATTCCTGGCAATGCCATGTTTCCGTCGTATGGAAATAAAATGTACTGGGATGACATAGATTGCCCTCTGCAATAAGGTCGGCGAGGACCAAAATTTTGTGTTGCGACCACCTTCGACGTCCCGAGACCGGCAAAGAACGGGCCGTCGCCACATGATCGCCGATCTTGAGTTCTCCAAGCTGACGCCACCCCGACACGGTCATGAAAGGATGTTGGGCGGTTGCGCAAATTTCGTGCCCTAGCGCCGTGCGCAATCGCAACACGGGCTTCACGCCGCTGTTGATGACGCGGAGCACCTTGCGTGCGCGAAGCAGAAGTTCCTCATCGCACGCCAGCGTGTTCTCCATATGCGCCCGGCCTCGGGCAAGGTCCTCGATGGCCACCCATCTGCCGGTATCGGCATCCACGACTTGCGTTTCGCCAACGACGCACTCCGGAAATCCATATTCCCCGAACCCCAGGATCTGATTGAATATCTGATTCGCGAAGCTCTCCTCGTAGCCGCGCTCGCGCATGCCGTCGACCAGTCGGCGCTGGAAGGGCTCGAGCCCTCCCTTGCGCTTCCAGGCCGCCATGGCGCGCCGCAATTCGTCGGCCTGGCCGGGTGAGAAGCCGGCCGCGACGATCGCCAACCGCATGACCTGCTCTTGAAAGATGGGCACACCCAAGGTGCGCTTCAGCACCTCCTCGACCGCCTTGCTCGGATAGCTCACCGGCTCCTCGCCGCTGCGGCGGCGTAGATACGGATGCACCATCTCGCCCTGGATCGGCCCCGGCCGCACGATCGCCACTTCGATCACGAGATCGTAGAAATTGCGCGGCCGAAGGCGCGGCAGCATGGCCATTTGCGCACGCGATTCGATTTGAAAAACCCCCGCGGTGTCGGCACGGCAAATCATGTCGTACACCGCCGCATCCTCGCTCGGCACCGTCGCGAGCGTGAGATCCCCCGTCCCGCGCGAGGGGCCGCCGGACGCGTTCGGGTTCACCCCGAACGAGTTGATCAACCCGAATGCCCGGCGTATCGCGCTCAGCATGCCGAGTCCCAGCACATCCACCTTGAGAAGCCCCAGGGCGTCGAGATCGTCCTTGTCCCATTCGATGACGGTACGCTCGGGCATCGCGGCATTCTCGATGGGCACGAGCTCATCCAGGCGGCCGCGGGCGATCACGAAGCCGCCGACGTGCTGCGAGAGATGGCGGGGAAATCCGAGGATCTCCGCGGCGAGCGCCATCAGGCGCCGAGTACGCGGATCCTCGGGATCGAATCCCGAGGCGCGGATACGCTCGGGATCGATGCGTTGACCGTCCCACCATTGCATGCCGCTTGCCAGCCGGTCGACTTCGTCGAGCCCGTAGCCGAGAGCCTTGCCGACGTCACGAAGCGCGCTTCGGGGGCGATAACAGATGACGGTCGCCGCCAGCGCTGCACGCTCGCGGCCGTATTTGCGATAAATGTACTGGATCACTTCCTCGCGCCGCTCGTGCTCGAAATCCACGTCGATGTCGGGAGGCTCGTTGCGCTCCTTGGAGATGAAGCGTTCGAACAGCGTCGCCATGCGCGAGGGATCCACTTCGGTGATTTCGAGGCAGTAGCACACCACCGAGTTGGCGGCCGAGCCCCGGCCCTGGCAGAGAATGTTCTGCGAGCGCGCGTACTGCACCACGTCGTGCACGGTGAGAAAGAAGGGCTCGAACTTGAGCTCGGCGATGAGCTTGAGCTCATGCTCGATACCGTCACGCACGGCGGGAGGCACCCCGCCCGGCCAGCGCTTGGCGCACCCCCGTTCCGTCAAGCGGCGCAAATGGCTGGTAGGCGTCTCGCCCGCGGGCACGATCTCCTCGGGATACTCATAGCGAAGCTCGTCGAGCTTGAACACGCAACGCTCGGCGACGGCGACGCTTTCCTCGAGGAGCGCGGCCGGATACAGCTCCTTGAGGCGCGGCAGCGGCCGCAAGTGACGCTCGCCGTTCGGATGGAGCCTCGTGCCCGCCTCGCTGAGCGGTGTCCCGAGACGAATCGCCGTCAGCACATCCTGCAGCGCGCGGCGGCTGCGCCGGTGCATGTGCACGTCGCCGGCGGCGACCCGCGGCAGCCCGAGCGCGTTGCCCAGCGCCTCCAAGAGCTCCAGGCGGCGCGCATCGAACCCGCCGGTCAATAGCTCGACGCCTATCCAGAGCCGTCCGGCAAAGCGCTCGCGCAGCCAGCGGCCGTCGTTTTGGTGCTGCGGCAAAGCAACCCTGCCGGCCGGCGGCAGCCAGAGAATCAGACATCCGTCGAGAGCGTTCTCGAGATCCTGGCGCTCGAGCCGGTAGCTGCCCTTGGCGCCGGCGCGCCGGGCGCGGCTGATCAGACGGCAGAGCGCGCCGTAGCTTGTCCGATCGACGGCGAGCGCCACGAGCTTGAGTTCGTCACCGCCGCGGTCGGGCCCGGCGCTGCGGCCCGAGTGAGTGCCGCAATTGAGCTCGGCGCCGACGATGAGCGGCAGCCCGCATCGCTTGGCCTCGGTGTGCGCACGCACCACCCCCGCAAGCGAGCATTCATCGGTAAGGGCGAGCGCTCGATAGCCGAGCGCCTGGGCGCGCGCGACCAGCTCCTCGGGCTGTGAGGCGCCGCGCAGGAACGAGAAATTGCTCACGGCATGCAGCTCGGCGTACACCACAGAGCCTCAAGCGAACACACCGTGCACATACCAGCACTGGGATCGCCGTTCCTGAAAAATCCACAGCCGAGCACCGCCCGCTTGGCGCACGATGTAGTAATCGCGCGCGACATCCTTGCCGTCCCACCAGCCGCTCTCGATGCGCTCGGGACCTTCCTCGAGCATGGAACGGCTTCGTTGCAGCTGCTCGAGGTCTGCATCGGGGAGCTGCGCCGGTTCGTTCAAAAGCCATACGGGGCGCGGCATCTCCTGGGCGTGCGGCGCCCGCACCCGCCGGCCCGTCCGCGGCGCATCGTCCGCCTGAAACGCATGCACTCGCTGCCAGGCCGCTTCGGGGCGATGCTCCGGTACCGGGCAAATGCGATAGACCGCCTGCTCACCCAGCCGGGCGCGCAGACGCTCCACCAGCTGCGGCGCCGTGTCGCGGTTGCCGCCCCCGAGGCGCGCGAATACATCGAGAGAATCGGCCGAGAGCGGCTGCAGCCGGCCCGATAGAAGCTCCAAGGAGAGGATCGGCGCGGCGAGCTCGAGGCGCGACAGCTTTTGCATCGAGACATCCGCCAAGCGCGCAGGGTCGCCGGTGACGCTCGCCAATCCCAGGCGAACCCGCGTGACGGGCTCGGTACGATGCTTAAGCTTGAGCTCCAGGGCCTGCACGCCCGCCTGGCGCTCGCGCAAGAACCGGGCGCAGCGTTCGATGAGCGGGCCGAGCGCCTTCTGGGCATAGGCGACGGTCTCGACCTCCGTCTCGAAATCACAGCGCCCGTGAAACCGCTCGCGCGCCGCGAAAGCGCGGCGCGGCGCGGCTTGCCGCGCCAATGCGATGTCGAGATCGAGCACCGCGCCGGAACCGAAGCGACGCGCGATTCCCGCGCGCGGCAATCGCATCAATTCGCCGATCCGGCTGACACCCATGGTGCGCAAAGTGGAAAGGCGCGAGCCATCCCAGGAAGTGCAGGCCACGGGCAGCTTGGCGAGCCGCCCCGCGAGCAAGCCGGGGTCTTCGATGAGAGCCTTGTGACCGGCGCGGGCCAGCCAGAGCGCCGCCAACGTCGAGGGCGCCGTCGAGCTTTGCGCACGCAGCTTCAAACCGCTCCATACCGCATCGATGTCCGCATGCAGCGCCGCGAGCGAGCCGAAGAGCTTCACGCTGCCTCTGACCTCGAGCAGCAGCGCGTTGGGCGGATCGATGCTCACCCACGACGTGAATCGTTGTGCGTGCAGGCACAGGCGCTCGAGAATCCCGGCCGAGCTCTGCGGCTCGCCGAGTGCCGGAAACACCACGGCATACCACAGATGCCTCGAGCGTGAGCGCGCGGCCTGCTGCTGGGGCGGAGGCGGCGGCGAGACGGCAGCCGACGGCGGGGCGGCGGGATGCCGGGCGGCCGGCGCCTCGGCGGCGGCGAACAAATCCGCCATGGCGGATTTCAATACTCGCGACCTCATCTCAGCTCGAGACGGCGGTCAGCGCGGGCGAGGAGTCGAGCTCAACGGGTCCGGGCCGTCCGCCCTGCACCTTGATGATATCGAGGCGCGGGTGTTCGTCCCCTCGAGTGAGCAGCACGCGCAACGCCGCCGGCGAAGATTCGAACCGATGCCGCTCCGGTCGAAATAGAACGCCCAGGGCCCCTCCCGCCTCGGCCGCCAATTTCAAACGCCGCAGCCAACGCTCGTCGGTGCCCTTCAACCACAGCAAAACAGCCGCGCACACTCCCGATCCCAACGCTTGTTCGGCGGCCCACAAGGCTTCCGTGGCGCTGACCGGCCGCACCACCAATAGCCGGTCGAGATCGATGCCATGCTGTGCCAAGGCGGGTGCGAAGGGCTCGTGCGGGGGGGCGATCCAAACCAGCCAAGGCGTCTCGCTCTCGGCTCGTTGGGATTGCACCAATGCCGGCAGAAAGAGCTGAACCTCGCCGAGGCCGGGCTCATCCAGCAAAACCTCGATGAGCGACGCCCTCGGCCAGCCTCCACCCGGCAAGCGGGCATCGAGCGCGCTTCGGCCGGTGGACCAAACCGGCCGAGGCGACGACAGGAGTCGACCGGCCGAGGCGTCCCAGGAACTTAAAGATAATTTCCAGACACGCGCATCAGCCAGGATATCCGCGAGCGTGGGTGCTTCACGCGGCATCCACGTCTTTACCGCGGCGAAGCACTCCGACCACCACCCCTTCGATCATCATCGGTTCTTTCTTCAGATCGACGCGAATGGGTTCGAAATCAGCGTTCTCGGGCAGAAGCCATACGATGGTGCCTTCTTGCCGGTAGCGCTTGACGGTCACTTCGTTCTCGAGGCGCGCGACGACGATCTGACGATTGCGCACTTCGGGCGTACGATGCACGGCGACCAGATCGCCATGCAAGATTCCCGCGTTCTTCATGCTCATACCCTGCACTTTCAGCAGGTAGTGCGGCGGGGGTTGGAACAATTGAGGATCGATTTGATAGTGCCGCTCGATATGTTCTTCGGCCAGGATCGGACGGCCGGCAGCCACTCGGCCGATCAGCGGCAGACCCAACTGTTCTCTCAAAATATCCTTGAGCTGAATGCCGCGCGAAGCGCCGGGAATCAAATCGATGACGCCTTTACGTTGCAGGGCGCGCAGATGCTCCTCGGCCGCATTCGGAGATTTGAAGCCCAAGGTCCGCGCAATCTCCGCCCGCGTGGGCGGCATGCCGTTTTCGGCGATCGATGCCTGGATGAGCCGTAGGATTTGAGTTTGTCGAGGCGTAAGGTCGGTCATGACTTCACCTGTATATGCAGCCAGTAGCTGTCATTATATACAGTTTAGAACCACTGGCAAGTGCCTTCCCGGCACGCTAATTTGCCGGCTCCTCCAAAAAACATAACTCCAAGGAAATCATGAAAGAAGACCTCTCGTCGGACCGCGCGCTCGGCATGGATCGCCCCATCACGCGACGTGACTTCCTGAATGGCGTCGCCGTCGGAACGGCGGCGCTGGCTGGAGGCCCCCTGCTCGCCGATGACTCTGCCACGCCGGCGCCTCCCTCCGGTACACCCCCGGCGAGCGCGGCCTCGAGCGCTGCGCAAGACGCCCCCGGCTATTACCCTCCGCTGCTCACCGGCATGCGCGGCAGCCATCCCGGATCCTTCGAATCCGCTCATGCCCTGCGCGACGGGAAACCCTCCCCTGCGCCCGTCGATACCGGCGAGCAGTACGATCTCATCGTGGTGGGCGCGGGCATCTCAGGTCTCGCGGCCGCGCATTTCTATCGCGAGCACGCCGGCCGCGCGAGCCGCATCCTCATTCTCGACAATCACGACGACTTCGGCGGGCATGCGAAGCGCAACGAATTCCATCTCGACGGCCATCTCAATCTCTTGAACGGCGGCACGCTGGAAATCGATAGCCCGCGTCCTTACGGCAAGGTCGCGGACGGTCTGCTGCGTACGCTCGGCATTCAGGTCGACAAGCTCATCAAGACCACGCAGCACTTCAGCTTCTACGAGCAGATGGGACTCAAACAGGGCACGTTTTTCGATCGCGAGACCTTCGGCGCCGACAAGCTGGTCCTAGGGCTGGGCGGCTCCCGCTCCGACAAATCCGCGCTCGCCCAGGCGGTATTGCAGGCGCCCTTGTCCGATCGGGCGCGCCAGGAAATCGTGCAGATCGAGACCGCCCATATCGACTACCTACCCGGGATCTCATCGGCGGAGAAGAAGCAACGCCTGTCGCGCATGAGCTATGAGGCATTCTTGCGCGATGTCGTGAAGGTCGATCCGGCGGTGATCAAGTACTACCAGGCGATCACCATGGGCGAATGGGGCGTGGGCATCGATGCGGTGTCCGCGCTCGATTGCTGGGGTTACTACATGCCGGGCTTCCAGGGCATGAAACTCGCCAAGGGGTCCATATCACGCATGGGGCCGACGCCGGCCGGCTACGAAGACACGGGCGGCTCCTATCATCTGCACTTTCCCGACGGAAACGCCACCATTGCCCGGTCCCTGGTGCGCGATCTCATACCGGAAGCCGTCGGCGGACGAGCCCAGCCGGCGAACGGCGCAGAGGAAATCGTCACGGCCCGCGTCGACTACTCGCAACTCGACCGCGCCGGCGCGCCGTTGCGCCTGCGCTTGAGCAGCACGGTGATTCGCGCGCGTCATCTGGGAGACCCTGAGGCTGCGAAGCAAGTGGAGGTTACGTACATGCGAGCCGGCGGCGCGTACACCGCGCGGGCCCGCGGCGTGGTGCTCGCGTGCTACAACATGATGATCCCCTACCTGTGCCCGGAGCTGCCGGCTCCGCAGAAGGCAGCCTTGCACAGCCTGGTGAAGACACCGCTCGTCTACACGAGCGTGGCGCTGTCCAACTGGCGGTCGTTCGCCGCGCTCAAGCTCTACGGCGTCTATTCGCCGGGCAGCTACCACACCTATTTTCACTTGAATCCTCATGTCACGATCGGCTCGTACCGAAGCACGAAGTCCCCGAGCGAGCCGATTCTCGTGCACATGGTGCGCACGCCTTGCAAGCCCGGGCTGCCTGAGCACGATCAGAATCGCGCCGGCCGCGCCGAGCTCCTCGCGACGCCGTTCGAAACATTCGAGCGCAACATCCGCGACCAGCTCGGCCGCACGCTCAAGGACGGGGGATTCGATCCGGCCCGCGACATCACGGCAATCACCGTGAATCGATGGCCCCACGGCTATGCGCCGGAATACAATCCGCTGTTCGAGCCCGATTTGCCGGAGGCCGAGCGGCCGCATGTGCTCGGGCGCGCGCAATTCGGCAGGATTACAATTGCCAACTCGGACGCCGGGGGCGAAGCCTATACGGATTCGGCGATCAATCAGGGCTACCGTGCAGTCTTGGAACTTTTACGGAGCTGAGGGTACGAAAAAGGCGTGCTCGCCAATCTGTAAAACTTACAGGTCGGCGGGGCCGTTGGCAGCCAGTTTTCTTACGATGAGTTAATTTCAGTCGCAAAATTGGTTAAAATCGTCGCAGAGCAGAGACATTAAGATGCTTTCAGTTGCAATCGACGCGCGAATTTGGCTTTATGTGTGACTGTGTTGCGACGCATCCGAGCCCGACATAGTGCCTGGACTTGCGTGCGAGGACACGGTTCGGATGTTGCGAAACGAAATGAATTAACAACCCCAAGGGGACTATCTATGACATTTTCCACGACACTCAAGGCCTCAGTCGCCGCAGCCTGCCTCATCGCTTTCGCGGGATGCACGGACCTGAAGCCGATTCAGGCTCAGATCGACGATCTCAAATCGCAGGTGGCGAAGCTGCAAAGCGACACTGCCAAGGCTGAAAGCGATGCTCAAGCCGCCAACAGCGCCGCTCAAAGCGCCTCCTCCGCCGCTTCCGGCGCGCAGAGCACGGCGAACCAGGCACTGTCGACCGCTCAGCAAAATTCGCAGGCGATCGAGCAGATCAACGAGAAGATCGATCGCATGTTCAAGAAGTCCGTATCGAAGTAATTCGACACGCTCTCGACTTGCAAATGAACGCCGCGGTCATACCGCGGCGTTTTTCTTTGTGGGGTCGGGCCGGCGCCGGGATCAATACCGAATCAGCGCCGAACCCCAGGTGAATCCGCCGCCGAACGCCTCCAGCAGCAGCAGCTGGCCGCGCTTCACACGCCCGTCCCGAACACCGGTATCGAGCGCCAACGGCACCGACGCCGCCGAGGTATTGCCGTGGTCGGCGATCGTCACGATGACCCGCTCCATCGGCAGATCGAGCCGCCGTGCGATGGCCTCGATGATCCGAATATTGGCTTGGTGCGGAATCAGCCAGTCGAGATCGCTCTTGGAGAGATTGTTCGCGCTCAGCGTCTCGGTCACCAAGTGTCCCAAGGTATTGACGGCGACCTTGTAGACCTCGTTTCCCTTCATTTGCACGGCGGCCCTGCCCTCACGCACCAGATGAAATCCCTTGGATACACCGTCGGGATACATCAACAGATCCTTGTAGCGGCCGTCCGAATGCAGACGGGTGCTGATGATTCCGGGCTCCGCGGAAGGCTTGAGGATCACCGCGCCGGCACCGTCGGCGAACAGAACGCAGGTGCCGCGATCGTTCCAATCGACGATTCTCGTCAGGGTCTCGGCCCCGACGACCAGCGCGCATTTGGATTCGCCCAGGCGCACGAACTTGTCGGCGACGCTGAGCGCGTACATGAAGCTCGTGCATGCGGCTTCCAGGCTGAATGCCGGACAGCCATGGTGGATGCCCAGGCGCTCCTGGAGCAAGGTACCGACGTTGGGGAATACCAGATCGGGCGTCGTCGTTCCGACGCAGATGAGGTCGACCTCCGCCGCCGTCACTCCCGCGGCTTCCATCGCACGCCGAGCCGCATGCTCCGCGAGATCGGTCGTGGTCTCACCCTCCACGACCACGTGCCGCCGCTCGATGCCGGTGCGGCTGCGGATCCATTCGTCGCTGGTGTCGACCAGCCGCTCGAGGTCGGCGTTGGTCAAGATCTTTTCCGGCAGGTAGCTCCCGGTGCCTGCGATACGTGAATACATGGCGACCCTTTATAGTGAGGGCGTTGCGCCCAGAGGCTTTGCGCACAGTTTCTGCGTGATCTTCGCCGGCACTCCGTTTCGAGCCTCCATCACGGCGACCTCGATCGCCCGCTGAAATCCGAATAAATCGGCGCCCCCATGGCTCTTGATCACGATCCCGTTCAATCCCACCATCGTGGCGCCATTGTATCGCCTCGGATCGAGGCGGGTGCGCAATGCGCGAAGGCTCGGGCCCGCGACAAGCGCGCCGAGCTTGCGGGCCGCATTTCGGGTGAACTCCTCGCGCAGCGCCTCGGTGATCAGGCGGGCCGCGCCCTCCATGGTCTTCAGGGCGACGTTGCCCGTGAAGCCGTCGGTGACCACCACGTCCACCTTGTCCGAGAAAATATCGTGCCCTTCGACGAAACCGACGTAATTGACGCCGCTCGAGGCGATCAAGTTATGCGCGCTCTGCACCGTCTCGTTGCCCTTGATCTCCTCCTCGCCGATATTGAGCAATCCCACCCGCGGCCGCTCGTGGGCGCCCTCGAGATCTTGAGCCAGCACCGACCCCATGATCGCGAACTGGCAGAGCTGTTCGGGCGTACAAGAGACGTTCGCGCCGGAGTCGAGCATGAACGTGTGCCCGCCCCGCGAAGGGATGAGCGACACGATGGCGGGACGTTCCACGCCGGGCAGCATCTTCAGCACGAAATGCGCCATCGCCATGAGCGCGCCCGTATTGCCGGCGCTGACGCAGGCGTTTGCGTGGCTCGCCTTGACGAGGTCGAGGGCGCGCCGCATGGAGGAGTCCTTCTTGCGCCGCAACGCCTCGCGGGGGTGATCGCTCATCTCCACCACTTGTTCGGCGAATAGGCATTCGATGTTCGGCGGCTTTCCGGACTCGAGCCCGTGCTCGAGCTCGGCGGTCCTGCCGACCAGGGTGAAGCGAACGTCCGGGAACTCTGCCGCGGCCGCGAGCGCCGCCGGCACGCAAACCGAGGGCCCGCAGTCGCCGCTCATGGCGTCGATGGCAATATGAAGGGGCACGGGCACAGGATTGCGCGTCTGGAACAGCCTGAGGCGACGCTCGAGCCGCCGCCGTGCGGCTCGCGGTCTAGTCTTCGGCCCCTTCCGCTTCGGCGTCCGCCTTGGTCTTCAGCACCTTCTTGCCGCGATAAAATCCGTCGCGGGAGATCCGATGCCGGGAGTGGGTTTCGCCGCTTTTCGCGTCAATCGACACGGCGGGGGCCGCGAGCGCGGAGTGCGATCGGTGCATGCCGCGCTTCGACGGAGTCTTTCTGCTTTTTTGAACTGCCATGGGTGCTATGTCCTGTCACGTTTTCTTCAACAAATCCTTGAGCCCGCCGAACGGCCGGCGCATCGCGCCCGAACTTTCGGCGCGCTCCGCGTCGGCGGCCAGGCTCGGCGCATTGCAACAGCTTTCCGGCTCATCGCAAGCCGGCACGATCGGCAATGCCAACAATAATTCTTCCTCGGCCAGATCCCGCAACGAGACCTTGCCTCCCACCGCCCAGTACGGCTCGTGCCGCGGGTCCGAGGCGTCAGCCGCCTCTTCCTCCGCAAATTCGATCTCACTGCCGCCGCTTACCGCGAGCGTGAAACCTTGCATGCAGCGCTGACATCGCAACTTCGGCTCTGCGCGAATCTCGATCTTCGCACCCGGTCGGCCCGAGAACGTGCTCGAGAACGCAAACCGAGCCTGAACGACGCCGCGTGTGTCCGTGAGCACGTCCTTGAGGCGCTCCAGGTCGCGCATTTCGTAGACGCGTTCCAGCACCGCGGCATCCTCGGCCAGCTGTGCGCAATCGACGAGGTCTGGCGGGCCGGCTGCCATGGGCCGCGTATAATAGGGCCCGTTCCCACCCCTGTCAAAACGAACCCGGTGCAAGTCGTTGTTTTTGAAGTCCCCACCTGAACTCATTTTGGCGTCCACGTCGAGCTACCGACGGGCGCTGCTCGCGCGCGTATGCGGCTCCTTTGAGTGCGTAGCTCCGGGCATCGATGAGGCGCCGCGGGACCATGAATCCGCGCATGCGCTGGTGACCCGGCTGTCGCTCGCCAAGGCTCGGGCGGTCGCCTCGCGGCATCCGGACTCCTGGGTGATCGGTTCCGACCAAGCCGCCGTGCTGCTGGACGCCTTCCAGCAGCAAAGGATTCTCGGCAAACCGGGCACACAGGCCCGCTGCATCGAGCAACTGCGCAGCTGCTCCGGCCGGACGGTCGCCTACCTCACCGGCGTCGCCGTGGTGCAGGGGTCCGATGGCCGCGCCTTCGAATTCGTGGATACCACCCGCGTCACCTTCCGCACGCTCGATGAGTCCACCATCGAGCGCTATGTGGTGCGCGAGTCGCCGCTCGACTGTGCCGGAGGATTCAAGAGCGAGGGCCTCGGCATTTCCCTCTGCGCATCCATCGACAGCGACGACCCGAGCGCCCTCATCGGACTGCCGTTGATCCGGCTGTGCGAGGTGTTGCGGCGCGTGGGTTTCCCGATTCCGTAGGCCGCGCGCGCTTCGCGATCGGCCGTGGCTCACGATCGTCGCGGGCTCGAGCCTCGCGGCGCCTTGCGCTTGGTCGGCTTGCGCTTGGTCACCGCGATGGCGTCCAGCACGACGGCCAGATCATCGGGTAGCGGGGCGCTCGCATGAAACGGCACTCCCGAGCCGGGCCAATCGAATGCCACCGAATGCGCATGCAAAAAGATGCGCCTCAAGCCAAGGCGCTTGAATTCCGAATTGCGATCGCGGTCGCCGTACTTGTCGTCACCGAGTAAAGGATGACCCGCGAAAGCGGCGTGCACGCGTATCTGGTGAGTGCGTCCGGTCGGAATATCCACCTCCATCAGCGTCGCAGCACTCGCAAAGAATTGCACCGGCTTGAACACGCTCACCGAATTCTTGCCCGCGGCGGCGACGCGCACGTGCCGCTCGCCGTGGCTGCGGCCATCGGTCGCGAGCGGTGCGTCGATTCGCTTGGTGCCGAGCTGCCAGCTGCCCGACACCAACCCGAGATACGTCTTGTGCATGCCGGAGTTGCGGATCAGGGTGTGCAGCGCCACCAGCGTGGCACGGTCGCGAGCGATGCACAGGCAGCCGCTGGTATCCCGGTCCAGCCGATGGACGAGCTCCAGCGTTTCGCGCGGACGCGAGGCACGCAGCGCCTCGATGACGCCGAAGCTCATGCCGCTCCCGCCGTGCACCGCCACGCCCGGGGGCTTGTTGATCACCAGAAGGTGTTTGTCCTGGAAGATGACCGACTTCTCGATCAGCTCCTGGAGACTGGTGGACGGCCGGCCGGGCTCCTCCGATGAATCGATGCGCACCGGAGGCAGCCGCACTTCGTCGCCTGCCGCCATTCGATACTCGGCATCGACGCGCTTTTTGTTCACCCGCACCTCGCCCTTGCGCAGTAGCCGGTAAACGCGGCTGCGCGGCACGGACTTGAAGTGCCGCATCAGGAAATTGTCGATCCGCTGACCCGCCTCCTGCTCGGTGATGGTCCGCAGAATGATGGGGCTCTTCGCCGCCCCGATCCGCTCCGGCGCCGCAATTTCTTCTTTCATATCCCGCATCTTACGCCTCTTGATCATCTAAGACATTGATTACATTGACTCTAGCGGCCCGCTATGATAGCGTTCCGGTACCGTGTCGAGCGCCCACCCTTTTTGAAGGGGAGCGAGGGCTCGAATATCTATTTGGGTAGGACGAGCCGACACCGGTTTCGGCGGCGGCCCCAATCATTTGGGGGCGCCGCATATTAGTTGGTTCTGGACATCCAGACCATCGCTCGGCCGATGAGCCAATGCCGGATATCGTTCGCGTGACGCGAGGATGTCCGACAGGCGTAACCGAGAACAAGGCCCCGGGCTTGCTGTATACGTTTTGGCAGAATTGGGTTGAATCGATGCCGTTCGCGTGGCTCGCGTTCGGCGTGTCCCTATTCCTTGCTGCCGTTGTCACTCCGGCGCTGGGCCGTGTCACGGCCCCGGCTTTTATTCTCGAACCCTCCTCGGCCTCTACCATATTAGTTGGGGCAAATGAAAAGAATGCTCGTCAACGCAGTTCAAGAAGAAGAACTGCGAGTCGCACTTGTCGACGGTCAGAAACTCTACGACTTATCGATTGAGATCCCATCTCGGGAACAGAAAAAATCCAATATCTATAAAGGCCGAATCACCCGCGTAGAGCCGAGTCTCGAAGCGGCGTTCGTCGAGTACGGCGCTCAGCGCCACGGCTTTTTGCCGCTCAAAGAGGTCTCCAAGGAGTATTTCCGCTCCCAGCCTGCCTCGGGCGGACGGCTCAACATCAAAGATCTCCTGCAAGAGGGCCAAGAGCTCATCGTTCAGGTGGAAAAGGAGGAGCGCGGCAACAAGGGAGCCGCTCTCACGACCTTCATCAGCCTCGCGGGGCGGTTCCTGGTGCTCATGCCGAACAATCCCCGGGCGGGCGGCGTGTCCCGGCGCATCGAAGGCGAAGATCGCGATCAGATGCGCGAAGCCATGAACGGGCTGGTGATTCCCGACGGCATGGGAGCCATCGTGCGCACCGCCGGCGTCGGCCGGTCCACCGAAGAATTACAGTGGGATCTCAATAACCTCAAGGCTGCCTGGGATGCCATCGGGCAAGCGCACGAGGGTCGCCCCGCGCCGTTCCTGATTTTTCAGGAGAGCGACGCCGTTACGCGCGGCCTGCGCGACTATTTCTCGGACGACGTGGGCGAATGCCTCATCGACCAGCCCGAAGCGTTTCAGAAAGCGCAAGAGTACATGCAGCGCTTCATGCCGCCGGATGCGCAGCGCAAGCTCAAGCTCTATCAGGATCCGGTGCCGCTGTTCACGCGCTACCAGATCGAGAGCCAGATCGAATCGGCGTACTCGCACAAAGTGACCCTACCCTCAGGGGGCAGTCTGGTCATCGACCACACCGAGGCGCTGGTCTCCATCGACATCAACTCCGCACGCTCGACGCGCGGCGGCGATAT
Organism: Steroidobacteraceae bacterium; assembly: GCA_050012315.1. Taxonomy (GTDB): domain Bacteria; phylum Pseudomonadota; class Gammaproteobacteria; order Steroidobacterales; family Steroidobacteraceae; genus Bog-1198. Next base: position 59,721 of record JBEKHK010000004.1, on the reverse strand, counting down.
CGAGGCCACCGCCCGCAACACCAACCTGGAGGCCGCCGAGGAGATCGCCCGCCAGCTGCGTCTGCGCGACATCGGCGGACTCATCGTGATCGATTTCATCGACATGGAGTCGACCGCCAACCAGCGCGCGGTCGAGGACATGCTTCGCGATGCCGTAAAAATGGACCGTGCCCGGATCCAGTTGGGCCGGCTCTCGCGCTTCGGACTCCTCGAGCTCTCGCGGCAACGTCTGCGTCCGGCGCTGAGCGAGACCACCCATATCAATTGTCCGCGCTGCAGCGGCATGGGGACCATCCGCGGCGTCGAATCCATGTCGCTCGCGTTGCTGCGCCTGATCGGCGAGGAAGCGCGCAAGGAACGGACCGGCCGCGTCATCGCGCAAGTGCCCGTGGACGTGGCCACCTACCTCATGAACGAGAAGCGTGAGTGGCTGAGTCAGATCGAGGCGCGGGACAAGGTATCGCTGGTGATCGTTCCGAATCCTCACATGCAGACGCCGGCCTACAGCCTGCGCCGCATCCGCGACGATGAGAAGGAACTGCCGGAGAACACCACCGTCAGCTACCAGATCGCCGAGCAACCGACGCTCGATGATTCCAACATCGGCACTCGCGACAAGAAGCCGCAAGGCGAGGCGCCGCTGGTACCGAGTATTTTGCCGGTTGCGGCATCGCCCATTCCGATGCCGGAGCCCGAAGCCCCCGCCCCCGCGCCGGCCGTGGTCGTGGCCGCCGCGCCGCAAGTCGGCATTTTCGTCCGTCTGTGGCGCTTTCTGTTCGGCAGCCCGGCGCCCGCGGCCGCAGCCAACGCCCCTACCGACACAGGCGCACCGCCTCAGCGTGAGCGCTCGTCGCATCGCGGGGATGTACGCCCGGACCGCTTCCGCGGCGGCGATCGTGATCGCGGCCGCGACCGCGATCGACACCGCGACCGCGACGGACGCCGCGAGGGCCGGGCCCGCGCGGAAGGCGACCGCCCGCGAAGCGAGAGCGATCGGCCCCGCCGGGACGGCCGCAGCGACGGCGCGCGACGCAGCGAGAACGCCCGCACGGAGCAAGCACCTCGCGCCGAAGGCGCCCGCAGCGAAGGCGCCCGCAGCGAAGCCCCCCGCGGCGAAGCCCCACGCATCGAAGCAGCGCGCAGCGACGCCGGCACGCCCCGGCCGGAGCAGCCCGCCCGCGCGGAGTCCCCGAACCGCAACGGGGAACTCGCCGGCGAACGCCCCGAGCGCTCCGAGCGCGGCGGCCGAGGCCGACGGCGGCGCGGCGGTCGTGGTGGGCGCCGTGAGGGCGGTGAAGGCGGCGAGGGACTCGCCAATGGACAGGGCACTGCCCCCTCGGGCGGCGAGCCCCGGGCCGCCAACGGCGGGCGCAGCGACAATGGCGCGCGCCCCGACAACGGGCGCAACGATTTCGAGGCACGGTCGGAGCCGTCGCCTGCCCCCGTGTCGGCCGCGCCGGAATCGTTTGCGGCCCCCGCAGCCCCGGCGCCGAACTACCCCTCGTCGGGATCGTCAGCGCCCGCCAGCGAGGCTCCCCGTGAGCGCAGCAGCGTGACGCCGATGCCCTCGGAGGCGCCGCGATCCTCATCTCCCACACAGGAGAAGTACGTCGTCTGGTCGTCCGCGCCGAGTGACACGCCGCGCAGCGGGCCGGATGATCGGTAAGGCCTAAGCGCGCGCTCCGCCCGGCCTCACTTGGGCCGGGCGGAGCGCGCGCGTAATCGCAGGGTAAGCGCCGCGCTGATCGGTATCAGCGCGGCCGCCGCGCCGCGCAACATCGCGATCGCTGCGCTGCTCCACGGTCTCGAGAATATGATCAGACCCAGGGCGGCGTGACGACGCCCGAGGAAGAATGCGCCGCTCAAGGCGGCCGCCGCGAGGACATACGCGGCGATCCAGATCCGCCGCTCCGAAGATTTCAATCGACGCGCCAATGCCGCATCCGCGGGTTGTCCGGGCCGCAATCCGTACGCCGCAATGGCGATCACCACCACCAACCCCACCACGGAATTCACGTCCTGAAGCAGGTGCGCTCCGACCAGGCGGTGCCCCCCGACTTCGAGCGCCGAATCCTCGAGCGCGGGAAACATCCGCACCCCGCGCGCACCCTCGTGAGTGAATGCGTCCCAAACGAGGTGGGTGACCGCACCGAACAGCACACCGCAGGCGGCGAGCAGCCATTGCTTGATGCTCGACACGTCGGCGGCGGCGGCGAGTCCACGCCAGCGCGCATAGGCCCCCGGAGGCAGGAGCTCGATCAGAGGCCGTTTGATGAGCCATTGAAAAACCCAATAGGCGGCGAGGCCGACGGGCAAACTGAACGTGACCAGCGCATCCGCGCTGTGCGTTTCGAACCGTGCCGGCTGCCAAGGCAGAAAACGCCCGAAGTCCGGCGCCATGCTGCCGATGACCACGGCGGACAGGAGGCGCCAGCGGGCGAGCAGTCGGGCGAACGGAAGGACGGTGGCAGGGTGCGATAAGGTAAATGGCATCAACAGGTTAGAAGCGTGTCATCTGGTTGAAACATTATCGAAGTATAAAGACCCAGATTTTACCCCCCGCCAGCGAGAACACCCCATGGCCACACACGTAGATGCCGTCATTCCCAACTCGAAGGCATCGCCGCTGGTCGGTCACCGGCAGAATCCCTGGTTCAATGTGCTCGCGGGCGTCGTCGTCATAGCCGGCATCATATATGCCGGTTACCACCTGGCGAGCGACTTGTCCGTGGTGCGCGAGTCGCGAGCCTTTCCGTTCGTGCTGCTCGGCGTCGCCCTCTTCATCGCACTGGGGTTCGAGTTCGTCAACGGCTTTCACGATACTGCGAACGCCGTGGCGACCGTCATCTATACCCACTCGATGCCGCCCAATTTTGCGGTCGTCTGGTCCGGCGCCTTCAACTTCCTCGGCGTGGTGGTCTCGAGCGGCGCGGTGGCGTTCGGCATCGTATCGCTGCTGCCCGTCGAGCTCATTCTCCAAGTCGGCAGCGGCGCCGGATTCGCCATGGTGTTCGCGCTGCTCATCGCGGCCATCATCTGGAATCTGGGCACGTGGTATTTCGGCCTGCCCTCCTCCAGCTCCCACACCCTGATCGGCTCCATCATGGGCGTCGGCCTCATGAACCAAGTCATGGCCGTGGGCAACACCGGCACGAGCGGCGTCGACTGGGGCCAGGCCGCCAAAATCGGTGAGTCGCTGTTGTTCTCTCCCTTGGTGGGATTCAGCCTGGCGGCGGTGCTCCTGCTCGCGGCCATGAAGCTCGTTCCGATCCCGGCGCTGTACCAGGAGCCGAAGGGCAATCAGCCGCCGCCGGCCTGGATCCGCGGACTGCTGGTGCTGACCTGCACCGGCGTGAGCTTCGCGCACGGCTCGAACGACGGACAGAAAGGCATGGGCCTCATCATGCTGATTCTCATCGGCACCGTGCCCACCGCCTACGCGCTGAACCGCACCATGCACGAGCAGGACGTCGACAAGTTCGTCGCGATCTCGACGCAGGCGCAGACGGCCCTCGGCCGTTATGCAATCGGCCCGGCGCCGGCCGATCCGCACGCGGCGGCGATCGACATCGTGCGCACCCGATCGATAACGCCGCAGACCCTGCCGGCGCTGGTTGCGCTCTCCGCGACCATCCAGCGGCAAGTCGACGGGTTTCATTCGCTCGACAAGGTGCCGCCGGGCGACATGGTCAACATCCGCAACGAGATGTACCTGGTGAGCGAGGGGCTGCGGCTGCTCGGCAAGTCCTCGATCGGCGTATCCGATGCCGACAAGAAGGTGCTCAGCCATTACAAGAGCGAGCTCGACGAGTCGACCAAGTTCATTCCGCCCTGGGTGAAAGTCGCGGTGGCGATCGCGCTGGGCCTCGGCACCATGATCGGCTGGAAGCGCATCGTCGTCACCGTCGGCGAGCGTATCGGCAAAACGCATCTCACCTACGCGCAGGGAGCTTCCGCCGAGCTCGTGGCCATGCTCACCATCGGCGCCGCCGACATGTACGGATTGCCGGTCAGCACCACCCACGTACTGTCCTCCGGAGTCGCGGGCACCATGGTCGCGAATCGCTCCGGTCTGCAGTGGTCCACCGTGCGCAATCTGCTGATGGCCTGGGTGCTCACGCTGCCCGTGTCCATCGCCTTGGCCGGCGGCCTGTACTGGCTGCTGCGCCACCTGCTGTAGCGCCGTCGCAGGCACCATGCGGCGGGGCCGGCCCGCGCAGCGGCGGTTACTTCCGTAATCGCTCGATCAGCCGTCGGGACGCTGCGGTCACGAGATCCAGTACCCGATCGAAATCGCCGGCATCGCCGAAGTAGGGGTCGGGGACTTCGGAGATTCCCGGCTCTCCCGCGTATTCGAGGAACAGACGCACTTCTGCGCGGGACCCGGCGGGCCGCATCGCCTCGAGATCGGCGAGGTTCCGCCGATCCATCGCCAGGATCAGGTCGAACTCGTCGAAATCCTGCCGCCTCACCTGCCTGGCGGACAGGCCGCTCAGATCGATGCCTCGGCGCTTCGCGGCTCGCTGGCTGCGCAAGTCCGGCGGCTCGCCCAGGTGATAATCGCCGGTGCCGGCGGAATCGACCTCGATGCGCAGGTCCGTGCTCTCCTCCGCCAACAAGTGCCGCAGCACGCCTTCGGCCGTCGGACTGCGGCAGATATTCCCGAGACACACGACGAGGAGCTTGCGGCTCGGGGCGCTCATCGGTGCCGCAGGCCCGCGCGCACCCGCTCCAGATCCTCGTGTGTATCCACTCCCGCCGGCGGCGCTTCGCCGAGCACCAGCACGTGGATGCGCATGCCGTATTCCAGGGCGCGGAGCTGCTCCAGCTTCTCGGTGATCTCGAGAGGCGCCGCCGGCCATCCGGCGAACCGGAGCAGGCTCTTCACGCGGTATGCATACAGGCCGATGTGCCGTAACGCACCGCCGAAGGCCGCGGGACGCCCCTTCGAGAGGCGATCGCGCGGCCAGGGCACCGGAGCGCGGCTGAAATACAGCGCGCTGCCGTCATGCGCTCGCAGCGCCTTCACGCAGCTTGGGTCGAGAAACTCATCGAGGCTCGTGATCGGCGCGGCGGCGGTCGCGATGTCGACATGCGGGCGCTCGTCGAGCGCAGCGGCCGCATCGGACAAGACCTGCGGCGGCATCAGCGGCTCGTCCCCCTGCAGATTGACGATGATCTCGTCGGCGCCCAGGCCGCGCGTGCGCACCACCTCCGCGATGCGATCCGTCCCGGAGGCATGCTGCGCGGAGGTCAATGCGACGTCGGCGCCGAAGCCCGCGGCCACCGTCTCGATCCGCGCATCGTCGGTAGCCACGATCACCGATGCGGCGCCGCTCGCGCGCGCGCATTCCCATACCCACTGGATCAGCGGGCGGCCGCCGATATCCGCGAGCGGCTTGCCGGGCAAACGGCTCGCCGAGAAGCGCGCCGGGATGATGACGTGAAAATCCGAGCTCACGCGGACGGCCGCAGGCTATCGGCTTCGGACCGGGACGCGCTCACCGGATCACGAGCGGATCATCCGCTCCGAGAACTCGCGCCTCCTCCGGCAGCATCATCGGGATGCCGTCGCGCACGGCATACGCCAGCCGATCGGCGCGGCAGACGAGTTCGAGCGCGGCGCCGGCGCCCGCCGGACGCAAGGGGCCCTTGCAGATCGGGCAGACCAGCAATTCGAGAAGACGTTTATCCATCGATGGTCCCCCGCGGCCTCCCGCGTTCGGCAATTCGGTCGTTCACGATGTCGAGCAGTGTAGTTGACTCGCCGCCCTCGAAATATGCACTCACCGGTACGTACCAGTGCCGTTCGTCGGCGGCGTGCCTGCATTTTACGGCATCTTTCTCCGTCATGAGCACGGGCTTCGAGTCGGGGAAATCGACGTCCTCGGGAGTCAGGCGCGCATGGTCGCGCAGCGCATGGCCGATGACCTCGATGCCGTGCGCGCGCAGCATGTTGAAGAACCGCTCGGGATGGCCGATGCCCGCCACCGCGTGAACCTCGAGCCCGGCGAACGCCGGCAGCGGCGTCATGCGGCCGCCGGTGAGGGCCACCGCGCGCTTGGCGTCGAGCCGCATGCTGAGCGCGCCATCGAGGAGCGCCCGACCGCCGTTCACCACCACGACGTCCGCCGCCTCGAGGCGCGCACGTCTTTCGCGCAGCGGGCCCGCCGGCAACAGCCAGCCGTTTCCGAAGCGGCGATCGCCGTCGATCACCACGATCTCGCAATCGCGCGCAAGCGCGTAATGCTGCAGCCCGTCGTCGCTCACCACGACATCGCATCCGGCGTCGATGAGAAGCTGTGCGGCTGCGGGACGGTTTCGGCCGATCGCCACCGGCATGCCGGTGCGGCGCGCGAGCAGGACGGGCTCATCGCCGACCACCGCCGGATCATCGGACTCCTTCACCAGGCGAACCCCGCGCGAGGAGCCGCCATAGCCGCGGGTAACCACTCCCGGCGTGAAGCCCCGCTCGGCGAGCCGCGCCGCCAGCCAGCATACCAGCGGCGTCTTGCCGGTCCCGCCGACGGTCAAGTTGCCGACGACGATCACGGGCCGCGATAGCCGCGTCGACCGCCTCAGCCGCGTGGCGTAGAGGATGCGGCGCGAACCCGAGACCGCGCCGTAGGCGACCGACAACGGGATCAGCCACCACGGCGGCGCGGCGCGGTGATACCAGATTCGATTGAGCCAGGATTCTGCGGACATGTGCGCTACTCGAGGCGCGGCGGCGCTACTCGGCGAACTGCATCCCGTGGAGCGTCGCGTAAAGCCCGCCGCGATCGAGGAGTTCGCGGTGATTGCCCATCTCCACGATGCGCCCCTTGTCGAGAACGATGATGCGGTCGGCGCCCTCCACGGTGGACAAACGATGCGCGATGACCAGAGTCGTCCGGCCCCGCATCAGGGCGGTGAGCTCGGCCTGCACGCGGCGCTCCGATTCGTTGTCGAGCGCGGCCGTGGCCTCGTCGAGGATCAGCACGGGCGAGTTCTTCAGGAGCGCGCGCGCGATGGAGATTCGCTGCCGCTGGCCGCCCGATAGATTCTGTCCCCGATCCGAAAGCGGCGTATCAAAACCCTGCGGCTGCTGTGCGACGAACTCCATCACGTTGGCCGCCCGCGCCGCGGCCTCCACCTCGGCATCGGTCTTGCCCACCGCGTTGAAGGCGATGTTGTTGCGGATGGTGTCGTTGAACAGCACCACGTCCTGGCTGACGAGACTCACCTGGGAACGCAGGTCGGTGAGCCGATACTCGCGCACGTCCACGCCGTCGAGAAGCACCGCGCCCTGCTGCACGTCGTAGAAGCGCGGCACCAGGCCGACCAGCGTGGTCTTTCCGCTGCCGGAGCGGCCCACGATGGCCACCGTCTCTCCGGGCTCGACCCGAAAGCTGACGCCGTGCAGAACTCCACCCTTGTCGCTCGCGTATTCGAACGACACGTTGCGGAACTCGATCGCACCGCGCGCCCGTTCGAGGCGCCGGGTGCCTCCGGTTCCTTCCGTCGGCATGTCCAATATCTCGAATACGCTCTGTCCCGCAGCGACTCCCTGCTGCAGCGGCCCCCCGATGTTGACGAGACTGCGCAGCGACGACGGAATGAGCATCAGCGCCGTCAGGAACGCCCAGAACTGATCCACGCGCATATCGTTCGAAAATACCAGCCGAATGGCGACATAGAGAACGCCTGCGAGGGCCAGCGAGGCAATGCATCCGACCACGGGGTTGCTCAGGGATTTGGCGCGCGCGAGCTTCATGTTCGAGGCGCGGTTGGCCTCGTTCGCCTGCTCGAACCGGTCGGTCTGATGGTCCTCCGCATTGAAGATCTTGATCAGCCGATGCGCGTCGATGGCTTCCTTCGCGACGCGCGTGATGTCGCCCATCGAGTTCTGGATGCGCTTGCTGTAACGGCGGAAGCTGCGATTGGCGATCTGCATGAGCCAGCCGATCGCCGGAGCGGCGATGATGCAGAAGATCGCGAGCCGCCAGTTCAGGTAGAACAGGTAGACGATCAACCCCAGAATGGTCAACGTGTCGCTCACCAGCGAGATCGATGCGCCGGTCGCCGCACCGGCCACCTGCTCGATGTTGTAGGTGAGCTTGGACAGAAGAACACCCGATTGCTGGCTGTCGAGATAGGCGGTGGGAAGGCGAAGATAGTGCGCGAAGACATCGCGCCTCAACCCCTTGATGACCTGCCGCCCCACCCAGCTGGGATAGTAATTGCCTATGTAATCGCCGAGGCCGCGCAGTGCGAACAGCACGATGGTGCCGAGCGGCACGATCCACGCGACCCGGGGATCTTTGGTGACGAACGCGCCCTTCAAGAAAGTCTGGACCAGGTAAACCAGCCCGGATTGCGTCGCCGCGAACAGGATCATGCCGAGCACGCCGACCATGAACGCGCCGGTGTAGGGCTTGGCATAACGCAGCAGCCGACGGTAAATCGACCAATAGTCGCCGTCGGGTTTGGAATGCGTGTCGATCTCGGCGGCGGTCGCGCTCAAGGCGGCGTGTCCTGGTGCACGGTGGCGATGTTGAGCTGCGCGAAGCCGAGCCGCCCCGCCACGTCCATCGCCGTGACGACCGCCTGGTGCGTCGAGCGCGCGTCGGCTCGAATCGTGATGGGACCGCGGTCCGAGCCCGCCTCCTTCAGGATCGCCGCCCGCAAGGTATCGGGACTCGAGTTGATGAGCGTCCGCTCGTTCACCCGATAGCCGCCCTCCGCGGTCACCGTGATGATCAACGGCTCGTGGTTGCCGCGCGGTACGGGGATCGCGCTCGCCTGCGGGAGCTGAATCTTGACGCGCCCTTCCTGGTTGAAGGTGGTCGAGACCATGAAGAAAATGAGCAGCACCAGCAGGACGTCGATGAAGTTGATCAAATTGATCTCGGGGTCCTCTCGACGGCGCGGACGCAGGTTCACGGCATCAAGCCCTCTCGGCGACAAACCGGCTGCGGTCGTCCAGCGCGTCGACCAGCTTCATCGCCTCCTTTTCCATCTGGATGACCAGCCGTTCCACCTTGCCCCGAAGGTAGCGGTACGCGATCAGCGACGGGATCGCCACCGTGAGACCGGCGGCCGTGGTGATCAGCGCCTCGCCGATGCCGCCGGACAGGATTCGGGGATCGCCGAGGCCGTTGGCGGTAATGGCGTTGAACGCATGAATGATGCCCGCCACCGTGCCCAAAAGCCCGAGGAGCGGCGCAATGGCGGCGATGGTGCCGAGGGTATTCAGGAACCGCTCGAGCTCGTGCACCACGTGCCTGCCGCCGTCCTCCAGCCGTTCCACCATCAACTCGCGCGGCCTGAAGCGATTGGCGAGGCCGATGGCCAGCAATTTACCCAGCGGGGAATTCTGCTCCAGGGCCGCCACCAGCTTCTCGCTGAGTTGATCGGCCTCGATCCAGTTCCAGACCTTCTGCGAGAGGTCGCGCGGGATGACCCGGCTCGATTGCAGGGTCCAGAGGCGCTCCAAAATGATGGCCACCGAAGCGATCGAGCAAAGAATGATCGGCCACATGAAGCCGCCGCCGGCGCGGATGATCTCCCACATTGTGTCCTCGTTGCGTAGCTCTTGGAAACTCGCGGCATGATACTTGAGCGCTCGGGCTTGAGATACCGTCATCGGCCGGCGACGGCGGAACCTCAGGCGGGGGGCGGCGAGCGCTCGATCAGGGCTCCGTCGACCAGGGTCAGAACGCGATCGAGGCGCGCCGCCAAGCGCTCGTCATGGGTCACGATGACGAGGCTGGTGCCCAGCTCGCGGTTCAGCTCCAGCATGAGCTCGAACACGTGAGCCGCATTCACGCCGTCGAGATTGCCGGTCGGCTCGTCCGCGAGCACCAGCTGCGGCTCAGTGACCAGGGCGCGCGCCACCGCGGCACGCTGCCGCTCGCCGCCGGAGAGCTGCGACGGCCGGTGAGTGAGGCGTTCGGCGAGGCCCACTCGCGAGAGAATCGCCGCCGCGCGCTGCCGCGCCGACTTGGGATCCATCCGCCGCACCAGCAACGGCATCGCGACATTCTCCAGAGCCGTGAATTCCGGCAGCAAATGATGGAACTGATAGACGAACCCGACCGCGCGGTTGCGCAAGCGGCCGCGTTCGGTGTCGCTCAACCGGTTCATGGCGGAGCCGGCGATCTCCACGGTTCCGCGGGTCGGCAGATCCAGGCCGCCGAGCATTTGAAGGAGCGTGGTCTTGCCCGAGCCGGACGCGCCGACGATGGCGATGCGCTCGCCGGAGCGAACCGTGATCGAGGCGCCCCGCAGCACCTCGAGCTTCGCCGCACCCTGAATGAAGTCCTTCGCGAGATCGACGCCCTGGAGCACTATGTTGGAGGTCGGCATTACTGTGAAGCCCTCAATCGTTTCGCAGGGATTCCGCCGGCAGCAAGCGCGCGGCTCGCCAGGCGGGATAGATGGTCGAGATGCAGGCCAGCACGAAGGCAACGCCGCAGATCTGCACGAGATCGCCCACCTGCACGTAGGCCGGCAGATCGCTCATGAAGTACACGCGGGCATCCAGAAACTTGAAGCCGAGAACGTGCTCCAAAGCGTGAACCGAGCGCTGCAGATTGACCGCGAGCAGCACTCCCGCGATCAGGCCCCCGGCGATGCCGAGGCCCCCGATCATGCTTCCCTGCACGATGAAAATCGACAGGATGCTGCGCGGCGAAGATCCGAAGGTCCGCAGGATGGCGATGTCCCGCCGCTTGTCTTTCACGACCATCACCATGGTCGAGACGATATTGAAGGCGGCGACGGCCACCATGAGCGAGAGGATCACGAACAGCATGTGCTTGGTGATCTCGATCGAACGGAAGAAATTGACGTGCTCTTCGGTCCAATCATTGACGAGGTAGGCTTCGGCGCCCTTCGGAAGCGCGATCGCGGCATCACGCACGATGCGAGGCGCCGCGTACGGATCGGTGAGGCTCAAGCGAAGCCCGGTGATGTCATCGCCCATGCGCAGGAGCGTCGCCGCATCCTGCATGGAAACGATCGCCACTCGCCGGTCGTACTCGTACATGCCGACCGATAGGATGCCGTCCACCCGGAACGCGCGCATTCGCGGCAGCACGCCGATGGGAGTGACATCTCCCTCGGGCACCATGAGAATGACCCGGTCGCCGAGCCGGGCGCCCAAGGTCTCCGCCAGCGCCTTGCCGAGGATCACTCGGTAGCTTCCCGGCATCAGGTCGGCAAGGCGCCCCGACTCCAGATGATCGCCGAGATCCGTGACCCGGCGCTCCTCGTCGGGCAAGACACCGCGCATCATCACCCCCGAGGACTTCCCGTCGTGAACCATCAACGCCTGCTCCTCGATATACGGCGATGCGGCGGCGACCCCGGGAAAATGCGTCAGCCGGACGAGGTCGGGTCGCCAATTCGAGATGCTGCCGTCGACCCCGGTGATGGTCGCGTGCGCGGTAAGGCTCAATATCCTGGTTCGAAGCTCGCCCTCGAAGCCGTTCATGACCGACAACACCACGATGAGCACGGCGACCGCGAGCGCGAGTCCCAGGATGGCGATGCCGGCGATGAGCGAGACGAAGCCGCGCTTGGGCGATGCCCGCAGGTACCTCAGACCGAGAAAGCCCTCGTACCAGCTGCGCATCATTCGTACCGCAGGGCTTCGGCCGGCTGAGTCTTGGAGGCCTTCCAAGCGGGATAGACGGTGGCGATGAGCGTGAGCAGCATGGCCACGGCGGCAATTATCACCACATCGCGCGGGTGCAGCTCGCTCGGCAGACCGGTCGTGTAGTAAACATCGGGATCGTCCATGATGTGCACGCCGAAGACCTGCTCGATGACATGCGCCACGGTGCCGACATGCAGCGCGAGCGCGACGCCGAGAGCAACTCCTATGAGCGTCCCGAGCCAGCCGATCAACAGGCCCTGCGTCATGAACACACCGAGAATCCCCCGCGGGGTCATGCCGAGCGTGCGCAGGATGGCGATGTCGGTACGTTTGTCGCTCACGACCATCACCAAGGTCGCCACGATATTGAACACCGCCACGGCCACGATCAGCATCAAGATCACGCCCATCATGGTCTTCTCGATGCGGATCGCACGGAAGTAGGCCTCGTTCTCCTGGGTCCAATCCCGCACCGTGAGGCCCGCCGGCAGCCGCGCCGCAGCCTCTCGCGCGAGCTGCGGCGCCGCGAGCACGTCGGCGAACCTGAGCCGGATGCCGGTCGGACCGTCGAGGCCGCGCAGCGCCTCGGCATCCTTGAGATTGATCAGCGCGAGCACGCTGTCCTGCTCCTCCAAACCCACTTCGAAGATTCCCGCGACCTGGAAGTTTTCCAAGCGCGGCACGATCGAGTCGCCCGCCGCGCTGTCCGGAATCATGACCGTCACGGTGTCCCCCACGCCGACTTGCAGCTGGTAGGCGAGCATCCGGCCGAGCACGATCCTATTCATGCCCGGCTCGAGGTCCTCGAGCCGGCCCTCCCGCATTGCGCCGTTGATGGCCGACACCTTGGGCTCCAGGGTGGGATCGATGCCGCGGACGACGGCGCCTCCCATCGCCGGCGGATGGCTCAGCATGGCGTCCGTATCGAGAAACGGCGCCGCGCCGACGAGACCCGAAGCTCCCTGAAGCTCCTTGAGCCGGCTGCGCCACTCGGGGATGGGCGCTCCCGCCGCAGTCAATGTCGCGTGCGCCGATAAGCTGAGCAGGCGGCTCCGCAGCTCGCCCTCGAAGCCGTTCATCACGGAGATGACGGTGATCAGCGCCAGCACCCCCAGGGCGACGCCGCCGAGAGACACCCAGGTGATAAAAGACACGAAGAAGCTATGCTCGCGTGCCAGGGAGTACCGCAGGCCCACGAAAACTGGAACGGGCTGGAACATTCGCGGCGATTAAACCACAGGCGCGAGGCTCGCGGGGCCGCTGGCCGGGAAATGCAACATAATCAGAGTGTTAAATGGTTCAAACAATTGCCCCTGGGGTCGGTGCTATAGTCCGCCGAAGGCTACGAACGAGGTCTGCCATGAGCTATCGAACCGTCCTGATGAGTGCAGTTCTCGCTGCCGGCACAGGCATCGCAGGATTAACGCAGGCGGACATCGTGGCGGTGGACTCAGGCATTGCGGTCAAGGCGTCCGACGGCATCGCACCGTCCCGCGGCATGACCATGAGCCAGGTGGCCAGCAAATTCGGCGCTCCGGTCACCAAGGTCCCGGCGGTCGGTAATCCGCCCATCTCCCGTTGGGAATACCCGGGGTTCGTGGTGTATTTCGAGCGCGACCACGTCATCCACAGCGTGGTTTCGGAATCCGCCGCTCCGGCGCCGGCTGAATCCCCGTCCGCAGCGGACTCGACCCGCGCACCCGCGGCAAAGCCCGCGGCGCCCGCCGAGGACTCCCCCGCCCCCTAAGAACGCGCTCCGTCCCGAGATCGCGTACAATCAAGCCCCCAAGGCTCACCGCGACTCGTTCGCGGCGGGCGTTTTTTCGTTTGCGTTCCCCCGAAAGATGCCGCTTTTATTTGACCCTTTACTCCCTGCCGCCGACACCCCCCTCGTCAAATGGGGCCAGCTGTATGGCTCGGCCCCCGCTCTCGCGATCGCCGAAGCCGCGGTGAAGGCGGCGGGCCCGCTCATCATCATCGCGGAGAATCCCCGCGCCGCCGAGACCCTGAGCGAGGAGATCGGGTTCTTCTCGAGTGGAACGGTCCCGGTGCAGATATTCCCGGACCTCGAGACCCTGCCGTACGACAGCTTCTCGGCTCATCCGGACATCACGTCGGCCCGGCTGCGAACTCTGGCGGAGCTGCCGCGCGCGCGGCGCGGCGTCTGGGTGGTGGCAATCGACACCCTGCTGCAGCGGCTGGCGCCGCGCAGCTACATCGAGGCGCATTCCTTGCAGGTTCACGTCGGCGAGACGCTGAACCTGGATGCCCTGCGCGAGCGATTGGCCCTGGCCGGCTACGCTGCGGTCACGCAGGTCGCCGCGCACGGTGAATTCGCGGTCCGGGGATCGTTGCTCGACGTGTTCCCGATGGGCTCGGAGAGCCCTTATCGGATCGACCTCCTCGACCGTGACGTCGACAGCATCCGTTACTTCGATCCCGACACACAGCGCTCCGGCGACAAGTTGGAGCGCATTCACTTGCTGCCCGCGCGGGAGACTCCGCTCAGTCCGGACGCGGTGCGCGAATTCCGGCGCCGCTACCGATTGAGATTCCCCGGAGACCTGACCGAGCACGCGGTGTACCGCGACGTGAGCGCCGGCCGGGCGCCCGGCGGGCTGGAGTTCTTCTTGCCGCTGTTCTTCGAGCGGACTTCGCATCTGTTCGAATATTTGCCGCCATCGAGCGTCCTGATCGACATGCGGGAGGCTACCTCGCATGCCGATACGCTGTGGTCGGAGATCGTCGAGCGTCACGACCAGCTCTCGCACGATCGATTCCGTCCGATTCTCGATCCCGCGGAAGTCTATCTGAGTACCGCGGAGCTGCGCGCCGAGCTCGCCGTGTGGCCCAAGGTCGAGCTTCGATCCTTCGAATGGCCCCCCGAGACCGAGTCACCCGTCCGGAACTTCTCGAGCTCGTCGCCGGCGGTGGTGCGCATCGATTCGCGCGCGGAACAGCCGGCCGCCGAGCTCGATGCCCACTTGGCCGCGATCGGCGGACGCGCATTGCTCGCGGCCGAATCGGCGGGTCGACGCGAGCTGTTGCTCGACCTGCTGCGGGGCCGCGGCATCAAGCCCAAGGTGTTCGAGAGCTTCGCGGCGTTCATGGCGAGCGATGCAAGCCTCGGCATCACCGTGTCGGCCACCGCCTCGGGCCTGCGCATATTGTCGCCTTCGCTCGAAATCCTGACCGAATCGCAGCTCTTCGGCGACCGCGCTCGGCAGGAACGCAGGCGGCGCAGAGCCGAACGAGATCCGGCGAAGATCCTCAAGGAGCTGTCGGACCTTCGCGTCGGCGCGCCCGTGGTGCACGAGACGTACGGTGTCGGCCGATACGTGGGCCTGCAGACCATGGACGTCGCGGGCTATACCGGGGAGTTCCTGGTGCTCGAATACGCCGACGGCGACAAACTCTACGTCCCCGTTCAGTCGCTGCATCTGGTATCGCGCTATACCGGAGCTCCGGCCGACACGGCGCCGTTGCACAAGCTCGGCGGCGATCAATGGCAAAAGGCGCGCCGCAAGGCGGCGCAACGCATTCGGGACGTCGCCGCGGAGCTCTTGGACCTGTACTCGCGGCGTGCCGCGCGCGAGGGTGCCTCCATGCAGGCGTCGGAAGCCGATTATCGGGCCTTTCAAGCGGCTTTTCGATTCGAGGAAACCGCCGATCAGGCGAGCGCGATCGAGCAAGTGCTGTCGGATCTGAAGTCCGGCAAACCGATGGACCGGGTGATCTGCGGCGATGTCGGCTTCGGCAAGACCGAAGTGGCGCTGCGCGCCGCGTTCGTGGCCGTCCAAGCGGGCAAGCAGGTGGCGGTGCTCGTGCCGACCACGCTGCTCGCGCAACAGCACTACACGACGTTCGTCGACCGCTTCGCGGATTGGCCGGTGCGGGTCGAGAGCCTGTCGCGCTTTCGGACCAACAAGGAGGCGGCGGCCGTCATCGACGGGATCGGCGCCGGGTCCGTGGATATCGTCGTGGCGACCCACCGGCTGTTGCAGGGCAAGGTCCGCTTCAAGAACCTCGGGTTGGTGGTCATCGACGAGGAGCACCGCTTCGGCGTGCGCGATAAGGAGAGGCTCAAGGCGCTGCGAGCCGAGGTCGATGTGCTTACCCTCACGGCGACGCCGATCCCGCGCACGCTCAACATGGCCATGGGCGGCTTGCGTGACCTCTCATTGATCACCACCCCTCCCGCCGAGCGGTTGGCCGTGAAGACCTTCGTGCTGGAATGGAACGAGACCGTCGTGCGCGAGGCATTGACCCGCGAAATACGCCGCGGCGGCCAGATCTATTTCGTGCACAACACGGTCGAGACCATCGAGAAGACCGCCCAGGCGATCCGCGAGCTCGTACCGGAGGCCAGCGTGGCCGTCGGGCACGGCCAAATGCGCGAGCGCGACCTCGAGCAGCTCATGCTGGACTTCTATCATCGCCGCTTCAACGTGCTGGTCTGCACCACCATCATCGAGAGCGGGATCGACGTTCCCACCGCGAACACCATCATCATCGACCGCGCCGATCGATTCGGCCTCGCGCAGATCCACCAGCTCCGCGGACGCGTCGGACGCTCTCACCACCGCGCCTACGCCTACCTGATCACGCCGCCCAGCAAGGCGATGACGGCCGATGCGGTCAAGCGGCTGGAGGCATTGGAATCATTGGAAGAGCTCGGCGCGGGTTTCACGCTCGCGACCCACGATCTGGAGATCCGCGGAGCGGGCGAGCTGCTCGGGGACGAGCAGAGCGGCCAGATCCAGGAGATCGGCTACAACCTGTACATGGAGCTCTTGGAGCGCGCGGTCGCGGGACTCAAGGCGGGGAAGCCGGCCGACCTCGAAAAGCCGCTCCACGCCGGGCCGGAAGTCGACCTGCACCTGCCGGCGCTCATTCCCGAGGATTACGTGCCGGATGTGCATCTGAGGCTGGTTCTCTACAAGCGGGTGGCCGGCGCGGAATCACGCGAGGAGCTGGACGAGCTCAAAGTCGAATTGATCGACCGTTTCGGGCCCCTGCCGCCCTACGCACAATCCTTGTTCCGGGCGGCGCAGATCAAGTTGCGGGCCGCCCAATTGGGCATCCGCAAGATCGATGCCGGCGCCACCGGCGGCTACTTCGTTTTCGACGAGGACAACAAGATCGACACCCGGCGGGTGCTGAAGCTCATTCAGTCGCGTCCGAAGGACTACCGGCTCGATGGTCCGCTCAAGCTTCGATTCACCCACGATGCCCGCACCGAGGAGAATTTATTCACGGGCGTCGAGATGATGGTCGAGCTGCTGGCCTGAAGGTGCACGCTACGGTGCTGCGCGCAGCCCCGGGGCCGCGCGCAGCACCGCCCGGCGCTAGGTCGATCCGAGAAAGTCCATTTTACCGACGTCCACGCCGTTGGATCGCAGCAGCGCATACGTCATGCTCTGGTGGAAGTAGAAATTCGGCAGCACGAATTCGGCCAGGTAGCTGAGTCCGGTGAAGGTGAACGTGCGGTTCGGGAATTTGAGTTCGATGGTTTTGCTCTCGGCGCCCTTCAGCTGGTCGGCCTTCACGCTCTTCACGAAGTCCAGCGTCTTGGCGATTCGCTGCTTGAGCTCCTCCAAATTCACCTCGACATCCTCATGCTTCGGAATGTCGATGCCGGCCAAGCGCGCCGCGGCACCCTTGGCGGTATCGCAGGTGATCTGAACCTGACGGCTGAGCGGGAACATGTCCGGGAACAGGCGCGCTTGCGCCAGCACGGCCGGATCGATTTTCTTGGCGGCGGCATAGGCGGCCGCTTTGTCGAGAAGCGCGGACAGGTTGATGAGGCCGCGTGTGAATACAGGGATGGAAAGATCGTAAATGGAAAGGGTCATGTCGTTGGTCCTAGGTCGGCGGACAATCCGGGGCGCTACTGTAGCGGAAGATCGGCATCGACGCAGCACCGGGCGCCCGGCACGAGGGTTGCGATTTTTCCGGCATTGGACTTGAATATGCCGGCAAGCGCGCGAGTTACGGGAGTCGCCTATGCTACCGGTGTCCGATGCCTGCGAGCGCAACAAGGAACCGATCCTCTCGGTGCTGCGCACCTGGTTTGCCGATCGCGCCCAGGTGCTCGAGATCGGCAGCGGGACCGGTCAGCATGCCGTGCATTTCGCGCGCCACCTGCCCCACCTCGCCTGGCAACCCACGGAGCAGCTGACCTATCTGGCGGACCTGGCGGCACGGGTCCGACTGGAAGGAAGCGGCAATCTGCGTGCTCCGACGGTGCTCGACGTTCGGCAGGCGATCTGGCCGGCCCGCTTGGTGGATGCGGTGTTCACGGCCAACACGTTGCACATCATGTCGTGGACCGTGGTGGGTGCCCTGTTCCGCGGCGTGGCGGAGGTGCTGAGCCCGGGCGGCGTGCTGTGCGTGTACGGCCCGTTTCGATACCACGGCGATTACACGTCCGACAGCAATCGCGACTTCGACCGCATGCTGAAGGAACGCGATCCGCTCTCCGGTATTCGGGACATCGAGGCCGTGTCCGAGCTCGCGCGCTCCTACGGCCTGGCGCTGGCCGAGGACAACGATTTGCCGGCCAACAACCGCCTGCTGGTGTTCCAAATGGAGCCGACCTGACTCGCGCAATAGCGAAGGGGATCACACCGGCGGCGGGATCCCCTGGCTATCGCCCCGGTCCGCCGCAGCGGCATCGGACCGCAATCTCAATTCGGCGCGATTTCGATCTCATTGTCCACGGACCTTACACCGTCCGTATCCTGCGCGATCATACCCGCCAAATCGCGTGCATCCTTGGTGGGGACGGTCCCGCTGAGAAAGACCACGCCATTCGCGTCGGTGTCGACCTTCACGTGGGTGAGCGTGGACATGTGCTTGGCGGCCAGCTTGGTCTTCACCTTGGTCGTGATCACCGAGTCTTTGACGAAGTGGTGGTCCCCGGAATCGTCTCCATACGCCATCGGTAAATAAGCCGCACTCGCCGCTACCAATCCGATCAACATCAGTTTCTTCATTGCTTTTTTCCTTCTGTAGGAGTTACCGCTTCGCCGGTCACCGCAGGCCTGTGCTGCGCAGGCCTGTGCTGCGATCAGCTCGAGGAAAGTGGGTGAAAGGTGAACTTCTGGCCGGCAATCGCCGCCTGATACATCAGGCCGCCCTTGGCGATCGTGAATACCGCCATGCCCTTGTACCAACGCCCGCTGGTCGTCGCGTCCTTCTCGCCGCCGCTGGCCCCGGCCTGGGTACCGTCCGTGCCGGCGCTCGCGTCCGCACTGGCGGTAATCGCCGTCACGCTCGCGTCGGCGCCAAACTCGAACCCTGACTCGAATTCGTCCAAGGCGCGCTTGTCGCGGAAAAAGATGATTTCACTGAATGCCTTGCCGCCGGCTTGAAATCCGACGCTGACTTGGGCCAGAGTGGCTTCCCCGATCTGCCGTCCGCCGACGAACACCCCGCCCTTGCCGCCGGCCCCGCCAACCACGAACGCTCCCTCGCCGACCGTGGGAAATATCGCGTAGCCGTAGCTGTGGTGAAAGAACGCGGCGCTCTTACCGGCATGCTTGAACAGGGATACCGTGTCGGCGTACTTTTCCGCCGTCGGCTCCGCCAGCACCGCAGTTGACATACAGACGGTCAATGCCGCCGCCGTAAAGGCACTAATTAAGTTTTTCATAGTGCCGCTAACATAGATTCGGCGGCACTCAAAGTATGTAGGAGGCGGGACCCAGCCATGCCAGGACGATTCCCACATCCCGCGGGCGCCGGGGAGCCGCCCGCGGGATGCATCTGGATCGAACGTCAGCCCTTCGCCAGGTTCTGGGCCGCGAACTCCCAATTGACCAGCTTGTCGATCAGCGCGTTGACGTAGTCAACCCGCTTGTTCTGATAATCGAGGTAATAGGCGTGCTCCCAGACATCGATCGTGAGCAGGGGCTTGAGATTTTGCGTGATCGGCGTCTCGGCGTTGCCGGTCTTGACGATCTTGAGCTTGTCGCCCTCGAGCACCAACCAAGCCCATCCGCTGCCGAACTGCTGCACGGCGGCGTTCGCCAACTCCTTCTTGCACGCATCCACGCTGCCGAACGCCGAATCGATCTTGGCCTTCAGGGCGGAAGGAGGTTCGCCGCCGCCCTTGGGCTTCAGGCTCTTCCAGTAAAAGTCGTGATTCCAGGCCTGCGCGGTGTTGTTGAAGATGCCGACTCGGTCCGCCTTGCCCGCGCTTGCGCGCACGATCTGCTCGAGCGGCAGGTCCGCCAGTTCCGTTCCCACGATCAGCTTGTTGGCGTTCTCGACATAGGTTTTGTGGTGCTTGCCGTAATGGAAGCTGATGGTCTTCGCGGAAATGACGGGTTCGAGCGCGTTTTCCGCCCAGGGCAGCGCGGGAAGACTGAGAGGTGAGGAAGTGGATGGTGCGGTTGCCATGAATGCTCCTTTCGTTTGAGTTTGAGGGCCGGGTGTTCGTAGACGTCGCGGCGCGGGTGAAGTTCATTGATCTGCCCGTCTCGCGGTCGCCGCCCGTGAACCCCGACCCGAGCGGCCGGCGGGGAGTGCCCGCGGCCGAGCGCCTAAATACGGCCGTTCTTGGCGTCGGGGGGCGCCGCGCCGTGCTGTCTCGGCGCATCGAACGTGTTTCGGTTGGGCATGCAGGCTCTCCGCCGGGCGAGGAAGGATTCGACGCTAGCGCCGGCCCCGCGGGAGTTCCACCCGCGCGCCACCCCAATGCCTGTAGGTTTGCGCCGACGCGCCCGGCGGATCGGCCAATTCCGGCCTTCGGGCCTCAGCCGATCAAGGTGCGAAGGCGCTGGGTCCGCGTGCCCGACGTGGTGTTGGCGGCGCGGCGCAAAAGGGTGTGAGCCTCCGCCGCCGGCAGCGGACGGCTGAACAGGAACCCTTGCGCTTCCTGACAGGCATGCTCCTGCAAAAACAGCAGCTGCGGAAAGTTCTCGACCCCCTCCGCCGTCACGTTGATGCGCAGGGATCGCGACATCGCGATGATCGCGGCCGCGATGGCGCGGTCGTCGCTGCAGTCCACCAGGCTGGTCATGAACGACTGGTCGATCTTCAGCCTGTCCACCGCGAAATGTCGCAACCGTCCGAAGCTCGAGTAGCCGGTGCCGAAATCGTCGATCGCCAACAAGATTCCCAGCGACTTGAGTTGCGCGAGCGCCTGCTCCGCCCAGGCCTCGTCTTTCATGACCACCGACTCCGTGATCTCGAGTTCCAACATCGACGGAGGAATCCCGGTTTCTTGGAGAATCGATTCGACCAGCGACGGAAATTCCCTGAGCGAGAACTGCTGACCGGAGACGTTCACCGCCATGCGCATCACCGGCAATCCCTCGTCGTGCCAGGCCTTCGCCTGGCGGCACGCCGTCCGCAGCACCCATTCGCCGATCGACAGAATCAATCCCGTCTCCTCGGCGATCGGGATGAATTCGGCGGGCGCCACCTGGCCGAGATCATCGCTCTTCCAGCGCAGCAGCGCCTCCATCCCCGACACCGCTCCGGTGCTCACATCGAACTGGGGCTGATAATTCAGCGTGAATTCGCCGCGCTCCAGGGCGCCGCGGAGCTTCGCCTCCAGGGTGAATCGGTGGAGCGCCGCATCGTTCATCGCGGCGTCGAAGCAGGCGTGCATCCCCGGACCCTTGCGCTTCGCGAAATACATGGCGAGGTCCGCGTTGCGGAGCAACGTATCCACGTCCATGCCGTCGGCCGGATACAGGGCGATTCCGATGCTTGGCGTAACGACCAGCGTGTGCTTCGCGAGATGCATCGGCTGCTGCAATTCGCCGATGAGGCGGGAAGCGACCGCCCCGGCATCTTCCGGAGCGCGAACGTCCGGCAAGATCACGATGAATTCATCACCGCCGAGCCGCGCAATATGGTTCGTGCGCGGGGTAGGATGCTCGTCGGCCGCGGCCCCGTCGTCCGCGCGGAGCGAATGGCGCATCCGCGAGGCGACCAGGCAGAGAAGCTCGTCGCCCACCGCGTGACCCAGGGTGTCGTTGACCCGCTTGAAATTATCCAGATCCAGGTAAAGAACCGCGACGGAACGGCCGTGCTTCTCTGCCGCGGCCAGTGCGCTGGCGAGCCGATTTCGCGACTGCTCGCGGTTCGGCAACCCGGTGAGCCCGTCGAAATACGCGAGCCTCACGATTCGATGCTCGGAGCGCCACTTGCTCGCCAGCGATATCGTCATCTGCCTGATTTCGTGCGGATGAAAGGGCTTCTGCAAATAGGAAAGCTTCTCCTCGGGCGGAACGATGGATCCCATTTCCGCGGGATCCACGTCCGAATAGGCGGTGCACAGCACGATCTCGATGGCCGGGTCGAGCTCGCGGATGCGGGCCGCGGCCCATACGCCGTCGGGTCCCGGGGGCATCCGCATGTCGAGGAAGGCCACGGCGAAAGGCTCTTCCGCGGCGAGCGCGTCGCGCACCGCCGCCACGGCCGCCTCGGCGCCCGCGCAGAATACCGGCGCGAACGTCGTGCTGGTCGAGGCCAGGGCTCTCGCGACCTGATCCGCGGCGGGTTTGGTAAAAAGCCGCTCGCGCAAATTGCGGAACACCGCGGTCTCGCCGCTCATGTCCGCTTCGCTCAAGACCTCCCGGTAGGCGCTGCGCACTTCCGCTTCGTCGTCGGCGATGAGCACTCGTATCGTCCGCTTTTTCTCGGTCACGGATCCATCCTCAAGTTGCCCGAACCGCCAGGGGAAGCATCAGATGAAGCGACGCTCCACGCCCCGGACCTTCGCTCGCCGCCCAAATCCGGCCGCCGAGCGCTGCGATCGCATTGGCGCACCAATGCAGGCCGATGCCGTAATTGGTGTCCCGCGACTTGGTCGAAAAACCCTTGTCGAACACGCGTTTCAGGTCGGCCTCGGCAATGCCCACCCCGTCGTCCTTGCAGTGCAGATGCAGCTGATCGCGATCGTCCTCATGCACGATCTCCGCGCCGACCCTCAGCAAGCCCTTGTCCCGCCCGGCGTCGCGCACCGCGTCCGCGGCGTTGATGATCAGATTCTGCAGCACCAGGCGAAGCACGGTGCGCGCCACACGCACGGGGCCCACCCGCACCAGCGACTCCTCCGGAGCGACCACCAGCCGCTGGCGGCAGGCGTCGGGAACGATTTCCAATGTTTGGCTGACGAGTTCCGGCAATCGTACCGACTCGACCACCGCTTCGTTCCGGGTCGAACGCATCAGTTCGCTCAACGCCGATTGCACCAGCTGCGCCTGGCACCGGATCACCTCGATGTCCGCCTTGGCCTCGTCGATGCCGGACGACACCTCTCGGCAGCCGAGGCGCAGGAATTCCGTCAGATCCGCGTGGCGCGGCGAGTCCTGCGGCGCGCCCTGGAGCTCGCCGCAGGCGAGTTCCAGGTCTGCCGACGGCATCTCGCGCAGGCGGTTCTCGAGCTTCGCCAGGCGTACGGACAAGGGGGTCATGGCGTTGCCGAGATTGTGCAACACGCCTTTGGCAACCTCGGCGAATCCCGCCAGAAAGGATTTGTCCACCAATTCGTTGCGCGTCTCCTCCACCCGCGAGACCATGCTGTCGAATTCCCGCGCCAGGAGCCCGATCTCGTCCCGGCTGCCGAGATCGAGGCGCGCGGTGAGATCGTTGCCCTCGCTGATCGACACGGCATGGCGCGTTACGCGAGCCAGCGGCTCCAGCACGACCCGATTCAAGATGACGAGAAGCAATATCAGCACGACCACCGCAGCGCCGATCAGGTACGCAGACGCGTACGTCACCGCGTTGTGTCCGCGCGCGGTGATCTTTCGCGGGACGTCGACCGCCAAAAGGGCGAGCGGCCGGCCGTAGATGTCGGACATCTGCCGCTCGATGCGCGTCGTCGTCTCGGTCTCGCTCACTTGGTCGCCGGCGATCGGGCGCAGCGCCGGCCCGATGGTCAGGTCGGCTTGGGCGCGCGCCGCCAGCTTCCGCAACCTGTCGGGGGTCATGAGCTGACCCATGATCACCATCCCCAAGGCTCGCCCGGCGCCGCTGCCGTCGAGCACGGGCGCCGCGGCGATCATCATCAAACCTCGGTTGGTTCGAATCAGCCCCCTCGCGGACTCTCCGGCCCAGAGCTTCGCTCGCCACGGAAAATCGGCCGGCAGCAGCTTGAGATTGGCGAAGTCGATTGCAGCCTCCGTCCCGCCGGGCAGAGCCCTGGCGCTCGACAGCACCACGTTGCCCTCGAGATCGGCAATCATCACGGCGTCCACCTGCAGCTGTTTCAGCGCGACCGGCGTGATGTTGGTGTGCACGAAGCTCTCGTCGGGCGCCTGCACATACCGATAGACGTCGTTCCAATTGCCCCAATCGGCGGCCGTGACTTCCAGGCTGTCGAGGGATACGTCGAGCGCGTAATCGATGCGCCTCATCGACACTTTGGCGTCGTCGCGCTCGAGCTCGGCGAAGCTCGGCATCAAAATCTCCCGCTGAACCGCGATCTCGATCGCGATCAAGATCACGAACAGCAGCGCAAGAAGCGAGATCACTTTCGTGCGGATATTCATGTTTTCCTTGGTATCAAATTAGGCGTTCCGCCGCCCAAACCGAGTTCCGATTCGGACACCGGCGGCCGACGAACATGGCGGAGTATTGAACGGCGTCACACTATCCGGCCGCCGAATGCGACCTGCCGCACGCGGCGCGCAGACCGCCCGCCCGATCGCCTGCGCGGCGTCTAGGCGTGGAACGGCCGTTCGAACCGATCGGGATAGATCGGTTTGGTCACGTGGTGATCGAAGCCGGCGGGTCAGGCGGCGCGGTTGCGGCCGGCTTTTTTGGCGAGCTTGAGCTGCATCTGAGATTTCTCGATGAGCGACGCCGGATCCTCGTCCGGCTGCGGCACGGCGGCACAAACGCCCACACTGACGCTCACGTAGCGCAGCACCCCGGAGCGCGGGTGATGGATGCGCAGCTCCCGCACACGCTCGGCCATGACGTGTCCGAGCGCGAGCGCCTGCTCCAACGTCAATCCCGGAGCGAAGGCCATGAGACTGCCGCCGTCGATGCGTGCGGTCACATCGCTCGAGCGGCGCAAGCATCCCGATACGCAGTGCGAGACACGCCGGATCGCCGAGTCGCCGGCGGCGCGCCCAAAGGTCGCGTTATAAAGATCGAGCGAGTCGATGTCGATGGCGAACACCGCGATGCCGCGCTTCTCGCGCTGAGCGATGGCCCAATCCCGCTTCAAGAGTTCCTGCAGGTAGGGCAGCGTGAACAGGCCCGTCAGGCGGTCGTCGCGGACCGCCACACCGGTGGGCTGATGTGCGCCGCTCAGCGAATCGCGCGACAGCTTCGGATCGATGCGCAACCGGTCGCCGGCATCGCGGTGATGTCCTGCGAAATGGGTGATTCGGCCCGCCGCATCGCGCAGCGGCAGAACCGTGAGCTCGTTCCAGAAGAGCGAGCCGTCCTTGCGATAATTGCGCAGCAGGACTCGGCAGGACTCACCTTGCTTCAAGACCTCGCGGAGCCGATGACGGCCATCCTGTTCGCGGTCGTCTCCCTGCAGCAGACGCAGGTTCTTGCCGAGCAAATCCGTCGCGGCATATCCGGTCAGCGACTCGAACGCCGGGTTCACATAGACCACCGGCTGATCCTCGCCCAGTGCATCGACCAACGCGACCCCCTCGGGAGAGGATTCGATCAGGCGGCGATACAGATCTGCATCGAGGCTCGTCATGACTGTCCTTCGGTCAAGATCAGCGGCGGCGCCGCAGTCAGTTCAGCGACCACGGCTGTCGCCTGCTGCCATTGAGCGGTGCTGCGCAGATTGGAGGGGACCTCGCCGCGCGCGCGCATGCGTACGAGTCTCGCCTGCGCGGCCGGCGGCGCTGCCTCCGCGTCGAGATGCCGAAGCACCGAACGTACGGCATCGCGGTCGTTGCAGATCGGCAGCACGTCGCACCCCGCGGCCAGCGCGAGCCGCGCGCGCTCCACCACATCGCCGAACGCCGCCGCGCCCGCCATGCTCAGATCGTCGGCGAACACACATCCATGAAAGCCGAGGGTGCCGCGCAGAATATCCGTGATCCAGCGGCGCGACAGGCTCGCCGGCAGCGCATCGACCGCCGAATACTCGACGTGCGCCGCCATGATGCCGGGAAGCTGATTCTCGATGAGCAGCCGGTAGGGGGACAGATCCGCTTCCATATCGGCCAGCGGCCGCCGGTCCACGGGCAGCGCCAGATGCGAATCCGCCCGTACCGCGCCGTGACCCGGAAAGTGCTTGGCGACCGCCGCCATCCCCGCTTCGCGCATCCCCGCCATATAGGCCGTCGCGAGCGCCGCCACGGCTTGAGGGTCGCGATGAAACGCCCGATCGCCGATGATCTCGCTCAGCCCATAGTCGAGATCGACGCAAGGCGCAAAGCTGAAGTCCACGCCGACCGCCCGTAATTCCGCCGCCATCAGCCAACCCAGGGAATGTGCCTTTCGCGCCGCGTCCCGCCGGTCCTCGTCGTAACGGCGGCCGAGAATGTGCACCGGGGGCAACCGGGTGAATCCGTCGCGGAAGCGCTGGACGCGTCCGCCCTCGTGATCCACGGCGATCAGCAGGGGCGGACTGCGGACCCCGCGTATTGCATCGCACAGGGCCGAAATCTGCTGGGGATCCCGATAGTTACGGGTGAAGAGAATGACGCTGCCGACCTGCGGATTGCGCAGGATCTCGAGGTCTTCCGAGGTCAGCTCGGTGCCCGCGATATCGACCATGAGCGGGCCCAGACTCATGCTCGCTCGAACACGGCGACCGATTCGACGTGCGTTGTATGCGGAAACATATCCATCACCCCTGCGCCTACGAGCTGCAACCCCTGGGTTTCCATCAAAATCCCTGCATCCCGCGCCAAACTCCCCGGATGGCAGGAAATATACACGACTCGCTTGGGCCGCCACTGTGCCATACGTTCCATGATTGCAAGGGCGCCCGCACGGGGAGGATCGAGCAGGACCCGATCGTAGGGACCTTGAGCCCAGGGTCCGAAGCCGGCCGGCTCGAACAGGTTAGCGACGTGGAATTCGGTGTTGCCGATGCCGTTACCGACCGCATTGGCCTGAGCCTTCGCCACCAGGGCCCGGTCCCCCTCGACCCCGACGGCCGAGGCCGACCGCCGCGCAATCGGCAAGGTGAAATTACCCAGTCCACAGAACAAGTCGAGCACCCGATCGTTCGCCGACGGCTCGAGCAAGTTCATCGCCGCCTCGATCATGGCGATATTGATGTCGCGGTTCACCTGGATGAAGTCCGCCGGCCCGAACTCGATCGTCACCCGTCCTTCGTCCACCGCATAGGTGAGCGGTGCTGCGGTGCCCAGCGGCCTGATCGTGTCCAATCCCCCGGACTGGACATAGATGGCGACGCCCTGACTCCTGCCGAATTCCTCGAGTTTTGCGAGATCTTCCTCGGACGGCGGCTCCATGACTCGAAACACCAGGGCTGCCGCCCGATCCCCGGCCGCAACCTCCACCTGCGGAACCTTGTCGCGGATGCTGAGCCGCTCGACCAAGGCTGCAAGCTCCGCGGGCAGCGTTGCGAACCGCTCGATGAGTGTCTCGCAGCGGCGCAGCTCGGCGATATACGGCTTGTCCCGCTCGCGAAATCCCGCGAGCACCCTGCCCTTCTTGTGCACGTATTTGACGCCCAAACGCGCCCGGCGGCGATATCCGAAGGCCGGCCCGCGGATCGGCTCGAGCACGCGCTGCGGCTTGACGCGGCCGATGCGCTCCAGATTGTCGAGCAACTGCCGCTGTTTGGCCGCGAGCTGCGCCTCCGGCGCCAAATGCTGCAGCGAGCACCCGCCGCACACGCCGAAATGCGCGCAGGCCGGCTCTACGCGGTCCGGCGAAGGCGCCAGGATCTCGACCAGCAAAGCCTCGTCGAACGCTCGCCGACGCTTGAATATCCGCAGCCGAACGCGCTCGCCGGGCAACGCTCCCTCGACGAATATGGTCTTGCCCTCGTGACGCGCGACACCGCGGCCGTCGTGCGCAAGATCCACGACCTCGGCCTCCCGAATCTCGCCGGGCTTCAGCTCGGAAGCCACGCGGCAGAGAACTCCCGATGATGGGGGGCGCTCGACTCGGCGAGCAGTTGCCGTACCCGCGCGATTTCGGCGGCGTGTTCCGCAGCATTCAGATTGCCGCGCAAGAGCTCGAAGCGCAGATAGATCAGATAGGTGTTGAGCACGTCGGTCTCGCAATAGTCGCGGATCCGCTTGATGCCGCCCTGCAGAAACACCTCCCACACTTCCGAGCCATGCATGCCGAGCTTTCCCGGCAACCCCAACAGGCAGGCCACATCCTGCAAGCTGGCGCGGCCGCGACCTTGAAACCCGGACAAGATGTCCATGAGGTCCATATGCCGCCAGTGATACCGGCTGAGGTAGTTGCTGTATCGGAAGCTCGAGTCCGCGTTGCCGGTCTCCCAGTAGCGCGCCGCCGTTATGCCGTGCAGGAGACTGCGGTAGTGCAACACCGGCAGATCGAAGCCCGCGCCGTTCCAGGACACCAGATCGGGGGTATATCGGTCCAGGCCGTCGAAGAAGCGTTCGATCAAATCCTTTTCGGAGGAGTCTTCGTCACCGAGACTCCAGACCTTCAGCGTATCGCGGGTTCGCATCGCCACCGAGATCGCGACCACGCGGTGCTGCTCGTGGGATAGGAATTCGCTGCCGTTCTCCTGGCGGCGCTTGGTGAACATGATTCTGCCCACCTGCTCATCGGTCAAATTCTCGAGTCCGTACAGGCGGCGCCCGAGCGCCGTGTCCGGAACGGTTTCGATGTCGAAAATCAGCGTGTTCACAGTCGAGTCCTAAAGGGCCGCCGCCGCGCGCCGCATGAGGACCGCGACCGCCACCACGAGGCCCGCTTCATCGGTGAGCGTGACGTGACCTTCGCCGATGCCGAGGCCGTCGCGGACCCGGGCGCCGCGCGCCGAGTACACGACTTCCGGCTTGCCCCAGGAGTTCTGCACGATGCCCACGTCGCGGATCCAAACCCCATGCGCAAAGCCGGTGCCCATGCCTTTGACGATGGCCTCCTTGGCGGCAAAACGCATCGCCAGGAAGCGCACCGGCCGTGCCGTGCGCTCGAGTTGCGCACGCTCCTCCGGCATCAGCAGATGCGAGACGAAGCGCTCGCCGTGCTTCTCGTATACTCGCTCGATGCGATCCACTTTGAGCACATCGATGCCGATGCCGAAGATCATCGCGCCGCGCGCATCAGCGCTTTCATGTCGCTCACGGCCTTCGGCAGACCGTCGAACAAAGCGCGCGCGATGATCGAATGGCCGATGTTCAGCTCGACGATCTCGCCGATCGCCGCGATCGGCTCGACATTGTGGTAGTTGAGTCCGTGACCCGCATTCACGGTAAGCCCCAGGGATGCCGCGAGCTTCGCGGCCGAGCGGACTCGCTCGAGCTCCATCGCCAGCGCCGGCCCCGCCGCATTGGCGTAGGTTCCCGTGTGCAGTTCGATGACCGGAGCCCCCGCGCGCACGGCAGCTTCGACCTGCTCCGGTTCCGGATCGATGAACAGCGAGACGCGGATTCCCGATGACGCCAGGGCCGCGCAGGCGGAGGCGATTCGCTCGCGCTGGCCGGCGACATCCAACCCCCCCTCGGTGGTGACTTCTTCGCGCGATTCCGGCACCAGGCAGCAATCCTGGGGCTTCACGGCGGAGGCGATTCGGATCATCTCCTCGGTCACCGCCATCTCGAGATTCATGCGCGTCTTCAGCAGCTGGCGCATGAGCGTCACGTCGCGGTCCTGGATGTGACGTCGATCCTCGCGCAGGTGCAGCGTGATGCTGTCCGCCCCCGATTGCTCCGCCAGCAAGGCGGCGTGGATGGGATCGGGGTAATCGATTCGGCGCGCCTGGCGTAGCGTCGCCACGTGATCGATGTTCACCCCCAAGGCGATCCGCGCTCCCGACGAGGTCATGGTGCGCGCCGCCGCATGGCCAGCATCACTTCGCGGGATTTCAGCGCGCGCCCGTCGAGACAGGCATCGAGGGCCGCGCGCAGCACGCGCTTGGCGTCCTTCAGCGAGCGCGCGTCCGCGAACGCCTCCGCCTCGAGGTCGGCGAGCGAACGGCCGTAGACGGCGCCAGGCGCATCCGCCACGCAGGGCTGCGGGCCGCGCTGCGCTTGAAACTTGTAATAACCGTCGACGGCGATCGGATCGCCGTCGGCTGTGCGCGATAATTCCAAGCCATACCCCAGGTTGTCCAGCAGCCGCTTCTCGAAGCGCCGAAGATTCTCCTCTTCGTCCGCACCGCTGCACAGCGCTTCGATGCAGGCCGAGTAGGCGGCGAAAACTTCAGGATGCGGGTCGCAGCGCTCGGTAAGCTTCAAAATGAGTTCGTTCAAGTAAAAGCCGCTCATCAGGCGGTGGTTCGGCAACACCGTTGCGGCGCCGTCGATTTCGGCGCTGACCAGCTGGCACGCCTCGCCCTTGCCCGACCAGGATGCGAGCAGCCGCTGGAACGGCCGCAGGACGGCTTTGAGACTCGACTTGGTGCCGTTTGCGCCGCGCGCGAACAGCGTCAGCCGGCCTTGCTCGTGGGTGAACACCTCGACGATCCGGCTGGTATCGCGGTAGGCGTGTTGATGCAGCACATAGACGGGCGCGAGCCAGACGCGGCGGCCGGAAGAACGCGGGGACAGACGCACGGAAGAACCCGGAAACGCCTTCACCGGCTCGCCCCGTTCACGGGCAACGCGTCCTGCACGTTGTTGTCGTCACAAGCTTTCGTACCCGAATTGGCGCAATGCCATCTCGCTGTCCGCCCAGTTTTCCTTCACCTTGACCCACAGTTCCAAATGCACCGAGCGCTGCCACAGATCGTTCAGCTCGATGCGAGCCAACCGGCCTATTTCCTTGAGCCGTTCTCCGCCCTGACCGATGACGATCGCCTTCTGCCCGGCGCGCTCGACCCAGATGACGGCGTTGATCAGGATCCGCCCGTCCTCATCCGCGAATCGCTCGATCTGCACGTTGATGCCGTAGGGCAGTTCCTCGCGCAGCTTCAACGTGAGCTTCTCCCGGACGATCTCCGCCGCGTGAAACGGCTCGTCCCGATCGGTAACCACGTCCGGGGCGAACAACGGCGGCGCCACGGGCAGTCGCGAGCCGACCAGATCCGTCAGCCGGTCCAGATTATCGCTCTCGATCGCGGAAATCGGAACGATGCCCGATGCAGGCACGCGCTGCGCCATGTCGTCGATGAAGGGCAGCAACTGCTCCTTCGGCACGACCCGGTCCACCTTGTTGATCACCAGGAAGAGCGGCTGTTTCAAGCCGCGCACCCGCTCCCACACCCAAAGATCCTCCTCGGTGAAGCGCATGGCCTCGATCACGAACAGAATCACATCGGCGTCCTGGGACGAGGAAATCGCGACGCGGTTCATGTACTGGTTCATCACCCGACGCGTGCTTTCATGCAATCCGGGGGTGTCGACCAGGACCAGCTGCGCCTCCGGCCGGTTGACCACGCCCAGGATGCGATGCCGGGTGGTCTGCGGCTTCGCGGTCACGATGCTGACCTTGCGGCCGACCAGCGCGTTCACCAGCGTCGACTTGCCGACGTTGGGCCGGCCGACGATGGCCACCATACCTGCCCTGAAGGTGGCGGCGCTCATGAGGATGCGCGCACGCCGGCAGGCAGAAGCTCGAGCGCTTTGCGCGCGGCCATCTGTTCGGCTCGGCGCCGGCTGACGCCCTCACCGGCAGCCGTCAGCCCGAAGGCGCGCACCTCGCAGGTGACCGCAAAGCATTGCGCGTGCGGGTCGCCGGTCGTCGCGGTCAGGGTGTAAATCGGCAATGCCAGACCGCGCGCCTGCAGCAGCTCTTGGAGCCGAGTCTTGGCGTCCTTGAGAGATTCAGCCTCCGGCAGCTCTGCGAGACGCTTAGCCGTGATTCTCTTGACCGCCGCCGAAGCCGCATCGAACCCGGAATCCAGAAAAATCGCTCCCACCATCGCCTCCAAGGCGTCCGCCAAGATCGACGCCCGTCGAAAACCACCCGATTTCAGCTCACCCGGGCCCAACCGCAGATGCTCCCCCAAATCGAGATCGGCGGCGACCTTACCGAGCGTATCGCCGCTCACGAGCGTCGCCCGCAACCGCGACAAGGCTCCCTCGTCGGCCTCCGGATGCGCATCGTATAGCAAGCGCGCCACACTGCAATTAAGAACTGAATCGCCGAGGAATTCGAGGCGCTCGTTGTGCTCGCCGCCGGCGCTGCGATGCGTGAGCGCCTGACGGCAGAGCTTGAGATCGGCGAAGGTATGGCCGAAGGAGCGTAGCGCCCAAGCCGCTAGGGGGTCCGCGCCGGATTTCGGGCTCACTGCACCTTCACGGTCTTGTCGAAATGCACCGAGAGCGACACATTGGCGACGTAGGGAACCGTTTGGTCGTAAGCGATGTGCAACTGGGTACCGTCGGCGTCTTTGGTGATCTCGACCTCCTTGTAGTCCGGGACATCGATGTCCTGGATCTCCCACTGCTTCGCCAACGCGTTCATTAGGGCCCGCTGGTCGGGGTTGTCGCCCTTCGCATCGGCTGCGGCGCCAGCGAGGCTCCGCGCCACCTTGAGGTAGTTGAGGTACACGGGAGCCAACCGAATGCCGGCGTACACCACCACCCCCACCAGGGCGAGGACGCACAATAGGCCGATAAAGGTCATCCCTTGCTGCTGCTTGCGCATAAATCCTCCCGAAACAGCTTCTTATTGAATCGCAAGACCGATCCGATTCCAGAGAGGTCCGTCACGAGTATCGAGATTAAGCCAGATTCGGACCGCCTTACCCACCAGATTCTGCTCCGGAACGAACCCGGGAGCCTCGGGATCGCCCTGCCAGCGGCTGTCCTTGCTGTTATTGCGGTTGTCGCCCATGAAGAAGTAGTGGCCGGCCGGTACCGTCCACTCCCCGCTCGTGACACTGCCCCGGGCAAACATGATCAGGTGACGCTTGGCGCCGAGCTGCTCGGAGGCGGTCGGTACGCCGGCGTAATTCCACTGCGTCTGCTTCGGGCCGCTATAGATGGGACCCGGAGTCTGCGGCTGGAGCACGCCGTTCACGAAGACCTGGTTGCGCTCATCCACCCGGATTTGGTCGCCCGGCAAACCGACCAAGCGTTTGATGTAGTTGATCTTGGGATTCGGCGGCAGCCTGAACACGATCACATCGCCGCGTTGCGGCGTCCCCGTGGGGACCAACAGCGTGTTGGTGACCGGCAAGCGCAGGCCGTACGAAAACTTGCTGACGAAAATGAAGTCGCCGTCGAACAGCGTCGGCATCATGGAATCGGAAGGAATGCGAAACGGCTCGAACAGGAACGAGCGGATGACCAGGACCAGCAGAATGACCGGAAAGAACGAGCGCGCATACTCGACCGCCACGGGCTCGCGCACCCGCTCGGGCGGCGTGCCGGCCCGCGCCGCCAGCGCCCCGCGCCGGCGCGCGAAGAACAGCTGATCGAGGCCCCAGATGGCGCCCGAGATCGCGCCGACCAATACCAGCATGAAGCTGAAATCCACCGCCTCGTAGCGGAACAGCCGCCACAGCATCCCGAGCGCGAGCGCCACCAAGGCATAGCCTGCGAAGCGCGGCAGCATGGGCTCGGCGAGGCTGGTCGCGCCGGGGTCTCTCTGCGGACGCAAGAACCACCCGTCGATGAGGATGATCAGGACGCAGACGATGGCTGCGCAGAGAAGAGCTACGAAAAGGCTGTCGCCGTCATTCACGAAGAAACCCCCGACTTGTGCAAATCCGTTAAAGCTTCCATGGGCCGTCAACTACCTTTCTTGCCTACCTGAAGCACCGCGAGGAAGGCTTCCTGCGGTATCTCGACCTGGCCGACCTGCTTCATGCGCTTCTTGCCGGCCTTTTGCTTTTCCAAGAGCTTGCGCTTGCGGGTGATGTCGCCACCGTAGCACTTCGCGAGCACGTTCTTGCGCATCGCCTTGACCGTGGCGCGCGCGATGATGTGGCTGCCGATCGCGGCCTGCACCGCCACCTCGAACATCTGGCGCGGAATCAGCTCCTGCATCTTGTCGACCAGTTCCCGCCCGCGCTGATAGGAGTGTTCCCGATGCACGATGAGCGACAGCGCGTCGACCGGATCGCCGTTGATCAGCACGTCGAGTTTGACGAGCGGAGCGGCCTGAAAGGAATGAAACTCGTAGTCGAAGGAGGCGTATCCGCGGGTGGCGGACTTCAGCCGGTCGAAGAAGTCGAGCACCACTTCGGCCATGGGCAGTTCATATTGCAGCGAGACCTGGCTGCCGAGAAAGAGCATCTTCTTCTGCACACCGCGCTTCTCGCTGCAGAGCGTGAGCACCGCACCGACGTGGTCCGGCGGCACCAGGATATTGGCGGTGATGATGGGCTCGCGCATTTCAGCGATCCGGTCCTGCGACGGGAGCTTGGTGGGATTGTCCACGTACTCGATCGATCCGTCGGTCAGGAGCAGCTCGTAAATCACGGTCGGAGCGCTGGTGATGAGATCGAGATCGTATTCGCGCTCCAGGCGCTCCTGCACGATCTCCATGTGCAGAAGACCCAGGAATCCGCAGCGGAATCCGAAGCCGAGCGCGGTCGACACCTCCGGCTCGAAGTGCAGCGCCGAGTCGTTGAGCTTCAGTTTCTTCAGCGCGTCCCGGAACTGTTCATAGTCGTCCGAGCTCACCGGAAAGAGGCCCGCGAACACCCGCGGCTGCACCTGTTTGAAGCCGGCCAGCGGCTCGCGCGCGGGATTGGCCTCGAGGGTAATGGTGTCGCCCACCGGCGCACCGTCGATCTCCTTGATGCCGGCGACGACAAAGCCGACCTCGCCGGTATTCAGCGCGTCGCGGGTCACGGGCTTCGGTGTGAACCGGCCGAGCTTGTCGACGATATGGCTGCGCCCGGTGGACATGACCCGGATCTTGGCCCCCGATTGCAGCGCTCCGTTCATGACGCGGACCAGGGAAACCACACCGACATAGTTGTCGAACCAGGAATCGATGATGAGCGCTTGCAGCGGACCCTCGGGGTCTCCCTTCGGCGCCGGGATTCGCTTGACGAGATGTTCCAGCAGTTCCGCGACGCCGAGCCCCGTCTTTGCGCTCACCAGCGCCGCATCGTCGGCGGGGATGCCGATGATTTCCTCGATCTCGTGAATCACCTTGGCAGGATCGGCCGAGGGCAAGTCGATCTTGTTGATGACCGGGAGCACCTCCAATCCCTGCTCCAGCGCGGTGTAGCAGTTGGCGACGCTTTGCGCCTCCACGCCCTGCGCGGCATCCACGACGAGCAGCGCCCCTTCGCAGGCGGCCAGCGACCGGGAGACCTCGTAGGAGAAGTCGACGTGTCCCGGCGTATCGATGAAATTGAGCTGATAGACCTCGCCGCTCTGCGACTTGAAGCCGAGGGTAACGCTCTGTGCCTTGATGGTGATGCCCCGCTCGCGCTCGAGATCCATGGTGTCGAGGACCTGCGCCTGCATCTCCCGAGCCTCGAGGCCGCCGCACTCCTGGATGAACCGGTCGGCCAGCGTCGATTTGCCGTGATCGACGTGCGCGATGATGGAGAAATTGCGGATGTTCTTCATTAAGGAGGGTAAGGCCTGGGCAAACCTCCGATTATACCGGTCGGCGGCGGTAAGTTAGGGCTTTAAGCAGCTCTTCCCTGTCCAGCCGCCCGTGACACACCAATTCGCCGTCAAACAGGAGCACGGGCACCTTGTGCCCATAGCGGGCGCGCATGGCGGGATCGGAATCCACGTCCCGCCGGTCGATCGGATAACCGGCGGCCGCGGGCACTGCGTTGAGCTCCGCGAGCAGCTCCTCGCACAGATGGCAGCCCGGCCTCGAGTAGAGCAGGAAACTCACGGCGAGGAAGTGATGGCGCCTGGGGTTGGTGCGCGAGCTTAGGGGTGCGGAGCGATGCCCTGGGACTTGACCGAATGGGCGATGAACTCGACGGTTTCCGCCGGAACCTCGCCCACCGCCGTCACTTGGTGACCCTGCACCACCGTGGAAAATGCGAATCCCGATCCGACGCGGGCCAGGCCCTGCATCGGCGGCTCCGGCGGAGCAGCGCCGGAGCCGCCGGTCCCCGGGTGCAGCCCCGGAGGAGCTTCGACGAACACCGACACCGTCGCCAAGCCGTCGGAGTAGACGAGATGGGCAGCGGGTACCGCGGCGCCGCCCAGGGTCTGTGCGCCGGATACCGTCAAATGGAACCCCGGCGGCAATTCGCTGGCTCGATAGGCCGACAACGCCGGCACCGCTCTGTCGTCGGAATCGCCCTGGCGCACCCATCGCATGCCCTCGGTCCGCACCGCCGGCGTGACATCGGCATCGGCGATCGTCTCGGGCATGTCGAGGCGCGCAAACAGGATTTGCTCGATAACCTGACCGCGCGCATCGCACAACTGGGTCTTCAGCGGCATGGCCGTCTTCTGATCGAGCCAGAGACGATAACCGAACCGGTACTGATCCTTGGGATTGACCGCAATGACTCGCGCGGCGCGGCCAAGAACGTGAGTATCGGGCAGCGACTCGATCAAATAGAATTGATCGACATCCGAGCCGAACCGGGGCAGCGATCCCAGGAACGGACCGCGGAGCTGGCGAGGCTCGACGAGTATCGTGTGCTGATCGGGCAGGTAGCAGGTCAGCTCGTCATTGTTGCGCACGAACTCGCGTCCCGACCCGTCCAACGATTGCAGCCGCTCGGTGACCAGTCCGGCCTTGACCCGATGCACGATCCGCATGGTCTCGACCCGGCCCTCGCTCAGGTGGAAGAACGTGCCGTCATAATTCCGCGTCGCCAGCGCCTGGTTCATTTTGTCGAGCCACAGGCGCGGATCGTCGGCGGCCATCGAGCGCTGCACGAGGCTGAGACTCAGCACGCCCGCAGCGGCATACGGCAACAGCCAACCAGCGCAGTAACGCAACCCTGTCCTCATGGAGCGATGCGCGAATCCCGTGGCGGCTGCGAATCCGCGGCACCGTTTCCGACTGCGCGATCGACTGCAGGCTGATCGACGACTGCGCCGTTCACAGTCCCCGAACCGCCGGGGGCCGGCTCGTCGGCATCGGCCAGCAGGCCCGACAACACGTTGCTCTGTCCCAAGACCGACGAGTACCGGCTGTGCGCAAAGACGTAACTCGTCA
Source organism: Steroidobacteraceae bacterium (assembly GCA_050012315.1). Classification (GTDB taxonomy): domain Bacteria; phylum Pseudomonadota; class Gammaproteobacteria; order Steroidobacterales; family Steroidobacteraceae; genus Bog-1198. Next base: position 22,904 of record JBEKHK010000004.1, on the reverse strand, counting down.
GTCGCGCGGCCGGCAGCATCGCAGGCGTTTGCTCCGCGGGCGCCGCGGCGGGAACCGTATAGGAGAGGGCCTCCTTCGGCCTGGCGACGCTTTGCGCCGTCATGGGCACCAGCGCTCGAAGCGAGGGCGAGACGGCGCGCTGCTGAAGCGCCACCACCGCGACCGCGGCGACGCTCGCCGCGACCGCGGCGCCCGCGACCGGCCTCCACCAGCGCGGCGCACGAACATGCATGGGGAGCGGCGCCGCCGGGGCGGCCTCCCCGTCGATGGCGGCATTGATGCCCGCCGTAAAACCGCGGCTCAAGGGGGAGCGCTGCGCCCCGTGGCCCGCACCGCGCAGCGCCTCGCCGATCAGCGCGTAGCGTCCGAAACTTTCACGCAGGACCGCATCGCGCATCAAGCGCTTCAGCAGCAGCTCCGTTTCCGAACCCGGCAGTTCACCGTCCAGAAATGCCGAGACTTGCTCACGAATTTGTTCGCTCATGGTTCCTCGGGCCGACCAAGGCCGCCGTCAAAAATGGGTCTCAGCTTCTTGTCTATGGCCTCGCGCGCGCGAAAGATACGCGAGCGCACCGTGCCGACCGGGCAATCCATGGTCTGCGCAATGTCCTCGTAACTCAAACCCTCGAGCTCCCGCAGCACGATCGCGGTGCGCAGGTCTTCGGGTAGATTCTCGATGGCGCGGTTCACGGTATCGCGAATCTCGTCGGTGAGCAGCAACGCCTCGGGCGTTTCGGACTCCGACAGGCGCGAATGCAAATCGTATTGCTCGGGATCCTGCAAATCGAGGTCATAATCCATGGGCCGGCGTTTGGTCGCGACGAGTGCATTCTTGGCGGTGTTGATCGCGATTCTATACAGCCAAGTGTAGAATGCGCTATCGCCGCGAAACGACTGAAGTGCGCGATACGCCTTCACGAACGCCTCTTGCGCAATGTCCTCAGCCTCGGTTGCATCGTGCACATAACGCATGATCAGCTTCAGCACCTTGTGCTGGTATCGCAGGACCAACAAATCGAACGCCGCGCGCTCACCGCGCTGGACTCGCTCTACCAGCTTGAGGTCACTCTCCTCGACGCTCATCGGTGAACCCAAACCGGCGAGCTCACAAGCCAGCCTGTCGCGATAGACCCGCTCGTTGAGGAAAAGTTCGACGTTTCCCGTAAAGTGTGAACTGCAAGCGTGATTTTGAGCACAGGTACGATTCTATCAGCCACCGTCGCCGGGGCCGTTCATTTGAGCCCTCGTCTCGGGCGGATGGCCGGCTAGCCGGCCGCGTTCGCGGTGATCCTCTCGATGAGGGAGGACAGAATGCGCGTCGGGGGCTTCGCCTGACCCAAGCAATAGGCATAGATCACGGGATCGGGCGCCTCCAATAGCTCGAGAAACGCCTGCTGGGCCGCCGCGGATGCCCCGCCGAACTGCTCGTCCAGGTAGCGCGTGAGCAGCACGTCGAGTTCCTTCATGCCTCGCCGGCATCGCCAGCGCAGACGTCCGAGTTGCGGGGTCGGCGTGGAGTGCATGGCGGGGCTCAAATACGACGGTGGGCCAGAAGTTGCTTGATTTCGCTGATCGCCTTGGCCGGGTTCAGGTCCTTCGGGCACGCCTCGGTGCAGTTCATGATCGTGTGGCAGCGATACAGGCGGAAGGGATCCTCGAGCTGGTCGAGCCGCTCGCCCGTAGCCTCATCCCGGCTGTCCACGATCCAGCGATAGGCGGCCAAGAGGGCCGCGGGACCCAAGTACCGATCGCTGTTCCACCAATAGCTGGGACAGCTGGTGGAGCAGCATGCGCACAATATGCAGGCCGAGGGGCGATCGACTTGTTCCTGGTCCTCTTTCGATTGGAGCCGTTCGCTGTCGGGCGGCGGCGGCGTGCGCGTTTGCAGCCAAGGCTTCATCGCGGCGTACTGCGCGTAGAAGTTGGTCAAATCCGGCACGAGATCCTTGATGACCGGCATATGGGGCAGCGGATAGATCTTGATGTCTTTCTTCACCGCCTCGCACGCGCTGATGCAGGCGAGACCGTTCTTGCCGTCGATGTTCATGGCGCACGAGCCGCAAATGCCTTCGCGGCAGGAGCGCCGGAAGCTCAAGCTGGGATCGATTTCGTTCTTGATCTTGATGAGCGCATCCAGAACCATGGGACCGCAAGCGTCCATATCGACCTCGTAGGTGTCGAGCCGCGGATTGTCCGGGGAATCAGGGTCGTACCGGTAGATCTTGAACACCCGTACATTTTTGGCGTCGGCGGCCGCCTTGAATACCCGCCCGTCCTTGCGGACCTTGGAGTTTTTGGGAAGCGAGAATTCAGCCATCGATCATGCTCCTCGAATCATGCGCGCCGTCAGTAGGTCCGAGCCTTCGGCGGAATGGGCTCCACCTCGTCGGTCAGCGTGTTCATGTGCACCGGACGGTAATCGAACGTCGTCGTCCCGCGGGGGTCGACCCAGCACAGCGTATGCTTCATCCAGTTTTGGTCGTCGCGGTCCGGATAGTCCTCCCGCGCTTGGGCGCCCCGGCTTTCTTTCCGGTTCTCCGCCGAATGAATGGTGGCGACCGCCTGGCCCAATAAATTATCGAGCTCCAGGGTCTCGATCAGGTCGGTGTTCCATGTGAGCGACCGATCAGTCACATTTACATCCTTGAACGACGTGAATACGTCGCCCAGGCGGCGCATGCCGTCCTTCAAGGTTTGCGCGGTGCGGAAGACCGCCGCATCGCTTTGCATGATGCGCTGCATGTCCAGGCGGATGTCGGCGGTGCGCCGTGACCCTTTGGCATTGCGCAATGAGTCGAGCCGCGAGAGCGCGGCCTCCGCGCAATCCTGCCGCAAGGCGCGGTGCGGCGAGCCCGGTTCCACCGCCTGCGCGCAATGCCGCGCCGCTTCCCGACCGAATACGACCAGATCCAGCAGCGAATTGGACCCCAACCGGTTTGCGCCGTGGACCGATACGCAGGCCGCCTCGCCGACCGCCATCAGTCCCGGAACCACGGTGTCGCTGCCGTCGCGCCGATACACCACCTCACCCTGCACGTTGCAGGGGATGCCGCCCATGTTGTAATGAACGGTGGGCAGCACTGGGATGGGATCCTTGTTGACATCCACGTTGGCGAAGATTCGCGCCGTCTCGGCAATCCCCGGCAGCCGCTCCTTGATGACCGCGGGCCCCAGATGCTCCAGGTGCAGATGAATGTGATCGCGAAGCTTGCCGACGCCCCGCCCCTCTCGGATCTCGACGGTCATCGAGCGGCTGACCACATCGCGCGAGGCCAGGTCCTTTGCATTCGGCGCATAGCGTTCCATGAAGCGTTCGCCCTCCGAGTTGGTGAGATATCCGCCCTCACCCCTCGATCCTTCCGTGATCAGGCACCCGGCGCCGTAGATGCCGGTCGGGTGAAACTGCACGAATTCCATGTCCTGCAACGGCAGACCCGCACGAAGGACCATGCCGCCGCCGTCGCCCGTGCAGGTGTGGGCGGAGGTGCACGAGAACCACGCGCGCCCATAGCCTCCCGTGGCAAGAATCACCTGATGCGCGCGAAAGCGGTGCAGCGTTCCTTCCGCCATGTCGAGAGCGATGACCCCGCGGCATTCGCCGTTCTCCATGATCAGATCGAGCGCGAAGTATTCGATGAAGAAGGTGGCGTCGTGCTTCAGTGATTGCTGATACAAGGTGTGCAGCATCGCGTGACCCGTACGGTCGGCGGCCGCGCAGGTGCGCTGCGCGATGCCCTTGCCGTAATGCGTGGTCATTCCACCGAAGGGACGCTGGTAGATCTTGCCATCCTCGGTGCGGGAAAACGGCACCCCGTAATGCTCCAGCTCGATGACCGCCGCAGGCGCCTCCTTGCACATGAACTCGATCGCATCCTGGTCGCCGAGCCAGTCGGACCCTTTGACGGTGTCATACATGTGCCAGCGCCAGTCGTCGTCGCCCATGTTGCCGAGGGCCGCGGAGATGCCGCCCTGCGCCGCCACGGTGTGACTGCGCGTCGGAAAGACCTTGGTCAAGCACGCGGTGGCAAGCCCCGCCTCGGCCAACCCGAACGTGGCGCGCAGGCCCGCGCCGCCGGCTCCCACCACCACCACGTCGTACGTATGGTCGATGAACTTGTATGCGCTCATCGTCAGGATCCGAATGCGATGCGCAGAATCGCGAATATGCCCGCGCCACCGCACAGCACGTACAGGAAACGCAACGACAACAGCAACACCAGTTTCGGTCCGTCACCGTGCACGTAATCCTCCACGACCACGGTCGTGCCGAGATAGGCATGGTAAGTGAGCACCGCGACCAGCAGCACGCTCAGAAATCCGCTCATCGGCACCTCAAGCCAGCCGCGGATCACGGCGAAATCGAGCGAGGGCAGCAACAGCAGCGAGAACAGGAACCAGAGCGTCAAGGGCACGAGCGCGACCGACGAGACGCGCTCCGCCCACCAGTGGGCCGTACCGTCCTTGGCGGACCCCGTGCCGAGCACCCTTCCCAACGGGCTGCGCAGGCTCATAACCGCCCGCAACGCCACAGCAGCGCCCAGAGAGCCGCGGTCGACGCCACGGCGCCGACGACCGCGAACCAACCGCTCGCGTGACGCTGGCGGCGCTCGAACCCCCAGCCCACATCCCAGAACAGGTGACGCAATCCGTTGAAGAGGTGGTAAAAAAACGCGAAGCTCCAGCCAGCCAGGAACAACAGGCCGAGCCGGCTCGCAAACGCGCGATACGCCGTTCGATAGCTGTCCTCTCCGCCCGCGAGCGACACCAGCCAGAATGAGAGCGCGACCAAGCCGAACGCGAGCGCGATTCCCGTCGCACGGTGCAGGATCGACAAGGTGTTGCCGATCTGCCATCGGTAGATTTCCAAGTGCGGTGATAGAGGCCGAGGACGTGCGGGCATGCTGGCTCTACTCAAAAATCAATGCAGCGGCCCCGCAACTCCCAGTCGCCGTAGCGTGTCGGATCAGGGCCTCGAGGCCCGCCCACTTCGAGCCGCGAGCGGGTGGTCTCTGGTGTAGGCGGCGATTGCCCGGGCGGGGACTCCGATTGCGCGGGCGGCGAGGCGGCGATCTGAACTTCGTGGGTCGGCGTCACGGATGAAAGTTTGCCAGAAATGGAACGAAAAGGGGGGATATGCGGTCAAGGAGGCTCTGGCCGGCCGCGCCGACGATCGGTCCGGGGTTGACAGCGGAGGTCGCCTCCCGCATTCATAGCGGGTGACCATTGCATACGATATCGAGGACACCGTGACACCAGGCCTTGCGAACGGCCGGGGCCGCCTGCCGCACATGAGTGTGCTGCGGTTCTCGGGCCCCGACGCCGTCGGTTTTCTTCAGGGACAGGTATCGAACGACACCGTCCCGCTCTCCCGCGGGGAACCCGTTCTTGCCGCCTATTCGACCCCGCAAGGACGAGTGCTCGCCATATTGCACCTGTTGCCGCATTCGAGCGGCATCCTCGGACTGCTGCCGCGCGATGTCGCCGCATCCATCCAGGATCGATTGCGCAAGTTCGTGTTGCGCGCGAAGGTCAAGATCGAGGATGTCAGCGAGCAAGTCGGCGTTGCGGGAATGGATGCGAGCGCGCTCCGCGCCGCGGGGATCGGCGATGCTGCCGGGACCACGGGCTACCTCGAGAAGGACGGCGTTGGGATCGCACGCGTGCATCGAGACGCGGCAGCGGCGTCCGAGCGCTATTGGCTGGTCGGAGATGCCGCCTCGATCGGGCGCCTCGCTCCCTGCGGGGAATCGGGCCGAATCGAACGCGACTGGCGGCTGGGCGATATCCGCGACGGACTGCCGCAGGTGTATGCCGCAACGTCCGAATTATTCGTCGCGCAAATGCTGAATCTCGATCTGATCGGCGGCATCAGTTTCAGCAAGGGATGCTACACAGGCCAAGAGATCGTCGCGCGCACCCAGCATCTGGGAAGAATCAAGCGGCGGATGTCTCGATTGCGGCTGCCCGAGGGGTCATGGTCGATCGGCGAGCCGCTCAGGCTTGCGGACGGACGCGCCGGGCGCCTCACCGAGATCGTGCAGGTCGGCGACGGATTCGAGGCGCTCGCCGTGCTCAGCCTCGATGCGGGCGCCGCCGATGCCGACAGCGACGCGGCGGCGGCGATATCGGCCGAGGAACTGCCGCTGCCATATCGTAACCGCTGAAGGCCGGCCGCTTGCGTGACAGAATGAAGTGTGGGCGGCCGGGTGCGGCCGCGATAAAGCTCCGGGAGTCAAAATGAATTCGAACGGCCTCTTCTCCGCCGCAGGCGACGCCGCGGCCGCTTTCGCGGCCGCCGCCGCGATACTGATCCTATCCACGCCCGCCTCGCCTGCGCGCGCCGCGACGGCGTCCACGGCAGCGGCGCCCGGGGCCCCGGGCGGATCGAAGCATTACGTGCTGCCTGCGACACCGGAAAACGTGCAATGGGGATGGTACGACATCAACGAGAAGCCGAAGCTCACGATCAAGTCCGGAGACACGGTTTCCATCGAGACGCTCTCGCATTCCCTCGGCAAGATAAAGCCCGGCGTGCCGATGGATGAGATCGTGCGCCTGCGGAAGGAAAACGACGGCGGCGGCCCGCATTCGATTACCGGTCCCATCTATGTCGAGGGCGCCGAGCCCGGCGACACGTTGGAAATTCACATTCTGAAGATCGTGCCCAAGACCGACGCGTTCAATTTCAACATACCGGGCAAGGAGTTTCCCGCCGTCGGCCAGCTCGCGTCGGAATTTCCGGAAGGATTCGTCCGCTACTACAAGCTCGATCTCGCCAAGATGCAGACGCAGTTCAAGCCGGGGATCGTGATCGACCTCAAGCCTTTTCCCGGAACCTTTGCGGTCGGTGTCGATCCGAACGAGCCGGAGGCGAAGGCAGGCCCTGCGATCCACGACGCCAAGGGCCGCACGAGCACGCTTCGTCCATGGAAGAACGGCTCCAACATGGACGTGAACGAGCTTCAGGTGGGCTCCACGCTTTATCTCCCGGTGTTTCAGAAGGGCGGCCTGATCTGGACCGGCGATTCGCACTGCCGCCAGGGCAACGGGGAGGTGAATCTGACCGCGCTCGAATGCTCCTACAAGGAGATCGAAATTCAGCCCATCGTTCGCAAGGACCTCAAAACCGAATGGCCGAGGGCCGAGAACAAGAGCTACTGGGTATTCATGGGTTTCGACGAAGATTTGAACCAGGCCATGAAAATCGCCGTCGAGCAGACCGTCAACTGGCTGGCGACGCAAACCATGGTGCCGATGAGCCGCGAAGAGGCGTATGCGCTCACGTCGATCGTCGGCGACTGCCGCGTCTCCCAAGTGGTCGATATCCGCAAGGGCGTGCACTGCATGATCCCGAAATCGATCTTCGTGAATCGCCGCTCGCCCTGAGGGGCCGGCTCAATACGGTAATATTCCGAACGTGGCTCGTTCCCGCAGTCGCCGCTGGCGCATTTTTTTCATGGTATCGGGGCTGGCGGCCATCGTGCTCGCCGCGATCGCGGCCATTTGGGCCGTACACCTCGACCGGGTGGTGACCCGCGAGTTTCAGGGGCGGCTCTGGTCCGTGCCCGCGCGCGTCTACGCGGCGCCGCTCGACCTGTATAGCGGCGCGCCGGTCTCCGCCAACGATCTCGAGCAGGAATTGCGCCGCCTGCACTATCGCCGCGGCGATCCGGCCGCGGGACCCGGCATCTATCGGCGCATCGGCAACGCATTCGATATCGAGGCGCGGCGCGTTCGCTTCATCGACGAGCAGCGCGATCCCGAGCGCGTATCCATCCATGCGGATAACGCGTCCATCACCAGCATGAGGCTCGCCGACGGCACCGATCTGCCCGTATTCCGGCTCGACCCTCCGGTCATCGGCAGCTTGTTTCCGATCCACGGCGAGGACCGGCTCATCGTGGCGCCGGCCGATGTGCCGCCGCTGCTGCGCGAGGGGATCAAGCTGATCGAGGATCGGCGCTTCGACGAGCATCACGGCGTCGACTTCTACGGCGTGCTGCGGGCGAGCTGGGCCGACCTTCGCGCCGGCCGCGTGGTGCAAGGCGGCAGCACGCTCACGCAGCAGCTCGTGAAGAATTACTTCCTGTCGGACGAGCAGACCTTCGGCCGCAAAGCGACCGAGGCCGTGATGGCGATGCGCCTGGAGGCGCATTACTCCAAGGAAGACATCCTGGTGGCCTACCTCAACGAGGTGTACCTGGGACAGGACGGCTCGCGCGCGATTCACGGCTTCGGACTCGGCAGCGAATATTATTTTGCCAAGCCGCTCGACGAGCTCGAGCCGGCGGAGCTCGCCCTCTTGATCGGGCTGGTCAAGGGACCCTCGCTGTATGATCCCCGCAGGCATCCCGAGCGCGCGCTCGCGCGGCGCAACCTCGTCCTCAAGGAATTCGCCGAAGCCCACCTGATCGATGCGGCGGCCGCCAAGCGCGCGACGGCGGGCCCGCTCGGGCTGCGGCCGCCCGGGGGCAGCTACGTACCGGCGTACATCGATCTGGTGCGGCGAGACCTGAAGCGCGACTACGCTGAGGCTGACTTGGCCGCCGCCGGCTTGTCGGTCTATACGAGCCTCGACCTGCGCGCCCAGGCGGCGGCCGAGCGCGCGCTCACCCAGAATCTGCAGCGCCTCGACTTGAGGGCGCCGGTGCGCGGCGAGCACTTGGAAGGCGCGGTCATCGTGGTCGAGCCGAGCAGCGGCGATGTCGTCGCCGTGGTCGGCGGACGGGAGGTGGATACGAGCGGCTTCAATCGCGCTCTCGACGCGCGCCGGCCGATCGGCTCGCTGGTGAAGCCGGCCGTGTATCTGACCGCGCTCGAGACCGGCCGCTACACGGCGGCCTCGCTCATCGAGGATGCGCCCATCGAGGTCAAGCTCGCCGACGGCAGCGTCTGGGCCCCGCAGAATTTCGAACGTACGGTAAACGGCCAGGTCCCGCTCGCGCGCGCGCTCGCCGAGTCGATGAATTTGGCGACGGTGCGCCTCGGATTGGATGTGGGCCTGCCGAAGGTTGCCGCAACGCTCGAACGGCTCGGGCTCGAATCATCGCCGACGCTGAACCCCTCGCTTCTGCTCGGCACCGTGGAGATGTCGCCGCTCGAGGTCGTGCAGGTGTACACCACGCTCGCGGACGGCGGCTTTCGTACGCGCCTGCGCGCCGTACGCGCGGTGCTCGACGAGCACGGCCGCCCTCTCAAGACCTTCAAGGTACAGGTGGAGGCGGCCGCCCCGCCGGCCGCGGTCTACCAGCTCGACCGCATGCTCATGCTCGTGCCGACCCACGGCACCGCCCGCGGCGCGGCCGCGCGGCTCCCGCAAGGGCTGGTCGTGGCCGGCAAGACCGGTACCTCATCGGACACCCGCGACAGCTGGTTCGCGGGCTTCACCGGGAATTATCTATCCGTCGTCTGGGTCGGATACGACGACAACCGCGACACCGGACTCACCGGCGCCGCCGGCGCGCTGCCCGTGTGGGCCGACACCATGGCAAGTCTCAAGCCCGTGTCCTTCGATCCGATCGTGCCCGACCTCGTCGAGGATCGCTGGATCGGATTCGACGATGGCCTCGAAACGACCCCGGCGTGCAGCGCGGACGCCGTGGTCATCGGCGTGCCGAAAGACGCTCGGCTGCCGGCCAATCCCAAATGCGTTTCGGCGCCCCATCCCGCCTCGCCCCATCCCACCACGGGTGAAAAGATCAAAGAATGGTTCAAAAGCATCGTCCACTGACCCTGGCTGCCGTGCTCGGCGCGGCGCTGCTGCTTGCCGGCTGTGCCTCGCCATGGCCGCGGCCGTCGCCGGGGACGAATCCCAACGCGGCTCCCGCGCCCGTACCCGCGCCCGCGCCGTCCGCACCCGCGCCCGCGCCGGCCCCGCCGGCACCTCCTCCCTCGCCGCGGCCTCTGCAGCCGCCGCGCGAGAATCATCTCTCGCCGGCGACGCGCTCGCTGGTGGCGCAGGCGCACCGCCTGTTGGCGCACGGCGATATCGACGGCGCCTCCTCGACGCTCGATCGGGCGCTGCGGATCGAGCCGAGCAATCCGCTCCTCTGGATCGAGCTCGGCCGGGTGCGACTGGTGGAAAGCGATGCTCATCAAGCGGAGGTTTGCGCCCGCAAGGCGCTCGCTCTCGCGAGCGGCGATCACAGTGCGCAGGCTCAGGCGGGACGGCTGCTCGCGGATGCGCTGCGTGCGCAAGGACGCAATCCGGAAGCGCAAGAGATCGAAAGCCGGCCGTACATGCACTAAGTTCAGACGGCAAACCGGCGTTTGGCGTCGACGGTCGGCGGAGCGGGCAGCCCGCGGCCACCGTCGACGCCGGCAATCGGCTGAGCCATAATGCCGGGGTCAATCTGAGGGAGTGATTGAACAGGACGATGATGTCGACCAGGATGGCTTTGCGGCACATCGCATGTCGGGTATCGTTGATCGCGATGGCGAGCCTTTCGGCGACCGTCGCGGCGCATGCCGAGGACTGGCTTCCCGTCACCGCCGAAGACCTTCAGCTGCGGGATGAACCGGCCGCCCCCAAGGCGCCCGCAATCTATCTGTATAGACAGATCGATCGTGATGATTCCGCTCATTGGGAGCGGGTCTACGTGCGCATCAAGATCCTCACCGAGGAGGGCCGCGCGGCAGGGAACGTCGTGATCCGGTTCGACAAGGAGCGCGAGGCCGTCCGCGACATCGAAGCCCGCACGATCCGGCCGGACGGCAGCGTCGTCAAATTCGACGGAACCGTTTACGAAAAGCCGCTGATGGAAGGTCGCGGTGTGCATGTAATGACCAAGACCTTCGGTCTGCCCGAAGTTCAACCGGGTTGTATCGTCGAATACCGCTACGAGCGCCTCACCGCGCGCAATCTCGTGTTCAACTCGCAATGGATCGTGAGCGCCGATCTGTATACGAAGCTGGCCAAATTCTCGCTCGTCCCGTATCGGGGCTACGCGCTCCGCACCTCAGCTCCCGCAGGCCTGCCTCCGGCAACGGTGGGTCCGACGCTCGAGCACGGCGCTTACGCCATGGTGACGCGGGACGTACCGCCCTTCATCAGGGAGGAGTACATGCCCCCCGAGGACGCACTGAAAACGCGCGTCGAATTCGTCTACCTGCAGGACTCCACCATCGACAAGGATGTCCCCACCTTCTGGACCCGGTGGGGAAAGCAGGCCGATCAATTCGTGACGCGATACATGGACGACGACCGCGCCATGCGAGCGGCCGTCGCTCAGATCGTATCGCCGGGCGACTCGGCCGAAGAGAAGCTGCACAAGCTGTACGCGCGCACGATGCAGATCCGCAATCTGTCGTACGAGCGCAGGAGATCGGCCGAGGAGGTCGAGCGCGAAAGTGCCAAAGACAATAAGGATGTGGCGGACGTGTGGCAACACGGATATGGCGATGAACATCAAATCGCCTGGTTGTTCGTCGCCTTGGCGCGCGCTGCGGGATTCGAGTCGGACCCGGTGGCCTTATCGACCCGCAACCGGTTCATATTCGACGAAAGAATGCGCAATCCGTCCCAGCTGAACGCCGAAATCGCCGTCGTGCGGCTCGGCGGCCAAGATGTCTATCTTTCGCCCGGTACGCCGATGGCGCCGTTCGGCACGCTGCCGTGGAACGAGACGGGCGTGAGCGGCCTGCGCCTCAACCACTCGGGCGGCGTCTGGGTGTCGACGCCGGTCCCGCCGGCATCCGCGTCGCGCTTGGAGCGCAGGGCGGAGCTGCGTCTCACGCCCGATGACGGCCTCGAGGGCACGGTGACCTTCACCTTCACCGGGTTGGATGCGCTTGCGCGCCGCCTCGGGGAGCGCAACGAGGACGAGACCGAGCGGCGCCGGGCGCTCGAGGATGAAGTCAAGGCTGATATGACCGGCGGAAGCGAAGTGACGCTGTCCAATACGCCGGACTGGACCCGCAGCGATGCTCCGCTGGTCGCGATTTTCCAGGTCAAGGTGCCGGGATGGGCACGCGCGGCCGGCTCACGCGCACTGGTTCCGGTCGGAATATTCGCCGGGGCGAATCGGCATGTTTTCGAGCATGCGACACGCACGCACCCCGTTTATTTCCACTACCTGCATCAAATCGAGGATGAGGTCCGCGTCGATCTACCGCCCGGATGGAGCGTGAGCTCGGTGCCGGCGCCGGGCAGCGCCGATATGAAGATCGCCCACTGCAAGTGGACGGCGGATAGCACAGCCAACGCGCTGCATTTGAAGCGCACTTTTTCCATCGATACCTTGATCATCAACCCCCAGTTTTACGGCAACCTGCAGGACTTCTTCCAGGCCGTGAGACAGAGCGGAGACGAGGAGGCGGTCGTGAGCCTTCCTGCCCGCACAAGCTCGCAGCCGGCGTCGACCAGCCTGTGATATGAGCGGTTCAACACGCCTTACCTGCGCGCCTGCCGCGCGCGCCTTGCTCGGCGCGATCATCGTGCTGGCGTGTATGGGCGCCCCGCCGGCGCTCGGCGCGGAGGCGCCGAAGTGGATGCATGCGTTGGCCACCGTGCCGCTCCCCGCCTACGACGAAAAGACCCAAGCGGTGCAGCTCTATTCCGAAACGTCGATCAGCGTGCAGCCCAGCGGCAGGATCAAACGCCTCGAGCGCAAGGCATTCAAGGTGCTTCGGCCGGGCGGCGAGAAACTCGGCACTCTAGCGTTCGGCATCGACCGTGTCAGACGGGTGACCGACCTGCACGCGTGGTGCATCCCGACGAGCGGCAAGGATTACGCGGTCAAGCAGCACGATGCGCTCGAAGCGGGATTGTCGGGGGTGACGAACGGGATACTGGCGACGGATATTCGAGTCCTCGTACTACAAATTCCGGCGGCGACGCCGGGAAGCATCATCGGATACGAGGCCGAGACGGAGGAGACTCCCGACGCGCTGGTCGACGATTGGAGGTTTCAAAACACGATCCCCGTGCGCGAAGCGCGCTATTCCCTTCAGCTGCCCAATGGCTGGAGCTACAAGGCAAGCTGGCTGAATCACGCCGACCAGAGTCCCGTGAGCACCGGCCCGAACCAGTGGCTCTGGAGGCTGGAGGATGTGGCGGCGGTGCGCGAGGAGCCCCGTATGCCCCCATTGCCCGGCATAGCAGGCAGCATGTTCCTGACGCTGATTCCGCCGGCCGGCATCAAGGGAAGCATGCAAACCTGGAGCGACATCGGCGCGTGGTATGCGGATCTTGCGCGCGGGCGACGCGATCCCTCTCCACAGTTGAAACAAAAGGTCGCGCAGTTGACCGCTTCTGCGCCCACCTTGCTGGCGAAAATGCAGGCACTGGCGGCCTTCGTCCAGGATGACATCCGCTACGTCGGCATCGAGCTGGGGATCGGAGGGTACCAGCCGCATGCAGCCGCGGACGTTCTCAGTCACGAATATGGCGATTGCAAGGACAAGGCGACGCTGCTCGGCGCGATGCTCGATCAGATCGGCGTCCAGTCCTACCCCGTGATCATCAACGCGGCGCGCGGCGCGGTCGGGCAGGCAACTCCCCCGTCCATCTACGGGTTCAACCACGTCATCCTCGCCGTTGCGCTTCCCACCGATGTCGATGCGCCCGTTCTCGAGGCGGTTTACCCGCATTCGAAACTCGGCAAGCTGCTGTTCTTCGATCCGACCAATCCGGTTACACCGTTCGGCGGCCTGTCGGGATCGCTCCAGGGAAACTACGGCTTATTGGTCACTCCCGAAGGCGGGGAGCTGGTCAAATTGCCCGAGATCGCCCCAAGCGCAAACGGCATTACGCGAACGGCGACGCTGACGCTGGACGAATCCGGGACGCTGCGAGGCGAGGTGCGCGAGGTGCGCGTAGGCAATCGCGCAGCCGAACAGCGCTACGCGCTGCGCACGGCAAAATCGGAAACCGATCGCATCAGGCCGATCGAAGCGCTGCTCTCAGCCTCCCTGTCCTCCTACGAGATCACCAAGGCAAGTGTCGTCGATTCCCACGCCTCGGACCGGCGCTTCGAGTGGCATTATTCGATCGAAGCCAAGCGCTACGCCAACACGGCCGGCGACGTCCTGCTGGTCCGGCCACGCGTGATGGGCAGCAAGGTGATCGGAATCCTGGAGACCAAGGAGCCCCGCGAGCATTCGATCGAGTTCGACGCGGCGGAGCGCGACTCGGACGTGTTCGAGATCACGGTGCCTGCGGGCTATGTGGCCGACACGCTTCCGGAATCCGTCGATGTGGACGACGGCTTTGCGGCCTATCACAGCAAGACGGAGTTGGTCGGCCGGACGCTGCGGTACACACGGACCTACGAGATCGAGAAACCGAGCGTTCCCGTGGAGAGCGCCAAGGACTTGCGGGCTCTGTACCGGATCATCACGGCGGACGAGAGAAACGAGGCGGTTCTAAAACACATTCCCTGAAGACCTTCGGCCGGCGCCGAGTGCACGGGATTCCCTCAGAGGTCGACGATCTCGACCGCCTCCGCCCTCAACGCCGTGCCGAAGAATCGGCCGCCGACGCGCGCGAAGCGCTCCGGGTCATCGGTCGCGAGCCAGGTGATCCGGCCCGGATTGCTCTGCCCGCCGTGCCGGCTCGGCTCCGGCGCCATCCTCCCCGCCAGGGTGTGTGCGGTGGTCGCCGCCGAGTCGACGATGCGCACCTGCGGCGGTATCACGGCGCGGATGGCCGCGGTGAGAATGGGAAAATGCGTGCACCCGAGCACCAGGGTATCGGGCGCATCGTCGGCGCAGAACAGCGGATCGAGATAGCGATGCGCGACCGCTTCGGCGACGGGCCCGGAGGTCCAGCCCTCCTCGGCCAGCGCGACGAACATGGAACACGCGCGCGGCAGCACCCGGGCCGCGGGATTGCGGCGGTGAATCTCGGTCTGGTAGGCGCCGCCGTTGATCGTACCCTCGGTCGCGATCACCGCGATGTGCTGCGAGGCCGAGGCCTCGATCGCCGCCTCGGCGCCGGGCTCGATGACGCCGATGACCGGCAGCTCGGGGTAGCGTGCGCTGAGCGCGCCGAGCGCGGATGCGGAGGCCGTATTGCAGGCCACCACCAGACTTCCGATGCCGCGCCGGAGCAGCGCTTGCGCGCATTGCAGCGAGTAGCGCGCGACGGTATCGGGACTCTTGGTGCCGTAGGGCAGCCGGGCGGTATCGCCCAGGTAGATGAAATCTTGCGCGGGCAAAGCTTGCGAGAGCGCGCGAAGCACCGTCAGGCCGCCGACGCCCGAGTCGAACACACCGATGGGAGCATCGCGCCGGATCGCGGCTGAAGTGGTCATCGCTAAAACCCGGGGCGGCCTTTCACAGCTCCGGCCGCATGTGCGGGAACAGCAGCACGTCGCGAATCGAGGGGGCGTTGGCGAATAGCATCACGACGCGGTCGACGCCGAGCCCCAACCCCGCCGTGGGCGGCATGCCGTACTCCAGCGCGCGCACGTAATCGGCGTCGTAATACATGGCCTCCTCGTCGCCGCCGGCCTTGCGCTCGACCTGGTCCTTGAAGCGCTGCGCCTGATCCTCGGCATCGTTCAGCTCCGAAAAGCCATTGGCGAGCTCACGGCCGCCGATGAAGAACTCCCAGCGGTCGGTGATGAAAGGATCGCGGTCGTTGCGCCTCGACAGCGGCGAGACTTCGGCCGGATACGCATGAGCGAACGTCGGCTGGATCAGCGTGTGCTCGCCGGTCTTCTCGAACAGCTCGATCTGCAGCTTCCCGGCCCCGTCGCCGCTCTTGTAGGCAATTCGCTTGGCGTCGCACACCCGTCGCAGGTACCCGATGTCGCGCAGCGACTTCGGCTCGAGATCCGGATTGTTCGCGATCAGGATCTCTTCGATGGTGAGGCGTGCGAACGGCTTGGACAAGTCGATTTTCGTGCCCTGGTAGTCGAGGACCCGGGACCCGAGCAGCGAATCGGCGAGGCCCTGAAACAGCGTCTCGATCATCTGCATCAGGTCGATGTAGTCGGCGTATGCCTGGTACAGCTCGAGCATGGTGAACTCGGGATTATGCTGCGTGGAAACACCCTCGTTGCGGAAGTTGCGGTTGATCTCGTACACGCGTTCGAAACCGCCGACCGTGAGGCGCTTCAGATAGAGTTCCGGCGCGATCCGCAGGAACATGTCCACGTCGAGCGCGTTGTGATGAGTCTTGAACGGCCGCGCCGCTGCGCCGCCCGGAATGGGGTGCAGCATCGGCGTCTCCACCTCGAGAAACCCCCGGCTGTCGAGAAACGCGCGCAGATACCGCACGATCGCCGAGCGCATCTCGAACACCCGCCGGCTGTCCTCGTTCATGATCAGATCGACGTAGCGGCGCCGATAGCGCAGCTCGGTGTCGGCGATGCCGTGCCACTTGTCCGGCAAGGGGCGCAGCGACTTGGTGAGCAGCACGATCCGCTCGGCACGCACCGAGAGTTCGCCCGTCCTGGTGCGGAAGAGCACGCCCTCGGCGCCGGCGATGTCGCCGATGTCCCAGGTCTTGAAGTCCTCATAGGCGGCGCCCAAGGCGTCGCGCTGCAGGAAGATCTGGATCTCCCCGCTCGAGTCGGCGAGCTTCGCGAAGCTCGCCTTTCCCATCACGCGCTTCGCGCGCATTCTGCCCGCCACGCTCACGCGGATCGCGGCGTCGTCCAGCGCCTCCGCGGACTTCTCCCCATAGGCGGTCGCCAGATCGCCCGCCAAGGCGTTGCGGCGAAAGTCGTTTGGGAAGGCGGCGCCTCGCTCGCGCAGCTTCGCGAGCTTCGCGCGCCGTTCGGCGATCAAATGGTTGTCGTCGTCTTCGCTCATAGTCCCTGTTTCAGGCTGGCCTGCATGAATTCGTCGAGATCGCCGTCGAGCACCGCGGTGGTGTTGCCGATCTCCACCCCGGTGCGCAAATCCTTGATGCGGGATTGATCCAATACGTAGCTTCTGATCTGGTTGCCCCAGCTCACGTCGGACTTGGAGTCCTCGAGCACTTTCGCCGCCGCATTGCGTTTGTTGAACTCGAGCTCGTACAGCTTGGCCTTGAGCATCTTCATGGCGGTGGATCGATTCTTGTGCTGGCTGCGCTCGCTCTGGCAGGCGACCACGATGCCGGTGGGAACGTGCGTGATGCGCACGGCCGATTCGGTCTTGTTCACATGCTGGCCGCCGGCGCCGCTGGAGCGGTACACATCGGTGCGCAGATCCGCCGGGTTGATGTCGATGTCGATGTCGTCGTCCACTTCAGGCGATACGAAGACGGAAGCGAACGAGGTATGCCTGCGGTTCCCCGAATCGAACGGCGACTTGCGCACCAGCCGGTGCACTCCGGTCTCGGTCCTGAGCCATCCATACGCGTAGTCGCCCGTCATGCTGATGGTGGCGCCCTTGATGCCCGCGACCTCGCCGGCGCTTTGGTCGATGATCTCGGTCGCGAGGCCGTGCCGGTCCGCCCACTTCAAATACATGCGCAGCAGCATCGCCGCCCAGTCCTGCGCCTCGGTGCCGCCCGCGCCGGCCTGGATATCGACAAACGCGTTGTGCGAATCCATCTTGCCCGGGAACATGCGCTGGAATTCGAGGCGTTCCACCTCGGTGGCAAGACGCGCCGCGTCGGCTTCGATTTCCGCTGCGGTCTTGAGATCGCCCTCTTCTGCGGCCACCTCGAGGAGCTCACCCGCATCGCGCAAGCCGCGCGACAGCTGATCCAAACCGACCACTACTTGTTCGAGCCTGGCCCGTTCCTTGCCGAGCTCCTGAGCCCGATCCGCGTCGTTCCAAATGCCCGGCTGTTCGAGCTCGCGGGTTACTTCCTGCAGGCGCTCGTGCTTGTTGTCGTAATCAAAGATACCTCCTCAAAGAGTCGGTGCGCTCCTCGAGATCTTTGATGAACCGTTTGATTTGATTGATTTCCATCATCCCGCAACTCTACCATAGGTTTTCCCGGGATCGGCGGCTCTCGCGCCTCAGCGGATCTTGAAATGCTGGCAATTGAGCTGCACTTGCTCCGCGCCGTTGTACTCGTTCACCTCCAGGCGGTATGCGAGCTCCACCGTAACACCCGGCTCGAGCGCCCGATCCTCCGATGCGCCGCCGACGTAGCCGAAGGAAATTGCATTCAGCGGCGCGCCGCCGCCCGCGCCGTACCCGGCGGGTGCGTGCTCCGCGCTGCGGAGCCGCATCTTCAGGTGCCGGCCGCCGACCACTCTCAGATCGTCGATTCTGAACCTGCCGTCGAATACCGGCTCGGGGAATCCCTGCCCCCAGGGCCCTGCGCCCCGCAGCAGCCGTGCGGTGTCGAGCGACAACTCGGCGGCCAACAGTTCCCCATCGCTCAGGATCACGCCGGCCAAGGTGCCGGCGTCGGCGCGAGCGGAGATTTCCTCGGCGAAGGCGCGTCGAAAGCCGTCGAGGCTCGACTCGGGCAGCGTCATGCCGGCGGCCATCGCGTGACCGCCGAACTTCTCGATCAATCCCGGATGCCGGGCAGCGATGGAATCGAGAACGTCGCGAATGTGGATGCCGGCCACCGAGCGTGCCGAGCCGCGCAGCGAACCGTCCTCCGCGCGCGCGAACGCGACGACAGGCCGGTGGAATCGCTCCTTGATTCTGCCGGCGACCAGACCCACCACTCCCTGATGCCAGCTTTCATCGAATAGACACAGCCCCAGAGTTTCGCCGCCCGGGTCGGCGAAGCGCACGGAAGCGGCGAGTTCCGCCGCCTCCGCCTGCATGCGCTGCTCGATTTCGCGCCGCTCCTCGTTGAGCCGGGTGAGCTCCGCGGCGAGCGCCCGCGCGCGCTCCTCATCGTCCGCCAGCAAGCAAGCGATGCCCACGCTCATGTCGGCCAGGCGTCCCGCCGCGTTCAGCCGCGGAGCCACGATGAAGCCCAAGTCGGCCGCCGTCAGCCGGTCCAAGCGTCGCCCGGCCAGCTCCAGCAAGGCGCGGATACCCGGGACACAGCGGCCGGCGCGGATCCGCCTCAACCCCTGTGCGACCAGCACTCGGTTGTTTCGATCGAGCGGCACGAGATCGGCCACGGTGCCGAGCGCCACGAGATCCAGAAGATCCGAGGGCCGAAACTCCGGCGGGCGCAGGGCTCTCGCGAGCGCCGCCACCACATAGAACGCGACGCCGACGCCCGACAGCGCCGGGCTCCCGAAGGTCGATCCCGCGAGGTTCGGATTGACGATGGCGTCCGCCGTCGGCAATTTTGCGCCCGGCAAATGATGATCCGTGATCAAGACGGGAATGCCGAGCGCATGGGCCGCTTCGACACCCTCGATACTCGACACGCCGTTGTCCACGGTGACGATCAGCGACGGGCGGCGCTGCGCCGCGAGCGCCACGATGCCCGGAGTCAGTCCGTATCCGAACTGAAACCGATTGGGCACGAGGAAGTCGACGTGCGCGAACCCGAGCGAGCGCATGGCGCGGACCAGAAGCGCGCTGCCGGTGGCCCCGTCCGCATCGAAGTCGCCGACCACGAGCACCCGGCCCGAGGCTCGATGCGCCGCCAAGATCTCGGCCGCGCGTTCCACCCCGGCGAGCGTGCTGACCGGCAGGAGACGCTCGAGGGACAGATCGAGCTCCTCCGCCGACGATACTCCGCGGGCGCAGTACACGCGCCGGAGCACGGGGTGCAGATCGCGCATCGGCTCGAGCCCGCCGCCCGCCGGCCGCCGGCGGATTTCAGTCGCCATGGCGCGCGTCCTCCTCGGGAATGGCGTCGAGACCAAAGGCCTCCCACCACGCACGGCTACGGCGCCAAAATCGCCGCAGCCCGCGGGCGCTCACGCTGAATGAGGTCGAGGCGGCGGACAGCTCGATTCGGGTCAGCCGCCCTGCCTTCAAGTCGTCGAGCGCGGGATTCAGCCAGCGCTGCTCGCTCTGCTGCCAGATCGCCGTGCCGGGCCACGCATCGAGCACCACCACCCCGGCCCGCGATGACCCGGATCGGCCCGCACCGCCCCCGGGGTATTGCGAGAGAGGATCGAACGCCGCGAACAGCGCATCGTCTCCGGCAGTCCAGCCCGCAATGCGGGGCAGCGGAGAGTCCCCCGCACCGCCGCCCCAAAGCCATAGGGCGCTGATGACCGGGACACCGCGCGCACGGCGCGCCGCGTTCACCGCATGGTCGAACAGCCACATCTCGATCTCGCTCGACAGCCGCCGCAACCCGGCGGAACCCGACCCCCGCGGCTGATGTGCCCAGACATCCTCGCCCAAGGCATGGTCCGGCGGCGTCGTGTCCGCCACGACGGGCGCATCGAAGACGCAGAGCAGTACGTTCCCCACTCCCCGCACCAAGCGCGCACCGCCGCCGGCGAAGGAGCGGTTGAAGTCCGCGGCCAAGGTGTCAGCCTCGAGGACATCGATCGTGAGAATGCCGTCGGCGGGCAGGAGCACGTTGCTCATCCCTGCCACCAAGTGTACCGGCGTCGCCATCGCCACCCACGGGTAGGACTCGGCGTTGCCGCTCGCCCGCAACTGAGCCGCGGCGATGGGCGGTGGATCCGCGCTGCCGGAAGCGACCGCGCGGAAGGCTTCGCTGCGCCAAGACACCACGCTTGATCGGGCGTCGGCGCGCGCGATCAAGCGCTCGAGCTCGGGAGCGCGCGAGGTCCGGGGCGGCCCGCGCGCCGCGATACGAAAATACACAGTGGGCAATGTTCATCCTGGGCCGCAGGCGGGTATCTTACCGCCATGCGCTTCCATCAGGACTCGAGTTCGGCGAGCAATCTCATCCGATCGTACGGGACCGGGGAGATCAAGATCAACGACGCCACATTCAAAGGCCCGGTGATCGTCTCGAGCTCGGCGATCGAGCCGGGACCTCAAATCGCGGCGGCCGACGAACTGGCCGCCCCGCACGCCGCCGCCGTGCTCGCACACGAACCCGAAGTCGTGTTGCTGGGCACCGGTCCGCGGCAATTGTTCCCGGCGCCGGAATTCGGCGCGGCTTTTTTACGCGCGGGAGTCGGCTTCGAAGTCATGGACACGGGCGCAGCCTGCCGCACGTTCAACGTGCTGGTGTCGGAGCAACGCCGCGTGGTCGCGTTGTTGATTCCTTAGATTGTTGATTGCGTAGATCGGTAGCTGCGGGAAAGAAAGGCGGGGCGCCGGCGAGTCAAACTATTTGGTATCGAGAGATCTTTTATTTCTTATTGATTCTTATTGTATTTTTTTCTCTGACCGATCTAACGCCGGCGGCCCCGCAAATGGACTTTTTCCCAACAACTCACTGCTGAACATACGCTCAGGTATTGCCGGGCGTCAACGCTCGCGAGAATCGGATATATAATATGTCTATATTACAATGCATTACGTTAAATAATTAGAATTTAATTGAATTCAAGTCACTTCCCCTCGGGAAGGAACGGCAGCGGATCGACCGGCTTGCCGTTCAATCGAATCTCGAAATAGAGCACGGCAATGTGGTGAGGGCCGGTGCCCATGCGAGCGATCTGCTCGCCCTCGGCGACTTCCTCTCCTTCGTGGACGCTCGGTTCGACGGTGTGTGCGTACGCCGAAAGCACCGTGTCGCCGTGTTTGATGATGATGAGATTCCCGTAGCCGCGTATGCCGCTGCCGGAGTACACGACGCGTCCTGCGCAGGCAGCGCGGATCGGTTGGCCGAAGGTGCCCAGCAACAAGATGCCGCCGCCCGGGACGGGCCGCGGCGCCGCGGCGTGCGCGGTCGGCCAGCTCCAATGGGCAGAGCCGCACGGCTGACCCGCTCTCGCGGCGCCTGGCGGCGGCAACTCGGTCGTCGACGGCATTTCGGTCCCGGCACTCGGAGCGGCGGCGCTCGGAGCACTCGCGCCGGCAGTCGCCGGCGCCGCGGCTCCGATGCGTGGCTTGGGTGGCGATGCCGGGCCGCCGTGCGCCGGCGCCCGCGGGACACGGCCCGGTTTGAGCATCAGCACCTGGCCCACGGCGATTCGATAGGCCGGCCCGATGTGATTCCATCGCGCCAGATCGCGGTAGTCCAGATCGTGGCGCCACGCGATGCTGTAGAGCGTATCGCGAGGCTGCACGACGTAGGTTTCCGGCGTGTAGGCGCGCCCGCTCGCGCAGCCCGACGTCATCGACGAGATCCATGCGAGGACGGCGATGCCGCCGATCACTCGCACCGCGCGCACTGCCTCCCTGAGTATTCCGTCTGAGCCGCGGAGAGTCCTCAGGCGAGCTCCCGTCTAGCGCTGCAATCCCGACAACAGGGGAACGAAGCTCACGGCCCCGAGGGATTCCTTCAGCACGCGCGTCTCGCCTTTGGTGTAGCGCATGAGTTCCTGGCGCCCGTCCGGGCCCACGGGCGCGATCAGCCGGCCGCCGACCACGAGCTGATCGAACAACGCGGGCGGCACCGCATGAGGGGCGGCGGTCAGGAGTATTCCGTCAAAGGGCGCTTTCGTCGCCCAGCCCACGCTGCCGTCGTCATGACGAAAACGCACATTGCGGATCTTGAGCTCGCGAAGCGCGCGCCGCGCGCGCCCCACCAGACTCTCGATGCGCTCGATGGTGTAGATCTCCTTCACCAGCGGCGACAGCACGGCCGTCTGATAGCCGCAGCCCGTGCCGATTTCGAGCACCTTGTCGACCGGCCCGGCGGCCAGCAGGGCTTCCGTCATCCGCGCAACGACGTACGGCTGCGATATCGTCTGCCCGAAGCCGATGGGCAACGCCGTATCCTCGTAGGCCCGCGTAGCCAACGCCTCATCCACGAACAGATGCCGCGGCACGTTGCGGATGCGGTCCAGCACTCGGCGATCGGCAATACCCTGATCCTGAAGGCGCTGCACCAGCCTCTCGCGAGTGCGCGCCGAGGTCATTCCGATACCGCTGAGGCGCGGCCCTTCCATGTACATGCTCAAGTGGACAGCCAGCGTTCGAGCTCTGGCAGAGCCGCATGGCGCGTCAAGTCGATCTGCAACGGCGTCACGGATGCTAAGCCGTGGGCGACG
>JBEKHK010000003.1:0-294762 GCA_050012315.1 Steroidobacteraceae bacterium | reverse complement strand
GAGGAGCACGTCTTGATCGAGCAGGCGCAGTGACTGGCGCTCGAGCGCCGCGCCGATGAGCGGCGCCAAGGCATCGCCGGGCCTGACTTCCGGCATCCCTTCGAGCGCACACAGCGATAGGGAATTGGGACTCACGCTCGGTAATTCTGGACTGAATCCGCCGCGGCCGTTAACGCCGCGTAGCGCTGCAGATGAAAATCGCCGTCGCCGAATAGAATTTCGATGGCGGTAAGGCGCTTGAACCAATGGCTCACCTGGAGCTCGTCGGTCATTCCCATGCCGCCATGCAGCTGCACGGATTGCTGGCCGATGAAGCGGGCAGCCTCGGCGATGATGACCTTGGCCGCCGACAGGGCGCGCCGGCGATCCTTCAGATCCGGCGCAGCGCAGCGTACGGCCGCCAGATAGCTCATCGAACGGGCTTGCTCCAGATGCACGGTCATGTCGGCCACGCGATGCTGCAGAGCCTGAAAGCGGCCGATCGGCTGTCCGAATTGTTGCCGCGTATTCAAATAGTCGACCGTGGCTCGAACCAGCGCCTGCATGATGCTGACCGCCTCCGCGCACAAGGCAGCAAGCCCGAAGTCCAACGCAGACTCGATCGCCGGCAGCGCGCTGCCCTGCCCGCCCAATCGATTGCCTTCGGGAACTCGTGCAGCGTCGAGATGGACATCGGCGGCCCGTTGTCCATCGACGGTGAGATACTCGATGAGCTTCACTCCGGGCGTGTCCCGCGGCACCAGATAGAGCGCCAAGCCTTGCGCATCACGCGCCTCGCCGCCGGTGCGCGCGGACACGACGAGCACATCGGCGAGTCCCGCATGAGCCACGACCGCCTTCTCGCCGTCGAGCCGAATTCCGCCGCCGTCGGCGGCCGCGCGCGTCTCGACCCACTCGGCGTCGAATCGCGATCTGGGCTCGAAGTGCGCCAGAGCCGCGATCCGATCGCCCGCCGCCATGGCCCGCAAAAGCTCGTCGGCGGAGGCGCTCCCGGCAAATTGCCGCAGCAGCGCGGTCGCGACGAGCGCGCTCGTGTGAACCGGCTCGAGCAGCAGGCTCGGCCCGCAGCCGTCCATCAGCGCGAGCGTCTCGATGGCGCCGAATCCCAACCCTCCGAGCGAAGCCGGGACGTTCAGCGCCGTGACGCCGAGCTCCGCCAGTCCCCGCCAGACCGCCGGGTCCCAGCCCGCACCGGAGCGCTTGACCGAGCGCAGATGCTCGAAGCCATATTCCTTCGCGGCGAAGCTCTCCACCGCCTCGCGAAGCTGGCGCTGTTCGTCGGTGAAATCGAAATCCATGCGGTGCGGCTCCTACAATCCCATCATCTTGGCGACGATGTTCTTCTGAATCTCGTTGGCGCCGCCGAATATCGAGAGCTTGCGCTGATTCAGATAGGCGGACGTCGCGGTGGCGGCAAATCGCGGACCCACCGGCGGCAGCGCCGGATCGGACTGCCAGCCCGCCTCCATGGCCTCGAGCTGCAGCGGCAGGGCGTACGCACCGGCGGCGTGCATCAGGAGCTCGGAGATCGACTGCTGAATTTCCGTGCCCTTGATCTTCAGGATGGACGCCTCCGGACCGGGCGCGCGCGACGCGCCCTCAGCGGACAGAACCCGCAGGTTGGTGATCTCGAGCGCCATCAAGTCGATCTCGATTCTCGCGACGCGCGCGGCGAACAGCGGATCGTCGAGGAGCGATCGTCCGTCGCGCCGCTCTTCGGCGGCAGCCCGCTTGAGGCGGGCAAGCTCGCGCTTCGCGGTGCCGATGCCGGCGATGTTGGTGCGCTCGTGGCCCAGCAGAAATTTCGCGTATGTCCAGCCGCGATTCTCCTCGCCGACGAGATTCTCCACGGGCACGCGGACGTTCTCCAGGAAAATGTCGTTGACCTCGCGGGCCCCTCCGTCGAGGAGCGCGATGGGACGTACGCTCACGCCGGGACTCCGCATGTCGATCAGCAGGAACGAGATGCCGGACTGCTGCTTCGCCTGCGGGTCGGTGCGCACCAGGCAAAACATCCAGTCGGCGAAATGGCCCAGGGTATTCCAGGTCTTCTGGCCATTGACCACGAAGTGCTCGCCCTCGCGTACGGCGCGGGTGCGGAGCGAGGCAAGATCGGAGCCGGCGCCGGGCTCCGAATACCCCTGACACCACCAAGCCTCGCTCGACAGAATCGGCGGCAGAAACCTGCGTTGCTGCGCGGGCGTACCGAAGGCCATGAGCACCGGCGCCACCATTTTCAATCCGAAGGGAATCAGGCGCGGCGCACCGGCCTCCGCCGACTCCTCCTCGAAGATATATTGCTGCACGGCGTTCCAGCCGGTGCCGCCGAATGCCTTGGGCCAATTTACGCCGCCCCAGCCGTGCTCATAGAGCCGGCGCTGCCAGGCCAGGTAGTCGTCGCGGCTCACGTCGCGGCCGTCCAGCACCTTGTCGCGGATGGAAGCGGGAAGATGCTCGCTCAGAAACGCACGCACCTCGTCGCGAAATGCCCGCTCCTCTGCCGTGAACTCGAGATTCATGGTTGCCTCTGCCGCTTCCGCCCGACCTGCGTTGATCTTACTATAGCGAGTCGCCGATTCGCGTGGCGGCGCCATCGAGGCAGCACGATGACCGTTCGAGAATTATTCGAGCTCAACGACCAGGTCGCGCTCGTCACCGGTGGATCTCGCGGACTCGGGCTGCAAATCGCCTCGGCGCTCGGTGAGATGGGCGCCAAGATCGCGATTTGCGCGCGCAAGCCGCAAGAACTGGCGCAGGCCTCGGCCGAACTCGAGAGGCTGGGCATCGAGGCTTTTGCCGTGCCCTGCGACCTATCCAAGCCTGACCAGGTTGCTCCGTTGGTGGATGCGGTGATGAACCGATTTGGGCGCATCGACATTTTGTTCAACAATGCCGGGGCGAGTTGGGGAGCCGCCGCCGAGCACATGCCGCTCGATGCCTGGGACAAGGTGATGCGGCTGAACGCCGGCGCGGTTTTTCAATTGAGTCAGCTCGTGGCGAACCGCAGCTTCATTCCGCGCCGCGCAGGCAACATCATCGTGGTCGCCTCGGTGGCCGCGTTGCGCATCGGGCTCGACATGCAGGCGGTGGGCTACTACGCCTCGAAGGCCGCGGCACTGCAATTGACCCGTGCCCTCGCCGCCGAATGGGGACGCCACGGCATTCGAGTGAATGCCCTCTGTCCCGGGTTCTTCCCGTCGAAGCTGTCGAGCGGATTACTGGACCAGATTGGAGCTTCGGTGATCCAGCGCACGCCGCTTGGCCGCCTCGGCGGCGACACGGATTTGATGGGCGCCGCCGTCTATCTCGCGTCGGCGGCCTCGCGTCACGTCACCGGTCAATATATCTGCGTGGACGGGGGCGCTTCGATTGTATGACCGCGGTGCGCGGATGCGGGGGCTTCTTCGCCGCGAGAGCGCGCAGCAACTCGCGTGTGTGATCGCGCACCACCTTTTTGACGAGCCCCTGGCGCCGCGCGTCGATCTCGTCCCACTCCAGCAGCCGCATCGCCATGCGGCGGCACACGTGGAACACCTGAAACTGGCCGCTTAGAGCCACCGCTCGAATCCGGACCTCTTCGTCATCGGCGGGCCGGCCGGTCAATCGGCCGATGATGGCGGCCGCGACGGCAAAGGTGCGCACGCTGATGCGCCGAAAGACCGCCTCGAAGCCGATATCGGGGTCCAGTCCCGCCTGCTGCCGCGCCATGAACAACCGCCAATCGTCCTGGTCCGCCGCCTTGAACTTGAACTCGGCAGCCCGTGTTTGGATGTCGCAATACGCTTCGATCAGCGTCTCGTCATCGGCTCCCTGGTCAATCAACCGCTCGGCTTCGACCACTCCCTCCGACAAGCTGTCCCACGCACGGTCGGCGATGAACTCGATGCAGGCACGCAGCACGCCCTCCTTGTTGTCGAAATAGTATTGCAGCGCGGGCGCATTGACACCGGCAGCCGCGGCAATGTCGCGAGTCGACGCGCCTTCATAGCCTTTCTCGCCGAACAGCCTCATGGCGGCCGCGATGATGCGGGCCCGCGTCTCTTCGCCTCGGGGATAACCGCCGTTCACCGAGTGGC
The DNA here is from genome assembly GCA_050012315.1 of Steroidobacteraceae bacterium. Taxonomy (GTDB): domain Bacteria; phylum Pseudomonadota; class Gammaproteobacteria; order Steroidobacterales; family Steroidobacteraceae; genus Bog-1198. The sequence continues at coordinate 290,686 of JBEKHK010000003.1, read as the reverse complement.
GGTGCTTCGCGACGGACATCATCGGCGTTCCTCCCAGCATGTTGCCGTTGAGAATATCTCGATTGACAAATATATTCCATTTGGAATACTTATACCAATTGGAATATATTGGGACGCACCATGGACGCCCCCGTTCGCGATCGACAAATAGAATCCGACGCTCCCCCTCGGCCGGGCGGGGGGCCGGACGAGTCTCCCCCGGGGGGGCGCCTGACCCCGCGTGCGCGCGTGCTGCTCGCTGTCGTGGTGCTCGCGGCACTCGTGATCGGCGGGGGCTGGGGCGTGCACTGGTGGCTCGTCGGGCGCTTCATCGAGAGCACCGATGATGCCTACTTGCAGGCCGACAGCGTCACGGTGGCGCCCAAGGTCTCAGGCTACATCGTCGAGGTGTACGTGGCGGACAATCAGTCCGTACCCGCCGGAGCGCCGTTGGTGCGGCTCGACAGCCGCCAATACCAGGCGGCGCTCGATCAACTCACGGCCACGACCGCAGCACGCAAGGCGGACATCGCGCGCGGTGAAGCGGATCTGTTGCTGCAACGGGCGAACATCGCGCAGGCCCGCGCGCAGCTCGACGGCGCACGGGCCAACGAGAGTTACGCGCTCGCCCAGATACGGCGCTACGAGCCTCTGGTTTCTTCCGGCGCTGAAACCGGCGAGCGCCTCGCGGAGCTTCGCAACGCGCACAACCAGGCGGCCGCGACCCTGGAGGCGGACAAGGCCGCGCTCGAGTCGGCGGAACGGCAAATCGGCGCGACGCAGGCGCAGCTCCTCCAGGCTCGGGCACAGCTCGAGGCCGCCGCCGCGAGCGCCGAGTCGGCGCGGCTCGACGCCGAGGATACCGTCGTGAAGAGCTCGATCGCCGGCCGCGTGGGCGACCGCACGGTGCGCGTCGGTCAATACGTTCAGCCCGGTACGCGGCTGATGACCATCGTGCCCGTCCAGGACATCTATCTCGAGGCGAATTTCAAGGAGACGCAGATCGGCCTGATGCGAGCCGGCCAGCCGGCGACCATCCATGTCGACGCACTCTCCGGCGCGGATCTGCATGGCACGGTGGCGAGCTTCGCGCCGGGAACCGGCTCCGAGTTCGCCCTGTTGCCGCCTCAGAACGCCACCGGCAACTTCACCAAGATCGTGCAGCGGGTGCCGGTGCGCATTCACGTCGATGCGGGAGAGGAGGCGCGCAAAGTACTGGTGCCCGGTCTCTCGGTGACGGTGAAGGTCGATACGCGCAGCGGCCGCGACGCTCCCAAGCGCATCGAGTCGGAGAGCGGCCATGGTTGAGCCCAGAGCCTCCGTCGCCGACTGGATCGCGGTGGCGGCGGGATCGCTGGGCGCACTGATGGCGACGCTCGACATTTCCATCACCAACTCGGCGTTGCCGCAGATCCAGGGCGCGATCGGCGCGACGGGCACGGAGGGCACTTGGATCTCGACCGGCTACCTCATGTCCGAGATCGTCATGATCCCGCTCGCCGCATGGCTCACGCGAGTGTTCGGTTTGCGCCAGTTCCTGCTGGCCAATGCCGTGCTGTTCTCCGGCTTTTCCATGATGTGCGGCCTGTCGCATAGCCTCGCGCAAATGATCGTTGGCAGGATAGGCCAAGGATTCGCCGGCGGAGCCATGATTCCCACGGCTCAGACCATCGTGCGCACGCGCCTGCCGCGCCATCAGCTGCCGGTCGGCATGACCGTGTTCGGACTCATCGTGTTCCTGGGTCCGTTGCTCGGTCCCGTCGTCGGCGGCCGGCTCGCGGAGAACGTCAGCTGGAGCTGGTGCTTTTTCGTGAACCTGCCGGTCTGTGCGGCTCTCGTTCTGCTCCTATACGTGGGGTTGCCCGCGGCCAAGGCGCACTGGACCGAATTCATCAACGCCGACTGGCTCGGCATCGTCGGACTCGCGGCCGGATTGAGTTCCCTGACCGTGGTGTTGGAGGAAGGACAGCGCGAGCGTTGGTTCGACTCGCGCATGATCGTCTGGCTGAGCGTGGTCGCGGCGATCGGTGTCATCATCATGGCGGTCGGGCAGTTCGTCGCCAAGAAACCCATCGTCCGGCTGGATCTTCTCAGGAACAAATCCTATGCGAGCGTGATCTTCATCGTCTTCACGGTGGGCGCCGGGCTTTATTGCGTGTCGTATCTGGTGCCGCAATTCCTGAGCAACATAGCCGGCTACAACGCTGCACAGTCGGGCGACATCATGCTGTTGGCCGCGCTGCCGTCCTTCCTGATGATGCCGATTCTGCCGCGCCTGCTCGGCAGGGTCGATCCTCGGCTCATGGTGATCGCAGGACTGTTGTTGTTCGCTGTGAGCTGCATGCTCGACACCTCGTTGACGTCGCAAAGTGTCGGTCATGATTTCTACGCCTCGCAGCTCGTGCGCGGGGTGGGACAGATGTTCGCGCTGATGCCGCTCAACCAGGCATCTATGACCGCGGTTTCTCAGTCCGAGGCCGGTGACGCGGCAGGTCTTTACAACATGGCGCGGAATTTGGGCGGGTCGGTCGGACTCGCCCTCCTCGGCACCTTCATCGACCGCCGCGATGCGTATCACGATGCCGTGATCCGCGAATCGCTCACCGCGAATTCCACCATCGGCCGGGACCATGTGGCGGCAAGCGCCGGCGGGTTCCTCGCGCAGCACGGCGACCCCGCCTTCGCCCATATGCAGGCCCTGGGGCAGCTCGCCGGCCAGATCTACCAGCAAGCGGCGGTGATGACGTATTCGGAAACGTTCTACGTGCTCGGCGTCGCGCTGCTGCTGTGCGTGCCGCTGGCGCTCGTCCTCAGGAACTCGCCGCGAGCGCCGCTCCCGGCCGCGCGGCACTGAGGGCGCCTGCGTGAGTCGAGCGCATTCGATGAAGCCGGGCCGCGGGCGCCGTCTCGCCCTGATTGCGTCGTCCGCAGCCGCCAGCCTCTCGGCCTGCACCGTCGGTCCGGAATTCCGCGGCGCTCCGCCCGCGGCGCCCGCCGCCGCGCACGCGGCCGCATTCAACCGTGCCCCGGAGGACACGTCATCCGCGCAACCGTCGGTCGCTCGCTGGTGGACCGGGCTCGGCGATCCGGAGCTCACCGCACTCATCGATGCCGCGCTCGCCAATAGTCCGGACGTTCATGCCGCCGAGGCGCGCCTGCGCCAGTCGCGCGCGGCGCTCAAGGAACAGCAAAGCAACGCCCTGCCCAAGAGCGGCGCGAGCGCGAGCTACATCAATGCGCAGATCCCGAAGTCCACCCTGGACGTGGGCGATATGAATCTCTACAACCTCGGCTTCGATGCCACCTGGGAAGTCGATTTGTTCGGCGGTACCCGGCGCGCGGTGCAGGCGGCCTCCGCCGAATCGATCGCGGTGGAGGCCGATCTCGCCGATGCGCGCGTTCAACTCGCCGCCGAGGTGGCCCAAGCCTATGTCGACCTTCGAGACCGCGAGGCGCGTCAAGAGCTCGCGCGCCGGACGGCCGAGCTCGAGAACCGGGTACTCGAGCTGACGGAGCAGCGCCGCGCGCAGGAAGTCGCATCGGATCTCGACGTGGAGCGTATCCGGACCCAGGTCGAAAACACGCGAGGCACCCTCATTCCGCTCGACGAGCAGATCACCGAATCCCTGGACCAGCTGGCCGTGCTCACCGGCCGCGAACCGGGCTCGCTCGACGCGGAGCTCAGCGCCGCCCGGCCGCTGCCGACCCTGCCCGACACCGTCGCGGTCGGAAACCCCGCCGCGATGCTTCGCCGGCGCCCGGATATCCGCGCCGCCGAGTCCCGGCTTGCCTCGCAAACCGCACAGATCGGCGAGCGCGAGGCGGACTGGTTTCCCAAGCTCACCTTGTTCGGGGATCTGGGCTTCAGCGCCACATCCCCGGGCACTCTCGTTCGAAGCGACAACTTCCTGGCTTTCGGAATTCCTTATCTGCAGTGGAACGCGCTCGACTTCGGCCGCACCCGCGCCCGCGTGAACCAGGCCAAGGCCGGCCGCGACGAGGCCGAAGCGAAGTATCGAAGCACGGTGCTCGATGCGCTGCGCGACGCCGATGCCGCCTTGTCGCGCTACGGGCATCAGCGCAAGTACGTCGTCAATCTACGGGCCGTCGAGACATCGGCGGCCAAGGCCTCCTCGCTCACCGAGATGCGCTACCGGGCGGGGACTTCCTCGGCGCTCGACTGGCTCGATGCGGAGCGCACCCGCTTCTCCGCCGAGCAGGATCGCGTGGCGGGCGAGGCGGAATTGATCAAGGATTACGTGGCGCTGCAGAAGAGCCTTGGACTCGGCTGGCAGGGTTGAATTGTCCGCCTTCTAAAATATCCCCAAGGCGATGCCCGCAGCCAGCGTGGCGCCCAGTTCCGCACAGCGCGCGAGATCCTCGGCTGCGATTTTCTTCGGACTCGAGATCGATTCGGGACTTTGCGCATGCGTGCAGACGATGAGGGGCGGTGCGACCGGGCGCAGCCGCCAGCCGGTCGCGATCCGGTCGATCTGCGCGGCCGCCTGCGTGCCGTCGCTGCCCGCGCAGATGAGAGTGCCGTAAGGCCGGCCGTTCAGGCGGTCGAGCGCCGCATAGTACGTGCGGTCGAAGAAATCCTTCATTTGGCCGGACATCGCGGCGAGATTCTCCGGCGTCGCGAATAGATATCCGTCGGCGGCCAGCACGTCCGCCGCGGCCGCGTCCCGCGCATGCATCACGCACGTGCAAAGCTCCGGCTCCTTGCGCGCCGCTTGAGCTGCCGCAGACGCCATCTGCTGCGTACCGCCGGTCATGGAATGATAGACGATCAGCAACGTTTTCAAGAGGACACCATCGGTTGGAATTCCGGCTCCGGGCGCGCACCGGGCGCGCCCTGCGCACCCGCGCTGCGCACGGGTGCGGCATTGTGGAGCGTACCGATGAAATAGCGCAAACTCGGCGCGGGCGATCCGCTGGTGTCCGAGATCGCGCTCGGCTCCTGGCCGACGGCCGACGATTGTCGCCACCAGCGGACACTCTCTGGCGCCGGAACTCGTCTCGCAGGCGAAACGGCTCATTCGGCACGCGGCTGGCGCGATTCGATGACGCGCCTCACGTGAACCGAATGTAACTGAACCGACGGTGCCGGAAGGGCTCTAATGTGTTCGCGTCGGTCTTCACGAGGGTCGTTCCTACCCATGTTCTTTTCGGGGCTGTTGTCCGGTAAATCACCCTATCGACTGTGCGTCGCGTTGCTGCTGTGCGCGACCTTCTTGAGCGAGGCCAGCGGCGCCGCCTCTCCGTTCGATCTCGCCGGCCCGACGCTGGAGGTCACGGTGACCCGTGCCGGCACGACGTTGCCCGCCGCCGAAGTGCCGAATCTCGCCGCAGGCGACAAAATCTGGATCCGCGCGAATCTGCCGGCCTCCCAGTCCGCGCACTACCTGCTCGTGTCGGCGTTCTTGAGCGGCTCCACCAATCCGCCGCCGGTGAGCTGGTTTTTCAATTGCAAAACGTGGACGCCGAAGTGCGCCATGGACGGATTGACCGTCACGGTCCCGAAGGATGCGCAACAGATGCTCGTGTTTCTCGCGCCCGAAGCGGGCGGAGATTTCAAGACGCTGGTGGGTGCGGTGCGCGGGCGGCCGGGCGCGTTCGTCCGCACCTCGCAAGACCTCAACCAAGCCGCGCTCGATCGCTCCCGCCTCGAGCGCTATCTCTCGGCCGTACGGGCGCTCAACGATGCGGATCCCGCCAAGCTCTCGCAAGTGGCGCCCCTCCTGGCACGCAGCCTGGCCATCAAAGTGGACCAGAAATGCTTGGACCGGATTCCCGAGCTGCAGGCGCCGTGCCTGATGGAGGGGCAGGAATCCCTGATTCTGGACGACGGCCACAGCACCTCCATCGTCGAGGCGCTCACCTCGGGTCCGGGGAGCGACCTTGCGATGGAGGCGAGCTACACCCCGCAATTGAGCTATGGCTATTACAGTCCGTACATCGCGTCCGTGCTGGATATCGCGAAGATCCTGGACTCGTTCCATACCGCCCAATATCAATACATCCCGGCGCTGGCATCGGCGCACGGCAACGAGTTCAATCTCACGCTGAACACGGCGCCCTCGTTCCACAATCCCAAGTCGGTGCTGGTGGTGGCCATGCCCGCCATCGAGCAGGTGCAGCTGCCCCCGCTGCATGCGGTCGACCCGAAGGAGATTTACTGTGCGAGGAAGACCACGCTGATCCTGCCCGTGGAAGGGGCGCCGCTCGTCTTCTCGACCTCCTACGCGCACGACATGACGTTGAACCTGGTCGGGAGCGACGGCAAATCCTTGCAGTTGCCGGTGACTGCCGATGCCTCGCAGGGCGGATTCGTGGTCGACACCAAGAGCCTGGGCTCGGTCGTGCTCGGCGACAGCGTTGAAGCGACCCTTCGAGGATATTGGGGCTTCGATCCGTATCACGGTCCGACATTTCGGCTGAGGAACGCGCATGCCGCTGCGTGGCAGCTGGCGGCAGGCGATGAGACGGCGTTGATCGTCGGACGCCAGGACACCGTGCATCTGCGCGCGGACGACGTGAGCTGCGTCGACAGCATCATGCTCAAGGATCCGGCCGGCAAGGAGCTGAAGGCCGAATGGAAGCGCTCCAAGCCCGATGAAGTGGAGGTCAAGCTGCCGTTGCAGGAATCGCAGCCCGGCGCGATGACCCTGCTGGTCGCGCAATACGGGCTTGCGCAACCCCAGCCTTTGAGCGTGCAGTCTTTCGCCGAAGCGGGTCGCTTCGACGGTTTCGAGATTCATTCGGGTGACTCCCAGGGAACCCTCACGGGAAGCCGCCTCGACGAGGTCGCGAGCCTCACGCTCAAGGGCATCTCATTCATGCCGGGCGATCTGACGCGGCTGCAGGGCGGCGATGAGCTGCCGATGACGGCGAAGGACGAAGCCGTGGCCGACTTGAAACCGGAGCACGGTGTCGCCGCCAAGGTCACGCTCAAGGACGGACGCGTGCTGTCCGTGACCGCGACCGTGGATGTGCCGCGGCCCAAGGTCGCCCTGATCGGCAAGAGCGTTCAGGCGTCGGCGCTCAGCGGCGACAGCAACATCCGGCTCTCCGATCCGAGCGAGCTGCCTCAGGATGCAACCCTCGTGTTCTCCGTACGCTCGCAGGTACCCGCGGCTTTCGGGCACGAAGAGACCATCGACGTGGCCACCATCGACGACGCGTTCAACGCCTCCTTGAGCCTCACCAACGGCGGTCTCGCGCTGGAGAATTCGCACGTGGCAGTGGCGACCTTCACTCCGGCCAAGGCGTTTGGCGCGTCCGCCTATGGGCCGCTCAAGTACCGCGTCAACGGCAAGGGGGTCGCGGGTGACTGGCAACCTCTCGCCACGCTCGTGCGCTTGCCCATGCTCAAGAAGCTCGACTGCCCCGCAACCCCCGAATTGGCGTGCAAGCTGACCGGCGCGAGTCTGTATTTGATCGATTCGGTGGCGGCCGACGCGGAATTCACCAAGCCTGTGATGGTGCCTGATGGTTTCCTCGGTTCCGCCTTGCCGGTGCCTCACCCGCTCGCCGGCACGCTGTATCTCAAGCTTCGCGACAATCCGCAGATCGTCAATCCGACCGCGCTCACGGTGCAAGCGATACCGCCGGCTCCGGCAGAGACGGACCGAACGGAAGCGCGCCAGTCCGCGCTTACCCCGCAGGCCGCTGCACCGCCGTCCAACGGCCCGACATCGTCGAACCCGGCGCCGCCCGCGAGTTCACCGGCGCCGGCCAGCGTCTCCCAACCCGCGCCCGCGAGTTCACCGGCACCGGCCGCCGTCTCCCAGCCCGTGCCCGCGAGTTCACCGGCCCCGGCCGCCGTCTCTCAGCCCGCGCCCGCGAGTTCACCGGCGCCGGCCAACGCCTCCCAGCCCGCGCCCCCGCCGGCTGCCGGCCCTCAGCCGCACACGACGGGCGAGGCGCCCATGGCCGGCGGGTCACACGCTACCGGCGATCAATAACGCGCAGCGCCTTGCCGCTCGAGCGCTGCAGCGATCCGCTCGCGACCACCCGAACCTCGGCTGAAATTCCTACCAGGGATTTGAGTTTGTGCGCGAGCGCGCGCGCTTCGTCCCGATGCGCAGCGGCCGCAAGCTCCGGGCGCGCCTCGACAATCACCACCATTTCGTCCAGTCGGAGCGGGCGCGATACTTCGATTTCGTAATGCGGCGCGAGCCCCGGCCGATCCAGGATCAGCTCCTCCACCTGGGACGGAAATACATTCACTCCGCGGATGACCAGCATGTCATCGGTGCGTCCCGTCATCTTGGCGAAGCGGCGCATGGCGGTGATGCGCCCCGGCAGCAGCCGCGTCAGATCGCGGGTGCGGTAACGGACGACGGGCATGGCCTCCTTGGTGAGCGAGGTGAACACGAGTTCCCCCGGCTCGCCCGGCCCGAGCGGCTCTCCGCTTTGCGGATCGACGATCTCCGGCAAGAAATGGTCCTCCCAAATGGTCGGGCCCTCCTTGGTGAGCGCGAATTCCTGCGCCACGCCCGGCCCCATGACTTCGGACAGGCCGTAGATGTCGCAGGCATCGATGCCGAAGGCGGATTCGATCTCCTGACGAATGCCCTCGCCCCAGGGCTCCGCGCCGAAAATGCCGATGGATAACGCAGTCGACTTGGGATCGATGCCCTGCCGCCTGAACTCATCCAGAAGCGCGAGCATGTAGCTCGGCGTGATCATGATGATGTCGGGGCGAAAATCCACGATGAGCTGTACCTGGCGCTCCGTCTGACCTCCCGACACCGGAATCACCGTGCAGCCCGCCGCCTCGGCGCCGTAGTGAGCGCCCAGTCCTCCGGTAAACAGCCCATAGCCGTAAGCGACATGCACCCGCATGCCGCGGCGGCCGCCGGCCGCGCGGATCGAGCGGGCCACCAGGCTGCTCCAGATCTCGATATCCTTCTGCGTATATCCGACCACCGTAGGCTTGCCGGTGGTGCCCGAGGATGCATGCACTCGGGCCACTCGATCCATGGGCACGGCGAAGAATCCGAACGGATAAGCCGCTCGTAAATCGGCCTTGGTCGTGAACGGGAATCGCGCCAGGTCCGCCAGCGACCGCAAATCGTCCGGGCGAACGCCATGCGCATCGAAACTGCGCCGGTAGGAGGGATTGTTCCCGTAGGCGTGGTGCAAGGTCCACCGCAAGCGCTCGAGCTGCAGCGCCTCGATCTCGCGCCGCTCCAGGCCGAGCATGGGTTCGACCTCAATGGACACGGTCGGGGACCGGATGCACGCTCACCATGGTCAACACCTCGTACGAGGCCACGGTTTCGCCGTCGCCGTTGGTGATCTCGGCGTCCCAAGCCACCTCGCCCCAGCCCTTCTCGGCCCGCAGGTTTTTCCGAGCGCAGGTGACACGCACCTTGATCCGATCACCCGGTTTCACGGGCTTGACGAAGCGCAGCTCGTTCAAGCCGTAATTGCCGAGCACCGGTCCGTATTCGGGGTCCACGAACAGACCCGCCGCAGCGGAGATCAGAAAATATCCATGCGCGACGCGGCCCCCGAACAGCGGGTTGCGGGCCGCCTCCGTGTCGCTCATGTGCGCATAGAACGTGTCTCCCGTGAGCGCAGCGAAGCGCTCGATGTCCTCGACGGTCACCCGGCGTTCGACCGAATTGAAGGTGTCGCCCAAGCGAAGCTCGTTGAAGGCAATGCGAAAAGGATGCCGTCCGGGATCGAGGTTGCGGCTGCCCCGCGCCCAGCGGCCGCCGAGCGCGGTGACGGTGTCCGGCGTACCCTGCACCGCCGTGCGTTGCATGTAATGCAGCACACCGCGGATGCCGCCCATCTCCTCGCCGCCGCCGGCCCGCCCCGGTCCGCCGTGGACCAACGGCGCAAGCGGCGACCCATGTCCGGTCGACTCCTTCGCGCAACGCGCATTCGCCACCAGAATGCGCCCATGATAGGGCGCGAGGCCGAGCACCAGGTGGCTCGCCGCTGCATCGTCCGCGGAGAACACCGACGCCACGAGGCTTCCGCCGCTGCGCCGGGCGAGCGCGATGGCATCGGCCGAGTCGCGATACGGCAGCACGGTGGCCACCGGTCCGAATGCCTCGACCTCGTGGACCGCGCGCGCGCCATGAGGATCGCGGCAGCGGAGCACCAGCGGCGCGAGGAACGCGCCGCGGCGGCGATCGCCGCCCTTCACGGCGAAGCTCTCGAGCGAGCCGACGACGATGTCCGCCTCTTGCGCGAGTTCTGCGACGCGCGCCAGCACATCGTCGCGCTGTGCGAGGCTCACCAGCGGGCCCATGTTGACGCCGTCGGCGCGCGGGTCGCCCAGGACGACGCCGGCGAGCGACGCCCGAAGCGCCGCGACCGTCTCATCCGCGAAGGCCTCGGGAACCAATGCCTTGCGGATCGCCGTGCACTTCTGGCCGGCCTTGACGGTGAGCTCGCGTGTCACTTCGCGGACGAACATATCGAACTCGGCGCTGCCGGGGACCGCATCCGGGGCAAGGATGCTGGAATTCAGCGAATCCGTTTCCGCGGTGAACGGCACGGCGCGGCGGATCACGGCCGGGTGCACACGCAGTCTCGCGGCCGTATCGGCCGAGCCGGTGAACGAAACGAAGTCCTGGCAGGTGAAGTGATCGAACAGATCGCCGAGGCTGCCGCAGACCAGCTGCAGCGCGCCTTCCGGCAGCGAGCTCGACTCGATGATCCGCCGCACTACGCGCTCCGTCAGATAGGCCGTCGCCGTCGCCGGCTTAACCACGACCGGCACGCCGGCGAGGATCGCGGGTGCGAGTTTTTCCAGCATCCCCCACACCGGAAAATTGAACGCGTTGATGTGCACGGCCGCTCCCTCGCGCGGCACGTAGACGTGCTGTCCGATGAACGCGCCCGACTTGGAGAGGGGTTCGATGCCGCCGTCGAGATAGACATGGCTGTTCGGGAGCTCGCGGGCGCCTTTGCTCGCGAACGCGAACACGGTGCCGATCCCGCCGTCGATATCGATCCACGAATCGTCCTTGGTCGCGCCGGTCCGATACGACAGCCCGTAGAATTCCTCTTTGAAATCGAGCAGCCGTTTGGCGAGTGCCTTCAACAGCGCGGCGCGCTCGTGAAACGTCAGCGCGCGAAGCGCGGGGCCGCCGCGGCTCCGCGCATACCGGAGCACCGCATCGAAGTCGACGCCGCTGGAGGAGGCCTCGGCGATGAACTCCCCGGTCGACGCATCGCGCAGTGCGACGCCCTGCCCGTCGGCTGCATGCCAGTGTCCGCAGACGTAGCTTTCTAGCTTCATGCGTTTTTCCCTGCCGGCCGGCGGCGATCTTGCCAGGATTGGAACGTGTCCGCCGAGGCGGCGAGCTCCACGAGCAGCGGAGCCGGTGTCCAGTACTTCGCACCGAGCGTGCGCTCGAAGCACCGGACGCCCCGCAGCACGACTGCCGTCCCGAGGGTATCCGCATAGCACATCGGGCCGCCTCTGAATCGCGGAAAGCCATAGCCGTTGCACCAGATGGCGTCGATGTCCGCGGGACTCGCCGCAAACCCCTGCTGAAGGATCAGCGCTCCCTCGTTGATGAGCGCGAACAGGCAGCGCTCGAGGATTTCCTCGTCCGGAACCGCGCGCCGCTCGATGCAAAGACGCGCGGATTCGGCGGCGATCATGGACTCGACCTCCGGGTCGCGCACCGGCTTGCGCGAGCCCTGCGGATACAGATACGCGCCCCGTCCGCTCTTCTGGCCCAACCGTCCCGCTTCGAACAGCATGTCGGCTACCCGGTAATAGCGGGGGTCGTCCGGAAGGTCCTTGCGCTCGCGGCGCACCCGATAACCCACATCGATGCCGGCGAGATCGCTCACGGCGTTCGGACCCATGGCCATGCCGAAACTCTCCAGAACCCGGTCGACTTGCGCGGGAGTGGCGCCCTCGAGGAGCAGCAGTTGGTTCTCCCGCCCGTAGGCATAGAGCATCCGATTGCCGACGAAACCGAAGCAATTCCCCACCACGACGCCGAGCTTGCCCATGCGCCGGGTCACTGCCAGCGCGGTGGCGATGACATCCGCTGCCGTGTCGGCGCCGCGGACGATCTCGACCAGCCGCATGATGTTGGCGGGACTGAAAAAGTGCATGCCCACCACCTCGGACGCTCTGCCGCAGGCAGCCGCGATGGCGTCGATGCTGAGCGTCGATGTGTTGGACGCGAGCACGGCTCCGGCGCGGCAGATCTTGCCGAGCGAAGCGAACACCTCGCGCTTGACCGCGAGGCTTTCGAATACCGCCTCGATCACCAGATCCGCCTCGCGGAGCGCATCGATGGTGGCGCTCGCCTGCACCCGCGCGACCGCCTCGGCGGCGGCCGCGGCATCGAGACGACCCTTCTCGACCGAGGCTGCCAGGGTGCTCCGTATGCGCTCCAGGCCCCGCGCGAGAGCCTCGCGCTCGGTGTCGACCAGCGTCACCTCGAATCCCGCCGTCGCCAAGCTGATCGCGATGCCCGAACCCATGGTGCCGGCGCCGAGCACCCCCACGGTGCGTACCGTACGCCCGCCGACGCGCGAATCGCGCTCCTCCCGGTCGCGCTCCTCCGGGACCAGGCCCACGGGGCTAGGCTCCCGCCCCGACGCGCTCGATCACCATGGCGATCCCCTGGCCGACGCCGATGCACATGGTGCAAAGCGCCCGTTTACCACCGCCGCGCTCGAGCTGGTTGACCGCCGTGGCGACCAAGCGCGCACCGCTTGCGCCGAGCGGATGCCCGAGAGCGATGGCGCCCCCCTGTGCGTTGACGTGCGGTGCGTCATCGGCGATCCGGAGTTCCCGCAGCACGGCGAGCGCCTGCGCGGCAAATGCCTCGTTGAGCTCGATGAGATCCATGGTCTCGAGCCCCATGTCGAGGCGCCCGAGAAGTTTTCTCGTCGCCGCCACCGGCCCGATGCCCATGATGCGGGGCGCGACGCCCGCCACGGCGGTACCGACCACGCGTGCCCGCGGCCTGAGGCCGAAGCGCTCTGCGGCAGCGGCGCTCGCCAATACCAATGCGCACGCCCCGTCATTCACGCCCGACGCGTTGCCGGCGGTCACGGTGCCGCCGGCCCGGAACGGCGTCGACAGCTTTTGCAGCGCCTCGAAACTGGTTTCCCGCGGGTGCTCGTCCGTGCTCACCACGGTTGCCTCGCCTCGCTTCGAGGGAATCACGACGCCGACGATTTCACTGCGAAAATGCCCCGCCGCCTGGGCTGCGAGCGCCCGTTGCTGACTGCGCAGCGCGAACCGATCCTGGTCCTCCCGCGAGACGTGAAAGTCCTCGGCGACGTTCTCGCCGGTCTCCGGCATGGAATCGACGCCGTACTGCTTTTTCAGCAGTGGATTGACGAAGCGCCAGCCGATGGTGGTATCGAACATCTGCACATCGCGGGAGAAAGGCGTCGCCCCTTTCGACATCACGTAGGGGGCGCGGCTCATGCTCTCGACGCCGCCGGCCAGCACAACCTGCGCCTCTCCGGCCGCGATCATGCGCGCCGCCGAGGCGACCGCATCGAGTCCCGAGCCGCACAGGCGATTGAGCGTGGCGCCCGGCACTTCCGGCGGAAGACCCGCGAGCAGCGCGCTCATGCGCGCGACATTTCGGTTGTCTTCGCCCGCTTGGTTCGCGCAGCCCATGATGACATCGTCCACCGCGCGCGGGTCGAGTCCCGGGCTTCGCTTCATGAGCTCGCGCAGCACCGCCGCGCCCAGATCGTCCGGGCGCACCGAGGAGAGGGCGCCGCCATAACGGCCGATGGGGGTACGGATCGCATCGCAGATGAATGCCTCGTTCATGTGAATCCTCGTTGGTCGAATTGTCGTTCGGTGGCGGCGCAGCCGCTCAGGGCGGCGCGGACGGCGCGCGAAAGCGCGCGCAACGGCCGCGAAAATGCGCCCGTACACCGCCCGCCTGATCGCGGACGGTGACATCGTAGATCCCATGCCGCTCCCCGCGCGACGTCTCGGTCGCCGTCGCTATCAGGCGCTCTCCCAGCGTCGCCGGCGCGAGAAATTCGACGCTCGCCCCGGCCGCCACCATGGGCGCGCCGTAGGAACTCGCCGCCCGCGGCGGCGGGCGTCTCGTTCATTCGCAATGGCTCCTCATCTCAACGGCCCCGGAATAGCGGTGTCCGCTTTTCGGTGAACGCGGCCACGCCCTCGGCGTAATCCGCGGAGCGGCCCAGCTCACGCTGCATATCGCGCTCGACGTCGAGCTGCTCGTGCATCGTTCGGCTCCAGCCGCCGTAAATGGCTTCTTTCGTGGCGGCGAGTCCGCGGGTGGGAGCCGCTGCGAATTGCCGCGCCAGAGCATCCACCGTGAAGGCGAGTTCCGCATCGTCCACGCACTGCCAGATCATGCCCCAGGCCGCCGCTTGCTCGGCCGGCAACTTTTGACCCAGAAGCGCGAGACCGAGCGCACGCGCATTGCCGACCAGGCGCGGCAAACTCCAGGTGCCGCCCGAATCCGGAACCAACCCGAGCCGGGCAAACGACTGCACGAAGGTCGCGGACCGCGCCGCAATCACCAGATCGCAGGCCAGCGCAAGATTGGCGCCGGCGCCGGCCGCGACTCCGTTGACGGCGGCGATGACCGGCATCGGAAGGCTGCGCAACACGAGCACCAGCGGCTTGTAGTATTTGTCGATGGACTCGCCGAGGTCGACCGCCCGGCCTCCGGGGGCGACGGCCCGGTCGCCGAGATCCTGCCCTGCACAGAAGCCGCGTCCGGCGCCGCTCAGCACGAGCACTCGCGCGCCGCCGGAGGACAGACTCGCCAACGCCTGCCGAACTTCCTCGTGCATCTTCACGTTGAAGCTATTGAGCTTGTCCGGACGGTTCAGCGTCAACCGCGCGATTCCGTCCTCGATGTCGAACAGGATCGTCTCATGGACCATGGGCGCACCGCTCCCTCATCGCGACCGGATCACTTCTCGTCATAACTCAGCTCCAGCGAAGGCGTGGTGGGCCGGGCCTGGCAACAGAGCACGAAGCCCGCGTCGACCTCCCACGGCTCGAGTGCGATGTTGTGCATCATGTCCGCCTCCCCGGCGACGATTTTCGTTCGGCACGTGGCGCAGATGCCGGAGCGGCAGGAGAACGGCAGCTCGAGTCCCGCGCGCTCCGCAGCCTCCAGGACCGAGGCATCGTCGGGCGCCATGAAAAAGCTTCGGCGCCGTCCATCCATGACCACCGAAATGGTGGCGAGCACGTCGCGCACGTCGGCCTCCGGCGCCCGGGCGGCGGCGGCCGCGATGAGCGGATCGGCGGTCTTCGCGACGGCCTGCGTGCCCGCCGCGAAGCGCTCGAACCGGATCGGCGCCTCGGGGTTCGAACGCCTGACCGCATCGCGCACCTCGTCGACCATGCCGCCCGGCCCGCAGATGAAGTATTCGTCCGCCGATGCGACCCCGGGGATCTCGCGCGCCATCGCTTCGATTTTAGCGGCATCGATGCGGCCGTTCATGAGCGCGGCCTGCTGCGGTTCGCGGCTCATCACGAAATACACCGAGAATCTGCCGAGATAGCGGTTCTTGAGGGCCAGCGTTTCCTCGAGGAACATGGTGCGCGCCGTCTTGCGGTTGCCGTAGATCAAGGTGAAGCGGCTTTGCGGCTCGCGCGCGAGGATATCGGTCGCCAACGACAGCACCGGCGTGATGCCGCTCCCCGAGGCGAACGCGACGTAGGACAAGGTTCTCGACGGATCGACCGCCGTGCGAAAGCGTCCGATCGGCGTTCCCACCTCCAAGGTGTCGCCGGCCCGAATTCGCGCCGTGAGTTCCCGCGACATGCGACCGCCCGTCTGCTCTCGAACGCCGAGCCGGATCACCGATCCGCCCGGAGCGGTGACGATGGAATAGGTACGCCGTTCCTCGATCCCGTCGATCGCGCGCCGCACGGTCACGTACTGTCCGGCATGGTGCCGGAACTGATCGCGCAACGCCGGAGGAATCGCGAGCGTGAGGCAGACGGCATCCTCGGCGGTACGATCCACCGACACGACCTCGAGACGGTGGAAGCTCAGCATGCGGTCAAATGCATTTGAAGCATTCGAAAGGTTCCAGGCAATCGCGGCAGCGGTGCAGGGCCTTGCAGGGAGTGGAACCGAACTGGCTGGTGCATTCGGTGCGGATCGAACCGCAGCGCGGGCACGCGATGGGCGCGGGGCGCGTGCGCGGGTCCGAGGCGGCGGTGGCCGGCGGCGGTACGATTCCATAATCGGCGAGCTTGCGGCGTCCGTCCGCGGTAATCCAATCGCTGCTCCATGCGGGGCTGAGCACGCGGGTGAGCGCGAACGGGCTCACGCGGGCGGCATCGAGCGCCTCGCGCACCAGCGACTCGATGTGCTCGGTCGCGGGACATCCGGTGTAGGTCGGAGAGAGCCCGACGCCGAGCACGCCGTCCGAGCGCACCTGCACGAATCGAACGATACCGAGCTCGACGATGCTGAGCGCGGGTATTTCCGGGTCTTCGACCGCGGCGAGCGCCCGCCTTGCGGCGGCGACTCGAGCCTCGCCGCCGATCCTCGGCAGCGAGCCTGGCGCCTGCTCGCGCTCCGCCGCCGGCGAGGCCGCGCTCACCAGCGCGCCCCCGGATAGGCGCGCTGCAGGTACTGCATATCGGTGAGGATGTACCCGAGATGTTCGCTGTGCTCGCCGCGCTTGCCGAACCACGAATACGGAGCGTCGCGGGGCCGCTCGAGCGTCGCCTCGGCGAGAATCGAGTCGATGCAGATCGACCATGCGGAACGCACGTCGGCCGGGCGCGGCGCTATGCCGCGCGCAATCATGTCCCGGTCGAGATCGTCCTCCTCGAACAGCTCCGTCGTGTATCGCCACAATCGGTTCAGCGAGGACTGCACGCGCGCGTGGCTTTCGGGCGTGCCGTCACCCAATCGCACCAGCCAGCTCGAGCTGTAACGCAGGTGATACCGGGTCTCCTTCACGGCCTTCGCCGCGATGGCCGCGATGCGCTCGTCCGCCGTGCTCGCCAACCGTTCGTAGAGCGCGAGCTGGAACGCATCGATCAGCACTTGGCGCACGATGGTCTCGCCGAAGTCCCCGTTCGGCTGCTCGACCAGCGTGGGGTTGAGGTATTCGCCTTGCTCGCGAAGAAAGGCCAGGTCATCTTCACTGCGGCCCCGGCCCTCGACCTCGCCCGCGTACGTGAGCAGCAGCCGCGCCTGTCCGATGAGGTCGAGCGCGATGTTGGCGAGTCCCAGGTCCTCCTCCAGCACGGGGGCGTGCCCCACCCACTCTCCGAGCCGCTGACCGAGGATCAAGCTCAAATCGCCCAGCCGCAGCGCATATCGGCAAAGCGGCGGCAGCCCGGCGAGCGCGGAAATCCCGGCAGGCTCTGCGGTGAGGGCCGCACCGCTCATAGCGTCTTCACCTCGTCGGGGATGTCGTAAAACGTCGGGTGCCGATAGATCTTGTCCCGCGCCGGCTCGAACAGCGACTCCGCCTCTTGCGGATCGGAAGCCACGATGTCCGAGGAGCGCACCGCCCAGATGCTGACGCCCTCCTGCCGGCGTGTGTACAGATCGCGCGCGTGCTCGATGGCCATGCGCGCGTCCGTCGCATGCAGGCTCCCCACGTGCTTGTGGTCGAGACCGCCGCGCGCGCGAATGAAGATCTCGTACAGCGGCCATTCCCGGCTAGCGGCCGCCGCACCCTCGCTCTGCGGATCGCTGGGTGTGCTCATGCCGCGCAACTTTCGCCGCGGCGGCGCTGCTTTTCCGCGTACGCACTCGCCGCTTCGCGGACCCATGCGCCCTGCGACCACGCACGGCGGCGTGCCGCCAACCGCTCCGCATTGCAGGGGCCGTTGCCTTTCAACACCCGCTCGAACTCGCTCCAGTCGATGGCGCCGAACTCATGGCGTTGTTCCCGCTCGTTCCAGCGCAATTGCGGGTCGGGAACGCAGATGCCGAGAAATGCCGCCTGCGGCACCGTGAAGTCGACGAATTTCTGGCGCAGCTCGTCGTTCGAGAAGCGCTTGATCTTCCAGCGCTGCGAGTCGGAGCTGTGAATGGAGGAGGCGTCCGGGGGACCGAACATCATGAGCGCCGGCCACCACCAGCGGTCGAGCGCCTCCTGCGCCATGCGCTTCTGGGCGGCCGTGCCGCGGCAGAGCTGGAGCATGATGTCGTAGCCCTGTCGCTGGTGAAAGCTCTCCTCGCGGCAGACGCGCACCATGGCGCGCGCATAGGGGCCATAGGAACATCGGCACAGGGGAATCTGGTTCATGATCGCCGCGCCGTCGACCAGCCAGCCGATGGCGCCGACGTCCGCCCAGGTGGGAGTCGGGTAATTGAAGATGCTGGAATATTTGGCCTTGCCGGACAGCAGCTGCTCGATCATCTGGTCGCGCGTGATCCCCAAGGTCTCCGCGGCGCTGTAAAGATAGGCGCCGTGACCGCCCTCGTCCTGGACCTTGGCAATGAGAATGCACTTGCGCTTCAAGCTCGGGGCGCGAGTGATCCAATTTCCCTCGGGCAGCATGCCGACGATCTCCGAGTGCGCGTGCTGGGAGATTTGCCGGGTCAAGGTCGCGCGATAACGAGCGGGCATCCAATCCTTGGGCTCGATCTTCTCCTCGCGGTCTACGCGCGCTTGAAAGCGCCGCTCGAGCGCCGCCTCATCCGTCGGCGACGCCGGATCCGGCCCTTGGACATCCAATCCTTGCGTGTACATGAGTGCCCCTCGTCCTCGCGCTCGGCCCGGAGCAACGCCGCCCCTGCTCATGCTTATCGTGACACACGATTTTACTCAAATCAATTTTTCGTGTGTCATTTTACCAAGAACGATATACACTACGGGAGAGCATGTCCACGCGCGCATCCGCTGTCGCCGCCGATCTGGTCGAGCGCTTCCGCCGCCAGCGCCCGCTGCGCGCCGGCTCCTTGATCGTGACCATCTTCGGAGACTGCATCATGCCGCGTGGCGGGGCGATAGCGCTCGGC
Organism: Steroidobacteraceae bacterium; assembly: GCA_050012315.1. Taxonomy (GTDB): domain Bacteria; phylum Pseudomonadota; class Gammaproteobacteria; order Steroidobacterales; family Steroidobacteraceae; genus Bog-1198. Next base: position 271,748 of record JBEKHK010000003.1, on the reverse strand, counting down.
AGCCTCATCCCCCTCGCCTCCCCCTTCGGGCTCAACGAGCGATTGGTGCGCACCGCGACCGCACGCCTCGCGCAGGAGGGCTGGCTCGCGGCGCGGCGCGTCGGCAAGCGCAGCGAATACCGGCTCTCCGACGGCGGCCGCGAGCGTTTCGCGGAAGCCACGGAACGCATTTACGGCGATCCCTCCACCGGAGGCTCGGGACGCTGGACCCTGATCGTGCTGCCCTCGATGCCCGTGGCAGAGCGCCGGCGGCTGCGCCAGGAACTCTCCTGGCAGGGGTTCGGGGAAGTCGCAAACGGAGTCTTCGCCCACCCGCAGCTCCCCGCCCGAGCGCTCGCCTGGCAGATTCGAGAGGCGAATCTTCCGGACCGCACGCTCGTGTTCGAGGCCGATCTCGCCTCGCCCGCGACTCCTGCGCCGCTGCTGGAGCTCGGTTGGGATCTCAAGGATCTTGGTAAGCGCTATCAGCGATTCGTGCATCGCTTTGAAATCGTGGATGCGGCGCTCACCGGCCGGCTCGAACCGGAAATCGGCTTCATCGTGCGCACGCTGTTGATCCACGAGTATCGCCGCCTGCATCTCCGCGATCCGTTGCTGCCGGCCCGGCTGTTGCCCGAGGATTGGCCGGGACTCAAGGCGGCGGAGCTCTGCCGCTCCCTCTATGCGCGCGTGTTCGCCGCCTCGGAAACCCACCTCTCGACGGTCGCCGCGCAGCTCGACGGAGCGTTGCCCCCCGCCGGCCCGTCCATCATGCAGCGCTTCGGCGGCTTCGCGACCGTGCGCGCGGACTGACTGATCCGGTAGACTCGCATGCAATGAACGCCGCCGCGCCGCACCGCCAGGCTGCTCTCGCCTTCATCTTCGTCACGGTTCTCATCGACATGCTGGCGTTCGGCATGATCATCCCCGTGCTGCCGCTGCTGGTGCAGAACTTCGTCGGCAGCGATGCCGCCCGGGGTGCGCAGATGTACGGACTTTTCGGCACCGCCTGGGCGCTGATGCAGTTCATTTTCTCGCCGATCCAGGGTTCCCTATCGGATCATTTCGGACGCCGTGCCGTCATTCTCATCTCCTGCACCGGCCTCGGCTTGGATTTCGTGCTCATGGCGCTCGCGCCAAACCTCTGGTGGTTGCTGGCCGGACGCATCATCTCCGGCATCGCCGCCGCGAGCTTCAGCACGGCCGCCGCTTACATCTCGGACATAACCCCAGCGGAGAAGCGCGCCGCCGGCTTCGGGCTGATCGGCGCCGCCTTCGGCGTCGGATTCGTGCTCGGGCCGGCCATCGGCGGCTTGCTCGGGTCCATCTCGCCGCGGCTCCCTTTCTGGGCATCGGCTTTCATGGCGCTCGCGAATGCCCTATGGGGGGTGTTCGTGCTGCCTGAGTCCCTGCCCCCGGCAAAGCGCACGCCATTCGCCTGGAGGAATGCGAATCCGCTCGGAGCGCTCAAGCTGGTGCGGTCGCATCCGACGCTCGCGGGCCTCGCGGCCAGCTATTTCCTCATGAATCTTGCCCATGTAGTACTGCCGAGCACGACCGTGCTCTATCTGCATTATCGATATGGCTGGAACACGCGTCAGGTCGGTGTCTTGCTGGCCGGCGTCGGTATTTGCTCGCTCGTCGTGCAGGGATTTCTGGTCAAGCCCGCCGTGCGCTGGTTGAAAGAGCGGCGCGCGCTGGCGCTCGGGCTGTCGTTCGGAGCCGCGGGTTTTGCGATTTACGGACTCGCACCGACGGGCGCCATCCTCTGGACCGGGGTGCCGGTGATGGCGCTCTGGGGAATCGCCACGCCGTCGATGCAAACGCTGATGACGCGTCTGGTCGACTCCACCGAGCAAGGGCGGCTGCAAGGCGCGCTGGCGAGCATCGTCGGTCTCGCGAGCCTGCTCGGACCGACGGCATTTACGCAGACGTTCGCCGCGTTCATTGCCCCCGGCGCGGCATGGCAGCTTCCCGGGGCGCCCTTTTTGTTGGCGTCCGCGCTGATTCTCGCTGCGATGTTGCTCGCATGGCGCATCACGCGCCCGCCCGAGGCGCGCGGCGCAGCCGCACCGGCCGGCGTCTGACGTTGCACGACTTCAGGTAGCGTCCCAGCCCTCCAACAGCGCAACCACCCGGGCCAGAAAGGCGTTCGCCTGGAAGGCATCGAGCGCCCGGTGATCGATGGTGAGCGTGAGATAACACCTGCTGCGGATGCCGATGGCCTCGGCCCCATCGGCATCGACCGCGCAAACGCGCCGCTCGACTTTTCCGACCCCGAGGATGGCCACTTGCGGCTGATTGATGACGATCGGCGCGGCGAGGAGGCTGCCGCTCACTCCGTGGTTCGACATGGTGAAGGTGCCGCCGTGCACATCCTGCGGCGTGAGCTTGCCCGCGCGGGCGGCCGTGACGACCCGCCCGAGCTCCAGAGCGATCTCCGGCAATTCGAGCTTCTGGGCCGCGTGGATCACGGGCACGATGAGCCCATCGTTGCCGAGCGCGGTTCCGACGCCGATGTTCGCGTCGGCGTGAAGCTCCAGCGCGTCCTCGCGATAGGTCGCATTGACCGACGGATGCTCGATCAGCGCGCGCGCGCAGGCAGCGATGAAATAGCCGCTCAGCGTGAGCCGCGTTCCCCGGCGCTCGTATTCCGCGGCATGCCGCGACCGATGCGCCTGAACCCTCGTCAGATCCGCCTCGAACAAGGTCGTCACGTGCGGGGACTCGGCGAGACTTCGCGCCATATGCTCCGCCACTCGACGGCGAATCGGCGTATGGGCCACCCGCGATGAGGAAGGCTTTTCGCCGAGGCGCCGCTCCACATCCTGCACGGTGATCCGCCCGTTGCGGCCGCTGCCGGAGATGTCGGCGGCGCGCAGCGCATTCTCGCGGAGCATGCGGCGCACCGCCGGACTCAGCAGCAAGTCCTCCGCCGCGGAGTCCGCCGCGGAGGAACTCGGACCCGCATCGGCGGCCACCGCACCCGCCGCACGCGCGCCCGCCACGCCCGCCGCGCCCGCCGCACCCGCCACGCCCGCCGCACCCGCCACGCCCGCCGCGCCGGCCGCGCCCGCGCCCGCGCCCCGCGTGGCCGCCGGCCCGGCCGGCGCTTCGTGCGCATGGATGGTGATCCGCGCGAGCAGTTGCCCCGGCAGCACCTCCTCGTTCGGCTGCTTCAGGATCTCCGCCAACTCGCCGGTCGCGGGCGACGCAATCTCGACCGTCACCTTGTCGGTCTCGATCTCGAGCAGCGGCTCGTCCTTCCGGATCGGATCGCCCGCCCGCTTGCACCACTTGAGAATCGTAGCCTTGGTACCTTCCTCGTTCTCCGGTGCGACGACATCCGTGAGGCTGACCATGTTCAAACCGCGGCCAGAGAGGAGAGCGCCGCGGCGATTCGCTCCACGTTCGGCAACACGGCCTCGAGCAACACCGGACTGTGCGGACTCGGAACATCGGGCATCGCGAGCCGTTCGATCGGCGCGTCGAGATCGAAGAACGCCTCCTTCGCGAGCACGGCGGCAATCTCGGCGCCGAACCCGGCGGTGACGGTGTCCTCGTGCACGATCAGGCAGCGTCGAGTCTTGCGCACCGAGGCGAGCGTCGCCTCGCGGTCCCACGGAGACAGCGTTCGCAGATCGAGCAGATCCGCGGAGACCTTGGTGCGCTGAATCGCAAGCTCGCAGCGCTCGACCATGGCGCCCCATGTCACCACGGTCACCGTATCGCCGCGCTGAAGCACGGCAGCCTTGCCGAACTTGACGATGAAATCGTCTCCCGGGTAAACGCGCCGCGCCCAACCGCCGTCGAGCAGCGACCGATGCTCGAAGAAGATCGTCGGGTCGTTGCCGCGCAAGGCCTCGCGCAGCAATCCGACCGCATCCTCGGCATTCGATGGCATGGCGACGCGCCAGCCCAACCCATGAATCCATTGCACTTCGTTCGACTGGCTGTGCCAGGGGTCGCCGCACTTGAAAAAGCCGCCCGGGATGCGCACCACCATCGGCGCCGCAAACCGATTGGCAGTCCGCCAGCGCATCGTGCCGCAGTCGTTGAGCTGCTCCGCCGCGGGATCGGCGTACTTGCGGAATTGGATTTCGGGCACCGGCATCAGCCCCGCCGCAGCCATGCCGACGGCACGGCCGATGATGCCTTCCTCCGATAGGCTGGTGTCGAATACTCGCTCGACGCCGAATTTCTCCTGTAAGCCGAGAGTGGCCGCGTGCACGCCCCCCTTACGGCCCACGTCCTCGCCGAACACGACTACCCGCGGGTTCACCTCGAGCTCGTGCTCCAGGGTGCGCCGGACCGCGGTCACCAGGTTGATGCGCGGGCCCTGCCCGGCGGGTTGCTCGGACCCGCCGCGCGGCGCTCCTCCCTCCGGCCAAATTCCACCCTGGGCTTGCAGCTCGAAACAGCCGTCGTCCGCGAGCTCCGTGAACAGGTAACGCTTCACGCCTGCGGGGTCGGGCGGCTCGCGCTGCTCGATTCGCGCGCGCGCCTCGGCGACGAGCGTGTGGGCGTGCGCCACGAGGGTGTCCCACTCCTCGGCCGATAGAACGCTCGGAACGATCTGCCCGCGAAGACGGCGCCATGGATCGCGCTCCCGCTCGGCGGCCAGAGCCGCGGCACCTTTGTACGCCTGGGTATCCTGTCCGGAGTGGCCCGATAGACGCGGAACCGTCAAGCGCAGGAGTGCAGGTCCCTCGCCGGCCCGCACTCCGGCGACCGCAGCGCGAATCAGACGGGCGGCCGATAAAGGGTCGCAGCCGTCGCCGTCGAGCACGCGCAACCCGTGAAATGCCGCGAGATTACTGGCGATGTTGCCGCCCGGCGTTTGTTGATGCGTCGGCACGGAGATCCCGTAACCGTTGTCCTCGATGAAGAAGAGCATGGGCAGCCGTTCGGTCGTGGCGATATTGAGCGCGGCCCAGAAACCGTTCGTGGCGGTCGAGGCGTCCCCGCCGTGCGCCACCGCGATGCTGCGCGCGCAGCCCGGATCCGAGAGTGCCTGCTGCCGGTAACGCAGGGCCTGCGCCCAGCCGACGGCGGGGGTGTACTGAGTGCCGACGCCACCGCACACCGGCAGTACGCAGGGCCCGCTGCGGCGCGGCAGGTTGAATACCACCCCGATGTCGCGGCCCTCGCTCATGCTACCGCGGCGCATCATGCTCGAGGCGAGTGCTTCATCCACGGACAACCCGAGGCTCAGCAGCAGCGGCCGAGAGCGGTAATATCCCCCCACGGCGTCCCGGGCCTCACCGAGTTCGCCGCCCAAGAGCACCTGTGTCACTTCATGGCCGCGGGCCGAGAACTGATACAGCACCTTTCGCTCGGGCAGCAGGGTGGATTCCTCCAGGTCGTCGAGGGCCCGGGAGATGGCGGCGTGCCGGACGACGGCGCGCCAATCCCAGGCATTGACGAATGCCGGCCGCACCAGGTTCTCAGAGCTTGCTGCCATCGGCCGACCCCGCTGCCATGACCCCTCGATCGCCGGCCTTAGACTAATCCGAAATTTTCAGGGAGAATCGCCAATTGAGCATCACAGCGGCGTCAATTGTTGGGTTAATTCTCTACATTTAGTCTGATTTTTGGTGATTATCGCCAACGGCGCAGGAAACCATGAATCTCGATCGCTTCGATGGGCGAATTCTGTTGGAGCTGCAGCGTGACGGCCGACTCCCGGTGGTCGAGCTTGCCGAGCTGATCGGGCTGTCTGCGACACCCTGTGCGCGCCGCATCAAGGCGTTGGAGGCAGGCGGCCTCATCGAGGGATACGCCGCGATCCTGAACCCTGCGCGGGTGGGGCTCGAAGTTCAAGCGCTGGTGCACGTCAAATTGACCGAGCATACGGATGAGACCGTGTCCCGCTTCGAGCGGGAGATCGCCTTGCTCGACGAAGTGACCAACTGCTTCGCGACCACCGGCGCCTATGATTTCATCCTGCAGGTGTTCGGCAAGGATCTGGAATCGCTGAGCTCGGTAATCCTGAAAAAGCTCCTGCGCATACCCCACGTACGGGATGTGCAATCGAGCGTCGTTCTCGCAACCATCAAACGTTCGACGCGAATTCCTCTCGGCCACTTACAAACTTGAAGTACCGCTCCGATGCCAACGACTCACGCTGATGTCCTCGTGATTGGCGCCGGAATCGCCGGCGCCTCCGTGGCCGCTCATCTCGCCGAGTCGCGCAGCGTCATTCTGGTCGAGGGCGAGGAACGACCCGGCTATCATTCGACCGGCCGATCCGCCGCGCTCTTCACCGAGATCTACGGTAATCCGACGATTCGCGCGCTCACGCGCGCGAGCCGGGCGTTCCTGTTCGACCCTCCGACGGATTTCACCGATCGCCCGCTGACTCGCCCGCGCGGGTGCCTGTACATCGCGACGGCCGCGCAGCTCACCGCGATGAGCGAATTTCACGCCCTTCCGGACATCGCGCCGGCGACCCGTACGCTCGATGTCCGAGAGGCGCTCGAACTGTGCCCGATTCTGCGCCGAGATTACGTGGCGGGGGCCTTGCTCGAGCCGGACTGCGCCGATATCGACGTTCACGCCCTGCACCAGGGGTATCTGCGTCTGTTCAAGAAGCGCGACGGCCGCCTGATCACCAACTCGCCGGTCCACTCGCTCGTGCGAGCTCACGACGGCTGGAGGATGCAGGCCGGTACCGAGCACCTGACGGCCTCGCTGATCGTGAATGCCGCCGGGGCCTGGGCAGACCAACTGGCCGCCCAGGCCGGAGTGCCCCAGGTCGGCCTGACGCCCTGCCGCCGCACGGCGATGCTCGTCGACCCCCCACCGGACATGGCCATCGGCGGCTGGCCGTTCGTCAATGACATCGACGAGAAGTTCTACTTCAAGCCCGAGGCAGGGTCGCTATTCCTGTCGCCGGCCGACGAGACGCCGAGCGAGCCGACCGACGCGCAACCCGAGGAGTGGGACACCGCCGCTGCCGTCGACCGGATGGAGCAGGCCACGACACTGCAGATCCGGCGGCTCAAGGCCCGATGGGCGGGTCTTAGAACCTTTGCGCCTGACCGAACCCCGGTGGTCGGCTACTCCTCGGCCGAACCCACGTTCTTCTGGCTGGCGGGGCAAGGCGGTTATGGGCTCCAGACCGCCCCAGCGCTCTCGCGGGCCGCGGCTGCGCTCGTGCTGGGATCGGCGCTTCCCTCGGATCTGGCGGCGCAGGGGCTGGAGGCGGCGGCCATGTCGCCGCAACGCTTCCTGCCGTGAGTTATATCCTACGATGGCCGGGTAGCCGCACCGACTATCTCGCCCCCCCGCTTGAACGCACACTGCAGGCGATTGAATGTGTGGATTTCCGATCCAATAAGGAAGGTGCGCTCATGCTTCACTATGCAGTGGTGTTTTTCGTCATCGCTCTGATCGCGGCGTTTTTTGGTTTCGGCGGCATCGCGGTCGGCGCCGCGGGCATCGCCAAGGTTCTGTTCGTGGTGTTCCTGATCGGCGCCATCGTCAGCTTCCTCATGAGCCTCGGCCGGCGCGTCTGAGCAATTTTAAATCTAGACAGAGGAGCAAGCCATGGAAGCTGTGGACAATGCCGGCCTTCGAAAGGTCAAGAAAGCGGCGAACTCGACCATTAACGACTTTCTCGAGAACGTGGACGATTTGACCAAGGCCATCAAGGATGTCGACGCCCCGGAGATCGCGAGAGTGCGGGCCAAGGTGAAGATGGCGTTGGCGGCCGCCAAGAGCGCACTGAGCGACAGCGCGGCCCAGGTTCGGGGCCAGGCAAGGCAGGTCACCCAAACGACCGACAACTACGTCCGCGACAATCCGTGGCAGGTAGTCGGTATCGCCGCGGTGATCGGCCTCGCTCTCGGTATCATGATGACGCGCAGGTCCGACTGATCAGGACCGCCGCCATTCGGTGACGCCGCCGGGCTTGTCCTCGAGAAGGACACCGGCGGCGCTTAGCACGTCGCGGATGCGATCGGACTCGGCAAAATTCTTTGCCGCCCGGGCTGAGCGACGGGACGCCAGCATATCCTCCACTTCCTCGTCCGTGAGCGCGCCTCCCGACGCCGCGTGGCCCCGCTTCAGGTAGGTTTCGGGGTCCTGCTGAAATAATCCCAGGATCTTCCCCATGGCGCGTATCGCCCGTGCGGCGCCGGCTGCCCGTGACGTATCGCCCGCAGCCTTGGCGCTGTTCAGTTCCCGCGCCACGCCCTGCACCACGGCCATCGCGTCGGGCGTGTTGAAGTCATCGTCCATTGCCGCGGTAAATTTCTCGATGGCCTCCTGCTCATACGCTTCGCACGCACCGCCCCCTTCGCCGCCGGGTGCTCCCGAAGGGGCTCCTTTCAATGCGCGGTAGAGGCCGGCCAACGTCTCGTCCGCCTGGGCGAGCTGCGCCGCCGAATAATTGATCGGTCCGCGGTAGTGACTGCTCAACAGGAAAAAGCGCAGCACCTCGGGGTCGCGGAGCGTTGCGAGCACGTCGCGCACCGTGAAGAAATTCCCGAGCGACTTCGACATTTTTTCGTCGTCGATGTTGACGAATCCGTTGTGCATCCACACGTTCACGAACGGCGCGTCGCAGGCCGCGCAGGATTGCGCGATTTCGTTCTCATGGTGCGGGAATTTCAAATCCATACCGCCGCCGTGCAGGTCGAAGTACTCGCCCAGCAAGGCGGTCGACATGGCCGAACATTCGATGTGCCAGCCCGGACGGCCGGGACCCCATGGCGAGGGCCACGAGGGCTCTCCCGATTTCGCATGCTTCCAAACCACGAAGTCGAGCGGATCGTTCTTGAACTCGTCCACCTGCACGCGGGCCCCGGCTCGAGACTCATCGATCTTTCTGCCGGACAGCGCCCCGTAGTTCGGGAATTTGCGTACCGAATACATGACATCGCCGTTGGCGGCTCGATACGCGAAGCCCTTGTCGATCAAGGTCTGCGTCATCGCGATGATTTGCGGTATGTAGTCCGTGGCGCGAGGCTCGATGTCCGGCGGCTCGAGTCCGAGCAACGCGCAGTCCTCGTGCATCGCGGCGGTAAATCGGCGCGCCAGCCCGGCCCAATCCTCGCGGCCCTCCGCGGCCCGCTGGATGATCTTGTCGTCGATGTCCGTGATGTTGCGGACATAGGTCACTTTCAGGCCGCGGGAGCGCAGATATCGCTGGACCAGATCGAAGACCGTGAGCATGCGCGCATGGCCTATGTGGATATAGTCGTACACGGTGATGCCGCACACGTACATGCGCACTTCGCCGGGCCGGAGGGGCTTGAAATCGGCCTTCCGGCCGGTGAGCGAATTATGTATTGCGAGCATGATGTTGAAGCCGGCTCAGCGCGGTCTGCCGCGGCATGATCTTGAGCAACGGAGCGAGTTCGGGGCCATGGGTCTTGCCGGTGAGCGCCACTCGAAGCGGCATGAAGAGTTCGGCTCCTTTGCGTCCCGTGCGCTCTTTCAGAATTTTCACGAGCGACGCGAAGTCCGCGTTCGACTCCTCGACGGCCCGAGCCGCCGCGGCAAAGAACTCGGGGCCCGCCGCCGCCACGACGCGAAGTTCCTCGGGGCCCAGCGCCGGAAGCTCCCCACGCACCACGGCCATCCACGGCGCCGCGTCCGCGGGCAGCACGACATTGTGCCGCACGAGCTCCACGAAATCCGCCGCATCGGGCAGGCCGAGCCAGATTCCGATATCGACGGCCGACATGTGCTGCAAAGTCTCCTTCTGCCAGTGCAGGAGCTGCGCGTCTTCGAACCTCGCGGGCGCCCTTCCGAGATGCTCGGGGCGAAAATGCGCCGCCATATCGGTCGGCGGCAGCCATCCCTCGACATCGGCCGTGTGGCCCAGGTGAAGGAGGTGATTGAGCAAAGCGGCCGGGAGAAATCCGCGCTCGCGGAAGTCCTGGACGCTGGTGCTGCCGTGGCGCTTGGATAGCGGCGCGCCGTCGGGACCGACCAACAGACCGACATGACCATAGCCGGGCTGCCGCATTCCCAAAGCATCGAGCAGCATCAGCTGCCGCGGCGTATTGGTGAGATGGTCGTCGCCGCGCAATACGTGCGTCACGCCCATCGCCGAATCGTCCACGGCGTTGCAAAAGAAAAACGCCGACGTGCCGTCCTCGCGGCGGATGATGAAATCACCGATGTCGTTCGAGGCGAAGCGCTGCGGACCGTGGACCAGATCGGTGAACTCGATCGTCTTGTCCTTCGGCACGGCGAAGCGCAGTGTCGGCTTCGCTCCGCTCGCGATTCGCCCGGCGCGCTCCGCCGCCGAGAGGTTCCTGCACGTCCCGGCATAGCGCGGAGGTTTGCCCGCCATCCGCTGGAGCTTGCGCGAAAGCTCCAGTTCCTCCGGCGTGCAAAAACACGCATACGCGCGGCCCTCGGCTTCCAATTGTTGGAATAACCGGCCGTACCACGCGCCTCGCTCGGACTGAGCGTACGGGGCGGACGGTCCGCCCACGTCCGGCCCCTCATCCCAATCGAGCCCCAGCCATCGCAAATCCTGCATCAATGCGCTGAGAAAGCGCGGCTCGCTGCGCTCGACATCGGTATCCTCGATGCGCAGGATGAACCGGCCCCCGCTCTTGCGGGCCCACAGATAGCTGAAGAACGCGGTACGCGCGTTTCCGAGATGCAGCGATCCTGTGGGCGAAGGCGCGAAACGGGTGACTAGGAGCGAGGACATATCTTAAGATTGTACCCATTCGAGTACACTATCGGCATGAAACAGATACCTGCATGAAACAGCTATTCTTCTGCGTTGGATTCCTCGCCGCCGCCCTCATCTCACCCGCATACTGCGCCGGCCCGCCGGCCGCCGCCGCCTCGCCGTCGAAGCCCGCCCCCGCGCCGCAGGTGCAAGTGGTGACTTCCATGGGGAATTTCACCATAGAGCTCAATGCCGAGCGCGCCCCTTTGACGGTGGCGCAGTTCCTGAAGTACGTCGACCAGGGCTTCTACTCGGGCACGATCTTTCATCGCGCCATTCCCAACTTCGTGATCCAGGGCGGCGGCTACGACACCGATTACAAGCTCAAGGGCAATCCGCAAAAGGTCGTCAATGAGTCGGGAAATGGCTTGACCAATCTACGCGGCACCGTCGGCCTCGCGCGGCCTCCCGAGCCCCATGCCGGTGACGTTCAGTTTTACGTGAACCTCGCCGACAATGCCGCGCTCGACCCCAGCCAGACGCGCTGGGGCTATGCGGTATTCGGCAAGGTGGTACAAGGAATGGACGTGGTCGACGAGATCGCCACCGTGCCGACGGGCGCCAAGGGCCCGTTCAAGGAGAACGCGCCCCTGAAGCCGGTGGTAATCCTGAAGATCGAGCGCCTTCCTACGCCGGCGTCGTGAGCCCGCCGCTCGCGTCCTGACGGTGCGGCAGGGATGGCCATCCTCTTTATCTCGGATTTGCACATCGATGCCGGCCGGCCGGACATCACCGGCCAATTCGCCGAGTTCTTGAGGACGGAGGCGCGCGCCGCGGAGGCGCTGTACATCCTCGGCGACCTGTTCGAATCGTGGGTGGGCGACGACGCGCCGGATTCCGGACAAGCGGAGGCCCTCGCCGCCCTTCGATCGCTGACGGCCGAGGGAGTGCCGTGCTTCGTCATGCACGGTAATCGCGATTTCCTCCTCGGGCAGGCGTTCTGCGCGAAATCGGGCGCCCAGCTGCTGCCGGACCCGCTCATCGTGACCCTGTACGGGGAGCGCATCCTGGTCATGCACGGCGATGCGCTGTGCACCGACGATCGGGCCTATCAGCGCTTGCGGGCCACGGTCAGGGATGCGGATTGGCAGCGGCGATTCCTCGGCCTCTCCGCCGCCCAGCGCCGGGCGCTGGCGGGGGCGGCGCGCACCGGCAGCCAGGCCCACACCGCATCGATCGCCTATACCATCGGCGACGTGAACACCGAAAGCGTCGCGGCCGCGATGAAAGCCGCCGGCGCCACGACCCTGCTGCACGGGCATACTCATCGGCCCGGCATTCATGCCTTCAGCGTGGACGGCCGCCCCTGCACGCGCATCGTGCTTGGCGACTGGTACACCCAAGGAAGCGTGCTCAGCTGGGACTCGAGCGGGCCGGAGCTCAGGTCGCTCCCACGGGCGCCCCGGAATGAAAACGAAACAGCTCATCGGGACCGTTGATGAGCTCCGCCTCCAGCTCGGCGAACACCTCTATGCGCGGCTGCGCATCGATCCCGGCGCGGGCCGCCGCGCGCCGCGCCAGATCCAGATACACCTTGAAATGCCGGGATTCCGCGGCGTGCAATCCGGCGAAGAGCTCGCCCGCCGGACCGCCGATCGCAGGTCCGAGAGCGCCGAAGCGCTCGCAGGAACGCGCCTCGATGAAGGCCCCGCAGATCATCAGGTCGACCTCGCGCTGGGGCTCGCTCCGGGCGACCAGCCGCCGCAAGCGTTCGGCATAGCGTCCCGGCGCGAGCCTAATGGGCTCGATCCCGAGGCTTTTGATCAGTTTCGCCACCTGTTCGTAGTGGCGCAGCTCTTCCCGTGCGAGGCGCGACATCTTGTCGGTGAGAACGAAATCCTCGGCATACGCGAACATGAGTGCGAGCGCAGTCGAGGCGGCCTTTTTCTCGCAGTTGGCGTGATCGATGAGGAGCACCTGAGGACTCGCGCAGGCTCGGTCGATCCAGCTCGCGGGCGTCCGCGTGCGCAGCAGCGGATGCGGCGCAATGCCTGCCGTGGACGCGGCCGCACTCATGGACGGGCCCTCCTCACGCCGGGATCTTCAATTCGTCGGCCGCCTTCAGCACCTCCCGTGCCGACTGGAAACGGTCTTGCGGGGACTTCGCGAGCAGGCGCTTCAAGATCGGCTCGTGGCTCGAATACTTCGGATCGATCGCCGGCAGCTCCGCCCGCTTGTGCTTGTAGATGACCTCCATCGCGGAGGCGCCCGTATAGGGCTTGCGTCCGATGAGCATCTCGTAATAGACCACTCCGAGGCTGTAGAGATCGCTGCGCGCATCGATCAGTTCCGCGTGCCCCTGCTCCGGGCTCATGTAGTACGGGGTACCGAAGATTTCCCGCGTGCCCGTGAGCTCCGCATCGAGTTCGTTGGCCTTGGCGAGGCCGAAATCGATCAAACAGAGCGTACCGTCCGCGCGCAGCATGACGTTGGCGGGCTTCAGGTCCCGGTGCAGAACTCCTACCGCGTGTATGGCGTCGAGCGCGCTCGCTATCTGCTTGAGATACGACAGGGCCGTCTCGGGCGGCACCGGCGCCTTCATTCTCTGGCGCAAATCTCCGGCGGGAAAATGCTCCATGGCGATGTACGCATGATCATCTGCGATTCCGAGATCGTAGATGCGCACGATGTTCGGATGATTGAGGCCCGCGACGATCTCATATTCCTGCAGAAAGCGGTCGAAGCCGACGATGCGCTCCGAGACGTCGGGTACCTGGCTGAACACTTTGAGCACGACGAGCGTCGCGGCGCGCTCGCTCTCCGCCAGATAGATCTTGCACATGCCGCCGGAGCCGACTTGGCGAATGCAGCGATGGCCGCGGATCATCATGGCGCCGAATTTGTGGATCTGCTCGAAGTCCGGCTGAGCGCGGCGGGCGTTCAAGGCCTTGCGGCGCTCGCGCGATGCGGACGTGACGGCGCCGATGAGGCCCTCGCGGTCGATCTTACGCCCGTATAACCGCCGAATTCTCGGCGTATCCGCCGGGCGCACGGCCGGCGTGTCGTGAAGCAGCAGCATGATCAAGGGCGCGAATTCCGCCCTGGCCGCGAGTTCCGCCGCCAGCGATCCCGCCGGCGTCGTTTCCGCGGGCGCCGCTCCCGCGACCGGCGGCGGGGCATCGACGATGATGGCCGCATCGAAACCGGCGGCCGTGAATTTGGAATCGAGCGGCTCGTCCTCTCCGAGCCGGTGCTCGTGGATGGCCGCATCCGGCCATTCGATCTCGATGTGTTTTCTCGCCAGTAGCCGGTATTCGGGACGGTCGGCGACGACCAACAGCCGCAGGCTCAAGATGGCCGAATCCGGACCGGTGGTCGCGCAGCCTTACAGTATGTGAACGGTCTTGAGGCCACGATTGACGCCATCGCGACGCTGCTGCTTGGCCTCGTCGGACCGCTCTCCCTGCAGGCGCTTCAGATATTCGGGCGTCACGTCCCCGGTCACATACTCCCCCGAGAAGCACGAGGTGTCGAAATCGGTGATTTTCGCGTGGTCATGACGGACCGCGTGCACCAAATCGTCCAAATCCTGATAAATCAGCCAGTCGGCGCCGATGATCTCCTGCACCTCGGCATCGGTGTGACCGGCAGCCACGAGTTCCGACGCGTCCGGCATGTCGATTCCGTAAACGTTCGGATAGCGCACCGGCGGCGCGGCGGAGGCGAAGTACACCTTTTTGGCGCCCGCCTCGCGCGCCATGTCGATGATCTGCGCGGAGGTCGTGCCCCGCACGATGGAGTCATCCACCAGCAGCACCGTCTTGCCTCTGAATTCGAGATCGATGGCGTTCAGCTTGCTGCGCACCGACTTCGAGCGCTGCTCCTGGCCCGGCATGATGAACGTGCGTCCGATGTAGCGGTTCTTGATGAAGCCCTCGCGATACTTGACTCCGAGCAGCTGCGCCACCTGAACCGCGCAGGTACGGCTCGTGTCGGGAATCGGAATCACCACGTCGATGTCGTGGTCCGGGCGCGCCCGCTTGATCTTTTCCGCGAGACGCTCGCCCATGCGCAACCGCGCCTTGTACACCGAGATGTTGTCGATGATCGAATCCGGCCGCGCGAAATATACATATTCGAAGATGCACGGCGTATGCCGCGCCATGGCGACGCATTGCTGCGCGTAGAAGCGGCCCTGCTCGTCGATGAACACCGCCTCGCCCGGCGCCACGTCGCGCACCATCTCGAAGCCGGACATGTCGAGGGCGACGCTTTCGGAGGCCAGCATCCATTCGGTGCCCTTCTTGGTATCGCGCTTGCCGATGACCAGCGGGCGGATGCCGTTCGGATCGCGAAACCCCAGGATGCCGTGGCCGATGACCATCGCGACCACCGCATATCCGCCGCGGCAGCGCCGGTAGACTGCGTTCGCTGCGGCGAAGACGTCGGCGGGCGTCACGCGCGGCGTGCCCACGCGCTGCAGCTCGGAGGCGAGCACGTTCAGCAGCACTTCGGAGTCGGACGTGGTGTTGAGATGGCGCCGATCCTCGCGCACCAGCACTTCGGTCAGCTCGCGGGCGTTGGTCAAATTGCCGTTGTGTCCGAGGCAGATGCCGTACGGGGAATTGACGTAGAACGGTTGCGCATCGTGGGCGCTGTCGGCGCCGGCGGTGGGGTAGCGGACGTGTCCTATGCCGACATTGCCCCTGAGGTTGACCATGTGCTTCTGCTGGAACACATCGCGAACCAATCCCGAGTCCTTGCGCATGTACAGCTCGCCCGACTCGCTCGTCATGATCCCAGCCGCATCTTGACCGCGGTGCTGCAGAACAGTCAGCGCATCGTAGATTCGCTGATTGACCGCACTCACTCCGACCATTCCGACAATACCGCACATGATAGGAACCTCCGGACTATGACTTCGAGGTCTTCACTTTGACCCCGGTGAGGCGTTCGAGTTTGGACCACGGCTCGCCGTGCTCGCCGACCATGGCCCGCAGCCAGTCGCCCACCGCCTCACCATAGGGCACCAGCTTCGAGCGGCCCCACCAGGGTTCTTGGTTCAGGTGCAGCAGCTCGCCGCCGATGATCATCAACCCGACCAGCACCATGCCGCGCACGATGCCGAAGAAAAGACCGATCACCCGGTCCATGGGGCCAAGGCCCATGCTGCGGGTGAAATAGCCGAGCAGCATTCCCAGCACCCAGCCGATCAACAGCACGAGCACCAGTATGACCACCCGTCCCACCCAAGGTGCAATCTTGGGATCCGCCAGCACCCCGCCCAGATGAGGCTCCACCATCGGACCGAACTTCCAGGCGCCCCAAATGGCCACGATCCAGAAAGTGAGCGACACGGCCTCGCGCACGAATCCACGCATCGCACCGATCAGGATCGAGCCCAACAGGACTACCAGAATCAGGATATCGGCTCCGGTCAAACTGCACCCTTGGCGCCTTAATCCGGCGGCGTCCCCACGACAGGCCCGGCATTCTACCGAACCCGAGGCGATGCTGCCGTGAAACGGGCATCACAAAGTGCGCCCCTGCTTGCGTGTCAGGACGACGGTGTGACGATGGTCGCAGGATGTCCAGCCGCCCTGAGTTTGCCGGCAGCGCGCTCCGCCGCCCCCCGATCCGCGAGAGGGCCCACGCGCACACGATACCTGAGCGACGGCCCCGAGCCGCTCGCACTGACATAAAGCGACGATCCGCCCCGCGCCTGCAATTGATGAACCAATCTCTCGGCGTTCGCTCTGCTCGCAAAGCTGCCGAGCTGCACCGACCAGCCGCGGCGTCCCTGCGGCCCGGCCGCGGGATCGTTTGGCGCATTTCGCGACCCACTCACCGGCGATTTGGGGGGCGAAGCGGGCGTTTCAAGCGCCGCTCCGGAAGGTTCTTGCGCTTTCAATGTGGTCACGATCGGCACGCTTTGCGCCGCGCTTTGGCCGCCGGGTGCACCCTCGGACGCTTCCTGGCCACCCGCTGCGGGCGGGCTCGCGGAGCCCGCCGCCGGATCCGCAGCCGCGCTTTGCGATGCCGTGCCGGCCGGCGCCGCAGGGCTCGCCGAAGCGCCTTCCGGGTAGTCCGGCTCCGCGGTCGCCTGGCTGGTCGCCAAGTCGACGGAGACGCTGCGGGTGGGCGCGGGCAACCCCGCCGTCAGCGGCGGCGCCGACGGCTGCCTCGGGCCGGAGAGCATTTCCGGCACGACCAGCACGATCAACACCACCAATACGGTGGCGCCGATCAGACGTTCCTTGACGCGACGTTCCATCATCGAGGAAGAGTATATTCGCGCGGAGTCTCCCGCGGCAGCACACCGCGTGCTTCGAGCCAATCCATCGCGGGTCCGACGGTGTGGAAGGAGCCGAATATCACGATGCGGTCGGCGCCGCTCGCGGCCGCGGCCGCGGCAGCGCACGCCGCGCCGATGCCGTCGATCGCGTGTACGCGCGCACCACGGAGTCCGGCCGACATTCGCGCCGCCAATTGCGCGCCGCTCGTCCCACGGACGCCGTCGGTCGAGGTGAGCCACCATTCGTCGATGCAATCGGCGAGCGACGCCGCGACACCGGCGGCGTCCTTGTCCCCAAGAATTCCGCATACCGCCAACGTTCGCCCGGCGCAGGGCGTCGAGCGCAAATTCTCCGCCAGCACGGCGGCCGCGGCCGGGTTGTGCGCCACGTCCAGAACGAAGCTGGGTCCCGAGGACTCGATCACCTGAAAGCGCGCAACCAGCCGAACCGAAGACAGGCCGTGCTCGATCGCCTGGCGCGGCAGATCGAGCGCCGAGGGCAGCTCCTCGAGGGCCGCGAGGGCGGCGGCGGCGTTGCGATATTGCGTCGGGCCGCGCAGCGCCGGCGGCGGCAGATCCCGCAAATCCCAGCGCGAGCCTCGATAACGCCAACGCTGCGCGTGCTCGGTATACTCGAACTCGCGGCCGAGCCGCTTGAGGGGCGCGCCGACTTCGAGCGCGATGCTCTCGAGCACCCCGGGCATATCCCGGCTGCCGAGAACCGCCGGCACGGCGCGCCGGAATATTCCCGCCTTTTCGCGCGCGATGGCCTCGAGCGTCGAGCCGAGGAACTCCTGATGATCGAGGCCGATGCTCACGACCACCGCGACCGTGGGGTCGACGACGTTGACGGCATCCAGCCGGCCGCCCATGCCGATCTCGAGCACCCACGCATCGAGTTTCGCCGCGTCGAATATCAGCATCGCCGCGAGAGCGTTGTACTCGAAAAAAGTCAGCGACACCCTTTCCCCCGGGCCCGCGCACGCGTTCTCTATCTTCTCGAACGCCCACGCCAGGGTGTCCGCGCTCGCCAAAGCATCCCGCACGCGAATCCGTTCGCGATAGTCACGCAGATGCGGCGAGGTGAAGGTGCCGACCTTGAGGTCGGCGGCGCCGAGGATGGCCGTGCAATAGGCGGCGACGGAACCCTTGCCGTTGGTGCCCGCGATGGTGATGACCGGCACCGACGGCTGAGTCCAATGGAGGCGATCGAGCACCCGCGCGAGGCGCCCCAATCCAAGATCGATGGACTGCGGGTGCACCCGCTCTTGGTGGGCCAGCCACTCGGAAAGGGTCCGCAAGTTGCATCGACTCCCGGGAGATTTAAGCCGCTTGCGGCTCTTTGCCCATCATCAACCGCAGCATCGCGCCGATTCGGTCGCGCATTTCGCGCCGGTCGACGATCATGTCGAGCGCACCGTGCTCGAGCAGGAACTCGCTGCGCTGGAACCCTTCCGGCAAGGTTTCGCGTACGGTCTGTTGGATCACACGCGGCCCGGCGAAACCGATCAGCGCCTTCGGTTCGCCGATGTTGATGTCGCCGAGCATCGCGAGACTCGCGGACACACCGCCCGTGGTCGGATCGGTCATGACCGAAATAAACGGCAGCCGCGCCTCCGACAATCGTTTCAGAGCGGCGCTCGTCTTGGCCATTTGCAACAGCGAATACAGGGCCTCCTGCATCCGGGCGCCCCCGCTTGCGGCAAAGCAAACCAGGGGTGAGCGATGCTCCAGGCAGTGCTCGACCGCGCGCACGAACTTCTCGCCCACCACCGAGCCCATGGAGCCGCCCAGGAACCTGAATTCGAACGCGCAGGCGACGATATCCAAGCCCGACAAGCTGCCGGACATCACGATCAGCGCGTCGCGCTCCCCGGTCTGCTTCTGCGCCTGGGTGATGCGATCCTTGTAGCGCTTGGAATCCTTGAACTTGAGCGGGTCCTGGGGCTCGACTTTGAGCGCGAGCTCCTTGGCGGAGCCGGTATCGAGGAATTTGAGCAGCCGCTCGCGCCCGTTGATGCGCATGTGGTGGCTGCACTTGGGGCAAACGTGGAGATTGCGCTCGATCTCGGCCTTGTAGAGCACCGCATCGCAGGCGGGACACTTCGTCCAAAGTCCTTCGGGAACCGAACGGGTGCGCCGCTCTGTCTTGATGCGCGACGGGACGATTCGCTCGAACCAGGTCATGCGCTAGCCCGGCCTATGGGATTATTCATGAGTATCCGGGTAAGTTTAGCAAAAAGGGCGTGGACGGTGCAGGTATCCCGAACTTCGCAGGATACTCCACGCGCCACAGATATAGCCCGGAGGGTGGCGCGGTCGGTCCCGCCAGGCGGCGGTCGCGGCTCTCTAGAATGCGCCGCATCGAGCCCTCGGGATCGGGCTCGCGTTGCGCGTCCACCAGCGTTCCGACGATGTTGCGCACCATGTGATGCAGATAGGCGTTTGCGGTGATTTCCATCCAAACCCAATCCCCGTCGCGGCGCACCTCGATCCGCTCGACCCGGCGCTTGCAGGATTTCGACTGGCACTCGACCGATCGGAAGGCCGAGAAATCGAGCTCGCCGATGAGCGCCTGAGCGGCGCGGTGCATGGCGTCGGCGTCGAGCGCACGCGGGATCCAGGCGCTTCGCAGTCGCTGCAGAGCGGAGCGCGCGCTCGAATTCAGAATGTAGTACCGGTAGGTGCGCCGCACGGCATCGTGCCGGGCATGGAACTCCGGCGCAACTTCACCGGCCCACTGGAGCGCAATGGTCGAGGGCAAGCGGGTATTGGCCCCCAATACCCAGGCGCGCGGGGTGCGCGCAGCCTCGGAATCGAAATGGACGACTTGGCCGACCGCATGCACGCCGGCATCGGTGCGGCCGGCGCAAGTCACGCTGACGGGCGCGCCTGCGACGAACCCCAGCGCCTGTTCGACCGCATCCTGCAAGCCGGCCGCGTGGGCCTGGGATTGCCAGCCGGCAAACTCGGTTCCGTCGTACTCCACCAGCGCCGCCACGCGGCGGACGGATGGGGTAGCGGTACTTCCGGCACCAGCCGTCCCCGTCGCGTCGGGGTCGATCCCGCTCAACCCGGCAGCGATTCGATCAGGCGCGAGGCTTCCTGTTTCTGGCTGGCGGAGCCTTCCTGCACGACTTCCTCGAGAATGCTGCGAGCGCCTTCCGGATCGCCCATATCCATATAGGCGCGCGCCAAATCGAGCTTGGTGCCGACCTCGCTCATGGTCACGGGCTCGAGCTCGGAGAGAGGCACGTCGACCGATTTCAGCTTGTTGGTCTGAGCCTGGAATTTATTGGACGGGTGCTCCGAGCCATTGAGCGCCTCCCCCACGTCGAGATCGACGCCGCGGTTGCGTCCACTGGCTTCGAACACCTCCGTGGAAAACACTTCCTCGGCCGCCCGCGGCTGCGAAACGGTGTCGCCGGTGCCCAGAGCAGTCGCCAGCCGATCGAGATCCAAATCGATGCTGTCGGAATTGATCCCGCGGAGCTTCGAGGTCGAGTCGACATCGACCCTGTCTGCGTCGTGTATATCCGAGAACTCCGGCGAAGTTTGCGTCGCCGAAGAGCCCTCGCGCGGCATCAACACGGTGGGCGCAGATTCCGGTCCGAGCACCGCGGTCTTGATCTCGTCGGGCGGCGACTCGAGATCGGCGATGAACGAAGCCTCCAGCTCGCGCTCCAGCTCGGTCAGATCGCGATCGCGCGCGCTGTCGGCCGCTTCTTCCATGATCCGCCGCGAATGCTCGTCCAAGCCCGCCACCATGGTCGGCGCGTCCGCGGGATGATCGGTCTCATCCAGCGGCGATAGGGTGTCGCTCGACGGCGAGCCGGTCTCCTCGAGATGATCCAGGTTGAGTCCGAGATCGTCGATCGAGACTTCCGCCGTCTGATCGGCCCGCAACCGCGGCGAACGCATCTCGGTGGTTTTCAGCGCCGGTGATTCCTGGGTGGGAGCATCGGCATAATTCATCAGCTCGGCTTCGACGGTCGGCTCGTCGCGCGGCGGCATCTCGCGGGTCGGTGACTCGTCCGCGCCGCGCTCCGGCGTATCGAGCGTGAAATCCAGATCCGAGCTGCCATGCAACCCCGGGGACTCGCCCGTGGCGGCCGTGTCGTCGCTCTCGCCCGCGACCCCATGGCCGAGGGTGCTGCGCTCGCCTTCCGGCTCGCCGAACAAATCGATATCGACGCGGTTCTCGCCGCCCTCGAGGTTGAGGTCGACCAGCGCGCCCGCGCCGCGACCGCTGCCCGCGGTGCTGCCGGCGAAGAGCGGCTCATCGGGGCAGATCTGCTTGCCCATGATGACGATCTTGTCCCATTCCCCGGCAGGCGCTCGGTCGCGGGTCGCCTCGAGCTGCTTGGCGGTCTGCAGGAACGCGTCCTTGTTGCCCCAGACGAAATAGATCTCCAGGAGCTTCATTCGCAGGTCGCGCCGTTCGGGCTCGCGCTCGAGCGCGATGCGCACCAGATCGGCCGCCTGATCGTACAGCCCGTAGGCCATGTGGAAATCGGCTTCGGCGAGGGGATCGCCCTGGTCGAGATTCACCGCGCTCTCGCTGGAGAAGGTGTCCTCGTGCGATTTCAGCTCGCCGGTATCGCCGAACCGGGCCGTCTCGGCGGCGAGATCGGGGATGGGATGCTCACCGGACTCCTCGACCACGATGGAATCGGTGCTGCCCCGGCGCATAGCCGCGAGCTTGGCAGTCGACTCGTCGAGATCGGACACGTGGGTGTCGTCGAAACCGGCGCCGAAATCGCCGGGCGATCCGATCGAGTTCTGCTTGCGGCGCCTCAGCGCGGCGAAACCGAGCAGCGCGAGTATCGCGGCGAGCACGGCGCCCACCAGCCACACGTTGTCCTGCAGCCAGTCGAGCCACGACCCGGAGGAGACCACCGGCGCCGGTTTCGGGACCGCGTGCTTCGCCGCCTGCGGAGCGGGTGGCACCGGCACCGCCGTGTTGGGCTCGGGCGGTGGCAGAGCCGAGGGTTGCGCAGCCGGCGGCGTTGGCGCAACCGCCTGGCCGGCGGGGGGCGCTGCGGGCTTCGCTGGCGGTGCCGCGGGGGGCGGCGTTGCCGGCATGCCGAGCTTCTTCTGTAATGCGGCAAGCTCTTGATTGCGGATATCGATCAGGCGCTTGGAATCCGCAAGCTGGCCTTCGAGATCCTTCACGCGATTCTTGAGCGCTTGCTCCTCGGAGCCTCCGGCGCTCGGCCCGTTGCCGGCCGCGGCACTGCTGCCGCCGGCGCTCGGAGTGACGAGCCGCAAATGGCCCCCGGCTGCAGCGCTGCCGCCGGCGCTGCGCCAGGCGTCCATCTGGCGATGAACCTCGCCCATGGCCTCGCGCTGATTCAGCGCGGCGATGTCATCCGCTCCGGGCACACGCAGCACGGCGCCGCGGCGCAGGACATTGATATTGCCCCCGAACGCGTCGGGATTCGCGTGATACAGCGCGATCATGGTTTGATCGACGTTCGCGGGCGTATCGGCGTGCAGGCTCCGAGCGATCTTGGTGAGCGTATCGCCTTTGGCCACCTGAATGGTTCCCGGAGCAGCGGCGCCGGCGGCGGGCCCCGAGGACTCGGACGGCGAGGTTGCGCCGGCCGACGCGGAAGCCGACGCGGAAGCCGGCGCGGCCGGTGCCGAAGCCGCTGCGGACGGCGCTGAAACCGGCGCGGGCTGATTCCTGGATCGCCGCCCCGCGGGTGGTGAAGACGGAGCAATCGTGCTCGGCGGCGGCGCTGCCGTGGCCGCAGCGCTGACCGGCGCGGAGGTGCTGGCATTCTCACCGGGCGTATAGACCGGCGGATCGAGCAGCACGGTGTACTCGCGCATCAAGCGACCGCGAGCCCAGTTGACCTCCACCAGGAAGGTTACGAAGGGCTCGGGAATGGCGTCAGTCGAGCGCACCACGAGGACGTCTCGGCCGTCCTTGCTTTTGCCGACCTTGAAGGTCAAGGATGACAGGAACGGCGGACGGTCGATGCCGTAGCGGGTGAACGCGTCTCGCGGCGCGAGAGTCGCGCGAAGTGCAGTCAATTCGTCGGGCGTGGCCGCGATCAAGTCGATATCGGCATCCAGTGGCTCGTTCAATGCCGAATTCAAGTGGATCTCACCGAGTCCTAGCGCCCACGACGAGCTCGACCACGAAAAGGACAGAGATAAGAGGCCCGCCAACAGCGTCATGCGCGGCATCGTCACAGACATTTCTTCTCCCAGAATTCTGCTAGGCGTGAGGGCTAAACTTCATTATCCGTTAACAGCTTGGAAGCGAAATTTCGTTTGCCTTCAACTGCCTTTAACATAAGCGAAACTATATCTTACCGGGCACTATTTACCAAAATCTGGGCGACCGAAACTGCGTTATGTGCCGCACATTTCCTAACATTATCGGCAACGACCCAAAAATTTAGAGCCCGATCACGGGTCGGATCGGCACGCATCCGTCCTACGTATACCCTATCCGGGGCGCTGGCCAGTGTGGCGGGCGTCGGGAATTGAGCGATCGAACCGCCCTCGATGACCTCGATACCGCTGCCGCGGCGCAACACATCCTGTGCCTGCGCCGGGCTCAAAGGCTGGGCGAAAGCCGCATGTACGGCCAGGCTATGGCCGAAGAACACGGGTACCCGCACGGCGGTTGCGTTCACGGTGAGCGACGCAGCTCCCAACAGGCTCCGCGTTTCCTCCCACAGGCGCCGTTCTTCCCGGCTCGTGCCATCGTCCTCGATGGCATCGACCTGCGGGATCACGTTGAAGGCGATTTGGCGGCCGAAGGCCCGGCCGCGAGCCTGCTTACCGTTGAGCATGGCCACCGTCTCGCCGGCGAGCTCATCCATCGCGGAGCGGCCGCTTCCCGAGACCGCCTGATAAGTCGCCACCTCCGCACGCTCGAGCTGCGCGGCCGCATGCAGCGGTGCGAGCGCGGTGGCGAGCGCGACGCTGGCGCTGCCCGGCAAAGAAATCAGCCCGCGCGGGCCGACCGGGTTCAACGCCGCGGCGTTCACGTCGGCTGCGACCATCGGCACGCCGGGGCGCAAACGAAACGCCGGCGAGTTGTCGATCACCCAGGCGTGCGCGGCCGCGGCTTCGGCATAGCGCTCGGCCAAGGCCGCCCGTCCGCAGAAAAACACGAGATCCGCGCGCGCGAAATCGAACGCCGCGACGTCGGAGATCTTGAGTTCCGAATCCTCGGCGCCGCCTTCGCCGGACAGCGGCCGGCCGATGTTGCGCTGGTCTTCGAGCGCGTGCAGCTCGCCCAGCGGGAACTTCCGCGCCCGAAGTTCGGCGATGAGCGCCTCGCCGATCAGGCTCGAGGCGCCTACCACGGCGACTCGAAATGCGCTTTTGACGCCGCTCATTTTTTAGCTCCCGTGATGACGGGTGTGGCACTCACCACATCCGCGCATTGCGCGCGGTGCCTCAAGTAATGATCCATCAGCACCAGCGCCGTCATCGCCTCCGCGATGGGGGTTGCGCGGAATCCGACGCAGGGGTCGTGGCGGCCGGTGGTCGCGATCTCGCAGGCATTGCCGTCGACGTCGATCGTGGCGCCGGGGATCGTAATGCTCGAGGTGGGTTTGAGCGCAATGCTCGCCACGATGTCCTGTCCGGAGGAGATGCCTCCCAGCACGCCGCCGGCATGGTTGCTCCTGAACCCCGCCGGGGTGAGTTCGTCGCGGTGCTCGGAGCCGCGCTGCTCGACGGCTTTGAAGCCGGCGCCGATCTCCACTCCTTTCACCGCATTGATTCCCATCAGGGCGGCCGCGAGGTCCGCATCCAGACGGCCGAAGACCGGCTCCCCCAGGCCGGGCGGCACACCCTTCGCGATGACGGTAACGCGAGCGCCGATGGAATCGCCCGCCTCGCGCACCTGCCAGATGAGGTCCTCGAGTTCCTTCACCCGGCTCGGGTCGGGGCAAAAGAACGGATTGGAATAGGCGCTCGAGGGGTCCACCGGATCGAGCCTCAAGGGGCCGATCTGCGCAAGATAGCCCTGAATGACCACGCCCAATCGCTCGCGCAGATATTTGCGGGCGATCGCGCCCGCCGCGACTCGCATCACCGTCTCGCGCGCCGATGAGCGTCCGCCGCCCCGGTAGTCGCGGACGCCGTATTTTTGCTGATAGGTATAGTCGGCGTGACCCGGCCGAAACCGGTCCTTGATCTTCTCGTAATCGCGGGACCGCTGATCCTCGTTTTCCACCAGCAGCCCGATCGGCGTGCCGGTGGTGCGGCCCTCGAAAACGCCCGAGAGGATACGCACGGTGTCGGACTCCCGGCGCTGGGTGGTGAATTTCGAGGTACCCGGACGGCGCCGATCCACATCGCCCTGCAAGTCCGCCTCGCGCAACTCCAGCCCCGGGGGGCAGCCGTCGACCACGCATCCCAGCGCCGGCCCATGGCTCTCGCCGAAGCTCGTGACCGTGAAGATCTTTCCGAAGGTATTTCCCGCCACGCCTCAGTTCCCCTTCAAGGCAGCCGCCTGCAAAATGAAAACGCCCCCGCCGCCCATGCTGATATCGGGCCATACGAACGGCAGGCGCGGAAACGCGCGCACCAGCGCGTCCTCGGTATTGCCGACTTCGACGACCAAGATGCCGTCGTCGGCCAGGTGCTGTGGCGCCGCGGACAAGATAGCCCGGACCGAGTCGAGCCCATCGGCACCCGAGGCGAGGCCGATTTTGGGTTCGTGACGATACTCGCGCGGCAGCGCGCGCATCTCTTCTCGCCCCACATACGGCGGGTTGCTGACGATGATATCGTACCGACGGCCGGCGAGCGCGCCGAAGTGATCGGACCGCAGTACCTGGACGCGATCGCCCAGCTTCAGCCGGCGCACGTTGCGCCTGCACACCGTCAGCGCCGCCGTGGAAATATCCGCCGCGTCGACCGCGGCGCGCGGAAACGCCGTGGCGCTCGCCAGCGCGATCGCCCCCGAGCCGGTACCGATATCGAGGATCCTGCGCACGCGGCGCGGCATGATCCAGGGCTCGAAGCGGTTCTGAATCAGCTCTGCGATCGGGGACCGCGGCACCAGCACACGCTCGTCCACGTAGAACTCGAGTCCGGCGAAAAATGCGCGGTGGGTGAGATAGGCCAGCGGCACCCGGCGCTCGATTCGACCGCGCAACAGCGTGTCGATGCGCGCGCGCGCACGCGCGGTCAGCGAATCGCCGTAAACGGTGCTGCCCCGGCCATGGGACAGACCCGCCGCGAAGAATACGAGCTCCGCGGCTTCATCCCGGGCATTGTCCGTCCCATGCCCGAAATGGACGCGCGCACGGCGCATCGCCCGTGCGCAGCGCTCGATGGCGGCGCCCACTGTCTCGGCTGCCGTATGGGATAATCGGCGCATGACTCCTCAATCCAGAATCGCCAGTTTGGCGGTGATGTGCGTCGCCGTGATCTTGGGACTCGGCGCGGCGCTCCTCTGGCGGCATGCCTCCCCCCCCGTCCATCTCGCGACGGGATCCGTTCTCTCGCCCCGGCGTTCGCTGCCGAATTTTAGCCTGATCGACCAGCAAGGCCACGCTTTTGGTCCCGAAGACTTGCGCGGCCGGTGGTCGTTCCTCTTTTTCGGCTACACCAATTGCCCGGACTTTTGTCCGACCACCCTCGCCACCTTGGCGGCGATGGAGAAGCAGCTCCGGGCGAGCGGCGCCGCCTTGCGGCCCCGCGTGATCTTCGTGTCGGTGGATACCAAACGCGATACACCGGCGCAACTCGCCAAGTACGTGCCCTACTTCGATCCGGAGTTCGTGGGCGTGACGGCCGCGGATCAGCCGACCATCGCGGATTTTGCGCAACAGTTCGGTGTGGCGGTGCTGCTCTCGACGCCGAAGGCCGACGGAAGCTACACCGTGGACCATACCGCCGGGATTTTCGTGGTCGATCCCGCCGGCAAGCTCTCCGCGATACTGACCGGGCCGTTCACTCCCGGCGCGTTGCAGTCGGACTTTCAGCACATCGTGGCGCTCGGCGGATGAGCGGGGACGATTCGCGCCGCGCGGCGGCCGGCGGGGGCGGCTTGCGCGCCCGAGCCTTTGTCTGGATGCAGTACTTGCTGCCGCAGCACGGATTGTCGCGCTCGGTGCTCTGGGCTACCCGGGTGCGCTCGCCTTGGTTCAAGAATTCGCTCATCCGCGGCTTTTTGAGGCTTTTCTCGGTCGAGATGGACGAGGCGGTCGAGACCGACCCGTACCGCTATCCGACCTTCAACGAATTCTTCACGCGGGCCTTGAGAGCGGGCGTCCGGCCGATCGCCGCCGCCGCCGACCAGATCGCATGCCCGGTCGACGGGCGGGTGAGCGAATGCGGCACGATCGAGGGCGATTCGCTGCTGCAAGCGAAGGGCCGGCGCTACACGCTCGCGGAACTCCTGGCGAACCAACCCTGGGCAAAGCGGTTCGGCGGCGGTGCGTTCGCCACCATTTACCTCGCGCCCTTCGACTACCACCGCATTCACATGCCGCTCGACGGGCGGCTCTCGGATACGGTTTACGTGCCGGGACGCCTGTTCAGCGTGAACGATGCCACCGCGCGCCTGGTGCCGCGATTGTTCGCTCGCAATGAGCGCGTGCTGACGCTGTTCGAGAGCGCCTACGGCGCGTTCGCCGTGGTGCTCGTGGGCGCGCTCAACGTCGGCAGCATCGCGACCGTCTGGGCGGGCGACATCACACCCGCCGCACGGCGCATCGTCACCCGGGTCCCGTCGCCCGACCTGGTCCTCCCCAAAGGAGCCGAACTCGGCCGATTCAACATGGGATCGACCGTGATCCTGCTGTTCGAGGACAAGCGGGCCGTGTGGGCCCCCGCGCTCGCCGCAGGCTCGGTGGTGCGGCTGGGCCAATCCCTGGGGCGCCTCGCATGAGCGAGGGCTCGGCGGGCTCCTGGCGGCCGGGCGCAACCCACGCCGCGTTACGGCAGCGCGCTGCCCTGGTCGCGCGAGTGCGAAATTTCTTCGCCGCCCGCGGGGTGCTCGAAGTCGAGACCCCGGTCCTGAGCGCGGCGGCCGTGAGCGATCCGCAGATCGAAAGCCTGACCACCCGGGTCCTGGGCCTCGAGGGAGCGTCGTATCTCTCGACCTCTCCGGAATTCCCGATGAAGCGGCTCCTGGCTTCGGGAATCGGCGACATCTATCAACTCTGCAAGGTGTTTCGCGACGGCGAGCGCGGCCGCTGGCACAACCCCGAGTTCACGATGCTCGAATGGTATCGGCTCGGTTTCGACGATGCGGCGCTGATGTCCGAAGTCGAGACGCTGGTCGGCGTGCTGCTTGCGCCGGAGCGCCCGTTCGGGCCGGCGGAACGGCTGAGCTATGCCGAGTCGATCCGGCGGCACGCCGGCGTCGATCCGGACGGGTGCACCGACGGCGAACTCGATCGAGCGGCCGAATCCCATGGCATCGCGTGCGACTCGACGCTGGATCGCGACGCAAAGCTCGATCTGTTGATGGGTCTCGTGGTCGGCCCCAAGCTCGGCGCCGAGCGGCCGTGTTTCATCTGCGATTACCCGGCCTCGCAGGCGTCCTTGGCCCGCCTCAAACCGGGTTCACCGCGCGTGGCGGCGCGCTTCGAGCTCTACCTCGACGGCATCGAGCTCGCCAACGGTTTCCACGAACTGTCCGATGCCGGCGAACAGCGCAGCCGCTTCCTCCGCGACCTCGCAACCCGCCGCGAGCGCGGCCAGCAAGAGCCTCCCATGGATGAGCATCTCCTATCGGCACTCGCCGCCGGCATGCCCGATTGCGCCGGCGTCGCGCTGGGATTCGACCGTGTGGTCGCCATCGCCCTGAAGGCCGCCCGCCTCTCCGAAGCGATGGCCTTCTCGATCGACAACGCCTGAGCGTTAGCCCTTGCCGCGCGACAGGTATTCGCCGGTGCG
Organism: Steroidobacteraceae bacterium; assembly: GCA_050012315.1. Classification (GTDB taxonomy): domain Bacteria; phylum Pseudomonadota; class Gammaproteobacteria; order Steroidobacterales; family Steroidobacteraceae; genus Bog-1198. Next base: position 242,943 of record JBEKHK010000003.1, on the reverse strand, counting down.
CGTATCGATGCGCACCGTCTCACCCTCGTTGATGAAGAGCGGTACCCGAACCGTCGCGCCGGTCTCGAGCTTGGCGGGCTTCGATCCGCCGGTCGCCGTATCGCCGCGCAGGCCGGGGTCGGTTTCGACAACCTTGAGCTCCATGTGCGCCGGCGGCGTGACTTGGAGCGGCACACCGTTCCACAGCGTGATGACGCACATCGTGCCGTCCTTCAGCCATTGGGCGCCCTCGCCCACCGCCTGTTTCGAGGCGGTCACCTGCTCGAAGTTCTCCGGCACCATGAAATGGAAGAAATCGCCGTCGCTGTACAGGTACTGCATGTCCGTATCGACGACGTCGGCGGCCTCGACCGTGTCGCCGGACTTCCAGGTGCGCTCGATGGTCCGCCCGGTCTTCAGGTTGCGGACGCGGACCCGATTGAACGCCTGGCCCTTGCCCGGCTTCACCATCTCGTTCTCGACGATGGTGTACGGGTCACCGTCGATGATGATTTTGAGTCCGGACTTGAATTCGTTCGTGCTGTAGTTAGCCATCGAGGGCCTCGGAATCAAAGGGCGCGTATGATAGCGAGAACGCCGAGCCGACGCCAATTTCGTCACAAATCATGATCTTGGCAAGACGCCGTTCCCAGAATCGTGAAAAGCCTGGTGCTACACTGCGCCCGCTAAGGATTTGACAGTCAAGGAAAAAGCTAGTGACCGAACAGGGCGCCGTCCCCATGATCGTGATGACGCGGTCGCAGGACCACGTAGAGGCGATCAATTCAACGCTGCGTAAGGCCGGCCACCCGGTGCATTGCACCTGGCTGCCGGACGCGCGCGACCTGTCGGACGCCATCACGCAGCTCAACCCCGAAATGCTGGTCGCGTTCATCGATGAGCTCGGCACCGATCTCGCCTCGATCATGAAGATCAAGCAGCAAACGGCGCCGGAAATGCCGGTGCTGATCGTGCGCGAGCAGGTCGACGAGAATGTGATCGCCGAGGCCATGCGATTGGGCGCCCAGGACGTGGTGACGCTCGCCAACCGCAGCCGCCTGCAGTCGGTCGCCACCCGTGAATTGCGGGCGCACCGGCTGGAGCGAGCCCTGTCCACGACGCTCTCGTCCGCCCGCGAGTACCGCGAGCAGCTGCAGAAATTCCTGGAAGGGTCCGCCGACGCCATCACCCACGTCCAGGAGGGCATCATCGTCGATGCCAATCGGGCCTGGCTCGAGCTCTTCGGGTACCCCGGCGACGACGCGCTCACCGGCATGCCGCTCATGGACTTGTTCGAGCCGGATACTCATCCAGCCCTGAAAGGCGCCCTGGTGGCATGCCTGCAGGGCAAGTGGTCGGACCACGGACTCAAGGTCCAAGCGCTGCTGTCGGACGGCTCCAGCCTGCCGCTGGTTCTCTCGCTCACCAAGGCGGATTATGAGAACGAGCCCGCCACGCGCATCAGCATTCCGGCGAACCACAGCAAGGATCGCGACCTCGAGGTTCAGCTCGCCGACGCCGTCAAGAACGATGTCACGACCGGCTTCCTGCAGCAGCGATATCTCGTGGCCGCCATTCGGGAGCGTTGTACGCACCCGATGAGAGGCGGCGTGCGCCAGTTTGCCTACGTCAAACCCGACCACTTCGCGGAGATTCAAGCGTCCATCGGCGTGCTCTCGAGCGAGGACTTCATGGCGCAATTCGCCGAACTGCTGCGCATGCAGCTGACGGCAACCGATCTCTGCGGTCGATTCGGCGGTAATGGATTTTTGATCCTGCTCGACCGAGGCACGGCGCGCGACGTCGAGACCTGGGCCGAAAACGTGGTCAAGCGCATCGGCGATCATACATTCCAATTCGACGTGAAAAGTCTCTCGGCGACCGTGACCGTGGGTCTCGGACTCCTGCCTTCGGCCAATCCCGACGTGTCGGCCGCCATCACCGACGCGGTGAACGCCGCCCGGCGCGGCCGCGAGCTCGGCGGCAATCAGATGTATGCGGTCGACAAGTCCGACACCGACACCCGCGTGCAGGCCTACGACAAGATCTGGGTCAAGCACATCAAGAGCGCGCTGATGGAGAACCGCTTCCGGCTGGTCCAGCAGCCCATCGCGAGTCTGCTCGGCGAGGACAAGGGCATGTTCGACGTCCTCGTGCGCATGCTCGACGAGCAGGGCAACGAAGTGCTCCCGGCGGAATTCATTGCCGCCGCCGAACGCAACGATCTGATGAAGAACATCGACCGCTGGGTCATCGGCGCCTCCCTGTCCTTCGCGGCCAATCGCAAGGCCGCCTGCATCTTCGTGCGCGTCTCGAAGGACACGATACTCGACAAAAGCCTGATCGGCTGGCTCGAAACGCAGCTCAAATCGCTCAAGATCGAGCCCAAGCGCCTGTGCATCCAGGTGACCGAGGACCTCGCGACGCAATACGTCCGTCAGACCACCGAGCTGTCGGAGAATCTGCGCAAGCTCGGGTTCCGCTTCGCGCTCGAGCACTTCGGCACGGGACGTGATCCCCTGAAGCTGCTCGCCAGCATCGCCATGAACTTCATCAAGGTGGACGGCTCGCTGATGCAGGGGCTTTCCACCAACCAACTGCAACAGCAGCGCGTCAAAGGTCTGGTCGAATCCGCCAAGCGCAAGGGAGTCGAGACCATTGCCGAACGCGTCGAGGACGCGAACACCATGGCGGTGTTGTGGCAGCTCGGGATCGAGTTCATCCAGGGCTACTTCGTGAACGCCCCCGAGGACGTGACGATGTCGGGCGAGCGCTAGGCCGCCGCGGCCCTACCCCGCCGCGGCCCTACCCCGCCGCGGCCCTACCCCGCCGCGATCTACCCCGCCGCGACCTACCCCGCCGCGACCTACCCTGCCGCGACCTAGGCCGCGGCGACTTCCAGGCGGTCGATCTGCTTATACGCCCGCGAGAAGCGTTGCCGCCGCTGGCCTTTCTTGTCCTGGAATTGTTTTAGGTCGTCGTACTTGAGTTTCATGGGGGCGCTGTTGCCGCTGTACACGGTCAGGATTTCGCCGGGGGCGACCACGGCCATGGCGGTCAGGTACTCGTCCCGATCGGCGGATTTCTTGCCCGGGATGCCGTATAGGTTCTGGCCCTTGCCGGCGGACATCTCCTCGATTTGAGCGACCGGCAAGGCGAGCACTTCGCCTTCGTTGTTGACGAGCACGGCGAGAGCAGCGGGATCGCCGACGGCCTGTGCCGGCAGCACCCGCGCGCTTTCCGGCACCTTGAGCACCGATTTGCCCTTCTTGTTGCGGGCATAGAGCTCGGCCAGCTTGACCTTGAAGCCGTAGCCCGCATCGCTCGCGACCAGCCAAAGGTCGCTCGGCTCGCCGATCAGCACCGCCGCGAAGGTCGCGCCATCCGGAGGATCGACGCTTCCCGACAGCGGCTCGCCGTAGCCGCGGGCCGCGGGCAGCTGGTGCGCATCCAGACTGTACGCGCGGCCGGTGGAGTCGATGAACACGGCCTGCTGCAGGTTTTTTCCCTTGGCCGCGGCCTGGAACTCGTCTCCGGTCTTGTAGGAGAGCCCGCGCGCGTCGATGTCGTGGCCCTTCGCCGCGCGCACCCATCCGAGGCGCGACAGCACCACGGTGGTCGGCTCGCTCGCGAGCAGGTCCACTTCGGCAATCGCCTGCGCGGCTTCGCGCTCCACGAGCTTGGTGCGCCGCGCGTCGCCGTAGTCCTCCGCATCCTGCAAGAGCTCCTCGCGCACCAGCTTCGTGAGCCGCGCCTTGCTCTTCAGGATTCGGTCGATCTCGTCGCGCTCCTCCGCGAGCTTCTTTTGCTCCTCGCGTATTTTCATCTCCTCGAGGCGCGCCAGATGGCGCAGCTTGGTCTCGAGAATGGCCTCGGCCTGCTCGTCGGAGAGCTTGAAGCGCTTGATCAGCACCGGTTTCGGCTGATCCTCGGTGCGCACGATGCGGATCACTTCGTCGAGATTCAAGTACGCGATCAGCAATCCATCGAGGATGTGCAGCCGCGCGCTCACTTTCTCGTGCCGGTGCTTGAGGCGCCGCGTGACCGTGGATTTGCGGAACTCGAGCCACTCCAGGAGGAGCTGCTTCAGCCCCATGACGCGCGGCCGGCCGTCGAGGCCGATGACGTTCAAGTTCACCCGGTAATTGCGCTCGAGATCGGTGCTCGCGAACAAATGATCCATGAGCGCGGGGATGTCGACGCGATTCGACTTCGGCACGATGACGAGGCGCGTCGGATTTTCGTGATCCGACTCGTCGCGCGTGAAATCGACCATGGGCAGCTTTTTCTGCTGCTTCAGCGCTTCGATCTGCTCCAGAATCTTGCTGCCCGACACCTGGAAGGGCAGCGCATCGATGACGATCTCGCCGTCCTCCATCGAATAGGTGGCGCGGGCCTTGAAGCTCCCCCCACCCGTCTCGTACATCTGCACGAGATCGGCCCGCGGCGAGACGATCTCCCCGGCGGTCGGAAGGTCCGGTCCCTTGATGTACGTCATGATCTTGCGCGTGCTGAGCTCCGGATCGTCCAGCAGCGCCACACAGGCGTTGACCACCTCGCGCAGATTGTGCGGCGGTATGTCGGTGGCCATGCCGACGGCGATACCCGATCCGCCGTTCAGCAACAGGTTCGGCACGCGCGCCGGCAGGATCACGGGCTCGTCCATCGAGCCGTCGAAATTCGGCACCCAATCGACCGTGCTCGATCCCAATTCCTGCAACAGCAGATCGGCGTACCGGGTGAGACGCGACTCGGTGTAGCGCATCGCCGCGAAGGACTTCGGATCGTCGGTCGAGCCCCAGTTGCCCTGCCCGTCGACGATCGGATAGCGGTACGAGAACTCCTGCGCCATGTGCACCATGGCCTCGTAGCAGGCCGAGTCCCCGTGCGGATGGAACTTGCCGATCACATCGCCCACGGTGCGCGCGGATTTCTTGTGCTTTGCGCCCGCGGCGAGTCCGAGCTCGCTCATGGCGTAGATGATGCGCCGCTGCACGGGCTTCAATCCGTCGCTCAAGGAAGGCAGTGCCCGGTCGAGGATCACGTACATCGAGTAATCGAGATAGGCGCGCTCGGCGAAGGACTTCAGGGATTCCTTCTCGACGCCCTCGAAATTGAGTTGCTGGTCTTTCATGATATGTCCAAGCGGACGCGCCTAGATGCGCGCCAGATTCCCCTTGCTCTCCAGCCACTCGCGGCGGTCGCTCGCGCGCTTCTTGGCGAGCAGCATGTCGAGCAGCTGATCCGGATTGTCCTTGGCGTCGATGGTGAGCTGCACCAGCCGGCGAGTCTGCGGCGCCATGGTGGTCTCGCGCAGTTGCGTGGCGCTCATCTCGCCCAAGCCCTTGAAGCGGGTGACCACGGGCTTGGTGCGCGGGCTCGCCTCGGCGATGCGCTTCAGCTCCCGTTCGCGCTCCGCCTCGTCGAGCGCGTACACCACTTCCTTGCCGGCGTCGATGCGGAACAGCGGCGGCATGCACACGTACACGTGCCCCGCCGCGACCAGCGGACGGTAGTGGCGCAGAAACAGTGCGCAGAGCAGCGTCGCGATATGCTGCCCGTCGCTGTCGGCGTCCGCCAGGATGCAGATCTTGTGATAGCGCAGGCCCGACAGATCGGCGCTCGATGGATCCACGCCGATGGCGATGGTGATGTTATGCACTTCCTGCGACTGCAGCACTTCCCGGGTGTCCGATTCCCAGGTGTTCAGGATCTTGCCGCGCAACGGCATGATGGCCTGGGTCACCCGATCGCGGGCCTGCTTGGCGGAGCCCCCGGCCGAGTCGCCCTCGACCAGGAACAGCTCGCCGCGCTCCGGATCCTGGTTGACGCAGTCCGCGAGCTTGCCGGGGAGCGCCGCGCCCGAGCCCGTGCGCTTGCGCTCGACTTTCAGGCTGTCCCGCACCCGCTGCTGGGCTTTCGCGATCGCCAGCATGGCGATTTTCTCGCCCTGGTCCGGATGTTGATTGAGCCACAGCGCGAACGCGTCCTTGATCACGCCCTGCACGATGCCGGCGGACTCGCGCGAGGAGAGCTTCTCCTTGGTCTGTCCGGCGAACTGCGGTTCGCGCATTTTCATGGATAGCACGAAATTGACCCCGTCCCAGACATCCTCCGGGGTGAGCTTGAGGCCCCGCGGAACGAGGTTTCTGAACTCGCAGAACTCGCGCACCGCATCCGAGGTGCCGACGCGCAGGCCGTTGACGTGCGTCCCGCCCTCGGTGGTCGGAATCAGGTTGACGTAGCTTTCGGTGACGCGCCGCTCCGACTCCGCCACCCAGGCGAACGCCCACTCGAGCGCTCCGCCGTCGATGTCGCGCTTGCCGTAAAAGGTTTCCGCCGGCAGCCATTCGCCCTTGCCCAGTTCCTCGGCGAGATACTGGTGCAGGCCGCCGGTGTAGAACCACTCGTCGCGCTCTCCCGTGATCTCGTTGGTGAGCGAGACGTGCAAGTTGGGGCACAGCACCGCCTTGGCCCGCAGCACCTGCTTCAGGCTCGGCACGGATATCTTGTCGGTATCGAAATATTTGGGGTCCGGCCAGAACCGCAGGGTGGTGCCGGTTTTGGACTTGGGCGCATCGCCGACCACTTCGAGCTTCGAGGTGGGCTTGCCGCCCGCGAAGCTCAGGTTGTACTCCTTCCCGCCCCGCCGCACCCACACCTCGAGATGCTTGCTGAGCGCGTTCACCACGGATACGCCGACGCCGTGCAGGCCGCCCGAATGCTGGTAGGTCTTGTCGTTGAATTTTCCGCCGGCGTGCAGGCGGGTGAGGATGAGCTCGACGCCTGAGATCTTCTCCTTGGGATGGATGTCGACGGGCATGCCCCGGCCGTCGTCCTCCACCTGGCAGGACCCGTCCTTGAACAGCGTCACATCGATACGGTCGCAATGGCCCGCGAGCGCCTCGTCGACGCTGTTGTCGATCACCTCGTGCGCCAGGTGATTGGGTCGCGTGGTGTCGGTGTACATGCCGGGACGCCGGCGCACCGGGTCCAAGCCGCTCAGCACCTCGATGTCGGAGGCGGTATAGGATGATGCCATCGGTTACCTCGGTCGGAAGGCGGCGGAGTCTAGCACGCGAGGCGCGGAGGATCAGCCGCCGGCCCCCGCGAGCGCTCCTGCCGGAATCCGAACCGCCTCCTGGCGAGCGCGGGCCGATTCCGCTATGGTGGGCTTATCATGGGAATCGCGAACGCTCAGAACATGGTCCGCACCGTTCCGGTGCTGCCTCAGCCCTACGGTATTCGAGTCCGCCTCAAGCCCGGGGATCCGTTCGCCAAGCTCCTGGGCACGGATTGGCAGCGAACCCACTGGTTCTTCACCGCGGCCGAGCGTGACCGCGTGATGGAAGATATGGCCCGTAAGCACGAGTATTCGCGGATCGGCGATCAACCCGCGCAGGTGTTCGAGAAGGTCGAGAAGCTGGCGGAGAGCCGCGGGTTCTAAGGCAACGCACCCTAGAAGGTGCGGCCCAGGAATAGATAATATCCTGCGTTGCCCGACTGGTCGTATCCCGATCCGATGTAGACCGGACCGAGGAACGTGTCGAAGGCCACGAACAGCGACGCATCCTTGTGCGCGGATCCGATGCTCATCTCGCTGCGGCGCGCCCAGGTGTTGCCTATCTCGAACGAGGCGCCGATGTACATCGGAACATCGAAGAAGCCTTCTCCACCCCGCCCGACCTTGCGGAAATAGATGGTGCGCGCGATCGCGTAGTCCGGACCCAGGAGCGACAGGGGAGCGAGGCCCGACAAATTGAACAAGCCTCCGAGCGAATAGAAGTCCTGCACGTCCGTCGGTTTGAGATTGCCGTCCAGCGTGAGGCCGGCGGAGGTCCAGAAAACGAGGGTGTTGCGTCCGCGCGAGATCGCCGTCAGCCAATCGGCCGACACCTTGTCGAAGGCGGTATCGGCGCCGAGATTGGTGCGATTTGCGTCCCACTGCACATCGAACGTCGTCCCGTCGCGCGGAAAGTGCACGTTGTCGAGCTGGTCGTAGCTGAACCGGAAGAAATATTCGCCGTTGTTGTACTGCGGCGCGACCAGGTCCGGATCCCCGAACCGGTCGTAGGTCAACCCGTTCGTGCGGTGGTATCCGACGCGAATTTCGCCCCAGTTGCCGAGATTGCGTCCGAAGTCGAGGTCACCCTCCACCTCCCGATCGCGGAAATCGGCGACTTCGTGGTTGTCCACGAAGATCGGTAGATCGCGTGCCTCGATGCGCGCGCTCGGGGCGATGAACCAGAGCCGCAGCGCATCGAGCGGCTGGTAGAACTCGCTGGTGATCTTCGGGTCGCTGCCGATCTGCAGGTTGGTCTCGAGCTCCGCGCCGAGATCGTCGATCTCGGTCAGCAGAAACTCGGCGCCGAGGTTGTACTGGCTGTCGCCCTGAAAATTATCCTGTATATTCAAGCCGAAGCGCACGTAGTTGGGACCCCAGGACTTGCGCCGGGCGCGCACCTCGAGCCCATATTGCTGGTCCCCGCCGGCACCCTGTTCGACCAGCGTGTAATCCAGGGTCTCGAAATAGCCTAGGCCGTAGAGCTCGGTGATGCGCGCCCCCACTGCGTCCAGATCCAGCGGCTTGCCGACGAGCGGCGCCATTTCCGCCAAGATCGTTTTCTCATAGCGCTTGGAGTCCGGATCGACGCGGACGAACCGGATCACCGGGAGTCCCGGCTGATGGACCGCGCGGCGAGCCACGTATCCCCGGTAAGCAGCGTCCGGTGCGCGCAGCGCCGCCAGCCGCGTGGCGAGAGCGCCCGCCGCTGCCTCGCCTTGAGCGATGGTGGAGGTGACGGCCGTGAAGTCGGTGACGCTCGTAGTGCCGAGCGCAGGCTCGATGAGGATATCCCGCGATCCCAGGGTCGCTTTCTGCCGATCCGAATTCTTGCGCACCAGGATCGCCAGCATTTGATTCGAGATGGACAAGGCGGAATCGAGTTGCTCCCGCGGCTGCAGCGGGAAGCTCACATCGGAGACGATCAGAATGTCAGCGCCCATCTGGCGCGCGACGTCGATGGGCAGGTTCTCCGCCAATCCGCCGTCGACCAGCAGACGCCCGTGATAATCGACCGGCGCGAACACCCCCGGGGCGGAGATACTGGCCCGCATCGCGATCGACAGGTCGCCCCGATCCAAGAGAACCGCATCGCCGCTCTCCAGATCCGTCGCCACCGCGCGAAACGGCGTCGGCAGCTGGTCGAAATTGGTGGTGTTGCTGAAGGGCAGGGTCAGCTGGCGCAGGGTTTCCTGGAGTTTTTGGCCTTGGATGAATCCCTTGGGCAGCAAGATCTTGTGGTGCTGCAATCCGAGGGGCAGCCGGACCAGATAATTACGGTCGTCCTCTTTGCGTCTGAAGGCGAGCTCCCGTCGCGGCGGAGCATCGCGGAACGCCTCCTGCCAGTCGACCGAGCGCATGGTGGATTCGATCTCGGCCGCGCTCATGCCGCTCGCGTACAGGCCGCCGACCACGGCGCCCATGCTGGTGCCGGCGATACAGTCGATCGGGATTTTGAGCTCCTCCAGGATTTTGAGGACGCCGATGTGCGCCATGCCGCGGGCGCCGCCTCCGGAGAGGACCAGGCAGATTCGGGGGCGGCTCAGGTCCGTGGCGCGGGGCGGCTCGGGGCGCGCCGGCGAGACTTGCGCAGGGTCGGGCGTCCCCGGGAGCGGCGCCGCGCTCTGCGGCGACGGCGACTCCGCGCTCCCGGCAATGCTCCACAAACCGCTTGCGATCAGCGCCCCGGCCAATCCAAATCGGAAACGGCGAGTCCCCATGATGGGGCTTAGTTTAGAGCACGAAGTCGATGCTGGTTGCGGTAAAGGTGTTGGTCGCGGGGTCGTAAATCCCGGTGGCTGCCAACTGCAGAGCGGGGGCGGCGGTGGAAAGCGTCGCATTCACTTGCGTGACCCAGCTCGAGAAGGAGCTGTACGCTGCGATCTCCGTCGTATTCGTGGCAACGGTCGGCGTGATGGTCGCCGTAGTGGGATCGCCGACCGAATAGCGCGGCGCGAAGATGCTCGTGACGGTCAAGGCGGTTGGAGCCACCGTGACCGCAGGGCCACCGACCAAATTGATGATTTGGGGACCGATCCTGATCTGTGCCGTCTGCACAAGGCCGAGGTTCAACGAAAAACCGGTATCGGACAGCGTCGTAAACGGCGTCGCGCTGCCCTGCCAGGTGACCTGCAAGACGGCCGGGTCGCATACCTGACTGCCGACTCCGCAAGTTCCGTTTCCGGGGGTCGTCGGAGCGCCGCCGCCGACTTGACCACCCGCGATCTGCACCGAGGCTTGGTTGTTCACGGCAACCGCATCGAAATCCGGCGGAGCGGTGCCGAAGGGCGTCGTATAGCCGCTGACCCACAAGGGATCGCCCGCCGTCGTGCCGGTGGGAAGAGGGATCGACCCGGTATCGATCAGGAAAGCCGCCGGGTTCACCGCAGCGGCCCCGTTTCCGGTGAAAGTGAAGTCGGTGATGGGCCAGTTGTTGATGGTCTGGGCATCGAGGGTCAGACTTCCGGTCGTCGAGCTCACCAACGATCCCCACAACTCCGTATTTTGCAGACGCACCGACCCCGTATTCGTGGCAGCGGTCCCGGTCGCATCGATCAGCACCGATCCGGTCGCCGATGTCCCATTGTATTGCCCCCGCACCGTAATGTGCTGGCCGACCGAAATGGAGTTGTAGTTCAAGCCGGTCGCGGCGGTGAGCGTCGAATTGTCGTCCGCGGTGACGAGCGTCCCCGTTCCCAGCAGCACCTGGGTAGTCCCCTGGCAGAGCGAGTTAACGTCGACGACCCCGCAAAAGAAAAATTCATCCGCGGTGTTCAGGAACAAGGTCGCACCCAGCAAGGTCACCGTATTGCCATCGCGGGCGATCACGTCGCCGCTGATGCCCTCGGTGTAGTAATCCTCGAGCGTGCTTCCGGCCACCACATAGTCCAGATTGAACCTGCCGGCGGTCGCCCCGTTGGTCGGATTGTAGTCGGTTTGGAACGTCGTATATCCGGCGGTGACGGTAGTTCCCGCCGACAATAGCGCCAAGGCATCCAGACCACTGTTTCCGACGTACGTGTTGCCGTTCAGGGTGTAGACGGTGTTCGGCTGACTGAATAGCGTGAGGCTCCCTAAATTGTTGGCCTCATCGTAGAACGGCCGTATGTAGACCGTGTAGGTGTTCACCGAGACACTGGAGTTGATCAACGGACCGCGTACCCGGATGAGTCTCGTGTTGGGAGCTTGCATTCCGATGGTCACGTACGGCCTCACGGTATACGTCGCCGGACTGGTGGCAAGGTTTACCACACCCATCGCCGACAGATCGAAGTCGAGGGTGAGCAATACGGCGCTCGTCGATGCGTAGGTGGGGGTAATCGTGGGCAGGTTGGCGGGATCGAAATTCGTGGTGATCGAATACGTGGTCGGCGTCGTCTCGGTTACCGCATCCACCACGTTCGCGGTCTGCGGCAGGCCGTTGACCATGACGGAAATCAGCGACGTTCCACCCGACGCTATAGGGGTGTAATCCATGGTAACGGTCGCCGAGGTGTACGTGCCGTCGGGAATCGACCCGGAACTCCACAACTCGGCGGTGGTGTGCACTTGGGTGAGATCGACGATCTCCGGAGTGGCGACCGCGGTGACCACCACCCCATCGCTTCGGGTCAGGGTGACGGAGTCGATGGTGACGATGTAGCTCGTAAAATTAGCAGCGCCGGGCTCGCTGGTCACGTCCACCCAGGAAATGCCGTAGAAGCTGGTATTGCCCTGGCTATGGCAGCCGGCGGCAACGACGGCGGCGGCGCAGACCAGTGCGCTCATGATCTTGTAAGCGTATTTTCTCAAGAGGGGGTGCACTGCGGCTTCCAGTTGTGGCGGACGGGTTCGATCATCGTAAGGCTGCGTAGAATAGAGACTTTCGAGGGAGTGCGCGCGGCAAAGTTCCATCAGCGGTGTCGGGCCCCGCGGGTCAGGCTTTCGACGGCCGGGCCGCTCGGGGCACCTGTTGGGTGATGCAATGGATGTTGCCTCCTCCGAGGAGCACTTCGCGCGTCTCGACGCCGATCACTTTGCGGGTCGGAAACAGCCGCCCCAGGGTGCGCATCGCGGCCCGGTCCCAGCGCTTGTCGTAAAGCGGCATCACCACGTGCCGGTTGGCGGCGTAGAAATTGATATACGACGCCGGCAAGCGGTCGCCGGCCCGGCGCGGGCGCGACCCCTCGCGCCGGTCGATCCCGGCCGCCTCCTCGGCGGTCATGAACAAAGGTCCCGGCTGGTGGATCTTGTGAACGGTGAGCGCGCGTCCCCGCGCATCGCGGGTGCTCTTCAAGCGCCGGTAGGCGTCCATCGAGATCTCGTATTGAGGATCCTTGCGGTCATCGGTCCAGGTCAGCGCGACATGGCCGGGACTCGTGAAGCACGCGAGCTCATCGATATGGCCGCCGGTCTCGTCCAGGTACACGCCCGCACCGAGCCAGATCACCGTGCTCACGCCGAGATAGCGGCGCAGCACTTCCTCGATATCCGCGCGTCCCAGCCCCGGATTGCGATTGGGATTGAGGAGACACTCCTCGGTCGTGAGGCAGGTACCCTGGCCGTCGACGTGAATCGCGCCGCCCTCGAGGACGAACGGCGTGCGGTACCGATCGGCCGCTTCGATCTCGAGCACTTTCTGCGCGACTTCGTCATCGCGGTCCCAGGGAAAGTACAGCCCCCCGGCGAGTCCGCCCCAGGCATTGAAGGTCCAGTCGACGCCGCGCCGTCTGCCCCGGGCGTCGACGAGGAACGTCGGTCCGCAATCGCGGATCCACGCGTCGTTGGCCGTGAGCTCGACCAGGCGCACCTTCGGCGACAGCCGCGCCCGCGCATTCTGAAATTGTCCGGCCGACACGCCGACGGTGACCGGCTCGCTCGCCGCGATGGCCTCGGCCACGGCGGCGAACACGGCCTGGGCCGGCTTCGCTCCGGCCCGCCAATTATCGGTCCGCTCGGGCCACAGCATCCAACATCCGGCATGCCGCTCGAACTCGGCCGGCATGCGGAAGCCGTCGCGGGTGGGTGTGGATGCTAGCGTACGCAATGCGGTTCTCCAACCGCACATGCTAGCATTGCCGCGGCAAAAGGAGAGCAGGAATGTCCGAGGTCAGGCCGTTTTCCGTCCAAGTCCCCGCGGGGGGCGAAAAAATCACCGTTGCGAACGGTAAGCTGCGCGTGCCCGATCAGCCCATCGTCCCCTTCATCGAGGGCGACGGCACCGGCCCGGACATCTGGCGGGCGAGCGTGCGGGTATTCGACGCGGCCGTGCACAAGGCCTATGGGTCCAAACGCAAGATCCATTGGATGGAAGTGTTCGCCGGCGAGAAGGCGAACAAGACCTACAACACCTGGCTTCCCGACGAGACGGTCGCCGCGTGCCGCGAATACCTGGTCTCGATCAAGGGACCGCTCACCACGCCGGTCGGCGGGGGCATCCGCTCGCTCAACGTGGCGCTGCGCCAGCTATTGGATTTGTACGTCTGCCTGCGCCCGGTCCGCTGGTTCAAGGGCGTGCCCTCGCCGGTGGTGGCGCCGGAGAAGGTCGACATGGTGATCTTTCGCGAGAACACCGAGGACATCTATGCGGGCATCGAGTTCGAGGCGGGGTCGGCCGACGCCGCGAAATTCCTCGAGCTGTTCAAGCAAAACTTTCCGAAGCAATTTGCGAAGATCCGCTTTCCCGGGAGCTCCGGTATCGGCCTGAAGCCGGCCTCCAAGGAAGGAACCGAGCGGTTGTTCCGCGCAGCCGTGGAGTACGCCGTCGTCAACAAGCGCAAGAGCGTGACGATCGTGCACAAGGGCAACATCATGAAATTCACGGAAGGCGCCTTTCGCAACTGGTCGTACCAGCTGGCGGAGCGTGAATTCGCCGATCAGGTATTCACCTGGGAACAATGGGAGCGGATCAAGGGAGCGCGCGGCGAGCAGGAGGCCAATGCGCAAATGGAAGCCGCCAAGCAGGCGGGAAAGGTCATCATCAAGGACGCGATCGCCGATATCACCTTGCAGCAAGTCCTCACCCGTCCCGACGAATTCGACGTGGTCGCCACCATGAACTTGAACGGCGACTATCTTTCGGACGCGCTCGCGGCCCAGGTCGGCGGCATCGGCATCGCTCCGGGCGGGAACATCAACTACCTGACGGGACACGCCGTGTTCGAGGCCACTCACGGCACGGCTCCGAAGTACGCGAACCTGGACAAGGTGAATCCCGGCTCGGTGATTCTGTCCGGCGAGATGATGCTGCGCTACCTCGGGTGGTCGGAGGCGGCCGACGCCATCATCGGCGCCATGGACAGGACCATCGCTCAAAAAACGGTGACCTACGATTTCGCGCGGCTCATGAAGGGAGCGACCGAGGTCAAGTGCAGCGAATTCGCGGACAATCTGATCCGCAACTTGTAGGCGCGTCAGCCCGCCGCGCCCGTCAGCCCGCCGCGCCCGTCAGCCCGCCGCGCGCACCAGCGCCGGCGGCGCGGTGGCGATCGCTGCCCGCTGTTTCATCACGTCGAACGCGGCGACCCGGTACGCCTCGGTCATGGTCGGAAAATTGAAAATCTGCTCGACGAAGAACTCCGCCGTCTCGCCGGTCGTGATCGCCGATTGGCCCAGATGCACGAGGTCGGTGGCGCCCTCCCCGAGCACTTGAACCCCGAGCACCCGCCCGGTGCCGCGATCGCACAACAGGTCGAGGAAGCCCGCCGCCTCCCCCGCGATGTGCGCCCGCGCCACTTCGCCGAAATCCGCACGGCCTATCACCACGTCGATCTTTTTCGCGGATGCCTGCGCGCGCGATAGGCCGACGCAGGCGATCTCGGGAATGGTGTACACCCCGGTGGGCACCAAGCTGGTGACGCCGGGCGGCTGAAGGTCGAACGCGGCGAGCGCCGCGCGCCGGCCCTGATCTGCCGCCGCGCACGCGAGCGCCGGCGGCCCGATCGCGTCGCCGGCGGCGTAGATGCCCGGGATGTTGGTTTCGAAGCGCTCGTTCACCTCGACATGACCGCGCGAGCTCACGGCGAGCTCGAGGCGATCCAGGCCGATGCCGTCGAGATTGGCGATCCGGCCGAATGCCGCGAAGACGATGTCCGCGGTCAGCGTGCCCCCGCCGGCGAGCGACACCTCGACCTGCGAGAAGCCGTCAAAGCGCGCGCTCTGCACCTCCGCTCCGGCACAGTACGTGCCGCCCATCGAGCGGAACGCTGCGAGAAAGCCCGCCCGCAGAGGCGCGTCGAGAAATCCCAGCGGCTCCGGCGCCTTGTCCACCAAAGTCACGGCGCTGCCCAGCGCCGCGAAGATCGAGGCGTATTCGCAGGCGATGACGCCGCTTCCCAAAACGATCAAGGTTCGCGGCAGATACGGCAGACTGAGGATGGAATCGCTGTCGAGGATGTGCTCGTGGTCGACTTGGATCGCCGGTACGTGCCGCGGTCGGGACCCGGTGGCGAGCAGAATGCGATGCGCGTGCAGCACGGAGCGGGTTCCGTCCAGGCGCTCGACTTCGACGCGATTGGCATCCTTGAGCATGCCGCGGCCGCGGATCAGCGCCACCTGATTGCGCGCGAGCTGCGCCTGAAGATATCGATCCTGGGCCGCGATCACCGACTCGACGCCCTCGAGCAGGGCGGACAGCGGGGCATCGCCCGACAGCTCGACCGCCAGGGAAGAGGCGCTTCCGCGCATTCGCCGGTAGCGAACCGCCTGCTCGCGAAGCGCCTTGCTCGGAATGGTTCCCGACAACAAGCAAGACCCCCCGACCTGGGGCTCGCGCTCGATCACCGCGGCGCGAAACCCGGCCTTGGATGCCTGAATGGCGGCCTTCTGGCCGGCCGGCCCGGATCCGAGGCAGATCAGATCGAATTTCTCGGACGCCATGGCTTACAGGCCCGCGAGGCTGCGCACGTGGTCCCGCTTCGCCAAGAGCTCCCGGCGATCGTCGGGAAAAACTCCGAGGTGCTCGAAAACCGGGTTTTGCATCACCAGATCCTCATCGAGCAATTGCGGATGCAGCGTATGGGTCGCGAACAGATGTGCAGCGTTCACGGTCCCGGCAAGATCGCTATGCGGCGAGTCGCGGTAATTCCGCCAGCCGCTCGCGCCGCTTTGCACATCCTCCGGCAGCCTCCAGCTATCCATCAACACCCGCCCGAAGGCGGGCTCGAACTCGGCCACGAGGCCGGCGAAGCTCCGCGCATCCATGGCCGTGCTCTGAGCCGCCTCGAAACGGGAGAGCAGCTTGAGCGCGAGCGCGGCGCCGGTCCGATGCATCAGCGCGGCGAGAAAGGCGCTTTCCACGTGCTTGCGCCGCTTGCGGGCGATTTCTTTGGACCACAACCCGGCGAGCCATGCTTCACGCCAAAGATCCTCGGACTCGGGCTCATGACCGGGCGCGCTGAAAACCTCGCCGCGCAACATCACGGCGGTTGCAATATTGCGCACCTCGGCGACGCCGAGCCAGGAGACCGCCTGCTGCAACGACACGACGGGCGCGCGCGGGCGCAGCGCCGGCGAATTCGCGACTCGCATGATCTCGCCGGCCAGCGCCGGATCGGATTGAATCAGCTTGGCGAGCTGCGCGGAATCGGTGACTTGCTTGGCGGTGAGCTCGGCGAGCTGCGCGCAAACGCGCGGCAACGGCGCAATCGACTGCGGCGAGGCCAGCGAGTCCGATAAATGGGCTCGCGCCGCCTGACTATGCAGCGAATAGCACGCGGCGGCCGGCTCGACACTCACTGACATACCTCATGCACGACAGTCCAGCACCAACCATCGGCCGGGAAACCGGATGCTTGAGGGAATTCCCGATGCCCGAGGGATTCCTCGGCGCCTGGGCAAGACCCGATGCCTTGCATTATGTCAAACGACTGCGAAAGCCCGGTCGAGGGCCTGCGATAAATCCGCGATCAGATCCTCGGCATCTTCGATGCCGATCGAGAGACGCACGGTTCCTCGGCCGATGAGCGACGAGGCCCGTTGCTCCGGGGAGTACTCCTGGCCTCCCAGCAGCTGCGGCGGCACCACCAGCGACTCGGTCGAGCCCAGGCTCGCGGCGATCGAGAAAAACTCGAGCGATTGCGCAAAGCGACCGCCTTCCTTGGCGCCGCCGTCGAGATCGAAGCTCACCACCGTGCCGAAGTCCTTCATTTGACGGGTGGCCAGCGCATGCTGCGGATGGGATTCGAGCCCGGGATAGAACACGCGCTTCACTCGCGGATGGCCCGCAAGGAACCGGCTCACCGCGAGCGCATTGGCGCACTGCCGCTCGTAGCGCAGAAAATAGGTGCGCATCCCGCGCTGGATCAGAAACGCGGCATGCGGATCGAGTGTCGGGCCGAGCGACACGATGTCCTTGCGCATGGTCCTGATCAATTCCCGGCCGGCGATGATCGCCCCGCCCATCACGTCGCCGTGTCCGGAGGCGTACTTGGTGAGGCTGTGCAGAAAGATGTCGATGTCGAAGCTTCCGTGGTTGTGAAAGCCCGCAAACGTATTGTCCATCACGGTGAGACAACCGCTGCGCCGCGCATGGCTCGTCAGGTGCTCGATGTCCGCGATCTTGGTCACCGGGTTCGTCGGGCTTTCGAACAAGACCAACCGTGTTTTGGTCTCGTTGAGGACACGCTCGATGCCTGCGTGATCCTCGATCGACAACAGATCGTGGGTCACACCGTAGCGGGCGAGCAGATGCTGCACGAGATAGCGGGTGGGTCCGTAGGATTCGATGAAAGCAAGGATATGGTCGCCTTGCTTGCAGAGCGCCAAGGTCGCGGCGGCAATGGTCGCGACCCCGGATCCGACCAGGAGACAGTCCTCCCTGCCCTGCAACCGCGCAAGGGTCAGCTCGAGCTGCCGAAGCGTCGGATTCGAAGTGCGCGAATAATAAAACCCGGGACGGTCTCCTTTGAGATAGCGCAGGGTTTCCTCGGTGTCGTCGAACGTGAACTTCACCGACTGATATATCGGCGCCACCAGCGGCCGATTGTCCGGCGGCAGCTCGGCCGGCGGCGGATGGTTGACGAACGTGTTGTTTTTCATCGGGCAACGATAGTCGAGGCGACGGCACATTGAAAGCGGTTAAGATCCCTGGTCCATGAGCGCTGCTCCCACCGCAGTCTCCCGCGCCGCGCCGCGATCCGACGCCGAGCTTCCCGTTACGCGATTGCGGGAGATTCCGTACAACTACACCTCGCTATCGGACCGCGAAATCGTCATCCGTTTGCTCGGCGAGAAGGCGTGGTCTCTGCTCGATGAGCTGCGCGCCGAGCGCCGCACCGGGCGCTCGGCGCGCATGCTGTACGAGGTGCTGGGAGATATCTGGGTCGTGGAGCGAAACCCGTTCCTCGAGGACGATCTGATTCAGAACCCCAAACGCCGCGGCCAGCTGATCGAGGCATTGCACCATCGCCTGCGGGAAGTCGAGAAGCGCACCGATCCTGCGGATGGCCGCCGCGGCGACAAGGTACTCGAGCTCCTGTCGGCCGCCCGCGACGCCGTTCGGCGCTTCGAACGGCGCTTCCCGGAAATTTCCGTGCTACGCAAGCGGACGCGCCGCTCGCTGGCGCGGCATACCCGCACGGACAACATTCACTTCGATGCCTACGCGCGCGTATCGCATGTCACGGACGCCACCGACTGGCGGGTCGATCTGCCGTTCGTGGTGCTGACGCCCGACACGGAGGCGGAGATTCCGTGGCTGGTGCGCGATTGCATCGAGCTCGGTCTGACCGTGATCCCCCGCGGCGGCGGCACGGGCTACACCGGCGGCTCGGTGCCGCTCACGCCGTGGTCCGCGGTGATCAACACGGAGAAGCTCGACGGGCTCGGCGCCATCGAACAAATGGTGCTGCCCGGGACGGATCTTTCGTGTCCGACGATTCTCGCCGGGGCGGGCGTTGTCACCCGTCGCGTGAGCGAAGCGGCGGACCGCAACGCACTGGTCTTCGCGGTCGACCCTACCTCGGCCGATGCCTCCTGCATAGGAGGAAACATCGCGATGAATGCCGGCGGCAAGAAGGCCGTGTTGTGGGGCACGGCGGTCGACAATCTCGCCTGGTGGCGCATGGTCGATCCGCAAGGCGACTGGCTCGAGGTAACCCGCCTGCATCACAACCTCGGCAAGATTCACGAAACGCCGGTCGCGAGCTTCGACCTCGTTTGGAAGGACGGCCGCTCGCCCCCCGATGCCGCCGCGATTCTGCGCACCGAGCGGCTCGCCATCGAAGGTGCGAGATTCCGCAAAGCCGGCCTCGGCAAGGACGTGACGGACAAATTCTTGGGAGGACTTCCCGGCGTTCAGAAGGAAGGCTGCGACGGTCTGATCACGGCCGCGCGCTGGGTGCTGCACCACATGCCCAAACACGTCCGCACCGTTTGCCTGGAGTTCTTCGGTCAGGCGCGCGATGCCATTCCCTCCATCGTGGAGATCAAGCGCTATCTCGATACCCGCGGCAAAACCGCCGGAGCGATCCTCGCGGGGCTCGAGCACATGGACGAACGCTATCTCAAGGCGGTCGGATACAGCACGAAATCGAAGCGCGACGCGCTGCCGAAATTGATCCTCCTGGCCGATATCGTCGGCGAGAGCGATGCCGCCGTCGCGGGCGCCGCATCGGATATCGTCCGCCTCGCCAATGCGCGCTCGGGAGAAGGCTTCATCGCGGCCGGCGCGGCGGCCCGGCAGCAATTCTGGCTCGATCGGGCGAAGACCGCCGCCATCGCCAAGCATACCAACGCCTTCAAGATCAACGAGGACGTCGTCATTCCGCTGGAGCGCCTGGGCGAGTACACCGACGCGATCGAGCGCATCAATATCGAGCTGTCCATCGCCAACAAGCTCGAGCTGGTCGGCGCGCTCGAGCGGCATCTCTCCGGCGGCGGCGGATTCGATGCGGCAACGAACGGTCTCGCGGAGCGGCGCAACGAGGCGCTCGGCCTTCTCAGGCGAGTTCGTGCGCGGTGGGAATACCTGCTCGACTCCATGGATATCCCGATGAGCGCCGCCCGGGCGGCGCTCGAGGCGCTCGGTGTCCGCGCGCCGGAGGATCGAGCGGCCGCCGAGGATTTCTCGGACTCGGTATTCCAGCGGCTCCAGGACCGAAGCATCCGCGTGAGCTGGAAGGCGGAGCTCCGCGCCGAGCTCGAACATATCTTCGTGGGCGAATCCCGCGCACCGATCGTGGCCGAGTGCGAGGCGCTGCACCGGCAAATTCTCCAGGGACGCGTGTTCGTCGCCCTGCACATGCACGCCGGCGACGGCAACGTCCATACCAACATCCCCGTAAACTCCGACAACTACGCCATGCTGCAGACCGCCAATCGGACGGTGGCGCGCATCATGGGAATCGCGCGCGACTTGAACGGCGTGATCTCGGGGGAGCATGGCATCGGAATCACGAAGCTCGAGCATTTGACCGACCCGGAGCTCGCCGATTTTCGCAGCTACAAGCAGCGCATAGACCCCGAAGGGCGCTTCAACAAGCACAAGCTGATGAAGGGCAGCGACCTGCGCCGCGCCTACACGCCGAGTTTCGGACTCATGGGTCATGAATCCTTGATCATGCAGCAATCCGACATCAACTCGATCTCGGACGCCATCAAGGACTGCCTGCGCTGCGGGAAGTGCAAGCCGGTGTGCTCGACTCACGTGCCGCGCGCGAACCTGCTGTATTCTCCCCGCGACAAGATTCTGGCGACGTCGCTGTTGATCGAGGCGTTCCTCTACGAAGAGCAGACGCGGCGCGGCATCTCGATCGAGCACTGGAACGAGCTCGCGGATGTCGCCGATCATTGCACCGTATGCCATCAATGCCTGAGCCCCTGCCCGGTGGGCATCGATTTCGGCGATGTGTCGATGATGCTGCGCGACTGGCTGCGGCGCATGGGCAAGAAGCGGTTCAACCCGGGCACGGCCGCGTCCATGTTCTTCTTGAACGCCTCGAATCCCAAGACCATCAAGCTCGCGCGAAAAATCATGATCGACTGGGGCTACCAGGCTCAGCGGCTGGCGAACCGGGCTCTCGCGACGCTGGCGAGCGCGCAAACCAAGCGACCGCCGGCGACCACCGGCAAGCCGCAGATTCGGGAGCAAGTGATTCACTTCGTCAACAAGCCGATGCCGGGCGGCCTGCCAAAGAGGACGGCGCGGGCGCTGCTCGACATCGAGGACAAGAACTACGTCCCCATCATCCGCGACCCCGGGCGCACCACGAGCGACACCGAGGCGGTGTTCTATTTTCCCGGCTGCGGGTCGGAACGCCTCTTTTCACAGGTGGGACTCGCCACTCAGGCCATGCTCTGGCACGTCGGCGTGCAGACCGTGCTGCCGCCCGGTTATCTCTGCTGCGGCTACCCGCAGCGCGGCGCCGGCGAGTTCGACAAGGCAGAGAAGATCATCACCGACAACCGCGTCCTGTTTCATCGCGTGGCGAATACCCTGAACTACCTCGACATCAAGACGGTCATCGTGAGCTGCGGAACGTGCTTCGATCAATTGCAGGGCTATCAATTCGACCAGATCTTTCCGGGCTGCAGAATCCTCGATATTCACGAATACTTGATGGAGAAGGGCGTGCAGCTCTCGAACGTCACCGGCGTTCGCTACATGTATCACGACCCCTGTCATTCTCCGATGAAGAGGCATGATCCGCTGACGGTGGTGAACACGCTCATGAACGCGGCGCAGAACGGACGTATCGGGAAGAACGACCGGTGCTGCGGTGAATCGGGCACTCTGGCGATCAGCCGGCCCGACGTGTCGACTCAGGTCCGCTTCCGCAAGGAACAGGAAGTGCGCGCGGGCGCGGAAGAGATCCGTGCGGGGGGCCATCGCGGCGAGGTCAAGGTGCTCACCTCGTGTCCCTCCTGTCTTCAGGGGCTCAAGCGCTTCAACGACGATGCGGATCTCGACGCCGAGTACATCGTGGTCGAGATCGCGAAGAACCTGCTCGGCGCGGATTGGCTGCCGGCCTACGTGCGCCGCGCGAACACCGGCGGCATCGAGCGAGTACTCGTCTGAGCAGCCTCGCTCGCCGTCGCCGGCGAGCGAGGCTGCTACCTACGCCACGTGCGTGGCCGATTTTCTCCTTGCCAGCGCCCGCCACGCCCCCAAGACAGCCAACCCGAGCAACGTGAACTCGTCGAGGGCGCCGCCTCCGCCGGTGTCGGTCGCTGCGGTGACGGTCAAATTGTCGGTGGTGGTCGGCCCCGAGGTGCCGGCCGAATTCGTGCAGTACAGCGTGTACGTGAACGTACCCGTCGTAATCGGAGTCACGGTGGTCTGGCCCGACGACCCCAGAACCCCCGACCAACCCGAGCTAGCCGCGTTCGCGCTGCCGCCGGCCGTGCACGAGGTCGCGTAGGTCGAGCTCCAGCTGATCGTGACCGTTGTGAGGGCAGGAACGGAAGACGAACTCAGCGTCAGCGTGGGCGCGGTGGGTGTGAGCACCTCCGGCGTCGCGGTCAGGATGACGCTGACGGCAGTGGACGGGCCGCCGGCATTACTGCAGGTGAGCGAGTAGGTTTGAGGTCCCACGGCCGACGGAGTGATCGTCTCGCTGCCGCTCGTGGCCAGCGTCCCACTCCACGCGCCGGAGGCCGTGCAGCTCGTCGCGCTCACTGAAGACCACGCCAGCGTCGTCGAGCTGCCAACGGCGACGGAGGGCGAGCCCAGCGTCAACGTGGGCACCGCCGGAGGCGTGCCCGTGTAGACCGGCAGGGTGGCCGTTCCGGCCGCGGACGTACCGAACGCATTCGTGCACGTCAAAGTGTAGGTTTGCGTCCCGGCCGCGGTCGGCGTCAGAACCAAGCTGCCGCTGGTTGCCTGCGCCCCGGTCCAGTTGGCTGAAATTCCGCTGCCGCTTGCCGACGCGGTGCAGCCCGTGGAATCGATCGAGGTCCACGTGAGCGTGGCGGTCGAACCCAGCTCGACCGACGGCACGGACAGCGACAGGGTCGGGATCACGAGCGCCGTATCGGCCTGGATGAACCCGTAGCCGGAACTGAAGTTCGGGGTCGACGTGCTCATCGGCAATGCGCTCGAACGCAGCGAGGCATAGATCTCCGTCGGAGTCGCCGCAGTGTTCGCCTGAAGCATGAGCGCCGCGATGCCGGCCGCGTGCGGCGTGGCAGCCGAGGTGCCGAAGAAATTCGGATATGCGGCATCGTTCTGGCACTGACTGATCGACGTGGTCAGCAATCCGCTGGAGGAAACGGGCACGCCCGTGGGCGGAAGGGCCTGGGGCGTGAGCTGGAATCCCAGGAACGTGTCGTTGACGCCGTCGGGTCCGACGAAGTCCGGTTTTTGCCGGATGACCGCTGCCGCGAGGCGCGTCCCGGTCGTGCTGAACAGGATGGGCGCACCGCCCAGCGAGGAATAGGGCTCGAGCACCGCCGGCGTCGTTCCGCACGCGGGAGTCTGGAAGTAGAAGGCGGCTCCGACCGCCGCGGCGCCGGCCGCGCCCGGATGCCCCTGGATGGTGGCGCTGTTGGTGGCAAACGCACTGATGGTGCTGCCGAGACCGTCATCCTCGACGGAGACGATGATCCGGCCCGGGACGATCGTGCCGCTCGCGTTGGTCGCAAGGCCCACCACGATGCTCAAATTCTGCGCCGGGGTATTGCCGGAGGCAGTCGCCGGGTTGCCGATGATCAGGATCTGGTAGGGATCCGATCCCACGGCGTTCGGCCCCGTGCAGCTCACCGCATTACCGTCGTAATCCGTGACCGAGACGCTGCCGGTTGCACCCGAGACGCACAGGTCGATGCTGCTGGTCGCGCCGCCGCTCGAGGGAGCGCCGGTCACGTACGGCTGGTCCCACTCCACCACCACGGCGATGAAATCGCCCGGCGGAATCGGCGGAATCGCTACCGGCAACGAGGTCGTATTGGTCGCGCCTGTCCGGTCGAAATTGAGCAGATGCTCGCCCGCATTCGCTCCGCTGCTCGATGTCGAGGCAAAGCTCGGCGCCGTGTTCTGGTAGGACAGATCACTGTCGTTGCCGGCCGCGGAGAAATACGCCACCCCTTGCGCTTCGACGGCATCCACCGCCTGCGCGACCAGTCCGTCCTGGAAGAACGGCTCATCGTAGTAGCCCACGTCGTCGGCGATGACTTTCGCGCCGGCGGTGGCCAGCGCGGCTATTCCGGTGGCGAAATCCGCTTCGCTGTTGTCCGCGGTATAGAACGCGAGGCCCGCACCCGGCGCCACGGCGTGCACGATCTGCAGCATCGCCCGGCCTTCGTCCGAGAACGGCGGATATTGCGAGTCCTGCGGCGCCGTCGCCGGCGCGTAATAGCTCAGGCACGACGCCTCCGCGAGCACATCGACGCCGGCCGGCAAAGCGCCGGTCGATACGTCGGTGGCGTAATCGGCGGTGAATCCATTGTAGGCGTAGCCCTCATTGCCCGAGACCGGGACCCCGTTCGCCGGTACTGCGTACACCGCATAGCAATTGAAGCTGTCCGAGAGCACACCCACGGTCACGCCGGTGCCCAGCAGCGTCGGATAGTTCGTGCGTACGACGGAGCTGAGCTGCGCGAAGTCGCCCTGCGTGGCCAGCACGCCTGCTCGGGTTCGCGACATGCTGGCACGGATGCCGGCAACCTCGCCGCTCGCGGCCGCGGCCGCGAGCTGACTGACCGGCAGCAAGCCGCCGACATCGTTCGAATAGACCGCCGGCTTCTGCAGACCCAGCGCCGCCAACGCCGCTTCCAATGCTTGCGGATCGCCGTGCGTGGTGGCATCGATCGCGACGTACGCCGGTCCGCCCGCCGACAGCTGCGTAAATCGGGCGGCAGGGCTCAGCGAGTGCAGATCGGTGAGTAAATGCGTGGGCCGCGCCAATGACGCGTGCCGCGAGAGGTCCGCGAGCACGGCATCCATCTTGGCGGTGGTCCCGTTCTGACGCTGCGCGGCGCTGCGGGTACCCACCGCATAGAGGTGGGCGCTGCCCGGGGCCGCCGCCCGGTGCAAGTTGATCAGTCGCGACGGAGCGACAGCCGACGATGCCGTAATGGCCGCCAGGCTTGCCAGGGCTCCAATTGCAAAGAAACGTGAACTCATCCGGATCTCCCACATTTGCGCGCGCACCACAGCCTTCAGACTGGCGTGCCCTGAAAAAGTTTGCCGCCCCGCCGTGAACATGATCCCAGATCGGCGCGGCCTTCGCCTCGATAATCGGCGCGCGGCAGTGAACGGCCGCCCGGAGGCGGCGACGCAACCCGCTACGCGCCCGCCTTCTCGATTCTCGCGGCGCGCGACATCCAGAAACTCACGCCGACGATCATCAGCGTGACGACCGTGATGGTGATGGTCGCGAGCACGTTGATCTCGGGACTCACGCCCAAGCGAACCTTCGAGAACACCACCATGGGCAGCGTGCTCGAGCCGGGCCCGGAGGTGAAGCTGGAGATCACCAGATCATCCCAGGACAGCGTGAACGCCAGCAGCCAGCCCGACAGAATGGCCGGGAAAATGATGGGCAGCGTGATCAAGAAGAAAACCTTCACCGGCCGGGCGCCCAGATCCATGGCGGCCTCCTCGAGCGCCGTATCGAAGGTCGCCATGCGCGACTGCACGACGACAGTGACATACGCCATGGAAAAGGTCATGTGCCCGATGGTCATGGTGGTGATGCCCCGGCCCGCCGGCCACCCGATCGTCTGCTCCAAGGCGACGAACAGCAGGAGCAGCGACAAGCCGGTGATCACCTCCGGCATCACCAGCGGCGCGGTGGTCATGGCGTTGAGCGTGAATCGCCCGCGAAACTGCGAGAAGCGCGCCAGGCCGAATCCCGCCAGCGTTCCGAGAATCACCGACCCCGATGCATTCATGACCGCCACTTTGAGCGAGATCCACGCGGCATCCAGGATCTCGTCGTTATGCAGCAGCGAGTAATACCATTTGAGCGTCGGCGAGTTCGCCGAATCCCACACCGTGACCAATTTCGATGCGTTGAAGGAAAACACCACCATCGAGAGGATCGGGACGTACAGAAACGCGAATCCGAACGCCAGGCAGGTGAGGATGAAAAACGAGCGCCGGTAGTTCATCGGGTGCCCGCCGACTCGCGGGCCTGAACGCTCTGGTACCACATCATGAAGGGCACCAGGAGGATGAGCAGCAAGATGGCCACGGCGCTCGCCACCGGCCAGGCACGGTTCGAGAAGAACTCATCCCAGAGCACGCGGCCGATCATCAACGCGTTCGGTCCGCCGAGCAGCGCCGGAATCACGAACTCGCCCACGGCCGGAATGAACACGAGCATGGAGCCCGCCAGGATGCCGTTCCTCGAGAGCGGCAGCGTGATCTTGTAGAACGCCTGCCACGGGCGGCACCCCAGATCCTCCGCCGCCTCGAGCAGCTGCCAGTCCATTTTCTCGAGATTCGCATACAGCGGCAGGATCAGGAACGGCAGATAGGAGTACACGATGCCCACGTACATGGCGAACGGCGTGTACAGCATGGTGATGGGCTCGTGAATCACGCCGAGCCAGATGAGCACGTTGTTGATGACGCCGTTGGCCTTGAGCAGCCCGATCCAGGCGTACACGCGCAGCAGGAGCGAGGTCCAGAACGGCAGCACCACGAGCAGCAGCAGGATGTTGCGGGTGGTCGGAGTGGAGCGCGCGATGCCATAGGCGATCGGATAGCCGATAGCCAAGCACAAGAGCGTGGAAATGAACGCGACCTTGATCGAGTTCAGGAAGGCGCTGATGTACAGCGAATCGGTGAATAGAAACGCGTAGTTGTTGAAGTTGACCCGGATGGCCAACGCGTTTTTTCCGACCCATTCGATCAGCGGCTTGTAGGGAGGAATCGCGAGATCGATGTCGGAAAACGAGATCTTCAGCACGATGACGAAGGGGACGACGAAAAACAGCAAGAGCCACAAATAGGGCAGCGTCACCACCAGGCCGCGGCCGGAGATGCCGATTCGGCTGAATGGATTACGGCGTCTCATCGAATCATCGGGTGACGATCACGGGGCTCGAGGCGTCCCACGACAGATACACCTGCTGATCCCACGTGATCGCCTCGGCGTGGCGCGAGGTGTTCGGCTGCGTCACCCGAACCACCTTGCCGGTGGGCAGCTTCACCAGATAAATCGACAGGTCGCCGAGGTAGGCGATGTCCTGGACCGCGCCTCGAACCACGTTGTCGGTGCCGTGCGCGCTGCCGCCGCCGTCGCTCTGGGGCGGCGAGGTCGACATGAAGATCTTCTCCGGCCGCACCGCGGCCCACACCACCGCCTCGGGCGCCGCGCTGATGCCGTGGCTCACGTAGATGGTGCCGCCCAATTCCTCCGACACGATGCGCACGTACTCGGGCTCGTCCTCGAGGAGCTTGCCTTCGAAAATGTTCACCGAACCGACGAAATCCGCGACGAATTTCGATGACGGAAACTCGTAGATCTCGGAGGGCGTGCCGGCTTGAACGATCTCGCCGTGATCCATCACGCCGATGCGGCTCGCGAGCGTCATCGCCTCCTCCTGGTCGTGAGTGACCACCAGAAACGTCACCCCGAGCTTGTCCTGCAGGCCGATCAGCTCGAACTGCGTGTGTTCGCGCAGCTTCTTATCCAGGGCCCCCAATGGTTCATCGAGCAGGAGCAGCTTCGGACGCTTCACCAGCGAGCGCGCCAGCGCGACCCGCTGCTTCTGTCCGCCGGACAGCTGGTGCGGCTTGCGCTTGCCGAACCCGCCGAGCTTGACGAGCTCGAGCATGGTCGCGACGCGCTCCGCGATCTCCGCCTTGGGGACGCCGTCCTGCTTCAGGCCGAAGGCGACGTTTTGTTCGACGTTCATGTGCGGGAACAGCGCATACGACTGGAACATCATGTTCACCGGCCGCTCGTACGGCGGTACGCCGGTCATGTCCTCGCCGTCGATCAAAATGCGTCCCGAGGTCGGCGTCTCGAAGCCGCCGAGCATGCGCAGGAGCGTCGTCTTGCCGCAGCCCGATGCGCCGAGCAGGCAGAATATCTCGCCCTGGTAGATCTTCAGGCTCACGTCGTCGACGGCCTTGAAGTCGCCGAAGGACTTCGTCACACGCTCGATCTCCACGTAGGGACGCGCCGCGGGATCGCGCCAGGGAGCGGTCTTGACTGCTGCGCCGGAATTGGCCATCGGTTATTGCCCTGTCTTGAACTTCTGCCAGAGACGCGTGATGGCTCGTGTTTGTTCCGGCGAATCCGCGAGCTGCACGGCGAGCTTTTGGCGCAGCTCCGGCGGCGGGTAGATGGCCGGATCGTCCTTTACGGACTCGAGCACATAGGGGGTGGAGGCGGCGTTGGCGTTCGCGAAGCGCTTGAAGTTGGTGATGTCGGCCGTGACCTTCGGCTCCATGATGTAATTGATGTAGGCGTAGGCGGCATCGGGATGCGGCGCGTCCTTGGGGATGGCCAGCATGTCGAACCAGAGGATGGACCCCTCCTTCGGCACGATGTATTTGACGTCGACGCCCTTGTTCGCGTCCCGGGCGCGATCGCGCGCCTGCAGGATGTCGCCGTTATAGCCGACGGCGACGCAGAGATCGCCGTTTGCCAGGGCTTCGATGTATTCCGAAGAATTGATGTTGCGGATGTAGGGCCGGATCTTCAGGAGCGTCTCCTCGGCGGCGGCCAAATCCTCGGCCTTCTGCGAATTCGGATCGCGTCCGAGATAGCTGAGCACCACGCGCACCATCTCGGCGGGCGAATCGAGCACGCTGATCCCGCATTTCGCGATCTTCGAGGCCACCGCGGGATCGAACACCAGGCGCCAGCTGTCGAGCGGCGCATCGGGCAGCAATTCCTTCACCATTTTCTCGTTGTAGCCGACGCCGTTGGTGCCCCACATGTAGATGACGCCGTGCGCGTTGCCGGGATCGTGCTGGGCCACGCGCGCCATCAGATCGGGGTCCATGTTCTTGAGATTGGGGAGCTTCGATTTGTCGAGCGTCAGATAGACGCCGGCCTTGATCTGCCGCTCGAAGTACGAGGCGGTGGGCACCACCACGTCGTAGCCGCTCGAGCCGGCGAGGAGCTTGGTCTCGAGGGTCTCGTTGGTGTCGAAATAGGACGCGTTGACCTTGATGCCGGTCTGCTGCTCGAAGTCGGAGAGCGTGTTGGACGCGAGGTAGTCGGACCAGATGTAGAGGTTCAGCACCTGGCCGGAACCCGCGGCCCCGGAAGCCGCTCGATCGGACGCCCCCTGCGCGGCGCCGCCCTTTCCCGGCGCGTTGGAGCCCCCGCATGCCGCCAATAACGAAAGGAATCCGAGCGCCAGTATTGCAGCCCCACGCCTAGACACCGCCGCTCTCCTCATTAACCGCGTCCCCTCAAGTCGTTGCGAGGCGCTAGTTATATCTCAGCCTGCGGCCGGGGGACAGAGCAGAACCCCCGATTCTCTTAGACGTTCAGCAACAGATGTTCGCGCTCCCAGGAGCTGATCACCTGCGCGAAGGTCTCGTACTCGGCCTCCTTGACCGCCGTAAAGGCGAGCACGAAGCGGTCGCCGAACAGGTCAACCAGCGCCTTCGACTCGCGCAGCAGCCTCAAGGCCTCCGCCAGGGTGCGCGGCAAGGCAATGGCGAGGTCGTACGCGCTTCCGGCAATGGGCTCGGAGGGCTTCAAACCTTCCACCATGCCGAGATATCCGCAGGCGAGCGATGCGGCGATCGCGAGGTACGGATTCGCGTCCGCGCCGCCGACCCGGTTCTCCACGCGCCGGGCCTCGGGTCCGGACATCGGCACGCGCAGGCCCGCGGTGCGGTTGTCGTATCCCCAGTGCACGTTGATCGGCGCCGACGAGTAGCGGCTGATGCGCCGGTAGCTGTTCACATTCGGCGCGAACAGCGACATCGCGCCCGGCAAATACTTCTGAAGTCCCGCGATGTGTCCGAAGAAGAGCGGTGAGGGCGTGCCGTCGGCATTGCTGAATATGTTGCGGCGGGTTTTCGCGTCGATGACGCTTTGGTGCAAATGCATGGCGCTGCCCGGCTCCTTGGCCATGGGCTTCGCCATGAACGTCGCGTACATCTTGTGCCGCATCGCCGCCTCTCGCGCGGTCCGCTTGAAGAGAAATGCCTGATCGGCGAGGCTCATCGGGTACCCGTGCAGCAGGTTGATCTCCATCTGCGCCGCGCCCGCCTCGTGGATCAGCGTATCGATCTCGATGTCCTGCGCCTCGCAAAACGAGTACATGTCGTCGAACAGGGGGTCGAACTCGTTGACCGCCGCGATGCTGTACGCCTGGCGGCCGATCTCCGGCCTCCCGGAGCGGCCCACCGGCGGCTTCAACGGATAGTCGGAGTCGACATTCGGCTCGACCAGGAAGAACTCCAGCTCGGGAGCGACCACGGGCTCCCAGCCGTGCGCCTCGTAGAGCTCCAGCACCCGCCGCAGCACATAACGCGGCGACATGGTCACCGGACGCCCGTCGCCATAGAAGCAATCGTGAATCACCTGCGCGGTCGGCTCCGCGGCCCAGGGCACCACCCGGACCGTCTTGGGGTCGGCCTTCAGCACGATGTCGATGTCCGAGGGGTTCATCGCGCTTTGATCCTCCGGATAGTCGCCGGTGACCGTCTGCAGGAATATCGCCTCGGGGAGCCGCATGCCCTCCTCCTCGGCAAATTTCTCGGCGGGCATGAGTTTTCCGCGCGCAACGCCGGCCATGTCCGGGATGATGGCCTCGACCTCCGAGATCCCGTGTTCCTTTAGAAATTGTTGAATCGTGCTGGCCATAAAATCACCTTCTACCTGCTGCGCGCCGCCGGGCGGCCTCGCCGAAGGCCGCGAACAACGCGCTTGAAAACGGGTTCCTCTCGAACTGCCATTCAGGATGCCATTGCAGGCCGAGCGCGAAACTCCGCGAGTCGGCGACCCGGAAGGCCTCGATGACGCCATCCGGTGCGCGGGCTTCCACCTCGAGGCCTCGGCCCAACGTCTCGACTCCCTGCCAATGCAACGAGTTGACCTTGAGGCGGTCCTGTCCGGCGATGTCGCGAAGCGACCCTCCAGGCTCCAGAAGGACCTCGTGAGCGGGCCCGTATTGCACGTCGAGGGGTTGGGATTCATCCTCCCGGTGGTCCGAGAATCCAACCTCGTGCAACCGTTGGTGCAGCGTACCCCCGTACGCCACGTTCATTTCTTGAAATCCCCGGCAAATCGCGAGCACCGGTACACCGGCGGCGACGGCCTGGGGGATCAGCGGAAGCGTCGTAGCGTCCCGACTAGGATCATGCAGTGTTCCCGGCGCGCTGGCCGGGCCTCCGTAGTGATGAGGTTCGACGTTCGAGGGGCTGCCCGTGAACAAAATTCCGTCGCAAGCCTCGACCAACTGCGACAAATCCAGCGTGGGCGTGAGGGACGGCACCAGCATCGGCAGCGCGCGCGCGCCGGCGGCGATGGCGTCGATGTACTTCTCGCCGACCACGTGGAAATAGTGCTTCCCACAGAGCCGGCGATCGGCGGGAATTCCGATGACGGGCAACCGAGACATGTTTAATAAATTAAACGCCTAGATAGACGGCTAGGCTTTATCAGCAGCCTTATTACACCATACCAAGGCCGTCCCGTCCCGGCGGGGCGTGCAAAATAAGCCAAGATTTAGGCATTTCCAGGACTTAGCGACGTTTTGTGCAATGCAATACATACGCCTGGAAGCGGATTTGCCTCCTGAGCCCACAGGCGCCAGAACCTGTCAATAGCTATAAGATCTTAAACAGTTACCTCACCGAGTCATCCCCGTGCGCCTCCGCCAGCCACCGCCTCCGTCCTATTACAGCGCCTCGAGCCCGCCGAGCCTGCAACCCCCGCGCGCGGCGCTCGCCGGAGAGCTCGACACGGACATCGCCGTCGTCGGGGGCGGGCTTGCGGGATGCTCTGCGGCACTGCACTTGGCGCAGCGCGGATTCAAGGTCGCCCTGCTCGAGGCGAATTTCGTCGGATACGGCGCCTCGGGCCGCAGCGGCGGCCAGACTATTTTCGGGCTCGCAGCCAGCCAACAGTCGCTCGCGTCCCAACTCGGCCGCGAGGACGCGAAACGGCTGTTCGAGATGTCGGTGGAGGCGCTCGATCTCAATCAGTCGCTCATCCAGCGCCACGGCATCGAGTGCGATTATCGCCCAAACCATGTGCACGTCGCGACCAAGCCGCGGCATCTGAACGAGCTTGCCGCGTGGTTCGACGAGCTTCGCGGCGATTACCGCTACGATTCGGTGAGCTTGCTCGATCGCGAGCAACTGCAAGCCCATGTGAGAAGCGCCCGCTATCTAGGCGGACTGTTGGATACCCGCAGCGGCCATCTGCATCCGTTGAAATTCACTCAAGGCGTGGCGCGTGCCGCGGAGTCCGCCGGCGCGGTGATCTTCGAGCAAACCCAGGCGCTGCGCTACGAAGAAGGCGCCCGGGTGGTCATACACACCGAGCACGGCAGGGTTCGCTGCCGGCATCTCGTGCTCTGCGGAAACGCCTATCTCGGCTCGTTCGCGCCGGCGCTCTCCCGGCGGATCCTCGGGGTCGGCACCTACATCGTCGCCACCCGCCCGCTCGAGGCGGCGCTGGCGCGGTCGCTTCTGCCGAGCACCGCGGCGGTGGCCGATATCAACTGGATCCTGGATTATTTTCGCCTATCCGCCGACCGCCGGCTGCTCTTCGGCGGCCGGGTGAGCTACAGCGCCCTGCAGCCGCCGCATCTGGCCGAATCCATGCGCCGGCGCATGGTGCGCATTTTCCCGGAGCTCTCCGCGATCGAGGTCGAATATGCGTGGGGGGGCTATCTCGACATCACCATGAGCCGGGCGCCCGACTTCGGGCGCCTGTCGCCGAACGTATTCTATCTGCAGGGCTTTTCCGGTCACGGCATGTCCCTCACCGTCCTGGCAGGCAAGCTGGCCGCGGAGGCGGTGGCGGGAACCGCGGAACGTTTCGATGTATTCGCGCGTCTGCCGCATCGCGACTTCCCCGGCGGACCTCTGCTGCGCAGGCCCTCGCTGGTGCTCGCGATGCTGTACTACCGGCTCAAGGATTTGTTGTAGTCCGGTCGACCTCGAGGATCGCCTCGAACAGCACTTCGGCGCCGGCCGCCAACGCGCCCGCGCTCGCCCACTCTTCCGGAGCATGGCTGAGGCCGTCCTTGCAGGGAATGAACACCATCGCGGCCGGCGCGACCTGAGAAATGAAAGCCATGTCGTGGCCGGCGCCGCTGGCCATGAATTTGGAGCTGAACTCCAAGGTATTCGCACTCTGGTGCAGCACGGCCTGCAAATGCGCGTCGCACGCCGCCGGGCGATTGTCGGATAGGCACGCGAGCCTCGAGCGCTCGACGTTGGCCGCCTCGGCGGCGGAGCGGCTCCGGACATCCAGCATTTCGCGGAACTCCTCCATCAAGCGCCGATCCTCGCTGCGCGCGTCGATGACGATCCGCGCGCTCCTCGGGATCACGTTGCTGGCGCCGGGCAGCGCTTCGATGATGCCGACGGTGGCGACGAAATGGCCGCGTTCCGCCGCCGCTAGCTCGAGCGCCGTCTCCTGCACCCAGCTCACCATGCGCGCCGCGGCGACCAGCGGATCGCGGCGCCCCTGCATCGGCGTGGTGCCGGCGTGCCCCGCCCTGCCCTGAAATTCGATCTCCAAGCGCGTGACGCCGGCAATCGCCGTGACGACGCCGATATCGATGCCCTCTCGCTCGAGCACGGGACCCTGCTCGATGTGCAGCTCGAAGGCCGCGCCGATGTCGCGGCGAGGCATCATGGGCAGCTGCGCGGGATCGCCGCCGACGCGGGCCACGGCGGCGCCGAGCGTTTCGCCCTTCGGATTCTCGAGATTCAGATGTTCCGCGGTGAGGCCCCCGGTGATCCCGCGGCTGCCGATGCACGAAAGTCCAAACTCGTTCGGCTCCTCGGCAAGGAAGTCGATGACTTCCAGCGGATGCTCGAGCTCGATGCCGAGCTCGCCGAGCGCACGGGCGATGGCGATGCCCGCGACCACTCCGGCCATGCCGTCGAAACGTCCCCCCGAGGGAACCGAGTCGCTGTGGGAGCCGACGATGATCGCCGGCCGTGCCGGATGCTTGCCGCTGCGCCGTCCGATGAGGTTGCCGGCTGCATCGACGTGGGTGGCAAGTCCCGTATCGCGCATGCGCTGCGTGAGCCAGGCTCGCCCCTCGTCGAACAGAGGCGAGAAGGCGCGCCGGGTATAGGGCCGATTCGGCTCGGTGAGGGTGCCGAGCGCCATGAGGTCGCCCCAGAGCTGATCCGCATCGATCCGTGCCGGCATCAAGCCCGCCCGATGCTGCCGTTGTGCGCGTCGGCGCCCGCGCCCGCGCCTGCGCCCGCGCCCGCGCCGCCGCCGCCGCCGCCGCCGCCGCCGCCGACGTGCGGCCGCAGGAAGCGCCCGCGGCCGGCCCGGTTCACGATTTTCTCGCCGTCATACGCCAATTGGCCCCGCACGAAGGTCGCACCCACTCGAATCCGCATCTCGCGGCCGTCGAAGGAACTCCACTGCACCGCGGACAAGCTCCTCGAGGCATCGAAGGGAAATCGGCCGGGTTCCGCGACGACGATGTCCGCATCGGCGCCCACGTCGAGAGAGCCCTTGCGGTCGCGCAGCCAAAAATGGCGCGCAGGCCCGTCGCACAGCATTTTCACGACCATGGTCGGGGAGATGCCGCGCTCTTCGCAGCCGGTCCAGAACGCCGGCAGCAGAGTTTCGAGTCCGGGGCCGCCCGACGAGTTCTTGAATATATTGGGGTTGGATTTGCGCTCCAGCCCCCAGGATACGTGGTCCGACGACACGAACGTGCAATGGCCGGCCGCGATGTGCGACCACAGAAGCTCGACCTCGGATTGCGGGCGTACCGGCGGGTAGTGCTTGAGTTTCGCGCCGAGGCGCCGCATGTCGGCCTCGCCGTTCAGCATCAAGTACTGAACGCAGGTCTCGATGCTGGTCTTGTGGCCCGCTGCCTTGTAGTTTTCGCAGAGCTCGAAGCCCCGCGACAACGACGCGTGCACCACGTGCGCGCGCGCCCCGGTGAGCGCGCCAAGCTCGAAAATCAGCGCGGTGGCGAGCTGCTCGATCAGCGGCGTATGCGCGCGCCCGAACGCGTCCCAGCCGGTATCTTCGGCCGCGATGAGCCGCGCGATGTTCTTGCGTGTCAGCTCCTGCATCTGGTTGTGCACGCCGCAGGCGAGACCGGAGGGAGCGATCCGCGCAAACGCATCGTAAAGCACATCCTCGTCGATTCGCGGAAAGCGCCCGGGTGCGGCCTCGAACGTTGAAAACTTGAAAGCGCACGCCCCGGCGTCGATCAGACCGGCGATCGTCGAGGTTCCGTGCGCCTCGGAAATCGTCGCATAGAGCGCGGCGTCGACGTGGCAATCGCGCTCGACTTCCTTGATTTTGTTGCGCAACAGCTCGCCATGCCAGACGGGCTCCGGATCGTCGTAGGGCATGTCGACCATGGTGGTGACGCCGCCCGCCGCCGCGGCGCGCGAGGCGTGTCCGAGGCCCTCCTGATTCGCCTGGCTGCCCGCATGCACTTGTCCGTCGATGACGCCCGGCATGACCCAGAGGCCGCGCGCGTCGAATGTCTCGCGCGCGCCGGGCGGCGCGCCCTGCCCCGTCAGCGCCACCTTTCCGCCGGTCACGGCCACGAACCCATCCTCGAGCACGCGCTCCGCAAGCACCAGATTTCCGGTCACCACCAGATCGAAATCGGCCATGATCAACTCCCCCCCCAGCGCTTGAGCGCCGGCACCGTGACGCCGAGGAGCTCCAAAGCCCGTGCCGTCGTTTGAGTCGCGATTTCCTCGACGCTCTCGGGCCGCAGGTAGAAGGCCGGTACGGGCGGCATTACGATAGCACCGAAGCGAGTGACGCTGGCCATGAGCTCGATGTGTCCCAGATGCAACGGCGTTTCTCGGAACATGAGGACCAGCCGGCGCCGTTCCTTCAGGCAAACATCGGCGGCGCGGACGATCAGATTGTCGCCCATCGATACGGCGATACCGCCCAGCGTGCGCGCGGAGCACGGCGCCACCAGCATGCCCTGAACCGCGAACGAGCCGCTGGCGAGCGGCGATCCGATGTCGCGAAACGCATGACAGTGATCGGCCAGGGACTCGACATCCGCCGGCGTGAGGCCGGTCTCCTCCCCGATCGTTCGAGCTCCCGCGGGGGAGATCACCAGATGCGTTTCGACGCTGCCGAGCTCGCGCAGCAGCTTCAGCGCCTCGATCCCGTACACGGCGCCGGAGGCGCCCGAGATGCCGACGATGATGCGCGGCCTTTTTACTTCAGCCATCGGCGACGCTCCAGCGGAACGTTGTCCTCGAGCCACTGCTTGACGGACTCGGTCACCGCCGCGGGCGGACGCGCACGCTCGTTGCCCTCCGCCCGGTCGCCGGCTTTCGCGGTCGCGTCGAAGCCCGCTTTCGTCACCAGCCCGCCCGCCTCCATCGGCTCCGATCGGTCGGCGCCTGCATTCGGAATCAACATCAGATCGCGCTCGAGGCGCATGCGGTTGGTACGGGCCCATTCGACCGCCACGGGATTCCAGGGATCGATGTCCTCGTCGACCACCGTCACGCGCTTGACGATGCTCACCGCGGCGAAGACGGCGAACATGACACGGCGCGGCTGACCGGGCCGCGGCGCGGCCATTTGCACCACCACATCGGTGCGTCCCGCGCCCGCTTCCGTGACCGCAACGTCGAGGACGTTGGGCGCTGCGGCCCTGGCGGCGCCCAGCAGCCCCGCGGCGATGGGCAGGGCCGCGAGGTACATGTGCTCGCGGTGATAACCCGGCTCGATCACTTGAAAGATCGCATCGCTCCGCCGCGTCACCGCGCTGAAGGTGGCGAGATATCCGCTGCCGTAATCCTCGTACATGCCGTGGTATTCCGAGACCAGGCCCTCCTCGATGGTGCGGCGCGCATCAATCCGCCCCTCCAGCACCAACTCGGCTTCGGCCGGCACCGACAAGTCCACGGTCAGCGCGCGAGCGACGCGGACGGGTTCGCCCAATAGGTGCCCGGCGCATTCCAACTCATCGTCGCCCACGCCCAGGTACAGGCAGGCCGCGAGCTGGATCGCCGGATGCGCACCCAGCACCACGCCGATGTCGAGCTCGCGGCCCAACGCGGCCGCTCGCCGCGCGAACAGCGCCAAATGGTGATTGGGAGCGATGCCGATCATGGCCTGCCGGCCGTCCAGAATGGCGAGCCGCGCAAAGGAGAGGTTGCCGCGCCCGCTGTCGGGATCCCGTGCCACGATGGCGCCGGCGGTCACGTACGGCCGCACTTCGCGCTCGAAGAACCTCGGCACCGGGAGCGTGGCGAGCGGATCCTCGGTGCTGACGCTCGCCTGAACCGGCGCCTCGGCGGACGCAATCGTCGGAACCGGGTTCGAGATCGCCGCACCGAGCCGCGGCAGGATATCGGCTGTGCCGATTCCGAGCGCCGCTGCGATCCGCTCGCGGCCATTGAAGAGGTTGCCGGCCGCACGAAGACCCGAGCCCTCGATCCGTTCGAACAGCAGCGCGGGCCCGGCATCCGCCGCGGACAGGAACGCCGAGAGCTCGAAACAGCGGTCGACCCCCTTGGGGATCCTCAGCAATGAGCCTTCCCGCTCGAGTCTGGCCAGGAACGGCCGTATGGACTGGCCTTCGCTCACGCACACACCATCGCTCGCGTCCCTCGATAATTCCCTTGGGGGTAGTATTCGTTTTGTCTATTCCACCACATATCCTATCTGCCCCGTATCCTAAAATTGCCGCTCCGTATCCTAAAATTGTTTCCGGTGATTGCTTCGCTCATGGTGATTGCTTGACCGTCATTCTCAATAGCCGCGCCGACCTCACTCTGACCGCCTTCTATCGCGTCGCATGGCAGCGCGAAAACGTGCGCATCGGCGCCGATGCGATGCAACGGATTGCCGCGTGCCGCGCCTCTTTTCTCGAGCTGATCGACAAGGACCCTTCGGTGGTCATCTACGGCGTGACCACCGCCATGGGCGAGCGGGCGAGC
Source organism: Steroidobacteraceae bacterium (assembly GCA_050012315.1). Classification (GTDB taxonomy): domain Bacteria; phylum Pseudomonadota; class Gammaproteobacteria; order Steroidobacterales; family Steroidobacteraceae; genus Bog-1198. The sequence continues at coordinate 204,913 of JBEKHK010000003.1, read as the reverse complement.
CACCGGCTGACGCTGGAAGAGCGCGACATGCATGCGCGCATCAAACCGTTTCCCGCCGCGACCTCATTCGGGGATTACCTTCCGGATCGTGTGGTGCGAGGCATCGTGTTCGCGCGCCTCGCCAACTTCATCGAGGGACATTCCGCCACCACCCCGCGCATTGCGCAGGCCGTGGCCGAGATGCTGGACGGAAAGCCCATGCCGCAGGTCGCCGCCGCGGGGCAAGGCGGGGCGGGCGAGATTCTCGCGCTGTATCCGTTGTTCGCGGGGCTCTCCCAACGCTTCGACCTCGAGGTGAAAGAGCGCGGGTCGTTGATCAACGGCTCACCGTGTGCGGCCGCCTTGATCGCGGATGCCGCGATCGCCGGCCGGCGCCGGCTGCAGCTCGCGCTCGAGACCTTCGCACTGTCGATCGAAGCGTTCCGCGCGCCGCTCGAACATTACGACGAGGCGCTCGATACCCTCTGGGGCGACCCGGACGAGGCCGCCGTGCTGCGCTCCTTGCGCGAGTATCTGGGCGAGCTCCACGGCCGGCGCAACTACCAAGCGCCGGTGAGCTACCGGATCGTGCCGCGCATCCTCGGCCATGCGCACCGCGCCGTCTCCGCCGCCGAGCGCGCCGCCGGGATCTCGCTCTCCTCGGTGTCCGACAACCCGGTCTATCTGCCGCCCGACGCCCGGCACCCGTACGGACGCTGCCTCAGCACGGGCGGCTATCACAACGCCATGGCCGCGCCCGCACTCGATGATCTGGCCGGAATTTGGGCCGATACCTGCCTGTTGGCGGACCGTCACTGCGGCAAATTGCTGAACGGCCAGGTCTCCCACCTGCCGGACCAGCTCCTGGTCGGGCGTCAGCCCGGTCAAAGCGACGGGCGCGGGAATATCGGCTACATACCGATGGCCACGAATGGCTACGTCGAACTCGCCAAAGCGGCCGCGCAACGCACGTTCATCCCCGGCAGCGACAGCTTGGGATCGGGCCAGGACGACGTCGCGGCCCCGGGGTTCATCGCCTGGAGCAAGGAGGCGCGGGCTGCGCGCTGTCTCGATGCCTCGCTCGCCATGTTGGCGGTGGTGGCATCTCAGGCGCTGTTCGTGACCGAGCGCGCGGCGCCGCTCCCGTTGCACAAATTCGTCGAGCTCATCCGCACCCACGTGGCGCCGGTGGTCGAGGATCGGATCCTCGGCCCGGAACTCGGGCAATTGGCCGACGCCATCACGGCGAACATCTTCGCGCCCGACGAGCGCATCGACTCGACCGACGCGTGAACTGCCGCTTCAATCCCTTCGAGGCGATACGCCGGCGCGCCACGCCTGCCCAAAACGCGGCGATCGACGAGTACTTGGGCGGCGGGATCGACCGCCGCAGCTTCCTGCGGCATGCGGCGCTGCTTGGCTTGTCGGCGCCCTTCGCCGGCGCGCTCGCATCGTGTTCGGCGCCCGCGGACGGCGCCCAGCCGGTGCGCAGCCTGACCGTCGGCATGCCCGTGCCCGCCGGTCTGATCGACCCGCTGACGATCGCCGACACCGGGGGCGTCTGCCTGCTGAGCCAAACCGGCGAGTACCTCGCGAACTCGGACCCCTCTCTGCACCTCAAGCCGGCGCTCGCCGAGAGCTGGCAACCGAACGCGGATGGGAGCGTCTGGACGTTCAAGATACGCCGGCAGGTTCGGTTCCACGACGGGCGCACGCTGACCGCCGCGGATGTGGTCGCCACCATGAATCGGTTGGCGGATCCCGCGAACGGATCGATCGCGCTGTCCGCCTTCGCCGGCACGCTCTCGAAGGGCGGAGCGCGAGCGCTCGATGACGACACCGTGGCGTTTCAGCTCGACGCGCCGAACGGCAGCTTCCCGTACCTCGTGTCATCGGACAACTACAACGCCATCATTCTGCCCGCCGACTATTCCGGCGACTTCGAGCGTAAATTCAACGGCACCGGACCTTTCAGGCTGGAAAAATACGTCCCGAAGGCGCGCGCCTCGTTCGTGCGCAACGAGGAGTACTGGGGCGAGAAAGCGGTGGTCGAGCGCGTGCTGTTCGATTTCTACGACAGCATTCAGGCACAGGTTCTCGCGATGCAGGGCGGCCAGCTCGACGTGCTGCTGCATGTCCCGGTGCAGGGCAGTCAGGCCCTGTTAACCGATCCGCGGTTGAGCATCGTGAGCTTGAAATCGAGTGCCCACGAGCAGGTTCACCTGCGGACCGACCGAGGCCCGTTCGCCGACAAGCGCGTGCGGCGCGCGCTCGCCTTGTGCCTCAACCGCGAGAATATCGTGCGCGGCATGTTCCGCGGCCGCTCGGCGCTCGGCAACGACTCGCCGTTCGCGCCGATCTTTCCCGCCACCGATCCGACGGTGCCGCAGCGGGCTCAGGATTTCGACCTTGCCAAGCGGCTGCTGGCAGAGGCGGGCGTCCCCAACGGCTTCAAGGCCCGGCTCACCGCCGAACGCTTTCAGGAGATTCCCGACTACGCCGTCGTCATCCAGAACGCAGCCCGCAGGATCGGCATCGACTTGACCCTCAACGTGGAAGACCAGTCGGCCTATTTCGGCCGCGCCGTGTTCGGCGCGTCCGACTGGCTGGATTCCGAGATGGGCATCGAGGACTACGCGCATCGCGGCGTGCCGAACACCATCCTGACCGCGAGCCTCGGCGGCCGCGGCACGTTCAATGCGGCGCATTTCAACAACCCGGACTACGACCGGCTCGCCGCGCAGTACATCGCCGCGCTCGACCCGGCTTCCCAGCGCGCGGCCGCGGGGCGCATCCAGCGGCTGCTGCTGGAGGAGACGCCGGTGATCATCGCGTATTTCTACGATTGGCTGTCGGTGACCGCCAAGAACGTGAGCGGGGTACGCCCGACGGCCATGGGTCAGCTCAATTTGGCGGCGGTCCGCGCATCCGGCGAGCGTCCAAGCTAACGGGAAGACGACTCGCCTCCGCGCTGCCCGTGTTGCCGATCTCGCGCCCAGGAGCGCAAAATTATTCTTTTTGGGAATACCCTCGGAGGGATGATGTGCGAGCAAGACGACCTCGATGAATTTGCGCGGCGCTCGAGCGAGATCACGCGCAGGCAGTTCGGTACGATGGCGCTGAGCGCCGGATTGGTGGCGGCCGTGCCTGCGCTCGGCAATGCCGCTCCCACCTCGGGAAGGGATGTCGATATCAAAACCCCCGATGGGATCGCCGACGCGTACTTCGTGCATCCCGTCAAAGGCAAGTTCCCCGCAGTGCTCATCTGGCCGGACATATTCGGATTGCGTCCCGCCTTCAAACAGATGGCGACCCGGCTCGCCGAGTCCGGATACGCTGTCCTGGTCATCAATCCCTTCTATCGCACACGGCGGGCTCCGACGGCGCCCGAGCATCCCGACTTCAACGATCCCGCGACACGGCAGGCGCTGATGGCCTTGGCCGGCACCTTGAATCCGCAAACGGCCGTGACCGATGCCACCGCGTTCGTCGACTTCCTGGACGCCCAGCCGCCGGTCGACAAGAAAAGAAAAATCGGCACTACCGGCTACTGCATGGGCGGCCCTTTCGTATTCCGTACAGCCGCGGCCTTTCCGGATCGCGTCGGTGCGGGCGCCACGTTCCACGGCGGCGGCCTCGTGACCGATGAACCGGACAGTCCGCACCTGCTGGTCCCGAAAATGAAGGCGCACTTCTTGATAGCGATCGCGGAAAGCGACGACAAGAAGCAGCCTGAAGCCAAGGACGTGCTGCGCGGGGCGTTCGCCAAAGCTCATCTGCCCGCGGAAATCGAAGTGTATGCGGGTACGATGCATGGCTGGTGTCCGCCGGATTCGCATGTCTATGATCACGATCAGGCGGAAAAGGCTTGGAGCCGGCTGCTCGTGTTGCTCAATACCTCGCTCGCTTGAAACTGCGGCCGCTCGCGTGGCGAGCGGCCGCCCCTGATCGAAGCGGTCTTCTTCAGGGATTGGTGGTGATCACGATGGAACCATCGCCGCCGGCGGCGTTCGGAGCGCCCGCGTTCGTGCTCACCGTGAAGATGGCTCCGCTGGGCCCGGTACTGCCGCCGCCGCCGCCGCCGCCATCTCCGAGCGAACCGCTGCCCGCGCCGCCGCCGCCGCCATAGCCGCCGCCGCCGCCGCCGCCGGCGCACGCCGTGCCGCCCGCGCCGCCCGGGCCGTTACCGTTACCGACGCCACCGATGCCACCGATACCACAGTCACCGCCTGCGCCACCCGGACCACCGTTCCCGCTGCCGCCTGCGCTGCCGTTGGCGAGGTCCCCCGACCCGCCCGCCCCGCCGATCCCGGCGCTGCCGCCGCTGCCGGCGCTCGGGTTCCCGGCATCGCCGCTGCTGCCGCTGCCCGTGCCATTGCCGCCGCCGTCACCGCCGGTGGCATTCCCGTCCGCACCGCCGCCCGCGCCGCCGCCGCCGCCCGCGATGATTTGATCGGCCGTTCCGGCATTGACGTTGCTCGAGCCGCCGCCGCCGCCCGCGCCTGAACTGGTCCCGCCGCCGCCGCCCACGTAGAGACTGAGCGTACTGCCGGCCGTGACGCTGAGAGTCGCCGTCACGACACCGCCGTTGCCGCCGCCGTAGCTGGAATAGCTCCCGCCGCCGCCACCACCGGTGGCTACCACCAGAATCGAGGTCACTCCATCCGGTACGGTCCACGAGTACTGGCCCGCGGTCGTAAAGCTCACCACGTTCGAGGCGCAGCCCACCGTCACGGTCGTCACGTCGAAGGCGCCGACGGTGCCGGTGCCATTGCTCACAGTGCAAAGCTGTCCGGACGGTTGCGTCTGCGCGATCACATCATAGGTCGCACCCGAGGCCACGCCGGTCGGCATGGTGAACTGAGTGGCGGTCGCTCCCAACGGCGGCGTGGTGTCCGTGCCGTTTGCCAGCACCAGACCGCTGGTCGTCAATCCGGTGATGGTACCGCCCACGGTGTGGGTATTGGTCGCACACATGACGATCACGGTGTAGACCGGACCGGCCGGCATGGTGCCGGTGGCGTTGCTCACCGTGCAGTTGAGGCCGGTCGGCTGTGTCTGCACGGACACCGCGTAGTGGCTCCCATAGGCGACTTCCGTCGGCATGTTGAAGCTGGTCGCGCCCGAACTCACTGCACGGGTGTCGCTGCCGTTCGTGAGCACGAGACCGCTCGCCGTCAGGCCGCTGATCGCGCCGCCCAAGAGGTAGCTCTGATCGGCGCACACGATGGCCACCGTGGTGACCGCCTTGGCAGGCATGGTGCCCGAGCCGTCGCTCACCGTGCAGCTGAGCCCGGTGGGCGGCGACTGCACCGTCACCGCATAGTGACTACCGTAGGCGACTTTGGTCGGCATGGTGAAACTCGTGGCGTTGACGTTCACCGTCAGCGTATCCGTACCGTTCGCAAGCACCAGGCCGCTCGCGCTCAGGCCGCTGATCGAGCCGCCCAGATTGAAGGGCTGGTCGGTGCAGGTGATTGCCACCGTATTCACGCTGCTTGCCGGCATCGTGCCGATGCCTTTGGTCACCGCACAGGCGAGCCCCGCCGGTTGAGTCTGCACCGTCACCGCATAGCTGCTGCCGGTGGCGATCGGTGCGGGAAAACTGAACGTGGTGGCGCCGGCGTCCAGGGTGACCGTGTCGCCGCCATTGGCCAGCACCAGACCGGCACTGGTGAGTCCGCTCACCGTTCCGCCCAAGATAAGAGCCTGTTTGGAACAAGCAACGACCACATTGCCTACATTGGCCGTCCCGGCCGTGCCGGCGCCATCGGTCACCGTGCAAGTCTGCCCGGCGGGCTGCGTCTGTACTGTCACGGCGTAGACGGAGCCGTCGAAGAGCGCTGGTCCAAAGCTGAAGCTGGTGGATCCGGCGCTCACGGCGACCGACTGATTGTAGTTGGCCAGCACCAGACCGGATCCGGTAAGTCCGCTGACCGATCCGCCGAGTGAATAGACTGCCACGATGCCGCCGCCACCGCCGGAACAAGCGGAAACGATAGCCAGCATCGTGATTGCCCAGGCCGACGCGATGCGCCGAGTCGTTCGGTAAATAGCAGCGAGATTCATTCGATTCTTATCCCTTGACACGATGAGTACGTGCGGCCCGAGTTGCGGGCTTCAATTCGTTTTAGCGGCGCGAGAATAGCGTCGGCGCGGAGCTCGGCACGTGACACGGATCGCGGAATCAGCGGCGTATCTCTAGGGGATACCCTCAATGAAGAGAAGCGTATTCGCGGCAATTCACCTGTCGCGGCTTTGCTCAACTAGGATCGACGACCCAGCTCCGCCGTGGGTATGTGGCAGCGAATCGCGTGACGATCGCCCGCCGGCACGAGCGGCGGCTCCTCTCGCTCGCAGATGACGCCGATCTTGCGCGGGCAGCGCGTGTGGAACACGCATCCCCCCGGCAGGTTCGCGGCGCTCGGCAGCTCGCCATGCAACCGGATGCGCTTGCCGCCCTGATGCTCGAGACTCGGATTCGCGGAAAGGAGCGCCTCCGTGTAAGGATGATGCGGCCCTTCGAACACCGCCTCGGAAGGACCGATCTCCATCAGACGGCCGAGATAGAGCACGGCAATTCGATCCGACAGGTAATGCACCACGTTCAAGTCGTGCGAAATGAAGAGGTAGCTGACCTTCTGATCCGCCTGCAGATCCACCAGCAGATTGAGGATCGCCGATTGCACCGACACATCGAGCGCCGAGGTGGGCTCATCGCACACCACGATCCTCGGACCGCCGGCGAATGCCCGCGCAATGCCCACGCGCTGCTTGAGTCCTCCCGATAGCTGGCGCGGCTTCTCGTCGAGATGGCGCGGCGTGAGCCGCACCGACGCCGCGATCTCGCGCAAGCGGGCTTCCCGCGCCCCGCCGACGAGCCCGACGAGGCGCAGCGAGCGGCCGATCAGCCGGCGTACGGTTTGGGAGCGATTCAGGGCCGCCCCGGGATTTTGAAACACGATCTGCAGCGCCTTCAGCTGGGCACGCGTGCGCGCCTCGGCGCGCGGCGGCAAGGCATCGCCCGACAGCTCGATGGCGCTGCCCTCGTCCGGCGTCGACAGTCCGAGCAGCAATTTCGCGAGCGAGCTCTTACCGCTGCCGGATTCGCCGACCAAGCCGAGCGTCTCGCCCGGCCAAAGCTCGATCGTCACATCGTGCACCGCCTGGAACGGCTTGCCGGAGACCAGGTAGGTTTTCGACAGCTGCTTCGTCCGCAACAGCGGTGGCGACAGGGCCGCCTCGCTCCGGGTGGCGCCCCCCTCGCCGCTGCGCACGGCCCCCTCGCCGCTCGCCGCGGCCGACGAGGCCGCCGGCGACGACTGGCGCGGCAATTGCGACGCCCGCTCCGGATAGAAACAGCGCGACACATGCCCCTCGAGCGCGATCGGCGGAGGTGCCTCTCGGCCGCAGCGCTCCGTCGCATTGCCGCAGCGCTCGGCGAATACGCAGCGGCCGGTGATCGACCCCGGAGCGGGTAAAAAACCCGGAATGGTCTCGAGCCGCCCCTGATTCTTGCGCAAGCCGTAGGTCGGCACACAGCGCATCAGTCCCACCGTGTAGGGATGACGAGGATCGCCGAACACGCGGCTCGCCGGTCCTTCCTCGACCAGTTCGCCCGCATACAGCACTCCCACCCGATCGCACATTCGCGCGATCACCGGAAGACTGTGACTGATGAACAGAATGGAGTTGTTGAATTCGGCCCGTAACCGCGTCACGAGATCCAGCACCTCGGCCTCCACGGTCGCGTCGAGTCCGGTGGTAGGCTCATCGAGAATCAGCAGCGCCGGATTGGTCGACAGCGCCATGGCGATGATCACCCGCTGCTGCATTCCACCGGACAGCTCGTGCGGATAGTTGCGAAGCACGCGGTCCGGACTCGCGATCTGAACGCGCGCGAGCATTTCCTTCGACCGCGCGAGCGCCGCGTCGCCGGAGAGGCCTTCCGCGACCTCGAACACTTCCATCATCTGACGGTCGATTCGAAGCGAGGGATTGAGCGCCTTCCCCGGATCCTGGTAGACCATCGAGACACTCTGCGTGCGCAAGCGCCGCAGTTCAGACTGAGACAACGCCATGAGGTCCCGCCCGTCGACCCGGATTCGACCCGCGCTTACCCGGCCGTTTCGCGCGAGATACCGAATTGCGGCAAACGCCGCCGTCGATTTGCCGCAGCCCGATTCGCCCACCAAGCCGTACGACTCGCCTCGACGGATCGCGAGGCTGACGCCGGTGAGCACCTGCCGCACACGGCGCCCGGTCCGGTAGGTCACGCTCACCTCCTCGAAGCGCAGCGCATCCGCAGCTGAGCCGCGCGCCGCGGCGCCTGCCGTGGCTCGAACGTCATTCATGCGTCGAACACGGCCGCGAGGCCGTCGGTGACCAGGTTGACGGCGATGACCAGCGAGGCGGTGGCCGCCGCGTCGAATAGTACGGTCCACCAAAAGCTGCCGATCAGACTGTAGTTTTCCGCAATGGCGATGCCCCAGTCCGCGGACGGCGGCTGGATGCCGAAGCCGATGAAGCTCAACGAGGCCACGAAGAAAATCGCGTAGCCCAGGCGGACGGTCATTTCGACGATCGCGATCGGCAGAACGTTCGGGAGTATCTCGATGAACATGATGGCGAGGGCGCCGTCGCCGCGAAGGCGCGCCGCCGCGACGTAGTCCAGATCCGTCTCATTGAGCACCGCCGAGCGCACGGTGCGCGCGATCAGCGGCGTGAACACGAAGCCGATGACGAGCACCACCGTGGCGTTCGAGGTGCCGACGGCCGCCAAGGCCATGAGCGCGACGATGACCAGCGGCAGGGCCTGCAGCGCCTCGATGATCCGGCCGGCGACATCGTCGAGCGCGCCCCGAAAGTAGCCGATGCAAAGTCCGAGCGCGGTCCCGAGCACCGTGCCGAGCAAAGTGGCGAGCGGCGCCACGATCAAGATATCGCGCGCGCCCACGATGACCCGCGAGAAGATGTCCCGTCCCAGCTGATCGGTGCCGAACCAATGAGCCGCGGACGGCGGCGAGAGCGTCGCGAGCAGATCGTCCGCGTAAGGATCTCGGGGAGTGATCTCGGCGCCGAACAGCGCGCACACGATCCAGAAGGCGAGAATGATCAGGCCGGCGATGAGTGTCGGGGAGCGGCAGGCGGCGTTCCATCGCTCGCGCGCCAGGCTGCGAGCCGGTGCCGGTTGCGCCGCGCGGGCAATGGTATCGGCGGACGCGCTCACGCCCGTGCCGCCCGCAAACGCGGATTGAGCGCGGCGGACAATAGATCCGCGAGCACCGACGCGATTGCGTACACCGCGCCCACCGTGAGGACACCTGCCTCGAGCATGGGGAAATCCTTGCTGCGAGCGGCGGAATAGATCAAAGCGCCGATTCCGCGGTAGTGGAACAGGGTCTCGATCACCACCAGGCCGCCGGCCAGATATCCCAAGAGGCTCGCGACCACGGTGATCGTCGGCAGCAGCGCGTTGCGCAGCACATGCCGGCGCATCACCGTCGACATCCGCAAGCCTTTCAAGACGGCCGTCCGGGTGTAGTCGGCGTCCAGCGCCTCGACGGTGCCCGCGCGCGCCACACGGGCAATGTAGCCGAAAAATACCAGCACCAGCGGCAGCGCCGGCAGGATCAGGTACTTCATCTGCGTCAACGGCCCCGCCCCCTCGGGCCAGTCCGCCGACATCGGCAGCCAGCGCAGCCAGACTCCGAAGATCAGAATGAGCACGATCGAGGAAATGAATTCCGGCACGACGCCCAAGGATTGGCCGAGCAGCACCAGTCCGCGATCGCTCCATTGTCCGACCTTGAGCGCCGCCCAGACCCCGCCGGCGATTCCGATCGGCACCACCAGCACGAACGCCAGTGCGGCGAGCTTCAGCGAATTGACCAACGCCGCGCCGATGAACGGCGCGACCGGCGCGCGGAACGTGAACGAGCGGCCCATGTCGCCCACCACGAAGTGGCTGATCCAGTCCCAGTACTGAATCGCCAGCGGCCGGTCGACGCCCACCTGGTGATCGAATAAAGCCACCGCACGCGCATCGGCCAAGGGTCCGAGCACCGCGCGCCCCACGTCGCCCGGTAACAGCTGGCCGCCCAGAAAGACGATCACCGATAAGATCGCGAGCGTGATCAGCGACAACAGCGCCCGGCGCGTCAGAAACCTGAGGATCACGCACCGCTCCGCGGCCGGATCACGAAGCAGCGGTGAATATGCGGATTGCGCTCGAAGTCCTTCGGGATGGTGCGGGCACTGACATCTTCGACGTTCAAATCCGCGAGCGCATCCGTGTCGAGCTTGAATCGGGTGTAATTGGTCGAGAATACCAACCGGCCCGTCGGCCGCAGCAGTTTCATGGAGCGCCGAATCATGCCGACGTGGTCCCGTTGCACGTCGAGCACGCCTTCCATGCGCTTCGAATTCGAGAACGTCGGGGGGTCCAGGAAGATCAAATCGAATCGCGCCCCGTCCGATTCCTGGCTCGCCACCCACTCGAGGCAATCGGCGCGCTGCAAGGCGTGCTCGGGGCCGCCGAGGCCGTTCAGCACCAGGTTATCGTGCGCCCAGTCGAGATAGGTATTCGACAGATCGACGCTCACGCTCGAGCGCGCGCCGCCGGCGGCCGCGTACACCGTGGCGCTGCCCGTGTAACAAAACAGATTGAGAAAGTCCCCACCGCTCGCCCATTCCCGCAGCATCCGACGGGTGATACGGTGATCCAGGAACAGCCCTGTGTCCAGGTAATCCCGGAAATTCACCCAGAACTCGAGGCCTCCCTCGGCTACCTTCACCCGTTCCGATCGGTGCGGCTGCCGGTCGGATTGCCGTTGATATTGCTCCGTTCCCTTCTGGGCTCTGCGGACGCGCGAGTGGACCCGCTCGAGCGGTACGGAAAGAGCATCAGGCAACACGGTCAGCACCTCGCGGCGGCGTTCTCGGGCACTTTCCTGATCGACCGTCTTGGGGGGCGCATATTCCTGAACGTATACGTGCCGGGGCTCGCGTCCGTAGATGTCGATGGCGAACGCGTACTCCGGCATGTCGGCGTCGTACAGCCGGTAGCACTCGATGCGTTCCTTCGCCGCCCAGGGCTCGAGGCGTTCCAGGTTCTTGCGCACCCGGTTGGCGAACATCTGCGCACCGGGTCGGGCGGACCATTTTGCGCGGGTCTCGCTCGGCGACGGGCGCTCGCTTTCGTCGTTCAAATCGAATCGCAACAGTCGGCATTCGATGGCGCCGTTGAATACGCGGTGCGTGCGCTTGGCATAGATGCCGAGATGACGCGCCAGCGGTGGATTGCCGGTGAGTATCGCCGCCTGCCATCCGCGAAATCGATTGCGCAACAACTGTCCGAGCTCGGTATAAAGTTCGGGCAGCGCCGCATCCGCGCCGATGCGCTCGCCGTACGGCGGATTGGCCACGATCAGTCCCGCGGGACCGCGCGGCGGCGTAACCGATTCGAGCGGACGCTTCTCGATGTGCATCCACTCCGCGACCCCGGCGTGCGCCGCATTGGCGATCGCCATGCGCACCGCCTCCGCGTCGATATCGGAACCGACGATGCAGCGGCGCGGCGCCCGTGCCGCCCGCCGCGCCGAGGCCTCATCGCGCAGACGCTGCCAAAGCTCGGCATCGTGCCCGCGCCAGCCCAGGAATCCGAAATATTCCCGATCGAGCGCAGGAGCACTGTCGCCCGCGATCAGCGCGGCTTCGGTAAGGAAAGTCCCCGAGCCGCACATCGGATCGACGAGCGACCCGCCCTCGGCCGCGATTCGGGGCCACCCCGCCCTGAGCAGCACCGCGGCCGCCACGTTTTCCTTGAGCGGCGCCCGGCCACCCTCGGTTCGATAGCCGCGCCGATGCAAGCTCTCTCCCGAGAAGTCGACCGACACCAGGGCGGTCGGGCCCTCGACGTGCAGATGCACCAGCACATCGGGCCGGTCGGGCCGGATGACGGGTCGCTCTCCGGTCGACTCGCGCAAGTTGTCGCACACCGCGTCTTTCAGCAGCTGCGAGCCGTAGAGGGTGTGCCGGATCGCCGCATTGCCGCCGCTGCAGTCACAGGCCAGCGTCGCCCCCGGAGCGAGATGCTCGCGCCAGTCGAAGCGTTTGAGACCCTCGAACAAGACCTCGGTAGTGCCGGCCTCGACCGAGCCCAAGCTCAACAGCACCCGGGTCGCCGTGCGCGACCACAGGCAGGTTCGGTAACCGACTTCGAGCGTGCCTTGGAATTTCACGTCGTGGCTGCGCTCTTTGATCTCGACGGCCCCGAACTCTCGCAGCTCCTCGGTCAATACCGACGCCGCGCCCACCGGCGCCGTCGCGATCCAATAGCGGACGCTCTCGTTCACGCGCGCTCGGTCAGGCGGTGCCGTCAATGCACATCGGCGCGGCCGAGATGCGAGGCGGCTTCGAGATCCTGCCATTCGACCTTGGGATGATTCGCAAGGTAGCGCACCAGAATCCGGTATACCTGCGCATCGAAGGCGGGAGGAGCCGCGCACGTGGCCAGCGACGCCAACTCTTCATGGCAACGCGCGGTGCCGAGATAGCTCCAGTGGTCCAGAACATGCGAATCGACCGCGCCCATGGCGCCGCGCTCGATCAGGGCCACGCGGCCCGGAAACGGCCAAGCCTTGAACTTCAACGCTGCCAATGCCATCTGCACCCGCAGGGCATGCAGGATGAGAGGCTCCTTGCCGATACACGCTCCTTTGCATTGTCCGAGCTGATGCGCGAGGCAAGAACCCTCGGCATCCTCGAGCCCCAATATCTTGGGACAGAGTTGCTTCGCCCTCGCGATATCGATCAACGCCTTGCGCGCATCCTTTTGCGAATGAAACACGCCGAAGCAATTCTCGAGCTCGCCGGGCTCCATCTCCTCGATCGCGAGCATCTGCACGGCGCCGGAATCCTCGGACAGTCTCAAGGTGCAACCCGCGGAACGCGAATTCGCGCGCCGGTTGTACAGGGGCTCGAGGCTCTTGATGTCGTCGAGCTCGCGAAGCAGTGCGCCCAGTTCGCCCGCGGTCTCGACCCAATCGATGCGCCGCACGTCCTCCTTGAGCTTCTGCTCGCGGCGGCCGGAGCGGTCATCGGCGAAGTGCGCCAGAATGGCGCTGCGCAGGCAGCTGCCCTTGCCGACGAAGAGCGGCGACTCGTCGGAACCGTGGAAGCGGTACACCCCCGGCCCTTCGGGCAGCTCGTCTGCGAGCCCCTCGGGCAGATATGGCGGCAGCTTCACCGTGCTTTGTGCGGATCGCGCCGCTGCCGCAAGATCGGACTCGGGAATCCCTGCGCGCAGGGTCGACCAGAAATCGCTGATCACCCGGGCATCCCCCAGTGCCCGATGCCGCGCGCTGCAGGTCAGCGCGTGCCGTTCCATCACCGCGTCCAGGCTATGCCGCGGGTACTCGGGGAACAGACGCCGCGACAGCTTGACCGTGCATAGCACGGGCGCGAAAAAAAGAATGCCGGCGCGCCGGAACTCGGCCCGCAAGAACGAATAATCGAAACGGGCATTGTGAGCCGCGAATACCGGCGGCTCGGCGCGGCCGGCGGCATCGGTCCGGCCGGTGCGATCGGCCGGGGCGCGCAGCTTCTCGAGCAGCAGTCCCGCGATCTCGGCGAAACGCGGAGCGGCCTCGACCATCTCGTTGGTGATACCCGTGAAACCCTCGATATAGGAAGGAATCACGCATTCGGGATTGACCAGCGTGCTCCATTCCTCGACCACAACGTCGTTGTGGACGCGGACGATGCCGACCTCCGTGATGCGGTGATACGCCGCATTACCTCCGGTCGTCTCCAGATCGACAAAAACCAGGTCGCGCGGAAGCTCGCCGGCGTCAGGCGCGTCCATCGAGCGACAGAATCGGATAGTACAGATCGGGGCGCCGGTCGCGGAAGATGCCCCACGCCTGGCGGTAGCGGCGAATCTCGTCCAGATCGAACGTGGCGGTGATCACGGCCTCGCTCGTGCGATCCGCCTCCGCCACTTTCTCGCCCGTGTGGGAGGCGATGAACGAAGAGCCGTAGAAACTCATCGAGTATTTCTCGCCCTGCTCCGGGCCGATGCGATTCGATGCGAGCAGCGGCATGACGTTCGCCGCCGCGTGGCCTTGCATGGTCCTCTGCCAATGCGCGCTGGAGTCGAGCGTCGGGTCCTGTGGCTCGGAGCCGATGGCGGTGGGATACATCAAAACCTCGGCGCCCATGAGCGCCATCGAGCGTGCCGCCTCCGGAAACCATTGATCCCAGCAAATGGCGACGCCCAGCTTCGCGAACCGGGTGTCGAAGACCTTGAAGCCCGTATCTCCCGGCGAGAAATAGAATTTCTCGTGATAGCCCGTGCCTTCGGGAATATGGGATTTACGGTAGCTGCCGAGCACGGCGCCGCCGGCGTCCACCATCACCACCGAGTTGTAGAACGCGTTGTTGGCGCGCTCGAACACGCTCACGGGCAATACCACATCGAGCTCGCGCGCCAAGCCGCGAAAATGCTCGACCGCCGGATGGCCTTCCAGCGGCTTGGCGAGATCGAAATACTTCGAGGCATGGTCCTTGCAGAAATAGGGGGTCTCGAACAGCTCCTGGATCAATATCACGTTGGCGCCGCGGCGGGCTGCCTCGCGAATCAACTTCTCGGCGCGAGCCACATTGGCGTCGCGATCCCAACTGCACGCCATTTGCGTGGCGGCCACGGTTATCTTGCTCATGGGGACCTATGCTACCTGAACAGCCGATGAAAGCGCCGGCGCCCGCTCGAAGCTCGGGGCGTCAAAACGTGGGCGGCGAGCTCGCGCTCACGATCTCGCAATCTTCGCGCCCGGGATTCAAGAAACGATGCGGAATCGAGCTCTTGAAGTAGTAGGCGTCGCCGGCGGACAGAATCCGCGATTCCCCGCCCACGGACAGCTCGATCTTTCCCTTGACGACCACCCCACCCTCCTCGCCCGCGTGCGCCAGCATCTCTTCGCCGGTGTCGGCGTTGGGCGCATATCGCTCGTGCAGGATCGCCATGCTGCGATTGGCCAGCCGGCCTCCGACCAGCCGCAGCTCGACCGCGCCCGTGCCGATGTCCGCGAGCTCGGAGCGGGGAAAGAACACCTCCGGCTTGCCCGCGAGGTCGAGGGTGAAAAACTCGGCGAGAGCCATCGGTATGCCGTCGAGGACCTTCTTGAGCGAGGAGACGGACGGGCTCACCCGGTTCTGTTCGATGAGCGATATCAGCCCGTTCGTCACGCCGGCACGCTTGGCCAGCTCGCGCTGAGAAAGCCCGTACATCTGCCGGACGGCCTTGAGGTGAGTACCTACGTCTATGGTCATACTGTGTATTATATTAAACACTTGGGACGATTGCGCCCCCCAAATTGAGGATTGTGTTGAATTTCTTTATCATCTAGGGTGCCTGCGGTCGCCCGCCCTGCCCTGGACCCCAACAAGGACTTGCATGAACGCCCGAATCACCCCTGCTCCCGCCAAGACCGATCTCGACGCCTTCTGGATGCCGTTCACCGCCAATCGGCAGTTCAAGGGACATCCGCGGTTGCTGTCCCGTGCCGAAGGCATGCATTACTGGACTGCCGAGGGCCGCGAAGTGCTCGACGGCGTCGCCGGGCTCTGGTGCGTGAACGCCGGCCACGGACGGCGGGAAATCACCGAGGCGGTGACGAAGCAGATCGGTACCATGGACTTCGCTCCCACGTTCCAGATGGGTCATCCCATCGCGTTCGAGCTCGCGAACCGCCTGGCGGCGATCGCGCCTCCGGGCATGGACCGGGTGTTCTTCACCAACTCCGGCTCCGAATCGGTCGACACGGCGCTGAAGATCGCCATTGCGTACCATCGCGCACGCGGCCAGGGACAGCGCACGCGCCTCATCGGGCGCGAGAAGGGCTATCACGGCGTCGGCTTCGGCGGCATGTCCGTCGGCGGCATGGTCAACAATCGCAAGTTCTTCGCCTCGGCCATGCTGCCGAGCGTGGACCACCTCCCGCACACGCTCGACATCGGACACAACGCCTTCTCGCGCGGCCTGCCGCACTGGGGCATGCATCTCGCCAACGACCTGGAACGCCTCATCGCGCTGCACGACGCATCGACCATCGCCGCCGTCATCGTCGAGCCCATCGGCGGATCCGCCGGCGTGATCCTGCCGCCCGTCGGCTACTTGAAGCGCTTGCGCGAGATCTGCGACAAACACGATATTTTATTGATTTTCGATGAGGTCATCACGGGCTTCGGCCGCATCGGCAAGCCCTTCGCTGCGCTCGACTTCGACGTCACGCCGGACCTCATGTCCACGGCCAAGGGTATTACCAACGGGGCGATTCCGATGGGCGCCGTGTTCGCGCAACGCAAGATCTACGATGCATTCATGCAAGGGCCCGAGAATGCGATCGAGCTGTTCCACGGCTACACCTATTCCGCGCATCCGGTCGCCTGCGCGGCAGCGCTCGCGACGCTCGATATCTACGAGCGCGAAGGGCTGCTCACCCGGGCCGCAACGCTCAGCCACGAATGGCAGGAGACGCTGCATTCGATTCGCGGCGCGCCGAATGTGATCGATATTCGCAACTACGGCCTGATCGGGGCGGTGGACTTGGAGTCGCGCGCCGGCAAGCCCGGGGCACGCGCCTTTGAGGTGTTCTTGAAGTGCTTCGAAAAGGGCGTGTTGATTCGGGTCACCGGGGATACGGTGGCGCTGTCGCCGCCGCTGATCATCGAGTCCAAGCAAATCAGCCAGATCGTCGAGACCTTGGCCGGGGCCATTCGCGAGACGGCGTGAGCCCCGCCGGCGTTTGCCCCGGCGGGGCTTGCCCCCGGGGCTGATCCGCCGCGGCATGACCCCCGCCGCGGCATGACCCCCGCCGCGGCATGACCCCCGCCGCGGGTTCGCCCAGGTTGAGGGGTTACCGCTTAGGACCTGGCCTCGAAGATGGCGTACCACTTCTTGCAGGGTTCGGCGACTTCCCAGATGCCCTCATAGCCGGCAGGCACGACGAAGGCATCGCCGGCGCGCATCTCGTTTTTCTCGCCGTGGATCGACTCCAGGCGCACACGGCCCTCGATCAGCACGCAGAACTCGTACTCGGTATACCGAACCCGCCACTTGCCCGCGGTGCTGGTCCAAAGACCGCAGAAGAACTGCTGCGTGCTGTCGGTGAATTGATTGGATACACGGGTGCGCGGGATTCCGGCCAGGATTTTCTCGGGTGAGGGATTCGCCGATTCGCCGGTTTGATACCGGTCCAACATCAAGATTTTGGGATGGTCGGCCATGCCCTATCGTAGGCGCGAGATGCCGAAGGAAACAAGGGCGGCTCGGCGCCTTTGCGCGCCGAGCCGCCCCACTCACTTCACTTCTCATCGGTTCTCTGCGCCGCCGCGGTCGGCGGGATCCCCGCGGCCGGCGGGATCACGCTCGGGGACGTTTCCGTCTTCGGCGGGGCGTCCTGCGGGCCGCCGGTCTGCGCCACCGGCGCCGGCCCGGCCGCTTCGAGCGTCAGCCGGACACGCCGCTCCAGCGCATAGCCGTCGCTATCCTGAGCGGTGCTCTGGCTCTGGCCGTAGGCGTTGACTTCGAGCGCGTCCTCGCGCACGCCCGCCGCCAGAAAGAGATCGCGTACTGCATTGGCGCGTGCCTCGGACAGCTTCAGGTTGCCCTCCACCGTTCCCCGTGGATCCGCATATCCATCGAGCCGCACCGTGAGAGCCGGTGACTTGGCGAGCACGCCGGCCAGCGTCTCGATTTCATGCGAGGTCTCCTCCGGAATATCCGCGCTGCCGGTGCGGAACAGGATGTCGCCCTGCAACCCGTCGAGCACTTTCGCTGCTTCCTCGCGCGCGTCGGCATCCTTGCCCTCCTGAGCCGTCTCGACGCTGTGCGCGAGTTGGTCGAGGCGGGCCGTCAGCGCCCGATTGGTCTCTTCCAAGTCGCTCCTCGCCGTCTCCAGCTCCGCCGTCTTGGCCTCGAGCTCCGCCGTCGTGGCCTGTAGCTGCGACCTGTCGGTCTTCAGGGCGGCCACTTGGGCCTCAGCCTTTCCGGCCTCGCCGGCCCGGTGCACCCGATTGCCGAGCCAAGTTCCGATGCCGGCGCCGACGACCGCGCCGATCGGACCTGCCGCGAATCCGCCGATGACCGCGCCGGTGATGAACCCCACCGGCTCCTGCGGCGGAGGTTTCGTCTTGGGTGCATCCGCCAATGCCGCCGCGCTGAGTCCCATCAATCCGATCGTCCAGACGATCTTCGAATATGCCGCTTTCATATAGAGCTCCTCGAGTGCCAGGTTCGCCAAGCCGGACGGCGACCGCCGCCCGTTAGGAGCTATTTCGCGCGGCGATTCGGGCGGCGCGCTTGGGGCACGGTGGCAAATTGTGGCGAAGCGCCGGCCAATTGAGAGGCTGGACTCTCGGGATGCCGGCCGCGGGCAGGCCTCAGGCTTTCAACGAGAAGGGCGTGAAGTTGGTCCCGATGTCGTAGTAATCCTCCTGTTCGGCGCGCTTCAGGAATGCGACCACCCGATAAGTGAGCGGTGCGGCGCAAATTTCCCAGCCGCTTTTCAGGACATACTGCGTCAACATGATCGCGACCAGATGGTCATCGGGCATTCGGCCGTAGAACGCGACGAAGTAGAAGATCATCGAGTCGACCAGCTCCCCGCAAAGCGTCGATCCCACGATCCGGGTCCACAGCCAGCGGCCTCGAGTCCAGATCTTCATTTTCGCGAGAACGTAGCTGTTGACGAAGGTACCGCAGAGAAAGGCGATGATCGAGGCGAGCACGATGCGCGGCGTGTTGCCGAATATTGCCTCGACCGCCGGCTGGGTAGCGCGCGAGCTCTCCGAGGGGGGAAGGTGCACGACCGCGGCCGCCATGAGCGTGGCGAATGCCAGCGCGCCGAACCCCGCCCACGCCACGCGTCTGTCGCGGGCGTAACCGTAAACTTCCGTGAGGATGTCGCCGAAAATATAGGAAATCGGGAAGAACAGGACGCCGGCCAGAAAGGTCACCGTGCCGACGACGGGCAGGTGGATGGAGGTTTCCTTCGCCGGACCGATCAAATTGGAGCACAGCAGGACGCACACATAGGCGGCCATCACAAAATCGTAATACCGATATTGGCGGTTTTCAGCGATCGGCGACATGGTTCTCAACGTGTTTGGATCGAATTCTGCAGCATGAGCGTCGGCCGATGATATGTCATACGAGCCGCCCATTTGGCGATTTCTCGACCCGTCGCATCCCCGAGACGTTCTGCGGTCGTTTGGCGAAAACCATCACATCACCCGGACGGTCGCTCCTGTAGATATGTGACTCAATCTCACCGGCCACCGGAATTATGGAGCAGGGCAAACCCTTTAGCGCAACGGAAAGTCCGCTCGTCGATTTCGATGCCGTTTGCCAGAAGGTGCGCGCGGCGGTCGAGCCGGCGCGTGCGCACGCCGTTTCTTTGCACGATCAAAACGCCGACGTGCTCTGGCTGAGCGAGAGCTCCATGGGCCCGGACGAACATAATGCGGTTCGCGAGGCGCTGGATTCCTTTGCCCGCGGCAACTCCTCGCCGGTGCTCGCCTACGATCTGGGCGACGCCCGTTCCGCCGTGCTGCTGCGCGCCGTGAACGCACGTCGAGCGCTGGTTGGCGCGATCATGGTGATCATGGATACCCGCGCGATCAACTCCGATGCGCGCGCGCTCACGAAGCTCCTGACTCCCAAGTTGCAACGCGCGCTCGCGGACTTCGCCGGAATGCGTCCGGACATTGAACCGAGCGCCGCGCCGCCCGCCGGCAAAGGCGCCGCCCCCGCGCCCGCCGCCAAGCCATCCGCCCTCTCGGCGACGGCCAGAGTCAGGGCGCTCGCCGCCGAAGCGCCCGCGAGCGTCAGGGTACCGGCCCCCACGGCGGGCAGCGCCAAGTCATCCGGCGCGAGAGCATCCGCCGCGGCCCCGGCCGCCGCCCGGGGTCCCGCACCCGCGCCCGCCGCCGCCCGGAGTCCCGCACCCGCGCCCGCCGCCGCCCGGAGTCCCGCACCCGCGCCCGCCGCCGCCCGGAGTCCCGCACCCGCGCCCGCCGCCGCCCGGGGTCCCGCACCCGCGCCCGCCGCCGCCAGGACACCCACCGCCGCGGTACCAGCCGGCAAGACATACTCCGCCGCGACCGCCGCAAAGTCACCGCCGCAGCCCGCCACGGCAACCACGCATCCACGGCCGCCGCAATCCGGCGCACACGCCGGCTCCGCCCCTCAGGAGCTCTCGCTGGTGGATTCGGCGCGCATTCCCGCCGCTCGCCCTCCTTCGGCCGAGAAACGACCGCCCGAAATCTCTCCGGAGATCGATCGCCTGCACGCAGCCTTGCGCCGCAGCCCCATCGCCCTGCATGTCCAGCGGCTGGTGCCTTTGATCAAGGGCAGCCAGCTCAAACGTTACGAAGTGCTGTTGCGCTCCAAGTCCGACGATGCGCCGAACGCCGCGCCTCAGGCGATGCTCAAGGCGGCTGTCGACAACGGTCTCGGCTCGATGATCGATCGGCGCGTCATCACCGAGCTCGTGGGTTGGCTCGTCCATCATCCGGACGTGTGGCAGTCGAGTGCCGTCATGTTCTCGGTGAATCTGACCGCGACGGCCCTTCACGACGAACACTTCATCAAATTCGTGGATCTTTGCCTCGCCAAATCCTCGCTGCCGAAGGCCATGATCGCATTCGAAGTCGATGTGGCGACGGCGGTCAAGCTGTCTTCCCGAGTCGCCGAGGTCTCGGCGGCTTTGCACCGTCTCGGCTGCCCCTTGGTGCTCGACGATTTCGCGCTCAAGACCGAGTGCTTCGAGCTGCTGCGCCTGCCCGGCATCCGCTACGTCAAGCTCGCGCCCGAGATCACGGCCAAGATGCGCACCGACAAGATCTCGCAGGCTTCGATCACCGCGGTGGTTCAGATGGCGCGAGTGCTCGGCATGCACACGGTGGCGAAGCGCACCGAAACGGCGGCGGAACAAGAATGGCTGACCGCACTCGGTGTGGATTTCGTGCAGTCGCATGCGATGTCGCCGCCCGCCCCGATCGAGACACTGTCGAAAGCGGCGATTTGACGAGCGGCCCGCCGCGGCCGGCGGCGCGCTCATCCGCTAACGGGCGACGGACGCCGTGCTCGGCGGCAATTCCCATCCGCCGCCGAGCGCCTTGATCAAGTACACCGCGGTGGTGAATTGCTGGCCGCGAATCTGCACAGCCTGTCGCTGGTCGGTGAGCAGGGTCTGTTCCGCGGTGATGACATCGAGATAGGTGTCGACGCCGTCCTGATAGCGCTCGCTGGCAATGTCGAACGCCCGTTGCTCGTCGCGTACGCTCGCTTCGGCCTGAGTCGAGGCACGATGCAGCGAGGCGAGTCCGGTGATTCCGTTCTCGACCTCTTCCATGGCCGAGAGCACGGTCTGCCGATAGGTCGCCACCGATCCCTCGTAGTCCGCCCTGGCGATTCGCACGTTCGCTCGAGTTTTGCCGGCGTCGAACAGCGTCTGCGTCGCCGACAGACCGATGGACCAGAGTACGCTCGGCGCCTGGATGAGGGTCGAGAGCGCATTGCTTTGCCAGCCGAACGCCGGTCCTCCGAAGATCGGTAGCAGGTCGATCGTCGGGAAGTAGGCGGCTTTGGCCACGCCGATCTGCGCGTTGGCGGCGGCCATCGCCCGCTCCGCCGAGGCGACGTCGGGGCGGCGCTGCAAAAGATCCGACGGCAGCCCCACCGGGAGCACGGGCAATCCGGCCGCAAGTGCGCTCGGCGCAAGGGTAAAGTTCGGCGCCGCGGTTCCGACCAGGGTGGCGATCGCGTGCTCGGTCTGCGCACGCTGGTTCTGCAGGAGCTCGAGTTGCGTCGCGCTCGACTCGAGCAACGCCTGTTGCTGCGCGAGGTCGAGGCCGGTCGCGTAACCGAGGTCGTGCCGGGCAGTCACGAAATCCAGCGCCTTGCGCTGCAGCTCGATGCTGCGCCGGACCACGTCGATCTCGGCATCGAGCTCCCGCACACTGAAGTAATCCGCCGCCAACTGCGCCGTCAGCATCAGGCGGGTATTCTCGAAATCGGCCTGCGCCTGTTGCGCGGATGCCTTGGCGCCCTCCACCTCCCGGCGGACCCGCCCGAAGAGGTCCGGCTCATAATCGACCGTGGGCCCGATCGCCACATCGTTCTGCGTCGTCGAGAAATTCGGCGTGCTGTAAGCCGACAGCGGCCGGTTGGCCGAGATCTCGCCGCGGCCGGCTTCGGCGGACAGGCCCACGTAGGGATAGAGCGCCGATGCCGCCACGGTCACCTCGGAGCGCGCAGCCGCGAGGTGAGCTGCCGCGACGCGAAGATTCTGATTGTCTTTCAGCGACTGCTCGATGAGCGAGCTCAAGGTTGGATCCTCGAACACCTCCCACCAGCTGCCTTTGAGGGTGTCATCGCTGGGCGCGGCCTCGTGCCAGGGCGCCTCGGGCTTCCAGGCTGTCGGCACATCCGCGGAGGGACGGTGATAGTCCGGTCCGACCGCGCAACCCACGACAAGCATGGGCAGGAGCCCTGCGAGAACCCGATCACACCATCGAACCGTGGCGCCCATGGCTAGCTGCGGCCTTCCGCTTGGACCTGAGCCAGCGACGGTTGGGACGGGGCAAGCGTCACCACGTCCCCATCCGCCAGCGAATCCGCCGGGTTCACGACCAGTCGGTCGCTGGCCTTGAGTCCGCTGAGCACTTCCACCGCGGTGCCAAAATCGGTTCCGAGCTTGACCGGGGCCAACTTCACGCGTCCCTGATCATCGACCAATGCCACCCGCGTGCCCTCCGGCCGGAACAACAGCACATTGCTGGGGACGGTCAAGATGCCGGCGTCCGCATCGATCGGCAGCGACACCTGCACGTACGCGCCGGTGATCAATAATTCTTTGGGATTCGGAACTCGGACCTCAACCTGCATGGTGCGGTTGACGGGGTCTATGGCGCGCGCCGTCCGGGCGACCGTGCCGTGGTATTCCTCGTCGGCGCGTTCGGCCAAGGTCACCGTCACTGCCTCACCCACCTTGATCTGGCTCGCGTACACCTGCGGCACGTACACGTACAGGCGCAGCGGATCCACCTTCGCGACCGAGAACATGGCGAATCCCGTGCCTCCGTTGCCGGCGTTGACGAGGTCGCCCACGTCGATATTGCGCCGTGTAACGACGCCGTCGTAAGGCGCCGTCACCTGGTTGAACCCCTGCAGCTGTTTCAAGCGCCGCACGTTCGCATCCGCGGCATCGAGGTTCGCCTTGGCCTGACTGAAGGCGCTCAGCTTCTCATCCAGATCCTGCTGCGTGACTGCGTCCTTCTTGCGAAGCGACCGCCAGCGGTCGGCGGTGCTTTTCGCGAGCTCTTCGCTGGCGGCGGCCTGGAGCCGCGCGGCTTGCGCCTGCGAGAGTTCCTGATCGATCTCCGGCGCCGTGATCTCGGCCAACAACTCGCCCTTCTTGACCGAGGCGCCGATGTCCTTGTACCAGTGCAGCACATAGCCGTTGCTGCGCGCGTAGACCGTCGATTCGGTCACGCCCAACAGCGTCCCCGGGAGTGTGAGCTGCTGTGCCGAATCTCCGGCCTTGGGCATGATGGTCGCGACGTACTGCTTGGCGTGGATAGCCGAGGCCGCATCGAGGGCTCGCGCCTGAATCGAGCGCAGCACGAGAACGACGCCCGCGCCGGCCAGGAGAGCACACACCGCGGCTCCCGCGATGAATTTTGCGCGCTTCAGAACCGCAGGCGAATCAGGGTGCGGCGGGACGGAGGGTGAATCTGGTGCTGACATCAGTGCGTTCCTACGGTATCGGACCCCGGGTCCGAAGGGCGGGCTTGTTTGAGCAAAAGTCGGCGGTGGATGCCTGCGAAGATGACGGGGACGAACAACAAGGTGGACAAGGTCGCAAACAGCAGCCCGCCGATCACCGCCCGTCCCAGCGGCGCATTTTGCTCGGCGCCCTCGCCGAGCCCCAACGCCATCGGAATCATGCCGATGATCATCGCCAAGGCGGTCATCATCACCGGCCGGATGCGGGTGGCTCCCGCGTCGAGCGCGGATTTGATCGGATCGAGCCCCTCGCCCATGCGCTGGCGCGCGAACGAAACCACCAGAATGCTGTTCGCGGTGGCAACGCCCATGGTCATGATGGCGCCGGTCAGCGCCGGAACACTCAAGGTGGTGCCGGTCAGCAATAACATCCAGCAGATCCCCGCGAGCGCCGCGGGCAGTGCCGTGATGATGATGAAGGCATCGATCCACGATTGGAAATTGACGACGATCAACAAGTACACCATGACCACCGCCATGACCAGGCCCACGCCGAGCTCGATGAACGAGGAGCGCATGGTCTGCACTTGGCCGAGCACCTCGACGGTGACGCCGCGCGGCAGGTGAGGCCTAAGCTCATCCACGAGCTTGTTGATATCGGATGCAATGCCGCCCATGTCCCGGCCTTGCGCACTCGAATAAATGTCGATGGCCGGCGTCAGGTTGTAGTGCGAATCGACGGCGAGCTGCGCGGCGGGCGCCACGCTCACCAGATTGCTCAACAATTGCGGCGTCGTGGCGAGGCTCGCCTGCGCCGCCCGAACCGGCGTTCGCAGCAGCGAGTCCAGGCTGTCGACGGCGTACTGCGGCGACTGAATCACCAGATTGTAGACCACCCCATTTGCGGGGTTCAGCCAGAAAGCGGGCGAGGTCTGAGAGGTGCCGGCGGTGGACACCAACAGGTCCGAGGTCACGTCGGTCGGGCTGAGGCCCAGCTGCTGCAGCTGGGTACGGTCCATGTTGAGCGCGAGGGTCGGCAGATCGAGGCGCTGATGGATGTGGGTATCCACGGTGCCCGGAATCTTTTGGATTTGCTTCATGAGCTGCGCGGCGATGCCGTAGTTGACCCGGGAGTGGGCGCCGGTGATCTTCACGTCGATGGCGGAGGGCATGCCGAAGTTCAGGATCTGAGTGACCATGTCGGCCGGCTGAAAGAAGAACTCGACGCCGGGAAAGCGCTTCGGCAACTCGCGCCGCATCGCCTCGACATAGCGTTCGGTGGGCTCGTGCTTTTCGGTCAGCGCGATCTGTATCTCGCCGTCCAGGCTGCTGAAGGTGCCGGAATTGCTGTAGGTCTTGTTGATGCCGCTGACCGCCACTCCGAGATTGTCCAGGACGGTCACCAACTCACCCGGCGGAATGAGGGTGCGGATCACTTTCTCGATCTCGTCGGCCACACGCGCCGTTTCCTCGATACGGGTTCCCGAGGGCAGCCGGATATGCATGCGGATCTGGCCGGCATCGACGCTCGGAAAGAAATCGCGTCCGAGAATGAACACCAGGCAGCAGGAGAGGAGGCAGAATCCGAGGAACAGCCCCGCGAAGGCGCGCCGGCGGTCGAGGACGGCCGAGAGGATCACGGTATAGCCCGCACGGATCTTCTCGAAGCGCGCGTCGAAGGCCCGGTATGCGCGCTGCAATAAACTCACCTTGCGCTGCGCATGCCCGGGGGTGTGATCCATGAGCAGCATCACCAAGGTGGGCACCAGGGTTCGCGACAGGACGTAGGAGGCCAGCATGGCGAACACCACCGCCTCTGCCAGCGGCGCGAATAGATAGCGCGCGACCCCCGTCAGGAAGAACATCGGCACGAACACGATGCAGATGCACAGCGTCGATACGAGTGCCGGTATGGCGATCTCCCCCGCACCGTCCAGGATGGCCTTGTGCAGATCCGAGCCGAGATGTATGTGACGCTCGATGTTCTCGATGGTGACCGTCGCATCGTCGACTAAAATGCCGACCGCCAGCGCAAGCCCCCCCAAGGTCATGATATTGAGCGTCTCGCCCAGCGCGAACAGGGCGATGATCGAGGAGAGAATCGACAGCGGAATGGATACCGCGATGATGCAGGTGCTGCGCCAATTGCCGAGAAACAACAGGATCATGGCGGCGGTCAGGCAGGCGGCGATCAAGGCCTCGCGCACCACGCCGGAGATCGCGGCGCGCACGAAACCCGACTGGTCGAACAGCGGCGTGATCTTGAGATCCTTCGGCAATGTCTGCTCGACGATCGGCAACTGCTTCAAGAGGGCGCTGACGATGTCCAGCGTCGAGGAGCCGCCGTTCTTGATGATCGGAACCAGCACGCCGCGCTCGCCGTTCTGGCGCACGATGTTGGTCTGCGGCGAGAAGCCATCGCGCACGTGCGCGACCTCGGACAGGTACGTGGTCACGCCTGCCCGGGTGACCACCGGGATGCGATTGAGCTCGGCGATCGTGTCCGGCGAGCTATTGGTGGCGAGCACGTACTCCACGGATCCGATCTTGGACGTTCCGGACGGCAGGATCAGATTCTGGAGGTTGACCGCATTGACGATGTCATTGGGGGTCAAGCCCTTGGCGAGCATCGCATTGGTATCTAGATCGACCGAGATGACCCGCGTTTTGCCGCCGTAGGGGTAGGGAATCGCGACTCCCGGAATGGTCACCAGCCGGGGGCGCAGGAAATTCACGGCCGCATCGAAGACCGCCTGCTCGGTCATGGTGGCGCTCGACAGGCCCAACTGGATGATCGGAACGCTCGAGGCCGAATATTTGATGACCTGCGGCGGCAGGATGCCGGGCGGCAAATTGCGTAACTGCGACTGCTCGAGCGCAACCACCTGGGCCATGGCCGTGGGAATGTCGGCGTTCGGCTGGAAAAAGATCTTGATGATCGAGAATCCGGAGAGCGATTCCGACTCGATGTGCTCGATGTCGTTCACCGTGGTCGTGAGGCTGCGCTCGTTGACCGCCGTGATGCGCTTGCCGACTTCCTGGGCCGAGAGTCCGGTGTAGGTCCAGACGATGCTGATCACCGGAATGTTGATCTCCGGGAAGATGTCCGTGGACATCTTGAGGAGCACCAAAGGCGTTGCGATGAGAATCAGCAGCGCCATCACCAGGAAGGTGTACGGGCGCCGTAGCGCAACTTCTACAATCCACATTAGCTACAAGCCCCCGGTCCGGATCGGTGCACAAGGAGCAACTCGGAACCGCCACGGATGGCGTACCGATACAGACGAGTGCCCGTGCGCCCGGCTACCCTGGGCTTCGCGCCGTTAACTGCGGATGATCGAATTATTAACCTGGGTTAATGAGCAGGGACGGCTATTTCGTGAAGAATGATCCAAGTACTTGCAAAACCTAGGAAACACAGCAAACTACATGGGTCTGCAACGAGACACCGGGACCGAGCTAAGTGTTTTGTTAGTCCCATGAGGTTCGGTTCCGGTTCCCGCTTACACTCGTGCCCATGACACTCCAAGCACTGATCGCAGTCTTCGGCCTCGCCGGCATCCTTTTTCTCATCACGGCACTGCGCCGATTCCGGCTGCGCCATATGTCCGGCGGCCTTTTTCACGGCATTTCGGCGCTGGTGCTGCTCCTGATTGCCACACTGCTGTTGATCGTCAGTGTCAATTTGCGCACCTACCAGCGACTGACGAATGAGGCGCCGGCGGGCGAGCTTCAATTCGCCAAGGCGGGTCCGCATCAGTACAACGGCGTGCTGACCTATCCCGATGGGGAGGTAGCCTATTTTCCGTTGAGCGGCGATGAGTGGCAGATCGATGCGCGCATCCTCAAATGGACGCCGATCGCCAACCTCGTCGGCTTCGACACCGCATTCAGGCTCGAGCGAATCAGCGGCCGGTACTCCAGCATCGAGGACGAGCGCTCCCAGCCGCGCACCGTGTACGACCTCCATCCCCCGGGCGCAATCGACTTGTGGGCGCTGGTGCATGATTACCATCGCTGGTTGCCCTGGTTCGACGCGCTCTATGGCAGCGCCACCTATCTGCCGATGGCGGACGGCGCCCTATACGATATCAAGGCATCCCCGAGCGGTCTGCTGGCGCGCCCCCTCAACCAGGCCGCCCGTGACGCCGTCGGCGCCTGGCACTGATCCTCGGCGCGCAAGTCACGCTACAATACGCCGCGCCCGGGTGCGGACTGCCCGCCTATGCCGGCTTAGCACAGTGGTAGTGCAACGGTTTTGTAAACCGTAGGTCGGGGGTTCGAATCCCTCAGCCGGCAAATCCAGGCTCTGTTTTCGCTCGTCACTTCACTGAGGACGGTCAGCGCATGAGGCTCAAGGATAAAACCATCCTGGTGACCGGCGGCAACTCCGGCATCGGCCGCTCGATCGCGCTGCGCGCCGCCGCCGAAGGCGCCCGGGTCGCGATCACGGGCCGTGATCCGGAAAAAGGCGCGCGCGTGCTCGGCGAGTTGCAATCCGCCGGGGCGGAGGCGACATTCATCGCCGCGCATCTCGGCGAGGAGGCCGAGGCCGCCGAACTCATCGCCGCCGTCACCGCACATTTCGGCGGCTTCGATGTCATCGTGAACAACGCAGGCTCCAGCACTCGATACTCGGACGTGCGCGCCGAGGATGGGCCGGGCGAGCGCTTTCGCAAAGTCATGCGCATCAATCTCGACGCGGCCTACCACGTGGCCGCCCACGCGCTGCCGGTGCTCCAAGCGCGAGGCGGCGGATCGATCGTCAACATCTCCTCCACGGCCGCCGTGCACGGCTCCTGGGGAACGTATGGGATCGCGAAGGCGGGGCTCGAGGCGATGACGCGCGCCCTCGCCGTGCAGGGTGCGCCGCACCGTATCCGCGTCAATGGAGTGTCGCCGGGATGGATTGCGACGGAGGTCGCCCAGGGACACGATGAGGTCGATCGTGCCGCGTCCCTGTTCGGACGCATGGGGAACCCCGACGAGATCGCTCGTGTGGTCGTGTTTCTGGCCTCGCCCGAGGCGAGCTTCGTCACCGGACAGACGCTCATCGTTGACGGAGGGTTGACCATCACCGACTACCCCTCGCAACCCTGGCTCCAGGCGGAAGATGCGTGGCAGCTCTTTGCGCACCTGCAGCCGCCGTGATCGCGCCTCATGTCGATATCGGAGCCGCCGGCATCGCCGCGACCATCGGCGAGCCGGCGCGCGCGCGGATGCTCTATCGCCTTCTCGACGGTCACGCGCGCACCAGCACCGAATTGGCGGTCGTGGGTGAGATCAGCGCGTCGACCGCGAGCGCGCATTTGGCCAAGATGGCCCGGCAACGGCTGGTTATAGTGCGGTCTCAGGGGAAGCACCGATATTACAGTCTCGCCGGCCCGAGCGTGGCCCGCGCCCTGGAAGCATTGACCGTGGTAGCGGGCGGCGCGTACCGGAAGTTCACACCGAGGACGCCCACGCAATTGCGTTCCGCCCGTACCTGCTACGATCACATGGCAGGGTCTTGGGCGGTCAGGCTGCGCGAGCGATTCGAGGAGCTCGAATGGCTGTCGCCGGACGGTCGCGGCAACGATGACTACGAGCTCACGCCATCGGGCTCCAAGGCGCTCGCGGCACTCGGCATCGATATCGAGGCGACACGAGCCCTTCGAAGGCGCTTCGCATACGCCTGCGTCGATTGGAGCGAACGCAGGCCGCACATCGGCGGCGCGCTCGGGCATGCCTTGCTTGAAACCGCGCTGAGACAGAGGTGGTTCGTGCGCGACCTCGATAGCCGCGCGCTCACGCTGACCGCCGCCGGCCGGCGGCATCTGCAATCGCGTTTCGGATTGCGAATGTCCGGCGAAGCGACGCCAGTCTGAGTGGGGCCTCGGGTCCGCCCTATCCCGGCTCGCGGGCTGCCGCGGGCATCGAAGGCACGCCGAAAGTTCCGTCGACGACCTCGAGGAAGGTGCGCTCCTCGCGCAATATGAATCGCTTTCGCTGCGCGGCGGCAAAATTCTCGCGCGATTCCGGATCGGTCTTCAGCCGCTGGCGATAGCGCTCGTAGGCGCCGAGGCTGTCGAATGCGATCAGCCCCCATGCGACGTCGTTCGTGCCCTCGCTCGGCAGAAAATACCCGACCAGGTGTCCGCCGCAGCGCGGAATGATGCGCCCCCAATTCTCGGCGTAGCGCTGAAATTCGTCCCTCTGAAACGGGTCGATCTGGTAGCGGATGAAGCAGGTGATGGTCATGAGCCTGTTCTACCAGCCAAAGCACCTGCAACGCTTCGATTCACGACGAAGCGTGAATGCAAAACGCCGCTTGAGCCGCGGGCGCCGTTCTGGCAAGGTTCCGCATCATGATGGATCTCATAAGGCAATGCGCACTGCGCTCGATCGCGGCGATCGCCTTCAGCGCCTCGCTCGCCGCCTCCCCGGCGCATTCGGCGCCGGGCGAATCGAATCCCCGCACACCGACGATTCGGGTGCTGGCGGCCTGGATCCGATGGCTGCCCGCCGGCCTGCCGGCAGCGGGATATCTCACGCTCACCAATACGGGTGACAAGGCTCTGGGCTTGGAAACGGCGTCGAGCCCATCCTACCGGGATGTCTCGATCCATCGCAGCATCACGCATGGATCCATGGAGGAGATGACGCCCGTCAAGGAGATCATCCTCGAGCCGCACCAGACGCTCGAATTCGAATCCACCGGCTATCACCTCATGCTCATGCAGCCGGCGGCGTCGGCCGATACCAGCGTCAAGATCCCGATCACTCTGCGCTTCTCCGACGGCTCGTCCTTGACGGTTCCGTTCGAAGTTCGCAAGAAAGCCGCTGGCGGCTCTGCTCCTTGAATCAGCGCCTCCTCCCTCCCGTCGCGCAGGGAGATTGACGGCGGCGGCCGGCGTTGTTGACCGGCGCGAGCGGCACGCGCGAGCGCGGCCCTGGTACAGTAAGGCTCTTTGGCAACCGGAAGAGGCCTCATGAAAAACCACACCATGGCCCGCTTTGCTGCGGCCGCCATCCTCGCTTTCGGCGCTTGTGCCGCCGCCGTCGCAGCGTCGGATTCCACATTGAAAGCCGCGGTCGCCGATTCGGGACGTTCCGCCAATTTCGTCGCACGCGATCCGGTCCGCCATCCGGTGGAGGAGCTCAGCTTCTTCGGCATCAAACCCGGCATGACCGTGGTCGAACTTTGGCCCGGCGGAGGCTATTGGACCGAAATTCTGGGGCCCTATCTCGCCAAGAGCGGCACCTACTACGTGGCTCTCGAATCCACCGATAACTCCGAGGGCAAGAAATCGGTCGGCAATTGGCGTTCACGCATGGCCGCGGAGAAAAGCCGTCTCGGTACGATCCACGAAACGACACTCTCCGCCGGACAGTACGACATCGCCCCGGCGGGCTCCGCCGATCTCGTGCTGACCTTCCGTAATCTGCACAATTGGATGGACGGCGGATACGCCGACAAAGCATTCGGTGCGGCGTTCACGGCGCTCAAGCCGGGTGGGATTCTGGGCATCGAGGAGCACCGCGGGCGTACCGACAAACCGCAGGATCCGAAGGCGGCCGACGGCTACGTCCGCGAGGACTACACGATTGCGCTCGCCAAGAAAGCGGGATTCGTGCTGGTCGCCAAATCCGAGATCAACGCCAATCCCAAGGACACGAAGGATTGGCCGGACGGCGTCTGGACGTTGCCGCCCACCCTGTCGCAAGGCGACAAGGATCGCGCCAAGTACCTGGCCGTCGGCGAAGCGGACAACTTCGTGCTCAAATTTCGCAAGCCCAACTGAGCGGCGGCGTAAAAGCTCTTAGATTTCCGGCCCGAGAACAATGGGCGATCCGTCGCTGAATCGCGAGAGGCGAAACGGCGACGGGTCGACGGAGGGCGTCTGCGCGGTGGCGAGATCGGCGGCGAGGCGCCCGGCCCCGGGACCGATCCCGAAGCCATGCCCCGAGAATCCGGCGGCGACGGTCAGCCCGGGAACCGTGCCCGCGGCGCCGATATAGGGAATCACATCCGGCGTGGCGTCGATGTACCCGGCCCACTGCTGCACGACGGGCAGATCGAGAAATTGCGGATAGATGCGCGCCATCGCTTCGCGCGCCGCTCGATTCAGCGCTTTGTTGGGCGCGGGGTCCAGCACGCGCGTGGTCTCGAACGGGCTCGGCCGGTCGAGCGGCCAGCGCCGCGGGGTGCGCAGCTCGAGCCAACTCTGTGCGTTGAGCCGGGGCTTGATGGCCGACCCCTCCTTGCGCACGGACATCCAGAACGCGCTCAGGAATCGCAAGGAATCCGGCACCAGCGGCACCACGAGGCCGGAGCCCGCGGCAATGGTGTAGCCCCCATCCGACCGCTTGCGGTAGCCGACATCGTTCATGTAGGTACACGTATCGGGACCGCCGGCGAGCGGCGCGGTGCGAAGCACCGAAGACAATACTTTGAGCTGCGGCAGCCGGATGCCCAGGCTCGCGCAGAACAGACTCGTCCACGCGCCCCCCGCAAGTATCACGGTATCGCAGGCGATGGTGCCCCGCTCCGTGACCACGGCGGCGATCCTTCCCGCCGTCCGCTCGAGTCCTCGCACGGCGCAGTGCGCGAGGATGACCGCCCCCATGCGCTGAGCCGCGCGCGCGATGGCAGGAGCGGCTTTCTGGGGCTCGGCGCAGCCGTCGGAGGGAACGTGCAGTCCGCAACGGAACGCGGCCTTGGCGCCGGGCAGCAGCGCGGCAAGATCCGGTCCGCGCACCATGCGCGCGCCGATATCGTAGGGCCGAGCCATGTCCAGCCACGTCGCGAACGCGTGCTCGTCGGCCTCGGATTCGCCGACGTACACGACGCCGCACTCCCGAAAGCCCGTCGCGCTTTCCGTCAAGCGGTCCATGTCGCGCCACAGCTTGAGGCTCTCGACGATCAACGGCATTTCGCGCTCGTCGCGGCCGGCCTGACGGCACCAGCCCCAGTTGCGGCTCGACTGCTCGCAACCGATGTAAGCCTTCTCGCAGAGCACTACCGGAATTCCGCGCGCCGCGAGCGCCAGTGCGGCGGATGTGCCGATGATGCCGCCGCCGATGACCACGACGCCGGTGGCGGCAGGGATCACTTCATCGGGTGTTATCGAATCGACGTAGGGGCCCATGTCATCGCCGGGTGCAAAACGTGCGATTATACGGCTACTGCGGCTCGATTATGCGTACCGCGGAGTCATTATGCCGCCGCAATCGACCCCACTATCGCACACCGGCCTGCCTGCTTCGATACCCGCGATCGACGTGGCGCCCTTGTTTTGCGAGGCATCGCCGGCGCGCGACCGCGCCGACCGCGCCATCGTGGAGGCGGCCGCAGGCGTCGGATTCTTCGTGGCGCGAGGGTTTCCTTCGAGCCTCCCCATCGATCGAAACTCGCGCGCCCAGCTCTTTCGCTTGTTCGGCTTGCCCGAGGCTGAGATCCGGCCCCTCTGGCGGCAGAAATTCGACGCCTCGCATTCGAACGTGTATCGCGGCTGGTTTCCGAGGCAGCGGGGTTTCCTCACCAGCAAAGAGGGCATCGACCTCGGTCCGGACGTGGCCTATGGCTCCTCCGTAACCTGCGGCGGCGACCCACTGCGCGAAGCGACTCCCCTGCCCTCCGAGCAGACGCTGCCCGGCTGGCGAGCTGCGGCGGCCGAGTACTATCTCGGCATGGTGCAGATCAGTCAGGCGCTCATGCGTTCCATTGCCCGAAGCCTCGCACTCGAGGAGCGATTTTTCGACGATGCCTTCGATCGCGGCTTGTCGACATTGCGCCTCTTGCGCTATCCGGTGCGCACGGACGCTGAGGAGACCGCGGCGGCCGATCCGAGTGTGTGGGTCACGCACCAGGGACATCGATATTACGTGACGGGCGCTCCGCACGTCGATTCGGGGTTTCTCACGTTGCTCGCACAGGACGGCGTTCTCGGCTTGCAGGCGAGACACCGCAACGGGGAGTGGCTCGACGTTCCGCCCATGGAGGGCGCGCTTGCCGTCAATTTCGGCAAGGTGCTGGAACGGTGGAGCGCGGGCCGCATCAAGGCGACCGAACACCGCGTCATCGGAGCGGGACGGGAGAGGCTATCAATCCCATTTTTCTACGAGGCGCGCGCGGAGGCTGAGATTCGCCCGCTCCCCATGGACCCCCCCGGCTCGTTCGAGCCGTTCCTGTACGGCGATTATCTGTGGGCCACGACCACGCAATTCGTGGAATTCAAGGGCATGGAAGCGCTCCGAGCGCCGCGCGCTGCCCGGAATCACGCTCGGCCACTTGAATAGGCCGGCCGCCTCCCCCATCACTACCGGCAATGCCCTCGCGCCGCCGTCTGTTTCGAACTACCGGGGTAATCTTCGCCCTGCTGACGTATGTGGGATGCCGATTGTTGCCCCCGCTTGCCCTGGGTGCGGCAGGTACGGCGGCCGCGGCCGCGTTGCTTCTCGCAGCCGGGATCTTCGTCCCGCAATCCATCCGCCGCAGCGACGCGCTCGCGTGGGTCGGGCTTACGGCGATGGGGTTCTTCTCCACCCTGCTCGTGACGACACTGCTGCGCGACGTGTTTTTATTGGCCGCGCGCCTCTCGGTCGGCGGCGCTCGCTATCAGACGCTGCTCGAGCCGTCCGCGCTTGCGACGCTCGCCGTGACCGCGGCGATCACCGGCGTGGGCTTCGTGATTGCGCGCCGTCCGCGCATCGTGAACGTGGACATCCCCATATCGCGGCTGCCGGCGGCGCTGCACGGTTTTTCGATCACGCAGATCAGCGACGTGCACGTCGGCCCGACGATTCGCCGCGAATTCGTCGAGCGGCTCGTGCGCCGGGTGAACGGCCTGCGAGCTGACCTCATCGCGGTGACCGGAGACCTCGTCGACGGCTCGGTGCAACAACTCGCCTCGCATACGGCGCCCTTGTCGAAACTGTCGGCGCGGCACGGTGCTTATTTCGTGACCGGAAACCACGAGTACTACTCAGGCGAGGCTGCATGGACGAAGGAAATCCGCAGGCTGGGATTGACGGTACTCAAGAACCAACACGTCGTGCTGAATCATGACGGCGCCTCGCTCGTGCTCGCGGGCGTCAACGACATCGGCGCCCATCACTTCGATGCCGCGCAGCGAAGCGATCCCGCCGCTGCGCTTGCAGGGGCGCCCACGGACGCGGGCGCGAGGATTCTGCTCGCGCATCAGCCGGGGTCCGCACAGGCTGCGGCGAAAGCCGGGTACGACGTACAGATCTCCGGTCATACCCATGGCGGGCAGTTCTGGCCCTGGAATCTATTCGTCCGTTTTTTCCAGCCGTTCACGGCAGGATTGCATCGGGTGAAGAATCTCTGGGTCTACGTGAGCCGCGGCACCGGCTACTGGGGGCCGCCGAACCGGTTTGGCGTTCCTGCGGAAATCACCCGGATTCGATTGGTGCCGGAGGCCCGCGGGTAGGAAGTGGCGGAGAGGGTGGGATTCGAACCCACGTGCCGGAATTACCCGACCATCCGATTTCGAGTCGGCGCCGTTATGACCACTTCGGTACCTCTCCGTTGACTTAAAAACCCGAACGTTAACTTGTGTATTTTATCGTTAACTTATGCAATTTGAGCCGATTAACTTAAGCACGCTCTCGATGTGACCCGCTAAGCGGCTCGGGCAGAAATGCGTTTGTCAAGAGCCCCCTACGGCCAATAAAGCGCTATTCTATCGCATCGGCAAAGGGCCTGCCTCCGGAACGGAACCGCCCTGCCTCACGGGAATCAAAGCAGCCTTACGACCGTGCGTACAATGAACGTTCCAAAAATTCGGCATCGCTGGTGGAGATTGAGTCTCGCGGTTTCCGCGGTGCTGCTCCTCGGCACTTGCTCGCCTCTCCCGAACTTGATCGATCAGATCAAGACCCTCGGCGAGTTGCGCGTGGTCACGCGCTCGGGCCCGCTTTCGTACTACCTCGGAACCGATGATGCGCCGCAGGGTCCGGAATACGCGCTCGCCCGGCGCTTTGCGGACGAGCTCGGCGTCAAGCTCAGAATCACGCCGGTGAAGAGCTACGAGGACATGTACGCGGCCTTGAATTCGGGCCGCGCGCACCTGGCCGCCGCGGGACTCAAGATTCCAGTGAGGCCCATCGAAGGCATCGAATTCGGACCCACTTATCAACGGGTGCGCGAGCACCTTATTTATCGGCGAGGCTCGGTGCGCCCCGGCTCGCTCGCGGAGATCGGCAACGGCGACCTCGAAATCGCCGCCGAAAGCTCGCATGCCAAGGCGCTTTCCGCGGCCCGCGATTCCTTGCCGGATTTGGTGTGGATCGAGGACTCCACCGCGAATTCGCAAGCGCTGCTCGAGGACGTGGCGAACGGCACCATCGATTACACCATTGCCGACTCGACCGAGTTCGCCTTCGCGCACGACGCCCATCCGGAACTGCGCATCGCATTCGATTTCCCGGGCAGTCAATCGCTGGCCTGGGCGGCGAGCGACCGCTATCCCG
Organism: Steroidobacteraceae bacterium; assembly: GCA_050012315.1. Classification (GTDB taxonomy): domain Bacteria; phylum Pseudomonadota; class Gammaproteobacteria; order Steroidobacterales; family Steroidobacteraceae; genus Bog-1198. Next base: position 168,663 of record JBEKHK010000003.1, on the reverse strand, counting down.
AATTCGTGCGTCACATGAGCACGTATTTCGCGAGCCTGCATCGAAGCGGCGATTTGGCCGCGATCCTGAGCCGCTACTACGATCGCTCCGAGGACGCGGAGTTCGCCGAGGCGCCGATATTCATGCGGCACTTCCAAGATCGCCTGCCGCTTTACAAGCGCTGGTTCGAAGAGGCTGCCGAACAAAGCAGCCAGGACTGGCGGCTGCTCGCGGCAATCGGCTATCAAGAGTCGAAATGGAATCCGAGTGCCGCGTCGGCGTCGGGGGCCATGGGCCTGATGCAATTGACGTTGGAATCGGCGAGTGCGCTCAAGGTGTCCAATCCCGCGGATCCGCGCCAAAGCATCTTCGGCGGCGCCCGCTACTTCAGGCAGATTTACGAGAAGATCCCGTCTCACGTGCCGGAACCCGACCGCACGTGGTTCGCTCTCGCTGCCTATAACATCGGCTATGGGCATCTCGAGGACGCGCGCGTCCTGACGCAGCGCGCGGGCAAGGATCCGGATTCCTGGGACGATGTGCGCGAGTTTTTGCCGCTGCTCGCCGAGGAATACTGGTACACGCAGACCTCGAACGGGTATGCGCGCGGCTCGGAGCCGGTTCACTACGTGGACAACATCCGCAACTACGTCGACTTGCTCGAGTGGGTCGGCAGCGGGGCCACCTCCGGCCGCGGTGCGCCGACGCTCGACTAAGCGCCGGCGTCGTTGGCACGCGCGACGCGCCGCTTCTCGAAGAAGCGCCGCAAGATCTCGCGGCACTCCTCCGCACAAACTCCGCCGAATACATCCGGCCGGTGATTGAGCCGCGGCTCACGCGTCAAATCGAATACGCTTCCGCACGCGCCCGCCTTGAGATCCCAGGCTCCGAACACCACACGCGCCACCCGGGCCTGCACCGCCGCCCCGAGACACATCGCACACGGCTCCAGCGTGACGTACAACGTGGCCGAGTCCAGCCGATAATTTCCGCTATGGGACGCCGCGGCGCGCAGCGCGACAATCTCCGCATGCGCGGTTGGGTCATGGGTGCCGACCGGTTGGTTCCAGCCCTCGCCGATCACCTGCCCGCCAACGACCACGAGCGCGCCGACCGGCACCTCGTCCAACTTCTGCGCGCGCTCCGCGAGTTCCAGCGCCCTGCGCACGTAATCCTCGTCCGTGGGCACGCCGGCCGCCATATTCAGCTCGACCGAAGGTAGCGCGCCGCGAACAAGATCGCGTACAGCACGAACAGAGCGGCGGCGCTCATGGCCAGGGAATTATGGATGCCGATACGCGCGCCGAGGAGACCCACCGACAGACCGCTGAACATGCGCAATCCGGACGCCGACATGGAGAATACTCCGATCACGCGGCCGCGCATCTCACCCGGCGCATGGATCTGCACCAGCGCCTGGGCCATGGAATTGAACGCGAGCTCGACGAAGCCCGCTACGAACAGCAAGCTCACGGCCAACCCATAGGTGTTCGCGCGAGCAAAGCCCGCTAGAGCGACGCACCAGATGAGCGCCAATACGAATGCGGTGCGCGCCCGCGGCGTGAGCCATGCACGGGTCTCCAAGATCACGCCGCCGATCAGCCCTCCGGCGGCGTCGGCCGCCAGCAACAGGCTATAGGCAAAATCTGCGCGCTCGTGGCCGAGATCACTGGCAAAGCCGGGCATCTGCGCCTGATAGGCATTGCCGACGAAGAACGAGGCCGCGCCCACCAGCACCGTCATGGACAAAAGCACCGGATTGCGCGCCACGACCCGCATGGCCGACCACACGTCTGCGAAGCTTCCGACCGCGGCCCGAGATGGCTTCTTTTCTCGCGCCGCTCGGCCGTACGGAGCCTTGATGAGCCACAAAAGCAAAGGCGCATAGATCAGGGCGTTGAAGAAAATGCCGTACGCAGGGCCGAGGGATAACAGCAATCCGGCGCCGAGCAACGGGCCTACCAGAAAGCCCAGGTACCTTCCCGTCGCGTTGAGCCGCACCGCGCTCGCCAGCTGGTCTTGCGGGACGATCTGATGAATCAGCACCTGTGCGGCAGGAATCCAGATGACTCCTGCGAGGCCGTGGATGATGAGCAGCAGCATGGCCATCGGCAGGCTCAGCGTGTTCGTCAGGAACATGACTCCCCAGGTGACGGACACGCCCATGTACATCAGCATTCCGAGCTGGATGAGCCTGCGGATATCGAATCGGTCGGCCAATCCGCCGCTGACGCCGGCAAGCAGGAGGAAAGGGACCCAATGGGAAATGACCGCGAACCCGCCGAGCGCGGGTGAATGGAACCGATCGAACATCACCTTGTAGCTGATGACGTGTTCTATGTTGTCCGCCATCATCGCGGCCGTTGCGGCTATGACGTAGATGCGAAAATCGCCCTGGGCGAATGCGGCAAACGCGCGATGCTGAGGTGCCGGGACGGGGCCGGCACGGGTATCTAGGTTCAATTGGCTAGAGGGCCTTGAGTTGGCGTCGATTCGATAATTGTAACGGAATCCGCCGCAGACCCGCCCGTCGATATAAAATCGGTCCTGGGCTCCGGGGGATTCGGGCAGGTCACGAAAAGCACTATGCGCGCACTTTGGTTATTGCTGGGCATCGCCGCGCTCGCGCCGGCATGGGCGGACGAGGGTATGTGGACCTTCGATAATTTTCCGTCCGAGGCCGTAAAACAGGCGTACGGGGCGGAGATCACCCCAGCGTGGCTGGATCACGTGCGGCTATCCACGATCCGATTGACCAATTGCACGGCGTCATTCGTTTCGCCGGCGGGACTGATTCTCACCAACCATCACTGCGTGGAATCATGTCTAGGTGAGCTGTCCTCGAAAGAGCACAGCCTCATGGACGACGGCTTCTACGCTCCGACGCAGAATCAGGAGCGCCGGTGCGCGACCCAAGTGGCCGATGTACTGGTCTCGATGGAAAACGTGACTGCGGCCGTGACCAAGGCCGGCTCCGGATTCTCCGACGAGGCCGCGAACGATGCGCGCAAGCGCACATTGACCGCGCTGGAGCAGAGCTGCGAGCAAGCGAGCGCGCGTTCGAGTTCAGGCAAGCTCAAATGCCAAGCCGTCACCCTGTACGAGGGAGGCCAGTACTTTCTGTACAAATACAAACGCTACGACGACGTACGGCTCGTGTTCACCCCGGAAACGGACATCGCGGCGTTCGGCGGCGATCCTGATAACTTTCAATTTCCGCGCTGGTCGCTCGATTTCGCGGTCCTGCGGGCGTACGAGCACGGCAAGCCCGCGCGAACGCCGGACTACCTGAAAATAGACTTCTCGGGCCCGCATGCGGGCGAACTCGTCTTCGTATCCGGGCATCCCGGCAACACCTCGAGACTCGAGACGCATGCGCAGCTCGAATTCGAGCGGGATATCTCCCTGCCCTCGACGCTCCTGCGCACATCGGAACTGCGCGGCGGCTACATCGAATACGGCCGCTCCAATCAATCCGACCTGGAATTGGTCGAGGCGCCGTTGAGCAGCCTGGAGAACGGCATCAAAGTGCGCCGCAAGCTCCTCGACGCTCTGCACGACGATGCGCTCATGGACCGGAAAAAGGCCGAGGAAGCGGCGTTGCGATCCGTGGCGAATCTGCCCGCTCCCGACCCGTGGAAACAGATCGAATCGGCGTCCCAGCGCGAGCGCGCGCTGTACCTGCCCCATACCTTCATCGAAGGCGGCGCGGGCTTCAACAGCATCTTGTTCCGTTACGCGCGCTTGCTGCTGCGCGGAGCCGACGAGCGGGCGAAGCCGAACACCGAGCGGCTGCGCGAATTCACCGACTCCATGCTGCCTCGCATCGAGCAACAACTCTACGCGTCCGTCCCCATCTATGGAGAAGTGGAAACGCTGACCTTGTCCTTCTCGCTGCAGCGAATGAGGGAATGGCTGGGGCCGGATTACCCCATGGTGCGCAAGCTCCTGGCCAGGGAGTCCCCCGAAGCGCTGGCCACCCGAGTGGTGGCGGAATCGAAACTCGCGGACCCCGCGGTCCGCAGACAGCTATGGCTGGGCGGAAAGACCGCAGTGGATCAATCGCGCGATCCCATGATCGAGCTGGCCCGCTCGATCGACGGTGATTCGCGTGCGCTGCGCAGGCAACTCGACGACGAGGTCGAGGCCCCGATCACCGCGGCATCGGCACGGATCGCCGCCGCGCGCTTCAAGGCCTTCGGCACCCGGATCTATCCCGACGCGACCTTCACGCTGCGTTTGAACTACGGAACGGTGGCGGGATGGACGGAGGGCGGCACGGCCGTGGAACCGTTCACGTATCTCGACCGGGCATTCGAGCGCGCGACCGGGTCGTCGCCTTTCAAGATTCCGGACCGCTGGATGAAGGTCAAGGATGACCTCGATATGCGAACCCCGTTTTGCATATCGACCAGCAACGACATCGTCGGAGGCAATTCCGGGAGCCCGTTGATCGACGTGCACGGCAGTATTGTCGGCATCATGTTCGACGGCAACATCGACTCGATCGCCGGGTCGTATTGGTTCAATCCGGCCACCAACCGCGCGATCGCCGTGCATCCGGCGATCATTCGCGAGGCGCTCGATAAGGTATACGGGGCAAAGGCATTGTTGACCGAGATGGGAGGATCATGAGCAGCAGCGATTCGGCGAAAATTGGGCAGCTTAGCGAGCCCGGCGAGTACGACCCAGCGATGCTCGATCTGCTTCAGCTCCTGTGGGGCGATGGGTTCCTATCGCCCGGCGGCTCCGACGAGCTGGATCGCCTCTTCGAGGGCAGCGATATCCGCGGCTGCGATGTCTTGGATATCGGATGCGGCCTCGGCGCCATTGACGAGCTGCTCGTCACACGATTCGGCGCGCGTTCGGTCATCGGCGTCGACATCGATCCCTCCCTGGTGAAGGGAATGCATCAGCGTGTCGAGCGCGCCGGACTATCGGCGCGGATTCGCGGCATGAAGGTGGACGGTGGGGCGCTGCCGTTCGACGCGGCGAGCTTCGATGTCGTGTTTTCAAAGGACTCGATGGTTCAGATTCCCGATAAGGCCCAGATCTATGCCGACGTCCTGCGTGTGCTTCGTCCCGGCGGACGACTCATCGCGAGCGACTGGCTGCGCGGCGGCACGGGAAGCTACTCGCCGGAGATGATGGAATTCTTCAGACTCGAAGGGATCGCCTACAACATGGTCACCCTGCAGGAAAGTGCGGCCGCCCTTGCCGCCGCCGGCTTCGTTGACGTGGAGATACGCGACCGCCACGGTTGGTATCTGGGGCTCGCCCAAAAGGAGCTCGCCGCCTTGGAAGGAGCGCTGAATTCCGTCGTCGTGAGTCGCATCGGCGAGGAGCGGGCGCAGCATTTCATCGATAATTGGCGCCAGCTCGTGGTGGTGGTGAACCGCGGCGAGCTTCGCCCCGGCCATCTGAAAGCCGCCAAGCCCGGAGGGCGCTGAGCGGGCTCCAGCCTGCGATCATTGCGGGATGATCGCCGAGGCCCGGCCCCGGAGCACGAACTTCTGAATCTTGCCGGTGGCGGTTTTCGGCAACTCGGACACGAAATGAAACGCCGTCGGCACCTTGAAATGAGCGAGGGCGCCGCGCGCAAACTCGTGAAGCTCCGCCTCCGTAGCGCGCGCGCCCGGGCGCAGAACCACGAACGCGTGGGGGGTTTCGCCCCATTTCTCATGGGGCATGCCGACGACAGCGGTCTCCAGCACGGCGCGATGGCGCAGCAACGCGCCTTCCACCTCGATGGACGAGATGTTCTCGCCGCCGCTGATGATCACGTCCTTGAATCGGTCGCGAATCTGCACATAGCCGTCCGGATGCACCACGGCCGCATCGCCGCTGTGGAACCAGCCGCCGCGAAACGCGGCCGCCGTCGCATCGAGGTCGTTGTAATACCCGCGCATCACCACATTGCCGCGGGCGATGATCTCGCCGAGCGTCGAGCCATCGTGCGGCACGTCCCGCATGTGTTCGTCGACCACCCTCAATTCGCCCGAAGTGATCAGCTCGACTCCTTGGCGAGCCTTCACCGTCGCACGATCGGCGCCCGACAGCTCCGCATGTTCGGGCAAGGGCTCGCAGATGGAGATGAACGGCGCGGTCTCGGTGAGCCCGTAGACATGCGTGACCTCCCATCCGAGCTCCGCCTCAAACCGTTCGATGGTCGCCGCGGCCGGCGGCGCGCCCGCGGTGAACACTTTGACCCCGCGGCGCAATCGTGACCGCTGATCGTCCGGCCCGTTCGCTATGGCAATGAGCACGGTCGGCGCCGCGCACAGATGAGTCACCCGTTCCCGGTTGACATGCTCGTAGATATTTTCGGCGTCGACCCGGCGGAGACAGATGTGCGCGGCCCCCGCTGCGGTCACCGTCCAGGTGAAGGTCCAGCCATTGGCATGGAACATCGGCAGCGTCCACAGGTAGCGGTCGGCCGGACTCATCGGCCAATGCGTGAGCGTACCGATGGAATTCACCCAGGCGTTCCGATGCGTAATCATGACGCCCTTGGGCCGCGACGTGGTGCCGCTGGTATAATTGATGGCGAGCAGATCGCTCTCGACGATCTCGTTCACGTCGACGGGGGCTGAGCGCTCCTTGAGCAGGGCCTCATAGGACAGCCAGCCGCTCTTTTCACCCTCCAGCGCGACGAAATGCCTGACACTCGGCATGCGCGCCCGCACCGCGTCGATCAAGTCCAGATACTCCGAATCCACGCAGATCACTTTCGCGCCGCTGTGCGTCACCATGTACACGAAGTCATCCGCGGTCAATCGGTAGTTCATCGGCACGATGACCGCGCCGCGCTGCGGGATGGCGTAGAACTGCTCCAGATGTCGATGCGTGTTCGGCGAGATGGTCGCGACGCGATCGCCTTTGCCCACACCGAGCGCCGCGAGCCCCGCGGTCCACCGGTCACAACGTTCGCAGAACTGCGCGTACGTCAACCGCAATTCGCCGTCGACCACTGCGAGACGCCCGCCGTACAGCTTGCCGGCGCGGCGCACGAAATCCAGCGGAGTGAGCGGAGTTTCCATGGGCGAGTCGGCTATTTTTCCTTGAGCCGGTGACTCTCGCCGGCGCGCAAAGTCATGCCGTAGATTTTGTTGAGTTCCGCGATCTGTGCCAAGGTCTCGGCCGAGAACGGCTCCCGGCCTTCGAACGCGTGCAATACGATACCTTCCAAAAGATCGCCCAGCGACAAATCCTTGAGTTCCGCGAGACCCTTCAACACCTTCAACAGGCGCTTTTCGATCCGCACACCGGTTTGAACCCGCTCGATTTCGATCATTCTTGCTCGCTCACAGCGGCTGCCCCGGAGACGAACCCGGCTCCGGGGGCAGCGGAATGAATTCGCCGTCGTCGAGTTGCGGCAGCTCCATGCGGCCTGCACGCCAATCCGCCTTGGCCTGATCGATGCGCTCCTTGGAAGAGGACACGAAATTCCACTCGATGAAACGCTCGCCGATCGGCTCGCCGCCGAGGAGCATGACGACGGCGGGCTCGATCGCCGTCAACAGAACGGGTTTTCCCGGGACGAATACCAGCAATTGTCCCTCGGCAAACGCCCGCCCGTCGACCTCGACGGAGCCCGCCACAAGGTATGCGGCGCGTTCCGGATACTCGGCGGGCACTTGCGCCCGGGCGCCGGCGGCGAGGCGCCAATGCGCGTAGAACATGGGCGAGAACGTCTTCGCGGGGGCCCGCGCCCCGAACGCCGCTCCGGCCACCAGCCTCGTCCAGAGCCCGTCGCTCTCCTGGGTCGGAAGATCCGCGGCGCCATGATGCGAGAAATCGGGGGCAGTTTCTTCATCCGCCTTTGGCAAGGCGATCCACGCCTGAATGCCGTGGAGCATGTCGCCCTGCGCACGTGCGCGCTCGAACCTCTCCGAATGTGTGATGCCCCGGCCCGCCGTCATCCAGTTGACCTCGCCGGGACGAATCGGCTGTTCCGAGCGCAGGCTGTCGCGGTGCATGATCTCGCCTGCAAAAAGATACGTGACCGTGGACAAGCCGATATGCGGATGGGGACGCACATCGACCGAGCGCGGGATGGCCGGCGCGAAATTCACGGGTCCAAGATGATCGAAAAAAATGAACGGCCCGATCATCCTCCGTTGCGACGCGGGCATGACACGACCCACCTGGAAACCGCCGAGGTCGCGGCGTCTTTGGGCAATCACCGATTCGATGGACGACATGCTAGTGTGACTCCCGTGCAAACCCGTCCCTCACCGCCGAGGGAACCCCAACAATCCCAGATTCACCAGGCTTTTGCCCGTGGCAACGATCGCCTCTTCGTTCGACCGCGGCTGCCAGCCCAGCAACCGCTTTGCCTTCGCGCTGGACCCGCTCTTCTTCTTGCCGAGTTCCGGCAGTATTTCACGGACGAGCGGATTGAACCAGGCAGCCGCGCGCAGCACCCAGTTGGGCAGTTGCTGCGTCTTGACTCTGCCGGCGGCGCCGCCCATGCGGCTTTTCAACACCTTGGCGATGTCCTGCAGGGACATGAATTCGCCCGCCGTAGCCAGGAAGCGTTCCCCGTTGGCAGCCGCATGGGTCATCGCGAGCACATGCAGATCGGCGACATCCCGGACGTCCACCACGCCGAAATAGAGTTTCGGGTTGCCCGGCATGGCGCCTTCCAGCATCCGCTTCACCAGTTGGATCGATGTGGAATAGTCGGGCCCCAGAACGGGCCCGAACACGGCTACGGGGTTGACCACGGAGAGTTCGAGGGCAGCGCCCTCCTCCGCGACGAAATCCCATGCCGCGCGCTCCGCCAGCGTTTTCGATTTCGCGTACGCGGAGACGCCGTCGGATGGACGGGTCCAATCCCTCTCATCGAACGGCGCCGTCCTCACCGGGTGTCCATACCCGATCGCCGCAAACGAGGACGTGAGCACGACGCGCTTCACTCCCGCGCCGCGGGCGGCTCGCAGGACCCGCAGCGTTCCCTCGCGTGCCGGGACGATCAGCTCATCCTCGCGAGACGGACGGCCCGCGGGGAACGGCGAGGCAACGTGCAACACGTACTCGCATCCTTCGGCGGCCTCCGCCCAGCCCGCGTCATGCTCCAGATCCGCCGCGCTGAACGACAGTCGGCCGGCGGGATCCACGGCTGCCGTCTCGAGCATCGCCCGTACCTCCGCCTCGCGGCCGAGGCTTCGCAGTGTGGCGCGCACCTGGTAGCCGCCGGCGAGCAGCTTTACGATGCAGTGGCAGCCGATAAACCCGGATCCGCCGGTCACTAGAACTCGGCTCATGACGGAACTCGGCTCATGACGGAATTCGGCTCATGACGGAACTCGGCTCACGGCTGCGCGTCCAGAAATTGACCGACGATCCGCGTCGTCTCCTCGGGAAACTGATCGACGAAGAAGTGCCCTCCGGGGACCGAGGCGTCCGTCACATCGGCACAACGGCTGCGCCATTCCGCAGGAATGTCGTAAAGCGCCGCCATCGTGCCCGCGGCGCCATAAAGCACCAGTGTCGGACAGGACACTTTACGACCGATATCTGCGCCGTCGTGTTCCAGATCGACGGAGGCCGCAGCACGATAGTCCGAACACGAGCCATGGATCATGTCCGGCTGCCGCCAGCATCGGCGGTACTCGGCGAGCATGTCCGGCGCGAAGTCCTCGATCCTCGTCGCACCCCAGCCCACCAGGCTCGTCTCGTAGAAATAATCGGGATCCGCGCCGATCAAGCGCTCGGGAAACGGCTCGGGTTGAGCCAGGAAATACCAATGCCAGTAAGCCTGCGCCACCTTGCGGTTGGTGTGCATGAACATGGCGAAGGTCGGCACGATGTCCATGACCGTCAGGGAACGCACCGCCTGGGGATGATCCAAGGCCATTCGATGCCCCGTGCGTCCTCCCCGGTCGTGCCCGACCAAGTGGAAGCGATCGAACCCTAGTTGCCGCATCGCACCGAGCTGGTCGTTGGCGAACGCGCGAAACGAATAATTGAATCGGTCGTGTGCGCATTTGGGCTTGGCTGAATCTCCGTAGCCGCGCAAATCGGCGCACACGACCGTGTATCGCGCCGCGAGTTCGGGCGCCACGCGCGCCCACATCGCCATGCACTGCGGATAACCGTGCAGCAGGAGTAGCGGGGGTCCTGCCCCGCCGACCGCGCAGGCGATTTGCACTCCGCCGACCTCGAGGATTTTGCGGTCGAATCCTTCGAACATGGGCCTTTATACACTGAGCAGCCGGCCCGCGGCAGCCTCGGCCTCGCCGCTACGCGGCGGTCGTTTCCATCCACGCGGCCTCGATGACGAAGGAAAGATCCGCACCCAGTTGCAGGTAGCGACGAGCTTCATCACCCAAATCCGCGAAAACCGCCTTGAGCGCGGCAATCCGGGCCGCGGACGTTCCGATCCGAGCCACCCAGCTCGGGAACTCGAGGGGGAGCTTCCAGGAGTCGACGCTGGGCGGCGCGAAGCCTGCCTCGCGCAACATGCCGCTCCATTCCGACACCCGGTAGTTGCGCACGTGGGAGCGGTCGCGGAGAAACTCGATGACCTGTAACGGCGTATCGAGCACCTGCTCTTCCGGCGCTATCACGTCGATGACCACCAAGCGCCCGCCGGGCTTCAGCACGCGCGCGCACTCCGTCAACGCGCGGGCAACATGCGTCCAATGGTGGGCCGAATATCGAGTAGCGACGATCTCGAAGGTCCCGTTCGCAAAGGGCAGCATCTCCGCCGAACCGACCTGCGTCTCGAGAGTCCCGTGGCCACGACCGGCAGCTTCGCGCGCCACCACCGCCAGCATTTCCGCGGAAGGGTCGAACGCCGTGATTCGGCCCGCACCTCCCCGGGCCATCGCGAAGCTCGCATGCCCCGCCCCGCAACCCAGGTCCAACGCGCGCGCGGGGCGGATTCGTTCGGTCAGCGATCGCAGCCTGTCGAGATCGGCACCTTGCGCGTGCACCGAGCTCTTGAGGTATGCATCCGCCCGCGCTCCGAATTGCGTTGCGCTCAGTTCCTGTTGCTCCAAGACTCGCTCTCCTCGGGCCTAATATGGCTGATTCTAGATCCGCCGATAGCGCTATATACTGAGAAATTCTCAACTAACGCTGCACAAATTAGCATGCCAAGGCCAATTTCCGCCTCCTCGCTCCGCTCGCTGCAGGCATTTGCGGCGGTGGCCCGTGCCGGCTCGGTCGTTGCCGCCGCCGAGGAGCTGGCGGTGACACCCTCCGCGGTATCGCACTTGCTCCGCCAGCTCGAGCACGGCCTGGGAGTCACCCTCGTCAAAAGAAAGGGACGCGGTCTAGCCGTGACGAGCGAAGGCGAACGATTGGCCGCATCCGTCGGACCGGCTTTCGTGGCCATCGGGGATGCGTTAGGAGAGTTCATGCGCCGCGGGTCGGAGTTGCGCATCAGCTTGCTGTCGAGTTTCGCCATGCACTGGTTGATTCCGCGGCTCAGCCGCTTCCAATCGCGCCACCCGGATATCGAGCTGCTCCTGTCGACCTCGACCCGCTTAATCGATTTTTCGCGGGAAGCGTTCGACTGCGCCATACGGCTCGGGACGGGCCGCTGGCCGGGCACCGCTGTGGAACAACTCTATCGCGAGGAACTCGTGGCTGCGTGCAGTCCGCAGTGGCTGGCGGATGCCCGGTTGCGGTCGCCGCGCGACCTCGAAGGAACGACATTGATACAGTCGAAGGCGCGCAAGCAGGATTGGCTTCGATACTTCAAAGCGGCAGGCATCACCAATTTCACGCGCCCCAAGCACGGTCCTGTGTTCGAGACGCGCGCATTGGCGATCCAAGCGGCTGTGGCCCGAATGGGAGTCGTGGTGATCGATCCGCGTTTCATCGAGCCCGAAGTAGCGGTAGGACAGCTCGTCATGCCGTTCGAGCTGCGCGTCAGTCTCGACAGCGCCTATTGGCTGGTATGGCGCCCCGGGCGGGAGACGACACGGCCGGTGGCGGCTTTCCGGCGCTGGCTGGCCGCCGAGATGCTGCGTTAGCCGCGATTGCCGCTTGCCAGTCGAATGGCCTTCGCCTGGGCTGTCGCGGTCTGAAACTGTGCGTCCGCTTGGTCTTTGCAGGGCTGCTGCGCGGCGGTATCCAAGGTCATGCACTTTACAATCGCGACCTTGTGGTCGCCCTCAGCCTGGGCCATGGCGATATCGAAGGTTCCGGTTACTCTCGCAACCGCGACATTCTTCGGATCGCCGCCCGTCACCTTGACGGCGCTCTTGACATCCTTGCGTGCCTCGAGCCGTGCTTGCTCCAGCTCTTTCCGCGCGTCCTCCTGCGCTGCGGCGACATCGGCTTGCGTGACCACCTTGGCCTTGTGGCAGCCGCAGAGAAGAGCGGCAAGCGCAATTGCTAACGCCGGGGCGACCGTCCATCCGGTGGACTCGAACGAGTGTGGCATCTTCCCCTCCGTTGCTGGCCTTTAGGAGGATAAGTCCTTCGGCCGGGCGATTGCGAGGTGGACCTGCCGCCATTGGATGTCGGCAGATCGCCGACATCGCCGGTGCCAGGCTACGAAAGCTTGCGCAGCAATACGTGCGCCGCGCGTTCGCCGGCCACATATTTCGAGCATTCATATCCCAAATCGCGCATATCGATACCCTGCAGGAGATTCTCTCCGCAGCCCAGCAACACCGGACGGATGACCAGATGCAGCTCATCGATCAGGCGGCTGCGAAGATACTGCCGGATAGTGGCGACGCCGCCGCCGAGGCGGATGTCACGGCCGCCCGCCGCGGCTGTGGCCTGCTCCAAAGCCGCATGAATACCGTCGGTGACGAAGCGAAATTCCGTGCCTCCCGCCATCTCGAGCGTGGCCCGCGGATGATGGGTCAGCACGAAGACGGGCGTGTGATAGGGCGGCTCCTCTCCCCACCAACCCTTCCACTGGGTGTCCGGCCAGGGGCCACGGATCGGGCCGAACATGTTGCGGCCGAGAATCCATGCACCGATGCCGGCGAAGCCCTGCTCGGCCATCCCGTTGTCCACGCCCGTCTCGCCGCTGTCCACACCCGCCTCTCCGCCGGCATGGCCGTGAATCGTCCGCCATACGCGCGTGTGAAAGAACCACTCCATCAGCTCGGGGCCTCGTACACCGAGCGGATTCTGCAAATCCTGGTCCGGCCCGGCGCCGTAACCGTCGATGGAGATCGCGAAGCTGCGGACAAGAAATCTCGACATGCGGATGATCCCGTGATGCTACGCTGCGTTCGAATTGTGACAGAAAGCGCCGCCCCTTGGACTTTCTCCAAGAATACGGCGCATTTGTCTCTTGACGCGCCTCGCGCGAGTGCGCGATAACTAAAGCTGATCGGCCCCCTGCTCCCGTCCGATAGTGAAAAGACACGCTCCGTTGGGCCGTACCGTACTGGCCTCGGAGCTGCTCTTATGACATGGGGCGGGATTTCACTGCCGGATTCAGCCCGACCCCGGGACTGGAGCAGTTAATCCTCCTCCCGCAACCCCCAGCCGCCGGTAATCCGCCCCACCGATCTTTCCTGCTTCGGCCCCCTGCTCCTCTACGGCAGGCACCCCTAAAGCCCCAGTCTGTTCGGTACCGTACTGAACCGGAATTGGCCCCTGTTTAACATCGGCATCATGGAAGACGGTCAAATTCGTGAGCAATTCGACACCGGGGTCAAGAAGATCCGGCACGAACTGCGGAGCCTTCTGGCGCAGCAAGGGCTATTCGGAACGATAGTGGATGCGGACCATGGCGGCGACGCGAATTCCGTGCCGGACAGCTCAACGGTCGAGGTCCGGGTCAAAGGCAGAACCGCCGCGAGGACGTTCGATCGCCGGCAAATTGAAGGCTGTTGTCTCCGAGTTGGCGGCGCCGTCTTGGCAAACATCATCGAGATGGTGGATGAAGTAGCTGCTCCCGCTTCTGTCGAGCCAAAATAATTCTCGAGGCGCCATGGACAATCGCTTCACCATCGATTCGGCACGATCCGTCCCGGCGTTCGACCTCTCGAAGGATAACGTCGCAAGATTTCAGACCGCGTCTCTGGGCAGAGCGCTATGGCAGCTGCTCAACTCCGTGGTTCCTTACGTGCTGCTTTGGATAGCCATGGTGTATGCGCTCGCCGTTTCCTATTGGCTCATCCTTCCGTTGGCACTTCTCGCGGCGGGCTTTCTCGTCCGGATTTTCATAATTTTCCACGACTGCGGCCACGGATCCTTCTTCAAGTCGAAGCGCGCCAACAATGCCGTGGGAGTCGCCGCCGGCTTGCTGAACCTGACGCCGTACCGACATTGGCGCTGGCAGCATGCCTTGCACCACGGCACCGCGGGCGATCTCGACCGACGCGGCTCGGGAGACATCTGGACGCTGACCGTACAGGAATATCTTCGGGGCACACGCTGGAAGCGCTTCGCCTATCGGCTCGCCCGCAACCCGATCGTGCTTTTCGTGATCGCGCCCTTGTATATCTTTGCGATCCATCATCGCTTTGCGGCATCCTCAGCCCCTGCGCGAGAGCGACGATCGGTCCGGCATACCAATTGGGCGTTGCTCGTCCTCGCGCTCACGATGAGCGCGGTGATCGGCCTGAAGGCGTTGCTGACGATTCAACTCACGGTGTCGGCGTTCGCCGGCGCCGCCGGATTATGGCTGTTCTACGTGCAGCATCAATTCGAGGGCGCCTATTGGGCGCGCTCCGATGACTGGGATTACACGGCCGCCGCCTTGCAGGGCAGTTCGTTCTACAAGCTGCCGAGAATTCTGCAGTGGTTCACCGGGAATATCGGGTTCCACCATATCCATCACTTGAGCCCGCGTATACCCAATTACCATCTGCAGCGATGCCATGAGGCCGATCCCTTCTTCAAGACGATCAAGCCCGTCACCTTGTTCGGGAGCTTGAAATCGCTCACGTTTCGCCTCTGGGATGAGCGCCGGAACGCCTTCGTGGGCTTTCGAAAGCTCGATCAGGATCTGCCTTAGAATTCCGACTATAATGCGCCGATGACCAGCGCATCAGCCTCGCCCTGGCCGGAGCTTGCGTACGACGCATGGACCGAAACGCGCGCCACTCTTCATCTGTGGGCGCAGGTAGTCGGGAAAATCCGTCTTGCGCAAACGCCCTGGCTGAATCACAGCTGGCACGTACCGTTTTACGTCGGCGCCCGAGGCCTGACCACTTCGCCCATCCCCTGCTCGGCCCGTTCGTTCGAAATCAATTTCGACTTTATCGAACACGTTCTGGACATAAAGGTCGACGACGGAACCAGTCGACGTATCCCACTGAGGCCGCAGACGGTCGCAGATTTCTACGCTGAGGTAATCGCGGCCCTCGGCGATCTTCGGTTGTCGATCTCCATCAACGAAATGCCTTCCGAGATCGCCGGCGCGATACCCTTCAGCCGGGACCGCTTACATCGCTCGTATGATAAAGACTACGCTCAGCGTTTCTGGCGCGTGCTGCTTCAAGCCGACCGTGTGCTCAAGAATTTCCGCACCCGCTTCATCGGCAAGTGCAGCCCCGTACATTTCTTTTGGGGAAGCTTCGATCTCGCGGTCACGCGCTTTTCGGGCCGCACGGCGCCTCCCTTCGAAGGGAAGACTCCTGGGGTACCGATTGAAGTGATGCGCGAAGCCTATTCCCACGAGGTCAGTAGCGCCGGGTTCTGGCCGGGCGGCAATGGCACCGACTATCCCGCATTTTACTCATACGCGTATCCGACGCCCGCGCGTTTTCAGGAATCTGCGACCCTGCCGGAAGGAGCTTTCTTCAGCGCCTCGCTCGGGGAATTCCTGCTGCCATACGATGTAGTTCGCAACGCCGCGGACCCCGACGGGGTGCTGCTCGCGTTCCTCCAAAGCACGTATGCCGCCGCGGCTCGGGCCGCGAACTGGGACCGGCCCGCACTCGAATGCTCACAGGGGCTCCCGCGCGTTCCCCGAGGCTGATGAGGCGGCTACTCGTCGCGCCGATCCCGGGATGATGGTTTGAAGTCATCGGGGCGGAGTCGATATTTGGCAAGCAGCTTGTAAAAATCGGTCCGGGTACGCTTGGCGATGCGCGCCGCCTGGGTCACATTTCCAGACGTCCGCTGCAGATTGTCCGCGAGATATGCACGCGCAAAGGCCTCGCGGGCTTCCTCATAGGTGGGTATTTTGCCGGGGTCTTCCGGCGTCAATTGCTGCCCGGGCCCCTGGGCAATGATTTTTCCACGAGAGAGCGCGACATTTTGCTTCACGAGATCGAACAATTGCTTCACGTTGGCGGGCCAGTCCGTCGTCGCCAGCAATTCGATGGCCTCCGGCGTGTAAATCTTCTCGTGCCCGCCAGGCTCCTTCACCTGCTCGAGAAAATGCGAGATGAGGAGCGGAATGTCCTCCCGGCGCCGCCCGAGCGGCGGCATCTCGATCGGCAAGACGCTGATTCGATCGAACAACTCGCGCAGGAACCCGCCCGTCTCGAGGTCGGCTTTCAGATCGCGCGAGGTGGCGCAGACCACGCGGACGTCGGCGTCATCGGCTTCCCGACTGCGATCCTTGCGCAAAACCCGCAACAACTCGAGCTGCAGGTTCTGCGATAGGTCCCCCACCTCATCGAGCAACAACGTCCCTTCGTGCGCGCGCGCGAAAATTTCCTTGCCCAGGCCGGCTTCGGCTGTGGCAGTGCAAGATACGGCAAGGAAAGGCTTGTTTCGCCGCGCGCTGGCCGCGTGAATGGCGCGCGCCAAGAGCTCCTTTCCGGTTCCGCTCGCGCCCGTCAATAGCAGCGGCTCCGTGCTGGCCGCTGCACGATTCGCGATCGCCAGCCGCTCTTCCAAAAGCCTGCTCCGCGAGGCGATCTGATCTTGCCAGTCCTCCCCCGTCGACGAAAAATTCGACGCCGCGGTCGCTCGCTCGACATGCCCCATCAGCTCGTGTTTACCGATCGGCTTGACCAGAAAGCTGAACGCACCGCCCTGGGTCGCCTGCACCGCCTCGGGGATCGTCGCATGGCTGGTCAATATGATCACCGTGATGTGAGGCCAGCGGCTCTTCAGCTCCTTCAGCAGCGCCAGCCCGTCCATATCGTGCAGGCGCAATTCGGAGATCACGAGATTGGGGCGCGACCGCACGCAGGCGTCCAATGCCGCCTGCCCGGTTTCTGCGGTGCTAACCGCATAATCCGCGCCCTTCAGATGAGCCGTCATGACTCGACGGAGGGACGCGTCCTGGTCGACGACCAACACCTTCACCAGTCGCTTTGATTGCCCGGAGGGTTCGGCTTCCTTTTTCTTTGGAAGGAGCCCGAAGCCCAAAGACACGGGGCGTGAGGCAGGAGGCTTCATGAGCGGCATTTTGTTCTCGGAAAGCGCCCGGCACAACCCTCGGGGGACCCCTTAATCCTCGGAGGTCATGTACTTCAGGGGTCTTTTGTCATAATCCGATGGCGCCGCGGGCGCGGCGCAGGAGTTCCGGACTATTCCGGCCTTTGACGAACAGCCCGGCACGCTTCACGGCCCGGAGAAACACGGAGAGTCCAATTACCTGCGCCGGTAGCCCGAGCAAGCTCCCCTCCGGTCCCGCGCTGCCTCCGCTCATAAGTAAATTACCCCGCGCGTGAGCCATGAACAAATGACCTTGCATCATATGGCCGCTCTGCGGCGTGCCGTAGAGATACGACTGCGCCCAGTCCCAGGCCGCGTGAAACCCGATTCCCAACCATAGCGAGCCGCTCAACCGCAACAATAGGCTGTAGAACAGCGCGTGTGCTATCACCCCCATGATGCCCGTGATGTTCTCTCCCGCGTTCTGCAGATGACCCGCGCCAAACAGCAACGAAAGCAGGATGGCAGCGGGCCAAAAGCCGATGCCGCGCGTCAAAGTCGCCTGCAGGTAGCCGCGGAACAGTGCTTCTTCTCTTATTCCGACGATCATGAAATCCAGGAGCCAAATCAAGCCGTAGCCAAGCGCTGGGAGCCCGTACAAAGCTCTCGCATCGAACACGAGGTAGCCGCCCGCAATCATCGCCCCCACCACCAGTGACAGGCACACGAGTCCGCCGCCCAATCCAAACAATAGCTTGGCGATCGGGCGACGCCCGGCCAATCCATAGTAGGACCAAACATTCCGGCCCTCGATCGATGCCATGATTGCCATGGCTCCGAGGATCGCCACCAGTTGTAGCGTCTCAAACACGAGCGAGTCGCCGATTTCGATCTCGCCTTGGAGAAGCGACGGGAGATGATGCATCACGATATTCGAGACGAAGGCCGCGGGAGCTAGAATGACTGCGAAAAGCGCAATGCTCCATCCCGACCGAATTCCCTGAGATCCACAAAAAATCCAGCGCAATTTGTCGGTGGTGCTCATGGGGCGCCCCTTGCTTCGTGGTCGGCCGACGTTAGCACCCGTCTGAGGGCCGCGACACCTCCGGCAATATCTGCGTCACTGATGGCGCCAAATCCAAAGACCAGTCCGGTGGGTGCTGATCGCCGAGAGGCGAATGCACTCAGGGCACGGACACCGACCCCTTGGCGCAGCGCCTCGACTTCGATGGAGGTATCGCGCACCGCTAGCCTCAGCGCTGCGGCGATATGCAGACCGGCAGCCGACGGTATGGGTTCCAGCCATCTCGACAGATCCCGGTGGATCAGGTCAATCAAGATCTGCCGTCTTTGCGCGTACACCCGCTGCATCTTCCGGACGTGACGGGCAAGGTGACCGCCCGTGATGAGCGCGGCAAGCACGCCTTGGTTGAGCCCGCAGCAAGGACCCTCGGACACGGCCTTGGCGGCGAGCAGCGGCGAGCGCGCCCACCGGGGGGTGACGATGTAGCCCAGGCGCAGCGTGGGCAACAGACTCTTCGAGAAGGTACCCACGTAGAACACCGATTCTTGGCGATCTAGAGTCTGCAGTGCGTCCAAGGGACGATTGGTGTATCGAAACTCCCCATCGTAGTCATCCTCAATGATCACTGCATTTCGGGCCCGCGCAAAGTCGCACAGCTCGGCGCGCCGTCGTGCGGACAGCACGCAACCGAGCGGAAATTGGTGCGACGGGGTGACGCAGACGATGTCGGCATTGCTCGGTAACTTGTCCACCACCAATCCGTCGTGGTCCACGGGAACCGCCGCCACCCTGCCGCAGGCTGCCTTGAACGCAGCGCGGAGCGGTGGGTAACCCGGGTCCTCGAGCGCCACACAAGTGCGGCGCGGTGTGATCAGCACGCGCGCGAGCAGATCAAAGGCCTGCTGCGCCCCCGCGGTGACAATGATGTCCTCTGGGGCACAGGCCACCGCCCGCGTGAACGAGACATGACGGGCGATCGCATCGCGCAATGCACGCAGGCCCTGCAGATCCGTCTCGAGACCCTTCGCCGTTCGCATGGACCGAGATTCCCGGATCGAAAGTCGCCGCCAGACCTCGACGGGGAAGGATTCGGCGTCGGGCACACCAAGTCGAAAGAACCACCGGGGTGCCGGCCGACGCTTCTCGTTCGAAACGACACGCATGGAGCGCCAAATCGGCACCACGCGCTGGAACCTCGAGCTGCGCGCCTTCCTCGTCGCCGAAGAACCTGGCGCCGTGGGTAGACTCGCCGCAACCTCGGTGCCCGAGCCGCGGCGCGCGACGATGTAGCCCTCGCCGAGCAGGAGGTCGTAGGCCGCGACCGCCGTGTTACGGGAAACGCCATACGTCTCCGCGATCGACCGGGTCGAGGGCAGGCGCAATCCCGGTCGCAGCCGGCCCTCAACAATCGCGGATCGCAGCTGCCGGTGCAGATCGTGCAGGAGCGTGCGAGTCCCGCGTTCAGGCAGGTGGATGCCAATAGATAAAAGTGGTTCCATAAAGGATCAGCGAAGTGGATCTTTTGTCAGACCAGTCGACCACCTAATCTTAAGCCTAATCGTAGCCGGCTAGCAGCGGACGTGGACCGGATGGAGATCTGGAGGCAAGCGATGAATGTCAGGCGGGCTTGCGTTTTGACGGCCGGCGTTATGGTCGTGGCGGGGATTCCCGGATTTCTTGATTACACGTGGGCGAGCGATGTCGCCCCGCCCGGGGTGCCGGCGGTAACCGAATTGATGGTCCGAGACCTTGATGGAATTCCGAACAAAGAAGCGCTGATGATCACGGTTACGTACCTACCAGGCGGGGCCTCGCTCCCACATCGCCATGATGCGCAGGTGTTTGTGTATGTTCTGGAGGGCTCGATGACGATGCAGGTAGACGGGAGTGCGCCCGTGACGGTGGGACCCGGTCAGACGTTCTACGAAGGACCCCAGGACGTGCATCGAGTGTCCGCAAACGCGAGTCGGACCGAGCCCGCCAAGATTCTGGTTTTCATGGTCAAGACCAAGGGCAAGCCGGCCTCGCGTGCGGCCGAAACCACGGGCCAGGAGCGTGCGGAAGCGGCGGGCAAGGGACTGGTGGGATCTCCAGCGCCCCGGATGGTCCTCAGGACGATCGACGGCGACACGATCGATTTGGGCGCTCTCTATGGGAAGAAGGCGGTGTATCTGAAATTCTGGGCCACCTGGTGTGCCCCCTGTCGTGAGCAGATGCCGCACTTCGAGCACATCTATGAGACCGCCGGGCCTGATCTGGCGGTCATTGCGGTCAATGCGGGGTTTAATGATTCCGTGGAGGAGATCCAGCGGTATCGACGTGCCCTCGGGATCACGATGCCGATCGTTCTGGATGATGGTCGGTTGGGCGCCGCATTCAATCTGCGCGTGACGCCCCAGCACATCGTCATCGGACGTGATGGACGGATTCTGTACGTCGGGCACTTGGCGGATGCGCGGCTGGATGCCGCACTCGTGGCCGCGCGGCAGCCCGGGCTCACCAAGGCGATGCCAGCGTCCGCGCCAGCCCTGGTGGAGGGGCCCCGTATCGACGTGGGCGACCGGCTTCCTGCGGAATCGGTGACGACGCTCGATGGGAAGCCGTTTGTATTTCGGACTCCGGCGCCCCCGCGACCGACGGTGCTGGTGTTCCTTTCTCCGTGGTGTGAGTCGTATCTGGCTACGACTCGCCCCGCGATTTCGGCCAGCTGCCGTCGCACCCGAGAACAGGTCGACGAGTTGGCAGAGGATCGGCGCGTGCGATGGATCGGTATTGCCTCAGGCCTTTGGGCGAGCGCGGACGATCTGCGCAAGTACCGGGACGAATACAAAATCGGCATTCCGCTCACCCTCGATGAGTCGGGCGCGCTATTTCGGGCTTTCCGAGTTGCGGATGTCCCTACGGTCCTGATCGCCGATGCGCAGGGCACACTCATTCGGCGCATTGTGCCGGATGATCGGGAAAACTTGCGCAAGGCGATCGAGAGCCCATGAGCGATCTAAATGAGCCGCTCGCGCAGTCCGCCGTAAGCGTCCTTCTCACACCAGACGTTTTGCTGTGGACCGTCGACAAGAATCTCGAGGCCTTGGCCACGCGCTTCAGAGTGGCGTTCACCGCTGCGATCCGATAGACAGCGCTACGGTCCCCAGCGGCATCGTACGCGTCAGGCGGTGTTCAGGCAGGTTCGACGGCGACACCCAGCCCCGATCATCGCACCGCCCATTCCAGCGCGGCGGCGCAATGAATCAGTGTCGTGTCGAACACCGGTGTCGAAACGTTGCCTTGGTTGAGAAGCATGCCCACCTCCGTGCACCCCAAGATCAAGCTATCGGCCCCTGCATCTGCAAGGCGATTCGCAATTGCAATGTAAGCGGCCGCGCTGTCGGCGCTCCTTATGTCTTTGCAAAGCTCTTGATAGATGATGCGATGTGTTTCTGCCCGGTCGGCGGCATTCGGAAGGACAGGGCTCAGGCCCGCGGCGACGAGCCGTTCGGTATAGAACGATTGTTCCATGGTAAATGCCGTGGCCATGAGTCCCGGACGACGCAGGCCCTTTTCGTTTATCGCTTTCGCTGTCGCATCCGCGACGTGAATGAACGGCGCATTGACTCCGACCATCATTTGGTCCGCCAATTTGTGCATCGTATTGGTTGCGAGGATGATCAGCTGCGCACCGCCACGTTCGAGTGCCTTTGCCTCGTTGTTGAGAATCTCCCCGGCGGTGGTCCACTCGCCGTTCCTCTGCAGCGCTTCGAGTTTGGCGAAATCAAGCGAGCGAATCAGCAGTTCCGGTGAATGAAGGCCCCCAAGTCGCGCGCGCGTCAATCGGCACAGCTCACGGTAATAGACCTGTGTCGAGGCAGCAGACATTCCGCCCAGTATCCCTATTGTCCTCATGACTTTGACGTCACAGATAATCCGGCAACGGCGCACGGGCCAGGGCGGGCCGCAATCTGATGAGGCTCAGCGCGACGACGACCCACACCAGAGTGACGTACGGCCACAGGTTGTCTGGGTAGTTCGGCACCGGGTACAAGGTCCGATATAGCGACCATAGCAGTACCAGCGGTCCGAGAATGCAGATGACCGACCACAACCACCGACTCTCCCGCGACGCTTCGACTGTTTCCGCGCCGCCCACCCCGATGTAGGTCAGCATGAGTCCGAGCGTGCCGATCGTTCCCGTGTAACTGTAATAGTTTCCCGCACCGCTGAACGGCGCCCAGGACAGGAATATGCCGAGGCTCATCAACGAGACCACCGACACCGCCGCCGCCGGTGTTCCGTGGGTCGGATGGGCCTCACCGAGCTTCGACGACAACCCGGCCCGGCCCAGCGCAAACAGGATCCTTGCCGCCGCAGCGGTGCCGCCGAGAACACCGGAAAAGGCCGTCACCGCGGTCGCCAGATCCAGCAGCGCTGCAAGATTACGCGAGCCGAAGCGCAGCGCCAGCTCGTTGAGGGGCGCATCGGAACCCGCGAGCGTACGCAGTCCCTCCGGACCGAATCCGATGACCTCGCAGTAGCTGACAAAGATAAAGAAAAATCCGGTCAGGAACACGGTGCTCAGCATCGCCACCGGAATGTTGCGTCGTGGATTGATGGTCTCCTCGCCCAGCGTGGCGGCCCCCTCGAAGCCGCCGAAGGACAGTATGGTAAATACCATGCCGAGGCCGACGCCGGCCCAGCCGTGAAATTCGGTTGAGGGGCGCAGCGTCGCGAGCGACTGCTCTGCCGTGGGATGAACCTCGAGGATGATACGCACGCCCAGCGCGGTGATCGCCAGCACGGTCAGGGCTTCCATCGCGAGCATGAGTCGCCCCGCGAACTTCATGTCGCGATAAGCGAGCCACCAGGCCAGCACGATGGTGGCGCCGGCGATAGGGACCCACATCGATCCGATATCGACATCGAAGCTGCGCAGAAACGCAGCCGCAAAGTTGCCGACAAGCGCCGCTTGACCGGTACCGAAGCAAAGGTAGGCCAGCATCAGCATCCAGCCGGCGACGAATCCCGCCTTGCTGCCGAACGTATGCGTGATGTACGCATAGGCTGATCCTGCATGGGCAACGCGCCGCGTGAACGCGACGAAGGATAGTGCCACCAGTGCTACCGCAAGCATGCCGACCGCATACGTCAGCGGCGCCGCAGGACCCGCGGCCTTCACCACCAGGGAGACGTTGAAAGCCGCGGTGATGCTGGGGGCGATGACCGCCAGTGACAGACCTACGGCTTCCGGCAAACTCAAACGCCGCGCGAGATTTCCGATGTTACTGCTCCCTTATGCGACTCTTTCAGTATGCAGGTAGTCATTGCAAAGACGAAGTGGCGTGCTCGACATCCCGGAGAACTGCGGCGCAAGCGCCGGGAAACCATGGTAGCGTTAGCTCCGGTTGAGAACGTCTCAACGGGCGGGGAAAGGCAGCATGGACATCGTCAAAGAAGTCACGCGACTGAGGAACATCGAGGCGATCAGGACGCTGATCGCAAAGTACGCGCTGGCCGCGGACGCTTATTCGCCTCCTGAAATGATGCGGCCGCTGTTTTCCCGATTTGCGGGCTGGCATTGCGAGGCGCTCGGCGCGCACTACGATGGTCTGGACGCGGTCACCAAGGGACTCGCACAGGTGCGCGAGCGCGCCGTGCTGTGGACCATGCACTTCAATGTCGCGCCACTGATCGAGGTATCCGACGACGGAACGACCGGTACTGCATTCTGGTACTTGTGGGAGCTCGCCCGCACCAGTTTGGATGGCGGCCCCGAACGGCAAAACACCTGGATAGCCGGTTCGTACCAGGCAGCCGTGCTGCTCGAGGACGACGCCTGGCGCTTCGGCCGCATGGATCTGAGCCTGCGCCTCCTCGCACCGGCCGGCGGACCGGCTTGGCCGGTCGACTAGGCTGTAGCTCATCGGGTTCCAATTAGATTTTTGTTGGATCGACATTGCCACCGCACAGCAGTACACCCACACGCTCGCCGCGTTGCGGTTCGTAGCGTCGAGAAATCAGGGCGCCAAGCGCGGCCGCTCCACCGGGTTCACTGATGATCCTGAAGTCGCGCAGCAGAAGTTGCTGGGCCTGCTTGATGGCATCATCTGCAACCAGGATTGAATCTGCGACCGCATACTTGGCAATTTCAAAGACCAGATCCCCGGCGCGCCTGGCCCCAAGTGAATCTGCTGCAATGGATTCAACCGGCACGTCCACTGGGTGCCCGGCCTGCAGGGCTGCCTGCAAGCAGCGAGAACCTTCGGGTTCCACGGAAACCACTTTGACGCGGCCACGCCACCAAGCTGCCATGCCGGCAATCAGACCGCCGCCACCCACGCCCACCAAAACGGTGTCGAGTTTGCCCCAACCCAGCGGGTAGTGATCTTCTTCCCATTCCTTGGCCAGTGTCCCCTGGCCTGAAATGGTTGCCACCGAATCGATCGGGTGCACCAGCAGGGCGCCCGACTGCGATGCATACGCGTCGCAGGACACCTGTGCATCGGCATAGCGGGCGCCGCCGATGATCAATTCACAGCCTGTGGAGCGAATGGCATCCACTTTCACTTTGGCCGAAATCTCCGGAACGAAAATGCGTGCGCTGCATCCCAACCTCCTGGCGGCCTGTGCCACGGCTATTCCGTGATTGCCGCCTGAGGCAGCGGTTACACCCGCCGCGGGAATTTCGCGCGAAAGCAGATTATTGAAAGCGCCTCTGGATTTGAAAGAGCCGGCATGTTGGGTGAATTCAAGCTTGAAAAAGACCCGGGCACCGGGTGCTTCGGCGAGTGCTGCCTCCATGATGGGCGTGCGCCGGATGTAGGGGCGGATCCGTGCATGGGCCTCCGCAATATCAGAGGGCTCGACCGGGAGTCTTATGCGGTCGCTGAGTTCAGAACTCATGCGTCAGGTCCGGCATTCCATATGCGCCTTGATTATTGCCTGGGCGATGTA
Source organism: Steroidobacteraceae bacterium (assembly GCA_050012315.1). Classification (GTDB taxonomy): domain Bacteria; phylum Pseudomonadota; class Gammaproteobacteria; order Steroidobacterales; family Steroidobacteraceae; genus Bog-1198. The sequence continues at coordinate 143,450 of JBEKHK010000003.1, read as the reverse complement.
AAGGTCCTGCAGTGCGATGCCCGAGCTATCAAAGATGGTGACGTCGTCGGCAGAAACGCGCCCCCTGGCCTTGCCGCTCAGAACATCTCCAATCGCCGTGAGCTGCGCTTTTGCCTCCGCATGCTGGAACTCTCCGATGCGGCGTGATTGCTCGGGCAGATCGCAAAACAGTCTGGCCTTGTGAAACAAATCCGGCGGAAGCTCCCGCTTGCCCGTGGCGTCCGAGCCCATGCTGGAAATATGCGTTCCGGCGCGCACCCACTCGGCGTGGAAAAGCGGTGCTGTCGCTGCGGTGGCGGTTACGATCACGTCGGCCGCAGCGCAGGCCTGTTCGGCTCGCGACGTTTCCGCAGGCAGGCCCTTTGACTGCAAATGTTTGGCGAAAGACGCTGTCCGCACGGGATCACGGCCCACCACGAGAATTTTTTTGAGCGTCCGAATGCGCGACAGAGCCAAGGCTTCGTACTCGGCTTGGTGGCCGGTCCCGAACAGCGCAACGGTCGAAGCATCTTTGCTCGCCAAAATGTCGGTGGCCACGGCATCGGCGGCGGCGGTGCGATAGGCATTGAGCTTGCCCGCCTCGACAATGGCGCCGATTTTGCCTTTGCTCTGGTCGAACAGAAGAATGATCGAATCGTGGCGCGGCAAGCCAAGCCTGTCATTGGTTGGAAAATAAGAGCCGATTTTCACTCCGGCCAGATCGGCGTCCGTGCCTGACTTTAAGGTGAATCGGTTTTGCGGATCGCTGGCATGTCCGAGCACGACGGGAAATATCGATGAGCTCGGCGATGCCGCTGCGATCAACGCCCGAGAGATGGCAGCGAAGGCCAGCTCGTGCGAAATGAGGCGGGCGCATTGCGCTTCATCGATGTGGATCATGAGCGTCGACTATCCGAATCACGGCTTTGGCACCTGGGCGGCGAACATCCGGGCTATGTCTATGCGCCGCATGATGGCGACATCATTGAATTTCTGGGCGTACCCGATGAAGCGCGCGAGGGCGTCGGCGCGCGCCGGATTGCCGGTAATACGGGGATGCAGGCCGATCGACATCATCCGCCCGGCGTCATCGCCATCGTTGCGGAGCCGGTCGAGCGTCGCCTTCGCGGTCTCGAAGAAGTGCTCCGGGCTGCCGTAGCCCGTCCCGAGGATGTAGCGGACATCGTTGACAACGAGCGAGTACGGTACGACCAGATGGCTGCGGCCCAGGACGGTGGTCCAGTAGGGCAGGTCGTCGCTATAGCAGTCCGAGTCGTAGAAGAAGCCGCCTTCCTCGACGACCAGCTCCCGGGTGTTGACGCTCATTTCCCGGCAGTACATGCCCAACGGACGGGACCCGGTGCTCTTCTCGATCGATGCGACGGAGAGCCTGATCGCCTCCCGCTCCTCATCGCGGTTCATTTCGAAGTGGTTGCTCCAGCGAAAGCCATGACTGACCACTTCATCGCCGCGACGCACCAGCTTGGCCGCCACCGCGGGATTGCGCTCGAGCGCGACCGCGCAGCCGAAGCAGGTTATCTGAATTCCGGCCGCATCGAATACGCGGAACAGCCGCCAGATTCCGCTGCGTGACCCGTACTCGTACATGGACTCGACCGCCAGGTCCCGCTGTCCGTCGACGGCGAACGGCAGCTCGTACATGCCGTCGTTCGTCTTGTCGCCCATCGCGTAGGTCTTCTCGGAGCCCTCCTCGTAGTTCACGACTATCTGGACGGCGACCTTGGCGTCGTTCTGCCAGCGTACCCGGGGTAGGTGTTCGCCGTAACCCACGATCTCGCGCGTCCCACCGGGCACGCCTGCATCATCGAAGCGGCGGAAGAACTGCTGGTTCATGCTCATACGTTGTGATCTCTTTTTTTGTGAAAGTTTCTAATCCAGGCCGGCCAGGCTGCGCGCACCGTCCACCACCAGAAGCTGGCCGTTCACGTAGGAGGCTTCGGCGCTGGCCAGGAACTGGAAGACGTGCGCGATGTCCTCCGGCGTACCGACCCTACCCGCCGGAATCCTCGCTGCCACGGCTTCCATACCCTCCGGCCCGAGGGAATTGACCGGATCGAGCGCCTGCGGTGTGCGGATCACCCCGGGGGCAACCGCATTGGCCGTAATGCCGTGCGCGCCGAATTCCACCGCAAGCGACCTCACCAGCCCGACCAGACCCGCCTTCGATGCCGCGTAATGGGAGTGAAGCGGCCATGCCGACACCGTGCCGGCGACCGAGGAGGTGGCGATCAGGCGTCCGAAGCGAGCCCGCTGCATGTGCGGAAGGGCGGATCGAAAGCATCGCCACACACCGTTCAGATTGACATCCAGCACCTGGTTCCAAGCGGCGTCGTCGAGGTCCTGCAGCGCCACTTTCCGGGCGATGCCGGCATTGGCGACGACGATGTGCAGGCCGCCGAGCTCGCCGACTGCGCGCGTCACGAGGGCGCTCACGTCGCCGTCGCGGGTTACATCCACGGCCGCGATCACGGCCCGGCGACCCGCCGCCGCCACCGCCTCGCGCACCGGCTCGATATCGTGGCCGTCCGGCGGATACCACGCGAGAGCAAGATCCGCGCCGGCCTGCGCGAAGAGGCGTGCGGTGGCCGCTCCGATGCCGGATGCGGCGCCGGTGATCAGCGCCACTCTGCCCTTCAGGTCGAACATGAGGCCCTCGGCAATCCGGCGCGTCTTCGTGCGAGCGCCGCCACACGCACCATCTCGTTGCCGACGATCATGAGTCCCTCGTCAACGCCCATGCCCGGCTTGGCGAGGATCTGGTCGGCTCCGCAGGCCATGGCCACATGGGCGCTCACCCGGGCCGAGATATCCGTCTCGTTGCAGGTCCCGCCGCAATAGGCGGTCAACCCGTTGCGCCGTACGTGCAACAGCGCCTCGATCGTATTGTTGATCCCGCCAAGGTCCGGCATTTTGACGTGGATGACATCCGCCGCACCCGCGGCGACGAATACCTCGATGTCCTCGAGGGTGTTGCACCACTCATCGACGACCAGCTCCACGGGCACGTTGCGCCGGGCCAATGTCCGACGCAGTTCGACGTAGCTGTGCACCTGGGCATCGCGACTCCCCGCATCAACGGGATGTTCGATGCGAAGACTGAACGGCGCCGCCTGAGCCGCCAGTTCGGCCAGGTAGTCCGCAATCCGGCCGACGTCGCGATCGAAGGCGAGGCCGATGGTGCCATAGGTGTCGAAATGCAGCCTGGGAGCATAATCGGGTCGCGGCCGGAGCTCGACGATCCTGTCGCGCAACCAGCCGACGTACTCCTTGAGCCGGGCGCCATCCGTCCCTAGCTTCGTCCCGACGTGGTTGATCAGGCCGTGCGGCAGGACATCGACTTCCTTGAGAATCATCTTGTCGACGTTCGTGTACCGGTCATCGCCGGTCTGCGCAAAAAGCGGCACGGGAACCAGGTCGATACCGGTCCGGTATTCCCCCTGTACCACCTCGGCCATCGTCATGCCCGCGGCCAGTGCAGCCGCGTGCAGCAGTGCCTGGGTGACTCCGTAGCGCACGCCCGTCCCGAGCAGGCCATCGCCCGAGCGATCGGCATCGACTTCCCCGGCGAGCTCGCGGAACCCCGTGACCGTGCGCCCGAGAAGCAGGGGGGCGACATGGTCGCGAATTTCGGCAATGGCCTCCGGTGCGCTGAAAACGGCAGCCCGGCCGCCGGCACCGGGATATTGGACCTCGGCGCAATCCCCCAGTGCGACCTGGCCGTCCGACAGTACCAGCATGACCGACACCGCCGTGCCGGACTCCCGGATGGTCCGAAATCCGGGAGTCAGCGCATCGCCCACATAAAGAAAGCCGTCGTGCGTGGCGCCGGCCCTGATTGCGGCCTGGTCATCGCGATAGAACCCGGAGCGCACGGGTTCGCAGACGACGTCGACGATCTTCATAGCATCACGTCGCCGCCGTTCGGCCCCAAGGTCTGACCGACGTAATAGGATCCATCGGCGGATGCGAGCAGTACCGCGGTCGGCGTGACCTCATCGACGGTGCCGAAGCGGCCGATCGGCAGATCGGCGAGCTTTGCACGCCGCCATTCGTCGGACTCATCCTCGAGCATGGGCGTATCGATCGGGCCGGGCGCTATGGCATTGACGAGCACACCGCGGCTCGACACCTCGCGCGCCAGAGCCTTGGTCAAGCCGATGACACCGGCCTTGCTCGCCACGTAATGGGCAACCGACTTGCCGCCGATCTGACCCAATTGGGATGCAATATTGATGATGCGGCCGTCGCGCCGCTCGAGCATCTGGCCGATCAGCGCGCGCGTGCACAGGAACGTGCCACGCAGATTGGTGTTGACGACCCGGTCCCAGTCGTCGATGGACAGGTTCTCGAGCAGGGATTCAGTGAATATGCCGGCATTGTTGACGAGAATATCGACCCGACCAAAGCGTGACAATGCCGCCTTTGCCATCGCGCCGACGCTCCTCTCGTCGCGGACGTCGGTCTGCACGAACAGCGCCTCGCGCCCGTACGCGTGGACCTCCGCGAGCACCTCGGACGCGCGCGCCTCCGGCACACGGTCTGCAACGACGATGTGGGCGCCCTCGCGCGCAAAGGCGTTGGCGATTCCCCGGCCTATTCCCGAGCTTGCCCCCGTGATGAGTGCGATTCTGCCGTTCAACCTGTTCATTTGCATGCCTCTGCCGTGCTGTCGCCCCGCCGCCAGACGCTCTGGATTTCGTGGTGGCCGAAGAGATCGAACCGATGCCGCATCAGCAGCAGGGATGCCTCGTGCTGCGCCCTGTCGTCGCTCGCGACACAGTCCTCGGCAATCACGACATAGTAGTCGTTGAACATCGCATCCCGGGCCGTGGATTCGACACAGCCCTCCGTCGTACAGCCGCCCACCACCAACGACCGAATGCCGTTACTACGCAGCACGAGGTCGAGGTTGGTGCCCCAGAACCCGCTGGAGCGATATTTGCGTATGACCAGTTCACCCGAACGCGGCGCGAACTCGGTGGCGAAGTCATGCCCCGGTGTACCGGGAACCGTGTACTGCAAAGGGGGCCCGTCGCGGCGCGCCGCCATATGCATCCGCATATTGAACCGGATGTACGACGGAGAATCACTCATTCTCCCGGGCAATGCCGTGTTCTGCAGGTGCACGATCATCGTCCCGCTCGCTCGGGCGGCCTCGAGCAATGCGGCCAGCCGCGGCCTCGAAGCGTCATACATCGTCAGGTCGATGCCCATCCTGCCGAAAGCACCCTCCGGTTCTACGAAGTCATGCTGCATGTCCACCATGATCAGCGCGGTGTGAGCCGGATCGACCAGTTCCGCGAGCTCAGTGAAGACGAATTTTCCTGCAATCTCGATCATCTTGGGTCCTCGTTCAGCCTCTCGCAGATGCGGGTGCCGCCGTCGAGTTGTTGCGCCGACTTAGCCGTCATGAGCGGGGTGCTTCACGATCGGCGCCATGGCCCAACGGAAGGCCCAGCTCGGCAAATATCTTCAGGGTATGTTCTCCCAGCGCAGGAATGGGGCCGATGACGGGCTCCAGGCCGGGAATAGTGACGGCCGGGAGGAATGTCTCCTGCAAGCCGGTCTCGCTTGCGACCGGGCGAATCCGCTTGCGCGAGTGCAACTGCGGATGATGAAGAAAATCCTCGACACCGTTCAGCCGGGCATTGGCGATTCCCGCCGCGTCGAGCCTCGCGACGAGAGCTTCGCCGGTCCATGCCGAGAACCGTGTCTCGATGAGCGCCTCGAGTTCCTCGCGGCGAGCGAGACGGGCCGGGTTTGACGCGTAGCCCCGATCGGCTGCAAGCGCCTCGTCCTGCAGCACGATCTTGCAGAAGCGGGTCCACTCCCGCTCGTTCTGTATGCCGAAAAAAATCGTCTTGCCGTCGCCGGCGCGAAACGGGCCGTAGGGCGCGATCGTCGCGTGCCGCAAACCCGAACGTCCCGGCGGGGCGCCGCCGCCGCGAGTGTAGTAGGCCGGATAACTCATCCATTCGCTCAGCGCATCGAACAGCGATACCTCGAAGGCGGTGCCGCGACCGGTTCTTTCCCGATGCAGCAGCGCCATCAGGACGCCCTGAAGCACGTACATGCCGGCCGCGATATCGGCGATTGCCAGGCCGCATTTGGCTTGCGCTGCCTCGGTGCCGTTGATCGCCACAAAACCCGTCTCACACTGGACGAGCAGGTCGTACGCCTTCTTGTCGCTGTACGGGCCATCGGCCCCATAGCCCGAAACGTCACACGCAATCAGGCGGGGCTGCCGCCCAACCAACGTCTTCGCGTCCAGCCCCAACTTGGCAGCCGCGCCCGGCGCGAGGTTCTGGATGAACACATCGGCGCGCTCGAGCAAGGCGTCGAGAGCCTGCCTGCCGGAAGCCGATTTGATGTCAAGCGCGACACTCTCCTTGGAGCGATTCACCCACGCGAACTGGCTGGACAAGCCGTTCATGGTCGCATCGTAGCCACGCGCGAAGTCACCACTGTCCGGGCGCTCGATCTTGATGACGCGCGCGCCCCAGTCGGCGAGATGCCGGCTCGCAAGAGGGGCGGCGATCGCCTGTTCGACCGAGACCACGGTGATGCCGCTCAGCGGCAGATTCATGGCAATGGCAAGCGGCAATTTTGCATCGAAGCAGGAAACTCCCACGGCTTCACTCGGAACATCATGTTCAAGTGGACGCCTTTGAGCCGGGCTGTGTCTTGAACGAATTTGACATCGAGCGCCAGTGGGAAGGTGTAGCTCCGGTCAATGCACGTACAGACCGTGTCATGTGCGCCTGATCGGCAAATTCCAGGATCGTCGCGATTTCGACCAGCGACGTCATCGTGTGGACGATGTGCCTGAAGGCCCGACGGGCCCGGATCTCGGCGCGAAAGGTGGCCGGCTTGATTCCATACGCCCGGGCAAAACCGCGCGATATTGTTTCTGGCGCGATGCCGTGCGCTTCGGCCCAGCGATCGAGACGACAGTTCGGGTCGCGTACGATCTCGGTGGCCAGCAGATCGGCCCAATCGTCGACTACCGGGCGCATCTCGCGCAGCTGCGCGGTCAGGACATGAACCGCCACCTGCGGATCACGCTCGGCAGTGCGGGCCACGGCATCCGCGTCATATATGCGGCCGGCTCGAAATCCACTCGCATGCCCGGGCAGCGCGAGATTCAGTATCGTCGCACCGCGTGCCTCGAACCGATTGAGATGCGCATCGAAAGCATCGTGAAAAAGCACGTCGCCGGCACGCACGCGGAATCGACCCCAGTTGCCCGTTTCCTCATACCCCCCGGCGAGAACAACGGCTGCATATGCCCCTGCATGCGTATGCCTGGACTGCAGCAACCCGCCGTCGCGCCGTTCGTAGCGCGCCGGGACAGAGACGAGAGGAGGCCCGTGAGATCGGTGGCGCAATGGTAAAAACTCTCCCGGTTGCAGAAACTTCCGACGCAGCACAGTGTTCTATCCCGAAATTACCACGCCGGGAGTGACGTTTCTATGCGGCTGACGGATGCACCAGAATAGGCTGCGCCGGCATCTGAAGCCGACATTCCTGCACCAAACCAGCGCGCCTCGTTACGATCGCTGCGGGCATACGTGCTCGACAGTCAATTTGGTTCAAGACAGTGATGTTTCAATGGCGTTCACTGCATCGAGGGATGACAAGAGGGCTCGTGAGGCAGCCCCCCCACCGCGGGCGCGGATCGTTTACATAAGAAGTCATGACGAGCCGGCGCCTGGATCGGATTAATGCGTAAAGCGCCACGCTTCGGAGCGTGAACATCGGGAGAGTGTTGACATGCAATCGAATGAAATCCGATCCTGCGCAGTTTTGGCCGTGCGGCGCCGGCAAGCGGATGCCGGCCCACGCCAGTCTCTCGCAGTGCTCTGCGGTCTCCTTATGGCAGCCAGCCTGCCGTCGCCTGCGGTGGCCGCTGCGACCGACGTTGCTGCCGACGCCGCCGACACGGGACTCGAGGAAATCACCGTCACCGCCGAAAAATACAAGTCGACCATTCAGGACACGCCCATCAGTTTGTCGGCCGTGACCGGCGAACAACTGGACGCGGCGGGCATCACGTCGGTCGAGGCTCTGGCTCGCGAAGTGCCGGGCTTGTCGGTGCGCTCGGCGGGCCCGAGCGAGACGGAATACGAGGCGCGCGGCCTCGCCTCGAACGGCGGCGCCGCCCCCACGGTCGGCTTCTATCTCGACGAGGTGCCGCTGTCGCCGCCGACGCTGGCGCAGGCCGGCAAGGTCGTCATCGACCCGAATCTGTATGACGTATCGCGCATCGAAGTCCTGCGCGGTCCGCAGGGGACCCTCTACGGTTCGGGCTCGATGGGCGGGACCGTCAAGGTGGTCACGAATCAACCCAAGCTCGGCGAGTGGGACGCCTCGGTGCAGGGGACGCTGTCCGACACGGAAGGAGGCAGCGGCAACGGCGGCGGCAGCTTCATGGTCAACATCCCGATCGGCGAGCAATTGGCGCTGCGTCTGGTCGGCACCGACACGTACCGCAGCGGCTGGATCGACCGCGTCGTGGTCAATCCCTTCCCGCCGGATAACGGGCCGGTACGCGGCAACGTGCTGGCGGGGCCCATCGAAAGCGTGACCACCAACGTCAACACCGAAAAGCTCAATGCCGCGCGGGGGAGCCTGTTGTACCAGGTGAACGACGACTGGTCGGTGGTGGGCACGGTCTTTTTTCAGAATATGGAGATGGGCGGCTACGATCTCTACGACAGCCCGCCCGGCCCCGCGTACATGGCCCACTACGAGGCCTTCGACATTCCCGAGCCGATCTCCGACATGGTGCACATCTACAGCATCAACGTCACGGGGGACTTAGGCTTCGCCAATTTGACCAGCGCCACCTCGTACTGGAACCGCAACAACAGCCAGACGCAGGATGCCTCCGAGTCGATTTCCTCGACCGTCGGCTATAGCCCGTACATCCCGATTCCATTCGCGGAAATCGACACCACGCATCAATTCAGCCAGGAAATTCGCCTGAATTCGCGCGACAACGATCAGCTCCATTGGACCGCGGGCGCGTTCTACAGCAATCTGCGCTCCGTCTGGTTCGACACCGGTCAGAGCGACTTCACACCCGGATTCGGCACCCCCGGGAGCCCGGCGACGCAGGTCGACGGCTACATCAATTACAACAACAACGTTTACCAGATTCAGCAATACGCGCTGTTTGCGGACGGCTCCTACAAGCTCACGGATACGCTGAAATTGGAGGCCGGTCTGCGCTGGTACCGCTACCAGAGTTCGCAGGTCGAGGACGAGTGGGGTCTGAACGGTCCGCAGCTTTTGCCGCCGGCGGTGTTTCCGAAAACCGAGGCGTCCAATACGGGCTACAACCCGCGCATCAATCTCTCGTATGAACCCAACAAGGATCTGACCACGTATTTGTCGGCCTCCAAAGGCTTCCGGCCGGGTGGGGCAAACCAGTTGTTGCCGACCTTCTGCGGCAACGCCCCGCTCACCTTCGGCCCCGACAGTGTCTGGGACTACGAAGTCGGCGAGAAGGCCAAGATGTTCGACAACTGGCTGACGGTCAACAGCGACTTCTACTACATCAAGTGGAACGGGATACAGCAGGCGCCGATCCTCACCTGCGGCTTCCAGTACGACACCAACGCCGGCAACGGCCGCTCGTACGGTCCCGAGCTCGAGATCAACGCGAAGCTGACGAACGAGTTGAGTGTGACCGCGAGCGGGTCGTATACGGACGCGAGGCTCACGCATCCGAACGCCGCCTATACCGCCTTCCTCACCTCGCCCACCGGCGCGCAAGTGTCGCCGGGCGTCCCGTACTGTAAGACCGCCGAGGGGTGCACGGCCCCGATCCTCAACGTGCCGAAGAGCATGGCGAGCCTCGCGGCCATTTATTCGACCCAGCTGTTCGGCGACTACAAGCTCACCGGGCGGGTGTCGGCGTCCTACGTGGGTCCGACCATCGATGAGGCCTACTTCTACGATATTCAACTGGGCGGCTACACGCTCGCGAATGCGCGGCTGATCTTGGCACGCGACAAGTGGTCGGCGAGCTTGTTCGTCGACAACCTCACCAACAAGGTGGCGGCGATCAGCGCGAATAACACCAGCTTTCAGTACAACATAGCCAGCCTGGTGCGCTATTCGACGAACCAGCCGCGCACTTACGGCACGGAAATTAATTATCATTTCTGAATGGACCGGAACCTAAGCCTTGGCCGCTGACGCGCGTGTCGGTGCCGCGGAATCACCGCACGCGCTGCGTCGGACACTCACGTTCTTCGATCTCGTGGTGTACGGGGTGGCCTATGTGACCCCGTTCGGTGTGCTCCAGTCGCTGGGCTTCGTGTGGCTGGAATCCCGCGGCCTCATGGTGCTTGCCTACGTACTCGGTACCCTGTGCATGTACTTCACCGCCAAGAGTTACGCGGTGATGAGCGAGAAGATCACCAATGCCGGGTCCGTCTACGGCTTTGCCCGCCACGCGCTGGGTCCGCTGGTCGGGTTCCTGGCCGGATGGATGATCCTGCTCGATTATCTGCTCATTCCCGCCTACGTGTACGTGGTGATGGCCGTCGCGCTGGGATCGCTGATGCCCCAGGTCGACCGTGGCGTCTGGGTGTTGCTGGTTGCCGGCACCACCCTCGGCGTCAACTGGTTCGGCATCAAGGTATCGCAGCGATTCAACCTGTTTTCCGTTGCTGTGCAGCTCGCGATACTCGCCCTGCTCGTGATCCTCGCGCTGGTCGCGCTGTCGCATGGCAAGGGGGACGGCGGGCTCACGCTGCGGCCGCTTTACTCCGCACAGCTGTTCGATGGGAAGAGCATCTTTGCGGCAACCGCGATCTGCGTGATGTCTTTTCTCGGATTCGACGCCATATCGACGCTCTCCGAGGAAGTGGCGAGTGACGACAAGCGCGTCATCGGGCGCGCGATCCTGGCGGTGCTGTTCCTGTCGGCGGCGCTGTTCGCGATCCTGTCGTGGGTGCTCGGGGACCTCATGACCGGCCTTACGCTCAAGGATCCGGCGGCGGCGGCCTATGAGGTCGCCGATTGGGCCATCGGCCCCTGGATGTCGATGCTGATCGCCTGGGCGATGGCGACGGTCGTCGGCATTGCGAGCGCGCTGCCCATGCAGGTGGGCGTTGCGCGCGTGATGTATGCGATGGGGCGCGACCGCCAACTGCCGGAAGTCCTTGCCAGGGTTCATCCCGTCCACGGTACTCCCTATGTCGGCATGCTGGTCACCGCGGCGATCTCGACCGTGGTGGCATTGCTGATGCGCAACCGTCTGGACGACCTCACGTCCGTCGTCAATTTTGGCGCGCTCAGCGGATTTTTCCTGCTGCACGCCTCGGTCATTGCGTTGTGCTGGGTCAAGCTGCGCTCGGGCCGCTGGTTTGTCCACCTCGCGGTGCCTCTCGCCGGCATGGTGGTCGTACTCGCCGTGCTCACGGGCATGAGCGCCACGGCCATGATGCTGGGGCTGTCATGGCTGGGTGTCGGTCTCGCCTACGGTGTCATTCTGGCGAAGCGCCGCCGCGTCAATCTCGAACTATGAAACAGGCAGGGTAGAACAGAAGGGGAGCCGGCATGAGCGACATCGCATCCAGGTCTTTGACTTTGAGAGAGCGCGACGCGCGCGTCATCGCGGACATCGCCCGCCTGCGCTTCTCACCCGTCAGTCTGGTGGGCGGCCGCGGCAGTCGCCTTATCGAGGAGGGCGGCCGGGAACTCCTCGATTTCGGCTCCTCTTTCGGCCCGGCAATACTCGGTCACGGACATCCCTCGATGGTCGAGGCCGTCTCGGGCGCCGTTGCCAATATGGGGGGCGCGAGCTTGTCTGCGTACGCGAACGAGAACGCAGTTGCGCTCGCGGAGGACCTGCTGCGCGTGACACCCGGCAGGGGCGAGCGGCGCGTATGGTTCGGACATTCCGGATCGGATGCCAACGACACCGCGATGAAGGTTGTCGCAGCGGCGACGGGCCGATCCCGTTTCATCTCGTTTGTGGGATCCTGGCACGGCGGTCTGTCGGGGTCGAGCAGCATCAGCGGCCATACCGCGCTCACCCACTCGCTGCCGCGCCCAGGCCTGATGTTGCTGCCCTATCCGGATCCGTACAGAGGGACTTTCACATCGGAAGAGGTGCTCAAGTACCTCGACTATCAGTTCGCCACGGTATTTCCGCCCACACAGGTTGCCGGCATGTTCATCGAGCCGATCCTCGATGACGGCGGCTTGGTCATACCGCCGCCCGGCTTCCTTGCAGCGCTGCAGGATCGTTGCCGGCAGCATGGCATCCAGGTCATTGTCGACGAGGTCAAGGTGGGGCTGGCCCGCAGCGGCAGGATGCATTGCTTCGAATATGAGGGACTCGAGCCCGATGTCGTGGTATTCGGCAAGGCACTCGGCGGCGGCCTGCCAATCTCCGCGGTCATCGGCCCACGGCAGATCATGGATTATCGCACTGCGTATGCGATCCAGACCATGGGCGGAAACTGGGTTGCGGCCGCTGCCGGCCGCGCCGTGATCAAGGCCATCGAGGATATGAAGCTGATCGAGCGGGCGAACCGCATCGGTGCGATTCTGGAGCAGGGACTGCTCGGCCTGATGGCCCGGCACGAGATCATCGGCGAAGTACGCGGCCGCGGCATGGTGCTCGGTATCGATCTCGTCAGGGATCGGCAGTCACGCCGGCCGGTCCCGGTGCAGACCACTGCAAAGGTGATCTACCGCGCCTACCAGTTGGGGGCGATATTCTTCTACGTCGGGCTGGGCGGCAATGTATTGGAGTTCACGCCGCCCCTTACCTTGACGGAGGAAGAAGCGGCCGAGGGCCTCGCCATCATCGACCAGGCCTTGACCGACGTCGGCAACGGCATGGTGTCCGACGCCGAGGTCGCCCCTTACATCATGTGGTAGCGGGCGACTCTGGTCCGGATGAAAAAATGGCCCCGGGCCTGCAAGGTCCGGCGCATGCATAATCCTTGTTCCAGAAGTGGTGCTGCGCTTGGTCCAGAGGAGTCGACGGTTGAGTCTCCCCGATAAAGCGGTCGTAGCGCAGCCAGAAGAACGGCAGCGACGCGCGGCGCAGCACGGACGCGAGTTGGAGCGCGTTGTGCAGAGAGCCTCCGGGATCTCGCGCTCCTTTCCATATGCCTTCGTGCGCCAGCACACCCGCAGGATCGAGGATGCCGTTCTGGGCATCGATGCTGATGAAAGCGGCGCCGCCCGTCAGCAGCGCGCCGAAGTCCAGCGTGTGCCATTGAGGATGCAGTTCGGGGACCATCGTATACGCTCTCACCAGCCGTGAACTCGGTTCCAAACGGCAACGCTGCCGTCCTTGGCCAGCACGTGGTAATCGGAGAACTGGGCGCCGGTGGCGCACGCATGGTTGGGAAGAATGCGGAGCCGCGTGCCCACCGGAAAGCGTCGCCCGCCATCGGGCACATTTTCGTGCGAAACGATGCCATGCTCCTGATTGACCGCGCTGAGCAAATAACCCGGCAACACGGCGCCATCAATTGAGCAGACTTGCCCGTAGGCGTAGTCGCGCTTTTGTCGAGCGGTTCCCCGATCACAGCTCATGGCCATCCAACCGGCATCTACGATGGCCGAACCCGTGGTATTTTGGTGTCCAATAACCGTCGTCAGCACGCTCAATGCCATGTCATCCGTCGTGCACACGCCGACGTTACTCATGACCAGATCGAAGAATACATAGACGCCGCTCCGTACCTCGGTTACGCCATCAAGATGCGCGGCTGACAAGGCCGTGGGTGTCGATCCGACGCTGACCACCGGACACGCCATACCTGCCGCTCGAATTCGCTCGGCGGCGAATACGCAGCCCGAACGTTCCTGTTCGGCAATCGACTCGAGTGCCGCCGGTGTATCACACTGGTAGCTCGCACCTGCATGCGTCAACACGCCGCCAAGACGCACGTTTCCGGCGTCCAATACCCGAGCCACGTCGAGCAGTGCCGCTCCGTCGGGCCGGACTCCGGATCGGTGACCGTCCGTATCGATCTCGATCAAAACCTCGAAGACTTCGTGATGCTCGCGGGCGAAGGCGGCGATTGCGGCCGCCGACTCCGTGTTGTCCGTAATGATTTTGAGATCACACCCCTTGCGTATCAGCGCCCAGACCCGCTCCAGCTTGGCGGGCACCATCCCCACCGCATATAGGATATCCGTGATGCCGTCGGCAAAAAAATGCTCGGCTTCCTTGAGAGTGGACACCGTGATGCCCCGCGCTCCCGCCGCCTTCTCCGCCATCGCTATTTTCGTACACTTCGCTGTCTTTACATGCGGCCTGAAATTCACTCCCAAGGCATTTGCGCGCCGCTGCATGCGATCGATGTTGCGGTTCATGCGTACGAGATCAATCACCGCCGCGGGAGTTTGAACAGTCGATATTGAACCCATGTCGTTCTCCGTCTCCCGGCATATCCGGAGATATGGCGATCCGATCCAACTGCGGCCGGCAAAATCAGGCGGGGCGCCCTTCCCTCCCGCTCGATTGTCTCCGGCACCCGTAAAAAATATCGGTCGCCATGAGTTTTTTTCGGCGCGCACCGATCATACCGTCACAAATACCGTCAAACAATCTCGCTTGGGGCGGCACTCGAAAGGCTGAGTAATGCGTCAGCATTTCGATGTGCGATCTTCTGTCGATCCTCAGGGGAAACCGGTAACTGCTTGAGGAAATCGACGGCAGCCGAATTATTGCCAAAGGGGTAGTCAACCGAAAACAAAAGATGATCGGCGCCAAAGGTCATAAATGCCGCCAGAAACGCTGGCAAGCTCGAGAAGCCGCTGGTGGATACCCAGACTTGCTCCGCAATCGCGCAGGCCGCATTGCGATCGAGATGGGTGCGGCTGTAGCCGCCAAACACCCGCTCGACCCGATCCATCATCGCCGGCAGACATTCGCCCATATGACCGATCAGAAGTTTCAGGCGCGGGTGGCGATCCAGCGCACCCGACAGCGCGAGACGCAGGATGTGGACGGCCACCTCAGCGTGCCAGCCCCACCCCGCGATGGCGAGCATGAAGGAGGCTTCTCCAGGGAGTCCATCGTAATAGGCAGCGCGAACGCCCCGAGGCGGTACACCCGGGTGAATGTACAGCGGAACGCCGAGTCGCTCGGCGCGGGCGAGCACCGGCTCGAACTCGGGCGCATCCAGAAACCTGTCGTCAACGGTTCCACTGATCAGTGCGCCCCGGAGGCCACACTCCACGACG
Organism: Steroidobacteraceae bacterium; assembly: GCA_050012315.1. GTDB lineage: Bacteria > Pseudomonadota > Gammaproteobacteria > Steroidobacterales > Steroidobacteraceae > Bog-1198. The sequence goes on along the minus strand of JBEKHK010000003.1, from coordinate 128,219 downwards.
GCGCGCTCCAGCTCGTCGGCTGCAACCGCGGGGTTCCTCATTGGTAGATGGGCAAACGCTGAGAAGCGATCAGGCTCGGCGGAAATCAGTCGGGCCATTCTGTCGTTATAGACTCTAGCGATTGCGATCCCGTCAGGACCTGAAACAATTTCTGCCGCTGGTCCTGGAACTGAGAGCACCTGCATTTGGATCCCGGCTGCATCCATGGCGGCAATCCTCCCCCGGCCCGTATCCGCAAGCGCAGGTGGATTGATGGCATTGAACGCGGCCGTTCCCGGAACCGGCCACCCATTCCGGTGCAATGTAACAGGATCAATCCGGCCGAGGAGATCAGGGAAAGTGAAATGCTCTTCGACGGCGACTATGCGCATGTTCAGACTCACCATGGAACCTTCCGGCCGAGGTAATCCAGATACTGAAGACCCGGCTTGCCGGCCTGCGCGTCCATCGTATTGGCAAGATTCGGTATGCTTTCCTCGACGCTCAGACGCGCCTCGGGTCCTCCCAGATCCGTTCGCACCCAGCCCGGCGCCATGAGCAATAGCGTTCGCGGATCATTGGCGTGCCGGGCAGCGAAACTGCGCATGAGCATGTTGAGCGCCGTCTTGCTTGCGCGATAGATTTCGTAATGTCCGTTCTCATTGTTTGTGATGCTGCCCTGTCCAGAGGACATGATGCCAATCGCTCCAGTCGGCAACACCAGGTCCTGAAAACTCTCTACGACACGCATGGGACTCAAGGCATTGGTTACCATCATACGTATGAACTCGTCGGTGGAAATGTCGGCGACCATGTCACGGGTAGCGACGCCGGCGTTGACGAACAGCAGGTCGAACTGTCTCGGTGCCAGACGCGCCCGCAAGGCGGTGACCTGATCTGGATGAGTAATGTCAACGGTCGCGATTTCGAGTCGGCTCTGAAAAACTCGCAATAGATCGTGCAGTTTTGATGTGTTGCTGTTCCGTTCGGTGGCGACCACGTGCCAGCCGCGCTTGAGGTACTCGTCGGCCAAAGCGAGTCCAAGCCCGCGGGACGCGCCGAAGAGCAGGAGTTGTTTGGAAGACATTTGAGTCGGCATTGGCAATTCTCCATTGGGGTGCCATGAATGAACGCCGGAATGGCCTTCGGGACAGGGCATATATGACCGGGCAGATGGCAAGGTATGGCAGGTGCGGACATTGCGGAAGACGCATCAATCGCACTTTATAAGTGCACCGCACGCCATGGCCGGGTACGCTACGCTCGACATATGACCGATACCGATCTGAACCTGTTGCCCGCGTTGGATGCGCTGCTTGCCGAGGGCAGCGTCGCAGGCGCTGCGCGGCGCCTGGGCTTGAGTGCTTCGGCGATGAGCCGAGCGCTCGCTCGACTTCGGGCGGCGACGGGGGACCCGCTGCTCGTGCGCGCGGGTCGCGGCATGGTAGCTTCGCCACACGCTACCGACCTACGGAGTCGCGTGCATGAGCTAACCCTGGATGCTCACGCCGTACTGCGCCCGGCTGCCGAAACTCTGGACCTCAGCCGGTTGAATCGCACTTTTATCATCCGGTCCAACGAAGGCTTTGTAGAGATTCTAGCCGGCCGCCTCATCGCGGCGGTGACAGCGATCGCGCCAAACGTCCGGCTTCAGTTCGCACCGAAGCCCGACAAGGATGTGCGCGCGCTACGGGACGGGACGGTCGATCTTGAGATTGGTGTGCTTGGAAAGTCGGGGCCCGAGGTGCGCTTGCAGACTTTGTTTCGCGACCATTTTGTCGGCGCGGTTCGGGATGGTCACCCATTGCTTAGGAAGGGAAAGATCACGCCCGTGCGATACACAGCGTTCGGCCACGTTGTCGCTTCGCGCCGTGGCGCCGCCGACGGTCCCGTGGATGAGGCATTGGCTGCCCTCGGCCTCACGCGTACGGTGGTCGCCGTTGTGCCGAACTTCCGAGCAGCACTGGCCGTAGCGAGCGTATCCGATCTCGTGGCGCTGGTGACGAACTCGTTCTTTAGCGCAACGCACGGGCATCAGCGTAAGTCCAGCGCCGCATTAGTCAGAAGCTTTCCCCTACCGGTTCACACCGAGGCAATCACGATCTCACAAATGTGGCATCCACGCTTCGACGCCGATCCAGCGCATCGCTGGCTGCGCGCCTTGGTTCTGGAAAACTGCCGTGAGCCTGGGAGATAGATGTGAGTCGGCGCCGGCAACTGACGCCGGCTAATTCCCGCATTATTATTGGACGCCGGTTGACACGCTAGGACCTGGGTTTCTGCTACCCGCGGCCGACCGTGCATTTACCGTCACATCTGCCGCCAGAAATTTCCGCTTCAGGGCGATTGACGGTGATAGATCCCGAAAGATCACCAATGGAATACGCGAATTTAGGCGTTCTCACCGCGTGTGGGCGCATTTCTGATGCGTTTTTTGATGATATAATGCATCTGAATTGATGATGCGGAGAAAACCGTGAGAACCACAGTCACCATCGCTCGATCGGCCTTATGAGTGGGCCTTCAGCCATTGTGCGATCCGTTGGTTCATTTTCTCGACTTTAACAACAGTAGATTTGAAAGCGCGCAACAACCGCCGGTCGTGACGCATACATGCCTCTCGCGAGCGTCGGCTTCCGGGTATCAGAAACGTCTATCTACGCGCCCACCTGCAATCCCAGACGGCCAAGGAACTCGCGCTCACCGCGCTTAGTTACCCGCAAGACTCGGCTGTCGAGATCCTTCAGAAACCACTTGTGCTGAAGGGCAGATCGCAATAACGCCGCCCCAAGTGCGCCACCAAGATGTGGCCGGCGCTCGCTCCAGTCGAGGCAGGCGCACGCGATGCGGCGACGTGTAAAATTCGTTGTGTCCATCTCAATTCCGTGAGCGGCTAGCGCCCGCGTGCCTACCTCGGTCAATTCGTACGCCCCATCGTGACGTTTTTTCTGCGAGACCCATTTATTCTTGAGAAATCGATCATGCAACGCTACAGCGACTTCACCGGCCATATGGTCGTAACAAGAGCGCGCCCATCTCAGGTGCGTGGGTGTATTCGGAACAAAGGGTTTGGAACGCGTTCCGGCGAGAACCATCAAGGATTCCAGCGTGGCAGCCACCCTCTCGTCATCGAGGCTGTAGTAACGGTGCTTGCCTTGCGCGAGTACCTTGACCAGTTCCTGTTCCTTGAGTCTCGTCAGGTGCACGCTTGCGGTCGACGGGCTGACCTCAGCGATCACGGCGAGCTCCGTGCTGGTGCGCGCCCGTCCGTCCATGAGGCTGCAGAGCATGCGCGCTCGCGCGGGTTCCGCGATCGCGGCAGCAACACGAGCAATTGAGGCGTCAGCCAGCTCGACATCCATTGTTTGATGGTAGACGAAGTGACCTGCCATTACTAGGCCGACAATGCGGGGCATGGAACCCACGAACCCGATTGCTGCCGCCTCGCATCCTAACCCCTACCCCTACTACGATTCGCTTCTCGATGGCCCGCCGCTGTACTTCGATCAGGAGATCCGAATGTGGGTGGCAGCCCACGCCAATTCGGTTTCCCAGGTATTCGCTGAGCGCTCTTGTCGCGTCCGGCCCGTGGCCGAACCTTTTCCGGCCGCCTTCGACCGGCGACCGGCGGGCGAGATCTTCAGTCATCTCGTGCGGATGATCGACGGAGACCGCCACGACCAGCCAAAGCTCGCGCTGCAACGGGCGTTGTCATCAATTTCTGAGTCCGAAGTGATTACGCGATCGACTCAGACGGCAGAATTCGAGCTCCCTACTATCCTGGATCCAGATGCGCTGACGGCTTGGGTGTACGAGACACCTGTCGCGGTGGTCGCAGACCTGCTCGGCTTACCCACCGACGATCGGTCGGCGATAGCCCGTGACGTGCGGGATTTCGTGCTCTGTCTCTCCGCATTGAGCAGCCCTGATCAACTTGACTACGCCAATGCGGCGGCGCTACGACTTCGCTCCCGACTACAGGACGCTCTAGGGGCCATACAACGGAATTCCGATAGCCTAGTCTCGCGCGTTTTTGCGAGCGGGCAGAACGTTGGCTGGACGGACAATGCGTCCATCATTGCGAATCTCGTCGGTCTCCTCTCCCAGACCTATGAGGCGACCGCGGGGCTAATCGGCAACTCCATTGTCGCGCTAGTGAGCCACCCGCGACTCTTGGGCGAGGTGCGGTCGCGAGTCGACGGGTGGCAACAACTGGTGCACGAAACCAGCCGCTACGAATCTCCTGTTCAAAACACGCGTCGATTTGTCGTCGAGTTGACGACCGTCGGTGGAGTGGATCTGAAGCCCGGCGCCGCCATCCTGCTGGTTCTAGCGGCGGCGAACCGTGATGCAAACGCAAATCCAGATCCCGAGCGATTCCTGCTCGACCGAGCGGACCGTCGCGTATTCACCTTCAGCCGCGGCCCGCATGCTTGCCCCGGAGAAGCGATCGCGCGGAGTATTGCGGCATCCGCCCTGTCCGTGCTCGAGAGGCGGCTAGACAGTCCTGCCTTGGATCAGCTCGCCTGGAAATGGAAGCCCTCCCCAAATGGCCGCCTGCCGCTGTTTCACGATGGAAACGCCACGAGGACCGCATGATTGCCGTCATATTTGAGGTCATACCCCACACTGACACCAAGCAAACCTACCTGGATATTGCGGCCTCGCTGCGGCCAAGGCTGGATCATATCGACGGATTCATTTCGATCGAGCGCTTCCAAAGCCTCTCTGATCCCGGAAAAGTCCTGTCACTGTCCTTCTGGCGCGATGAAGAAGCCATCGCCCAGTGGCGCACCACCGGGGAGCACCGCAATGCCCAGGCGCGCGGGCGCGCTGGAATCTTCCAGGACTACCGATTGCGCATTGCCGGGGTCATTCGCGACTATGGTTTGCGCGATCGTGACCAAGCGCCGGCCGACAGCAGGTGCGTCCATGGATGATATGCCGCAGCGTAAGAAGATCGGGATCTTGGGCGGCACTGGCTGGCCATCTACCGTCCACTACTACTCGGAGCTCTGTCGCCGAAGCGAATCCCGTGAACTCCAATTCGACCCGACAAGGCCGCCGACCACGCCCGAGATGTGCATTGAGTCGCTCGACCTACGATACGCTGTCTCGCTGATCGGCGTCGATGGCGACGAGTCGACCTGGCAGCAGTTCGACGACTATCACCGCATTGCCCTGAAGCGACTGCAGGCCAGCGACGCGGACTTCGTCGTCATTGCGAGCAATACGCCCCATCACCGCTATTCGGCCATTGTCTCAGGCGTCGATATCCCGGTACTCAATCTGTTTGAGGCAGTCGCGCAGCATTGCCAAGCAGAAGGTCATCGAGACGTATTGATCCTGGGGACGGCACTGACGATGCGGTCCCAGGTCCTGCGCGACGCGTTCACTGCGAAAGGCATCAATGCTTCGGCTCCGGCCGGCAACAACCATCGCCAGGCGGTGCTGACGCTGATTGCGACGCTTCAGCGCGGTGACAGTGACGGTGCAGCGCGCTCGATCGCCGCGCTCGTTCGCGAGGCAACGGGGCGCCAGTTCACGGCAACGCCCGCCGTATGCCTGGCTTGCACGGAGCTGCCGCTGGCATTTCCGGCGCATCAGAATCGCACGAGCTTCGAGTGTGATGGCATTGCGTATATCAATCCGTCAGTGGTTCACGTCGAAGCGGCGCTAGCGCTAGCATTTTCCGATCATTGAGGTTCTGCGGCCAAATGCCGCCCGGATCTGAAGATAGATTGGCCGCTTTACCGCGCTCGAGTCGGCATCCTCATCGTGTAGAGATTGCCGCTTGTGTGCGCCCGAATTGGGTTTTTGCCAGTTTCGCCCCACTTTACGGGGTTACGGATTGACCGCGACCCGTGGCAACCTCTGTAGGCAGCCCCCCCTCACTCCCACTCAATTGTCTCCGGCACTTATAAGTAGTTGAAATAGATGAATTTCCGCTGAGGCCACGCCAAACTTACCGTCAAATCTACCGCCAGAAAATTCCGCTTGAGGGCGATAGACGGCGATAGACGGCGAATGGGTCCAGGGACTTTAGGAGCCTGCCGGACGCGCACGTGGAAGGGCAGCCGCTCACCGGCCTCGAAACGCCACGTCATTGCATCCTGTATCCTATCAGGATACAATGTCTCGTGATAAAGACATTCCGTCACGGCGGGCTTGAGCGCTTTTATCGCACGGGCTCCAAAGCTGGCATCCAGCCCAAACATGACAAGAGGCTGCGCACGCAACTAACCGCTCTCGATGCCGCGACACAACCTGGGGACCTTGCGGTGATTCCAGGCTGGCGCCTTCATGAGCTAAAGGGCGATCAGGCGGGTCGCTGGTCGATCACTGTCAACGGGAACTGGCGACTGACATTTGGATTTGAGGGCACGGACGTCGTGCTGCTCGACTATGAGGACTATCACTAGGAGACGCGACATGAGTCAGATGCACAACCCTTGCCACCCCGGGGAAGTGCTCAAGGAAGCCTTGAGCGAGATAAGCGTCACGGATGCGGCCAAACGCTTGGGAGTCGGCCGCGTGGCGCTCTCGCGCCTGCTGAACGGGGCCACCGGCATCAGCCCAGAGATGGCGCTGCGCCTGTCCAAGGCCCTCGGCACTTCGCCGGAATTCTGGTACGGCATGCAGGTCAACTTCGACCTATGGCAGGCCAAGAAGAAGTTCCGCGGCAAGGTGCGCCCCATCGTCCAGGGTCCGATCTCGGCAGCCTGAACTGCCCTGGGTTACGGGAGAGCCCAGCGCTTGCATCAAGTCACGGACCTGCCGCCGGTGAAAGGAGCGGGCCAGGATATGACGTATCTCACCTCAACATCCATGTTCGCCTCGTAGTCCGACTTGCGAGCGCTACTTCCGGCTTCTGGCCTACTATTTTGACCCATCCGTGGGTTTGCGGTCTCCCGGAGCACCGCCAACTTCCATCCGCAGCGCGCGCTTGTAAGTGGCGACATCCTCTCCGGAATAGCAACACAACAGCACTTGCTCGAGGTCGGAGGCTGCAGCAACGAAACGTCTGATTGAATCGATGGCGATTCCTGCCGCGAGAGCCGGCGGATAAGCGTATGCGCCGGTACTGATCGCGGGAAACGCAACCGTCCGGAGCTTATGACTCTTGGCAAGCAGCAACGAATTCTCATAACAGGCTGCAAGGAGCCGTGGTTCCCCGCGATCTCCGCCTTTCCACACCGGCCCAACCGTGTGAATGATCCAACGCGCTGGCAGATTGAAGCCGGGAGTGATTCGCGCCTCCCCTGTAGGACACCCCCCCCTATGGCGCGGCACGCTTCCATGAGCGCGGGTCCTGCAGCGTAATGAATGGCGCCATCCACGCCGCCACCCCCAAGCAGCGTCGTATTCGCAGCGTTGACCACGGCGTCGACGTCAAGTGTTGCGATGTCGCCGCGGACCACGCGCAATTCAGTCGTCACAAGGAAGCCTCCGAATGAGCGGCTAAAGCGCCGTCCGGAAAATAATACTGAACTGGCGACAAGCAGTCATACCTGACCCGGAATCGTCACCATGAAGCGCCTTCGAAACCTCTATCGAAATTCTGCGGTCACTTCGATCTTACCGAGAATATGTCGATTGAACTCGTCCAGATCTTCAGCCGGAATCCAATACTCTTTGTGAATAGCAGCGCCGACTTGCTGCACCTTGTATCGGCCGAGGAAATCGGCGTCGAGTTGAAATCGCGTAACGAAGCCCGCGCCGCTCTCTTTGACATTCCAATCGCGCGCGATCTTTACAGCATAGGCCTCGTTAGTAACAGGGTAGAATATTGGTTGCCCTGGGAGCCGCGGCGGAAATCTGCTCCATCCGGATGCGGCGATAAGCTCTAGCTCCTTCGGTCCAACGGGTCGATAAAGGGTCACGCGGTGTAGACCAGCTCGTTTGCCGCCGCCAAATCGCGCGATTAGATTTGTGCAAGCCTCGCGGACTTTTGGACGATACGCGTCACTGATCGCCTCGATTTCCGCATCTGCTTTTGCCAGCCCGTCCTGGGACCACCGATCGCGAACTTCCCCGAATGGCAGATGATCCGTCTCACTGGCGATAGCGCCGAAAAGTCGGAAATCCGGATCTACTCTCCAATCGGGAACAATGCGATGGGCATATCCGGCCAGTGCGATGCTACCTTCGATCACGCCCAGATGGTCGTTGAGCATTCTTTGCGCAACCAATATTGCGTCCGGAATTGGCCAGGGTGGCGGTTTCTCAGAAGACATTTGTGTCAGCGCTAGACCGAATCAATCAACTGCACATATGAAGAATGGGCGCTCCCGGAGCACCGTCTTACGATCGTAATTTGCAGGTGGCGACGCGCCTTCGGCCAGTTCGACCACGGCCCCGCTTGAGTCGACAAAACTGTGGTTGATCACCTCGACTACATCATTGAACTCGTACCCATCAGGAAGCTGCAGGAACTCGGCGCGGAATGGTGTTCCATAGGAGAAGACCCGGCCGTCACGCATGCGAAAAACCCAGCCGGTCCAAGCCATAAACGTTTCACCGCGAATCTGTTTCAGTAGCGCCAGCGGAATTGCATGTTTCGAGACACAGGATGAGGCCACATCGTAGTCGTTCACTCGGTTACCGCGCGTTACGAACGACGTCACGATCTGGCCGTATGGATCGTCGCCTCCGAGGCGTCCTTTACTCTCCATCTCCTCCTTGATCCGTCTTTTCGCCAAATCAACCAACCGCTGTCGCGGCTGAACGCCTCTGATGCTGTTAACCCACTCGTACATTCGATTGGTCCGAACTGCTATGCCGATTCGCCGCGTTGGCTCGTTGCCGGCATCGACACAAGGGGGTATCCCAATAGCATTTGTCGTCCTGGTCGAGCGGCAGATCTCCGCAGTTTACCTTACCGATAGGACGACTTGTCTTAGCCCATAATCATGGTGGCCAGGCCCGCATAGCGGCCGTTCGACCCTACTGCATCGGCCCCGGCGGCTTTGACAGTTTGGAGAGGTGCAATCGAGTTATTGCCAGTTTTGCCCCCATTTACGGGCTTACGCACTGACCGCGAACCGTGGCAACATCAAACGGGACGCCCTCGTCACTCCCACTCGATGGTCGCCGGCGGCTTCCCGGAAATGTCGTACACCACGCGCGAAATCCCCCGCACCTCGTTCACGATGCGATGCGTCACGCGGTCGAGAAAATCGTAAGGCAGCCTGGCCCATCGCGCCGTCATGAAGTCGATGGTCTCCACGGCCCGCAGCGCAACCACATGATCGTAGCGTCGTCCGTCCCCCATCACCCCCACGGATCGCACGGGCAGGAATACGGCGAAGGCCTGGCTCACCTTGTCGTAGAGCCCGTCCCGGCGCAGCTCCTCGATGAAGATCGCATCGGCCCGGCGCAGCACATCCGCATGCTCCTTGCGGATCTCGCCCAGGATTCGAACTCCCAGACCGGGACCCGGAAACGGATGCCGGCGCACCATCTCGGCCGGCAGGTCGAGCGCCAACCCGAGGTTTCGCACCTCGTCCTTGAACAGCTCGCGCAGCGGCTCGAGGAGCTTCAGCTTCATGTCCTTCGGCAGGCCGCCCACATTGTGGTGCGATTTGATGACGTGCGCTTTGCCGGTCTTGGAGCCGGCGGACTCGATCACGTCGGGATAGATCGTTCCCTGCGCCAGCCACTTCACATCCGCAAGCTTCGCCGACTGCTCGTCGAACACCTCGATGAACATGCGTCCGATGATCTTGCGCTTCGCCTCGGGATCCGCCTCGCCGCGCAGCGCCTCCAGGAAGCGTTGCTCGGCATTCACGCGGATCACGTTCACACCCATGTGCTCTGCGAATGTCGCCATGACCTGGTCGCCTTCGCCCAGCCGCAGCAATCCATGATCGACGAACACGCAGGTGAGTTGAGAGCCGATCGCGCGGTGCAGGAGCGCCGCCAACACCGAGGAATCGACACCGCCGGACAACCCGAGCAGCACCTTGTCGCCGCCCACCTGCTCGCGAATGCGCGCCACGCTGTCGTCGATGATATTGCCGGTGACCCAGCTCGCGCGGCAGCCGGCGATTTCGCGCACGAAACGGCGCAAGATTTCGCCGCCTTGCAAGGTGTGGGTGACTTCGGGGTGAAACTGCAGCGCGTAAAGGCCGCGCGATTCGTCCGCCATCGCGGCCAACGGCGCATTGTCGCTCTCCGCTATCGGACTGAACCCGCGCGGAAGCGCGACCACGCGGTCGCCGTGGCTCGCCCAGACATCGAGCACGCGACGATTCACGGCATCGCGATTGTCCTCCAGCCCGTCGAGCAGACGCGAAGACCCCAGCGGACGCACCCGCGCGGCGCCGAATTCACGGTGGGATGACAGCGCGACTTGTCCGCCGAGCTGGGCAGCCATGGTTTGCATGCCGTAACAGATGCCGAGCACCGGCACGCCCAGGGTGAACGCGCTTGGCGGCGCCTCGGGTCCCTTCTCTTCGTAAACCGACTCGGGACCGCCCGAAAGAATGATGGCGCTCGGCTTGTAGCGCTCGATCTCCGCTGCATCGACATCCCAGGCGTAGATTTCCGAATACACCCCCAATTCACGCACGCGGCGGGCGATCAGCTGGGTGTATTGCGAACCGAAATCGAGAATCAGAACTCGCTCGGCATGGATGTCGGGCATCAGCCGATCCGGTAGTTGGGCGCTTCTTTGGTGATCGTCACATCGTGCACATGACTCTCGCGAACACCGGCGCTGGTGACTCGGACGAAATAAGGGCGCGTTCGCATCTCCTCGATGCTGCCGCTGCCGGTATACCCCATGGCGGCGCGCAGGCCGCCCGCGAGCTGCTGCAATATCGACACCAGGCTGCCTTTGTAGGGCACTCGCCCCTCGATACCCTCGGGAACGAGCTTCTCGAGGTCCGTGGTCGTATCCTGAAAATACCGGTCGCTCGAGCCATGCGCCTGCGCCATGGCGCCGAGCGAGCCCATGCCGCGGTAGGACTTGTACGAGGCGCCCTGGTAAAGCTCGACCTCGCCCGGAGATTCCTCGGTGCCGGCGAACATGCCGCCGATCATCACGCAATGCGCACCGGCGGCGAGCGCCTTGGCAATATCGCCCGAATATCGAATGCCGCCGTCGCCGATCACCGGGACGCCCGTTCCGGCGAGCGCTTTGGACACACGCGAGATCGCGCTGATCTGCGGAACTCCGACACCCGCGATGATGCGCGTGGTGCAGATCGATCCCGGTCCGATGCCGACTTTTACGGCATCGGCTCCGTGCTTGACCAGGTCGAGCGCAGCCTCGGCAGTGACGATGTTACCGCCGATGACCTGCAGATCCGGGTAGGTCTTCTTGATCTTGGCGACCATCTCGAGCACGCCGCGCGAATGCCCGTGCGAGGTATCCACCACGACGACGTCGACGCCCGCTTCGCGCAGCGCCGCCACCCGCTCGAGAGTATCCGGCGCCGTACCCACGGCAGCGCCGACACGCAAGCTTCCGACCGGGTCTTTACAGGCGTTCGGGAATTCGGTCGCCTTCTGGAAATCCTTGACGGTGATCATGCCTTTGAGCTCGTGATCGCCCGCGATCACCAGCACCTTCTCGATGCGATGCTTGTGCAACAGCGCCAGCACCTCCTCCTTGGGCGCATTTTCCCGGACGGTGATCAGGCGCTCCTTGGGGGTCATGACCGAGGATACCGGCGCATCGAGCTTGGTCTCGAAGCGCAAATCCCGGTGCGTGACGATACCGACCACCTGGGTGCCGAGCACCACGGGTACTCCGGAGATGTTCTTGGAGCGAGTGAGGTCGATCACCTGCCGTATGGTCATATCCGGCTTGACCGTGATGGGGTCGCTGATCACGCCGCTCTCGAACTTCTTCACGCGGTCGACCTGCCGCGCCTGGTTGTCGATCGACATGTTCTTGTGGATGATGCCGATGCCGCCCTCTTGCGCGATGGTGATCGCGAGCCGGGCCTCGGTGACGGTGTCCATGGCGGCCGACATCACCGGTAAATTCACCCGAATTTCGCGGGTCAGCTGGCTGGACAAGGAGACTTCGCGCGGCAAAACCTCGGAATACGCCGGGACCAGCAGCACGTCATCGAAGGTGAGTGCCTCTTCCAGAATACGCATGAGCGTTCACTTAAGGTTCGTGAGAGGCGGCGCATTGTACCTTGGGCGGGCGGTGCGGTAAACCGCTATCATTTCGCCATGGAGCCCATGCCCGGTTCTTTCGGTCGCCCGGAGCGCGACGTTTACAGCGTTTCCCGCCTGAACCGAGAGGCGCGAGTGCTCCTGGAACGCGGCTTTGGAACGCTATGGCTCGAGGCGGAAATATCCAATTTTTCGAGGCCGAGCTCGGGCCATTGGTATTTTTGCCTGAAAGACGCGGCCGCCCAGGTCCGCTGCGCCATGTTCCGGCAGCGAAATATGTTGTGCGCCTTCACCGCACGCGACGGCCAGAAAGTGCTGGTGAGGGCCCGCATCGGGCTCTATGAGCCGCGGGGCGAATTCCAGCTCATCGTCGATCACTTGGAGGACGCCGGACTTGGCGCCCTGCAGCGCCAATTCGAGGAGCTGCGGGCGCGGCTGGCGGCCGAGGGATTGTTCGCGACCGCGCGCAAACGGCCCCTGCCTACGCTGCCCAAGCGCATCGGGGTGATCACCTCGCCCACCGGGGCCGCCGTACGGGACATCCTGCATGTGCTCGCGAGGCGCTTTCCCGCCGTCGCCGTGCTGATCTATCCCGTGGCCGTTCAAGGCGCGCAGGCGCCCGCGGAACTCGTGGCGGCGCTCAAAACGGCCGCGGCCCGACAGGAATGCGATGTCCTGATCCTGGCGCGCGGCGGCGGCTCGCTCGAGGATCTTTGGGCCTTCAACGACGAAAAATTGGCGCGCGCGATCGTCGCCTCGCCCATTCCGGTGATCTCCGGCGTCGGTCACGAAGTGGACTTCACCATTGCCGACTTTGCCGCCGATGTCCGGGCGCCCACCCCCTCGGCGGCGGCGGAGCTCGTCGTTCCGGACGCCGAGGAATGGCTCACGGCCTGCTTGCGGCTCGACACCCGGCTGGCGCGATGCGTGCAGCGCCGCCTGGCCGAGCGCCGCGAGCGCCTGCGGTGGCTCACCGGGCGGGCGGCGCAGGTCAGCCCGATCGCGCGCCTGGCGCAGCAGACACAACGTTTGGACGAGCTGGATCAGCGCATGTCTCGGGCCATGGGCCGGCGCATGGACGGCCATCGCGAGCGGCTCCGGTGGCTTCGAGGGCGGGCGGCGCTCGTGAGTCCCGCTGCTCGCGTGGCCCAGCTCCTGAGCCGCCTCGAGGACTTCGAGCATCGCCTCGGCCGGGCGGCCCGGTCGACCTGCGTCGACGCGCGGACCGCTCGCCAGGAAGCGCTGGCCGCCCGGCTCGAGGCGGCAGGACGCGAGGTCGTGCGCGGCGCCCGCGAGCGCCTCCTCCCGCTCGTGCGTACCTTGAATGCCGTCAGCCCGCTCGCGACGCTCGGCCGCGGCTATGCCATCGTCCTCGACGAGCACGGCAAAATCCTGCGCGATGCGGCGGATGCCGCCGATGGCGCGATCATCGAGGCACGCCTGGCCGCGGGACGGATTCGGGCGAAGGTGCAGCGGCCATGAATGGCACGCCGTCCATGGCGCGCGTAATCCGCCTCTTCGCGCTCCTGCTGCTCGTCAACGCCGCGCACGCGGCAGGCACCGTGCAATTGCCGCAGGAGAGCGCGGTGCCCGGCGGCGTGAAGATCCTCCGGTTGGACACGGCGGGCGAGGTACCCCCGTACGTCGAGGCCGACGGACATCGTGCCCTCGTCCTCAGGTACGGCGGTGCCTGGATTGCGGTGATCGGCATTCCCTTGTCGGCGCCGGTCGGCCCCTTTCACGTCGGGGTCCGCGATGCCGCAGGCGACCATGATCTCGACTTCAAGGTCAGCGACAAGCATTACATCACCCAATCGCTCAAAGTTGCGCCGGGCCAGGTCGATTTATCGGCCGCCGACTTGAAGCGATACCAGCGCGAGCACGACATCATGGATCGTGCGCTGAATCATTGGAGCGAGCCGCCGCCCGCGACGTTTCGCTGGGCACCGCCGGTGCCGGGCGTTCGCTCGAGTTCCTTCGGTCTGCGCCGCGTCTTCAACGGCGAATCGCGCAACCCGCATTCCGGTATGGACATCGCCGCGCCGACGGGAACTCCGGTAATTCTGCCGGTCGATGGGACTGTGCTCGATACGGGAAATTACTTCTTCACCGGCAACACCATCCTGGTGGATCACGGCGGCGGCCTCATCAGCATGTACGGCCATCTGAGCGCCATCGATGTGAAGCCCGGCGAGCGCGTCGCCGCGGGAACGCGCATCGGCGCCGTGGGCATGACCGGCCGGGCCACCGGCCCGCACCTTCACTGGGGGCTCAGCCTGAATCGCGCCTGGGTCGACCCCGCGCTCTTTTTGAACTAACTCGCCGTCAGCAGCTTGTCGACTGCGGGTGGCTCTATCGACGGCGTCATTTGGGCGGCTTGCCGCAAGCGCGCGCTGTGTTCCTGAACGGCCGCACCCGACGGTTGCATCTCGACCTGGCCTTGAAAGAATGCGCCTTCGGTGATGCCCACGCGGGGTGCGAATACGTTGCCTTTCACCTTCGCAGTGGCCCGAATGCTCACCGATTCCGTCGCGTATAGATCGCCCTCGACCTTGCCGTCGATGACGATGACGCGGGCGCGGATATCGCCCTTCATCGTACCGTCGGTGCCCACGGTCAGGCTCTGCGTGTGGGTGATCGAGCCTTCGACGCTGCCCTGAAGGATCAGGTCTTCCTGCGCCGAGAGCTCGCCCCGAAATTTCAAGGTCGGACCCAGCACCGAGGCGCGCGGTGCGGGCTCGGGCGCCGCTACGCGCGCCTCCGCGGGGCGCGGTTCGGCAATCCGCGCTTCCGGCGCCCGCGGCTCCTGGGATCGAGCCTCCGGTGGGCGCGCCGTCGGCGTGCGCGGCTCGACGCGCGGCTCGCGCGGTTCGGGCCGGATGGTCGTGGGCTCTTGCGGGGTCGGACGGCCGCTCGAATTGCCATTCATCATGTTGCTGTCTCCATCCTCGGATTTCTTGAACCAAGCCATTTTTAAGCCGCGCTCCCGGATGTTCGAATCATTCGGGGCAGTGCACCATCGGATTTGGCGGCGCCGGCAGAGGTCTTGCCGCTCATATCGATGCTGCCGCTGAAATTGGCGCCTTCATTGATGCTGACCGAAGGCGCATAGATGTTGCCGCATACTTTGGCGGTGTCCTTCACCAATACGGACTTGTCCGCCTGCAAGTCGCCATCCACCGTCCCCTCGACGATGATGAGCTGCGCGCAAATGTTCGCCTTCACGGTGCCCTGAACGCCCACGGTCAACCGCTGGGTGTGCGTGACCGACCCTTCCACGCGTCCTTGGATCAACAGGTCCTCATCGGCGCTCAAATCTCCCTTGAAATAAAGCGTGGGACCCAGGATCGACGCGCGCTCGTCCGCGCTGTTGTACGGGTTGCTCATTCGGTGTCTCCGGGTGACGAGAGGATGGGACCAGTGCGTCAAAGCCTACCCGGCATAATCGGAATCGCAGTGGGACCTCCGTCACGAAACCCGGTACTCACGCACCCGAAGCTAACCGCGGTGTCGCCGTTTGCGGACGGGCGGCGACATGGGTTTTCTGGCGCGCCGGATAGTCGGTGAGATTGCGGCTATCGAGTCGCGACGGCGACGGCGGCGGCGGCCATCACCGTTCCGCTGCCTCGGTTCATGAGCTTGATGGCCTTCGGATTTCTCAGCCACCTCCGCGCGCGAGTCGCGATCAGCACATAGCCCCCGAGCGTCAGCGGCAAAATCACCGCGATCGCGCCCGCGATCTCCACGTGCCCAAAGGCGCTCAAGGTCTCGAGCGGCACCACCGTGGGCAGCAAAGCCAGAAAAAACAGCATCGGCTTCGGATTGCTCAACGTCAGCGTCAGGCTGCCGAGAAACAGCGCCTGCGGCGGTTTTGCCGGCGTCGCGGCACCGGTCTCCGTCAACGGCTTCGCCGGCGCGGTCCAGAGCTTATAGGCCAGGTACAGGAGGTAGAGCGCGCCCGCATATCTGACCAGCACGAAGGCCGCATGAGCGGCTTGCGCCAACGCGGCGAGCCCCAGAGTGGCGGCGCAAAACCACAGCAGGTCCCCGACCACGAATCCGGCAATGAAGGCCGTCGCCCCGGCACTGCCCCGCGCCAAGCCTTGCGCGATGACCGCCGCCACACCGGGGCCCGGCGTCGCCACCGCCAGGAAATAGACCGCGCAAAACGTCGCAAGACCGTACCACGACACGTACACCCCTCCCCGGCCGATGGCGGACAGGGCAGTTTACGCTACTCGATGCTTTCCCCATGCAGCGAAATGTCCAGTCCCTCGCGCTCCTGCTCTTCCGTGACCCTGAGGCCGATGGTCTTGTCGATCGCGACCAGGATCGCGTAGCTGACCACGAAGCCATAGATCACGGTCGTCAGCACGCCTTTGGCCTGGGTCAGCAACGAACCATCCGCACCGCTGATTTCCTTGCTCGCGAACACTCCGGTGAGCAAGGCGCCCAGGATGCCGCCGATCCCGTGCACGCCGAAGGCGTCCAGGGAATCGTCGTAGCCGAACAGGTGTTTCAGCGAGGTCGCCGCGAAGTAGCAGACCACGCCGGCGGCCAGTCCGATGATCACGGCGGCCGAAGGCCCCACGTAGCCGGAGGCCGGCGTTATGGCGACCAGTCCGGCCACTGCGCCCGACGCAATTCCGAGCACGCTCGGCTTGCCCTTGCTGATCCACTCCGCGAACATCCAGCCGAGGGCGGCCGCACCCGTCGCCATCTGGGTGGCCAGCATCGCCATTCCCGCACGGCCGTCGGCCGCCGTGGCGGAGCCGGCATTGAACCCGAACCAGCCCACCCACAGCAGCGATGCGCCGATCAGAGTCAGGGTCAAATTGTGCGGCGGCATCGCCTCGCGCCCGTAGCCGAGTCGCTTGCCGAGCACGAGACAGCTGGCAAGTCCCGCGATGCCGGCGTTGATGTGGACCACCGTCCCGCCGGCGTAATCGAGCACGCCGGCGGCATTCAGCCAGCCCGTCGGCTCCCACACCATGTGCGCGATGGGCGCGTACACGAACAGCGACCATGCCGACAGAAAGATCAGCATCGCCGAGAATTTCATGCGGTCGGCGAACGCACCCGCTATCAGGGCGGGTGTGATGATCGCGAAGGTCATTTGGAACATGGCGTAGACGGTCTCGGGGATCGTCGGCGCAAGATGCGAAACCGTCAGTTTGCTGCCGGCATCGTCGTGGATGTAGCTCATGCCGCTGAACAGCGCGCGCGCGGAGCCGCCGATGAAATGATTGCCCGGGGTGAACGCCCAGGAGTAGCCGATGACCCACCACAGAATCGTCACCACGCAGGTGCAGGCGAAACTCTGCATCAGGGTGGCCAGCACGTTTTTCTTGCGCACCATGCCGCCGTAGAAGAGCGCCAGCCCGGGTACGCACATCATCAGCACCAGGGCGGTGGAGGTGAGCATCCAGGCGGTATCGCCCGCGCTCAATTTATCGGCGGATACGAGCGCGGGGGCGGTGAGCGCCGGCGCGGCCGCTGCGGCAGCCGGGGTAGCGGCGGCGGTGGCGGGCGCCGGCGCCGCGGCGCCGGACGGCTCTTGCGCGTGCACGAGCGGCGCGCACAGGGCCGACATCAATAGAAATACACCCACGGACCGGTTGATCATCAGTTCGCTCCCCCTAGATTGCACTCGCGTCCCGCTCGCCGGTCCGGATCCGCATGACTTGCGTCAATGCGAACACAAAAATCTTGCCATCGCCCACCTTTCCGGTATGCGCCGACTTTTGGATCGCCTCGATCACGGGCTCCAGCATGGCATCGGTTACCGCGACTTCTATTTTCGTCTTGGGTACGAACTCGACGGCGTACTCCGCGCCGCGGTAGATCTCGGTATGACCGCGCTGGCGCCCGAATCCACGGACCTCGGTCACGGTGAGCCCCTGCACGCCGACGTCGCTGATCGCCTTGCGCACCTCCTCCAGCTTGAAGGGTTTGATGATGGCGGTCACGAGCTTCATGAAATGCCCTTCGCGTTAGGTTTCCAATCGAAGGCGCGAGCCCGATGGATCGCGTGCTTCCAAAGCACCAGCCGTGCCAGCGACAGACTTTCCAACCCAATCAGCGGGTTAACGCTTTCCGCCTGCACCACGCTCGACTTCATGCACCAGATCGGGGCAAAACAACCCGCACCTGCGCCTCAGATTGATGCGTCGCTAACGCAGTGATAACTCGAGGCGCACCGCGCCGTCCTTGGCGGTGGCCTTGTCGTTCGCCACCAGAAAGACCCGCCCGGCGTCGATCTGTGTCTCGGTGAGCAGCGCCTGCTCCAAGGCCTGGGCACGCTGCTCGCCAAGCCTCCGGAACCGGTCGTCGCTGACGGTCACATGTTCGTGCAGCGCCGTGCTCAGGAATTCGATCTTGGCCGTGAGCTGGTCAGGCTTCTGTTTGATCGCAGTGACCGCGTCGGGATACTTGGGCGGCGCCCCCAGATCGCGTTGGTAGACCCGCGCCAACACGTCGAGCTTGGCGGAGGGATCGAGATCGCCGAAATTCGGCGACGCCGTCCCCGCGGATCGCTGCTTGCGAGTAGGCGCCTGCGTCATCGCCTCGCGCACCTGTGCGTCGAACTCGGCGTCGACGAGCGCCGGCCGATCGAGCTCCGGAACCGACCCGATCGGAACCTCGATCTTGAGCTGCGGGCGCCCCTGCAGCGCCTTCACGATGGCCTTCACCTTGTCCTGCTGGGTGGCATCGAGCGTGCTCGCGCCCGGACGGAAATCGACGAATTGCAGATCCGGGCCGCCGCCGAATAGCGACCCCAGCAGGGCAAACGGCGCGGTCACGGCCTTTTCGAGGATGTTGACGAATACCTTCCAGATGATCGGTGCCAGGCGGAACTTGGGATCATCGAGCGACCCGGACACGGGCAGGTTTAGATCGATGACGCCGTTGCGATCCTTGAGCAAGGCGACCGCGAGCTTGATCGGCAGCGACACCGCATCCTTGCTGTCCGTCTTGGCTCCGAACTCCAGCTGATCGATGACGATATGATGCTGTGCATCGAGCTTGCGCCCATCGACCTTGTAATGCAGTTCCGTGGTCAGCTTGCCCTTGGCAATGTTGTAGCCGGCAAACTTGCCGGAATACGGATTGAAGATGCTGAGCTCCATGTTGCGAAAATCCAGCGCGATATCGGTATACATCGCCGAGCCGAGCAGATTGACCTGACCCTTGATGGATACCGGCGAGAATGCGTCCACGGCCCCCTGGAGATCGACGGTCGCCCGCGAGCCCGGCTTCGACGACAGCCCGAGAACGCTGCCCCCCAGCTTCTGGATCGCCGCGGAAAAATGCGGCGAGACCGACAGATCCGTGAAATTCGCCAGCCCATCCTTGATGAGCACCTTCTTGATCGCCATCGGCATCGCCGTGGAAGCGCCTTGCGCTTTCACCGTACTCGGCGCGGCAGTACTCGGCGCGGCAGTACTCGGCGCGGCAGTACTCGGCGCGGCAGTACTCGGCGCGGCAGTACTCGCGCTGGCAACTCGCTCCGTGCCGGCGCCGGGGCCCTTTAGCACGTTGGTGACGTTCAAAGTCGCGTCCGACTCGATGATCACCCGCGCATAGGGCTTGCGCACCAGGATCTCGGCGATGTCGAGCCGGCTCGGGTCCTGCTGAATCCTCAAACCCCGGATGTCGAGCCGATCCCACTTGATCAGATCGTCGTGGCGCGAATTGTCGACCGTGTGCAGCTCCTCGACATCGATATCTCCGGCAAAGTCGAACGCGGAATCCTTCTTCGCGGCGCCGGCCGCCATGGAGAAGCGCACCTGCGCCTCGCCGCCCAATTTCCCACTGCGCAGGGTCATCGACGACCGCTGGGCGACATAGGGCTGAGCAACCGTCAGATCAATCCCGGAGAGCTTGAGCTTCAACGACGCCGATGCAGGCTGCGGGGTCACTTGGCCGCTCAGGGCGAGCGACCCGGTGCCGTTGACACGGGTATCGAGCTTCACCTCGATGGGCTTGCCGAGGTCGAGGCTCGCGCCGTCGATCTGCGCGGAGAGCGGCCCCAGCACGACCTTGGGGGCCGGCTGTACGCTGCGATCCTCGGCCGAAATGTTGGCGTCGTGAACATCGAACTCCTTGAGCTCTACGCGCCAGGGAACCCCGGCATTGCCCGTCGCGGCGCCACCCGTCGCGCTCGCGCCCGCCCCCGTCGCGCCCGCGGTCGTGGCACTGAGCGTCGGGGCCTGCGGCGGCGGCGCGGCCGCGGGCCCTGCGGGCGCGGCGGCGAGTTGCATGAGATTGAAGGAGCCGTTCGGCTCGAGCCACGTCAGCAGCTTCGCGCCCGACACCGACACGGAGTCGATTTGCAGCAGGCGCTGCGACAGATCAACGTTGGTGCCTGCGACGGTGAGCTGCGGAACGCTCACCCAGACGGCATCCGAATTTCTCGGCTTGACCTCCAAATCGCGCAGCGAGACCTTCGCGACGTTCATCTGCAGCTCGATGGCGTCTTTCAACGCGAACTTGTACGTTGATTGGACATCGATGGTGCCGGAATCGATCACGCAATTGAGCCGGTCCTGCAAATATTCCCAAATCGTGCGCGCGTGCAGCCCCTCGATGCTCAGCTCGCCGTCGGAGGCGATCGGCTGCACGGATAAGTGTCCGTGCCACTCCACGCGCTCTCCGAGCTTCGAGACTCCGGTGAAGGTAAAGAGCCCGCCCGCGATGCCGGTGACGAAATCCCTGAGCTCGAAATTGATCGGCTCCAGGCGCGCAGCGAATTGCGAGGTGCGGCTTTGATCCTGATAGCTCAGCGAACCCTGGGTGATCTTGAACGAGCCCACGCGGAGCGCGGGAAGCGGGGCGGCAGCCCCCGCAGCCGGCGGCGGTGCGCCGGGCTGGGGCTTCGGGCGCAGCGCCTGAAGATTCACGCTGCCGTCGTGAGCCACCAAGGCGTTCACGTAGGGCGATGCGATCTCGATTTGTTTGAATGTATAGGCGCGGTGCCAGATCGAGGACAGCTGGAAATCGATGAATAGGCGCCCGAATCCGAGCAGCTTTTCCCCGCCCTTGCCCGCGAGTGCGAAGTCATGGACCTCCACCTGGAACAAGAAAGGGTTGATGCGGATGTCGCCCACGGACGGCGTCACGTCCATCGCCTGCGGAATGTCCTTGAGCAGCGCGTTGCGGACGATCCTGGGCGCGATCACGAACCCCACCAAGGCGTACAGGCCCACGGCCGCCACGGCAGCGGCAACCCAGCGCGCAAGTCTCGTCCTGAATAGTCGCAGCACAAGAGCACCCCGGTGCGGCTGGTGGACTTTGTTTTACACCCTGGGGTCTAGTGTAGCAAAAGAGGTGTCAGCGCTTGTTGCGCTGTATGAGGCGCTTACGCTTGCGGCGCTGACGGGGCGTCAGGGGATTGCGCTTGCCCGCGAACGGATTTTCCTCGGCCCGGAACACCACGCGTACCGGCGTTCCGGCGAGATCGAACGCTTGGCGGTAGACGTTCACGAGGTAACGCCGATAGGCATCGGGCACGTGATCGGTCTGGTTGCCGTGAATCACGATTACCGGGGGATTGCGGCCGCCTTGGTGGGCATAGCGCAGCTTGATCCGCCGTCCGCTCACCAGCGGCGGCTGGTGGCTTACGATGGCGGCCTCGAGCACCCGGGTCAATTCGGGCGTACTCATGTCGCGCATTGCCGCGGCGTACACTTCGCGGACGGTGCGCAGGAGCTCGCCTACCCCGCTGCCGTGTCGAGCGGATATGAAATGAATGGGAGCGAAATCGGCGAATTTCAGGCGCTGCTCGACCTGACCGCGGATCTCGTCGCGCTGCTCGGTCGGAATGTTGTCCCATTTATTGACGGCGAGAACCAAGGCTTTGCCTTGCTCGATGGCCATCCCGAGCAGGCTTGCATCCTGCTCCGCGACATTCTCGTGGGCATCCATGACGGCTACCACCACGTTCGCGGTCTCGATGGCCTGCAGAGTCTTGATGACGCTGAATTTCTCGACCGCCTCCTCGACCCGCGATCGGCGCCTGAGTCCGGCCGTGTCGATCAGCGTATAGCGCTCGCCGTCGCGTTCGAAGGGCACCATGACCGCATCGCGCGTGGTGCCCGGCTGATCGAACGCCACCAGGCGGTTTTCGCCCAGGAGCCGGTTGATCAGCGTGCTTTTCCCGACATTCGGACGCCCGATCACCGCCACCCTGATGCCGCTGAGCTCCGGCCCGTCCGAAGGATCCGGCTCGAGACCGCGCAGCACTTCCTCGAGGAGCGAGACCACCCCCTGATCGTGCGCCGCCGCGATCGCATGCGGCTCGCCGAGGCCGAGCCGATGAAAATCCACCACCGCCATGTCGAGGTCGAACCCTTCGGTCTTGTTGACGGCGAGGACCACGGGTTTGCCGCTGCGGCGCGCGAGCTGCGCTGCAAATTCATCCCGCGGCGTGAGGCCCGCCCGGCCGTCCACGAGCACGATCAGCCGATCCGCCTCCGCGATGGCCCGTTCGGTCTGCGCGACCATCAGGCTTTCGATCTGGTCGGCGTCGGCGTTCTCCACCAAGCCGCCGGTATCGACGACGATGCACGGAACCTCGGTACGGCGCGCGAACCCGTACTGACGGTCGCGCGTCAGGCCCGGGAAATCCGCGACCAACGCGTCGCGTGTGCCCGTCATGGCATTGAACAACGTCGACTTGCCTACGTTGGGCCGACCGATCAGTGCGATTACGGGCAGCACTGCGCGACGGCTACTGAGGCGGAGTGGCGCCCTGCGTCGTCGGGGCTTCGGACGGCGCCGGCGCCGCGGCCTCCGGTGCAGGCGTTGCCGGCTGAACGGGCTGAGCAGCCTGAGCAGGCTGGGCGGCGGGCGTCGCGCGATACGCGGCCAATCTTCCGCTGTCCGTGAGCACCACGACGGTATTCTGCACCGCCACCGGAGCACTGCTGACGCGGAATTTCGCCACACGTTGGCGAGCGACCAGCGCACCCGTCGACTTGTCGAGCCAATGCAGGTAGCCCTGGTAATCCGCGACGACAATCGCCGTGCTGGTGACTGCCGGCGCGCTCAAGCCGCGCCGCTTCATCTTGTCGTTGCGCCAGATCTCGGAGCCGTCCCGTTGGCGCATCGCCACGACGGTGCCGTCCGCTTGGGTTACGTACAGATTGTCATCGTCGATTGCCAGGCCGCGATAGCTCGACATATCGTGCGCCCACCAGATCTGACCGGAGTCGAGGGCGAGCATCGCGGTGCGGCCCTGAAACCCGGTGGCGAACACATTGTCGCCCACGATCTCGACCGCGGAGTCCACGTCGACCAATCGGTCCAATTCCGTACGTCCATGCGGCGTGGCGAGCGCGGTGTCCCAAACCGTGTCTCCGGTGGCGAGCGACACGGCCATGACCTTGCCATTGTCGAATCCGCACACGACGGTATCCTTCGAGATCACGGGTACGGCGGTGCCGCGCAGGCTCAGGCGCGGTACTTGCTGCTCCACCGACCAGAGCTCCTTGCCGTTGCCGGCGTCGAAGCCATGCAATCGACCGTCGACCGAGCGGATCGCCACGACTTTCGCGCCGATGGCCGGCGCGGATAGCAGTTCCGAGTTCACGCGCGTGCGCCACAGCTCGCGGCCGCTCGCACCGTCGACCGCGATGACCCAGCCTTTGGTCGAGCCGACCACGACCATTCCCAAGGCGGCGGCGGGGCCGGCCGAGAATTGCATCTTCTTGAACTTCTTGAGCCAGACCTGGTGACCGTTCTCCAGATTGGCTGCGACCAACTCACCCTTGTCGGACGCCGCGTAGACCAGATTCTTATCGACCGCCGGGCCCAATCCCAGACGCAGCTTGACCTGCTTTTTGCCGCCGCCGACCTTGTCGCCCCACAGTTCTTTTACCGGCAGCTTGGCGGGAAAATCGACCAGCTTCGCGGGCGGCTCGACATCCTTGTCCTTGCTGCAACCGGTGAAGATCAGCAATGCGGCCAAGGCCAACGGGAGGAATGAGCGCATCAGGGGTTCGCCTTCGGCGCGGGCGCGGCGGGCGCCGCCGCCCCGGATGGAGCCGCGATCATCCCGGGAATCATCGCCGGCGCCGGCGTGGGCGGCAGCCCCAGGTCGGCGATCTTCAGGGCCAACAGCGCCGCATCCATGCCGCCGCCGCCGGCCTCTGCGAGGGCGGCCTGGTATTCATCCGCCGCCTTTCGCAGGTCCTTCTTGGCGTAGTAGGCGTCGCCGCGCACGTCGTGATAGCGCGCCGTGAATGCTCCCGGGTCGCCGGAAAGCAGGTTGAGCGCTTCGTCGGGTTTGCCTTGATCGATCATCACCCGCGCGAGCCGCAGCCGCGCGACGCGCCCGAGCTCGCGGTCCTTCGAATGTTCCATGACTTGAGTCAGCGGCGCGATCGCATTCGCATCCTCGCCCTGATCGACGTACAGGCCGGCGAGCGCCAGCTGTGCCTGATCGGTGTACGGCGAACCCGGGAATTGATTGATCAGTCCGTCGGCGATCTGCCGCGCCTTCGCTTGATCGTTGCGTTGGACCGCGGAGGCCATGCCTTCGAACTGCGCGGCCGCGGCGAATGCCCGCTGGTCCTGATGCCCGAGGTAGTAGCGATAGCCGGCGACGAACGCCAAGCCCAGTACCACGGCGCCGATGGTCCATGGGCCGTATTCCGCCGCCAGGCGCTTGACGTGTTCGAGTTGTTCGTCGTCGGTCAAATATTCTTCTGCCATGACTGCTCCGCTGCCCCTAGCCCCGTGTCAGACCCAACAATGTCCCCAAGCGTTCACTGATTTGGGCGATGGGGCATTCTTCCTGCGCCATCTCCCGACGCAGCGCCTTGAGGGCAACGATCCCCCGAGCCAGCTCGTCCTCTCCCAAAACGAGCGCGAACTCCGCGCCGCTCTTGTCGGCGCGCTTGAACTGCGCCTTGAAACTGCCCCCGCCCAAATTCGCCTGCAATCGCAGCGACGGCCATGCATCGCGCACTTGCTCGGCGAGCTTGAAGCCCTCGATCTCCGCGCGCTCTCCGGCCAAAACCAGGTAGATGTGCGGACGCTGGGGCGCCACGTCGGCTGCTTGTTTTTCGAGCAGCATGACGATTCTTTCCTGGCCCATCGCCCAGCCGATGCCGGGCGTGTTCGGCCCCCCCAGCTGCGCGATCAGCCCGTCGTACCGCCCGCCGGCGCATACGGTGCTCTGCGAGCCGAGCGCATCGGTGGTCCATTCGAACACCGTGCGTGTGTAGTAATCCAGCCCCCGGACCAGGCGCGGTTCGACATCATACGCGATGCCGGCGCTTCGCAAATGTCCGCAGAGCTCCTCGAAGTGGGCCTTGGATTCTGCATCCAACGCCTCCAGCATCGACGGCGCACCGGCGATCACACGCTGCATATCCGGGTTCTTGCTGTCGAGGATGCGCAGCGGATTGCCCTTGAGGCGCCGCTTGCTGTCCTCGTCGAGGGCCGCTTCGTGGCTGCCGAAGTAAGTGGTCAATCGATCACGGTACGCGGCACGCACTTCGGGCGTACCGAGCGAATTGACCAGCAGCTTGAGCCCCGTGAGTCCGAGCCGCTTGAGCAGACGCGCGGAGAGCAGGATCAGCTCCGCGTCGATGTCCGGACCGGTGAAGCCGAATGCCTCGGCATCGATTTGATGAAACTGCCGGTAGCGTCCCGCCTGCGGGCGCTCGCGCCGGAACATCGGCCCCATGCACCACACCTTGAGGCGTCCTTCGCGCACCAGGCCGTTCGAGATCATCGCGCGGGCGATACCCGCGGTCGCCTCGGGGCGCAGCGTGATGTGATCCTCGCCCTGGTCGACGAAGCTGAACATCTCCTTCTCGACGATATCGGTGAAATCCCCGATCGAGCGCTTGAAGAGCTGCGTCTGTTCGATGATCGGAACGCGGAATTCCTCGTATCCGTAGCCCGCGAACACCTCGCGAGTGATTCTCTCCAGGTACTGCCACGTCGCGATCTGCGAGGGCAACACATCGTGAACGCCGCGCAACGGCTCGATGATTTTGCTCAAGGGAACTCCGTTCAGCCGTGGGGCGACACAGCGGCTGTTTGCGGGCCATTGCCCGGTGCGGCCGGCGGCTCCCGGCGCAACACGCCGTCGGCGCCCGCTTCGAAGCGAGCCTCGTCGCCTGAGATGAATTGCCGGCCGATGGCGATCGCTCGATCGTTCAGCTGTAGCTGAACACCCCCGGCAGACCGCAAGTAAACCCGGAACGGCGCCATGCCCGCGACCGTCTTGACGCTGTTCGCCCGGCCGTTTCCTTGGAAGACGCGCTTGCCGGAGTAATCCTGGATATCGACCCAGGAATCCGCCGAAAAGCTGAGCCGCAAGCGCGCTTTGCCGACGCCGGGCGTCAGATCCGCGGCCGGTTTCGTCAGCACCGCCGGCACGGCGGCGGCCTGAGCCGCCGGCGCTGGGGGCGCTCCCGACTCCGCGGTCATGGCGGGCGCGCCAGCGTCCTCCGCCGAGGCCTCTGGCTGCGCAACCACAGCATCGTCGGCCTCGGCTTCGGTCGAGGCATCGGCTTGCGTCGGGGACGGCGGCGCCTGAACGGGCGCGGAGATCCCCTGATGCGCCTCACGCCACCAGAAGAAGACTCCTCCCGCCAATATCGCGGCCGCGGCAACCGTGCCGATGCGCGGCCAGGCCGCGTGGTTCTCCTTCGGCGCGTCGAGCCTGATGATGGGCGGCGGGTAGGCGCCGGCCGCCGGCGCAGCCGGACGCGCCGGCTCGGTTGCCGGAGCTTCCGCCGATACGCCGAGCAGGCTCGCGTACTTCTTCAGATAGCCGTTGGCATACACGGACGGTCCGATGCGCCGGTAGTCGCCGGCCTCGAGCGCCTCGATGACCCACTCGTCGAGATGCATGCCGTTGGCTATTTTTTGCGTGCTCATCCCGCGCCGTTCGCGTTCGGCCTTCAATCGCTGCCCGAGCGCTTGCGGGTCCTCGCTCATCGATCGATGCCGCCGCGCAGGATCTGCGCCTGTTCGGAGTTCGGAAATTCCGTTTGGATCCGATGCGCGAACACGGCCGCGCCGGTGCTGTCGCCGAGCTTGCGATCCGCCCGTACGCCGAGCAGCAACACCTCGGGAATCGCCGGGTTGACCGCCAGATACCGCTGCACATAATCGAGCGCATCCTTCGAGTCGCCGCGGCTCAAGGCAATGTTGCCGAGCTCCAGAAGCGCCTCGGGCATGTTCGGCTTGATGGTCAACGCGCGATTGAAATAGCGCTCCGCATCGACCATGTCGCCCGCTCCGCCCACGCAGACGCCGGCATTGAGCAGCGCCACCTCGGGAGTCTGATACAGGGGACTGCGCGCAACCTCCAGAAAGAGCTTTTCGCCGGCAGCCGTCTTGCCGTTGCGGCACAGGAACCCGGCGTAGCTGTTCTGGATGGCCGGATCGTCTTTGCCGAGGCGCGCTGCCGCGGAGAATGCGTGCTGCGCCTTCGCCTTCTCCTCGAGCCTCTCGTACACCAAGCCCGCGGTTTCTTGCACGCTCGGATTGGAGGGTGCCTCGGTGAGCGCGCGCTCGATACGATCGCGCGCATGCGCCAAATCGTTCAGTCTCATGTACTCGAGCGCCATCTGCATGTTCGCGACCGCAGCCTGCGCGGGTTCGGGCTTCTTGTAGCGATCGGGCTGCTGATACACGGGCGGCGCGGGATGGCAGCCCGTCAGCACGAACAGGGCGAGGAAGACTGCCGTCAAGGACGCGGCTGCGGTCCCCATCGGGAGGAGCCCCCCGCCCGAGCGCATCCGAAAACCTCTGCTCATTGAACCTCCGCCGCTCTTCTTGGCACCGCCAGCTTCGCGCCGAGCCGGCTCTGGGTGCGATCGGTGACTTTGCCGGCCAGCTGGCCGCAGGCCGCATCGATATCGTCTCCGCGCGTGCGGCGGATGGTCGCGATCACGCCATGCTCGTTCAGGATGTCGCGAAACTCGAGAATGGCTTGCGCCGGGGAGCGGCGGTAGCGCGTACCCGGAAACACATTGAACGGGATCAAGTTGAGTTTGGCCGGACGGCCCCGCAACAGCCGTGCCAGCGCTCGCGCATGCTCGGGTCGATCGTTGACTCCGTCGAGCATGACGTATTCGAACGTGATGCTGCGCCCGTTTTGCCGCTCGAGGTAATGCCAGCATGCGGCGAGGAGTTCCTCGATCGGATGCTTGCGATTGATCGGCACGAGCTGATTCCGCAATTCGTCGTTGGGGGCGTGCAGCGAGATCGCCAGCGCCACGTTGCATTCCTCCGCCAGCTTGTAGATCTGCGGCACCAGGCCCGACGTGCTCAAGGTCACCCGGCGGCGCGACAGGTCGTATCCAAGGTCATCCAGGAATATTCGCATCGCCGGAACCACGTTGCGGTAATTCGCCAGCGGCTCACCCATTCCCATGAACACGATGTTGGTGATCGCGCGGCCGTCGGGCCGCGTATCCTTGAGTTCACGGTGCGCGAGCCACACCTGCCCGACGATCTCGGCCACGCTCAGGTTGCGGTTGAATCCCTGTTGGGCGGTGGAGCAAAACGAGCAATCCATGGCGCAGCCGACTTGGCTCGAGATGCACAGCGTGCCGCGGTCGGGTTCCGGTATATAGACCGTCTCGATGCCTTGCACCTCATCCATGCGCAGCATCCATTTGCGCGTGCCGTCGGCGGAGCGCTGCTCCGTGACGATCTCAGGCACCTCGATCACGGCGACAGCATTGAGTTGATCGCGGAACTCCTGCTTCAGATCGCTCATGGAGGAGAATTCCGCGGCGCCCTTTCGATAAATCCATTTCATCAGCTGCCGCGCGCGGAACGGCTTCGCCCCGAGACGCTCGGCGACGAACGCCTCCAGCTCCTGCCGCGGCAAGCCGAGAAGATTTACGCGATCGGCGATCACTGGGATGCCTCGAGCCTCAAACGGGTATGCGCCCATACGCTAGCGCGTACGCGGGCAGACCTCAATTTCGCGGAAGAAATACGCAATTTCACGCGCCGCAGTATCGGGGGCGTCGGAGCCGTGCACCACGTTTTCGTCGATGGAGCTCGCGAGATCCGCGCGGATGGTGCCCTTGGCCGCCTTCTTGGGGTCGGTCGCCCCCATGACCTCGCGGTTCTTGGCAATGGCGCTTTCGCCCTCGAGCACCTGCACCAGGACGGGGCCGGAGGTCATGAACTTAACCAGATCCTTGAAGAAGGGCCGCTCGCGATGCACTGCATAAAAGCCTTCCGCCTCCTTCTGCGACAGGTGCGTCATGCGGGCGGCGATCACCTTCAATCCGGCCTTCTCGAATCGGCTCAGTACCTCGCCGATCAGATTGCGGCCTACGCCGTCCGGTTTGACAATGGAGAGTGTGCGCTCAATGGGCATGATGGTCCTCGGGTCAGTTGCGGGGGTGGCCCCTCGAGAGGGCCGGCAAAGACCGCGAAGTGTACTGGAGGCGGCCCGGCCAGGCAATTGGTCCTGTTGCCGAAGTGCCTGTATTACTTGGAAAAAACCACTCGCCCGGGGCCGGCGACGCGAGCCGCGAGCCCGGCTATACGCTGAAGCTCTCTCCACAGCCGCATTCGCCCTTGGCTTTCGGATTCTGGAACTTGAAAGCCTCGTTCAAGCCCTGTTTGACGAAATCGACCAGGGTGCCGTCGATCAGCGGCAAGCTCGCGGAATCGACCACGATTCTTACCCCGCGCACCTCGAACACGGCGTCGCCGGGATGAATTTCATCGGCGTAATTGACGACATAGGCAAAGCCCGAGCAGCCGGTTTTCTTGATGCCGATCCGAAGTCCCACCCCGGAGCCCCGCTTCTCTAGATGCGATCGAACCCGATCAGCCGCCGATTCCGTCAATGAGATCGCCATATCCGGAAAGTCCTCTTGATCATCTCTCGAGCTGTCGATACTACACTTCGGTGGCCGTCCTACACGGGACCCCGAGCGCATTTTTAAGCATATCGTCATGCATCGCGTTGCACTGCGTTGCAAAAAACCCCAGCTCTCCCAGCACCGACATGGGGGCTTTCAGGCCACCCCTCAATCCCCCCCGGCCTGCGCACCGGCTGCCCGCAGCGCCGCCGTCCAGGCGTCCTCCACCACCAAGAGCCGCCCGAGCTTCTCGAGCGGCACCTGAAATCGCCCGCGCAGCCCTTGGACGCTCTCCGGCAGGCTCGCCCCCGGGGGGAGGCCCGCGGCATGCTCGGCCAGCCACTGGCACACGGCGATGACATGCGGGCAGCCGAAGGTCAGGAAGCGAACGGACTGAATGAGCCCGTTGCCGTTGGCCGGCACCTGCACATCGAATTGCACCCACGTGCCCTGCGCGCGGCTTCCCGCCTGGCCGCGGAACCAGTCCGCTCCCGTCGCGGCGCCTGCATGGGCGGCGTCCTCGAAATAGCGCCGTGTCAGCTCGTTGTACGTCATGCTCCGCCGATCCTGCGCAGCCGCGTCACCGCCCGCGTCACCGCATCTACCGCCGTATCGATGTCGGCGGCGGTGCTGTAGCGGCCCAGGCTGAACCGCAAGCTGCTCTCGGCCAAACGATCGTCGCGGCCCAGCGCCCGCAACACGTACGAGGGCTCGCGCTGCGCGGACGTGCAGGCCGACCCGGTCGAGACCGCTATTCGGGGGCTGACCGCGGCGAGGAGGCTTTCACCCTCCACACCTTCGAACGATACGTTGAGGATGTGCGGCACGGAGCGCGAGGGTTCGCTGTTGCGATGCACTCCGCCCAGTCCACTGATGCCTCGCCAGAGCAGTTCCCGCAACGCGCCGATGCGTTCGATCTGGCCGGGCGCCTCGACACCGGCCAGGGCAAACGCGGCGCCCATTCCCACCGCCTGATGCGTGGCAATGGTCCCGGAGCGCAGCGAGCGCTCCTGCCCGCCGCCATAGAGGAGCGGCGTGAGCTGCACGGCCCGCCGCCGAGACACGAGCAACGCACCGATGCCTTTGGGCCCGTAGACCTTGTGGGCCGACAGCGACAGCAAGTCGACGCCCAGCGCCGCGAAATCCAACCCAACCTTGCCCACGCTCTGCGCGGCGTCGACGTGCAGCCGCGCCTTGCCGGACTCGGCGCAGACTTGGGCGATCGCCGCGACGTCCTGGACCGCGCCGATTTCATTGTTGACCTGCATGATCGACACCAGCACCGTCTCGGATTCGAGCGCCGCGGCGATCTGGCCGGGCTGCAACACGCCGTCGGGGCCGGGCGATAGATAGGTGACGCGCCATCCGCGCCGCTCGAGCTCGCGGCAGGGATCGAGCACCGACTTGTGCTCGGTGCGGGCGGTGACGATGTGATTTCCCGAGCCGCGGTAATAGTGCGCGGCGCCGAAAATAGCGAGATTATTGGCCTCGGTCGCTCCCGACGTCCAGATGACCTCGGCAGGCTCCGCGCCCACGCAGGCGGCGACCTGCGCGCGCGCCGCCTCCACCAGCGCGGCGGCGCGCGCGCCGTAAGCGTGGCTCCCGGAACTCGGATTGCCGAACGCGCCCTCCGCGGTGAGGCACTCCGCCATGCGCGCCGCCACCTCCGGCGCGACCGGCGTGGTCGCGGCGTAATCCAGATAGGCGGCCGGGGCGTTCATTCGCGCGGGCGTTGCCCGGCCCGGCGGCGCCGGCCCTGCACCGCGCTCAATATGCCGCGCATGATGTTGAGCTCGTTGCCGTCGAGCTGGGCGCGATTGAACAGACGCCGCAGGCGCTCCATGAGGTAGCCGGTGCGGTCCTCGAATTCGACCTCCTCGAGCACTTCCTGCAGATGCGAGTAAAAACGCTCCATGTCGCCCGAAGCGGCCAGCGGCATCTCCAATTGCACGCGCGATTGGGGCCGTTCGCGGGCCATGAAAATTTCATAGGCGACGAGCTGCACGGACATCGCGAGGTTGAGCGAGCAATACTCCGGATTGGCGGGTATGCGAATGAGCACGTTGCAATGGTCCAGATCTTCGTTTCCGAGCCCGTAACGCTCCGAGCCGAATAGCAGCGCCGCCCGATTCGGCTCGGGGAGCGCCACGATGCGCGCGGCCGCATCGCGCGGGGTCGTGAACTCCCAGTGATGAGAGCGCGGACGCGAGGTGCTGCCGGCGACGAATCCGCAATCCGCGATTGCCTCCGCTACCGTGCCGACCACCCGCGCACGCGCCAGAATATCGTCGGCCCCGGCCGCCAGCGCGACGGACTCGGCGTGCGGGAACGATCGCGGCCTCACCAGGGCCAAATCGTCCAACGCCATGTTCTTCATGGCGCGGGCCACCGATCCGATATTGCCGGGGTGGCTGGGATCGACGAGTACGACGCGAACGAGAGCGGCCATGCTCTGTTATTCTACCGCGTCATTATGCAGCCACTTCTCAATATCGGCGTGCGCGCTGCGCGCCGCGCCGGCGACCTGATCGTCCGCAGCATGTCCCGTCTCGATTCGTTGAAGATCGACACCAAGGGCCGCAACGACTTCGTCACCGACATCGATCGCCAGGCCGAAGCGGACATCATCGCGACCATTCGGCGGGCTCACCCCGATCATGCGTTTCTCGCCGAGGAGAGCGGCCGGACCGGCGAGAGCGAGTATGTGTGGATCATCGATCCTCTCGACGGTACGACCAATTTTCTGCACGGATTCCCGACCTTCGCCGTATCGATCGCGGTCGAGCACCGCGGCAGGCTCCAGCACGCGGTCGTCTACGATCCGATGCGCCAGGAGCTGTTTACCGCCTCCCGCGGCGACGGCGCGCAGCTCGACGGCAAGAAAATCCGTGTGAGCTCCCAGCGCGCGCTCGAGGGCGCTCTCATCGGCACCGGCTTTCCCTACCGCATGGCGGCCGCCCACATCGATGACTATCTCGCCATTCTGAAGGCCGTCATGAATGTTGCGGCCGGGGTGCGCCGCCCCGGCGCCGCCTCGCTCGATCTCGCGTACGTCGCAGCGGGCCGCGTGGACGGCTTCTGGGAATTCGGGCTCGCTCCCTGGGACACGGCAGCGGGAACCTTGTTGATCCAGGAGGCAGGCGGCCGCGTGGGCACGCCCACGGGTAACGAATATTCGCTGGGCCCCAACATCGTCGCCGGCAACCCGAAGGTCTACCAGGAACTCCTCGACGCGCTGGGCCCTCTCACGCCCGCTGCACTTCGTGCCTAGCCGCGCGGAGGCCGGGTCGCGCGCGGCGCCCGGCCGCCGGGGTCCGCGCTAGCTTCGACCCGCTTCGAGTTCCGCCGCCTCGGGGCCGTGAGCCGCCGCATCGACCCGCAGCTTGCTGTGTCGGTAGCCGTAGACCAGGTAGATGAATATGCCGAGCGCGCTCCACACGAGCAGCCGCCACCAGGTCTCGTTCGGCAGCGAATACGCCATCGCCGCACAAAAAATCACGCCGAGCGTCGACACCGCCCAGACCCCCTTGATGCGGAACGGGCGCGGCAGATCCGGCCGCGTATAGCGCAGCACCAGAACGCCGATGCATACGACGATGAACGCGATCAGCGTGCCGATCGATACCAGTTCTCCGAGTACGCCCAAGGGCACGAGGCCGGCGCAGAGCGAGGCGGCCACGCCGGTCACGAGCGTCGAGATATGCGGCGTGCGGTGCGTCGGGTGCACCGCGCCGAACACCTTCGGCAGCAGCCCGTCGTGCGACATGGTGAGCCAGATGCGCGCCTGGGGAATGATCATGGTGATGATCACCGAGGTGAGGCCGAGCAGCGCGCCCAGGCTCACCCAGAACGACAGCCATGACAGCTGCGGGTGCGCCTCGAGAGCCACCGCCACCGGCGCCGCGCCGTTGAGCGTCTGGAAGGGCACGAGCCCGGTGAGAACGCTGGACATCAAGATGTAGAGGACGGTGCAGATCCCGAGGCTGCCGAGCATGCCGATGGGCATGCCGCGCTGCGGATTTTTTGCCTCTTGGGCGACGGTCGAAACCCCGTCGAAGCCGATGTAGGCGAAGAAAATGATCGCGGACGCCTGAAAGATGCCGCTCCAGCCGAAGTGGCCGAATTCGCCGGTATTCTTCGGAATGTACGGAAACCAGTGCGCCGTATTGACATACATCGCGCCGAAGACGATGACCGCAATCACGATGCCCACTTTGACGGCCACGATGATCGTATTCACGATCGCCGATTCCTTGATGCCTCGGTAGCACAGCCAGGTCGCCGCCGCGATGATCGCGATCGCCGGCAAATTGACATAGGCGCCGGTGGCGTGCACTTGCAGTCCCGAACCCGCCGATTCGAACGGCGCGGAGCTCCACGCGGCCGGGATGAAATTGACGTGAAAGTGATTGAGGAGATTGGTGAAGTAACCGCTCCATCCCGCCGCCACGGTCGAGCAGGCCATCATGTACTCCAGCACCAGATTCCAACCGACGAACCAGGCGATGAATTCGCCCAGCGTCGCATAGCTGTAGGCGTAGGCGCTGCCGGCGACCGGCACCATGGCGGCAAACTCCGAATAACACAGTCCGGCAAACATGCAGCCGATGCCGGCGATGATGAACGATATGACGATGGCCGGGCCGGCGTGAGTGGCCGCCGCGACGCCCGTAAGGACGAAGATTCCCGTGCCGATGATGCCGCCGATGCCGAAGGCGATGAGCGATGGAATGCCTAGCGCCCGCTTCAAGCTCTTGTCGGACGCCTCGCGCTGATACACGCCGATCGGCTTGGTCGCTAACATCCCTTTGAGATTCATATCGTTGACCCGGGGTAGCCTTTGGTAACGGGCACTCTACACGTTACCCCCGCCGTCGCAAGCGGATGTTGATCCACTCCACAACCCCCGAGAAGGCCATCGAAAAATACAAATAGCTTTGGGGAATATCGATGTGCAACGACTCGGCGAGCAACGCGATGCCGACCAAGACCAAGAAAGCCAGGGCCAGAATCTTCAGGGTCGGATGGCTGCCGATGAAGGCGCCTATGCTTGCGGAGACCGCCATCATCACCACCACCGAGGCGAGGATGGCCGCCACCATCACCTCGACGTGCTTGGACAGGCCCACCGCCGTGAATACCGTATCGAACGAGAACACGATGTCGATGATCCCGATCTGCGCGATGATCAGCCAATAGCTGCGCATCGATCCCGTCTCGCGCCGCTCCGGCCGCTGCCGCAACATGTCGCGGATCTCCTTCACGCTTTGCACCACCAGGAGAATCCCGCCGGCGAACAACGCCAGGTCGCGAACCGAGATCTCCTCGTCGAACCACACGAACAGCGGCGTCCGCAGCCTCGTGAGCCACACCACCGACAGCAACAAGGCGATCCGGGTGATCGCGGCGAATGCCAATCCCAGGATGCGCGCGCTGCGCCGTCGGACCGCCGGCAGGCGATCCACCAGGATGGCGAGGAAGATGATGTTGTCGACGCCGAGAACTATCTCGAGCACGGTCAGCGTCAGAAAAGACAGCCACGCCCGTGGATCGAGAAGTAGTTCCATGCAGCCCCTAGGGCAACCCGTCGATTTCCTCGGGCTTGCTGAGCTTGTGCTCCAGCAGATCGTCGGTGCGCAGACCGAAATCCAGGGCCAGTGCCGCGGAAATGTAGATCGACGAATATGTGCCGGCGACGATGCCGATCACGAGCGCCGCCGAGAATCCGTGCAGGGTCTCGCCGCCGAACACGAGCAGGAACACCACCACCAGCAACGTCACGAGCTTGGTCATCAAGGTTCGCGACAAGGTCTGGTTGATGGACTCGTCGATCACCTGGGAAACCTGGAGCTTGCGCGCGTGGCGCGCCCGCTCACGCACCCGGTCGAAGACGATCACGGTGTCGTTGAGCGAATAGCCGATGACCGCGAGGATCGCGGAGATCGCCGTGAGATCGAAGGTGATTTGCGTGACGGCGAAGAAGCCGACGACGCAGATCGGATCGTGCAGCACCGCGAGGATCGCGCCGAGCGCCAGCTTGAAGGTGAACCGCATCAGTACATAGACTGCGATCAGCACCAGCGTCGCGACCAACGCCCAGGAGCCTTTGACGAAGAGTTCCTTCCCGACCTGCGGCCCGACAACTTCGGTGCGCTGCAGCTTAACGCCGGCATCCTCGGCCTTGAATATGTCGAGGATGCGGGTGCCGATCTGCTCGCCCTTGGCGTTCGGATCCGGCGGCAGGCGCACCAGGATGTCGCGGGAGCTGCCGAAGGCCTGAACCTGCGCCTCCCCGATCCCGGCCTTGGCGAGGGCCCCGCGCAGCCGGTCGATGTTGGGCGGCTGTGGGAAATTGGTCTCGACCACCACGCCGCCGGTGAAGTCGATGCCGAGATTCAATCCGCGCACCGCCACCAGGGTGAAGGAGGCGACGATCAGAACGGCGGACAACCCGTACCACACCTTGCGGGTGTTCATGAACGGGAAGCGCGTTACTTTGTGAAAAAACTCCATGAATGACCTCGGATCGAACTCTTATGTCTTCAGATCGACAGACGTTCGACCTTGCGCTTGCCGCCGTAAATGATCTGCACCAGCGCCCGGCTACCCATCAGAGAGGTGAACATCGACGTGGCGATGCCGAGCACCAGCACCACGGCGAAGCCGCGGACCGCTCCGGCGCCGAACAGCCAGAGTACGAGTCCCGCGATCGCCGCCGTGATGTTCGAGTCGAAGATTGCCGAGAACGCCCGGTCGAACCCGGCCGAGATCGCCGCCCGCGGCGACACGCCGTTGCGCAGCTCCTCGCGGATGCGCTCGTAGATCAAGATGTTCGCATCCACCGCCATGCCGACCGTCAGCACCACCGCCGCGATTCCCGGCAAGGTCAAGGCGGCTCCCACCAGCGACAGCAGCGCGAGCAGCAGGACCACGTTGGCGAGCAGCACCACGTCCGCGACGATGCCGAATAGCTTGTAATAGATCGCCATGAAGATGAACGCGGCGAGCATGCCGTACACCATGGCGTTGCGGCCCTTGTCGATGTTGTCCTGGCCGAGGCTCGGGCCGATGGCGCGCTCTTCCACCGGCGTCAGCGGCGCGGCGAGGCCCCCGGCGCGCAGCAGCAGCGCGAGCTCGCGCCCCTCGATCGGATTCACGCCGGTGATCTGGAAGTTGTTGCTGAACACACCGCGGATGGTGGCCCGGTTGATGACTTCCTCGGTGGTGCGGTCGACATCGACGCCTTGCGCGTTCTTCTCGCGCGAGCGGTCGATGAACACCACGGCCATGAGACGGCCGATGTTCTCCTCCGTGTTCCGGAGCATCTTCGCCGCGCCGCGCGAGTCGAGGCTCACCGAGACCGCCGGACCATCCTGCGTATTGGGCTGAAACGAGGCGTCGGTGAGCTGGTCGCCGGTCACCACCACATCGCGCTTCAGCAGCACCGGCTGCTTGTCGCGGGTGTAGTAGAGCTTGGAGCCCAGCGGCACGTGGCCGGTCGCGGCGGCCTCGAGCGGATTGTCCGACTCGTCGACCATCCGGAACTCCAGGGTCGCGGTCTTGCCGAGGATCTTTTTGACCTCGGCGGAATTTTGCAGTCCCGGCAATTGAATGGCGATGCGGTCGACGCCCTCGCGCGCGACCTGCGGCTCGGATACCGCAAGCTCGGGGCTGTTCAGGCGGTTGCGCAGGATGACGATGTTCTGCTGCACGGCATAGTCCTGCCGATCCTTGATCTCCTGCGGGGTCAGCACGAGTTCGAGCGCCTGCGCGCCGTCGACCGTCACGTCCCTGAGATTCAGGCCGCGGTTGTCGGCGAGGATGGCCGCCCTGCCCTTGGCACGGCTGTCCTCGTCACGGAACAGCACGCGCACGCGATTCCCGGGATAGTCCACCTGCACGTCCTGATAGGGAATACGGGCGCTTCTCAAGGACGCGCGGAAATCCTGTTCCCGATGGTCGAGCAGCTGTTTGACGGCGCCCGCCACGTCCACTTGATAGACCAGATATACGCCGCCCCGCAAATCGAGGCCGAGCTTCAAGGGACTCAAGCCGAGGCTGCGCATCCAATCCGGGACGCGCGAGGCCTGAGAGAGGGCGATGGTGAACTCGTTCGGGCGCGCCTCGGCGATGATGTCGCGTGCCTTCAGCTGGTCTTGCTTGGCGGCGAAGCGCAGCGTCAAGCGGCCCTGGTCCAGAAAGGTCCCCGTCGGCTTGACGCCCTTGGATTCGAGCAGCGTCTCGATGTCGGTGCTGTCGCTCGGCTGCACGGCGGCGCGGTCGCGTGCCAATTGCAGCGCACTCTCCTCGCCGAACAAGTTGGGAAGCGCCAGGAAAATCCCGATCGCAAGCACGATCGCGACCAGCGCGATCTTCCAGCGCGGATAGGAGATCATGCGCCCTTGACCGTACCTTTGGGCAGCAGCTGCGAGACCTGGACCTTCTGCAGCTTGACGTTCACGCCGCTGGCGATCTCCAACGTCAAATACTGGTCGCCCACCTCGACCACCTTGCCGAGAAGCCCCCCCGCGGTGGCCACCTCGTCGCCGACCGCGATCTTGGTCAGCATTTCCCGTTGTTCCTTGGCGCGCTTGTTCTGCGGCCGAACCAGGAACAGGTAGAACACCACGATGATCATGACCAACGGCAGGAACGCTACGATGCCCTGCCCGCCCGATGCGCCTGCCGCCTGCGCCTGGGCCGCACTGATGAAGAAGTCCATAGTGTTACATCCGGTTTTCGCGGCGCACGCCGCTACACAAAGCCGGGCAGTATACAGGAGCCCCGAGCGGGAGCCATGGGCTAGGCGGCGCCCTCCTCCGGCGGCAACCGTAGGGCATAAAACTCGGCGGCATAGGCCCCCAAACGATCCGCTTCGATGGCGGCCCTGATCTCGGCCATCAAGCGCTGATAAAAATACAGGTTATGCACCGTATTGAGGTGCGACCCCAGAATCTCGCCGCACTTGTCGAGGTGGCGCAGGTAGCTGCGGCTGTAGTGCCGGCAGGTATAACACTCGCATCCTTCCTCGATGGGGCGCAGGTCCTTCTGGTGCGCCGCATTACGGATATTGATCACGCCGGTGCGAGTGAACAGATGAGCGTTGCGCGCGTGCCGGGTCGGCATGACGCAATCGAACATGTCGACGCCGCGCAGCACCGCCTCGAGGATGTCCTCCGGCCGTCCGACTCCCATGAGATATCGGGGCTTGTGCAGGGGCATGGACGGCATGAGCGCCTCGAGCACCCGCATGCGCTCGCCCTCGCTTTCACCCACCGCAAGCCCGCCGATCGCGAGCCCCGCGAACCCGATGCCCTCGAGCGCCGCCAGCGATTCCGCTCGCAGATTCTCGTACACCCCGCCTTGCACGATGCCGAACAGCGTCCCCGGCGGCTCGCTCTGGTAATAAGCCCGAAACCCTCGCTCCGCCCAGCGCATCGACCGCTCCATGGACGCGCGCGCCTCGGCCTCGGTCGCCGGGTAGGCCGTGCACTCGTCGAAACTCATCGCGATATCGGACCTCAAAACTCTCTGGATCCGCATCGACTCTTCCGGCGACAAAAACACCGGCGACCCGTCGATCGGGGAGCGAAAGCTCGCGCCTTCCTCGGTGATCTTTCGCATCTCTTTCAAGCTCCAGACTTGAAAGCCGCCGGAGTCGGTGAGAATCGGCCGCTGCCAATGCATGAAGCCGTGCAGTCCCGCGTGTGCCTCGATCACCTCGAGGCCCGGCCGCAGGTACAGATGGAAGGTGTTGCCGAGAACGATCTGCGCGCCGATGGACTCGAGCTGCTCGGGTGTCATGGCCTTGACGGTGCCGTAGGTTCCCACCGGCATGAAGGCCGGGGTTTCGACGCTGCCGCGCGCGAACTCGAGCCGCCCGCGCCGCGCCGCGCCGCTCGAGTGCAAGAGCTCGAATCGCATGCTCGTGCCTGAAGCCGCGCTCATGACTTGTCCAACGCATCGGCCGCCGGGGTAAGGAGCATCGCGTCACCGTAGCTGAAAAATCGATAGCGCGCCGCGACCGCGTGGGCGTAGGCGGCCAGCAGCCGCTCGCGGCCGACGAAGGCGGCGCACAGCATGACCAGGGTCGACTCGGGCAGGTGGAAGTTGGTGAGCATGGCGTCGACCACACGGAACTTGAAGCCGGGCTTGATGAATATCCGGGTCGCTCCGCGATAAGGCTGCACTCGGCCCGCCGGCGCCGCCCCGCTCCGCGCGGCGGCGAGAGCGGCCGTCTCGAGGCTGCGCACCACGGTGGTCCCGACCGCGACCACGCGGCCGCCCGCCGCGCGCGCGGTGTCGATCGCCGCGCAGGCGGCCGCCCCCACATCGAGGTACTCCGCGTGCATCTCGTGGCGGTCGATCTCATCCTCACGCACGGGTTGGAACGTACCCGCGCCCACGTGCAGCGTCACGAAGGTGTGGCGCACCCCGCGCGCTTCGAGCGCGGCGAACACCCCGGCATCGAAGTGCAGGCCCGCCGTGGGCGCGGCGACGGCGCCGGGCGCGCGCGCATAAACGGTTTGATAGCGCTCTCGATCCGCCGCTTCGGGCGCGCGATCGATGTACGGAGGGAGCGGCACCTCGCCGAACTCCTGGAAGAATTCGAGCGCCCCGCCCGAAAATTCCAGCCGGAACAAATCGCCCTCGCGATCGAGCAATCGCGCCGTATGGCCGCCGGGCAGGAGCACCTTCGCCCCCGCCTTGAGGGTTTTGCTCGAGCGAGCGTGCACCAGCGCGGTCCGCGCCGTGAGCACGCGCTCGAGCAGCAATTCGATCTTCCCGCCGCTCTCCTTGGTGGCGTGAATCCGCGCCGGCACCACCCGGGTGTCGTTGAACACCAAGAGATCCCCCGGCGAGAGCAGCCCGGGCAGATCGCCGAACTTCAGATCGCGCCGCGCCCCGCTCGCGCCGTCGAGGGCGAGCATCCGGCTGCCGCTGCGCGCCTCGGCCGGGCGCTGGGCAATGAGGTCGGGGGGGAGTTCGAAGTGAAAATCTTGGCGCTGCATCCGGCTGCATACTACCAAGCGGCAAACGCCCCCAGAAAACGGAACAAAAATCGAATATACTGCGCGGCCTGGCATGCCCGGATGGCGGAACTGGT
Source organism: Steroidobacteraceae bacterium (assembly GCA_050012315.1). Taxonomy (GTDB): domain Bacteria; phylum Pseudomonadota; class Gammaproteobacteria; order Steroidobacterales; family Steroidobacteraceae; genus Bog-1198. The sequence goes on along the minus strand of JBEKHK010000003.1, from coordinate 87,137 downwards.
AGACGCGCCGGACTCAAAATCCGGTGGTGGTGACACCGTGTGGGTTCGATTCCCTCTCCGGGCACCAGACTTAACTTGTGGGACCCCTCTTGAATTTCTGCAGTCACTGCGGTTCGCCCGTTACCTCGAAAATTCCGGCAGGGGATCATCTGCCGCGCTTCGTCTGTACGAGCTGCGGCATGATTCACTACAAGAATCCGCTCCTGGTGCTCGGCTGTGTTCCGGAGTGGGAGGATAAGATCCTGCTGTGCCGCCGCGCGATCGAGCCGCGTCTGGGGTTCTGGACCGTGCCGGCCGGATTCATGGAAAACGGCGAAACCATGCAGGCCGCGGCGGCGCGGGAGTGCTACGAAGAGGCCCTCGCGAGGGTCGAGGTGGGATCCCTCCTGGCGGTGGTGAACGTGACCCATGCGGGCCAGGTTCACGTGATGTTCCGGGCGCGTCTTTTGGCGCCGCAGTACGCCCCGGGCCGGGAAAGCCTGGAGGTCGGCCTGTACGGGGAATCGCAGATTCCCTGGAACGATTTGGCTTTTCCCAGCGGCGAATTCACGCTGCGCAGGTTCTTCGCCGACCGTGCCAAGGGGCGCGAGGATCACCACTTCACGGAACTGACGCGTCCGATGAAATCCTCGGGTGTGGCAGAATAGCCGGCGAAGCAAGTTCAACTCAACTTTATATCGAGAAGGGCAAGACATGGCGTTCGTGGTCACTGAAAGCTGCATCAAATGCAAATACATGGACTGCGTGGAAGTGTGTCCGGTGGATTGTTTCCACGAGGGGCCTAATTTTCTGGTGATCGATCCCGATGAGTGCATCGATTGCACTCTGTGCGAGCCCGAGTGCCCGGTGGAGGCGATTTACTCGGAAGAGGAAATCCCGGCCGGCCAGGAGAACTTCCGCCAGTTGAACGCGGAGCTGGCCAAGAAATGGCCGGTGATCAGCGAGATGAAGGAGCCGCCCGCCGACGCCAAACAATGGGAAGGCGTCAAGGACAAGCTGAAGCTCCTGGAGCGCTGAAATCCAACGCCGGCGAATCTGGCCGCCGGCGAATCTAGCGCAGCGCCGTGCGTTCCGCTTCGGCGCTCGTTTGGCGCTGCGCCAGCTGAAGCTGCTTGATCGCCTGAACGAGCTCGCGAGGCGGCATGTATCCGTTGATGAAGTCGCCTCCGTCCGTGACGATCGCGGGGGTGCCGCGCACGCCGATGTTCTGCCCCAGCTCGTATTCCCGCGCCACCGGCGTCGGGCCGCAGGTCTTGTTCATATCGAGCTGTGCGCCGGCCTTCGCGCGAGTCAGCGCCTCATTGCGATCCGCCGAGCACCACACGACCTCCGCCTTGCGCCAGCTCTCCGTATTCGGCCCCGTGCGCGGGAAGAACATATAGCGCACGCGCACGCCGAGCTTGTTGATCTCCGCGATCTCGCTGTGCAGCTTCCTGCAGTACTGGCAATCCACGTCGGTGAATACCGTAATGGTGTACAGCGGATTCTTGGGCGAGAAGATCACCATCTGCGATTCGGGCACGGCGTTGATCATCGCGAGCCGGGCCCGCGAGCGGATAACCTCGGTTAGATTGGCCCGGGTCGCCATGTCGTACAGATTTCCGTCCAGGAAGTACTTGCCGTCCGCGGTGAGGTAGCTCACGTCGGCCCCTTGCACGAACTGGTAAATGCCCGGAATCGGTGAGGGCTTCAGATCCTCGAGCTTCGAGCCGGCCGGCAACAGTTTGATGAGACCCGCCCGCGGGTCGGCGTGCACATCGCCGGCGGCCGCTTGAGGATCCTGCGCCTGCACCTCGGCCGCGGCGGCCGTGCGCGGGTGCACGCCCGCGGCGAGCGCCGCGAACGCCAATATCAGCAAACTCATTCGCATTTGAAACTCCAGCGAACCAGATGGGGTTGGACTTCGTTGCGCCCCGGTGGTTCAGCCGAAACCGCGCCGTGATCCGTCATCGTTTCGCGGCTCGCCGCGCCCGGCGGCGGCTAGCCGCGGGGATGATGCTGGGCGTGCAGATCTTTCAAGCGCTCGCGGGCGACGTGCGTGTAAATCTGGGTCGTCGAAAGATCGCTGTGGCCCAGAAGCATCTGCACGACCCGAAGATCCGCGCCGTGATTCAGCAGATGTGTGGCGAACGCGTGGCGCAGCGTGTGCGGCGAGAGATCCTTCTCGACCCCGGCCTTCTTCGAATAGCGCTTGATGATGTGCCAGAACGCCTGGCGCGTCATGCGGTCGCCCCGCCGCGTGGGAAACAGGTAGTCGGTCTGGCGCTCCAGCAGGATCTCCACGCGCGGCCCCTGCATGAATTGCTGCAGCCAGCGGACGGCCTCCTCGCCGAGCGGAATCAGCCGCTCGCGGTTGCCCTTGCCGATCACGCGCATGACGCCTTGATTCAAGTTGACCTGGTTGTGCTTGAGACTGACGAGTTCGGATACGCGCAGTCCCGTCGCATAGAGAACCTCGAGCATGGTCCGGTCGCGATGACCGAGCGGATCGGTCACGAGCGGCGCCTCGAGCAATGCATCCACTTCGGCTTCCGTGAGCGATTTCGGCAGCGACCGTCCGATCTTGGGCATCGCGATCTGCGCGGTGGGATCCACCGAGATCAACCCTTCGCGCACCATGAAGCGGAAAAAACGCCTGAAACTCGACAACTGGCGTGCCGTGGACCGCGGGCGCGAGCCTCCCTCGACCCGGGCGGCGATGAATCCGAGCAGCTCGATGCGCGTGGCCTTCAACAGGGCGCCGTCGTGCTCTTCGAGCCAGCGCGCCAATGCGGTCAAATCGGCGCGATAAGCGGCGAGCGTGTTGGCGGAAAGCCCCCGCTCCATCCACACCGCGTCGAGAAATCGCTGCAAGGCGGGGTCCGCCGCATCCCGTGATGGAGGCACTCCCGCGCCCGAGCTTCTTGTATAAACCGACCGTTTCAGAGCCGTCGCCATAGTATCCCGCGTTCGAGCCGCACTAAATCGTGCTGTCCGCGCTTATCGAGTGTCAGTATGCGAGGGGCGGTCGCAGGGGTGGCGTGACCAGTCTCACAATCGGTGTTAAGTATTAACATAAGGAGAACCAGATCACAGAAGCGAGCGCACGGAGCCTCTTGCAACGCCTATATTCAGTTTATTGCATCGTGCTGTTCGCGGCATTGGGGCTGTTCACACTCACGGTCAATCTGTTCCTGCCGAGTCTCAAGGGCCGCCGCCGCGTGGCGGGCGCCTTCTCGCGCTGGTTCTTCGGCATCGCCGGCATTCCGCTCAAGATCGAAGGATTGGATCGGCTGCCGGATTCACCCTGCGTCGTGGTCGCCAACCATGCGAGCTACATCGACGGCATCGTGGCGGCCGCCGCCTTGCCTCCGGACTTCGCTTTCGTCATCAAGCGCGAGATGGTGCGCGTGCCTCTCGCCAGCTTGCTGCTACGCCGGCTCGGGTCCGCGTTCGTCGAGCGGTTCGACCGCCACAAGGGCGGCTCGGACACCCGGCGCGTCTGGAAGCTGGCGGCGGCCGGCCAGTCGCTCGTCTTCTTTCCGGAAGGCACGTTCGATGCAACGCGTCAGGTGGGCAGGTTCCTGGGGGGTGCGTTCGCCACGGCCGAGCGGGCGAGCATGCCGATCGTCGCCGTTGCGATTCATGGCACGCGCGACGTGCTGCCGACCGGCACCCTCATGCTCCGCCGCAAGCCCATCCGGTTCGAGGTGCTCGAGGTGATGGCGCCCGACGGCGCGCGCCAGCGCAGCCGGGAAGTGATTGCCACCGCGGTCGGCGAGCCGCTCGCCCCCTGAGGGGTTCGTCAGGCGCGCCGGTCATCGCCCCGAAGCGCCGCGACGGGGTGCTTGCCGGGGTATAATTCATCTCTTCCCTTGCCTGACGGAATCGCAGCCATGAGCAAAGACCCTCTCGTCATCTTGTCCGCGCGCCGCACCCCGGTTGGAGCCTTTCAGGGCGTGTTCGCAGGCACTACGGGGCCGCAACTCGGCGCGGTGGCGATCAAGGCCGCGCTGGCCGACTCCGGCGTCGGCGCCGCCGAGGTGGACGAAGTGATCATGGGCTGCGTGCTGTCCGCGGGGCTTGGGCAGGCTCCCGCCCGGCAGGCCGCGCTCGGCGCCGGCATTCCGGCCGGCGTCCCCAGCACCACGGTCAACAAGATGTGCGGATCGGCCATGCGCGCCGTCATGCAGGCCGGCGATCAGATCCTCGCCGGCTCGGCTCGGATCATGGTCGCGGGCGGGCTCGAGTCCATGACCAACGCTCCCTATCTGTTGCCCAAGGCCCGCGCCGGCTACCGCATGGGGCATCAGGAAGTGCTCGATCACATGTTCACGGACGGCCTGCAAAGCCCGTGGGACGGCCAGCTCATGGGCTGCTTCGCCGAGGCGACCTCGAGCAAGTACGATTTTTCGCGTCAGGCGCAGGACGACTACGCTCGGGAGTCGGCGCGACGCGCTCAAGCGGCGGTCGCGGGCGGTGCGTTCGCGGACGAGATCGCGCCGGTGACGGCGAAGACCCGCAAGGGCGAGTCGGTGATCGACCGGGATGAGACGCCGGGCACCATCGACGTGGCCAAGATCCCGACGCTGAAGCCCGCGTTCAGAAAGGACGGTACGGTCACGGCCGCGAGCTCGGCGGGCATCTCCGACGGCGCGGCCGCGGTGGTGTTGACGCGCGAGTCGGTGGCTCGCGAGCGGGGCCTCGAGCCCATCGCCCGCATTCTCGGATACACGAGCTTCGCGAGGGAACCGGAATGGTTCACGCTCGCGCCGGTCGGCGCGATGCAGAAGCTCCTGAAGCAGATCGAGTGGCGCGCCGACGATGCCGATCTCTATGAGATCAATGAGGCCTTTGCGGTGGTGACCATGGCGGCCATGAAGGATTTGGGGCTGGATCACGACAAGGTGAACGTGAACGGCGGCGCGTGCGCGCTGGGTCATCCGATCGGGGCCACCGGTGCCCGGATCTTGACCACACTCCTGCATGCGCTCCGCAATCGCGGCAAGAAGCGCGGAATCGCGAGCCTCTGCATCGGCGGCGGCGAAGCGACGGCGATCGCCGTCGAGCTGGTCTAGCCGGCGAATGCGGTCGACTCGAGGAGTCACCCCGATACGGCGCTGGTGGGGTGGGCGTCCCTGCCCGACCATGCCCAAAATCCATTGGCCATCCCTAGTTACCAGCGTCCGTGGCTTACAACCATGGTGTCCCCACTGGGTAAAGCGCCATCCCCTCGCCAATCCCATCACGACCTGTCCGCCTGGTGGACACGGGTCGTCGAATTGGGGCATTTGTGGTCTACTACGCCACCTTTTTCAATGACTTAGGGCCAACTGCCCAGGTGCGAATTCGATGACCGAAAATCAACGGGATGTCATGGAGTACGAGGTCGCCATCGTTGGCGGCGGCCCCGCGGGCCTCGCCTGCGCCATTCGCCTGAAACAGCTCAAACCCGATCTGACGGTGTGCGTGCTGGAGAAAGCCGCGAGTCTCGGCGCCCATTCGCTGTCCGGCGCGGTCCTCGAGCCCGGTCCCCTCGATGAGCTTCTCCCCTCCTGGCGCGAACATGCTCCCGCCATCTGCGTCCCCGCGACTCGGGATGAATTCGTTTTCTTGACCCGTCGCAACCGCTACAAACTGCCCATGACGCCGCCGCAGATGGTGAATCACGGCAACTTCATCGTCTCCTTGGGTCAATTGATCCCCATCCTCGGGGCGGAGGCGGAGAAACTCGGCGTCGACGTGTTCGCCGGATTCGCCGCAGCCGAAGCCTTGTTCGATGAATCCGGTGCGGTCAAGGGCGTGCGTATCGGCGACATGGGCGTCGAAAAAAATGGCGAGCCCGGACCGAACTTCGCGCTGGGCCCCGAAATTCACGCCAAAGTGACCATGTTCTGCGAGGGCTGCCGCGGCAGCACGTCGAAGCAGCTCATCCGGCGGTTCAAGCTCGACGCCGGCAAGTCGCCGCAGACTTATGGCCTCGGATTCAAGGAGCTTTGGCAACTTCCGGCCGGGCGCGTGCAGCCCGGCCTCATCCAGCACACGGTGGGATGGCCGCTCGACAGCCGGACCTACGGCGGCAGCTTCCTCTATCACCTGAACAACGATCGCGTTTACGTGGGTTTCGTCGTCGGCCTGGACTACGAAGACCCCCGGCTCAAGCCCTTCGAAGCGTTCCAACAGTTCAAGAACCACCCCTCCGTCAAGTCGCTCCTGCAGGGCGGCGAGATTCTCGCCGGTGGCGCACGCACGGTCATCGAGGGCGGCTATCAATCCATGCCGACCTTGGAAATGCCGGGTGCCATGCTGGTGGGGGATGCGGGCGGCACGCTCAATACGCCGAAAATCAAGGGCATCCATCAAGCCATCCGCTCCGGAATGACCGCCGCGGCACACTACGTCGAGACGGGTACGACCGCCGGGTTCGACCGGCGCTGGCGTGAATCACCGGGCGGCCGCGAGCTTTACCAAGTGCGCAATATCCGGCCGGGATTCAGACATGGCCTGTGGCTCGGGCTCGCCAATGCGGGCCTGGAAACCGCGACCTTCGGCAAGCTTCCGTGGACGCTCGCCAATCACGCCGACGACAAGGCGCTCAAGCGCTTGGATGAATACGTCTCCCCCGATCGGCAGTGGGGGGATCGGGAGCTGCCGCCGCGCGATCGGCTGGCGTTCGTGTTTTTCGCCTCGACCACGCACGATGAGAATCAGCCGGTTCACTTGAAGGTTGCGGACCTGAACCTCTGTGCGACCACATGCACGAAGGAGTTCGGCAATCCTTGCACCAATTTCTGCCCCGCCAACGTCTACGAAATGATCGACGACGGCGCAGGCGGCCGGAAATTGCAGATCAATGCGTCGAATTGCGTGCACTGCAAGGCGTGCGACATCAAGGAGCCCTATACGGATCAAATCACCTGGGTCACGCCCGAGGGCGGCTCGGGTCCGAATTACCAGAGCCTGTAGCCGGCTCCGCGATACGACCGCGCCGACCCGCCGCTGCCGCGAGCATTCGTGACTGAGGAGTCTCAGACGGTCGGCATGCGGTGGCGCGCGGAAGTCGCCGCGCACCGGCTGCAATTCGACTCCGCGCAAGCGGCCGCCGCGGCTCGGCTCGATGAGCTCGCCGCAGAGCTGCGCCGCGAGAGGCGCGGGTGGCTCGACGGCTGGCGCGGGCGCCTTCCGTGGAGCGACAAGCACGCGGGCGGGAGCGCGCCGCGCGGGCTGTATCTCTGGGGCGGTGTCGGCCGCGGCAAGACCCTGCTGATGGACGCCTTTTTCGCCTCGCTCGGGGCGGTGCCGGGCGAGCGCTCGCATTTTTATCGCTTCATGCGCAACGTGCACGAGGAGCTCGGCCGCGTCAGAGGCCGCGAGAGCCCTCTGGATCTCGTCGCGCGGCGCATCGCCAAGCGGACGCGCGCGCTGTGCCTCGACGAGTTCTTGGTCGCAGACATCGCCGACGCGATGATTCTGTCGGGCCTCCTCGAGGGACTCTTCCGCCGCGGCGTGACGCTCGTCGCCACCTCGAACGTTGCTCCGCAGGATCTCTACAAAGATGGGTTGCAGCGGCAGCGGTTTCTGCCTGCCATCGCGCTCATCGAGGCTCACCTCGACATTCTGCGGGTGGATTCGGGGGTCGATTACCGGCTGCGGCAGCTCGAGCGCGCGCCGACTTACTTGGACTCGGCCTCACCCGAGACGCGGGCGGCGCTCAGGGAGAGCTTTACGGCGCTCGCCGGAGCGGGCGCCATCACGCCGGCCACGCTCGTCGTCGAAGGCAGGCCGATCCGCGCGATCGGGACCGGGCCCGACATCGCCTGGTTCGAGTTCGGCGAGCTCTGTGAAGGCCCGCGCAGCCAAAACGACTATATCGATCTCGCGCGGCTCTTCGGAACCGTGTTCATCTCGAACATTCCCGTATTCACGCCCTCGAGCGAGGACGCGGCGCGGCGCTTCGTCATGCTGATAGACGAGTTCTACGATCGCGGCGTCAAGACCGTGGTGTCGGCGGCGGCGCCGCCGGGAGAGCTTTACCGCGGCGAGCGCTTGCGATTCGAGTTTCAACGCGCGGCCAGCCGCCTGGTCGAGATGCAAACGCAAACATATCTTGCCGGACGCCACCATGCCTGAAGCGCCGCACCTCAAGCCCTGGCATAATTCGCCGATGCCGACGGTGGCCGAATTCAAAATCGAGTACAAGCGCATTCTCGACCCTCAGGGTGCCCTCGTCGCAAAACCGCCCGCCTTCGCGACGGACTACGAGGATGTGCGCGGGATGTATCGGGCGATGGCGCGCGAGCGCCTGTTCGACGCCAAAGCCGTGAACTTGCAACGCACCGGCCAGCTCGGCACCTACGCCTCGGCGCTGGGGCACGAGGCGACCCACATCGGCGTGGGAGCGGCGATGCGGCCCGAAGATGTCCTTGCTCCCGTTTATCGGGAAATCGGCACGCAGATGTGGCGCGGCGTGACCATGACCGAGATCCTGACCTACTGGGGCGGCGATGAGCGCGGCAACGACTTCGCTCAGGCACGGCATGATTTCGCCTGGTGCGTGCCGATTGCGACCCAAACCTTGCACGCCGCCGGCGCCGCGATGGCCTTCAAGATCCTGCAGGAGCCGCGCTGCGCGGTGGCCTACATCGGCGACGGCGGCACCTCGGAAGGCGCCTTCTATGAAGCGCTGAACCTGGCCGGTGCGCGCGCGCTGCCCGTGGTTTTCGTGGTCGTGAACAACGGCTGGGCGATCTCGGTGCCCGTGGCGGAGCAAACCGCGACGCGCACGCTCGCGCAGAAAGCGGTGGCCGCGGGAATTCCCGGTATTCAGGTCGACGGAAACGACGTGTTCGCGGTACGCGACACGGTTGCTGCGGCCTTGGACACGGCGCGGCAAGGCGGCGGCCCGACGTTGATCGAAACGCTGACCTATCGCTTGAGCGATCACACCACGGCGGACGACTCCGGCCGTTACCGCAATCCCGATGAGGTCAAGCAAGCCTGGGCGCTCGAGCCCCTGATTCGCGTGCGCGACTATCTCGCCAAGGCGGGCGCCTGGAGCTCCGCCGAGGAGCAGGCGTGGACGCAGGAATGCGCCCACGAGATCGAGGCGGCGGTGAACGAATACTTGAAGCGCTCCAAACCCCCGACCGACGCCATGTTCGATCACTTGTTCGACGAGCTGCCGCGGCACCTCGTCGAGCAGCGCGAAGTGGCGCGTAAGTACGGTACGACGGCGGGCGGGACCTCGAGCGGATCATCCAGCGGACATTGAGTTGGCGAAAGTAACCATGGTAGAGGCCATCGCGATGGCGCATGGCTGGGAAATGCAGCATGACGATCGCGTCGTCGTGATCGGCCAGGACGTCGGCGTGAACGGCGGGGTGTTCCGCGCGACCGCGGGGCTGCAAGCGCGCTTCGGCAAGCATCGAGTGCAGGACACGCCGCTCGCCGAGGCCACGATTGCCGGCATGTCGGTGGGAATGGCGACGCACGGCCTGAAGCCGGTGGCCGAAATCCAATTCATGGGCTTCATCTATCCGGCGCTCGATCAGATCGTGAATCACATGTCGCGCATGCGCTACCGCACGCGCGGACGGCTCACCTGTCCGGTGGTGATCCGCACCCCGCACGGCGGCGGGATTCACGCTCCCGAGCATCATTCCGAGAGCACCGAGACTTTGCTCTGCCACATCCCCGGAATTCGCGTGGTCTGCCCGTCCTCTCCGGCCCGCGCCTACGGATTGCTGCTCGCGGCCATCCGCGATCCCGACCCGGTGATGTTCCTCGAGCCCGCGCGCCTGTACCGCGCCATGCGCCAGGAGGTCACCGATGACGGGCGTGCGCTCCCGCTCGACCGTTGCTTCATCCTGCGCGAGGGCCGTGACGTCACATTGGTCACCTGGGGCGCCATGACGGTCGAAACACTGCGCGCCGCGGGCGAGCTCGACGCCCGCGGAATCAGCGCCGAGGTCATCGATCTGGCGACGTTGAGTCCCATCGACAGCGAAGCGATCCTCGCATCGGTCGCCAAAACCGGCAGGCTCGTGATCGTGCACGAAGCGGCGCGCAACGTCGGCGTCGGCGCCGAGATCGCCGCGATCGTGGCCGAGCATGGCCTGTACGACCTCGTCGCTCCGATCCAACGTGTCGCAGGCTTCGACACCGTGATGCCGTTGTTCAAGCTCGAGCACGACTACATCCCCAGCGTGCAACGCATCGTCGATGCGGCGCGACTTACTTTGGCCGATTAGAGCATCCGCATGGGCACATTCAGACTTCCGGATTTGGGCGAAGGCTTGGCAGAGGCCGAGATCCTCGAGTGGCACGTAAAACCGGGCGACCACGTGCTCGCCGATCAGCCGATGATCTCCGTGGAGACGGCCAAATCGGTGGTCGAGGTGCCCGTTCCGTACGCAGGAACCGTCGTGAAGCTGCACGGCGCCGTCGGCGACATCGTCGCGACCGGCGCACCGCTGATCGATTTCGATTCCGGCACGGTCGTGGGGAGCATGCCGGTCGCGTCGGAAACGGAATTCGTCGACTCTGCGCAACCGGCGGTTTCGCGCAGCACCGGCGAGGCCCGCACTCGCGCCTTGCCGGTGGCGCGCGCGGCGGCCCGCCATCTGGGACTCGATCTCGAGGGCATTGCCGGCAGCGGCCAGGGCGGAGCGATCACTCTCGATGACGTGCTCGCCCAGGCGAGACTCGGCGGAGGCGCGGCCGCTCCGCCCGCACTCGGCGCCAACGGCGGCGCAAACGGCTCGGTCGCTTCGAACGGTGCCGGCGCGCCCGACCGCGGCGGCCGGCCGGCGCCGGCGCTGCCGTCCGGCGCGGCCTGGGAGCCATTGCGCGGTCCGCGCCGCGCGATGGCGCGCAGCATGTCCGCATCGCAAGCCGAGGTGCCGCTCAGCACCGTGTGCGACGATGCCGACCTCAACGCTTGGTCCAAACCCGGGGACTACATGCCGCGGCTGATGCGCGCCCTGATCGGCGCCTGGCGCATCGAGCCCGCCTTGAACGCCTGGTACGACGCCGCCGCGAGCGCGCGTGTTCTGCTGGATCACATCGACCTCGCGGTTGCGGTCGATACTCCGCAAGGATTGATCGTGCCGGTGGTTAGAAATATTCAGGACAAGACGCCGGAGGAATTGAAGGCCGCGGTCGCTGCTCAAAAGAACGCCGCGCATCAACGCAGCATCCCGCCGGAGGATCTTCGCGATTTCACCATGATGCTCTCGAACTTCGGCACTCTCGCGGGCCGCTACGGCATCCCCATCGTGGTACCGCCGGCAGTCGCGATTCTGGGCGCCGGCAAGGTGCGCATGGACGCGGTGGCGGTGGGGGCCACCGTGGCGGCGCACCGGCGCATGCCGCTGTCGCTCAGCTTCGATCACCGTTGCATCACCGGAGGCGAGGCGTGCCGTTTTCTGGCCGCCGTGATCGCCGATCTCGAGAAACCGGACTGATCCTAGGATGAAACCATGCACCAAGCGAGCGCCGAGCAGTATCGAAGGATCGTAGCGGCCGTTGTGGCCGCGGCGGGGCGCTTGCCGAAGTCCCGGCGCGGACCCGACTACAAGCGCTTCCTGGAAACCTATTACGGCAACGTCGACGCCGAAGACATGCTGGCGCGCGCTCCCGCGGATCTCGCGGGAGCGGCGCTGTCGCATCTCGATTTCTCCCGCAAGCGGCGCGGCCGCGCGCTGGTGCGGGTCTTCAATCCGACCCTGCGCGAGCACGGCTACACATCGCCCCACACGGTCATCGAGCTGGTGAACGACGACATGCCGTTCCTGGTCGATTCGATCGGCCTCGCGTTGACGCGGCGATCGTTGACCATGCATTTCCTGGCGCACCCGATCTTCGCCGCGTCCCGGGACGCGGCCGGCTCGTTGCGCGCCATCGAGGAGCGGGCCGCGGCCGTACAGAAGCATCACCGCCTGGAGTCGTTCCAACACGCCGAGGTGGACCGTATCGTCGATGCGGCTTTGCTCGAATCCCTGCGCGAGGACATCGAGAGGAGCATGCGCGACGTGCGTGTCGCCTGCGCCGATTGGTCCAAGATGCGGGCCGCGGCGAGCCAGGCGTCCGATGATCTCAGCGCGCTCAGCAGCCGGTTCGACGCGCGCGACGTGAGCGAGGCCCAGGCGCTGCTCTCCTGGATGGAGGACCGGCACTTCACCTTCTTGGGCTACAAGGAATATCGGTTGCGCAGCCGCAAGGGCCAGGACGCCCTCGACCCGGTGGAGGAAACCGGGCTTGGCGTTCTGCGGCCGGGCCACAAGCGTCCGCCGAGCACGACGCGGACCCTCGCGAGCGACATCCGCCGCCAGAGCCGGTCCCGCGACCTCGTGCTCGTCACCAAGGCCAACCTGCAGTCCTCGGTGCATCGCGCCGGGTACCTCGATTACGTCGGCGTGAAGTCCTTCGACGCCTCCGGCCGGCTCATCGGCGAGCGCCGCTTCCTTGGACTGTGGACCTCGTCCGCCTACAACTCGACGCCGCGCGAAATCCCCCTGGTGCGCCACAAGGTCGCCCAGGTGGTCCAGCATTTCGCGCTGGCGCCCGACAGTCACGACGGCAAGGCGCTGCAGCACATCCTCGAGGCTTTCCCGCGCGACGAACTCTTCCAGGCCGGCGTTGCCGACTTGATCCGCTTGGTCACCGGCATCTTCGGGCTGCAGGAGCGGCCGCGGGTGCGGCTCCTGCTTCGCCGCGATCCCTTCCGCCGCTTTTACTCCTGCCTGGTTTTCGTGCCGCGCGAGAAATACAACACCCAGGTGCGCCAGCGCATCGAGCGGGTCATCGGCGAGGCGCTCGCCGCGACCGGCATGGAATCGCAGGTGCAGATCGCCGAATCCAACCTGGCCCGCATTCACATCGTGGCGCGCACGCTGCCGAGCGCAGGCCAGCGCATCGACGGCGACGCGCTGGAACGGCGGATCGCCGTCGCGGTGCGCTCCTGGGCGGACGATTTCAAGGCGGCGCTGCTGGCGCGCTTCGACGAAGCGTACGCGCTGCATCTGTTCGCGACCTACGCGCAGGCCTTTCCCGCGGCCTATACCGAGGACTTCTCCGGCGATGCCGCGGCCGTCGACGTGACCTTTCTGGAGGCCGCGGACCGCGAGCGCGAGCGGCTGCATCTGGACGTGTACCGTCCCGAGCCGCGCCGCAAGGACAAATTCTTCCTCAAGATCTTCCGCAGCCTCAAGGATTCCATACCGATCTCGGACCTCCTGCCCATGCTCGAGAACATGGGCCTCAAGGTGATGGCGGAGCGGCCGTATGGGCTCGAGTTCGCCGGCGGGCGGCGCGCGTGGATTCAAGATCTCGAGCTCAACATTCAGGGCTCCGCGGTCGCGAAATTCGACGTGCTGGCGGGCGAGATCAAGAGCGCCTTCACCGCCGTGTGGACGGGCCTCATGGATTCGGACAGCTTCAATCAGTTGACGCTGACCGCCGGTGTGCCCTGGCGCCTCGTCGTGGTGCTGCGCGCCTACTGCCGGTATCTGCTGCAAACCGGCCTGCCCTTCAGCCAGGGATACATCGCCCAGGTGCTGGCCAACAATTCAGGGCTGGCGCGCAATCTCGCGGATCTCTTCGTCACTCGATTCGACCCTGCTCTATCCGCCACCGCGCGCCGCAACGGCACCGCCCGGCTCGACCAGCAAATTCGATCCAAGCTCGAGGAAGTGATCCGCTCCGACGAGGACCGCATTCTGCGTGCCTTGTGGAACGCCCTGTCGGCGACCGTGCGCACCAATGCGTTTCAGCTCTCTGCGAACGGCCGGCTGAAGGACTATCTCTCGTTCAAGCTCGAGAGTCAGAAACTTCGCGAGCTTCCGCTGCCGAAGCCCATGTTCGAGATTTTCGTGTTCTCCACCCGCATGGAAGGGGTGCATCTGCGCATGGGCTACGTGGCTCGCGGCGGCATCCGCTGGTCGGACCGGCGCGAGGATTTTCGTACCGAGGTCCTCGGACTCATGAAGGCGCAGCAGGTCAAGAACACGGTGATCGTGCCGGTGGGCGCCAAAGGCGGCTTCGTGGTGAGGCGCGCGCTGACGGGCGACCGCGACGCGCAGCTGGCCGAGGTGATCGCGTGCTATCAGACGCTGATCCGCGGCATGCTCGACCTCACCGACAACATCTTGGAGGAGAAGATTCTCCCGCCGCCGCGGGTGGTGCGTCATGATGGCGACGACGCCTACCTCGTGGTGGCCGCGGACAAGGGCACGGCGACCTTCTCGGACATCGCCAACGCCATTTCCGAGGAATACGGATTCTGGCTGGGCGACGCCTTCGCCTCGGGCGGATCGGCCGGCTACGACCACAAGAAAATGGCCATCACCGCGCGCGGGGCATGGGAATGCGTCAAGCGGCATTTCCGCGAGATCGGCGTCGACATACAGAACCAGGACTTCACGGTGGCCGGCATCGGCGACATGGCCGGCGACGTGTTCGGCAACGGCATGCTGCAGTCCCGGCACATCCGGCTGGTCGCGGCCTTCAACCACCAGCACATTTTTATCGACCCGGATCCGGACGCGGCCCGTTCCTACCGCGAACGCGAGCGTTTGTTCCGTTTGCCGCGATCCTCGTGGGAGGATTACTCGAAGTCGGCCATCTCCAAGGGCGGCGGCGTGTACTCGCGCAGCGCCAAGAACCTGGCCCTGTCGCGCGAGGCGCAGGCGCTTCTGGAGCTTCCGGCGCAGGTCACGCCCAACGAGGTCGTCAAGGCGGTCCTGAAGGCGCACGTCGATCTGTTGTGGAACGGCGGCATCGGCACCTACGTCAAGGCGACCGGCGAGTCCAACAGCGATGTGGGCGACCGCAGCAACGACGCCGTGCGCATCGACGCCACCCTGCTCAATTGCAAGGTCATCGGCGAGGGCGGCAATCTCGGCTTCTCGCAGCTCGGCCGCGTCGAATTCGCGCGCCGCGGCGGCCGGTTGAATACCGACTTCATCGACAACTCGGCGGGGGTGAATTGCTCGGACGTCGAGGTCAATCTGAAGATCCTGCTGAACGGCGCCGTGCGCGCGCGGGAGATCACCCGCGCCGCGCGGGATCGCCTCCTGGTGCAGATGACCGACGAAGTCGCGGGCCTGGTCTTGCGCAACAATTACCTGCAAGGCCAGGCGATCAGCACCGGCGAGTTCCATTCCAAGCAGCGCTTGAGCGAGAACGCCTCGGTGATCAGGGTCCTGGAACGCTCGGGAGACCTGAACCGCGCGCTCGAGTTTCTGCCCTCGGATGAGGAAATCGCGGAACGGCGCAAAGCCGGCGAGGGGCTCACCAGGCCCGAGCTCGCGATCCTTCTCTCCTACGGCAAGATCTGGCTGTACAAGGCGCTGATCAATTCCAACGTCCCGGAGGACGCCTACCTGTCCGCCGAGCTCATCCGTTATTTTCCGGCCCCGGTGCAGCGCCGCTTCGCCTCGCGACTGAAGCGCCATCGGCTGCGCCGCGAGATCATCGCGACCGCCATCACCAACAGCCTCATCAATCGCATGGGACCGGTTTTCCCGGTGCGCGCGCAGGACGATACCGGCGCGGACCCCGCGGCCATTGCGCGCGCCTATACCACCGCGCGCGAGGTCTTCGCGGTACGCGACATCTGGGCGCAGATAGAGAGCCTGGATAACAAGATCCCGGCCTTGGTTCAGTACACGGCCATGTACCAAACCACCCGCCTGCTGCGCCATGCGAGCTACTGGCTCATCGAGCATCTGCGGGAGCATCTCGACATCGAGCGCGCCGTACGTCGCTACGGCGTCCCGGTGCACGAGCTTTGGAGCAATCTCGGCGCTGTGCTCTCCGCCACGGCCTCGGCGCGCCTCGCGGCAAATCGCTCCAAGCTGATCGAGCAGAACGTGCCCGAACGGCTGGCGACGCGCATCGCATCGCTCGAGACCATGCACTGCGCACTGGATCTGGTGGACGCCGCCATGGCGGCAAAGGTCGAGATCGGCTACGCGGCGAAAGCCTATTTCGAGCTCGGGGAGCGTATCGGCCTCACCTGGATCATGGAACAAATCGAGGGTTTGGCGGTCGAGGGACAGTGGCAGGCCGCCGCGCGTAGAACCGTGCGCGACGATCTGTACGGTTTGCAGCGCAAGATCACCGGCGCGGCGCTCGAGTGCAGGGGCCGCGACGCAAACGCACGAGTCGATGAATGGATAAGACGGCGCGCGGCGCCGGTCGACATCTTGAAGCGGATCGTGGTCGATCTGCGTACCGGATCGCCGCCCGATTTCGCCACCCTGTCCGTCGCCCTCCAAGCGGTGAGGCGGCTAGCGCAAGAATGAAGCCGCCCAACACGAAGCTGAGAGACAACGAGGTGGATGACGCATTCGGCGTCGACTATCTGCAGGATCGAATCGACCGCGAGTTTCCCCTGGCGCGCCACATCCGGGTTTCGGTCGATCGCGCGCACGACGGCGGCGTGGTGCTGCGCGCACCGTTTGCTCCGAACTCCAATCACAAGCAAACGGCGTTCGGGGGGAGCCTCTTCTGCGTGGCCGTGCTCAGCGGCTGGGGGTGGGCGACCCGCTACCTCGCGGCGCGCGGCCTGGACGCCGATGCCGTGATACAGGAATCGACCATGCGCTACCTCAAGCCCGTGAAGGGCGAGTTTCAGGGCGCCCTGAAGGCGCCGCCGCCGGATCAGTTGGAGAGGTTTCTCAAGATGCTGGCGCGCTCCGGACGGGGGCGTCTGCGCCTGCACGTGGAAATTCACGACGGCCAGACGCTCGCCGCTCGATTCGACGGCGTCTTCGTGGCCGTCCTGCGTTCCGGAGCGCAGTCCGCCGTGCGCCGCTAGCGCCGAATCCGCCGTGCGCCGCCAGCGCGAAATCCGCCGTGCGCCGCTGCTACTTACGACTTCGACCGCACGATCTGCGCGGCCACATCCTCGGAATCGCCGTCCGCGAGAAGGCCGGCAGTCACTCCGGCACGCTCGCGCTCGGTGCGGTTCTGGCTGGCTTTGAATTTCCCCTCCAGCCTCTCGACGACGATCTCAAACCCGACGATCATCCGCAGCATGCGATCCAGGTACTCGCTCGGCGCATCCGCCACCTTCCACGGCATCGGCCGAGATCCCTCGTGGCGATCGGTCAGCGCATCGACCAATGTCCGCAGCCAGGTCGCATCCTGTGTGAATGTGATCCGACCGTGGGCCTGCACCACCAAATAATTCCAGGTGGGGACGACCTCGCCGGTCTCGGCCTTGGTTGGATACCAGGCCGGACTGATATAGCGGTCGAGGCCGCCGAAAACGGCGAGGACGGGACTCTCCGCCGGCGTGATTTTCCAGAAATCGTTGGCTCGCGCGACGTGTCCGCGCAGCAGCGTGCGGCCGTCCGGCTCTTGCGACCGCAGCAGCGGAATGTGGTTCGCCACCAGCCCGGTCGGCGGTGCGGCCACCAGCACGGCCAGGGGATGGGAGTCCACGAATTCGGCGAGCGTCGCTGGGTCGTTCTCTTGAAAATGCGCGGGTCGATACATCGGTTACTCCTGCAATTACCCCATTCTAAGCGGACCACCGGCCCCCATCCCAACTCTGTTGTGTGAAGATTACATCCCTGTCTGGCAAACAACGTTCAAGTGACGAAACGTCGGCGCCGCAAAACCTTTAGGCTGCGGTACCAAGGCTAAAGGTCCGACCCCTCACCCTTTCGATAGGAGAGTATTCGTGTCCGGAAAACTGATCCTGGTTCGTCATGGCCAAAGCACGTGGAATGTCGACAATCTTTTCACGGGCTGGCATGACGTGGATTTGAGCGAGCGAGGGCGGCAAGAAGCCGTGCTCGCGGGACGCGAGCTGCAACGCGAGAATCTCGAACCGCGGGTCGCCTTCACGTCGGTACTGAAGCGTGCAATCCGCACCTTGTGGCTGATGTTGGATACCACCGATCGAATGTGGTTGCCGGTCGAGAACAGCTGGCGGCTCAACGAGCGCCACTACGGAGCGCTGCAAGGCCTCGACAAGGCGCAGACCGTCGCCCGGCACGGCGAGGCCCAGGTCAAAATCTGGCGCCGCAGCTACGACATTCCTCCGCCTCCGCTGGCGCAGGACGATCCGCGGCACCCGCGATTCGATATCCGCTATGCCGGGCTCGACCCCGGTCTCCTGCCGGCCTCGGAGTCGCTCAAGGATACGCTGGCGCGGGTGATGCCATTCTGGGAAGCGCGTATCGCCCCGGAGCTGCGCGCCGACCGTACGGTGCTGGTGGTCGCCCATGGAAACTCGCTGCGCGCCCTGGTGAAAATGCTGGACGGCATGACTGAGAGCGACATCGTGGAGTTCAACATTCCAACCGGCATCCCGATGCTGTACGAGCTCGACGGCGCCTTGCAGCCGATCAGCCGCCGCTTCCTTGGCGACCCCGCCCAGGTCGTGGCGGCGCAGGATGCGGTGCGCAGACAGACCGAGAAAAAATGACCGCGAGCGGAAGCGCGGGGCTTCAGGTGTCCGGCGCGATCGCCAACTTGAGCCCGCTCAGCGCGTCGGTGAAATCGACCTGACAGGACAAGCGCGACGTCGAATCGCGGTAGTCGGATAGCTCCTTGAGCAATTCCAATTCGTCGCTTTGCGGCTTCGGCAGCCTGCCCGCCCAAGCAGGATCGACGTACACGTGGCAGGTGGCGCAAGAGCACAGGCCCCCGCAAATCGCCGCGACCCCGTAATCGAGCTCGCGCAGGATCTCCATGACCTTGAGGCCGGGTTTCGCCTCGATCTCATGCTCTTTGCCGTCACGGTCCACCACGATCATCCGCGCCATCAATCTCTCCGGGTTCCAAGACCAAAGCGCGCTAGTGTGCCGGAACTTGGCCGGTGCAACCACTGGAGTTCGCGCCCAGCCGCTGCGCCAGCTGCCGCGCCCGGGCCGATATGGCCTCTCTCGCGGCGGCGCGGTCCGACCACGAGCTTAAGTAAAGCTCGCTCCACAGCAGGCACACGTAGTCGTACAGCCAAGCCAGCCGGCCGAGCCGTAGCGCCTCGTGCGCCTTCGGCAGCCGCCCCAGATAGCGCTGCAGCAGCAGACACCGGCGCTCGCCCGGCAGATCGCCGTTGCAGGCCCAACCCGCCAAATCCCACCACGGATCCGATACGTGCGCGTATTCCCAGTCCAGGATGAGAGGCTCGGCGGCGCCGGTGATGATGAGGTTCTGCGCGTGCAGGTCGCCGTGACACAGAACGGGCTCCGGCGCGGGCACGTCGCCCAGGGCATCGAGCAGCGATTGCGCGATCCCATCGAGGTCGAGGCGCTGCCGATCCGAGGACTGCGGGGAGACGGCACCGCACCGGTCGAGCGCGCGGCGGTAGAAGGCGATCCACTGCGCAGGGCTCACCAGGCGCGGCTGTTGCGGCAGCGGAAGTGCGTGCACGCGCCGCGCGAGCTGCGCGACTGTCGCGATGGCGTCGGGCGAGGCCGCTTGATCGGCGGTCCAGGAATGCCCCTCCGCCCAACGCGCCACCAACACGCCCGCGCGCGGCTCGCAGCGCTCCACGGCCGGCGCGAGACCCGCGTCGGTGGCGCAGCGCAGCACCCGGCATTCCCACTCACGATCGAGTCCGAGCTCGTTCGCCCGGGGCGCGGTAATCCTCAGAGAAAATGCTTGCCCATCGCGCGTCACCCGGTAACTGCAGTTCACCAGCCCCGATCCCAGCGGGTCCGTCTCGACCGGACCGCGGCCGGGCACGTACCGATCCGCAAGCCGCGCGAGTCGAGCCGCTTCGCTGGACGACATGGGCGGGGCGGCTAGGAGCCCGTCAGACCGGCGCCGCTTGTGCGGACCGGGAGAGGCTGCGGCGCCACTCGCGCATGCCGATCGCGATGAGCGCGAGGTACACCGCGAACAACAGCATGGTGAGGTACAGCCGACGCGTGAAATACAGATACAGGCTCGCCGAATCGATCAGCAGCCACCAGTGCCAATTCTCGTAGACCTTGCGCGCCACGAGAAAAGTGGCGAACACACTGGCCCAGGTGACCATCGAATCCACGAAGGGCCATGCGGCGGGGGTATATCGGCGCAAAAAGAACGAGCTCACGGCAGACAGGGCGACCACCCCCGCCAATCCCCAGCCGTTGCGTGCCGCCGGCCAGCGGCTCACCGTGAGCGTCGCACCGTCCTTGCGCGCCCGCCACTGCCAGAATCCATACACGGCCATGGCCGCATAAAACAGGTTGAGCACCGACTCCATGTACAAGCGCGCGCCGAATAGCACCCATACGTACAAACACGAGCTGACGAACGCTGCCACCCAGCACGCAATCGACTGGCGAATCGCGAGCAGCAGATAGGCGACGGCGAGGATCACCGCGAGGATCTCGACCCAGCTCGTCCCGCGCCACGCGCCCGCAAGCTGTCCCCACAGCGCCTCGATCACGGCGGGGCCAGGCCGGGCAGCACCTTCATGACGAACACCAACTGGGGAGCGTCGGCGGCGGAGCGCTCGATCTCCGCGGCCACCATTGCCAACACGCGATCCAGCGGCCCCCAGATCTGCGTACTCAAGGCATTGGTCCGCACCGTCATGTCCGGATAGGTATTCAGGCGGTCGATGAACGCCTGAATCAACGGCCGATACTCGCCGGTCAACGGATACATGCTGACTTCGACTGCGCTGCGCATGGCACCTGCTCCCTACGCCGGTACTAACCGGGTCAGGTTCAACGGGTTCGCAGATATCGGCGGTCCCGATATCCCGCATCTCAGGTCCTCAAAGGACCACCCCAAGGTTGGCGCAAGTGTAGCTTGCCGCGCCGGGGCGTGCAAAACTGCGCCTTCGGCCGCGCACGCAATCGGAGGAATCGCTTGCGAATTTTTCAAGTGGATGCGTTCACGCACGAGCGCTTCGGCGGCAATCCGGCGACCGTGGTTCTCGATGCGGACGGACTGAACGAGGAAGCGATGTCCGCCATCGCGCGCGAATTCTCCCATGCCGAGGCGGCTTTCGTGAGCGCCGCCGATGCGGCGGATCACGATGTCCGGCTGCGGTTCTTCAATGCGCGCAAAGAGGCGCCGTTCGTCGGGCACGCGACCATCGCGGCTCACGCCGTGATGCTGGCTCTCGGGCGACGCGGCACCGCGCCGGTTCGCCAGGCCTGCGGCACGGGCCTGGTGGAAGTGCGCGTCCGGGAACTCCCGGGCGCGGCAGGGCGCGGGCCGGTGATCGAGTTTCGGCAAACCGTTCCTGAATTGGACAACCCGCTGCCCTTCAAGACGACTTTGAGGGTCGCCGAGGCGTTGAAGCTGCCGGCCACCTCGTTGCACGAAGTCATGCCCGCCCGCATCGCCCGCAAAGGCGCCAGCCGTCTGCTCGTGCCCGTGGCCGACGGGCGCGCTCTGGATCTGCTCGCGCCCAACCCCGATACGCTGATCTCCCTCGGCCAGGAGCTCGGGACGGATGGATTTTTCGTGTTTGCGGTCAATCGAAAGACGGGGCCGGACGAGTTCACCACCGAATCGCGCATGTTCTGTCCGGCGCTCGGTATCCCCGAGGATCCGGCGAGCGGCAACGCTCACGTCATGCTGGCCTCGTATCTGTTCGAACTCGGTCAATTCGGCAAGCACGCCACCGGATTCGTCGGATTGCAGGGCCGCCACATGAGACGCCCGTCGCGCATCGACGTGCGGCTGGAAATGGATGACGGCACGCTGGTGGCGGCGCACGTCGGCGGCGGCGCCGTCATCATCAGCGAGGGACGGCTGGCGCTGTGACGCTTCGGCTGTAGGCGTCCGGAGCGCTAGCTCGCGGGCGCCGCGCTCGGAGCCGGGGCCGCCGCGCCGGGCAGCTCGGCCTTCACCGCCATGGCCACCGCCTCGAGCTTGGAGTTCGCGTCGTTGCCGGCCGACACGGCCTCATCGAGGTTGCCATTGCCGAACGCACCTTGCGCCCTCGACCACTGCGAGGTTGCATCGTTGAGGGCGGACTTCGCGGCATCGAGGTCGATGCCCTTCGCGAGCTTGCGATTCTTGCGTTGTGCGAGCATGTCGATGCGGCTCTGGACCGCGGTGACCCGTTCCGGCACCGTGCTTGCCAGCGAGCTCCACTGGTCATTCAGCGCCTTCATCCTGTCCGCCTTCTTCGCGGCGGCGGCGCTCGCCAAACCCTGGGCTTCGCTCAGCAGCGCCGGGCCTCGGGCGAGCACAGCCTGGTAATCCTGCGCGTTGAATGCGGTCCTGAGGTCGTCCAGCTTGGTCTGGACATCGTTCAACTGATCGGGAACGTATTTCGCGGCCTCCTCGGACGCCACGCTGACGGCGGCATCGATGTCGTTCATCAATTTCTGGGCGGGCTCGCGCTGGCTTGCGCAGGCCGCCAGAAAAAGCAGCGCGAAGCAAAACGTTGCAAAACCTCTGTGCCCGCCCGGATGCGTCATGGAACCTCCTCCCCTCGCACCGAGTATAGGACCGATCGCGCCGCGAGTCGCTCCCCGCCGTCAGCCGAGCTCGCGCCGCGCGCGATCGAGCCATTCCGCCTGCGCCCGTCGATAATGCGCAGGCCCGAGTTTCGCCCCATCCAGCAGATCCTTGAGAAGGCGGCGCGCCTCGTTGAGCTTGCCGCGCCGTTTCAAGAACACGGCGTAGCGCAGGCGGGCTTCGGCTCCGGGATAGTTCGGGGCCACTTCCTCGTAGGCTCGCTCCGCTTCGTCGAAGGCGTCCAGCGCCTCGAGCGTTCGGGCATGCAGCAATTGCGCCTCGGCCGACTTGAAGTCGGGATTATGCTGGGCCAACCGCTCGAGCGTGACGCGCGCGCCGGCGAAATCGTCCTTCGCGAACTGTGCCTTCGCCAATCCCGCGAGCAGCGTCGGATCGTGCTCGAAAATCCCGCGCAGCCCGCCCTCGTAGGCCTGAATGGCCGCATCGAATTGGCGCCGCTCCAGCAATTCATCGGCGAGACGCCGGCGGGCATCGACGTTGCCGGAAATCTCCACCTCGGCGCTGGCCCGGCGCAGATCGCGGTCGGGGTCGATCATCCGATGCATGCTCGACCGCGCGCGCCGTCCGGTCCTGCCCCCGACCAGCTCAGGCAGGATCTCGATCGCCACGTAGGCGATCGGACCGGCGAGCGGCAGGAAGAAAATCGCGAATATCCAGAGCATGTTGCGCCCGGTCTTGATCACGTGCGCAATCAAACCCGCTTGGATGGCGATGGATAGAATGATGACGATCAGCGACACTGGGAACTCCGGGCGCGCCGCCCGGCGGCGCGCCTCCCATTGTAGGCGGGATCGGCTTGGGCTAGCGCTCGGCGACGCGGATCTTGCGCTCTACCTCTCCGCATTTCGACCATCCGACATTGGACAGCGAATAGCCGAGAACGTGCTCCGAGCGGGCGTCGACCGTGACCTCCAGTTCGCAGCCATGGAACCCGGCCGGCGCCCCATCGGGCTTCTGCGCGAGGAACCACACGTAGACTTCCTTGGTGGGCGTGGTGTCGATCTTGCGCGGCGTGCCGAACGCTTCCTGCAGCCGTGCGACCGGCTTTCCGACGCTGTCGGCCGCGATTCGGGGAATCGGCCGCACCGCGTAGGTTCCATGGCATCCGGCCAGGCCCAGGACCGCGGCCGCCAGGGCGCAACCGCCGAAGACGCGAGACATAATACGAACCCCATGCCGGATATGTGTGGGCAAGTGTCTCGCAACGATCCATGCGCGCCTCCGACTCAGTTCGCAAAATGACAATCCTCGGCGTGGGCCCGGCCTCGAGTGAGACGCAATGCGTGGGTCATGCCGTCCGGCAGGTCCTCGGGGTGGTGCACGGCGACGATGATCGTCAGCGCCTTGCTCATCAGCAGCCGCAGCAGTCCCTTGATGGCGGCCCGCTGCTTCGGATCGAGGCCCGTGAGCGGCTCATCCAGCAACAGGATGCGGGGGGCCGCCGCGAGCGCGCGGGCGATGAGCGCACGGCGCACCTGACCGTAGGATAATTCGCTCGGCCGTCGATCGGCGAACGAAGCCAGCTTGAAGAATCTCAGCCAGCGATCGGCAGCCTTCAGGTCTGCGGCGGTCGGCGCATCGACCAGCCCGATGCTGGCATAGCGGCCGCTTGCGACCAGATCCCGCACGGTCACGTTCACCGCGTAGTCGGTCTGCAATTCCGGCGACACGTAGCCGATGCTGCGTTTCCAATCGGCGATCGGTGTTCCGCGCGGATGACCGCTGCGCTCGACGCTGCCGCCCAAGGCGGGCGACAGGTCGCCGTACAGGAGCTTGAGAAAGCTGGTCTTCCCCGCGCCGTTCGCGCCGAACACGGCCCAATGCTCGCCGCTGCGCAATTCCCAGTCGACGTCGCGAAGCACCCGATGGTAGTTGACGTACAGATTCACCTGCCGGAGCCGGATCAGCGGAGCGCCTCGCGCCGGATGCGGCGACCGCCTCGCGCCGTCCCGCGGCCGGCGCGGCGCCCGATGCTCTGCGGCATCGCGTCTCAATCGCGCGAACTCGGCCGGCCTCAAGCGCCGAACCGCACGAAGGCGGCCGCTCTCGAGCTCGATCACCCCGCCCGTGCCGCGCGGGACATCGAGGGCGCGATGGGCCGCCGCGATCCAAGAGCAGCCCTTGGCGCGTGCGGCGGCGAGCATCCGATCGATGCGTGCGCGATAGCGGCCGTCGAGTCCGTTATAGAACTCATCCAGCAGGAGCCAGTCCGGCGATTGGCAGAGCGCTCGCGCCAGCAATGCGACCCGCTTCTGTCCATACGACAGCGATGCGAAGCGCCGATCCGCGAGAGTCGAAAGACCGCATGCCGACAGCGTCGCCGAGATTTTCCGCCGCTCAGGCGCCGTGATCGGCGTGAGCAAGAGATCGGTGTGATGCAAGCCGGTGGCGAGCAAATCGCGCACGATCGGATTCCATCCGTAGCGTGCGTACTTGTCCTGCAGCTCGCTGCCAAGATAGGCAACGCGCTGCTTCGCTTCGTCGGCATGGAGCGCGCGTCCATCCAGTTCGTAGAGCAGTTTCTCGCGTCCCGAAGGGGTCGGCCAGACATCGGCCGCGATCAATTTCAACAGCTGCGTCTTGCCCGCACCGTTGGCGCCGACGAGCGCCCAGTGCTCTCCGCCGCGCAGGTCGAGCGAGATATCCTTCAATGCCCATTTCTTGCCGCGCCGCACGCTTACCGCATGCAGCGCGACGGACATGCGCGCCCTCACGGTACCAGGCGCCAGAGGCCGTCTTTCTCGACGGCTTTGCCTTCGCGCCAGAGCTTGATCAGGTGCGCCTCCAAGGTGAAGCGCGCCCAGGGGTGCCGGTCCTTCGACACATCGTCGTATACCGCGGCCGTGAGGGTATCGAGGGTCGAGGGCTCCGCCAGGCGGTCGAGGACCTTGCGCTCGCGCGCCATGCGATGCGCCCGCAGCATCTCGAGAACCCGCTTGCCGCGGCTCATGATGTCGCCATGCCCGGGGGCGATGTACTCGAAATCGTAGGCCTCGAGCTTGTCCAGCGAATCGAGGTAGGCCGCCATATCGCCGTCCGGCGGCAATATCACGGGCGATACGCCCCCGAGAACGTGATCGCCGGTGAACAAAAGCCGCTCGCGCGGAACGAGATAGCACACGCAATTGGAGGCGTGACCCGGCGTCAGGATGGCGGTCAATGTGA
Source organism: Steroidobacteraceae bacterium (assembly GCA_050012315.1). Classification (GTDB taxonomy): domain Bacteria; phylum Pseudomonadota; class Gammaproteobacteria; order Steroidobacterales; family Steroidobacteraceae; genus Bog-1198. Next base: position 61,541 of record JBEKHK010000003.1, on the reverse strand, counting down.
TTTCGCCGAGCACCATGGCTTCGCCGTCGCGAGGCTGCTCGTCGGGCCGGAACGCTTCGTCCTGCCGCCCGTCGGCCGGCGGCGGCAGACCGATGACGTGCGCGCCCGTCTCGCGGCGGAGCGCCGCAGCCAGCGGCGAATGATCCCGGTGTGTGTGGGTGGTCACGATCCAGCGGATCCGGCCGCCCGCAGCGGCGAGAATACTGCGCAAATGCTCCGAGTCGTCGGGCCCGGGGTCGAGGACGGCGATCTCGGAGGTGCCCAAGAGATAGGTGTTCGTCCCGGGACCGGTCATGAGTCCGGCGTTGCCTGCGACGATGCGCCGGACACCGGGCGCCACGGCGACGGCGGCCCCCACGGTGAAGTCGGCGGGCATCATGATGGCGTGTGCTTCATTAAATTTTTCGATAGCGAGGCACGCAGGAGCGCGCAGCGCTGGTCTTTTGCGGCAAATTTGAGCGTGTCGGTGAACTTGATCCCATTTTGACATAGTTGCGATGGGCCGCGGAGCCGCTACACTTAGGGCCATGTCGAACTCTCCCAACGCGAGGCGGGTGGGCGGACCCAGAGTGTGGGCCGAGCTAGCTCGTCCGGATGCCGAACAGAGCCAGCGATTCTTGGCGGAAGAGCTGGCCCTGTTGCTGGCCGACTTGCTTCGGTCGGTGTTGGCGGACGCGAGTCCCGCATTGCCCGCGGACGAAGCATCGGTCGAACGCTACCGGCACCTGGCGGACTCGCTGGCGGACGGTGAAACTCGGCGGCGCACGAGTCTCGGCATCACCCGAGCCGGCCTGGCCAAACGCTGCGTCACGTGGTTGAAGCTCCTGCTGACGCCGGCGCCGAATGCTCAGACCAGCGCACCCATGCGCGAGTTCATCGATGCATTGGGATTGTTCCCGGCGCTGTTCGACAGTGAGCCCTCGGCCCGCTCGCGGCGCGCACGGCTGACCTGGCTCCTGACCCACGACCGGCGGCTCGACGCGAGCACCCGGGAGGCGGCCACCGCGCTGATCGAAGCCTGCGAGCATCTCGGAGTGCTGCTCTGGCCGGATGCCGATACGGACTGACCGTATTTCCACGTATTACATGAGGCGCTTGCGATCGCGTATATAATGGGCGGTCGCGTCGCCGTCGGAGCCAATCATGTCCTCGTTGCCCTCTAAACCACCAATCTCCGTCGAAATTGTGGAGGCGCCGGCGCCTGACAAATCGCGGTTCAAATTCCAGAAATTGTTGCAGCCCTTTACGCTGCAGCGCGGTATCGCCACCCCCGTGATCTGGTTCTTCCTCGACTGGCTGGTGTTCGTGGTTGCGATCGCGAGCCTCTTGGTGGTCGACTCGTGGTGGATTCGCGTGTTCGCCTCATTGGTGGCCGCACTTTGGATCGCGCGCCTGTTCGTGATCGGACACGACGCCTGTCACGGGTCCTACACGCCGAGCAAGGTGCTGAACGGATGGATCGGCCGAATTGCCTTCCTGCCCTCGCTGACGCCGTTCAGCTTGTGGGATGTGGGCCACAATCTGGCTCACCACGGCTTCACCAACCTGAAGGGCCGCGATTACGTGTGGACGCCCTATTCGCCGCACGAGTTCGCCCGGCTGCCGTGGATCCGCCGTCTTCTCGAGCGCGTTTACCGAAGCGGTGTCGGACAGGGCGTCTACTACATGATCGAAATGTGGTGGAAAAAACTGTTCTTTCCGAGCCGCAAGCACGTCGGCCATCGGCGCAGCAGCTATCTGTGGGACTGCGTGCTCGTGAGCGGATTCGGGGCGGCGTGGCTCGGCGGGTTGGTGGTTTGGTCTTTGTACAGCGGCAGACCCATGTGGTCGCTCTTGGTCTTCGGATTCGCCGTACCGTTCTTCGTGTGGAACTGCCTGATGGGCTTCGTCATCTACGTGCAGCACACGCACCCGCGCGTCGCTTGGTATGACCGGCGCGACGAATGGAGTGCGAACGCCGGCTACGCCACCACCACCGTGCACGTGAAGCTCGCGCGTCCGCTGGACGGGCTCATTCATTACATCCTCGAGCACGGCGCCCACCACGTCAACATGGGCATACCGCTCTATCGCCTCAAGGAGGCGCAGGCCCGCCTCAGTGCGACCTTGGATGAACGGCTGAAGTCGGAAGTCTTCACCTGGCGCTATTACTGGAACACGGTGCGGCGCTGCAAACTGTACGATTTCGCACAGCACGTGTGGATGGACTTCGACGGACGCGTCACCTCCGCGCCCGCCGTCTCCCGCTAGCCGATTATTTCTTCAGCACCGAGGCATGATGCCGAAGGTGATCGGCCATGAAGCTCTGGATGAAGAAATAGCCGTGGTCGTAGCCGTCATGCATCCGAAGATCGAGCTTCTGGCCTGATTTGGCCGCAGCGGCGGCGAATTTCTCGGGCAGCAATTGCTCCGCGAGGAACTGGTCCGCCCGGCCCTGATCGATCCGGATGAGCCCGGGAAAGGGCTTGGCCGCGACCAGCTCGCTCGCATCGTATTCGCGCCAGGCCTGTTGGTCGGGGCCGAGGTAATTGCCCAGCGCCTTCTTGCCCCAGGGACACTGCATCGGCGCCGCGATGGGCGCGAAGGCGGAGACTGATTTGTACCGGCCCGGGTTGCGCAAGGCACACACCAAGGCGCCATGTCCGCCCATCGAATGGCCGAAGATGCCCGTGGCATCGGCGTTCGCCGGAAGATTCGCCGTGACGACCTCGGGCAGTTCCCGGGTCACGTAGCTGTACATCCGGTAGTTCGTCGACCACGGAGCCTGGGTGGCATCGACGTAAAATCCGGCGGCCTGGCCGAAATCCCAGCTGTCCGCATCGCCCGGTATTCGCGGCTCGCGGGGACTGGTGTCGGGGGCCACCAGCATGATCCCGAGTTCCGCGGCCGTCTGCTGTGCGTGAGCCTTGATCGGAAACGTCTCTTCGGTGCACGTCAGACCCGAAAGATAGTAGAGCACCGGCATCTTTTCCGAGTTATCCCGGCCAGACTTCGCCTGCGGCGGCAGGTAGACCGAGAACTTCATGGTACCGCCCGTCTCGCGCGAGGCATGCTTGTAGAATCGCTGCACACCACCAAAGCAGCCATGTTCCGATATCAGCTGAATTTCGCTCATAAGTGCACCATCTGGCCGCGGGTCGATATATTCTGCCGCAAGCCCGTAACCTAAAACATCCCCCTCGCATGAATATAGAATTCACACCCAACGAAGCGCGCGTCATCGGTTGCCTGATCGAGAAGGAAATCACCACGCCCGACCAATATCCGCTGTCGCTCAACGCCCTGACCAACGCGTGCAATCAAAAGACCAATCGCGAGCCGGTGCTGGACCTTTCCGAGTCCACCGTCCAGCAAACACTCGATGCGCTCATGAAGAAGTACATGGTGAGCGACAAATCGGCCGGCTACGGCGGCCGGGTGACCAAATACCGGCACCGCTTCTGCAATACCGAATTCGGCCCGTTGAAGTTCTCTGCGCAGGAGCTCGGCACGCTTTGCGTGATGCTGCTGCGCGGACCGCAGACCCCCGGCGAGGTTCGCACGCGCACCAACCGGCTATGCGAGTTTGCGGACGCCGAGGCAGTGGAATCCACGCTCAAAGCGCTGATGACGCGCGAGGACGGCCCGTTCGTCGCCCGGCTTGCGCGTGCGCCGGGTGCGCGCGAGTCGCGCTACACGCACTTGTTCTTCGGCGCCGTCGAATCGGCTCCCGATCCGGGCGATGCGCCGGCGGCACCCGCCGAGAGCGGCGCGACGGCGACGCTGTCGCATCGCGTCGAACTACTCGAGGCAGCCGTGGCCGAGCTTCAGCGTGAGATCGAGGCGCTCAAGGCGGGCAGCCGGGGCGGCTAGTGCTGCGGCAGCGAGGCCGCCTGTTTCGCAATGCCATCGCGTTCGGACAGCCATTTCCCGAACGCGGCGATGTCGGAGGGGCGCATTCCTCCGGCAGCCGCCTGGTGATCGCTCAACCATTTCTGCATGGCGGTCATCAGCTGAGCCGCCAATACCGGGTCGTGATTGTAGAGATCCATGTAAGGGGCTCTGACATCGTCGATGCGATCGACGGCCAGGTACGCTTCCGCGCGATGCTCGATCGCCTCCATCACATCGGGCTTCAAGGCGAGCGCGTGATTGTAATCGTCGATCGACTCTTGGTACGCGCCGAGCCGCAGATGCACGTAGCCGACGTGGTCCCAGGCCTCGACCATGTCCCCTTTGTTGCTCAGCGCCTCGGTGAACGAATCGAGCGCATGGTTGTAGGCATCGCCGACCTTGTCCATCTCCTTGGCCTTCTTGTCGGGATTGCCCGCGGCGGCGGCGGCCGCCGCCGCGGCTTCGTATTCCTTGGCCTTATCCAAATACTTCATGGCCTGTTTGTACGCCTTCTTCGCCGCCGCATCCGGCTTCTCGACGGCGGGGCCCGGCGGAGCATCATCGTCCGGAGGTCCACCCATGCCCGGGCGCCCACCCGGCCCCCCCTGCATACCGCCCGGCATCCCGCCGCCGCCGGGGCCGCCCGGCATGCCTTGCGCGGACGCACCGTTCGCCAGCACCCAGGCCGCGACCACCACCAAAACCTTCAGCAAATTTCGAGGCATGCTGCCCTCCCGGCCGCGCAGGCCCAGTTCGTGCAATACTCGATTCATGATGCGCCATATTAAATTCTTGGGCGTCTGCGCGCTGAGCTTTCTCGCAAGGCACGCGATGGCGGCAGCCCATCCCACCATGGCCGACATTCTCGCGGCCTCGAGACCGGAGGATTGGCGGCCGGTAAATCCGGACGACACCCTTTACGTGGATCTGGCGGCCGGACGCGTGATCATCGAGATGGCGCCGCGGTTTGCACCGATCCACGTCGCCGCCATCCAAACGCTCGCGCACTCCCATTACTACGATCACCTGTCGATCGTTCGAGTTCAGGACAATTATGTCGTGCAGTGGGGGGATCCGGAGAATCGCCACCCCGTTCCGGAAGGAATGAGAAAGGTCGCGCCGGAATTCGACACCGCGATCTGGCCGCACATGCCCTTCACGCGGTTGCAGGACGGCGATGTCTACGCGCCCGAAGTGGGCTTCAGCGACGGATTCCCCGCAGCCCGCTCGTCAAAGCTCGGACTGACCTGGCTTGCGCATTGTTACGGGATGGTCGGGGTCGGCCGCGACGTGGACGTGGAGAGCGGCAGCGGTGCGGAATTGTACGTCGTGATCGGACACGCGCCCCGGCACCTGGATCGCAATGTCGCGCTGGTGGGCCGAGTTCTGCAGGGGGCGGAACTCCTGTCGGAGCTGCCGCGTGGGGCCGCCGAGTTGGGCTTTTATTCCAACTCCGAGAGGCCGACGCGCATCGAGACCATACGCGTGGCCTCGGATGTGCCCGCTGCGCAGCGCACGGCACTCGAGGTGATGCGCACCGATACTCCGGCGTTCGCAGCACTGATCGAAGCGCGCCGCAACCGGCCCGAAGAGTTCTTCAAGGTGCCGGCGGGTCATATCGACCTTTGCAACGTACCCATTCCGGTGCGCGTCCGGAAAAGCCCGCCGTCGCCCTGACGTGGTGCTCCCCGGTGCAGACAGCAAAACGCCCCGCCCACCTTGCGGTGGTCGGGGCGTCGCGGCGATGCTCTTACTTCGTGGTCGACGACGCAGCAGCAGTCGACTTCTTGGCCTTCTTGCTGTGCTTCTTGGCGGCGGGCTTCGAAGCAGTCGAAGAAGACGTGCCGGCCGCGGGCGCATCGGCGGCCATGGTCGCGGCGGACTTCGGCATATCAGCGGCCATCGCTCCGGCGGCAATGCCAACGGACAGTAACGCAGAGGCAATCAGCTTAATCATGGGGTCTCCAGCAGTGTGTTATCGAGCGAATCAAAGAATACGCCGGATCACAAGCTTTGGTCCGAGATGAAGATCATTTCATCGTGGATTTCAGCGGGGGCGCCGGGCGCTGGTGCGTTGAAACGTGCCAGTAAAGGTATCCGGCGATCAATATGTTCGCCACCAACACCAGGACGGCGCCGATCGAGGGCCTGTGGATCAATTCCCACAGCTCCAGGGGTATCAGGGAGGCCGTGATGATCGTCGTGAGCCACTCGGCCCAGCGGCGCTGCATCCAAAGTCCCACGCCTTCCACCGCGAAGACCGCGGCGTAGGTCAACGTGACGAACCGCAATGCATGCACGCGCGATTCCGACAGTCCGCTGAACCACGCGAGGGCGTGGGTTACCAGATCGTGCTCGAGCCCACGCGGCCGGTTCGCTGCCCAGGAGAGGAGCTTTGCTGCCAAGCTCGCATCGTGCAGGCGGATCTCGCCCCAGGCCGCCAGCAACAGGATCACGACTTTCAACAACTTATAAAGCGCAATGGTGCGTAGCATTCCAAAGCGCGCCAAAGGCGCCGGATCTGCCGCAGGGGTCATCATGAGAGCCTGGACCCCTAAGCCTGTCCCGCGGGGGGTTGGAATTCCAGCGTGGCATCCAGCAGGGCGGGAATATCGAAAACCGCTCGCTCGTTGTCCATGACCAGCGGAGCGATTCCCGCGGCGGCCACCAGCGCTGCGGGCACCTGAATGCGATCCCGCTCGCGCGCGACGGTCCAAGTATCCAAGCGCTTGTCCTGAAAGGCCAGATTCAGCGCCCCCCAGCGTAGCAGCGCCGCCCGCGCCAGCGGCGTATCGCCGCCCCACTGGCGCTGCGCCAAGGTCATCGCCGACCCGGCTGCGATCTCTCCCTGCGGCAGCGTCATGAGGTCTTGGATGTATCGCACCATTTCATCGGGTGGCACATGCAGGTTCAAATAGGACGACGCCGAATCGCTCATGGCAAGCTCATCTTACGTCGGATTCTCCAGGCTGAACATGGCATTCTCGTCATCGTAGGCGAACGCCTCGGCGTAGCGGGCCCAGCGGATCACCGAGCGCAGGGTCTGTTCCGCATCCTCCTCGCTCATGAAGTCTTCCAACTCGTCGATGAAGCGGCTCTTGCGTGCCGAATGGCTGGTGCGCTCGTCAAGCACTCTGCGTATGTGCGCCGCAAGGGGGATGTAGGCCAATAAATGGCGCATGAAAATGCGCTTGCGCTCGTCGATGTCCGCGTGGGCAAACGCCATGCCGTCATCGGTGAGCTTCAGGTCCCCGCCTTCGAGTTCGGCGAAGCGCAGCATTTGCAGCGTCTCGGCCACCGGGAACAGCTCGTCGCTCTCCATCTGCAGATTGGAGGCGATCTCGGGCAGATCCGCCTTGCCGCTGAAGGGCGGCGCTGCCACCGCCTCCATCAAGCCCGAGATGAGATTGGATCCGACGTGCGGCAGGACGGTGCCAATACCCAGGCCCGGAAACCGCTCGTGCCGCCCGCCCGCCTTGGGGCGCGCCGTCATCTCGACGTAGATGCGCTCGACCATCTCGCGAAAGCTCGGATCGAGCCGATTGCGGGGTTGCGGCAGCATGACCTTGATCTCGCTCAGAATCCGCCCGGGATTGCTGCCGAATACCAGGATGCGATCGCACATCAACACTGCTTCCTCGATATTGTGAGTGACCAGGATGACGCCCTTGATCGGCATCCGGCCCTCGGCCCACAGATCGAGGAAGTCGGTGCGCAGCGTCTCCGCCGTCAATACATCGAGCGCGGAGAACGGCTCGTCCATGAGAAGAATATTCGGATGCACCACCAGCGCGCGCGCGAACCCCACCCGCTGGCGCATGCCGCCCGACAATTCGCGCGGATAGGCGGACTCGAAGCCGTCGAGTCCGATGAGATCGATCGCCGCCAGCGAGCGCTTGCGAATCTCGGCTCGCGGGAGGTTCTGAGCCTCGAGTCCGAGCGCGACGTTCTCGAACACCGTGAGCCAGGGAAAAAGCGCGAAACTCTGGAACACCATGGCGATGCCGCGCGCCGGCCCCGACACGGGCTCGCCGAGATACCGGACGCTTCCTCCGGTCGGCTCCGCGAGACCCGCGATCAGCCGCAGCAACGTCGACTTTCCCGAGCCCGACCGTCCAAGCAGACCCACGATCTGCCCTTCCCGAAGTTCGAGGTTCATACCCTCGAGCACCAGCAATTCCTCGCCATCGGGCTTCGGAAACGCCTTGCGCACGTCGGTACATTCAAGCAGCGGTGAGGTGTTCATGCGCGCATCCTGTCACGTCAGCCGATATTTGCGCTCGGCGTAGTAATACAAGGGTCGCCAGAACAGCCGGTTGATGACGACCACGAACAGGCTCATCACACCCACCCCGAGCACGATCTGGTGGAAGCTGTTGGCCGCGGCGGCATCGGCGATATACGAACCGAGCCCCTTCGCCCGAATCTCCGTATGCCCCCAGCTCACGAGCTCCGAGACTTGGGCGGCGTTCCACGAGCCGCCCGATGCGGTGATGGCGCCGGTGACGTAGAACGGCAGCACCGCGGGCAGGGCGACCCTGCGCCACCAGAGCCAGCCCTTGACCCCGAAATTGGTCGCGGCATAGCGCATCTCTGCCGGAATGGTGCTGGCGCCGGCGATTATGTTGAACAGGATGTACCACTGCGTGCCGAGGATCATGAGCGGGCTCAAAAAGATGTCCGGATTCAGCTTCCAGACGACGATGCCGTAGACCGCCAACGGGAACAACAGATTCGCCGGGAACGCCGCCATGAATTGAGCGATCGGCTGCACGATCTGCGCGGCGCGCGGCCGCATGCCGACCCAGATTCCGATCGGCACCCACACCAGGCTCGCCAGGGCGATCAATATGAACACGCGGACCATGGTGATGCATGCCAGACCGCAGACGTGCAAGGCCTCGCTCAGCGAGGTATTGGCGATCAGGCCGGCGACGATATGCCACGTCCCCAGCACCACGGCGACCACGATCATCGACACCCACAGCCAATCGAGATTGCGCTTCGGCCGCGGCGGCGGATCGACGACCGGTGCGTCCGACTGCTTGACCAGCCGGCTGGTCCAGAGCAGCGCGGCGTCGAACGCGAGCGTTGCGGCCTTGATGAGGCGGGATCGGCGCATCGTGGTCAATGCCCAGGAGTCCGGAACGCGCTCGCCCGGCTCCTGCTCGACCCGGAAGCGGTCCGCCCAGGCGACCAAGGGCCTGAACAGCAGCTGGTCGTACAGCAGGATGACGACCAGCATGGTGAGGATGGCCCAGCCGATGGCAGCGAGATTTTTCTGCTCGATGGCGAGCGCGATGTACGACCCGACGCCCGGCAAGGCCACCGACGAATGACCCACGCTGATCGACTCGGATGCGACCACGAAGAACCATCCGCCCGACATGGACAGCATCATGTTCCACACCAGCGCCGGCATCCCGAAGGGCACCTCCAACTGCCAGAACTTCATCCACGGCGACAGCCGGAACGAGTCGGCCGCCTCGGTGAGCTCGATCGGGACGGTGCGCAAGGACTGGTAGAAGCTGAACGCCATGTTCCAGGCCTGGCTGGTGAATATGGCGAAAATCGCGGCGAACTCGGCGCCGAGGACTCTGCCGGGGGCCAACGAGAGAAAAAACACGCTTGTAATCGAAATGAAACCTAGAATAGGCACCGATTGCAGAATGTCGAGGATCGGAACCAGGAGCCTTCCCGCGCGTTCGCTCTTGGCGGCCCAGGTCGCGTAGGTGAGCGTGAATACCAGCGAGCAAAGGAGCGCCACGAGCATGCGAAACGTGGTGCGCGCCGCGTACTCGGGCAAATGCGACGGGCTGAGCGACAGCGGCAGCACTTCGAGCTGGGTGAGCGGCGCGAACAGGCCGCGCGCCGTCTCGCCGAGGAAGGCGATGAGGCCGATGACGACGATGAACGCCAGCACGTCCCAGCGCGAGGCGAGTCCTCGCAGGAAAACGTAGGGTTCGAATCGATTCATCCGCGCATTCTCGCAGGACGGAGCAGCAAGTAGTAGTGTTGAGTCGGCACATTCGAGCACGAGACATGCAGCGAAGTTTCGCAGATCACCCACACGTCGAGCCGAGCGCGGCCGGCACGCGATGCGAGAGTGCGCAGGTGTCGGCGTGACCCAGGATCTCGTTTCGCTGATCACGCAATACGGACTGCTCGTAGTCGCACTGAACGTGCTGGTGGATCAAATCGGCCTGCCGGTACCGGCGATGCCGACGCTGATGGTCGCCGGAGCGATGGTCGAGGCCGGGCATCTGTCCATCGGCCCTCTGTTCGCCTGGTCCGTGGCCGCCTGCGTCGCGCCGGATTGCGTCTGGTATTTGGTCGGCCAGCGGTACGGTATCCGCGTGTTGAAGACGCTCTGCAAGATTTCTCTCGAGCCCGATTCCTGCGTGAGCCAGACCCAGACCCGGTTCGAGCGATGGGGCATCAATTCATTGCTGGTCGCGAAATTCGTGCCCGGCCTCGCCATCATCGCCCCACCGCTCGCCGGGGCGATGCGCATCGGGTGGCTCCGATTCGCCGCGCTGAGCGCGCTGGGCGCGGCGATCTGGGTGGGCTTCGGGCTTGCGGCGGGGATGCTGTTCCGATTCCAGATCGAGATCTTGCTCGCGCGGCTCGCCCATATCGGCAACATCGCGGGCCTCGTGGTCGCCGCGGCGCTCGCCCTTTACGTCCTCTATAAATGGTGGGAGCGAAAGAGCTTCTACCGGAGGCTGCGCATGGCGCGGATCACCGTCGCCGATCTGGATGAGCTGATTCGGGCGGGCGCGCAGCCTTCCATCGTCGACGTACGGTCGCCCACGGCGCGCGCGCTGGAGCCTCGATGGATTCCGGGGGCGATCCACGTGCCTCCGGAGGCCGTGGGCGATCATGTGGCGCATCTGCCGAGGGACCGGGAGATCATTCTGTATTGCACCTGCCCGAGCGAAGCCTCCGCTGCGCGCGTCGCGAGGATCCTGATGAGCCACGGATTCAAGCGGGTGCGCCCCTTGTTCGGCGGTCTCGATGCCTGGATTGAGGCGGGGTATGCTGTTGAGATGGGAGAAAGAGAAACCAACATACGCGCGAACCAGGCGGTCGAGGCGGATCATTGAGCGGCGGTCCTTCCCATCACGTCGTGATCGTCGGCGCGGGCTTCGGCGGGCTTGCGGTCGCGCTGGGTCTGGCCAAGGCGCCGGTGCGCATCACCATCGTCGATCGGCGCAACCACCACTTGTTCCAGCCCCTGCTCTACCAGGTCGGCACGGCCACGCTCGCCACCTCGGAGATCGCCTGGCCGATTCGGCAACTGATGCGCAGGCGCAAGGAGGTGACGACGCTCCTCGGCGCGGTTACCGCCATCGATGCGGACAATCGCCGCGTGCTCCTCGAGGACGGAGCCACGATCGAATACGACACCCTCGCGATCGCGACCGGCGCGCGCCATGCCTACTTCGGCCACGACGAATGGGAGCCCCATGCGCCCGGGCTCAAGACTTTGGAGGACGCCACCTCGATTCGGCGCCGCGTGCTGTTGGCATTCGAACACGCCGAGCGCGAAACCGATGATGAGCGCCGCAGTGCCTGGCTCACCTTCGTCATCGTCGGCGGAGGCGCAACCGGCGTCGAACTCGCCGGGGCCATCGCCGAACTCGCGCACGTCACCCTGCCCGATGAGTTCCGGCACATCGATACTCGCAAGGCGCGGATACTGTTGATCGAGGCGGGGCCGCGCATCCTGCCGACCTTCACCGAGGATCTCTCCGCCTATGCGCATAAGGCGCTCGAGAAACTCGGCGTCGAGATTCAAGTGGGATCGCCGGTGAGCGAATGCTCGGCTGAAGGGGTCGTGTACGGCGGCCGTTCTGTCGCCGCCAAAGTCATCCTCTGGGCGGCGGGTGTGCGGGCCTCACCGGCCGCCGCGTGGCTCGGCGCGCCATCGGACAACGCCGGCCGCGTCAAGGTCGAGCCGGACCTGTCCGTACCCGGCCGGCCGGACATCTTCGTGGTCGGCGACGCGGCCACCATCAACGCCTGGCATGGGAAGCCCGTTCCGGGCATCGCGCCTGCCGCGAAACAACAGGGTGCGCATGTCGCCGCGGTGATTCGGCGGCGCCTCGCGGGAGATCCCACGCCCCTGCCGTTTCGCTACAAGCACGCGGGAAATCTCGCCACCATCGGCAAGCGCGCCGCGGTGATCGATTTCGGCTGGCTGAAGCTTCGCGGCTACGTCGCCTGGTGGATCTGGGGACTCGCGCATATCTATTTTTTGATCGGCGTGCGCAACCGCCTGGCGGTCGCGCTCAGCTGGCTCTGGATCTATCTCACCGACAGGCGCGGCGCCTGTCTCATCACACAGGGCGAGCAGCAGCCGCCGGGTGAACCGCCGGCTTCGCGGTAGACCGCGCGCGATCAGCCGTTGAGAATCGCGAGCTGCAACCCTTGATTTCCCGACGTACGCGTTCTCATGGCCGAGCTCAGGAAAAGGCCTGGATACCGGTTTGCGCCCTGCCCAGGATGAGCGCATGGATGTCGTGCGTACCTTCGTAGGTGTTCACCACCTCGAGATTCACCAGATGGCGTATCACGCCGTATTCATCGGATATGCCGTTGCCGCCCAGCATGTCGCGCGCCGTCCGGGCGACATCCAGCGCCTTGCCGCAGGAGTTGCGCTTCAGCATGGAGGTGATCTCCACCGCCGCGCTGCCCTCGTCCTTCATGCGGCCCAATCGCAGGCAGGCCTGCAGCCCCAGCGATATCTCGGTTTGCATGTCGGCGAGCTTCTTTTGAATGAGTTGATTGGCGGCGAGCGGACGGCCGAATTGCTTGCGTCCGATCACGTAGTCGCGCGCCGTATGCCAGCAGCTCTCCGCCGCGCCCAGCGCTCCCCATGCGATTCCGTAACGCGCTGAATCGAGGCAGGTGAAAGGCCCCTTCAACCCGCTCACGCCCGGCAGAAGATTCTCCTGCGGCACGAACACATCGTCCATGACGATTTGCCCCGTGATCGAGGCGCGCAGCCCCACCTTGCCGTGCAGCGGCGGCGCCGACAGCCCCTTGAAACCTTTCTCCAGAATGAAGCCCCGGATGACATCATCCTCGGTCTTCGCCCACACGACGAACACGTCCGCGAGCGGGCTGTTCGTGATCCACGTCTTCGAGCCGGTCAGGCGGAAGCCGCCGGCGGCGGCACGGGCACGCGTGACCATGCTGCCCGGATCCGATCCATGATTGGGTTCCGTCAGCCCGAAACACCCGATCGAATCGCCGCGCGCCAGGGGCGGCAGGTACCGCCGTTTCTGGTCCTCGCTGCCGAAAACGTATATCGGCAGCATCACCAGCGACGATTGCACGCTCATCATCGATCGAAACCCCGAGTCGACGCGTTCGACCTCGCGCGCGATCAATCCGTAGCTCACGTAGTTGAGGCCGCCTCCGCCGAACTCTTCCGGAATGGTGGCGCCCAGGAGCCCCAATCGGCCCATCTCGCGGAAGATCTCGGGGTCGGTATGCTCGCGGCGAAAAGCATCGATGATCCGCGGCGCGAGACTCCCCTCGGCATACTCCCGCGCGGCATCCCGCACCATTTTCTCATCCGAGGCGAGCTGCGCATCGAGCAGCAGCGGATCGTCCCAATGAAAGCTTGCTTTCGTCATGTTGACTCTCTTGCTTCCGAACACGCCGATTCCGAAACCCGCGCGGGCATCGCATAATCTCCCGCCACCCACCTCGAGGCTTGCCGCCGCCATGACGCAATCTCTGTCGCACGTCACCGTGCTCGATCTGTCGCGAATCCTGGCGGGCCCCTGGGCCGGCCAACTGTTGGCCGACTTGGGAGCCGAGGTCATCAAGATCGAGCGGCCGGGAACCGGAGACGACACGCGCGCCTTCGGGCCGCCCTTCGTGCGGAACGCGGCCGGCGCCGAGGACGCGGGCGCGGATGCCGTGTATTACCTTTGCGCCAATCGCAACAAGAAATCGGTGACCCTGGATATCAGCACTCCCGACGGGCAACGGATCGTTCGGGAGTTGGCCTCGACCTCCGATATTGTACTGGAAAACTTCAAAGCGGGCGGCCTCAAGGCCTACGGCCTCGACTATGAATCCCTGCGCGCGATCAACCCCCGGCTCATTTATTGCTCCATCACCGGTTTCGGCCAGACCGGTCCCTATGCGGCCCGAGCGGGCTATGATTTCTTGATTCAGGGCATGGGCGGATTGATGAGCATCACCGGCCGCGGCGCGGACGAGCCGGGCGCCGGGCCGCAAAAAGCCGGCGTCGCGCTGGCCGACATCCTCACCGGTCTGTATGCGACCGTCGGCGTCCTCGCGGCGCTGAATCATCGCGAACGCACCGGCGTCGGGCAGTACATCGATGTCTCGTTGCTGGACGTCCAAGTGGCGTGCCTCGCCAATCAGGCGTTGAACTATCTCAACACCGGCCGCGTACCGGAACGGTTGGGCAATGCGCATCCGAATATAGTGCCTTACCAGGACTTCCCGACGAGCGACGGCTACATGATCATCGCCGTGGGAAACGACGCTCAATTCGCACGGCTATGCACGGTGGCGGGGCTGCCGGATCTCGCAGCCGACCCGCGATTCTCGAGCAACAAGCAGCGCGTCGAGAACCGCGCTGCGTTGATCGAGAGGCTATGTGCCGCGACGCGCCTGCGGCCGACCGCGCGTTGGATCGCCGACCTCGAGCGTGTGGGCGTGCCGTGCGGCCCGATCAACTCCATCGACGCGGTATTCGCGGATCCCCAGGTGCAGGCGCGCGGCATGAAAGTGGATCTTCCCCACCCGATAGCCGGCGAAGTCTCGCTGGTGGCGAATCCGCTGCGCCTGTCGGAGACGCCGGTGAGCTATCGATCGGCGCCGCCGCTGCTCGGCGCCGACACCCACGAGGTGCTGGCGCGAAAATTGGGATTGTCGGAGGCGGACATCGGCGCGCTGGCCGCCAAGAAAATAATCTGAGGCCTCGCGGCTTGCGCCGTATAGTGATTACAGGCAATCCCTGCATCCGCAGCAGGTTCGAGCGCGGCGGCGCCACCGGCGTAGCACACCGAACCCTACGCCGGGTTAGAATGCCGGTGTGAAACAGATCAACGAACCGGCCCGTACGCTCGACGTCGTGGCCGAAACCGACGTTCTCGTCGTCGGCAGCGGGCCCGCGGGCCTCGCGGCCGCACTGGCCTCCGCGCGCGCGGGCGCCCGGACCATTCTTTTGGATCGGTACGGCTGCTTCGGCGGCAATATCACTCAAGTGGGAGTCGAAGGCTTCGCCTGGTATCGGCATCCGCAAACCGTGGACAGCGAGGGCATCGGCATCGAGTTCGAGCAGCGTGCAAAGACCATGGGGGCGGCGATGCCCGAGCCTCAGTCGACGAGCTATGCGCTCGACGGAGAGATGTTCAAATACGTCGCCGACGTACTCGTCCAGGAGGCCGGGATCGAGCCCATGCTGCATCGTCTGGTCGTCGCCCCGATCATGCGGGACGGCGCCATTCAGGGCGTGATCACGGAGAGCAAAGCCGGGCGCGAAGCCATTCTCGCCAAGCGCGTGGTGGATGCGACCGGAGATGCGGACCTGGCGATGCGTGCCGGAGCCCCGACTCACAAGACTCCGCGCGAGCAGATGATGGCGACCTCGGTCATGTTCTCGATGACGGGCGTCAACAAGCAGCGCTTCATCGACCAGGTGAAGGCCGATCCGCAGACCTACAAGGACTGGACCGGCAACGGCGAATGGGATATCGAGACCTCCGGAAAGGAAGACGACCTCTTCTCCCCTTTCATGCGCAAGCCCTTCAAACAGGCGGTGGCCGCCGGCCTCATCCCGGCCAACCTCACCACCATTGCGGGTACTTGGGGCGCGATCTCGGATCAGGGCGACCTCACGTACCTCAATCTGGTTCATCTGCCGAAGTGCGACGGGACCGATCCCAAGGATCTCACCACCGGGGAGATTCAAGGGCGCCATCAGGCCATGATGGCGATCACCGCGCTCAAAGCCTTCATGCCCGGCTGCGAGGACGCCAAGCTGCGCAATTTCGGCATGACCTTGGGCATTCGCGACACGCGCAAGATCGACGCGCTCTACAACATCACCGCAGCGGATGTGCGTGACCAAGGCCGGTTCGAGGACTCGATCGGCATATTTCCCGAGTTCATCGATGGGTACGGCATTCTGATCCTGCCGACCACCGGCCGCTATTTTCACGTCCCCTATCGATCGCTGGTGCCGAAAGGCGTGGCGGGCCTGATCGTCGCCGGGCGTTGCATCGGCGGCGACAAGGTGTCGCACGCCGCGGTACGAAACATGATGTGCTGCGCGGTGTCCGGGCAGGGTGCGGGCACGGCGGCGGCGATCTCGCTCAAGACCGGACAGCCCTTCGATCGGTTGGACGTGGGCCAGGTGCAGGCGGAGCTCGTCCGGCAAGGCGCGCGAATCCAATAGCGCCCCATGACCCCAAACCCCGCATCCGGTTATCTCAGCGGTTTCGGGAACGAGCATTCCAGCGAATCGCTCCCGGGCGCGCTCCCGGTGGGCAGGAATTCGCCGCAACGGTGTCCTTACGGACTCTACGCTGAGCAACTCTCCGGAACGGCCTTCACGGCGCCGCGGGGCGCCAATCGGCGCACCTGGCTCTACAGAATCCGGCCCGCCGTGGCGTGCGGCGCGTTCGCGCCGCTCGAACGCGACCTATTCGCGGCACAGAGCGCCGCGCAGCCGCTCGCACCCGATCAGCTGCGTTGGGATCCCCTGCCGCTGCCCGTCGATCCGACGGATTTCGTCGACGGTCTTTTGCCGGTGGCGGGCAACGGCTCGCCCGACCGGCATGCGGGCTGCGGCATCTATCTCTATGCGGCGAATCGATCGATGATCGATCGATTCTTCTACAGCGCCGACGGCGAACTGTTGATCGTCCCGGAGCTCGGCGCATTGAGGTTGGACACCGAACTCGGGCGCCTCGAGCTGGAGCCTCAGGAAATCGCGGTGATCCCCCGCGGCCTGCGCTTTCGGGTGACCACCAGCGCACACGCCGTCCGCGGTTACGTCTGCGAGAACTTCGGCGCCCCGTTCAAGCTTCCGGACCTCGGGCCCATCGGCTCCAACGGTCTCGCCAACCCGCGCGATTTCCTCACGCCGCGCGCGCACTACGAGGACGAGGAAGGCGCGCATGAGCTCGTCGCCAAGTTCCTCGGGCGGATGTGGACGGCGCCCATGGATCATTCGCCGCTCGACGTGGTCGCCTGGCACGGCAACAACGTGCCGTACAAATACGATTTGAGGCGGTACAACGCGATCGGCTCGATCTCCTACGATCACCCCGACCCCTCCATTTTTCTCGTGCTGCATTCGCCGAGCGACACGCGCGGCACCAGCAACATCGACTTCGTCGTATTCCCGCCGCGCTGGCTGGTCATGGAGAACACCTTCAGGCCGCCATGGTTTCACCGCAACGTGGCGAGTGAGTACATGGGGCTGATCGCGGGGGTATACGACGCGAAGGCGAGCGGGTTCGTCCCGGGCGGGGCATCGCTGCACAACTGCATGAGCGGCCACGGCCCCGATGCGGCGACCTTCGAGCGCGCGAGCGCGGCCGACACTTCCGTGCCCGCGCACATCAAGGACACCATGGCCTTCATGTTCGAGAGCCGCACCGTCATCAGACCGACCCGCTACGCGCTCGAAGGGCGGCCGCCCCTGCAGAGGGACTATGCGGACTGCTGGCGGGGCTTGAAAAAGAATTTCGACCCGACTCGGCCCTGACGGCGATGCCCCTCGACGCGACCAACGACCCGCAACGCAAGAGCTGGGTGTCCGCTGCGAACGCTCCCGGAAACGACTTTCCGATTCAAAACCTGCCGCTCGCCGTGTTTCGCCGGCACGGCTCGGGGGAGCCGTTTCGCGGCGGCATTGCCATCGGCGATCAGGTGCTGGATCTCGAGCTTCTGGCCCGCGTCCCTGGGTTCGACGACACGGCGCGTACCGCGATCGGCGCCGGCGCCGGGCCCGTGCTCAACGATCTGATGCAGCTCGGCGGTGCGGCGTGGGCGGCGCTTCGCAACGCGGCTTTCGACGGATTGATGGAAGGCTCCAGGCACCGACCGGCTTTCGAACGCTGCCTGGTGCCCCAGTCGCTGGTGGAATACGCGCTTCCGGCGCACATCGGCGACTTCACGGATTTCTACACCTCCATTCACCACGCCACCGCGGTCGGCCGGCTGTTTCGGCCCGACAATCCGCTGCTGCCGAATTACAAATGGCTGCCCATCGGCTATCACGGACGCAGTTCGTCGGTCGGCGTATCGGGCCAGCAGATTCACCGCCCTTGGGGACAGCGCTTGCCGGCCGGGCACGCGGAACCCGTGGTCGCGCCGAGCGCGCGCCTGGATTACGAGCTCGAGCTCGGAGTCTTCGTCGGCAATGGCAATCCGCTCGGCACCCCCATCACGCTTCCGAGCGCCGAGGCGCATGTTTTCGGACTGTGCCTGCTGAACGACTGGTCGGCGCGCGATATCCAGGCGTGGGAATATCAACCGCTCGGTCCGTTCCTGGCGAAGAATTTCGCGACCACGATTTCACCCTGGATCGTTTCCCTTCAGGCGCTGGCGCCCTTTCGCGTTCCGCACGCGCGCGCTCCCGGCGATCCGGAGCTGCCGTCGTACTTGAGATCCGCGGATAACGATGCCGCCGGGGGTTTCGACATTCGCCTGGAAGTGAATCTCCAGACCGCCGCGATGCGGGATCGGGGCGCCCCTCCGCAGCGGATTTCTTCCACCAGCTTTCGGCACTCCTATTGGACCGTGGCCCAGTTGATCGCGCATCACACCGTCAACGGATGCAACTTGCGGGCCGGCGATTTGCTCGGAACCGGCACGCAATCCGGCCCGGCTCCCGCAGAAGCGGGCTCGCTGCTGGAGTTGAGCGACGCCGGCAAGCACCCGATCGCCATCGGCACCGGAGAGCAGCGCGGCTTCCTGGAGGATGGCGATGCGGTCACGCTTCGCGGATGGTGCGAGAAGGCCGGTGCCGCGCGGATCGGTTTCGGAGCCGCTTGCGGGCGCATCCTGCCGGCGCGCGGCCAGGCTGCACCTCCGGCTTAGCGCCGGGACGTTTCGCCGCCGCTTTAGATCTCGATCTGTCTCGCGACTTCGATCACTCGCTCCGGCGCCAGATTGAACCGGTCGACGATCTTCGCCGAATTACGGTACAGAAAGGCGAATAGCGCGATCCGCCAGTTCGACATACACCGCGCGCGAGCCTTGGGAACCACCTGATCGCGAGCGGCCACGAACAGCGCGCAATCGAAATCGATGGGCGTATCCAAGCCGCGTGCGTCGGTGAGCGACGCCCTCAAATCCGGAATCTCGAAAAAGCCGAAGCGCGCGGCCACGAGCCAGATGCCCTCCCCGATCTTTTCGACGACCGCACATTTCGGCCCCACGATGCGCGGTATGCTCTCGAAGCGGATGCTGAGCGCGATGGTCTTCTTCGGCAAAACTCCGGTGTAATGCGCATGATCGACGATCAGCCGGGATACCTTTTGGTTGCTACGGGTCAAAAACACCGTGGTTCCGTCGATTCGCGGGATCTCGTGGGCCGATAGTTTCGACAGGAATTGCTGCACCGCCTCGGGCGTTTGTTGGAGCGCGACGTGCACCGCTTCGATGCCGGTTCGCCACGTCACCATGACGACGAACAGCACGCCGGCAAAGCTCAACGGCAGCCATCCGCCGTCCGCGATCTTCAGCAGATTCGCGCTAAAGAAGCTCAAGTCGACCAGCAAGAACACCGAGATCACCGCAATCGAGGGAATCGCGGGCCAATTCCAGACGTCGCGCATTGCCTTGTACAGGAGCCCGGTCGTGAGCAGCATGGTCGTGGCCACGGCCGTACCGTAAGCGCCCGCCAGCCGATCGGAGCTTCCGAATGCGATGGTGGTGGCGACGGTGGCGGTCATCAGCAGCCAGTTGACGCTGGGCACGTAGATTTGGCCGTACACCTGGTCCGACGTCTGGCGAATGGTGACGCCCGGGAGCCATCCCAGTTGCATCGCTTGGCGGGTCATCGAGAATGATCCGGTAATGATCGCCTGGCTCGCGATAATGGTTGCCAGCGCGGCGAGCACGACCAGCGGATAGATCGCCCAGGACGGCGCAATCAAGAAAAATGGATTCCCGCTCACCGTGCCTTTGTCCATGACGAAGGCGGTTTGCCCTGCGTAGCTCAATAGCAGCGCCGGCAAGGCGATCGTATACCAGGCGTATCGGATCGGCCCCCGGCCGAAATGGCCCATGTCGGCGTATAGAGCCTCGCCGCCCGTGATGCACAGGAACACACCGCCGAGCACCAGGAAACCCTTGCCGCCGGTATGCATCATGAAGCGCACCGCATGGCTCGGATCGAGCGCCGCGAGCACTCCAGGATGATGAACGATGGCCGACACCCCGAGCACCGCGATCACGATGAACCAGAGCAGCATGATGGGACCGAACGCGCGTCCGATCCGCGCCGTGCCGAACCGCTGCGTCGTGAACAGCACCACGAGAATGAAGACCGCCATGGGCATGACGTAGGGCTTCAGGCTGTCGGTCGCCACATTGACGCCCTCGAGCGCGCTCAGCACCGAGATCGCCGGCGTGATGACGCCGTCGCCGTAGATCAGCGCGGCTCCCAGCAGTCCCATCGCGGTGAGCGTCTTGAAGCCCGGCGTAAATCCGTTTGCGCCGACCAATGACATGAGTGCGAGGATCCCGCCCTCGCCGCGATTGTCCGCGCGCATCACGAACAGGCAATACTTGATCGAGATGGTGACGATCAACGTCCAGATCATCAGCGACAAGATCCCGAGCGCCTCACCGGGGGTGAATTTGCCGCCCATGGCCTGCACGACGGTTTGCAGTGTGTAGAGCGGGCTCGTCCCCAGATCACCGAATACGATGCCGAGCGCCGCCAGCATGGACCAATGGGGGGGCGGCAGTGCACGATGCCGCGCGGTCGCGGTACTCGGAATCGCCGGGGGCTCGGTGCTCACCGGCCTAACCTTACCGGTTTAACCGCCCTTGCCGCAATGCTTTGGGTACGCACCGACAAGGCTTGGCAGCGGGCGCCTACAGCGTCGGCGCTGATCGGCGACGCATGCTCGGCCCATGCCGCGAGAATATTTCGCCACGCATCCGAAGACCCGCTGGACGGGTTTGGCGCTGGCCGCCTTCGTGGTGATCGTCGCGCTGTTCTTGACTTTGTTCGATTGGAATCATTTCAAACCCACGCTCGCGCGCCTCATCTCCGAGAAAACCGGCCGTCCCGCGACCATCGAAGGCAATCTCAGCGTGCATGTCTTCTCGTGGGAGCCCAGCGCCGAAGTCGACGGCCTGACGATGAACAATCCGCCGTGGGCCGAGCGCGACGTGATGTTTCACGCGGATCGGCTGATAGTCAGTGTGAGTCTCGGCCGATTGCTCCGCGGACAGCTGGTGCTTCCGCGCATCGAGGTGGTTCGGCCGAGCCTCGATCTCGAGCGGGATTCGAACGGCCGCGCCAGCTGGGACCTCGGCAATGCGTCCGGCAAGCCGCTATCGGCCGGAAAACCCGCCAAGATTCCGGCCATCCGCCGGCTGCTGATCGAGAATGGCAGGGTGCGCGTCGCGGACCGGATTCGAAAGCTCATGCTCGACGGGACGTTGAGCGCGTCGGACGAGGCCGGCAAAGACAGCGCGGGATTCACGCTGAAATGCAGCGGATCGCTGAACGACAAGCCGTTCCGCGCGCAGATCCACGGCGGACCCCTCATCAATTTGGACCCTGATCATCCATACGATCTCGAGGCCCATTTGACCGCCTCCGACATCACGGTGGACGCCGACGCCTCGTTCCCCAAGCCGTTCGATCTCGCGGCCTACCGGGTGAAGTTCAGCGTGTCCGGAGGCGATCTGGCGGATGTCTATTATCTGACCGGATTGGCGCTGCCCAATACGCCGCCGTATCAGTTGTCCGCCAGCGTGCAGCATACCGGCACGGTGTTTCATCTGGCGGGGTTCAAAGGCAAGCTCGGATCGAGCGACATCGAAGGCGACGTGCAAGTGCAGACGGGCGCGAGCAAGCCCAAGCTGGTGGCGAAGCTGCGTTCCGACAGTCTCAACATGGTGGACCTCGCGCCCACCTTGGGACATCCGGCGAGCAGCCCCGAGGGCTCATTGAATGGCCCTGCTCCCTCGGGCGCCGCCGCAACCAAGGCGCCGGCGCCTCACCGCTCGTCGAAAGCCCCGCCGCCGACGAAACCGCCGCCACCGTCGGATCGTTTGTTTCCCGACGCCGATCTGCAGGTGGACCGAGTCCGCGGCATGGATGCCGACGTGATCTACCATGCCAACTCCGTGGTCGCGCCGAAGTTGCCGATGAAGGAGCTGAGCTTCCATCTGCAGCTGCACGATGGATTGCTGCGCCTGGAACCGCTGTCGTTCGCCCTGGACGCGGGCAAATTCAGCGGACGCGTCGCCATCGACGCGCGCAAGGATGTTCCGCAAACCTCCATCGACATGGGCATCGACAACGTGAACCTGGCTCAATTCAAATCCGCGTCCGCCCCACAGCCGCCCCTTGCCGGCTCCCTGGTCGGGCGCTTCGACATCCACGGATCCGGAAGCTCGGTGCACAAACTCGCCTCGACCGCCGACGGCAGCATCGGCGTGGCGGTGCCGCACGGGCAAATGAACAATGCGCTCGCCGAGTTGACGGGAATCAACGTTCTCAAGGGTCTCGGGCTGCTGTTGTCGGACAAGGAGAAAGATACGCAGATCCGTTGCGGCATCGTGGATTTCCAGGCGCGGAACGGAGTGCTCGATTCGAAGTCCGTGTTCATCGATACGACCAACGTGCTCATCACCGGACGCGGCAATATCGATCTTCGGAACGAAGGGCTCGACCTGTCGCTGCAGGGGGATCCGAAAAAGCTCCGCATTCTGCGGCTGCGCTCTCCCATCACGTTGCGCGGAACGCTGCTGCATCCGGCGGTCGGAGTCAAAGTCGATAAGCTTCTCGCCCAGGCCGGGATTGCGGCCGCCCTGGGCACGCTGCTGACGCCCGCAGCGGCGGCGCTCGCGCTCATCGATCCGGGCCTCGCCAAGAACAAGGATTGTTCCGCGGTCCTCGCCGCAGCACCGGACGACGCCGCAGCACCGGACGACGCCTCAGCACCGGACGACGCCGCTCGCCAGCCGCCCGATACCGGCGATACCGCGGCGCCCGCCACGGCAGCGAGGAGACTGGCCCGGTAGCGGGCAACCTATTGCGCAACCGTTAAGAACCGTCAATTTAGCGATTGAATTCAATAGATTAAGCGCACCGGCGTAGGCGCCGTCCCACCAAGGTTTCAGCCCCGGGCCGCTTCGCCGAAGCGGCAGTTCGGCTCAGCATCTTCACACCGAAATCCTCTGCATTTGCTGTCTGTGACGGAAGGAGAAGGCCATGCGGATCATCCACAAGGGATTACTACTGAGTTGTGTGCCGTTGCTGCTCGTCAGCGCGGCCGCGGTGGGTGGACTCAACGGAGTCGACGTAATCATCACCAACGACGGGACCGAAGATGTCGTGGTCACCGTCTACGATACCAGCACGCAGCCCAGCAGCGTGGTGCTGTCCCACGAGCGCATCAATGGATTCACGCGGATACCCGTGTCGCTCGCCGCGGACGACACCGGCCGAGGCAATCTCGAATGGACGGCGGTGACGGCCGACCCCAACAGCCGTAAGTGCGGACACGCGGCGAAGCAGGGGCTCAGCGACTCGGCCGCCGTGCACGTACACGCGGACTCGGAGTGCGAGAGCACCTGAAGTCAATCGGGGCCGCCGCGGGACGGGTTCACGGCGGCCCCTGGGGGCGAACGCCGCGTCCCGCTGATTTTTTTAACCGCCGGCCCTCCTCCCACCCGTACTTCTCGTCGCCGGATCACCGTAAGATCGATGCTCAGGCCGCACGGCTCGACGGGATACACACTTGAACGCAACCGATTGGATGAATCGCGGCCTGGTCGCCGCAGTTCTCTGCCTTGTCTTGGGTCCCGGCGACGCCGCCGACCGCTCGCACACGCTGAATATCTACGCCTGGGCGGAGTACTTCCCTCCGTCGCTCATCGCGAGCTTCGAGGCGCAATCCGGCATCCACGTGAACTACACGGTGCTCGATTCGCCCGAAGCGGCCGAGACCATCCTGTCCGTGGGCAGCTCGAACTATGACCTCGTAACGATGAACGCCGCGCCGGAGCTCGGACGGGAGATTCCCAAGGGTTTCTGGAAAGCGCTGGATCGGACGCGAATCCCCAACGCGAGGAACGCCGACCCCAAGATCATGCAGTTGCTGAGCCGTGTGGATCCCGGCAATCAGCACGCGATTCCGTGGATGTGGGGCACCACCGGCATCATCTACAACCCCGACAAGATCAAATCGCTCATGGCCGCCGCACCGACCGGGAGCCTCGACATGGTGTTCAAAAAAGAGGTCGCCGCGAAATTATCGGCCTGCGGAATCGGACTGATCGACTCATGGGGCGACATCATGCCCATGGTCGCCCGCTACCTCGGCCAACCCGCCCTCTCGGCCGATCCGACCAAGCTCGCAGCCGTCATCGCAAAGCTCAAGGAAATCCGGCCCTACATTCGACGGGTGTCGACCAGCGGCTACTACCAGCAATTGGCGGAAGGGGACCTATGCCTGGCCATCGGCTATTCGGGTGACGCCTTGATTGCCCGGCGCATGGTCAATGAATCCCACGGCAGCATCAAGATCGACTATTCGTTCGCGCGGGAAATGGTGCCCTTCTACATTGACAGCATGGTGATTCCCGCCGATTCGCCCAATCCGAACGGCGCAGCGGCGTTCATCGATTTCGTCATGCGGCCGGAGGCCTCGGCGTCGGTGACCCGCTTCATCGGCTTCGCCACGGCGAACGCCGCGGCCGTGCCGCTGTTGGAGCCCGCGGTGAGAGACAACGCGGTGATCTACCCGCCCGCCGACGTGCGCGAGCGGTTCGAGCTGCAGAATGTCTACTCGCCGGATGAATCGCGGGCCTTCGACCGGGCATGGCTGGAATTCAAGTCGGGGCAGTAGCAGCCCGCCAGGCAGCCCGTGCCCCCAGCCCGTGCCCGCCGGGCAGCCCGTGCCCCCAGCCCGTGCCGGCCATGCGGCCGTGCCCCCATGCAGCCGTGCCCGCTACGCGGCGCTGCCCGATGAGTTCCGCCGCGATTGCG
Source organism: Steroidobacteraceae bacterium (assembly GCA_050012315.1). Taxonomy (GTDB): domain Bacteria; phylum Pseudomonadota; class Gammaproteobacteria; order Steroidobacterales; family Steroidobacteraceae; genus Bog-1198. The sequence goes on along the minus strand of JBEKHK010000003.1, from coordinate 36,421 downwards.
CTCTCAATGTGCGCACACCGTCGATCACGGCCCCGCAGGCCTGCGCCGCTTCCTCTCCTTTGATCAGGAAGTGGTCACGGAAGAACTGGCGATGTGCATCGTGCTCATGAAAATTCTGCGGGGTCAGCACCACGGAGATGATCGGCACCTCGGTATCGAGCTGCACGCGCATCAGTCCATCGATGACGCTGGACGCCACGAATTCGTGCCGATAGATCCCGCCGTCGACCACGAGACCCGCAGCCACGATGGCCGCATAACGGCCGGACTTTGCCAGCAATTTCGCCCGTAACGGGATCTCGAATGCGCCCGGCACCGGGTGCCATTCCACGTAGCGCCGCGGTATTCCGCGCTTGTTGATGCCCTTCAGAAAGGCGATACGGCTTTGGTCGACGATATCCGCATGCCAGCCGGCTTGAATGAACGCGATGCGGGAAGGGCCGACTTCGGACGATCGGCGGGCACTACTCTGACTCATTGACGACGACTCCCAGATGGCTAAATCCAACCGGGGCGCAAAGGGATATCGGTACACGATGCTCGGGGGCAAAAGCCCCGGATGCACGTGGTCGTGAGAAACCCTCAGCTCTCGTACATCCGGACTTTCAACGGATCGAAATCGATCCGTTACCGTCGGCTCTGGATTCTCACCAAATCTGCTGCCTTGCCGATCACATCGGCAAGCGCCCGCGGGCTCATGCGATTGCTCGCCATCACCGCCGGTGGAGACTTTCACTCCGCCCCGAGAACAAGCGAATAATGCAGGCGCGGGCGGTGGTTGTGCAAGTACCCCCGATGCTCCCAGGCTCGATCACAAGGATTTCGACACCCCGAAGAACAAGCCGCGCCTCGCACCGAACTGCGGCGCGCCGACGCCGACTCCGGTGCCGTTGCGGATCTCGTAGATCTTGTCGAACAGATTGATCACGTCGAATCTCGTGGTGAGCGTGCCGTTCCCGGGGATGGTGAACACATGCGAGATGCCGGTGTTCACCTGCGTGTAATACGGCAGATGCTCTCCGTTCGGGATTTCGGTGCCGCCGTAGGCGGTGAATACGCCGGGCGGCAACGGCTCGTCCGCACGCAGCCCCGAGCCCAGCAGGAAGTCCGCGCTGAAGCGCGTGTCGTTCCAGAGATAGGACACGCCGCCCGAGGCGGTGTGCTGCTGCTCGTGATCCAGGTGAATGTAGTTGTTGGCAATGTAATCGAGATCGGCTTGCGAAAAATTGAACTGCGCCGACTCGATGCCCTTGCCCTTGGCGCTTTGCACGGCCAGGTTCAGGTACGCGTTCAGCGTCTTGGTGGTGTAGTTGAAGGTCAACTCCGAGCCGTACTGCAAGCCGTAGCGATAGTTGAACGGGGTGAGGATGATGGGCGCGCCGAACTGGCCCTCGTCGATCAGGTTCACCGACTGCTTGTAGTAGTTGTCGAGACCGACGGTGATTTCCGAGGTGATTTTCTGCTGGATGCCGGCGTCATAGTAATTCGCGCGCTCGGCCTGCGGCGGCGTGTCATTGGGCGAGAGGGCCGGAGAGGTCGTGTTCGCGAACAGCGCGATATCCTTGGCGCCGACGAGCTCGAAGGGCGGCGGCGAAAAATATCGCGAATAGCCGGCATGGAGCGTGGTATCCGGCAGCGCTGCCCAGACCACGTTCACGCGCGGGCTCGCTTGATGGCCGCCCGTATAGGCGGTGTATTTGTCGAAGCGCAGCCCGTAATTGACGGTGAAATTCGACACCACCTTCCACTCATCCTGCAGATACGCGCTGTACAGCCATTCGGTCTTCGCGCCGTTGTCGACGATGCTGATCGGCACATCCTGGGTCTGCACTCCGGCATCGTCGGTAGGCAGCACCTCGGACGTCGTATTGCTGATCGAGTGATCCGATTGCAGGAACAGGCCGCCCCGAATCGTATGGCTGTCGTCGATCTCGTAGGAGGCATCGCTCTGCGCGGCGTACGCGACGTTTTGCTTGAACGCGTCCTGTGCGATTCCGGTGAACAGGAGATCGCCCAGCCAGTCGGGCGTGAAGGTCAAACTCGAATAGCGCGCGATGAAGGAGGTTTGCACGTTCAGGGGGCCGTCCGAATGCTGCCAGCTGAGCGCTCCGAACTGCGTCACTTCGCGCTGGTTCTCGTCCAAGGCCTGGCTCGGATAATCCGTGACGCCGTCGACATTCAGACCGAGCGGCGGCTGCTTGCCGTCGAGATCGGGAATTTGAAACTTGCCCACCGAACTGCCGAGCATGAGCGCGATCCGGTTGTCCTCGTCCAGGATGTCCTCGAAGTAGCCGAAGCCGTGATATTGGGTGGTGTGATCGTGGATGGGATTGGAGCTGCCGTCCGGAGACTCGATCCCCAAGTCGTTGCGCAGAAGATCTCCCGTCACGAAATAGCTGAACGATCCGGCGCCGCCGCCGTACGCGAAGCTCGGCTCGACCTCGCCGTGACTTCCGCCGTACAAGGAGATCGAGCCGCCCGGCGCCTGAATGCCGCTCTTCGTGGTGATGTCGATGATGCCGGCGGTCCGCAGACCGAACTCGGCCGGCAGCGCTCCGGTCACCAAGCTGATCGAGGTGATCAGGCGCGGATCGAGCGACTGGCCGAAGACACTGATGCCCTCCGGCAGGATGACTCCGTTGATGCGGTATTGAAGCCCGTCGTGCTCGCCGCGCACGTGGTACTGCCCGAACGAATCCTGTGCCACGTCCGGCGCCTGCAGCACGACCTGATTGAGGAGCGTGTTGTCTCCGCCCGGCGTGGCCTCGATGGCCTTGGCATCGATGGTGTAGGTGGAGGCGCCCGTCTGGGTCTGGATGTGCGAGCGCACTTCGTCGAGGTGCTGAGCCGTCACCACGATCGCAGGGAGGTCCTGAGTACCGGCCGACGCGCCGCCGCCGCTCGCCGGCGCCGCGCCTGCATTCGCAGGGGCGGCCGAGTTGGCCGGGCCGGCGGCGGCATCCACGGCCGTGTCCGCGGTATCGGCGAGCGCCGAGGAACCGAGCATGAACGCGGCGGCGCACAGCGGCGCTGCCCGCGTAACAGAAAATCCGAACATGGAGACACTCCGCAAAAAGCCAAATCGAGTCGAGCCGCGTCCATGGTTCGGACGGCTCAGTACGTGGTCCAACGATCAGTTGAGTGCTGGAGGTCCGCGGCTCTGTGCGCACGCTACCAGAACGAACAGTGATTTTCACCCGACGGCCGCCGGGGAGGAGGTGCCGAATCAGGATGAGTTATGCAATCATGCCGCCGTGTCCGCCATTATCTGACAAAGGATTCACGATGAAGCTCAAAACCCGGGTCGAGAGCGGCGGCACGCCGCGGCTGGAGCGCTGGGGGGTCGACAGTGAATACGGACGGCTTCGCGAGGTGCTCGTCGGCCCCATCGATCACTTCTCCTGGCGCGCGGGCAATGCGGTCGCGCAACGCTCCGAGCGGATCGGGCTTAGATTCGACTTCGAGACTGCCCGGAAGCAGTACGGCGAGATGTTGGATGTTTATCGGCAAGCCGGCGTCAATGTCCATGTGCTGCCGCCGGATCCGGAGCTTCCCTATCAGATATTCGCACGCGACTCGAGCGCCATGACTCCCTGGGGAGCGGTGATCCTGCAGACGCAGAAACCTTACCGGCGCGGTGAATATGCAGCCTGCATCCAGTTCTACCTGGATGCGGGCATCCCGATCTACGATCTCATCACCGCCGGCAATGTGGAAGGCGGCGATTTCATGGTGCTGAAACCCGGCGTCGCGATCTGCGGATTCTCGGGCGAGCGCTCGATCGAACCGGCCGTGAAGCAGCTTCAAAGCTGGTTCGCGGCCGAAGGCTGGGAGATGCGGACCTACGAGTTCGACTCGCACTTCCTGCACTTGGACGTCCAAATGGGAATGATCGCCGAAGGATTGGCCGTGGTGTGCGTCGAAGCGGTCGAGCCGGAGTTGGTCGATTGGCTGCGATCGAACGGCATCCGGGCAATCCCGATTCCGTATGGCGACGCCATGCAGCTCGGCAGCAACGTCGTGGCGTTGGGTGATGAGCGCGTGCTGGTCCCGGCCTCGAGCAAGAATCTCATCGCGGCGTGCCGCGCCGAAGGACTCACCGTCTATGATCCCGACGTGTCGATGATCGGCAACGGCGGCGGCGCGGTGCACTGCATGTGCCAGGCACTGAGGCGCGATCGTGTCCACTCCCGATGACCCGAACCGCCGCCGAATCATGCTCGGCACCGCGGCGGCCGCCGGCCTCACGGCGCTGCGTGGCTTGACCGTGGCCGCCGAGGACCAAAACCATCTCGCCGCGCTCACGGCCGTGGACGCGGTTGCCCGCATGTCGAGCGGCGAGCTGTCCTGCGAGCGCTACGCCGCCGCCCTGATCGAGCGCTGCCGCGCGTCGCGCGCGCTCAACGCATTCATCACGCTCGAACCGGACCGGGTGCTCGAGGATGCCCGGGCCCGGGACCGCGAGCGCAAGGCAGGCAAGGCGCTCGGCCCGTTGTTCGGTCTGCCGATTCCGGTCAAGGACAGCGTGAACACGCGCGATTACCCCACCACCGGCGGCACGCCGGCGCTCAAGCATTTCAGGCCGAAGGAGGATGCACCGCTGGTGGCCTCGCTCCGCGCGGCCGGCGCCATCGTGCTCGGCAAGACCAATTTGCACGAGCTGTCCTACGGCTGGACCAGCAATAACTTGGCCTTCGGTGCAGTCCACAATCCGTACGATCCCTCGCGCATTCCCGGCGGCAGCAGCGGCGGAACCGCCGCCGCGATCGCCGCGCGTCTCGCTCCCTTGGGCATAGCGGAGGATACCGAGGGCTCGATCCGGGTGCCGGCGGCGTTCTGCGGCATCGTGGGATTCAGGCCTACCACCGGGCGCTACTCGACGCGGGCGTGCGTGCCGATCTCCGGCCTGTTCGACCAAGCGGGCCCGCATGCACGGAGCGTCGCGGACATCGGGCTCTTCGACTCGGTGCTCGTTCCGGATACGCGCCCGTTCGCCCCGAGGCCGCTTCGCGGCGTACGTCTGGGCATCGTGCGCGATTACTGGTACACGGGGCTCGATCCCGAGGTCGAACGCATCGCCGATGCCGCGCTCTCGCGCCTGAAGGAGGCCGGCGCCGTGCTCGTCGAGACCCCGCTTCCCGACATCGGGCGCCTGGTCGGCTTGACGACGGATCAGGTGCAGAACCACGACGTGCGCCTGGCGCTCGCGCAATATCTCCAGGAGTACGGGACGGGTGTGACGCTGGAGCAGCTCATCGCACAGGCGAGCCCCGATATCCGCGCAGTCTTCAAGAGCGACGTGATGCCGGGCGGCGCCAATTTCGTGACCGAGCCGGTGTACGCCGCCGCTCGCGATCGGTACCTGCCGGAGCTCCGGCAGCTCTACCGCGGTTATTTCGAGAAAAACGGCATCGCCGCGATGGTGTTTCCGGCCACCCGCGTCCCGGCGCCGCACATCGGCGAGGAGACCACCCTCGACATTCGCGGCCAGCCGGTTCCCTTCGACGAGGCGGTCGCCCGAAATATCGCTCCCGGCAGCACGGCGGGAGTCCCGGGGCTGGTTCTGCCGGCCGGACTCACCGATCAAGGACTGCCGGTGGCGCTGGAATTCGACGGACCCGCGCAGGGCGACCGGGCTCTGCTCGAGCTCGGCGCCTCGCTCGAACGAGCGCTCGGATCCATTCCCCCTCCCCGTCGCGAGGAGGGAGTCTGAAGGCAGTTCGTCGCGCGCCGGCGCGTGCGGCTGCGCCGGCGCTTGCGGCTGCCGCGCTCCTGGGATCTCTCGCCCACGGCGCCGCGCCGCCGGCCGTCGAAGCGCCCGGCGGGATGGTGGTCTCGGCGCAGCATCTCGCTTCCGATGTAGGCGCCGCGGTGTTGCGGCGAGGCGGCAACGCCATCGACGCGGCCGTGGCGGTCGGATATGCGCTTGCGGTCACGCACCCCTGCTGCGGGAATCTCGGCGGCGGCGGGTTCATGGTCATTCATCTCGCCGACGGCAGAGATACCTTCCTCAATTTTCGCGAGAAGGCACCGCTTGCGGCGACCTCGAACATGTACCTCGACTCCCGCGGAGATCCGCTCCCGGCGCGAAGCGTTGACGGCTATCTGGCGGTCGGGGTGCCCGGAACGGTGATGGGGCTCGAGACGGCGCGGGAGAAGTACGGCACGCTGCCGCGCGCTGCGCTCCTCGCTCCTGCCATTGCGCTCGCCCAGGACGGTTTCATCCTGACCCGCGGCGATACCGACGTGCTCGACGGCGCGACGCGCGAGTTCCGCGCGCAGCCGAATGTCGCGGCGGTGTTTTTGAATCACGGCGAGCGGCTTCGGCCGGGCGATCGGCTGGTGCAAACACATCTGGCCTCCACCCTGCGCGCCATCAGCGCGGGAGGCACGGACGCATTCTATCGAGGCCCCATCGCACAGGCCGTGGCGGCGGCGAGCCGCGCGAACGGCGGCATCCTGACGCCCGAGGACTTCGCGGCGTACACGGTCACGGAGTCGCCGCCGATCCGCTGCTCTTATCGCGGCTACACGCTGTCGTCGGCGCCCCCGCCGAGCTCCGGCGGCGTCACGCTCTGCGAGATGCTGCAGATATTGCAGGGCTATCCGTTGAAGACGCTCGGCTTTCATTCCAGCGGTTCCGTGCACTATATGACCGAGGCGATGCGCTACGCGTATCACGACCGCAATCTCTACCTGGGAGACCCGGCCTTCGTCGACAATCCGGTCGCACGGTTGATTTCGCCGGACAACGCCGCCGCCATTCGCGCCCGTATCGCGCCGGATCGCGCGACGCCCTCCGCCTCGCTCGGCGCCGCCTCGGCGGCGCACGAGAACCCGACCACCACTCATTATTCGGTGGTCGATGCGGCAGGCAACGCCGTAGCGGTCACGTTCACGATCAACGACGATTTCGGCGCGAAGGTGATCGCGGGCGACACGGGCTTTTTCTTGAACGACGAAATGGATGATTTCACCGCGAAGCCCGGCACCCCCAACATGTTCGGCCTCGTGCAAGGGAGTGCCAACGCGATCGCGCCGGGCAAGCGTCCGCTGAGCTCGATGACGCCGACCATCGTGATGAAGCAGGGCAAGCCCGTGTTGGTGCTGGGCACGCCGGGCGGATCGCGCATCATCAGCACCGTGCTCGAAGTCATCGTGAACGTCATCGATCACGGCATGCCGCTCGAAGAGGCCGTGGATGCGCCGCGTATTCACCATCAATGGCTGCCCGATACCCTCGCCGCGGAGCCTTTTGCCCTGTCGGCCGATACGGCCGCCGCACTGGAGCGCATGGGATATCGCATCGTATCCTTGCCGGTCTGGGGAACCGGCAATGCGGTGGAGGCGATCGGCATCGCGCCCGACGACGCGGCGCAGGCCGGAGCCCTGGGATTCGCGCGTCCGAAGCTGCTCTATGGCGCCGCCGATTCGCGAGCGCCGGCCGGATCGGCGGTGGGGGTACAATGAAGCCGCTTACCTACCCTCCCCGCAAACCCAAGGTGGCCTCATGATCAAAGTCAGTGTCCTGTATCCGAACAAGCCCGGCTCGCACTTCGACATGACCTACTACACCACCCATCACATGCCGTTGGCGATGAAGCTGCTCGCCAATGGCCTGCACAAGACCGAGGTGGACGCAGGCATTCAAGGAACGGCGCCTGGGCAACCGCCCGCGTTTTTCGGCGGATGCCAGTTCTATTTCGATTCCATCGATGCGTTCCTCAAGGTCTGGGGACCGGCGGCGAAGGAGTTGACGGCGGACATACCCCGATACACGGACGTTGAGCCCATCATCCAGTTCAACGAAGTCAAATTGTCCCTGTAACCCGTTCCCGATCGGCCGGCTTTTCGAATGTCATTTCACGAGTACTTTCCGACGCTCGTGTACACGGCTGCGCTGCAGAGAAGCGGCGCGCGGAAACTCAACGACGCGCTCCTGCGCGAGTGCGAGCGCCTGCGCCTCGACGATTCGGCGGGCCGGCGCTGGTCCGCCGAGAACTATCCGGGGGGCTACACGTCCTACGCCTCGGCGCATCGGCTGCAAGGCATGTCGCCGACCTTCGAGATGCTGGAGCGCAAGCTTCGGCGTCACGTGCAGGCGTTTGCCGCGGCCGCGGATTGGGACTTGGACGGCCGCACCCTGTCGATGACCGACTGCTGGGTGAACATCATGCCGCAGCGGACGGTGCACGTGCTGCATCTGCACCCCTTGTCGACGCTGAGCGGGACCTACTATGTGCGGGTGCCGCGCGGCTCTCCGGGGCTGAAATTCGAGGATCCGCGGCTCGATCGGTTCATGGCGGCGCCGCCGCGCAAGGCGGGCGCGCGCGCCTCGAACCGGTCCTGGATGACCGTGCCCGCCGAGGCCGGCAAATTGATCTTGTTCGAGAGCTGGCTGAGGCACGAAGTGGCGCCGAATCCGGTGCGCGCGGAGCGCGTGAGCATCAGCTTCAATTACAATTGGTTCTAGCCGCGGCTCCCGCGGCCTTGCGGAAAAAACTATGCCTACGACTACCTCCGACGCCACCATGGCCGTCTTCCTCGATTTGGAGAACATCGCCCTCGGTGCGCGCGATGCCAAATACCCGAGCTTCGACATCAACAAGGTGCTCGAGCGATTGCTCCTCAAAGGCGACATCGTGGTGAAGAAGGCTTATTGCGATTTCGACCGTTACAAGGACTTCAAGCGCGGCCTGCACGAGGCGGCATTCGAACTCATCGAGATTCCGCACGTGCGTCAATCGGGCAAGAACTCGGCCGACATCCGCATGGTGGTCGACGCGTTGGACCTTTGCTACACCAAAGGACACGTCGATACCTTCGTCATCTTGAGCGGTGATTCGGATTTCTCGCCGCTGGTGAGCAAGCTGCGGGAAAACGCCAAGACGGTGATCGGCGTGGGGGTCAAGAACTCGACCTCGGATCTGTTTCTCAACAACTGCGACGAGTTCATCTACTACGACGACCTGGTGCGCAAGGAGCATTCCAAGCGCCGGCGCGCGGGCGGCGGCAACGCCGGGGCTCGCACCGCGAGCGCGCCCGCCGAAAGCGCGGCGCCCTCGGAGAACAAGGCCCCCGACCCGGCGGATGCGCTCGATCTGGTGGTCGAGACGCTGGATGCGGTCACCGAAGAACGCGGCGAAAACGAGCCCATCTGGGGCTCGATGATCAAGCAGGCCATCAAACGCCGCCAACCCGGGTTCAACGAGCGCTTTTACGGCTTCCGCTCGTTCAACGACCTGCTGGCCGATGCGGAGAAGCGCGGGCTCCTCACGCTGCGGGCAGACGAGAAGTCCGGCGGTTACACGGTGCGGCTCGCGGAGAAAGCGCCTTCTCCCAAGCCCTGAGGGGCCAGCCTTGAACTGAACCCTCCAGCCCTCATTTCCTATGGCAATGAGTTATCTGGATCGGGTTCTATGATGCGTCGAAAATCCTGGATGTGGGCGGAGGCCTGCGCGCGCCTCGACGAGGCCGAGCGTAGGCATCGCCATTTCTATGAGCTGCTCGCGGCCCCTTCAAGCCCCGTCTGGGAGCCGCCGGCGAATATCGTGGCTCAGGGCCGCGAGGTCGAGGTCACTTTGGCCTTGCCGGGAGCCCGTGCCGAGGATGTGGTCGCAAAGATCACCCCGGCGGGCCTCCTGATCGAGACCACCGTGCCACCCCCCGAATTCCGCTCCGGAGGCGAAGTCATCCGCATGGAGATTCCCTACGGAAGAATGCGGCGGCGCATCGATTTACCGCCCGGCAGCTACGCGCTGCTCGAGCTGCGCCTGGAGCGCGGCTATCTGTTCCTGCGCCTGACGGGGTCCCCGCTATGAGCACCGAGAAACCTTTGGAAACTACCGCAATGCCGGAAGACGTGTTGATCATTCTGCCCGTGAGCGACACCGTGCTGTTCCCGGGCGTGGTACTGCCCATTGCCGTGACCGGCAAGCGCGCCCTGGCGGCGGCCCAAGAAGCCGTGCGCACCCAGCGTCGCGTAGGCCTCGTGCTGCAATCCGATTCCAGCGACGAGCCGAAGCCGGACGGGCTGCACCGGGTGGGAACCGTGGCCTCCATCGTGCGATTCGTGACGGCGGCCGACGGCACGCACCATCTCATCGCTCAAGGCGAGCAACGCTTCACCGTGCTCGATTACGTGAGCTCGGACCCGTTCCTGGTCGCGCGCATCGAGATGCACCGGGAGCCGGCCGTCAACGACCGTGAGATCGAGGCCCGCGGCCTCACCTTGCGCGAGCGGGCGATCGAGGCGTCGCAGCTGCTGCCGCAGGCGCCCGGTGAGCTGGTCAACGCGATCCGCGCCATCGAGGCGATTCCGACGTTGGCGGACATCGTGGCGAGCTTCATGGACCTCAAAGCCACGGAGAAGCAGGAAATCCTGGCGACCTTCGACCTCAAGGCGCGGCTCGACCGCGTGCTTGCACTCCTCAACCGGCGCATCGAGGTGTTGAAGGTCTCCCGGGAAATCGACGAGCGCACGCGCGAGGCCTTCGACGAGCGTCAGAAGGAGGCGGTGCTGCGCGAGCGATTGCGCCAGATCCAGAAGGAACTCGGCGAAACCGGCGGCACCGGAGCGGAGGTCGAGGATCTCAAGAAAGCGATCGCGGAAGCGAAGATGCCCCAGGAAGCGGAGGAGCAGGCGCTGCGCGAGCTGGCGCGCCTCGAGCGCATGCCGGAGGGCGCCGCGGAATATTCCATGACGCGCAACTATCTCGACTGGCTGATCGCCATGCCCTGGTCGAAAATCGATCCGGAGCAGCACGACATCGAGCGCGCTCGGGCGATCCTGGACGACGATCACTACGGCCTGGAGAAGGTCAAGCGCCGGATTCTCGAGTTCCTCGCGGTGCGCAAGCTCAACCCGGAAGGCCGCAGTCCGATCCTGTGCTTCGTCGGGCCGCCGGGGGTCGGCAAGACCTCCCTCGGGCAAAGCATCGCCAAAGCGCTGGGCCTTCAGTTCAGGCGCGTGAGCTTGGGCGGCGTTCACGATGAGGCGGAAATCCGCGGTCACCGGCGCACCTACATCGGCTCGTTGCCGGGCAACATCGTGCAGGCGGTGCGCAAGGCCGGGCGGCGCAATCCCGTGCTCATGCTGGACGAGGTGGACAAGCTCTCCGCGAGCTACCACGGCGATCCATCCTCGGCGTTGCTCGAGGTGCTCGATCCGGAACAGAACAACACGTTCCGCGACAACTACCTCGCGGTTCCCTTCGACCTCTCGAAGGTGCTGTTCATCGGCACGGCCAACGTGCTCGATTCCATTCCGCCGCCGCTCCGCGATCGCATGGAAATCATCGAGCTCGCGGGCTACACGGAGGAGGAAAAGCTGCAGATCGCGAGGCGTTACCTGCTCGCGCGGCAGCTGATCGCCAACGGCTTGACCTCGGAGCAGATCCAGATCTCCGATGAGGCGCTGCGCAAGGTGATCGGCGACTACACGCGCGAGGCCGGGGTGCGGAATCTGGAGCGTCAGATCGGCGCGCTGCTTCGCAACGCCGCGGTCTCCATCGCCTCGGGCAAGAGCTCGAGCGTGAGCATCGGCGCGGCGGAGGTGGCCTCGATATTGGGCGCTCCGCGCTTCGAGAACGACGTGGCGCTTCGCACCAGCGTGCCGGGCGTTGCCACGGGGCTCGCATGGACGCCGGCGGGGGGCGATATCCTGTTCATCGAATCGAGCCGGGTGAAGGGCACCGGCAAGCTCATCCTGACGGGACAACTCGGCGATGTGATGAAGGAAAGCGCCCAGACCGCCGTGACCCTGGTGAAGTCTCAGGCCGACCGGCTGGGCATCGATCCGGCGGTGCTGGACAATTGTGATCTGCACATCCACGTGCCCGCGGGAGCCATTCCCAAGGACGGCCCGAGCGCCGGTGTGGCGATGGCGACCTCCCTGGCATCGCTCCTGTCGAAGCGCACCGTGCGCTCGGATGTCGCCATGACGGGCGAGATCAGCCTGCGCGGAGTCGTGCTCCCGGTGGGCGGCATCAAGGAGAAAGTCGTGGCGGCGGCCCGTGCCGGCATTCGCACGGTGATTCTGCCGGCACGCAATCGCCGGGATCTCGAGGACGTTCCCGAGAGCGCGCGCAACAAGCTCGAGTTCGTGTGGGCCGAGCGGATCGAGGACGTGCTGGCGCGGGCGCTGGAGGATGCGCCCGTCCAGCGGGCGGCGGCGTAAGCTACGCGCCGCCCGATTGCTCGCCCACTCAGGGCGGGCGGCTCAGGCGTGCTACGCGCCGCCCGCCACGGCCATGCGCTGCAGCCGCGAGATCCGCTCGAGCGCCGGCGGGTGTGAATCGTAAAACGCCGAGTGCACGGGGTCCGGGGTCAACGTGCTCGCGTTGTCCCGGTAAAGCTTGACCAGCGCTGCGGCCAGCCGTTGCGCATCCGAGTGAGCGACGGCGAAATCGTCGGCCTCGCGCTCGTGGCGCCTCGACCACCACGCTTCGAGCGGCGTTGCGAAAAACGTAAACACCGGAACGGTCACGAAGAACAGCACCAGCGCCATGGCGGCCGACCCTGCCGGCACGCCCAAGGCCGAATAAAAGCCCGGCTGAGCCGCCAGCCAACCTAGCAGCGCCAATCCCGCCAATAGCGACAGCGACGACACCACCAATCGTTGGCGCACATGATGCAACCGGAAATGTCCCAGCTCATGCGCCAGAACCGCCTCGATCTCATCCCCGTCGATGCGCGATAAGAGCGTATCGAAGAATACGATGCGCTTGTTGCGTCCGATGCCGGTGAAATAGGCATTCCCGTGCGCCGAGCGCCGCGAGCCGTCCATCACGAACACGCCGCCGCCCGCTTTGAATCCGCAACGCTCGAGCAGCCGCTCCACCCGCTCGCGCAGCGCACCATCGGCAAGCGGAGAAAACTTGTTGAAGAGCGGCGCGATGAAGCGGGGCGCCGCCCAGGTCAGCGCGAGCGACACGCCCATCCAGACGAGCCATGCCCAGGCCCACCACCATGCGCCGGCCTTCTCCATGAGGTAGATCGTCGCCAGCACCAAGGGCGCGCCGAGCAGAAATCCGAGCAGCAGCCGCTTCGCGAAATCCGCGGCAAAAAGCGCCGGAGAAACTCGGTTGAATCCGAAGCGCGCCTCGACCCGAAAAGTCCGCCACAGCGTGAACGGCAGACCGAGCAAGCTCAAAAGCAGCAATACCGCCAGCACCGCGAGCGTTCCTCGCCAGGGTTCCGGCCAGCCGCTGCGGCTCACCACACCGTCGAGCAGCGCGAGCCCGCCGCCGAGGGTCAATCCCAGCTTGATGAACGCCTCGAACAGCGTCGCCCATCGGCCCACCCGCACTCGCGCCGCGGTGTAGTCGGCCGCGCGCTGCTGATCGGGGAGCGCGATCCGCTCCGAGAATAGCGCGGGGACCTGGTCGCGATGGGCCCTGACCGCCCGGATCTGGCGCGACGCCAGCCAGAGGCGAATCGCCGTCTCGCCCGCCAGTGCCAAGACGAACAGTACGGTAATCAGATGCAACGGTGTCGCGGATGCCGGGTTCATCAGAAAAGCCTAGACGAATTGGCCCGCGAGCGAAACACCAGCGGCTTTTCCTGTCCGGATGGGCCGTTGCCGCCTGCCGCGGGCCGGTCGGCGGCGAGCACCGCCTCGAGCACCTTGTGGTGATGCGGCGACAAGTCGCAGACCGGATCGGCGTTCGCGGCATCGCCCGTCAGAAGATACGCCTGGCAGCGGCAACCACCGAAGTCGCGCGTCTTCTCGGGGCAGCTTCTGCAAGGCTCCTTCATCCACGCATCGCCCCGAAAATGCGTGAAGCCGGAGGACTCGTACCAGACGTGCTCGAGACTCGAGGTTTTGACGTTCGGGAATTGAAGGCCCGGGAGCATCCGCGCCGCATGGCAAGGAAGCGCCGTGCCGTCCGGCGTGACGGTGAGAAAAATGGAGCCCAGCCCGTTCATGCAGGCCTTCGGACGCTTCTCGAAATAATCCGGCACCACGAAGAAGATCCGCATCGGCCGACCCTGTCGCTCGCGAAAACGCCGGGTGACTTCCTCCGCGTGCTCGACCTGCGCCCGGCTCGGCATCAATTGCTGCCGGTTGTGCCAGGCCCAGCCATAGAACTGCGTGTTGGCGAGCTCGACGTAGTCGGCACCCATGCGATCGGCCATCTCCAGGATTTCCTCGACATGATCGATATTGAGCCGGTGAAGCACGACGTTCAGCACCATGGGATAGTCGTGCTGCTTGATGAGCGCGGCGACCTTGGACTTCAAGTCGAAGGTGCGGGTGCTGCTCAGGAAATCGTTCATCTGCCGGGTGCTGTCCTGAAACGACAGCTGAATGTGATCGAGCCCCGCATCCTTCAGCGCACGGATACGCGTCTCGTTGAGACCCACCCCGGAGGTGATGAGATTGGTGTAGAAGCCGAGCCGGTGAGCCTCCGCCACGATGGGTTCGAGGTCATCGCGTGCCAGCGGCTCGCCGCCCGAGAGGCCCAATTGCACCGAGCCGAGCGCGCGTGCCTCCTTGAGTACCCGCAGCCAATCGTCGGTCCCGAGCTCGGGCCCGCTGGCCGCGAAATCCGTGGGGTTGTAGCAAAAGACGCAATGCAGCGGACAGCGGTAGGTCAGCTCGAGCAGGAGCCAGAGGGGCGGCCCGGGGCGGAGCGCGGGACCGGACGATGCGGCGCCGGCCGCCGCCACGGGAGCCGCCGTCATGCCGGCACCGACAGCCAGAGCTTGGCGCGCGCCATCTCCACGAAGGCGATGACATCCGCCGAGAGCCCCGAAGTCGCGAACGTGCGCTCGAGATCCGCCGTGATCTCGGCAAGGGTCGCCTGCCCCGTGCAGCGTTTCATGATCTCGCCGGCGCTGCCGTTCAACTTGATCATGCCCTCCGGAAACAGGAGCACGTAGGCGTTCTGCGCGGCTTCCCATTGCAATCGGAAGCCGTGCCCGATCGACGGGCGGGACGAGCCATGGAGGGCGCCGGCGCTCATGCCGGCACCCCATAGCGCAGCGCCATCGCATCGTTCATCTGCCAAAGCACGTCGAGCTTGAATTTGAGGATCTCGAGCGCCCGCTCCTGCAGGGCGCGCGTCACGAAGTGATCCAACGTGAACTTGAGCCCGAATTCGACATCGCGCCGCGCCAGGCTCACGCGGCTCTGGAAATACTGGAGGCCCGAGGCATCGATCCAGGGGTAGTGCTCCGGCCAGTTGGCGAGCCGTTGTTTGTGGATCTCCGGCGCGAACAGCTCGGTCAGCGAGGAGCAGATGGCCTCCTGCCACGGCGCCCGGCGCGCGAAATTCACATAGGCATCCACCGCGAATCGCACGCCCGGCAGCACGTCCGCCAGACTCTCCACGGACTCCCGCGGCAAGCCCACCGATTCCCCGAGGCGCAGCCACGAGTCGATTCCGCCCGGATCATCGCCGTAGCCGTCATGGTCGAGAATGCGCTGCACCCAGTTGCGGCGCACCGCTCGATCGGGACAGTTGGACAGAATCGCGGCGTCCTTGATCGGGATGCTGATCTGATAGTAATAGCGGTTGGCGACCCAGCCGCGGATCTGCTCGCGGTTCGCCTTGCCCGAATTGAGCAGCACGTTGAAGGGATGGTGGATGTGATACGCGGCGCCCTGTTTTCTGAGCTGCGCTTCGAATTCCTCCCTGCTCCAGGGCAAAGCGCTCACAGCGAGATCTCCATGCCGTCCTCCGCCACCTCGATGCCCCGGCGCCGCAGCTCGCCGAACTCGGCGGACAACTCATCCAGGATGGGATTGGTGTTGTTGATATGGATCAGGATCTTGCGCACGCCCGCGGGCAGCCGATCGAGCTGCTCGAGCATCCCGCCCGGCCCGCTTTGGGGCAGATGACCGATGTCCCGGGCGCGCTTGCCGGAGACGCCCACGCGCACCATCTCATCGTCGCTCCAGAAGGTCCCGTCGACCAGCACGCACGCGGCGGATCGCATGAATCCCGACAGCCGCTCGTCGATGGCCGCGAGCCCCGGTGCGTACACCGCCGACCGGCCCGTAAATCGATCCTCGAGGACCAGCGCGACGTTGTCGCCCGGCATCGGCGATTCGCGGTTGGGCGAATACGGCGCCGGCTTGCTCGCGACCGGCAGCGCGCGCCATCGCACATCGGTCAGCTCGTCGATGGCGAATTCACGGTCGAGCTCGATGCGGCGCCGATCGACGCCGCAGAAATGGCGCAAAACGCCGAGGATGGGGTTGCCGCGGGTCAGGTCCGCATAGGTGCTGTCGGTGCACCAGATCGGCCAGGGACGCGTCGATTCCCGCAGCATGTAAAGTCCCGTGGTGTGGTCGACCTGGCCGTCCACCAGCACGATGCCGCACAGCGCACTGTCTCGAAGAGACCGGTTCGGTTGCAGTTCGGGCGCCCCCTGCAATTGAGCCCGGATGTCGGGCGAGGCGTTCACCAGCACCCACCGGGCCGGATCCTGCCCGGCGACGGCGATGGAGGACTGGGTACGGGCCCGCGCCTTCAGGCTACCGGACCGATAGCCGGCGCAGTTGGGGCAGTTGCAATTCCATTGGGGAAAACCGCCGCCGGCGGCCGATCCCAGCACGCGGATTCTCACGCAGGTGTTAAGTGGGCGTGCCCGCTTGCGCGGGCAGCCGCCCTATCGACGTATCAGCGATTGGCCACGTACATGGTGATTTCCATGCCGAACCGTAACTCAACCGCTTGCGGTGTTTCCCATTTCATAGCTAATCCTCTTACGCAGGTACCGACTCATGGTGCAAGCGCGGAGGCCCCGATGAATCCACGCGCTCATGAAACACCCCTCATGATTTTCATGAGCCGACGGCCGGCTGGAGCCCGACGGGCGGCGCCGGGCGGCCGCTCGCCCCTGGTACCATGCGGGTATGAAGCTCAGGACGCGGTTGAATCTGGTCATTTCGGCCTTGAGCGCCGCCTTCGTGGCCGTGCTGATTGCCGCCGAGATCCAGAGCACGCGCGATTCGGTGCGCGAGGAAATCGAAGCGGCGAATCGGGTAGCCTCCCAGCTCTTGGGCCAGCTGGCCTCGGTGTATTCGACCATCGGCGGGCCGGATCTGGTATTGCAGTTCCTGCAGCAGCTCGGCCGGGTCCGCGCCAACGAGGTTTACCTGCTGTCGCCCGCCGGAAAGGTTTTGTACCGCGCGCCCGCGTCAACCTATAAGGCGGGCCGCGAAGCCCCCGCCTGGTTCGCTCGCTGGATCACACCCACATCGGCGAGAGAGGTGTTCCTGCTTCGAGGCGGCATGCAATTGGTGGTCGAAGCGCAGCCCTCGCGCTCCGTGCTGGATGCCTGGGACAACGTGGTGCGTATCTCGATCATGGGCGCCGCCATGCTCGTCATCGTGAATGCGGTCGCCTTCTGGCTGGTCGCACGCGTGTTCGAGCCCATTCCCATCATCGCGGAGGGGTTGGAGCGGCTGCAACGCGGCGATCTCGCCTTCCGCCTGCCGCCGCTCGCCGGTTCCGAGGCCGAGGTCATCGGCAGCGCCTTCAACCGCATGGCGCAGGCGGTCGAGGACAAGGTGGGGGCGGAGCGTCAGGCGCGCGATGCGGAAGCGCGCCTGGAGGAGCGCCGCGAGATGGCCTCGCTTGCGGATCAGCGCGTCGAAGAGGAACGGCGGCTGATCGCGCATGAGCTGCATGACGAGTTCGGCCAGTCGGTGACCGCCATCCGCAGCCTGGCGCTCGCCATTGCGGCTCAGGGAGGCGCCCGCGATCCGGCGACCGGCGAGGCGGCGCGGCTGATCTCCGACGAGGCGGCACGCCTGTACGATGCCATGCATAGCTTGATTCCGCGCCTTGCGCCCTTGTCGCTGGATGCGATTGGGCTGTCCGCCACGATCGAGAATCTGGTGCGCGACCTGCAGCGCCGGCACCCGACCATTTCCATCGACGTGAAGCACCGGCTGCCCGCGGATCTCGGTCCGAGCGTGACACTCGCCATCTATCGCATAGTCCAGGAAGGCTTGACCAATGCCCTGCGTCATGCGCGAGCCTCGCACGTCGACATAGCGGTCGAGGGCGAGGCCCGACGCATTCATGTCTCGGTGGCCGACGACGGTGTCGGGCTGCCCGCCGATTGGGCTCGCCCCGGCCATTACGGGCTTCGAGGCCTCGCCGATCGCGTGGCGCAACTCGGCGGAACGCTGAACGTGCACAATCGGCCCACCCGCGGGGTGCTGCTGTCGGCCGACATCCCGCTCGCGGTGCCGGCATGATCCGCGTCATGCTGGTCGACGACCATGCGGTGGTGCGCATGGGCTTTCGGCTGCTGCTGCAGGCGATCCCCGACTTATCGGTGATCGCCGAGGCGGAGTCCGGCGAAACCGCGTGCAAACTGTACGCGGAGATGTCCCCGGACGTGGTGGTCATGGACATCGCGATGCCGGGCATGGGCGGGCTCGAGGCCCTGCGCCGCATTCGCGCCCACCACCCCGGGGCGCGCATTTTGACGCTGTCGGCGCACGACGATGTGATGCACGCTCGACGCTCCCTGACGGAAGGCGCGCTCGGTTTTTTGTCGAAACGAAGCGCGCCGGAGGCGCTGGTGGAGGCCGTTACCGCGGTAGCCAGCGGCCGGCGCTACATCGACGCCGCGCTCGCTCAGAAGCTCGCGCTCGCGGAATTCGACGGCGCATCGAAATCGCCGGTCGAGCGGCTCTCGGAGCGCGAATTCGAAGTGTTCGTCCGGCTCGCCGGCGGCGCCACCGTGCAGCGCATCGCGCAAGACCTGAAGCTGTCGACCTCCACGGTCGGCACGCATTTGTACAACATCAAGCAAAAGCTGAATGTGGAAAACCAATCCGAGCTCACGCTGATCGCCATCCGCCACGGGCTCATCGAGGCTTGAGGACCGTGCCATGACTGTGATGACGACGGGTGATGCGATCGTTGAATCGCTCATCGCGCATGGTGTGGACACGGTGTTCGGCATCCCGGGCGCGCATATGTACGACTTCAACGACGCCCTCGCGCGGCGTCGCGACGCCATTCGCTTCATCACCGCCCGGCATGAACAGGGCGCGGCCTACATGGCCTACGGCTACGCGAAATCCAGCGGCCGGGTCGGCGTCTACAGCGTGGTCCCCGGCCCGGGGGTATTGAACTCGGCGGCCGCGCTCTGCACCGCCTACGGCGCGACCGCGCCGGTGCTCTGCATCACCGGCAACATCATGTCGCATCTGATCGGGCGCGGGCGCGGGCAGCTTCATGAGCTGCCCGATCAGCTCGCGCTGCTTCGCGGCCTGACGAAATGGGCCGAGCGCATCGACCATCCGACGGCCGCGCCGCAGGTGATGGCCGAAGCATTCCGGCAGCTCGCTTCCGGTCGCATCCGGCCCGTGGCGGTGGAAGCGCCTTGGGACGTATTCGGGCAAAAGGCCGAGGTAGCGCCCGCGGCTCGATTGCCGCCCATCCCGGCGCCGACCCCGGATCCGGAGGCGATTGCGGCGGCCGCCAAGCTCATCGGAGCGGCGAAGCGCCCGTTGATCACCGTAGGAGCCGGCGCCCAGCACGCGGGCGAGGCCGTGCTGCGCCTCGCCTCGCTTCTGCAAGCTCCGGTCACCGCGCACCGCAGCGGAAAGGGCGTGGTGAGCGACGATTCGCGCTACGCGCTCAACTCGGTCGCGGCTTACGAGTACTGGAAGGAGGCCGATCTGTTGATCGGCATCGGCAGCCGCTTGGAGCTTCAGCACTTCCGTTGGCGTTGGTTGCCGCCCAACGTGAAAATCATCCGTATCGATATCGACCCGACCGAGATGGTGCGCCTCAAGCCTCACGTGGGCATCGTTGCGGATTCCTTGGCCGGAACGGCGGCGTTGACCGAGGCGCTCGCGGCATCCCCGGCCCAACCGCGCGCCTCGAACGAACGGGAGCTGGCCGAGCTACGAGCGCGCGCTCACGGGGCGATCCGGCGCGTCCAGCCCCAGATGGGATACATCGACGCGATTCGCGAGGTGCTGCCTCGCGACGGCTTCTTCGTGGAGGAAATTTGCCAGGCGGGCTTTACCTCGCGCTTCGGATTTCCGGTATACGGGCCGCGGCAATACGTCACCTGCGGCTACCAGGACAACTTGGGTTTCGGCTTCGGCACTGCGCTCGGAGTCAAGGTCGCGCATCCCGGGCGGCCGGTCGTCGCGGTCTGCGGTGACGGCGGGTTCATGTTCGGCAGCCAAGAACTCGCCACCGCCGTGCAGTACCGCATCCCGGTGGTCACGGTCCTGTTCAATAACGCCAGCTACGGCAACGTGCGGCGCGATCAACTGGAGCAATACCGCTCACGGATCCTCGGCGCCGACCTCGTGAATCCCGATTTCGGTAAATTCACCGAAAGCTTCGGCGCCTTGGCGCTGCGCGCCGAAAATCCCGCGCAGCTGCGGGCCGCGCTCGATCGTGCCCTGCAGGCGGACACACCCGCGGTCATCGAAGTGCCCATCGAGCGCGGCGCCGAAACCTCGCCCTGGCCGTTGACGCTCCCCGCGCCGCACACCTAGGCCGGCCTAGCAGCCTCACGCGAGCGCTGGCACCGCCTTCGCCTTCGCCATGCAGTGCTTCCAGCGTCCCGCAACCGCACGGGCATTCCAAGCGGCTTGCGCCGATTCGGGTGCCAGTTTCCTCCGACAGTGACGCTCTCGGAGCCCTACGTGTTCGCCTCGATGCTCACCCGATAATCCTCCCCCACCCAGCGCTCGCCCGGCATATACCTGAAAGTGAAATCCAACCGCTCGCCGCGGGCGAGCTTCGCCGCATCGATCGTGAGTGTGTGCACCCCCAGGCTATTGGGCGAGGTCGGTGCATCCACGATGTCCTGCCAGCCGTTGACGCCATAGCGCACGATGGCGGGTTCACGCAAGGCGAGCACCAGCGCGACGCCGGCGGGGATGGCGTTGATCGCGGCATGTTCGCACCACGTCGCCCGGGACGGTGTGCTGCGTTTTCCGCCGTAGCGCCGCCACACGGACTCAGGACGGTCGAACGGGCGCCTCAGAATGCGCGAGGCCGCGAGCTTCAGATACTCCGCGTGGGTCCACGCGAGCGGCATGGCGGAGCCGGTTGCCCGGCCCGGAAACAGACCCCGCTCCGGAATCGCAGCGGCGTCCCACACCTGCTCGGGCAGCATGCCGCCGGGCGAGGCCATACGCGCCATCGCTTCCATGAGCGGCGTCGGGTCGTTGCCGCAGGCAATTTCGTAGTGGGCGCGTTCACCGCTGAGCAGCGGCCACGCGCGCCCGCGGCCGACGCCGTCGTAGGCGCTGCCGTCGTCGTGCTCGCCGTAGCCATCGTCGAAATACCGATGCCAGCAGGGCCCGTTCGGCGTATCGACTTTGAGCAGCGCGTCGGCGAGACGAACGCTGCCGACGATCAAGGGATCGTCGAAACGGCGCAAGCCGAAGCGCACCAACTGCAGGAAATCCACGCCGAACTGCGCGGCGGCCGGCAAGGCGGGGTCCATCGCTTGGTTCCTGATGGTCAGCACTCGATCGAACGCTCCGCGGTCGGCGATCGCCTGCGGCGGCGCAACTCGAACGTAATAGCCGGGGATTCCGAACTGCCGTGCGAGCGGCGTATCGCGGACCGCGGTCCAGTCCTCCAACCGGGAATTCCAGTAATCCGCGAAGGTGAGCGCCAAGTCGCGCGCGTCCGGTTCGAGATACTCCGCGCCGCTCACCAGCGCGGCAATGCATGCCGCCAGCGTGAAGGTGTTGAGTCCCGCGCTTTCCTCCCACCGATCCTGGTCGCTCGCGGGACCATGCCGAACGATGTAGGAGAGAGCGCGCCGAACCATGTCCGCGACCTCGGTTCCTTCGAGCGCATCGCGCTCCGCGAGCAGCGCCGCCAAGAGCACCGGCAGCGCGGTCTCGTCCAATTGCACGCCGGTCCAATAGGGCTTGCTGCCCAGCCACTGATTTTGATACCAATGACCATCCTCGAGCTGCGTCGCCAGCAGATATCGCAAGGTATTGCCCGCCTCGCGTGTCGCGCCGACCGCGAGCAGCGCGCCCGCGCACTCGACCAGGTCGCGCGGCCATACCAGGTGATAGCCTTCGCGCTCCTCCTTGGTATTGCCCCAGGGCACGGAGATGCTCGCGACCATCGCGCCCGGATAGGTCTTGTCCTGGTGGACGCGCAGCACCATGCTGGAGATGTGGAACTGCTCGACGCAGAGCGGCGACAAGCCGGCGAGGTAGCTCGAGGGAACTCGCGCGTTCGCGTACCACTCGCTCCAGCCCCGCACGTACCGGTCGCGAATGTGATCGAACGGCTCGAAAAGCGCCGAGAGCGCGAGCGTCGCAGCCGATTCGCTGCTGCTCCCAAAAGCGAGCGCCAGGACGCAGGAGCGAGAAAGCTCGCCGGTCAGCGCAACGTTGCCGGGTCCTGCGTCGGCGTACTCCCAGGTCATCGCCCCGTTGCGATGAAAGTCCTGCCAGCCGTCGCTCGCACCCACGTTGCCCGCGCTCGCGCGGCCGAAGGCGTCGGCCTGAGCGCCGCTGACCGCAGCGAGCGCCAGGGAATACGGACCCTGCGTGGCCTCGAGCACTCGGCGCCCCGACTGCTCGGAAACCTCCGCCCGATTGGCGCTGCCGGTGCCGCCCAGGTGCGGCGCGAGCAACGCATACGGCCGGAGCTCCGCATCGCCCGTGAGCGCGACGTCGATCAGCAGCACGTCGCGCTCCACCCCGGGCACGATCCGCAGCGTGAGCTCGAAGCGCGGATGCCGATGGACCACGCGCACCGCGGGAATGCCCGGCGCCAAGAGCTCGACCGTGTGCTGCCACAGCCGCTTCACTTCCACCCAAAAGCCGCGGCCGTCGGCGACGATGAAGCCGAGATCCCGGATCTGCGGAATATCGATGCGCGGGTAATACACCTCGTTCACGATGCCCCCGCCGACCGTGAACCACAGCCTGGAACGGCCGAGCGTGCACCCGATCATTTCCTTGGCGCTGCTGCACCACGTGGGCGGCATGCCGGGAGCGCCGGGCGCGGAACCGACGGCTGGCCTGGCGCGGCTCACGGGCGTCGCCGCCGCCTCGCGCAACGCCGCCCCAAGCTCATGCGAAGGACGCGATCGTCACGCCCGCGCGTGCGGCCCCGATCATGGCGACGTCGGCGTTGATGATCAGCTTCGTGGGTATGGCTTGCACGAAGGAGGACAACCGGCCCTTGTCCTCGAAGCGCTTGCGGAACGGGCTCTCGACGAGAAATTTCTGGATCTTCTGCGTAATGCCGCCGGCGATGTACACCCCGCCGCGTGCGCCGTGCGCGAGCGCCAGATCGCCGGCAACGGCGCCGAAGATGGAGCAGAACATCGTGAGCGCGGCGTGGCAGCCGGGGTCGTTCTGCATCGCCCGCGTACTGATGTCGGCGGCGCTCAGCGCACGCGGTTCGCGGCCTGCCAATTGCTCCAGCGTTCGATAGAGATTCTCGAGACCGGAGCCCGATAGAATCCGCTCTACCGACACTCGACCCTTTTGCTTCCACATCGACTCGAGCGCGGCCACCTCCGAGTCATCGCCTGGCGCGAATCCTATATGGCCGCCTTCGGTAGCCATCGGCACCGATCGGCCGCCATAGCGCGCCAAGCAGGACACGCCGAAGCCCGTGCCCGGCCCGAGGATGGTGATCGTACCCTGTTCTTGGCCCTTGATCTCCGGGCCGATGGTGGACAGATCCTTGTCGACCAGCACCTCCGCGGCGAAGGCCAGCGCCTCGAAGTCATTGACCAGTATGGCTTGCTCGAATCCGAATTTCTTGAGGTCACCCTCCGAAATCTCCCAGCCGCGGTTCGTGAAGCGGGCCGTGCCGGCATTGACGGGACCGGCCACGGCAATCGCGGCGATGGGCGGCTTGGCGGTGACCGGCGCGCGCTCGAAATAGCTTTGCAGGGCGTCCACGAACGTGGGAAACGCCTCGGCCAAATCCCGTCTGTCCTGGATGCGCCAGGGCGGGGGCTCCGACGCATCGACCACGGCGAAGCGCGCATGCGTCCCGCCCACGTCGCCGACGAGAATATGAGTGCCGCCGCTCAGAGTGCTGCTCCTTATCGACTTCGGCCCGTGCATGCGAGGCGAAACAACGAGTATCGCAGCAGGCCCGGTCGCCAGCAACCTACCGTAGGCTCAAGAAGCGCGCCCCTCGCCGAGCAATCGTTGATCGACTTCTTCTTCCGCCGCCAGCCAATCCTCGACTTCGTGGCCGGGCACGAAGCCTCGCAGCTCCGATCTGAAATACGCAGCCAGGGCGATCGAGGCGTGGCGATCCTCGCGATGGCGGGACGTGACGGAAATGCTGATGGCTTTGATCGGCCGCGTCCCGTCGCCTCGCACCCCGTCGGCCGCCCGGGCTCTGAGGAACGAGGCATTCCCGGCCGAGTGGGCTCTTCCGGCGGCACCGCCATTGTCGGCCTGCGCGATACCGGGTGTATTCGCGATACCCGGCGTATTCGCGCTGCTCGGCGCTTTCGCGCCCGCCGCCGTCTTCGCGCCACTCGGTGTCTTCGTGCTTCCCGCCGTCTTCGCGGTACCCGCCATCTTCGCGATGCCCGGTGTCTTCGCGATGCCGGACGCACTCGCGGCCTCGAGGGTCGGAGGGCTTTCGGCGGTATGGGTGATATCCGAGGTCTTTGCGGTCTTCGCGGTCTTGGCCGCCCGCCGCGGCTTCTTGTCGCTCGTGGTCATAGCAACTCCTGAGGATAACGAGGGTTGGACTCACGAGATCGATTTTAGTGCCGAACGCGAAAAATGCTCCATGGAAATTATTTCAATTCGATGACGCGAACTGCGCGCGCGTCAAACCGCCGCCAGCGCACGATCCAAATCGGCGAGCAGGTCGTTCAGGTCCTCGATTCCAACGGACAAGCGGACCGTGTCCTCGGAGACGCCCGCGTTCGCGAGCTCCTCGGGCGACAGTTGCCGGTGCGTGGTGGAAGCAGGGTGGGTGGCGAGCGAGCGCACATCGCCGATGTTCACCAGGCGCGTGAACAGCTGCAGGGCATCCAGAAAGCGCGCACCGCGTTCGCGCCCCTGCCCCGCCGGGCCTTTGAGTCCGAACGTCAGCACGCCGGATGCCTTTCCCGACAAATATTTTCGCACCAGCGCATGATCCGGGTGATCCTCGAGTCCCGCATAGATGGTCCACGCCACCTTGGCGTGCTTGGCGAGATGCCGCGCGATCTTCAGCGCGCTCTCGCTGATGCGATCCATCCGCAGCGACAAGGTCTGAATGCCCTGAAGAATCAGAAATGCATTGAACGGAGAGATGGCGGCGCCGGTATTGCGCAGCGGAACCACCCGTGCACGCCCGATGTAGGCCGCGGGGCCGAGCGCCTCGGTGTACACCACGCCGTGATAGCTGACATCGGGCTCATTCAGGCGCCGGAAGCGGCGCTTGTGCTGCGTCCAGGGAAACTTGCCGGAGTCGATGATCGCTCCGCCGACGCTCGTGCCATGGCCGCCGAGATACTTGGTGAGCGAATGGACCACGATGTCGGCCCCGTGTTCGATGGGCCGGCTCAGGTAGGGCGTCGGCACGGTGTTGTCGACGATCAGCGGGACACCGTGCCGGTGCGCGATTTCCGCGATGCGGGCAATGTCGGTGACGTTGCCCTGCGGGTTCCCGAGCGACTCGACGAACACCGCTTTGGTCCTGTCATCGATGAGCGGTTCGAAGGTTTCGGGCTTGCGGTAATCGGCAAAGCGCGCCTCGATGCCGTATTGAGGCAGGGTGTGGGCGAAGAGATTGTACGTGCCCCCGTAAAGAGCGCTCGAAGAGACGATGTTGTCTCCCGCCTCGGATATGGTGAGAATCGAATAGGTCGTCGCCGCCTGGCCGGAGGCGAGCGCCAGGGCCGCGATACCGCCCTCGAGCGCCGCCAGACGCTGTTCGAGCACGTCCTGCGTCGGGTTCATGATGCGCGAATAGATGTTGCCCGGCACCTTGAGATCGAACAGATCGGCGCCGTGCTGAGCACTGTCGAAGGCATAGGCCACGGTCTGATACAACGGCACCGCGACCGATCGGGTGGTCGGATCCGGCGAGTATCCGCCGTGGACGGCGATGGTATCGAAGTGCCAGTGGGCGCGTTCGTTGGACTCGGTCATACAGGTCTCCCCTCACGATCGGAGTACGAGCCTAAATAGGCCACCGGGCAATGCCCAATCAATAATCGATATGAGCTTATACAGCACCGCATGAGTTTCGGTTAAGCTCGCCGCATGAATCATGCGAATTGCGCCGTGCAGCATCCGATACGGCGGAAGATGGCGGGATGGGCGGGAGCACTGGCAATTGCCCTCTTCGGGTCCCTCAGCGTTCTCGCCGCTGCCGCTCCTCCGCCGCTGAAAATCGATCTGAACGCCTTCGATGCGATGAAGAAAAAGGTCGCGTTGCCGGACGGCGAAACCCTCGCCTACATCGACACCGGCAATCCCTCCGGCCCGCCCGTCGTGCTGATCCACGGCTACACCGACAACGCGCGCGACTGGGTGCCTCTGATGCCCTATCTGTCGAAGCGGTTTCGCCTGATCCTGGTCGATATCCGCGGACATGGCCAATCGAGCAAGCCGGAATGCTGCTACACCCGGCTCGACTTCGCGTACGACATCAAGCTGCTCCTCGACTCCCTCGGCATTCAGCGCGCCGACATCGTCGGTCATTCCTTGGGCAGCATCATTGCGCAGACCTTCGCCGAATATTGGCCCGAGAAAACGCGCCGCGTGGTGCTGATCGCCTCCACCGGCGGCCGGCCTCCGGGAATGGCGCCGCCGAAGTTCGACTTCGCCGCCGACATTCGCAAGCTCAAAGAGCCGATCGAGCCCGACTCCCCTTTCATGATCGCGTGGTGGGATTCTCCCACGCCCGTCGACCCCGACTTCATCCGCCGTCAACGCAAGGACGCCGCCGGAATACCGCTTCGCGTGTGGCTCGCGGTGCTCGACCAAGGGATGCCGAGCGACAATTTGTACGGTGACCTGCAAAGCACATTGCCCAAACTGAAGGCGCCGACGCTCCTCATCTGGGGCAGCAAAGATCCGATCATGGAGGAACCGATGCGCAAGACCCTGATCGACGCGCTGCCCACCGCCCAGGTGAAGATCTTCGACGGACTCGGGCATAACCCGTTCTGGGAGGATCCGACGGGCGTCGCCGCCTCGATCAATGAATTCTTGGCGGCAAAAACGTAGCGTCCTGGCGCCGCAGGCCGCGGCGCCGGATCCCTGGGGTCCGTCAGCCCGCCAGCGAGTCGTTCAGCACTTCGATCCAATGCTTCACCGGCGTCGCGGTGGCGCCCGCCAGATGCTGAATACAGCCGATATTCGCCGAGACGATGCATTCGGGCTTCAGGGCATCGAGACAGGCGAGCTTCCGGTCGCGCAGTGCGTTCGCGAGCTCGGGCTGAAGAACCGAGTAAGTACCCGCTGAGCCGCAGCACCAATGGCTCTCGGCGGGCTGCCGGATGTCGAATCCCAGCGCCTTGAGCTGCGCATCGACGCCGGAGATACGCTGGCCATGCTGTAACGTGCACGGCGAATGAAAAGCGAGCTTCGGCGCCGCAGCCGGCCGGATCCGATCCTTGAGCGCGAGAGCGAGCTCCGGCAACAGTTCGCACAGGTCGCGGGTCATGGACACGATGCGCGCCGCCCTCTCGGCGTAGGCGGGCTCGTGACGCAGCGCATGCGCGTACTCCTTGACCATCTGGCTGCAGCCGGACGCGTTGACCACGATGGCATCCACCATGCCGCTGGAAACCATGGGCCACCAGGCATCGATGTTCCGGCGCATGTCGGACAGGCCGCCGTCTCGGTCCGCCAGATGAGTGCGTAGAGCCCCGCAACAACCCTCGTCCGCCGCGAACAGTGTCTGAATTCCGGCCGCATCGAGCACTCGCCGGGTCGCCCGATGGATCTCGGGGCGCATCGCCGGCTGCACGCAGCCGCCGAGCAGCAACACCTTGCGGCGATGCTCCCGCGCCTCGAAGCCGTCGAATTTGGCGCGCCCGTCGGCGCGCACCTTGCTGCGCAACGCATGCGGCAGCAGCGGCCGGAGCATCTGCCCGAGCTTCATCGCCGGGGCGAACAGCGCCGAGGTGAGTCCCTCCTTGAGAAGCCAGCGGGTTGCCCTTGCCCGAAGCGGACGCTCGACCCGCTTATCGACGAGGTCGCGGCCGATCTCGACCAGATGGCCGTAGCGCACGCCGCTCGGACACGTCGTCTCGCAATTGCGGCAGGTCAGGCAGCGGTCGAGATGCTGCTGGGTGCGCTCGGTGACCTTCGCCCCTTCGAGCAACTCCTTGATGAGATAGATCCGGCCGCGCGGGCCGTCGAGTTCATCGCCGAGCAATTGATAGGTCGGGCAGGTCGCGTTGCAGAATCCGCAATGCACGCACTTGCGCAGAATCGCCTCGGCCTCGATCCCATCGGGCGTGCCTGCGAATTCAGGGCTCAACTTGGTCTGCATCGCCGGTTCCTCACAAATCCGCGTAGAGTCGCCCGGCGTTGAACACGCGATCCGGGTCGAACGCGCTCTTCAGGGCGCGGTGGATGCGCATGAGGGTCTCGCTCACGGGCGCGAAAGCGCCGTCCGGCTTGTCCGCGGCGCGCACCAGCGTGGCATGGCCTCCGGCGGCGGCCGCGAGGGCGCGCACGTGCTGCGCCGGTGCGCGCGTACGCCACCAGCGCTGCGCCCCGCCCCACTCGATGAAGCCGGCCTGCTCGAGCGGCGGCGTCGCCGGCGGCACCGAGATTCGCCACAAACATTCGCCGCCCGCCAGCTCCGCCTCGCTCAGCCGGAAGAATTCGTGGCGATGATCGCGCAGGCTCTCCCACCAGCGTGCCGCCGCCCCAGCATCGAGCTCCGCGCCGCCCAGCTTCCGGCAGGCGCTACGCACCGCCGCCGCGGCGCCTGCCAGCCGGATCCGCAGGCATCCCTCGTGCCAGGCACTCGCGTTGAGCGACAGCGGCAACGCGCTCCAGCGGGCGAGCTCCGCCAGGGCCCGCTCTTCGCCCCACTCGAACGAGAGCGTCGCGGTGTCGACCTTCGCGGACAGAACCTTCAACGAGACCTCGCACAAGATGCCCAAAGTTCCCCACGATCCCGCCATCAACCTCGAGACATCGTAGCCCGCCACGTTCTTCATGACCTGCCCGCCGAACGTCAGGAGCTCGCCCCGCCCGTTGAGAATGGTGGTTCCCAGAACGTAGTCGCGCAGCGGTCCCGCGGCTGCGCGCGCGGGACCGGACAGGCCGGCGGCGACCATTCCGCCGACGGTGCCGCCCGCTGCGAATCGCGGGGGTTCGAATGCGAGGCATTGACCCCGCTCGGCGAGAGCCGATTCGATGTCGGCGAGCGGCGTGCCCGCCCGCGCGGTGATCACGAGCTCGGTCGGCTCGTAGCTCGAAATACCGGTCAATTCGTGAAGCTCGAGCGGCTCACCCCGGGGCGTTTCGGCGTAGAAAGACTTGGTGTTGCCGCCGCGCAGATCGAGGCTCACTCGCCGCGCACGCGCATCGAGAATCCTCTCTCGCAGGCGGCCGGCCGCCGAACCGCGACTGAGTTCGACCGCCGACATCAATATCTCGGCAGCTCCGGAAACGGCATCATTCCGCGGTGCACGTGCATCTTGCCGTACTCCGCGCAACGCGCGAGGGTTGGAATCACCTTGCCCGGATTCAGCATTTCCGCGGGGTCGAATGCACGCTTCACTGCGGTGAATTGCTCGCGCTCCTCGGGCGAGAATTGCACGCACATGGAATTGAGCTTCTCCACGCCGACGCCGTGCTCTCCCGTCACCGTACCGCCGAGCTCGAGGCTCACTTCCAGGATTTCGGCGCCGAACAACTCGCAGCGCCTGAATTCCTCGCGATCGTTGGCATCGAACAGGATGAGCGGGTGCAGGTTGCCGTCGCCGGCGTGAAAAACGTTGACGCAGCGGAGCTGGTACTTCGCCTCCATGGCCTGGATCGCGAGCAGCATCTGGGCAAGGCACTTGCGCGGGATGGTCGAATCCATGCACATATAATCGGGGCTGATGCCTCCCGAGGCCGGAAAGGCGTTCTTGCGTCCGCTCCAGAACTTCAGGCGCTGTTCCTCATTCTGGCTCACCTCGATCCGGCTGGCGCCGCTTTCCTCGAGCACGCGTTCCATGGCCGCGATCTCTTCGGCGACCTCCTCGTCGGTTCCATCGCTCTCGCATAGCAGCAAGGCGGCCGCGGTCAGATCGTAGCCTGCGTGCACGTAATCCTCGGCCACCGCGGTCATGCGTTGATCCATGAGTTCGAGTCCGGCGGGCACGATGCCGCGCGCGATCACGTTCGCCACCGCGCTGCCGGCCGACTCGACGGTGGGAAAGCTCGCGACGATGCACCGGGCGAGCTCGGGCTTCGGCACCAATTTGACGGTAACCTCGGTCGTTATCGCGAGCATCCCCTCGCTGCCGATCACCACGGACAGAAGATCGAGCCCCGGCGAATCGAGCGCATCGGATCCAAACTCCACCGGCTCCCCGTCCGCGGTGAAGCCGCGCACGCGCAGCACGTTGTGCAGCGTCATGCCGTATTTCAGACAGTGCACGCCGCCCGAATTCTCGGCGACATTGCCGCCGATGGTGCAGGCGATCTGACTGCTCGGATCGGGGGCGTAGTACAAGCCGAATGGCGCCGCTGCCTCGCTGATCGCCAGATTCCGCACGCCGCATTGGACGACGGCGGTGCAGGACAAAGGATCGACCTTGAGAATCTTGTTGAACTTCGCCAGCGACAGCGTGACCCCGAGCCGGTGGGGCAACGCGCCGCCTGACAACCCGGTGCCGGCCCCGCGGGCAACCACCGGAACGCTCAGCCGGTGGCAGAGCTTGAGAGCGGCGGCCAATTGGTCCTCGTTCTCCGGAATCACCACGGCCATGGGGGGCGCCTTGAAGGCCGTCAATCCGTCGCACTCGTACGGCGCCGTATCCTCGCGGCGCACCAGGAACGCGGATGCGGGCAGCACGCGCGACAGCGCCGCGGCTACTTCTGCCTGGCGGGCGGCACGTCGTGCGGTCTCCGCGGAATCATCAGTCATTGCGCTCATTGAATCTCGACTTCCACGGAGTTGACGTCGGGTCTACGGCCGGGATTGTACTATGCCGGTCGAACGGGTGACCGAGCTCCCGGCGGCGAGCGCAGCCGACGAGCGCAATCAGGCCGATACCGAACTGCTGCGCAGAGCCGCCGTTCACTATCGCGCGCTGTTCGACGAGCTTCTGGAAATTCGCGAGCCGGAGCGGCCGGTGCTCCGGGCCGATGGGCTACCGGTGGCGTAGCGCGCTCATCGATAGGGCGGGGCTGCCGCCCTCGGGACCGTCGTAGCGGCTTTCATGAGCGGGCGCGTGCTGATAGTCGGGATTGAGCGCCGTCTGTATGGCGACGGCCATCTCATGCTGAGTGCAGGGTTTCGAGAGTTTCGGGATCCGGAATTTCGCCGGATCGGCGGGGAGCTCCGCGAACCCGGTCGCCAGAATGATCGGCAGGCCGGGATATCGCTCCTGGATGATTTCCGCCAGCTGCAGCCCGGTCATCGTCGGCATCGCATGGTCGGTGATGACGATGTCGACTCGCACATCCCCCGCGAGCGTGGACAGCGCCTCGGCGCCCGAGTGCGCCTCGATCACGCTGTGGCCGAGATCTTCGATCAAGGCAGCCGTGCCGGTCAGCACCAACTGGTCGTCGTCGACGATGAGCACCCGGCACGCTTTGGGCGCCGAGGGCGGCGTTTTCAAGCGCTCGACGTTGCGTTGGGCCGCCGGCGCCCCCTTCGCGCGAGGCAACCACAGCTGCACCGTCGTGCCGACGTCCGGAGCGCTGTCGATCCGCAGCAGTCCGCCGGATTGAGCTGCCAAACCATGCACCATCGACAATCCAAGGCCTGTACCCTTGCCCGGGCCTTTGGTGGTGAAGAAGGGGTCCGTCGCCTTGGCGAGCGTCCCCTCATCCATTCCCACGCCCGTGTCCGCGATGCTGATCCGCAGATAGTCCCCCGGCGCCAGCCGCGAGTCGGCGCCCGAACTCGACTCGTGCTTGCTCTCTTCCACCGCGGAAATCGTGAGCTTGCCGCCGTTCGGCATGGCATCGCGCGCGTTGAGCGCCAGGTTGAGAAGCGCCAGCTCGAGCTGATTGGCATCGACCAGCACCGCCGGAAGCACGTCCGAGAACGTGAACTTCAGCTCGATCGCAAGCCCGAGGGCGCGCTTCAGGAGCTCCTCCATCCCGCCGACCAGCGCGACCAGATCGACAGGCTCGGGCTTGAGCTCCTGGCGGCGTGAGAATGCCAACAGGCGCTGGGTGAGCGCCGCTCCCCGCTGTGCGCCTTGCACGGCGTTCTGCAAGAGACGGCGGCTTTGGGGCTCATCGGGCAAACGCTTCTCGAGCAAGCTCAGGCTCCCGAGCACCGCCATCAGCAGATTGTTGAAATCGTGCGCGACGCCGCCGGTCAGCTGGCCTATGGTGTCCATTTTTTGCGCCTCGAAGAGTTGCGCGAGCGCGGTCTCGCGCTCGCGCGTGCGATCCTCGATGCGCTGTTCGAGCTCCTCGTTGAATCGGCGCAGATCCGCGGTGCGTTCCAGCACGCGCGCCTCGAGCTCCGCGTTGAATCTCTCCAACTGACGGGTCTTGCGATACAGATCGACGAAAACCTTGACCTTGGCACGCAGCAACTCCGGCACCACCGGAACGGGCACGTAATCGACCGCGCCCAATTGGTAGCCGCGCAACTGATCCAGATGGGCGAAGTTCACCGCGGACACGAAAATGATGGCGGTCCGTTGAAACCTCGGGTGCTCGCGGATCATGGCCGCGAGCTCGAAGCCGTCGAGCTCGGGCATGCAGACGTCGATGAGAATGAGGCCGATCTCGTTCTTGAGCAAACACTCGAACGCCTCGCGCGCCGAAGACGCCTTGAACAGGTTCTCGCCGATTTCGGCCAGCACCACCTCATGGCTCAGCAGTTTCGCCTGCTGGTCGTCGACCAGCAGGATATTGACCTTCTCCGATGCCGTGCTGTTCAACGATGCAACCACATGCGCAGCGCCGAGAGGAGCTGCTCGACGTTGACGGGTTTCGCCAGGTAATCCGATGCGCCCGCCTCCAGGCATTTCTCCCGGTCGCCCTTCATCGCCTTGGCGGTGAGCGCGAGTATGGGCAGCCGCCCGAAATCCGGCCTCGAGCGGATCTCCTGGATGGTCTCGTAGCCGTCCATTCCCGGCATCATGATGTCCATCAAGACGATGGCGACATCCTCGCGCGAGTTCAGCACCGCGATGGCCTCGCTTCCCGTGGTCGCGGTCAGCACTTCCATGCCGCGGCGCTCGAGCACGCTCGACAACGCGAAGATGTTGCGTGCATCGTCGTCCACCAGGAGCACTGTGCGGCGCAGAAGATCCTCATCGGAGCTGTGCAGCCGTTCGAGCATCCGTTGCTTGGCCGGCGGCAGATCCGCGACCACGCGATGCAGGAACAGCGCGGTCTCGTCGAGCAGCCGCTCGGGCGATTCGACCCCCTTGACCACGACGCTGCGCGCCATGGTGTGCAGTGCCGCGTCCTC
This sequence comes from Steroidobacteraceae bacterium, assembly GCA_050012315.1. Classification (GTDB taxonomy): domain Bacteria; phylum Pseudomonadota; class Gammaproteobacteria; order Steroidobacterales; family Steroidobacteraceae; genus Bog-1198. The sequence continues at coordinate 2,846 of JBEKHK010000003.1, read as the reverse complement.
GTCCGCGGAGAGCTCGCGGCCCGTGAACACCACCACCGGAATGTCGCGCAACGCCGCGTCGTCGCGGATGGTCTCGAGCACTTGGAAGCCCGACATGTCGGGCAGCTTCAGGTCGAGCACCACGCAGTCGACCTGATCCCGCTTGAGCTGGACCAGCGCTTCGGAACCCGTCTCCGCCGATGCGATCTCGATGTCCTCGTGGCTCAGCAATTCGGCGACGCTGTTGCGCTCGCTCGGGTCGTCCTCCACCAGCAACAGACGCTTCTTGCGCGGAGCCGCATACCCCTTGATGCGCGCGAAGGCCTCGTCGAGCCCTTGCGACGAGGCGGGCTTTTGCACGAAAGAGAACGCACCCCGGGCGAGGCCATGGTGTCGGTCCTCATCGAGCGTGACGATCTGAACGGGGATGTGCCGGGTCGCCGGATCCTGCTTCAGCTGACTCAACACCGTCCACCCCAGCATGTCGGGCAGGAAGATGTCGAGCGAGATGGCGGTCGGATGATGCTCGCGCGCGAGCGCGAGCGCCTCGGTGCCCCGGGTCGCGACCAGCACCTTGAAGCCCTTGTCCCGGGCGGCTCCCATCATGAGCCGGACGAAATGCGGATCGTCCTCGACGATGAGCACGACGCTCTCGCCGGGGGCGACGGTATGTCGATCGTCGGCGATCTGCTCCGGCGGCCGCTCCACCGAGCGCATCGAGAACGTGACGGGCGGGTGCGCCGACTGTGCCGCCGCGTCCGCGTAACCGGCCGAGGTCTTGGTGACGCCGCTTCCCATGTACGTGATGGGCAGGTACAGCGTGAATACGCTGCCGACGCCCGGCGTCGAGCGCAGTTGAATCTCCCCGCCGAGGAGATTCGCGAGCTCGCGGCTGATCGCAAGCCCGAGACCCGTGCCGCCGTACTTGCGGCTGGTTCCCGCATCGGCCTGCTGGAAGGCTTCGAAGATGATGCGCTGCTTTTCGGGCGGAATGCCGATGCCCGTATCGGACACCTCGAACGCGACGATCGAGCCGGCGCGGCGCAAGGTGGGATGATCCTCGTTCCAGCCGCTCGGCGCGCGCGACACTCGGAGTTTGACGCCGCCTTCGGCGGTGAACTTGAACGCATTCGACAGGAGATTCTTGAGCACCTGTTGCAGACGCTTCAAGTCGGTGGTGATGCTGCGCTCGATTTGCGGCGAGAGCTCGACCTCGAATTGCAGGCGGCGGTTCTCCGCCTCGTGCCGGAATGGACGGGCGATCATTTCCAGCAAATTGGTGAAATAAACCTCCTCGGCATCCACCGAAACGGTGCCCGATTCGATCTTGGACAGATCGAGGATGTCGCTGATCAGGTTGAGCAGATCCGTGCCGGCGCCATGGATGGTGCGCGCGAATTCCACCTGCTTCCCGGTCAGATTGCCGTCCGGATTCTCCGACAATTGCTGTCCGAGAATCAGGATGCTGTTGAGCGGCGTGCGCAGCTCGTGCGACATGTTGGCCAGGAACTCGGACTTGTACTTCGAGGTGAGCGCGAGCTCGGTCGCCTTCTCTTCGACCGCGCGGCGGGCCTGCTCGATTTCCTGGTTCTTCGCCTCAACCTCGACGTTGCGGTCGGCGAGCTGCTGCGCCTTCTGCTCGAGTTTCTCGTTGGTCTGCTGCAGCTCCCGCTGCTGGGTCTGGAGTTCCGTGGCGAGCTGCTGCGATTGCTTGAGCAATCCCTCGGTCTGCATCGTCGCTTCGATCGAATTGAGCACAATGCCGATCGAGGTGGTGAGCTGCTCGAGGAAGGTGAGCTGCATATCCGTGAACCCGCCCAGCGAGGCAAGCTCGATGACCGCTTTCACCTGAACCTCGAACAGCACCGGCAGCACGATCACGTTCCGCGGCTTGGCCTGGAACAATCCCGAGGTGATCGGCACGGCGCTGTCGGGCATCTCGGTGATCAAGATCCGCCGCCCATCGAGGGCGCACTGGCCGATGAGCCCCTCGCCGAGCTGCAGCCGAATCGCGTGCCCGCCGACGGCGCCGTCCGCATACGAGGACAGGAGCTTCAAGGCGCTCGCGGCATCGTCCGCGTCCACTTGATAGATGACGCCCTGCTGCGCCTCGACCAGCGGCGCCAGTTCCGAGAGCAGCAGGCGGCCGACGGTCGCGAGGTCGCGCTGGCCCTGAAGCATGTTGGTGAAGCGCGCGAGGTTGGTCTTGAGCCAGTCCTGCTCGGTATTCTGCTCCGTGGTGAGGCGCAGATTCCCGATCATGGTATTGATATTGTCCTTGAGTTCGGCCACTTCGCCGCGCGCCTCCACCTGCACCGATCGGGTCAAGTCGCCCTTGGTCACGGCCGTGGCCACCTCGGCGATGGCGCGGACCTGGGTGGTGAGGTTGGCGGCGAGCAAGTTCACGTTACCGGTCAAATCCTTCCACGTACCCGCGGCGCCCGGGACGTTGGCCTGACCGCCGAGGCGGCCCTCGACGCCCACTTCGCGCGCCACCGTCGTGACTTGATCCGCGAAGGTTGCCAGCGTATCGGTCATGTTGTTGATGGTTTCGGCCAGCGCGGCGACCTCGCCCTTGGAAGCGACGGTCAGGTTCTGCTTCAAGTCGCCGTCGGCCACCGCCGTCACCACCTTGACGATGCCGCGCACCTGCTCGGTCAGGTTCGCCGCCATCACGTTCACGGTGTCGGTGAGATCCTTCCAGGTGCCGGCGACGCCCGGCACCTCGGCTTGCCCGCCGAGGCGGCCTTCGGTGCCGACCTCGCGCGCCACGCGCGTCACTTCGCCGGCGAAGCCGTTCAACTGGTCCACCATGGTGTTGATGGTGTTCTTGAGTTCGAGAATCTCGCCCTTCACGTCGACGGTGA
>JBEKHK010000002.1:0-439797 GCA_050012315.1 Steroidobacteraceae bacterium | reverse complement strand
GTGCAGGACGGGGAAGGTCTCTGGATCGCGAAATTCAACCGCGACGATGATCGCTGGAACAATACGCGCGTCGAGCACGCGATGCTGCGCTTGGCCCGCGAATGTGGACTTCACACTGCCGATAGTCGGATTGAGACGGTTGGGACTAAGGATGTGCTCCTCGTCAGACGCTTCGACAGGGAGAGAGCGGCTAAAGGTTACACACGCGCCCGCATGGTGAGCGGCCTCACGCTGCTGCACGCGGATGAAGCACCGCAAGGGAGAAAACATTGGTCGTACCTCCTGTTGGTCGAGGAGCTGCGGCGGGTGGTCGCGGATGCGAAAAGCGATGCCCGAGAACTGTTCCGCCGCATCTGCTTCAATGCGCTCATCTCGAATCTCGATGACCATCCTCGCAATCACGCGATCCTCGCGAAGGAGCGAAAGTGGAAGCTCTCTCCTGCCTACGATCTCACCCCCTCGGTGCCGGTGAGCATTGAGCACCGCGATCTGGCCATGGAGTGCGGCGATCAGGGCCGCTATGCCAACGCCAAAAACATTCTGTCGCAGCATGCGCGCTTTCTGTTGAGTGAGGAGGAATCGCAGAGGATCGTGAACGACATGAAAGCGCAAGTGCAGGCGAGCTGGTATGAGACCTTGCGCGCAAGTGGGGTCACTGAAAATGATGCCGAAGCGATTCGCGGCGCCTTCGTCTACCCCGGTTTCTCGTTGTAGCGCGATTGGTACTGTATGCCACTACGTTCGGGACGTAGGAGTCGCAGCTTCAAATGCTGTCACCCCGACCAGTTTTAGTCCCCCTGGCGGGAAGCACCGATCCACGCCGGCATCCCCCAGAGGGGGGATAAAGAACTCCAGGGCCCTGATGCACGATCACGTTCTACGACCACTCGCTCGCGCTCGCGCAGCACGCCAACGTACCTAAGGCTCCCTTGGGGACCCGCATGATCATCGCCAACGTTGACGACTATCGCAAACAATGCGAAGCCAGACTTCCCCGATTCCTGTACGACTACATCAGCGGCGGTTCTTTCCAGGAGAACACGCTGCGCGCGAATATTGCGGAGCTACAGGCCACGCTGTTGCGCCAACGTGTAATGGTGGACGAATCGCGTCTCAACTTGTCGATTCAATTGTGGGATCAGGCGATGTCACTGCCGGTCGTCCTCGGCCCCGTCGGCATGGCCGGCATGTACTCGAGCCGCGGCGAAGTCAAAGCGGCGAAGGCCGCGAAGGCAATTGGGGTTCCGTTTACGCTGTCGACTATGGTGGACCCCGAAGATGCCAAGCGCGCCATACAGACAGGTATCGACGGAATCGTGGTGTCAAACCACGGCGGCAGGCAGCTCGATAGCGTGACATCGACCATTCGTGCCCTGCCGAAGGTTGTCGATGCCGTTCAAGGTGGAGTTCCGGTGTTTATGGACGGTGGCATTCGCTCGGGCCTGGACGTGTTGAAAGCGCTGGCGCTTGGTGCCAAGGCATGCTTCGTAGGACGCGCGTGGGCGTATGCATTGGGGGCGGAAGGTGAATCAGGGGTACGAAACATGTTGGACATCCTTAAAGAGGAGCTCCGAGTCGGCATGATTCTGACCGGATGTACCGATGTCAACCGCGCCACTCCAGACTTGTTGCTCAAGGACTGACACACGCCGCAGCGCAGGTCGCCGTGTTCCTGCTCAGTCGGACCCCCATGCGACCTTCACGCCGGAGTCTCTTGGGTATTCACGCAGGAACGCTTCGAACCCGGCCCGTCTCCCTGAGCATGGATCCCACCACCAGTGCCGCAATCAGCACACCGATCCAGAAAAGACCCGCGTGCTCGAAATGCGAGGCTGCGTTGACGGTTTGCGAACCCAGTGTCTTCCCGAACCGCTCGGCGAAAACTGGCCCGATCACCGCGGTGACTCCAAACGTCAGGAAATTGATCGCACCGGTTGCACTTCCCTTGACCTCGTCGGGATTCACCTCTTTGATGATGGTGTACGGAATCATCGCGGCGCCCGAAGCCACACCGAGGATGAACAACGTGAGCCAGCCGGGGAGAAGTGTCGGCAAGTAAAGCAGCTGCACGAAGCCGATCAACATGATCGCGGCACCGCCCAGATAGACGGGCTTCCGGCGACCGAGCTGGTCCGCGAGCCAGCCGAGCAGCGGACAGCCGAACACCCACCCGAGCGGTACCATGGAGATGGCGAATACGGCATCCGTAAACGAGAACAACTTATCGGCCTGGAAAAAGCGAACGCCCCAGACCATGTCCCCTACCGTGGTGGGGACAAACAGCAATCCGGCGGCTAGGCCGCAAAGGTAGGATTGCGGATTCGAGAACACGATTTTGTATGTGGCTAGAACACCGCCACCCGCCTTTCCGCGGGGTATCTGGGGCGATTCCTTCGGCGTGATCCATCTCAAACCCATCGCCACGAGGAGCACCACGATGCCCATGCGGCCCCAGAATTGAGGGACTGAAAGCCCGTCACCGATCCATCGTCCGACTACGATCTGACCTGCCGTGCCGCCGAGCATGCCGACGCACTGCGTGACGCCGATAGCGGTGGCCAGACGCTGCGCCGATAAGCCGTGCGAGGCCAGATACACTGCTCCCGTGAAAGCAAAGGCGGAGCCCGCACCTTGCAGCAACCGACCGAGATATCCCGCCCCTTCCTGTGGGGCCATAAATAAAAGACACCCAAACCCCAAGATTGCCATCCCGAAAGAGACCACGTATTTGGCCCCAAACCGGTCCAGCAGGATGCCGGCAACGAGACTCGCGGTGGAGTAGGTGTAGTAGTACGTACCCAGGATGCCGCTCACACCGAGCGTCGAGACCCCGAAAGTCGCGGCCAATTGCGGGATCATCACCGCCGGGGATGAACGTACGGCGTATTCGAGAAAATAGAATGCCAGAGAGAATGCCCAGGCGACGATAAACGCTTGCGCCGTGTCACTCTGTGATCGAGCCAGATCAGTGGTCACATTCAAGCGGAAGCGTCCTTAGTCGATGTCGGAAAGAGCCATTTCGATGTTCCGGGTCAGCGAACGAGGGCCGTCTTCGCAACGTCCACGATCTCGTTCGCCTGGCCATTCAGAACCGCCTTCATCATCCATAGGCTGAATCCCTTCGCCTGCTCGAGCTTGATCTCCGGCGGCATGACGAGTTCCTGCCGGTCGGTCACCACGTCGATGACGGCAGGCCCCTCGTGAGCAAACGCTGCCGAGATCGCTGATTTCAGTTGGCCTGGGTCCTCCACGCGCACCCCATAAATCCCCATGGATTCGGCCATGCTCGCGAAATTCGGATTGTCGAGCCGCGTGCCTATCGGCAAAAACCCGCCCGCCTTCATCTCGATGTCGACGAAGCCGAGGAGTCCATTATTGAAGATGACAATTTTCATCGGCAGCTTGAAGTGGCGAACGGTGAGCAAATCGCCCATGAGCATGCCGAAGCCGCCATCGCCGGATAGGGAAATCACTTGCCGATCGGGCATCGCGAACTGGGCGCCGATGGCTTGCGGCATGGCGTTGGCCATTGACCCATGCAAAAACGAGCCCAACAGTCGGCGCTTGCCGTTCATTTTGAGATATCTGGCTGCCCATACGATCGGCTCGCCCACATCGCAGGTGAAAATCGCATCTTCACTGGCGAGATCGCTCACGACTTTCGCGACCAGCTGCGGGTGGATCGGTCTGTGTTTGGACAACTCGTTCGCGAGATCGTCGAGGCCCTTCCGGGCTTTGGCATAATGGCGGACAGCCGCACTCAGATGCGAATCGTCGAACCTTCCTGCCACTCGATCGGTCAGCCGCGATAGGACCTCGCGCACGTCCCCAATCACGCCGAGATCGAGCCGGCAGCGTCGGCCGAGATTCTCGCCCCGAATATCGATCTGCGCGATTCGCGCCTTGGTCGGATAGAATTGCCGATAAGGAAAATCGGTACCAAGCATCAACAGCGTGTCGCAACTCTCCATCGCGAGGTAGCCGGAGGACCATCCGACGAACCCCGTCATCCCCACATCGTAAGGATTGTCCCATTCGACGTGTTCTTTGCCGCGATACGCATGCACGATGGGCGCCTTGAGTTTGGCCGCGAGGGCGACCACGGCATCGTGCGCGCCTGCGCAACCCGCGCCGCACAGGAGGGTCGTTCTTTCGCCTCGGTCCAGAAAGTCAACCAGATCATCAATGTCCGCCTCCGCCGCACACACGCGAGGCAATCTCGATACCGGCCTGGCAGAGGGGGCCGCCGGTCCCGCATCCTTCAAAGCGACATCCCCCGAGATCACAATAACGGCAACACCCTGCTTCGCGACGGCCTCGCGAACCGCCGTTTCAACGATTCGCGGTACCTGAACGGGATCGGAGATCAACTCGACGTAGTGGCTGCACTCCTTGAAGAGCGATTGCGGATGGGTTTCCTGAAAATAGCTCGAGCCAATCTCCGTGCTGGGGATATGCGCCGCGATGGCTACGACCGGCACTCGGTTGCGATGGCAATCAAAGAGGCCATTGATCAGGTGCAAATTGCCGGGCCCACAGCTTCCGGCGCACACCGCGAGCTCGCCCGTCAGCTGCGCCTGTGCGCCGGCGGCAAAGGCGGCGACTTCCTCGTGCCTCACGGGAATCCACTGAATTTTATCGCGCACGCGCAATGACTCGGTGATGCCGTTGAGCGAATCGCCCACCAGTCCGTAAATACGGCGCACGTTGGCCGCTTCGAGCGTCTCAACTATTCGGTCCGCAACATTGGCCATCTCAAACCTCCTATTTCGCATCGCCGAGGATTGGTCAGGAGCTCGCAATGTCGGGCATGATTTGTCCCATTTCCATCGCCTGACTGGATGGAACCTCCTGAATGCCCAGGACGATCTCCTCATCGGGCGCCCCGGTTGCGGCTTGCACCAACGCCCACAGGCGTTTGAGCATTTCCCGCTTATATTCCGCGGAGCGCCCGGTCCGGATCAGCAGTGTAAGGGCCGCCGTCGGGGAAGGCCCTCCTGCGGTGAACCCGCTTCGGGTCGGGTACTCATGAAAGACGATATGCACCCAGTTCCTGGGCACTCCGGCGTACTCGGAGTGAAATGCAGTGAGCTTGTCCGCCAAATCTGCCTTGGCAGGACTATCGAGCACGCCGGCTTGCGTCGTGATCGTATACAAAGGCATGGAAACGCCTCCCAACGCCTTAAGCGACGTTGTTCTTCAAAATACGCAGATCGGTGACCGTGTACGCCATGCCAAGCCGATAGCCTCGCCCGATTCGCAACGGCGCGAGCGAATGCATGTCCTCACCGCGCACTTCTGGAATCGTCAACTCCGCCGAGCCCGCCCACACATCGACGATGCTCAGATTGTCGGTGAGCGACATCGTGAGCTCATCGACGGGTGGCCTCGTTTGCCGCCCCGCCGCGAGCTGCGGGAAATACCGACGCATCACCGTTGGGCGATTGAACACCTTCGCAGGATCGGTGACCTTCTCCTCGAGCTGCAGACGCGCCGTCGCCAATCGCTCGCCGTGCGCCGCAACACTGGCGCCGAACCGGCTTCCCTTCGCGAGGGGGGCCGCGGCCGCACTGGGCGCGGAGAAGCTCCGCGTTTGGTAGATGCTGGCAAGCTTCTTCGGGAAGCCTTGCGTCCATCCTCGAGCAATGGCGGCGTCATTGTCGACGAATATGTAGGGACAGTAATTGATGGGAGTGCGCTCGAAGAGCGCCTCGACCAGCACGAAGGCTTCGCGGTACTGGTAGCGCGCGGGATCGGTCACCTCGTCATTTGAACCCGTAAACTGCCAGTCGAGAAACCAAAAGAACGCGCGACCCTGAGACTTCTCATCCGGCGTCACGCCGGGCGGCAACAGCGCCGCAATCGCGGCAGCTTCGGTCCAGTATTCGATGGCGAGGCAGTCGCTCGAGTAATGCCAGGGAGGCGGTGAGGCCAATGCAGACTTGCCCTGCGGCGTGAGAGGAACAGAAAACCCGTGAAGCATGTTGGTTGTCCCCTTGTCGCAGCTGAACGTGCCGTCATCGTGCGCCTCACGCCAAGAGATCTTTATCCCCCAGTTGGGGGAGCAACACGATCTTGGCAAGTCTCTCTGCGATTTGGTAGGTCTCTCCGCGATTCGAGCCCAAGGCGGCTAGGAGCGAATGAACTCCAGAAGATCCGCATTTATCTGCTCCGGGTTGGTCGTGCACATACCGTGCGGATAACCCTTGTAAAGCTTCAAGGTCGCATTCCGGGCCAGTTTTGCGGTCAATACCGCGGAGTCGGTGTAGGGCACGATCTGGTCATCGTCACCGTGCATCACCAGCGTCGGCACCGCGATCTTCTTTAGGTCCTCGGTGAAATCGGTTTGGGAAAAGGCCACGATCCCGTCATAGTGCGCTTTCGCGCCACCCATCATGCCCTGGCGCCACCAATTCTGGATGACACCCTCATTCACTTTCGCGCCCGCACGGTTGTAGCCGTAGAAGGGGCCTGCCGGCAGGTCGCGATAAAATTGCGCCCGGTTGGTGGCGACCTGAGCCTGAAGTCCATCGAACACTTCCTTGGGAAGTCCTCCGGGATTTCTTGCGTTCTTGACCATGAGGGGAGGTACCGCGCCAATGAGCACAGCCTTTGCCACGCGACTTTCGCCATGACGCCCCAGATAGCGCACAACCTCACCGCCGCCCGTCGAGTGGCCCACATGGATGGCATTCTCGAGACTGAGGTAGGCGGTCAACGCCGCGAGGTCATCGGCATAGTGATCCATATCATGGCCGTCGGCGGTTTGGCTCGAGCGGCCGTGACCCCGCCGATCATGAGCGATCACTCGATAGCCGTGTTCCAGGAAGAACAGCATCTGTGCGTCCCAATCGTCGGCCGAGAGCGGCCAACCATGCGAGAACACCATAGGCTGACCACTCCCCCAGTCCTTGAAGAATATCGTGACCCCGTCACTCGTCCTGATCGTGTCTCTTTTCTCCATCGTTCTCATGGTCGTCTCCGATGTGATGCGGGCGGCTGGCGTTACGGCACGCCGTCCATGCTCTCCTAATCGTCGCCGAACTCGCTCTCCCCCAAAGGGGGGACTGTTGGGCATGGATAAAGAGATGACACTGCCTTCTCATGAATGTCGCGATAAATTCTGCAAAACGAGGCGGCACACTCTATCGCTTTGCACCGGCTCGGCCGTGGTGCGCCGCGTCGGCGCTGAGCCTTCTGGATGGCTGCAACGGCGCCCCCTCGCGCAATATTCTAGGCTCGTATTTTCCGTCTTGGATGGTTTGCGCGCTGGTGGGTATCGCGTTGGCGCTTGTCGCCCGCGCGATCTTCAAAGCCTCAGGGCTGCTCGAGGAATTACCCGTCCCCTTCGTCGTCATGCTGGCGATTGCCTGTGCCGGCACCTTCGCGATGTGGCTGATATGGCTGTCTTGAACAATGCCCATGAGTGAAGGCAAGTCGCTTCGGGGAAGAGTGATCGCCGCGACGGCGATCGGACTGGCCATCCTTCTGGGCATTCTCGTCGTCTTCGCGATCGATCGGCGTCCTCGCACTCACGACGCATACATCTTTGCCTACAGCGCACAGATGGCGTCGGAGATCAGTGGACGAATTGTCCAGATCCGCATAACCAACAATCAGGACGTTGCAAAGGGTGCGCCGCTCCTTCTCATTGATCCTGCGCCGTACGAATTTCAACTGCGCGAGGCGCGTGCGCAGGTGGCCGCTCTCAAGGCGCAGATCGCTCTGACGGGACGTCAAGTCACCTCCCAGGGCTCCGGCGTCCAAGCGGCCGAGAGCCAAGTGCAGAAGGCGCGCGACCAGCTGAAGTACGCCCAGGACACGCGCAGGCGCCTTGAGCCGTTGGTGAAACCCGGCTTCGTTACTCAACAGCAGTTGGACGAAGCCAAGACGAACGAAGCCGCTGCCGAAGCCTCGCTTCAGGCACTCACCCGGAGCGCCGACCAGGCCCGCCAAGCAGTGGGCGACACATTGAGCCTCGAAGCTCAATTGGAAGGCGCGGAAGCCGCGGAGGCCAATGCCGCGCGCAACTACGATCTGACCACCCTGCGCGCCCCGTTTGCGGGAAAGGTGGTCGGATTGCAAATTGCCGAAGGCACCTTTGCGGTTGCGGGCCACCCGCTTTTCAGCCTCATCAAATCTGATGCCTGGTATGCCATCGCCGATTTTAGGGAAACCGAATTGCCGCGAATTGCCGTCGGCGACCGAGCAACGGTGTGGACCATGTCCGAGAGCAACAGCGCCTTTACAGGGCGGGTGGAAAGCTTGGGCGCGGGGGTGCAATCGACCGACCAAGGCGGACCCGGCCTTCCTGTCGTCGGCCGCGATCTCAACTGGGTAGTGGTCGCGCAGCGGTTTCCCGTCTGGGTTCGGCTCGATAACCCGCCCCCCTTTGCCATGCACGTGGGATTGACCGCATCCGTCAAGGTGCATCATGACGGCGCTCGCTGAGTCCCAACGATGCCGGGGCTCGCTTTTAGAACTGCTGGCCGTCGAGCTCGCGCCGCGAGAGGGACGATGGGCGGCTGTCGCGCGCATCGCGACCGGGTGTGCCATCGCAGTGGCCATCTCGATGGCATTTCAGATACCCGAGCCGACCTACATGGCCTATATCGTGTTTCTGATCAGTAAAGATGAGAAGAATGCGACCGTGACGTCGGCACTCGGCGCCTTCGTCGCCGCCACCTTCGCAATTCTCCTCACCCTGGGCCTGGAGCTCATCGACACTGCCGAACCGGCGCTGCGATTGCCCCTCATGGCGATGGCGACCTTTGCCGCCATGTTTACCGCGCGCACGTTTGCGCTAGGTCCCATCTCCTACCTGTCCGGCTTTGTCATCGTGTTGCTGCAGACGCTCGTCGATGACGTACCAAGTCCGGAGGCCCTGACACGCGTGACCCTATGGGCATGGGTGGTGATATTCGTACCGATAGCAGTGACGGTCGTCGTCAACTTATTGTTTGGTCAGGGCGCTGCGGCTTTCATGGACCGCACCGTCCGTAAGGTCCTGAAGGAGTTGGAGTCCTCATTGGCGAACGGCGATTACCGCAAATACCTTCCAGAATGGCGCGCACGGCTCCTGCCATTGCTCGAGACCGCGCAACATGCCACCGACAAGAGGCCGCGACCCGGCCGACTCACGGTGCTTGCGATACGTACTCTTCTCGATGCGCTCGTGATCCTGGAGGCCCTGCCCGACAATTTGCCGGATGTTCTGCGAGCGGAGCTGGCAAACCGGTTGCGAGCCTGTAGAATCGCCATCGGATCGGGCGTCGCCCCGGTGATGGACGAATCCCTCGCACCGCCCTCGCCACTCGTCGATGCGGGCGTCGAACAAGCCCCGGCGGTGATCGCCTTGTTCAGCACGCTGTCCCTTCTCTCAGGTGCGATAGGCCGCCCTGGCTCCTCGCCCGACCAAACCAAAGCGCATCACCCGACTCGACGACCCTTCGTCGGGGACGCTTTCAGCAATCCGATGCATTGGCAATTTGCCCTGAAGACCACGATGGCGGTCATGATTTCGTACGCCATCTACACGCTTCTCGACTGGCCCGGGATGCGCACCGCAGTCGTCACGTGCTTTTTTGTCGCGCTCGCAAGCCTCGGCGAGACCGTGCACAAGTTGGTACTCAGGCTATCCGGAGCCATCATAGGCGGGCTGATTGCCGGCCTGTGCATTGTCCTTATCCTCCCGCATCTCACGGATATCGGCCAGCTATGTCTGCTGATTGCCGCCGTGTCGGCGGGCGCCGCCTGGGTAGCGACGAGCAGCGAACTGCTCTCCTACGCCGGCCTGCAGATCGCATTCGCCTTCTTCTTGGGTGTTCTACAAGGCTATGCACCCGCGACCGATCTCACCGTCCTTCGCGACCGAATCGCCGGCATTCTGCTCGGCAATATCGTGGTCACGATTGTATTTAGTTCGTTTTGGCCTCAATCAGCCAGGTCCGGTGTTCGTGCGGCGCTTGCCGAGGCGCTGCACGCGATTGGGGAAGTCATCCGCCGGCCACGCAATGCCGAGGAGGCTCGCATACGCACTGTTCAAGCGCTGGTACGGGCCGATCACATGCGAACCTTGAGCCTTTTCGAGCTGCTAATGCTGCCAAGGCATGCGCGAGCAAGCCTAAATGTTCCCTCCGTCACCAATATCGAACGACTCGCGGGGGCGGCGTTCGTCGTGACGGCTGATGCGATTTCCGCCAATGCCGAAACGGGATCCACTGCCCGGTTGGCCGAATGGGCTGAGTCTGCCGCAGACGACGTATCGCGAGGTCGGGCGGTGCCTCCGAGTCCTGCGCCTACCGCTCTCTCCCCGGCAACCGAGATGCAACCCGACGCACGCTTGAACCTGCGCGCCATCGAACAACTCGAGTCGGAGGTTCAGCATGTCGCTTCGGCAGTGCATTGAAGGCTCGGCAAGCGGATTGGCCATCGTCGCTGGCCTGCTCAGCGCTCATCCGGCGGTCGCGCAGGCGCCGCCGAGCGCCGAGCGACCCTGGGCCATTCCAGAATCGGCCATTCACCGCGCCGAATCCCTGGGCAATGCCAGCTCTTCCGTCCCGCATAAGCAGTACGATCTCGCGGCGCTGGTCGATCTCGCGGAAAGAGAAAATCCAAAAACGCGGGAGGCTTGGGAAGTGGCGCGTGAAGCGGCCGCGGGTATCGGCCTCGCAGAAAGCGCGTATCTCCCACAGCTTTCCTTGCAAGCAATCGGCGGATTTCAGCACACGCCGTTGCCAATGCCCAAAACCCTGGTGCCGGCAGGCTATTTCGTCTCCGATACGCGGGAAGTCATTCCCGCGCTGGCTCTCAAATGGTTGCTTTTCGACTTCGGCCGTCGCGATGCCCAATTGCAAGCCGCGCGCGCAGATTCTTTCGTCGCCAACGTCGACTTTACCGGTGCCCATCAGAAGCTCATCTTCGACGTGTCGCAGACGTATTTTGACTTGGGCGCCGCGCGGGGGAAGCTCCACGCCGCACAGACGGCCTTGAGTACGGCTCTTACCACTCAGGATGCCGCCGTCGCCAAGCAGACCAACGGTCTCGCCACGGTGGTTGCCGTGGCGCAGGCGGAACGACAAACGGCTCAAGCCCGCTATACGCTGGCGGCAGCCGAAGGCGCCGAGAGAACCGCGCGAGCAAATCTCATTGCCGCCCTTGGCGTACCTGCGGCTACGGAAATCGATGTAGTGGATAGCGCAGAGCTGCCGCTACCACCGGCTCCGGCCGACGGCGTGTCCAAGGCGGTCGATCAAGCCCTCGCTCACCGGCCGGATGTCATCGCGGCGCTCGGCAAAGTGGATGCGGCCGAGGCGGCTCTCAAGGGTGAGCGGCGATCCTACTATCCCAAGATCGAGCTCACCGGGCAGGCCTTTCAGAATATTGGTTCGTTGAATTCCGACGGCGGCCCTTATTCGAATATCGACCGGCCCGGACAAAGCCTTCTCCTGTCGTTTAGCGTCCCCCTTTTTGACGGCGGCACGCGACGAAATCGCATCTCCATGGCCGATGCCAAAGAGCGGGAGGCGCAGGAACAACTAGCGGCCGCTCGCGACTCCGCCTCGCAACAAGTGGTGCGCGCCTACAATGGATTGTTGACGAGCCTGGCCGAGTACAATGCCGCCACCGTCTTAAGTCAGGCCGCGCACACGGCCTACGAGGCGGCGCTGCGTTCGTACCGCCAAGGGGTCGGGACCTATACAGATCTTGCCACCGAGGAGAACGCCCTCGTCGAAGGCGATACGCAGGTAGAAGATGCGCGTGCGAATGCGCACACGGCTGCGGCCGCTCTGGCGCTTTCCATGGGCGCGATTGGCATCGCGGGAGTCGATCCCGGATCGACGACCGTCGCGCCTACGACTCCTGACGATCCGCCACCTCGAGAAGGTTCGTATAATCGCGCGCAACCGCAGCTGCCGTGAGCTGAAATGGCGGTGGACCCGAAATGGCCCTTCGGGCATACCATAAGCCGCTGAGCGCGAGTACGCCCCAGCCGCAGCAAACCGCCCACGCCACCGTGGTCCGATGCAGGCCATCCCACGCCGAGACAATCACCGCAATCGATAGGAAGCATGCAAAGATGAGTCCTGCCGCTGCCGAGATGCTCGCGCCCACGGACGCCTTGACGATCTCATCGCGAAACTTGTGTAGATCAGCTCGGGCGAGCGGGCCGTAGTGCGGCGCTCGCTCACGCAAGAACCGAAAAATCGACTTGACTCGGTGAACTCGGCGAAACATATCTAACCCCCTTACTGGTGAATCCCTAGTGGTCCTTCGTACCGGAACCGCCGGCCGCACTGCCGATCGATGCTTGGCACGGAGCGTCGATATCACTCGCCGAGCGAGTCACCGCGGCTGCGATGCCATCGGCGAGCGCCGCGATTTCTCGTTGATACCCCTCGACCATTCCCGCGTAACCGCCGTGGATCTCCTCGTCGGCCCGGAATGTACAGCTCGTAACCCGCGCGCCACCGGGTGGCTGGCCCGCACTCGATAAATTCGCGCTCCAAGACGTCTGGAGTAATGCGTACCGCCCGAGCTGCGCCTCGAGACGCTGCACGTCGATGTCGATCGCCAGCTTTGCAACCGAGGGAGGCAATCCGCTCATCCCGCCCAACCGGCGCAGCAGCTCGACGCGCACCGCCTCCTTGATTTCATCCTTTATCGGGGACGCCCATCGCTCATTCTCGAGAAGTGCGGTCTCGGTTGGCCCGCTGCGAACCATCAGCCCAGAGCGGTTGAGTTGTGGCGGGATATGAACGACTTGCACGTCGATTGCGAGCGTTGCCCCTGCGGCTCGCAAGGGCATGTCGGGCGGCGGAATCAGGGTGTAGTAGCGAATCGGCGCAGATGTGCAGGCAGCGCCGACGCTCACGAGCCACGCAAGAGCAAATCGCGTGTAGTACGCGTTCACGGTTTGACGTCCGAGTACGGCGCCGCAAGGCTCTGGGGCATTTTTTGCGGTCGCCTGCCGCGCAAGAGCGCATCCGGATGACGGTCGAGATAATCGGCCAGTTCGCGCACGGCCTGCAGGGTATTGCGGGTCTCCGACAAGGTGTCCGTGAGCCCTCGTTGCAGGGGCGATTCCGCCTCCAAGGTCCGGTCGGCATCATCGAGCGTGCCATGCAGGGCCGACAGAGTATCCACGGCGCTCGGCAGCAAGCCGGTGTGGAGCTCGTTCAAGGTTCCGTGAAGGTCCTTCAGATCGGCATCCAAGTCCGCCGCAATTCGCTCGAGCGGCAGATCATTCACCTTCTTCACCAGCCGGCCGACGCTCGCTTCGAGTTCCTGAAAAGTGCCATTCACCGTTGGCAGTTCGAGCGGCCGAATCGACGGGTCAAAGTCGACTCGGGGGCTCGCCGGCAGAAAATCCAGCGCGATATAGGGCTTGCCGGTCAGCAGGCTTCCCGATCGCGGCTGTGCACGCAGGCCTCGGTTGATCAAGGTCCCCACGAACGCCGAGAGCTTCTCCTCGCTCTCGGTCTTCCCCTGCGCAGCGAGTGCTTCATATGCTTGACCCATACGGTGGGGATACAGTTTGGCGGTCACAATGACCGGAAACGATTTATCCTGAGGCTCGTAACCCAAGTCCACGGCGACCACAGACCCAATATTTACCCCGACAAATTCGACCGGCGCGCCCACCTCGAGGCCCCGCAGCGCCTGTGCGAACCGCATCCGGACGTAGTGCGGGTCGCCATCGGGCGGCGCCATCGCCTCGGTTTCGTTTTTGTACAGGGTGAATTCACCCGATGTCCCCGTCGCCACCGAAACCGCTGCGGCGGGTCCGTCGTCGAAGGCTAGGCCGCCGGCGAGTACTGCCGCCAACGATTCGGTTTGCACGTTCAGACCATTGGCACCGAGCTTGATGTCGATTCCGCTTGCATTCCAGAAACGAGTTATGGGCTTCACGAAGCCATCGTAAGGCGCCTCGACAAACACGGTCACTTGCGTGCTGCCGTCCGGCAGCAGATTCTCATCGATCACGCGACCGACCTGGAACTGCCGAAAATACACCGGCGCACCAATGGCGAGGGAGCCGGCGCGTGCAGCGTGCAACTGCAGCTCACGACCGCGTGGGCCGTGCGAAAGAGCGGGCGGATTCTCCAACCCAACAAACCGACGCTCACTGAGCTCGGCGGCGCCGACCTTCATGCCGATATACACCCCCGATAGCAACGTATTGAGCCCCGATACCGAGCCAACGCCAAAGCGCGGTCGCACGATCCAGAATTGGGTGTCCGCCTTCAGCAACCTTGCCGCATCTCTGGACAAATCGGCGCTCACCAAGACTGTCTGTTGATCCGCGCTCAGTGCGACAGCCGAAACGCGCCCCACTGTGACGTCCCGATACTTGACCACGGTCTTACCGACTTGGACCCCGTCGCCGCTTAGGAAGCTGATGGCGATACGCGGACCCTGGTTCACCCAATTCCTGTACAGCAGTGAAATGCCGACGGCGGCAGCCACCATGGGCACCACCCACACCAATCGGGGAATCCAACGCCGGTTCCGCACCGCTGGCGTGGGCAGTTCCTCTCCATAAGGTGGCGCGGGCGCCCCGCTCACGCGCGTCGATCCCAGATCAACCGGGGGTCGAAGCTCAACGCCGACAACATGGTCACCACGACGACGGCGCAGAAGAATGCGATGCCGTCGCGCGGTTCGGCGGTGCCCAATACCTGGAATTGCATCAGCGCCGAGGTTAATGCGACGACGATGACATCGAGCATCGACCAATAACCGATGAATTCCACCAATCGGTAGAGTCGCGTCCGTTGATGCTGTTCCCATCGGCTGTTATTGCGTACCGTGAAGAGCAACAGGCCGATCGCAATGAACTTCGTGAACGGCACCGCCACGCTTGCAATGAATATCAGCAGCGCGATGTCCCAGTCCCCCGCTCGCCAGAACTCGAGAATCCCACCGAGAATGGTACTATCGGCCTCGCCCAGCAATCCGCTGGTGTGCATTACGGGCAGCAGGTTCGCGGGGATGTAAAAGACGATCCCTGCAATCAGCCAGGCAAGTGTCATCTCGGTGCTGAGGGGCGAACGATGCTCGATTCGACTGTGGCAGCGCGGACAACGCCGATAGAGCCCGAGGGCCGCACGCGATGTGGCACGACCGCAGATTCGGCACAGGACCAGGCCGAGTTCGAGTGATCGCTTCAACGGCATCATGTCTTGCCCGCCGGGGCAATCGACCACCAAAACGCCGGGTCGCAGCGGCCGAGTAGTGCGAGCACCGCTGTTAAGGCCGCCATCGCCCAGATGCCGGCCCCCGCCGTAATGGGGACCCAATTCACGAGTTTCACGATTGCGACCAATGCGCCAAGCAAGAAGACCTCCGTCATGCTCCAGGGACGCATCCGGTGAAGCAGCCGCATAATCGGCCCAAAGCCGGGCGGCCTGTGCCCGACGCGCGCGAACAGAAGCACCCAGAAGAGGAGTGCTATTTGCACCGCCGGGATGAGGAAGGTCGTGAGTGCGAGCCCCAGTGCAGCAAGGGAAATCCAGCCCTGTTGCAAAGAGCGCACGGCAAACCAGATGTTCGCTCGGGTCTCCACCCCAGCGACGTCGATGCTTAGGATGGGCGTGAGGTTGGCGATGGCGAAAAAGATCGCCGCGGCGCTGACGAGTGCCAATCCACTCTCCACGTCCGCGGCAAAATAGCGCGCAAGCACGGCATCACAACGTCGGCAAATGGCCACATCGCCGCGGTGTAAGGGAATGGCGCGATACACGGTGTCGCAATCGCGACAAATGAGTATCGTGTTCACTGCCGAGGCACCGATTGGGCCCCTCGCTTAGATAAAGTTCTCGCCGATCATTTCGAACACATCACCCGCCTTTCCATGCATAACGGCCTTGATTGAATACATCCCCATCCCATAAACGTTTTCGAGTGCCGCGTGCGGCGGCATCACGAGTTCCATCGGCTCGACCTTGACATTGAGCAACGCCGGGCCGGGCTGTCCGAGCCACTCGGCCACGGCGCCTTCGAGTTCCTCTGCCTCGCTGACGGTCTTGCCCCAGAGGCCCATGGCTTCCGCGACTTTGCCGAAATCCGGATTAATGAGGTCCGTATAGACTGGCAACATTCCTTCGCCCTTCTGCTCGAGCTCAACGAATCCCAATTTACCGTTGTCGTAAACCGCTATTTTGATCGGGAGCTTCTCTTGAATCGTGGTGAGCACATCGCCGAGCAACATACTAAAGCCACCGTCGCCGGCCAAGGCGATGACTTGGCGACCGGGCTGGGCCTGCTGCAATCCGATGGCATTCCCGATCGAGGTCGCCATGGTCCCATGGAGGAGGCTGCCAAACATGCGCCGCTTGCCGTTCGCCTCAACCATTCGCAACATCCATACGAGCGGCGTCCCGTCATCGGCGGTAAACAGAGCATCCTGATTGGCCAGCCGATTGATAATCGACGTCAAATATTGGCCGGGTATTTTTCCGCGATGGCCCGGCGTGGCTCTACCCGTCTGCGCTTTGAGCGCCTTCTGGTGACGTTCCACATAGGTATCGAGGAATGTGGCATCTTCGCGCTGCGCAATGCGCGGCAGCAGCGCCCGAAGCGTGTCCTTGATATTTCCCACCACGCCGAGGTCGACCGGATGGCGACGGCCGACATGGGTTGAATCGATATCGACTTGGATGATCTTTGCGTGGTCCGGGTAGAATTGCCGCCACGCAAAATCGGTACCGAGAAGCAGCAAGGTGTCACAGTTTAAGATGGCGTGATATCCGGACTCCGTCCCAATCACGCCCGTCATGCCCACATTGTTCGGATTGTCGTATTCGATCACGTCCTTGCCGCGCGAGGTATGCGCGACCGGCGCTTTGAGGCGCCTGGCAAGCTCGACGACCTCGTCGTGCGCGCCCACACAACCGGACCCCGCGTATATCGTGATATTGGTGCCCCCCTCCAGCATCGCGGCAATTCGATCCAAATCTTCATCACTCGGCCGTATGACGGGTTTGTTGACGTGGATACTAAACGGGGGCTCGCTGACCGCGTCGGAGTCCGCGATGTCGACAGGAAGAATGAGAACTGCCACCCCCCGCTTGGAGATTGCCGCCTGACACGCCATGACTGTCTTTCGCAGCGCTTGCTCCGGCGTCAAGATCATTTCGCAAAATACGCTGCAGCCCCGAAAGACGTCTTCGAAATCCACTTCTTGAATGAAGTTGAATCCAAGCTCGCGCCGCACCACTTGACTCGCGATCAGGATGACCGGCGCGCGATTTCGGTTCGCCTCATACAGTCCGTTGATGAAATGCAAGCTGCCCGGCCCACAGCTGCCGGCCATGGCCGTCAGGCGGTCCATCAAGAGCGCTTCGGCCTGCGCCGCATAGGCGCCCGCTTCCTCATGGCGCATGTGGACGAACTTGATGTCACTGTGACTCAGACTCGTGGCAAACGTGTTCAACGTGTCCCCCACGATGCCGTAACAATGCTTGACGCCGGCTGATTGCAAGGTCTCGACAACCACTTGCGCTACTTTCTTACTCATTGAAATCTCCGTGCCCTTAGGTAAGGGGGAATTGGATGGCCCGCAAGATTGAGCTTGACGCACGATACGGGGCGGTCCCATCCCCCCAATGGGTGAAAGAATGCGCACGTCGATGGGCTTGCGCTGCAATAGGCTGCTCAAGACGAAATGGCAGGCGTTCTTCTACTCGTTCTCGAGCGGCTTGGTCTTACCGTAGAAGACCTTGTAGACGGCGGCCGAGTAGATCGCGATCAGTGGGAACACAAATAAGCCTGGCCCCCAGAACATGAATCTCAAGCTCGAAGGAGGCGCCGCCGCCTCATCAATCGTCAGTCCAAAGGGAATCATGTACGGCCAGAAGGATGCGAGGAAGGTGCCGAACGCCGCGACAAAAATTAACACCATCATGATGAAGGGGCGGTGATCGCGACGATCACGCTTCCCGAGCAACAGGACGGCGGCCGCAATCATACCAACAGCAGGGAATATCCGGAGGTAGGGACTGTCGGTCCAGCGATCGAGGATTCGAAGATCCAGCCGCAACGAATAGATAAATAGTCCCACGAGAAAAATCACGACGCACAACGTGGTGAGGCGGATTCGGTGGTAGGCCTTGTTCTGCAAGGAACCCTCGCACTTTGCGATGAGCCAGCCAAGTCCAATCAACATGTATCCGGCACAGAGCGCCAGTCCGCAAAGTAGAGAGAACACGCTGAACCAGCCAAAGGTCCCTCCAACATAGCGTCCGTTTTCCATGGGCAGTCCTTGGGCGAGAGCTCCAATCGTCATGCCCTGAACAAAGGCGACGACCAGCGAGCCCATCGAAAAGCCGGTGTCCCAAAGCCACCGGGAGCTTATGGCCTTGTTCCTGAATTCGAACGCCACGCCGCGCAAGATCAATGCACCGAGCATGAGCACCAGCGGTAAATAGAATGCCGACATCAAGGTGGCGTAGGCTCGGGGAAAAGCCCCGAACAGCACCGTGCCCGCGACCACCAGCCAAGTCTCGTTTCCGTCCCATACCGGAGAGATCGCCGCCAGCATTTGCCGACGGTCGCCCTCCTCGCGCGTGAGACCGAACAGAATCCCGACACCCAAGTCAAAACCGTCGAGGAGCACGTATAAGAGAATCGCGAGCGCGAGGATCGCAACCCAAAAGAGCGGGGTCATTCCAGGATCTCCGCGATATTGCCCCGATTGATCGGTCGGTCACTGGCAAGCGCCATCGGTCTTTTCGGATTATCGGTGGTTTCCACCGGCGCCCTCGCCGGTCCGCCCTTGATCAAGCGGTAGATGCAGACTGTGCCAAAAGAGAAGATCAGCACATAGATGCTGCAGAAAAAGGCTAATGACGCGGTCGTCGCACCGACGGTGAGGTCGGGCGACACCGCATCCGCGGTGCGCATCACACCGTACACTGTCCATGGCTGACGGCCGACCTCGGCGGTAAACCATCCCGTTAAGGTCGCAATAAAGGGCAGCGGAAAACTCAAAAAAGTGGACCACAAGAGAATCCGGTGCTGATCCAATCCCAGCGGCAACCGGACGTAGCATCCGAGCCACGCAATTGCCGTCATCAGCAACCCGCAGCCGACCATGATTCGAAACGCAAAAAACGGAATGGCGACGGGAGGTCGATCCGCCTTGGGGAAATCGGTGAGTCCGACCTCTTTGGAATTGGGTGTCATGGTCGCGATCAAGCTACCCAGATAAGGAATTGTCCACTCAAAAGCATTGGTTTCATTCTGCGCGTCAGGAATCGCGATCAAAACTTCGGCCGCCGGCTGCTCATCGTGCCAGCGAGCTTCAATGGCGGCGAACTTCGCAGGCTGTCGATCATGAACGTAGTCGCCGTTCAAATGACCAAAAAACATTTGGAGGGGTACCAAAACAGCGGCAAGACCCAGTCCCATCCGTAACATCACTCGAGCTTCCGACCCATCCATGTTGCGCAGTCGGTACAACGCGCCGGTCGAGGCCACGCAGAACGCGCCCGTCAGATAGGCGGCGAGGAGCATGTGGGGAAAGCGTACCCAAACGACGGGACTAAATAAAATCGCCGGCCAGTCGTTCGGGACATAGGCACCATTGATGAGCTGGTAACCGGTCGGTGCCTGCATCCAGCTGTTATTGACCATGATCCAATACGCGCTGAACGTCGTGCCCAGGGAGACCATGAGCACCGAGAAAAAATAGAATCCCGCGGATACCCGACTACGGCCGTAGATCAAGACCCCAAAGAACGCGGCCTCCAGTGCGAAGGCAGTACAGGATTCATACACCAGAAGTGGCCCTTGAATCGGACCACTCGCCTCCGATAAGCGGCTCCAGTTCATGCCCATCTCAAACGCCAACACGACACCCGAGACGACGCCCAAACCGAAGGCCACCCCAAATATCTTCAACCAGAATTCAAACAGTCGGCGGTACACGGGCTTCTGGGTGACCAAGTGCAGGCCCTCTAAAACGCCGAGCCATGCGGCAAGGCCGATTGTGAAGGAAGGAAAAATGATGTGAAAGGAGACCGTAAAGGCGAATTGCAGTCGAGACAGGAGCAGCGCCGTCAGATTCATGGGCAAGATCCCCTCGGTGTGCCGCTTTTCTCGGCGCCGGCGGCGTGCATTACGGAATCCATCGGTATTCACCTACGCAGCTGGACATGGCGAGCGATTCTGTGGAAGTCCCGCGCCTGTCCCAATCCCCCCAATGGGGGGCTTACTCCTTTCGACGCTCAAGATGCGTCCCCCATTGAGGGGATGGCAAGAGAGTTGTTGCCACCTCACGATCATTCGCGCTGTTCTGACCGTGGCGACCTCCTTGATACAGCGCGGTCATGCCACTCAGGAGGACTGGGATGAGTTCTGCTTCACGCTATAACCGGCGAGATTTTCTGAAGGCAGCTGCGCCAGTTGCTATCGCCGTCACACAGGGAATCGCACCAGCGCATTCCATGGAATCCCAGGATGTGCAGTCGAAATATATGCCCGTTTTCTTCAACGGCGCCGAATGGGCATTTGTCAATGCTGCGGTTGACCGGCTGATTCCGGCCGACGCTCAAGGTCCCGGCGGCGTCGAGGCAGGCGTGCCGGTATTCATCGATCGACAAATGGATATGCCCTACGGACATGGCGCCTACTTTTATATGCAGGGGCCATTTCATACGGATGCGCCCCCGTCACTGGGTTACCAGCTCCAGTACACGCCCCGTGAGATCTACAGATTGGGCATCGCCGCGGCCGACAATGCGTGCAGGCAAGCCAAAGGCCGGGTGTTCTCGGACTTGCCGCATTCCGAACAAGAGCAATTTTTGACGTCGCTGGAGAAGGGCAATGTCACGCTCCAAGGGCCTCCTGCCGCGACGTTTTTCGAACAGTTACTGGCCAATACCCGGGAAGGCTACTTTGCCGACCCCATGTATGGTGGCAATCGCGGCATGGGCGGCTGGAAGATGATCGGATTTCCGGGCGCAAGGGCTGATTTCACCGACTGGATAAATCAACAAGGCCGCGCATACCCGTACGGCCCCACCGCAATCAATGGGTCTCGGTCCTAATGGCCGCTCGCAAGAAGCCGGTGGATGCGGTCATCATCGGTTACGGATGGACCGGCGCCATCATGGCGAAGACGTTGACGGACGCAGGTTTGTCGGTCGTCGCCCTTGAGCGAGGTCCCGCCCGAGATACCGCTCCGGATTTCGAATATCCGCGAATCATCGATGAACTCAAACATGGAATTCGGGGTGATTTGTGGCAGCCGCTCGCCAAGGAGACAGTGACCGTCCGTCATTCGCCCGACGACGTGGCGTCGCCCTACCGAAGGTACGGTTCGTTCGTTCTGGGCACCGGCGTCGGAGGCGCCGGCGTCCACTGGAACGGCATGCTATGGCGCGCATCGCCGGAAGATTTGCGGCTGCGCAACCATATCGAGGAGCGCTACGGCAAGAAATTTATTCCCGGGGACATGACCATTCAGGATTACCCCGTGACGTTCGAAGAACTCGAGCCTCACTTCGATCATTTCGAGAAGGTTTGCGGCGTGACGGGTACGGCGGGCAACCTTCGTGGAACCATCAAGGCGGGCGGCAATCCCTTCGAAGGTGCGAGAAGTGCTGAGTTTCCAAGCGCCCCGCTGCCTCCGATCTACAGTTCGCAACTATTCGCCAAAGCAGCGAGTGAGCTCGGTTACAAGCCATTTCCCTTACCTGCCGCCAATAGCTCGCGCGCCTACACCAATCCGTACGGTGTACGACTGGGGCCTTGCAACATGTGCGGGTTTTGCGAGCGATTCGGCTGCTTCCTGTACTCGAAGGCCACCCCGCAAACGACCATACTTCCCATTCTAGTCAATCGTCCGAATCTCGAGGTGCGAACGAACTCTTACGTCACCCGAATATTGCTGGACAAATCCCGCACCCGGGCGACCGGGGTTCTGTACGTCGATGAGGGCGGCCAAGAGGTGGAACAGCCCGCGGACCTGGTGATCTTGTCCGCATTTCAGCTTCACAACGTACGCCTGTTGCTCATGTCAGGCGTGGGAAAGCCCTATGACCCGGCGACCGGCCAAGGCGTCGTGGGTAAAAACTATGCCTATCAAATGGTGGCAGGCACGGCGGCATTTTTTAAGGAAGACGTCGAGATCAATCCTTTTATCGGCGCGGGCGCGGCCGGGATGATGGCGATCGATGAGTTCAATTCCGACCATTTCGATCATTCCGCGCATGGCTTCATTGGCGGATCCGTCATCTTCGCAGGGGGAACCGGTGGTCGGCCCATCGAGCAGATGCTGATACCGCCCGGTTCCCCGCGATGGGGCGGCGGCTGGAAGGAGGCCGTGAAGAAACATTATCGTCACAGCGCCATTTACATCGCTCAAGGCTCGGTCATGTCGTATCGCAGCCGCTTTCTCGACCTCGATCCCACCTACAAGGACAGCCACGGCCTGCCTCTGCTGCGAATGACGTTCGACTGGCACGACAACGAGTACAAGATGGCGGCGCACTCGGCCGCCCGACTCGAGGAACTCGTCAAGGCGATAAAGCCGGATGGATTCGCCACCGAAATGTTCAAACCCGGCACCCACTACGACACTCGAATCTACCAATCAACGCACACAACCGGGGGCGCGATCATGGGATCGAGCCCCGCCAACAGCGTGATCAATCGATATTCTCAAAGCTGGGACGTCTCCAATCTTTTCGTGATGGGTGCTTCCGCGTTCCCACAGAACATCGGCTATAACCCGACCGGACTGCTTGCGGCGTTGGCATATTTCTCCGCCGATAAGATTCGCGAAAGTTACCTGAAGTCGGCACGCCCCTTGGTGGACGCGTGACCTGGCGACGACTCACCGTTCGATCTCTCGGGGTGGCGCTGCTGGCCGTGGTGCTGCTGGCCGCTATCTCGCAATGGTCGGATTCGACGGCAGGCGAAAAAGCCTCATTCTATTCGGCGGATGCCGCTACCCTTTCCGGAAATATCGACCGACGGCTCATTGCCCAGGGCGAATATCTCGCGAAATTGGGCGATTGCGGTGCCTGTCACAGCACCCCGGGCAATCCGCCGTTTTCCGGAGGTTTGAAGATGGCGCTGCCGATCGGCGCAATTTACACGACGAATATCACCCCGGATAAGACCTACGGAATCGGTCGTCTCACCCTGGCCGATTTTGATCGCGCGTTGCGATTCGGCGTCGCGAATGGACATACTCTCTATCCCGCCATGCCGTTCGCATCGTACGCGATTATTACCCGCGAGGACGTCAAAGCTCTTTATGCGTACTTCGAATTCGGCGTGGCGCCCGCCTCCGTTCCCAATAGGAAGAGCGACATCCTGTTTCCATTGTCGATGCGCTGGCCATTGACCTATTGGCGCTGGGCATTTGCGCCAAGGCCAAAGCCGTTCGACAGCACGGCGTTCGCCGACGCCGCAGTGGCGCGGGGCGCGTATTTCGTGGAAGGGCTTGGTCATTGCGGAGAGTGTCACACCCCACGAGGTGTGGCTCTTCAAGTGAAGGCTCAAAACGCGAGGGACGGCGACGAGTTCCTGCGAGGCGGTCCGGTGGAGAACTGGTACGCCCCCAGTCTTCGCAATGGCGGTCCAGATACGATAGCCGACTGGTCTGAATCGCAAATCGCCGAATTTTTGCAAAGCGGCGCCAATCACTCTGGCATTGCGTTCGGTTCCATGGGTGATGTGATAGTCAATAGCACGCAGTACTTGTCCGCGGAAGATTCCACAGCTGCCGCCAAGTATCTAAAAACACTCCAGGACTCGCCCGCCAAAAGTCGGGCCAGGTTTGCTTACGATGAACGCACGGACCGCGAACTCGCTTCCGGCAATGCGAAGAAGCGGGGCGCCCTTCTCTACTTGGACAACTGCGCCGCCTGTCATCGGCCGGACGGACGCGGCTACGAGGGTGTGTTTCCGAGTCTGGCCGGCAATCCGGTTGTAGAGGCTGACAATCCGTTGTCGCTCATCTCTGTTGTATTGCTGGGCTCGACAACTTCTAGGACGTCAGTGACGCCGGCACAATTTGCAATGCCTGCATTTGCATGGCGTCTAACGGATCAAGAGGCGGCCGATATCATCAGCTTCATTCGAAGCAGTTGGGGCAACGGCGCCCAACCCATCGAAGCGCCGAAGGTCGCTGCGCTGCGCTCCTCCGCTGGCCACTCCACGCCTTCGTCGGACTAGTCGACTCTCCATCCCAGGCGAACAGATCTTTCCTGGATTTTTGTCGCGATGTTAGTTCGCCCGAACAGACGCATGGCGGCATCATCGGGGCAAATGTTACGCGCTTACGGCCCGCTCGCGGACGCTGTGATAGAGGGCTTCCGTCTTTGCGTTGGGCGGTACGCCGAGAAAGCGCCTCAGCAACTCGCGGCAGCGCGTATAGGCCTGCAGGGCCTCGCTGTGATCTCCGAGCTCCTGGTGGCAGAGCATTAAGCCCCGATACAGGCCCTCGTTGAGCGAGTCGAGCTCGATCCCGGATAGGTACAGGTTCGCCGCATCCTCCCACCGCCGCGCGTGCTCACACTCACGCGCTGCATCGCGGATGGCTCGCAGCAGTCGATCGCGCAAGTCTTGACGCGCCTTCGAGACCCAGGACTTTTCCGCCTCGTGCTTCAGAAAATGTCCTTGATAGAGGCGTCGGAGACGGGCGATCCGTTCGATGACATTGGCCTCCGGATCATGAGGACGCTGCAGCTCCTCCTCGAACTCCCACATGTCGACCCACAATTGGTCCCGATTCAGGCTGACCTGGCCGCGCTCCATGCGTACCGCGTCGCGTGAGCCGAGCAGCTGGCGCAGCCTATAGAGTGCGCTTTCGAGTGCGTGATAGCCGGCGTCACCCTCGGAATCCGGCCACAGCGCATCGATCAGCACACCCGCGCTTACTTCGGTTCCACCGAACGCGATCAGGGCCTGCAGCAGCTCCTGCGGTTTGCGTAAGCGCGGAGGGACGGTGACAGGGGTGTCCCCCGTGAGTAGGCGAAAGCGCCCCAACACATGGACTCTGAAACGATCGCGACCGGACATAGGTGTGATCGTCGAAGCGGCTAGCCTCTCTTCGGCGTAAGTTTTCATTCGTGGCCTCTTTCGGCGCCTCGAGTAAAGAAGGTATGTGTCGTCCTGGTATGCATCGTGGAACTGGTTGCCACCAGCGCGCGGCCCCAATTCGAGTGGGTGTTACGGCCATTTCGGAATGGCAGGCGGCCCCTGTTGAGCCGCGAATGGGTTTCGTTCGGGCCAAGGAATACCCACTTAAGGGTGTGAGGACTCACTCATCGGGGAGGCGAGTCCTGGCTCCTTCGATCGCGAATCTCGAGTCGCCTCCAACCAAAGAGGCGTGCATCGACGGACCACGCGCCCGGCCCGATCAGAGCCAGGGCGGCGCCCAGGGTTGCCAGCATGATCCAACACCAGGAATGTCCGTACGAGAAGACATTCCATAGCGCCTCGGCCGCCACCAGCGTTCCCGCCACCGGCGTCCATAGCCCGGCGAGCAGCAGTAGCCCCAGACCAATCGAGAGCGTCTGCAATAGGACTGCTTCCAGCGGCGGTCCGGCCAGCAGCGCCGAGATCCCTTGAACGACCGTTGCCATCCCGGCCGACAGACGCATAAGCAAGAGTCCTACGCCGGGCGGGCCGCGGGCAAACGTGGAGAATAGTCGCCGCATAATCCGCGAAGTTATGGGCCGGCGGCTCGACGCGGAAACCCCCAATAGGCTGATTTCTCGGACTCTTTCGAGTGATCAGAACTGGATGATCCCGCGTTTGAGCCCGATCATGGCGGCGTGGGTCCGGTCCTTGGCGCCCAGTTTGGAAAGGATGTTCCGGACTTGTCCTTTCACCGTGTCCTCGCTGGTCGAGAGCTGCGCCGCGATCTCTTTATTGGCATTGCCCTCGGCAATAAGACGCAAGACACGGACTTCCGTCGGCGTCAGCGCATCGTCGGTGGCATGTTCGGCGAGTTGGAAGGAGACCTCGGCGGACATGGATTTTTTACCGGCTTGCACGGCTCGAATGATGGCGAGGAGTTCCTTGTGCAAACTGTCCTTGAGCAGATACGCCCGCGCACCGGCTTTAAGTGCCCGCAGCGCCTGCACGTCCCCGGCATAGGTGGTCAATACGATGACGCGAGCCTCGGGGAACTCGCCGCGAATCGCGATGATCGCATCGAGTCCGTTCATCTCCGGCATCTGCAAATCCATCAGCGTAATATCCGGACGATGCCGATGAAACTGCTGGATGGCTTCACGCCCATTCGCGGCTTCCGCGATCAGATTCATATCCGCTTGAGTTGCGACGAGGCCCGCGATGCCTTGGCGGATGAGGGGATGATCATCGACCGATAGAATCCGAATTGGGCTTGATTCGCTGCTCATGATTCGCTCTGCGCGCCTTTCCTGGAGAACTTCTCAGCAAGCCACGAACGGCGTGGAGATGCGACGTAAGCGTGGACCGCCGGAACGATGAGTTCGATCTCCGTACCGGATTCCGCCGCAGTCCAGACGGTCAGCTTGCCGCCAATCAACTTGGCACGCTCGCGCATGCCGGGGAGGCCGAAGTGCCCCGTACGCCCCTCTGCCGTTAGGAACGTGGCATCGATCCCCTTGCCGTCGTCTCGGACCCGCAATCGAAGCTGTCTCTCATCATAGCGGAATTCCACTTCGATCTGATGCGCCTTGGCATGTCGGAATGCATTGTGCAGGGCCTCGCTCGCGATCCGATAGATCTCGTCGCGCACGATCGGGTGCAGGTTCCGCGGCGTGCCTTCCACCTCCACCTGCAATCCGACCGAAGCAGCACTGCCTGCTTCGGCCGCGAGCTGCTCTCCCAGAGTGGTGATGGCCTGGGCCAGATCATTGCTCTCGACGGTCGAAGCCCGCAACCCCTGCACGGCCTCCCGTCCCTCGGTGATGGCCTGCGCCGTCTGATCAATCGAGCCCCCAAGGACCTCCTTGGCGTCCGCCGGGCGCGTATCGAATAGCGCATAAGCTGTTTGGAAGCGGAGCAGCAGACCTTGAAAGCTCTGCAGCAAAGTGTCGTGCAACTCCCGCGCGATGCGTGTCCTCTCGCTCACCCGCTCTTCCAGGCGCAGGCTGTATTGTCGTGCCAACTGCCTCAGCCGAAGCTGATACAGCCCTGCGAGCGTTGCCAAAAGGAGGATCACGCATAGCGAACGGAACCAGAGGGCCTGGTAGAAAGCCGGCAGTATCGTAAAGGTCATGTTTGCGGGCTCGCCGGACCAGACGCCGTTCGTATCTGACGCCTCGACGCTGAAATGATAGGAACCCGGGGGAAGGTTGCGATAGGTAACCGGAGTGGCCGCCGTCGCTTCGTGCCAGGCCTTGTCCGTTTCCTGCAGCTTGTAGCGGAATCGGATGGCCTCGGGAGCCGAGAGGCTCACTGCAGCGTAGCTGATCTGCACGCTCGACGTGTGAGCTGGCAACGAGAGACGAGAATCGGGCGCGTAGTCTTTGTCGTCGGTAGACACCGACTGGATGGCGATCGGGGGCGGCAATGTCCGTTTTTCAGAGTAAGCGGCTGGGTCGAGCCACACCACGCCGTTGCGCAACGTGAACCATAGCCGCCCATCGCTGCCCTCGATCGCGGTTGGCAGCGGATGCACCTGGCTGGGAATGCCGGAAAGCCCCTCCCGTCGATCGAAGTGCTCGCCCTTGACCCGATACGCAGAGTCTTTCAGCGCTTGGGAGATTTCCGCCTTGCGGATATGGAAAATCCCTGAAATCGCGTTGAGCCACAAATCTCCCTCGGGCGTTTCTACGATTCCGGAGATTCCGCGCAACCATTGGTCATCCAAGGCGGCGATCTTGTGGAAGCGTCCCTGGTCGAACTGCTCCAGACCAAATTCACCTCCGATCCAAATCTCGGGACCTCGCCCATAGATAGCCGTGATATTGCCCACTTGAAGATCGTCGCCCGGGCGGAATACGCGGACCCGACCGCCATCCAACACCGCCAGCTGGCCGTTCATATTGCCGAACCACACACGGCCAAGGCTATCGGTGAACGCAACCATGATGCGTCCTGTCTTGGGGAGATCGTTGCGACCACCGAAAGGTGTCCAACTGCCATTGGCTAATCGGTATAAACCGCGGCGGCCGAAGGAGACCCACATTCCTCCTTGCTGATCCTCGGCGATCGTCTGCAGGAGTTCTGATTGGTTCACCATCTCCGGGGCAAGGTCCACGCAAATGAAATCTTTTCCGACAAGATGCCAAAGACACCTTTTCCCGGAGAACCAGAACGTCTTGTCAGGTGCGCGGTAGGCGAACGACGATGTCACCTGCGGGAGACGCTGCTCGACTTTGCTGCCCAAAACATGAAAAAGATCCGCTTCGAGGGTATTGCCGCTGTTGAAACTGATCCATACCGCCCCATGGTCATCGGCGACCGCAGCGAAATCACTCCCCAGCGTTTCTTTCGGGAGCTCCTGTCTGATCAACGGGGTGTAGAAGAGTCGATGGATGCCCCTGCTGTCACCAAACCAGATATTTCCTTCCCGGTCCACCAACTCTGCCATCCGATAAGGGTTTATGTCATAGGTTTCGGAACCGGCCGGGGGCGCTGCGTTTGCGTCATTTCCCAGGCCGTCTTTTGGAACGCGCATCACGACGGTCCTGCCCGTGGGTGAAACCCAAACACTGTTATTGCGATCAACCATTCGAAGGTTTTTCGAGGTGATCGGGTAGGCAGCAGGGAGCCTCTCAGCAGAACCTTCACCGGAGCCGGACGCACCCGGGGCTACGGGCGCGGTCAAGACGGTTCGACCCGGCTCCCACGTGAACGCTTCGACTGACAAATTGCTGGCGGCTGTTTTGAAGTGTCTGGCCCCCGGTACCAGGTAGATGAGTTCCTTCGGGGCTCCAAAAGCGCCCACCAAAGCCCACAGTATCCCCTCCGAATCAAATCCAAGCTCCGCAACGACTCCGGCCGGAGCACCCCACTCACCCCCGATATGCCGCCACCCCGAATGATCGAATCTCCATAAACCCCCGGTTGTGGCTGCCCATACGATTCCATCCCGATCCTGAGCAAAATAGCGAGCAGTTCCGGCCTCGCTCGCATAATTTGTCACTCGACCTTTATCGAGGAAACTGAAACCTCCGGTCGTGTAGCCGATCCAGAGGCCACCCGACGGCGGGGCGAACAAGGAATACAGGTTGGTCGAGAGGAGCCGATCGCCAACCGGCGACTTGAAAGGTTCGAATCGCGTTCCATCAAAGCGAAATAACCCTTCGGGGCCGCCCAGCCATAAGAACCCGTCGTTGGTCTGTGCTAAACACACGACGTCTGCAGGGGCTCCGTCTTTGAAGGTCCAGGAGTCGTGCCCTACCTGCACGTTCATTGATGCCGGCGTTTGCGCGAGCGACGCCGGACACCGAAGACCGGTGGCGATCATTGAGACAATAAGCCAGCAGACGAACCCACTCGCGCTTGGGATTCCCCTTCCAGCTCTTTCGGCTGACATCTGCAACCCCGTCGAGTGAAATTGGCAGCCTGCCACCGATCTTGGTGACACCTGGTTTATAGCGATCATACCAGCGAGGCGAAACATGAAGAGGCAGCTAAAGGTCTCCTCGCCCCCCTATTCGGGGGATATATCGAGCTGCCGCGCCGCTGTCAGACTTTGTTCCGGACTGCATATGAGGGCCTATCGATTAAGGCGGGCTAACGGTCACCGAATTGGAGTCACTCTATGCAGTATGCTGATTACAAGTGCTTTCGGTTCAGCTTTGATGCTGGAGTCGCGATCGTCAGCATCAATCACCCGCCGATCAATCTTCTTGACGAAGCTCTGTCCCAGGAATTCGACAAACTCGGCAGGCAACTCGAGACCGATGACAGCATCCGGGTCGTGGTCTTGCAGAGCGCGATTCCTGATTTCTTCATAGCTCACTCTGGATTAGGGCGCGTCGGAACCGCTTCCAAAACAGTATCTCCCACGCGCAGCTTTCGACTTACGCAAATGATAGGCGAGCGATTCAGGAACATGCCTAAGGTAACCATTGCCAAAATCGAGGGACGGGCGCGGGGCGGAGGCAGCGAGATCGCGCTCGCCATGGATATGTGTTTTGCTGCGCTTGGCAAAGCGATCTTCGGCCAACCAGAGGTGGCGGTCGGGCTTGTCCCGGGCGGCGGTTCTACGCAGAGATTGCCACGGCTCATCGGGCGAGGACGCGCCTTGGAGGTGCTCCTGGGTTGCAATGATC
Organism: Steroidobacteraceae bacterium; assembly: GCA_050012315.1. GTDB lineage: Bacteria > Pseudomonadota > Gammaproteobacteria > Steroidobacterales > Steroidobacteraceae > Bog-1198. The sequence continues at coordinate 409,558 of JBEKHK010000002.1, read as the reverse complement.
TCTCGGCAGCGTTGGCAGAACGTTACGGCTATATCAATCGAGCGTTGCCGGAGGACGAGCTGACGCCATTTGTCGAGAATCTGGCTCACCGCATCGCCTCATTTCCTGCGCATGCCATCGCGCACGCCAAGACGGCCGTGGATGCTGGAGCGTTTGGTTCCATGGCAGAGGGGCTGCTCGTTGAAGCTCATGAGTCCGACTTGAGTGTCGCTAGCGAGGTAACGCAGGCACGCGTGCAGGAAGCATTGAAGGTCGGCGCCGAAACCTATGAAGGCGAGCTGGAAATGGATTACTTGTCGAGGCTCTCCCCGACAAAATAGCCTCGCGAACAAATTTACGGCGAGGTACGTAGCCGCACGCCACCAAAAGGAAACCTATGCGCATCGTCCATTTCGAAAAGGCGGGTGTCTCCGGCATTGCCGCGGACGACGGCTCGGGTTGGCATGGCCTTACCGAGCGCGAAAGCGATTTTCCAGGCACTCTACCCGAACTGATTGCACGGGGTGCGGATCTGTTGCACACAGGTAGAGCCCTTTTGCGCATGCACGCAATCAACCTGGATGGAGTTCGAATACTGCCTCCGGTACCCAACCCGCCGAAAGTCCTCTGTGTCGGCCTCAACTACGATGATCACCTCGAGGAAAGCGGGCTCAAAAGGCCGGTATATCCCGAAATTTTCGCGCGCTTCGCGACGAGTCTGATCGCTCACCGTGAGCCGATCCGGCGGCCACCCGAATCGTCCGCGCTCGACTATGAGGCAGAGCTCGCCGTGGTAATCGGCCGAAGAGGACGCCGCATCCAGCCTGACAGAGCCCTCGATCACGTTGCCGGCTACTCCCTGTTCAACGATGCGACGATTCGCGATTTTCAACTGCGCACGCCGCAATGGACGATGGGCAAGAATTTCGACGCCACAGGGGCGTTCGGCCCCTGGCTGGTGACGCCCGATGCCGTGCCGCCGGGGGCCCAGAGGTTGCGCATTCAGGGCCGTTTGAACGGCAGGGTGATGCAGGATGCGAGTACCGAACAACTCATCTTCGGCGTTTCCGCGCTGATCGAAATGATCAGCGTCGCGATGAGTTTGGAGCCGGGTGATGTGATCATCACCGGAACCCCCGGCGGCGTTGGGGCGGCACGCAAGCCACCTGTTTTCATGCGGCCGGGCGATCTCTTCGAAGTGGAGATCGAGGGGATGGGTGTCTTGAGCAACCCCATCCAAGACGAGTGAAAACAGCGATCCGCCGAATCTCAACGCAGTCCCAAGGACCACTACCTTCTCGTTCTGCAAAAGGTCGGCGGCAGTAGCCACGGGATGCACCTCGAGGCCAAAGCCGCCGTCCATTCCTCACGTTTGCTGGAGCGTCACATGCATACCCGCTGCGAGGAGTAAACGTTAACGCGCTGGCACTCACCGCTGACTCACGGCTTGATCCGGAGCGTGATCACTCACAGTACCGCCGCGACCAGTTTCACGACTAGGAATACAAAAGCTGAGACGATTGCCCATGGGACTACTGCCCATAGATATTTAGCCCGCGCCGTGCTCCTCAAAGCAGTCCCAGAGCGCCGGCCGTCGATACGGCGTGAGCGCGCGTCTGCACGCCGAGCTTGATGAAAATGCTTTTCACGTGGGATTTTACGGTCTCGGGAGCAATCTGCAGCTCTTTTGCGATGCGCTTATTGGATAATCCGCAGCTCATCGAGCGCAGAATGCTGTGTTCGCGAGGACTCAGCGTCTCCGCGACGCGCGAGGCACGAGTGGGCAACGTGCCTCTACGCTGTTGAGCACGGTCCGCGAGAATAGTCCCGATGTAGGGTCTGAGCTCCGGGGGCAGACGGCTGTCCTGCGGGGTAGCGTGGTGAAGGGACCGCAGGAGTTCGGCCACGTGCGCTCCGGCATCGACGAATGTCTGATACACCCCGGCGCGCGCGCCAACCTGAAGCGCTTGAACGAGCATCGCGCGGCCTTCGGCTTGGTCTCCGCATCCGAGCAGAGCGTCGGCCAGGTGAACCGACAACCGCAGCGCCCCGTAGTTGTTTCGCTTTTCGCAGCTCGTCGCATGAAGCTCGCGGAGTATCGTCGCTCCTCGGCGCGCGTCCCCCGTGGCGACCAGTACCTGTGCGCGTGCCAAGGCACGGCTGGCATGCACCGTGTCGTCCGAGGAGCAGTCGCCCGCGAGCGTCTCGATGCGCTCGGCACAGATCGCTGCGTCGCGCGCGCGACCCTCCTTGAGGAGAAGTTGAGTGCGCAGCAGCAAGCTTTCCGCCATCATCCCCGTCCAGTCGCGCGACGCCGCCAGGTCCTCCGACTCCTTCAGGATGAGGAAAGCGAACTGCGTGTCTCCTCGACAGGCGGCGAGACGAGCCAGAACCCTGTATCCTCGCAACGCGCTTTCCTTGTCCCCTGACATTCGGACCGCCGTAAGACTCTCCATGACCAGAGCCTCCAGGCCGGCGCTGTGCCCTTCCTCGTAGAGCAACTCCGCGAGCACGACAGCCGCTCGGGCTGACACCGGTGATTGCTTCCCGAAACGACCCACGGCGCGTTCGTGCGCGCTCCTTGCGAGTCTCGTCGCGACGGCCAGTCGGAGCTGCTCAGCCTCAACGACCGCTTCGAACGCCGCCCCGATGATTGTCGCAAGGCCGTGCGTACCGCGATGAGTCGCCACCGCGTGATTGAGACGAGGCACCGCGTAGTAGCGATCAAAGTCTCGTACCTTCCAGTAGCCGACGCGCAACGCTGTCGTCAGCGCGGGACTCATCCCACGTGACCGGTGACGGCTTTCGAGTACGGCAATCGCGGCGCGCGCCGTGGTGCCGTCCTCGCTCTTCAGCACAAGCAGCACGGCTCTCAGAACCTCTGCAAACTCCCGCGATCGAGGCGCAACCGGGGCAACGGCACGCGCGATCTCATCTTCGAACTGCGCGACGGTCGCCAAGGCATCGTCGATCCGCAGCTCGATGAGGCGCCGCCAAGCACGCACGAGCAGCGTGTTTGGGGACAGCCGCGCGCCTCGCGATGCCGGCGCGCCGAGCCCCGAGCGCGGTCTGCAATTCGGGTTCCCGGCCGGGCCGATGCCGTATAGACCATGAAGTGCGGTACGCCGCAGGCAAGAGTCCCGGTTCGGCGCAATGGAATCATGCTGCTGAACAACGGCGATAGATGCTCGACGCATAGCTTGAATTGAGCCTCCCGAAGACATGGTTTGTTCGTCAGATAGGCAGCTGAAAGACGTTACCGTGTGGTCGCTTCGGAACGAGAGTAAGCCGCAGCGGCTCACGGCAAGCTCACCGGATGGACGCAGGGAGGACTTTTCGGGCACGTCGGGGAACAAGCGCTCCGCGGGCGCCGTTTGCGCCAGTGGATTTGAGATAGATTGGTCGCGGTCCGCCATCTGTTGACCTGTCACGGTGAGTCGACGCGGGACAACATTGCCCTGCGGCGGTTCGAGTTGCGCCTAACCAAAGTTAGGGGTTAGATAGGTAGGAACAGCTAGACGGGAGGGGCGGGATCCCGCGTATGATCGGCAAACAACACGAGCACTCGATAATTCAGGGCAAGCTGTACCCCGCCAACGGGACTAGGAAGCCGTTGCCCCGGCCGAGGCTTGATTCGTCAAACGACGTGCTGGACGGCATTTTTCCGGTCGTTTTCGTGGCCGCACCGGCCGGATACGGCAAGTCCACTCTCATGGCTCGATGGCACGCACGACTCCTGGAGCGCGAGGTGTCTTGCGCCTGGCTGTCCCTGGACGAAGACGACAACGACGCGACTCGCTTCCTAAGTCATCTGATAACAGCCCTACAGAAGGCCGGCGCGCATATCGGCAAGAACGCTGCAGAGGACGTCATCGCCGACTTGGCGAGCGGTTCGAGGTCCCTGCTGGAGGCGATTGCGGGTGACCTCGCGCAGGTTCAACACCGCATCGTACTATTCCTGGATGACCTGCAACTTATCGAGCGGCCTGAGGTTCGCGAAATCATCGATTGGCTGATCAACTACTCGCCCCGATCGCTGCAGTATGTCATCGGCACTCGCCAGGATCCCGGCCTGCGCTTAAGCGGTCTACGGGTACGGAGCCAGTTACTCGAGCTCGGCGCCGAGCAACTGCAATTTGACGCCCGGGAAGCTGCCCAGTTCTACAAAAACCGTCTCGGGCGAGACCTGCCGGTGCCGGATCTGCAGACCTTGCTCACCAAAACGGAAGGCTGGCCGGCGGCGCTCGAGCTCGCGGCGCTGGTGCTCGCCGGGTCGAGCGAACCGACCGCGTTCATCCGCCAGTTCGCGGGCACAGATACCAGCGTGGTTGACTATCTGTGCGACATGGTGCTGTCACAGATGGACGAACGAACTCGAGACATCGTGTTCCGGGTCTCGATGTTCGATCGCATCTGCCCACCGCTCGCTCGAGCCGTCACCGATGCCGACGACGCCGAAGAGGCCTTGTTGGGCCTGCGCACGCGCAACCTCTTTCTGATTCCGCTGGATCGATCCTGGGAGTGGGTACGCTTTCATCATCTGGTGGGTGAATTTTTCCGCGAGACATATCGCCGAACAGCGCCGGAACTGGCCAGGGAGTGCTTGGTGCGGGGAGCACAGTGGCTGCACGCCAACACCTATGTCGAAGAAGCGGTGAATTACATGATCCGGGCTCAGGAGTGGGAACGGGCAGCACATTGGGTCGCCGACAGTGTGGAGGAACTCGTATTTCGTCGTGGGTACCACCAAACGATCTTGCGCTGGATGAACGCGCTGCCAGAGAGTTGCGTCGATCGCCACCCGGTAATTCGTATCCAATATGCCTTTGCGCTCTCGTTTTACCCCCAATATCAGGAATACGAAGCACAGATCTACCGCCTGCAGCAGCTGCTGCGGCATCTCGAGGCGCAACCCCATCAGGACGGCCACCAGATCGACGAGTTACGTTGCGCAGTCGAGATGCAGGTCGCCATGTCGGTTGGCTTGCGCGATGACGGAATGCGAGGTGGCGAATTGGCGGCTGCGTGGCTCGAACGCTGGCCAGATGCCTCGCTGAGGCGCAAGGGGGTGATGGGCAACGTTCTGAGTTTCGGACACAAGACGCGGGGCCACATCGACGGGGGACTGGAGGTGATTGCCGAGACGCGCCAGTGGCTCGAGCAAAGCGAAGGCTACTATGCGCTGAGCTGGACCGCCTACCTCGAGGCCGTGCTGCACCTCAAAGCCGGGAGTTACTTCGACGCGAGGATTGCGTGCACGCGCGGACTCGAGCTCGTCGAGCGAAGGCTCCACGGACATCCCGGGCAGTCCAGCATGCTTCAGGCGCTCCTTGCGGGTATCGCTTACGAATTCGACCAGATCGAGCAGGCTCTCGCACACCTCGAACTGGCGCAGGGCAGCGTGAACGAATACGCCCATGCCGACGCGGTAATTGTGGCCTACTTGACGCAGGCCCGCATCCAGCACCTGCGACACGATGAGAGCGGCGCACTGACCATGCTGAGAGAGGGACAGGAAGTCGGTGAACGGCGCGGCTGGCGCCGCGTGACCCTGTCACTGGCGGCCGAAGAGTGTCGAAGTCTCGCGTGCGCCGGGCGTCACGAGGAGGCGAGGCTCGTTGCCACGCGCTTCGGCTTCCACGAGCTGCCGGCCAGCGGTGGTGCGCCGCCGTTGAGTTCCGAGAAGGCATTGCGTGCCGCTTCGCGTTATCTGCTCAAGCAATCGCCGAGAGCGGTCATAGAGGCGCTGAATGCCGCGATCGCAAGCAGCCAGCAGCGAAAGCTCGCTCACCGTTCGGTGGAATTGCTGATCCTGCGCGCCCTGGCCAAAAAGGAGGACGGAGACTGGTCGAGCGCCTTGGCGGATGTGCGTCAAGCACTCACCATCGCGGCTCCGAGAAATTATGTCCGCGTGTTTCTCGATGAAGCTCGTGAACTGGGCGCACTGATCGACCGACTCGACATGGAGGAACTCCGCGGCTCCGAGGCGGCACCCCTGGCGCGGCGCCTGCAGCGCGCGATGTACACGCCCGACGTCCATGGTGGCGCCCCGATCGGCATGGGCGAAGAGCTAACGAAGCGAGAGCTGTCGATCCTTAAGCGCCTGGAGTCGGGACTGAGCAACAAGGAGATTGCCGAAGCCATTTTCGTCTCTGAAGGCACGCTCAAGTGGCACCTCCACAATGTCTACAGTAAGCTCAACGTCAAGAACCGCGGCGGGGCAACGGCTCGAGCGCGGGTGCTGGGCATTCTATGACTTGCGAGATCCGGATTCGATGCGGCGCCAGCTTTGCTTTGAGCCATAACCTCTCTTCCCCCGAAGAATAGATTCAAAGATTCTCAGAGTAGGCAATGCCCGCAAGATTCCCCTGAGCCGTTGCGATGGGCCGTTTTTCCGATCCGTTTAGGCGTGCGGAGTAGATCGAGCCGGCGAGATCCGTGACGAACATCCGATCGCCGCGCACGTCCAGCGCGATACCGATGCCTTCCATCAAGTGGCCGAGCACGATTTCCTGGTTGAGACGGCCGACGATCGGCGTGCGACTCACGCTGTTGCCGCGCGGAGGATCGCCCCGATCTGTCCAATAGAGGACCCGGTTCTCGAGATCGAGTTCCAGATCAATCGGTTCCGGGAATCCTTCGAACAGTAGGTCGATATCGGTCCGCTTCGCCGCGGTCTGGCCGCGGGGCATAGCGACGCTCGTGCGAAAAATGCGCCCGCGCCCGGGGTCATCCGCACCCTTCTGGGTCCAGTACACCTGGCCGCAAATCGGATCGACCGTGATCCCCACACACCAGTTCGATGGATCGTGGCGATCCCCTTCGCCCTCGCCCGTCTGGATGAGCGTCTCGACCTGCGAGCCATCGAGATTGGCACGCATCACACGCATGCCCTCGCGGTCCGACCAGTAGAGCTTGCCACTCGTCTTCTCGAGATGGAGTTGCTTCGGCGTGAACGTGCCCCCTTCGGGAATGATGAATCGGCGATTCCCGCCGTCGAGATCCGCGCGTTCGATCGAACCGTCATTCCTGTGCGGAATGCCCATGTTCGTCCAGTAGATGTAGCCCGCCGCCGAATCAACCGCGAGGCCATCGGGAAGCCTGCAGCCGGTGACGAGTGTCTTTGGGTCCGAGCCGTCGGGCCTGAGCGAGAAGACGCGGCCGCCGCTCAAGTCGAGTACAAACAAGCGTCCGTCTGAAGAACGGGAGTCGGTCATGTTTCCTCCAGAACGGAATGGCACGGACCCACGCTTCGTCGTTCCCATCACGCACCGCCTTCGGCGGATGCGATGCGTCATCGGGCCTCGATCGAGCGACACTCCCAGTCTTTCCAGGTTTGCAGGATTTGTATTCCCCCCAAACAGGGGATTGGGCGTGACCCGCCTGACAGCGGCCGGCGGCCCTTAGCCTACGTAATGGCTCCTTTCTTGAAGTCACCCCAACGAGCGCTGGCGCAGTTCAGTCCCTGTAGCTGGTCCGAGCCTCGCCGAGCCCATCCTCGAGCGGACCCAGCCAGGGTTCATAATTCCTCCACTGGTCCAGGCCTTCGCGGCTGATGGGCTGTCGCACCTGCTCGGAACTGGCCGTGCGCACGTTACGCTCGGTCTTGTGGAACTCCAGGCAGGCCGGCTCGAAGCGCAGGCCGCAGAAGTCCAGGATGCGGCGCACATTGCCCTCCAGGTTCTCCACCAGGTCTTCGTATTGCACCGTCAGGATCCACCCCGGCAACGCTTCGTTCCAGTGCCGCATGAGCTCGAGATACTTGCGGTAGTAGTGCGCCATGTCCCCGATGCTGTAACTGAACTCCTGGCCGCCCGAGAACAGCTGCTTGAGGTTGCCGAAGCAGCAGGCCATGGGTTCGCGCCGGGCGTCGACGATTTTCGCATTCGGCAGCATCAAGCGGATGAGGCCGATGTCGCGGAAGTTGTCCGGCAGCTTGTCGATGAAGAACGGGCGCTGCGTCCGGCGGTAGATCCGGGTGTCCGCCATGAAGCGTTCGCCGAACTTGCGGAAGTCCTCCGGGTCCAGCTCGGCCAGCACTCCCGGGTAACGCGGGTTCTCCGGGTCTGTGGCGCGGCCGCGCAAGGCCATGACGGTGCGTTGGATATCCGCCAGTTCCTGGGTGCCCTCGACCTCTGAATGCGAAGCCAGGATCTGTTCGATGAGCGTCGAGCCGGAGCGCGTCAGCCCCAGGATGAAGATGGGATCCTGGTCCGCGGCGCCCCAGCCCCTGCGCGCCTCGAAGAATTCCCGTATGCACACTTGCTTCGACAGGCGGACGTGGGCCTCGGCGAGCCTGGGCAGGTAGCGAACTTCCGCGTGCTTGAGCGCATTGCCGCGTTCGTAGTACGACCAGGACTCGGTGTAGTTCTTCTGGTCTTCCAGTGCCTTGCCCAGCGCGAAGCACAGGTGGTAGCGGTCCACAAGGGATGTGGCGGGTGCAGCTTCCGCCGAGCGCATGCGCGCGATGTCGTCTGCGGAAAAGCGGTAGGTCTTGAGGTTCGCCAAGCCCCACCAGGCCTCGCCCGATTCCGGCCACGCGGCGATGGCGGCACGGTAGCCCTGGATCGCCTCCGTCTGGCGCCCCCTGGCTCTCAGGGAGAACGCGATCCACAAGTGCAGCTCTGCGGATTCCCGTCCCGGCTGGGCATCGCCCAGCAGCCGACGATACAGGTTGATCCCGGGCTCATAGTCACCCTGCCTGATGCAGGCCTCTCCGTACTGCCGGAGGTACGCTCTGTTACCCGGATCGAGCTCGAGCAGCCGCTGGATCTCCTGGCGGGACCGCACGTACTGATGTTGATCGAGCAACGCGCGGGCGTAGTCGGCACGCGCCGCGCGGTAGTTGGGGACCCGCTGCACGACTGCTTCCAACAGCAGCTCCGCATCGTCCCGCCACCCGCGCGCGATACAGACGCGCCCCAGCAGTCGCATGGCCTCGATGTGCTCGCCATGCTGCGCCAGGTATATCCGCAGGATGCGCTCGGCAGGGACGAGCTCCCCGTCAGCGAACAGGCTGCCGGCTTGGATGATCTCCGGGGGCAGGTTGCGCAGTGTGACGAGACGATCTGCAATCCTGGCGGCGTTCTCTTCATCCCCCATGCCCTGATACAGGGTGTGCAGCATCTGCCAGCTGGCAGGCAGGGCGGCGTTGAGGTTCACGGCTTGCCAGAAGGCGTCGATGGCTTGCAGGGCATTGTTCAGAGCGGCGTAGCAGTGGCCACGCTCCTCGTACAGGCGACCGTAACCGGGATGAAGCTGCTGCAGCCGCTCCAGCACGCCCAGCGCCTCCTCGAAGCGGCAACCTAAGCGCAAGTTCATGGCCTGCAGGTAAAGCTCACCGCGATTTTGCGGGAATTGCGACAGCAGTTCGGCTGAGGAATTCATGACAACCGGAATGAGTGAGGGGCGAAAGGCCGGACGGTCAGCACTCTGCGACACATAATTCTACAGCACCACCGAGGGCCGGCACTTGTTCCACCCGCAGGCTGCCAGCGCATCCCGAAGAGGAGCCTTACGATGCCGTGATCGCGTCACAAACTCTTCACTGCGACTTAACAATACTGCCCTAGCCTGGCAATCCAGCCGGGTGGACGCACGTCGCTACCCTTCGTTGAATTCAACGCCCGGATCTCCATACCGGGCAAGGGGGATTTTGTGGCAAATGATCGCAAACTGACCGACCGTCGTGAATTTTTGCAGCTGATGGGCCTGGGCTCGGCCGCCGCCCTGCTCGACTCGTCCATCGCCAAGGCGCTGACCATTCCGGCGAACTTCAAGACCGGCACCATCAATGACGTCGAGCACATCGTCATCCTGATGCAGGAGAACAACTCGTTCGACGAGGTATTCGGTACCCTGCGCGGCGTGCGCGGCTTCTCCGACCCGCGCGCGGTCAAGCAGAAGAACGGTAACCCCGTGTTCCTGCAGCCGGCCGCGCCGACGCTCGGCGCTCCCGCCACCGGCTTTGTGGAAAACGGCGTGACCTATGGTTGGCCCGCCAACCAGTACGGTGGTGTGACCGTCGATCTGGTGGTGCCGCCATTCCAGATCAATGCGTCCGCCGCGACCGCGGCGAACGCGCCCTCCGCCACCCTTCCGACCGACAGCTTGAATCTCGTGTACCGTCCGGGCCTGGACCACGGCTGGCCGCTCGGCACCGAAGCTCGAGACGGCGGTGAGTGGGATGGCTGGGTGCCGGCCAAGAACCCCCTGACCATGGCGTACCGCGAGCGCCCGGACGTTCCGTATCACCGCGCGCTAGCCGATGCCTTCACGGTCGGTGACAACTACTACTGCTCGTTCCGTGGTCCGACCAACGTGAACCGCTGCTACCTCTGGACGGGCTGCAACGGCAACATCCCGGGCAACATCCTGCCCAACGGTACCCCGACCGCCCAGGGCACCAACGGCCATGGCGGCGGCATCGTGCTCGGCAACGGTTATGTGAATGGCTATCCGCTGTCGTGGCCGACCTACCCGGAGATGCTCGAGGCCGGCGGCGTCAGCTGGCGCATCTACCAGGATATCGTGGGTGACTCGGTGTCGACCCCGACCGTCATCACCAACGACCAGGGCAGCGGGCCGATTCCGACGAACTCCGCTGGTCAACCGGTCTGCAATGGCAGCTTCGTCGGTACCTACACCGACAACCCGGTGTTGTACTTCCAGCAGTACGCCTCCGCGCCGCAGAGCTCGCCGCTGTTCCAGAAGGCCGCGACGGGCACCGGCCTTGCCTACAACACCCCCGAGCTCACGGCACCCCGCGCTGCGTGGGAGACCTGGGCCGAGGGCTTGTTCGCCCAGTTTCGGAGCGACGTAAAGAACGGCACGCTGCCGCAAGTGTCTTGGCTGGTCGCCCCGTACGGCTATTGCGAGCACCCGGCCGCCCCGAACGGCTACGGTGCCTGGTACATCTCTCAGGTCCTCGATATCCTGACTTCCAACCCGGAGGTGTTCAGCAAGACCGTATTCATCGTCAACTACGACGAGAACGATGGTTCCTTCGACCACCTGCCGGCGCCAGTCCCAGCGATCAGCACGGATGGCTCGGACGGTGCGACGACCGTCACCGCCGCCTACGAACAGGTGCCGGCGGGTTCGGAGGCGGGTTTCCCCGCGCTGCCGCTCGGCTTCGGCTTCCGTGTACCGTTCCTGGCAATCTCGCCCTGGAGCAAGGGCGGCTACGTGAATTCCGAACTGTCGGATCACACTTCGGTCGTCAAGTTCATCGAGAAGCGCTTCGGGGTGCATTGCCCGAACATCACGCCCTGGCGCCGTGCAGTGAGCAGTGATTTGACCTCCTTCTTCAACTTCGCCAACCCCAACGGTCCGACCCCGCAGCTGCCGAACACATCCGCGTGGCTGCCGGAGGAGCTGGCTTCGGGCGGCGGTTCCAGCCTGACTCCGTCATCGGTTTCGCAGATCACCTTGGGCATCCCGAAGCAGGAGCAGGGCGTGCGCCCGGCGCGCGCCCTGCCGTACGATCTGGAGGTCACCGCCGAGGTGAACGCCTCCGCCGGCACGGTGACCCTGACGTTCATCAACACCGGCCGCAAGGCCGCGGTGTTCTCGGTGCGTTCGGTCAACGCCGCGGACGCCGTGCGTGCCTACACCGTAGAATCGGGCAAGTCGCTGTCGGGCACCTGGGACATTTCGTCGGTCTATGGCCTGTCGGTTTACGGCCCGAACGGCTTCCTGCGTCGGTTCAACGGCAGCAACGATAGCTCCGCCGCGGTGCTTGGCGTTACTGCGACGCACGGATTCGGGGGCTGCGGTTCGTTCGTGCTGCAAATCACCAACCTGACCGAGAACCAGGCGAGCGTCAAAGTGACCGACGCCTATACCGGTAAGATCGTCCCGGCGTTCTTCACCCGTCATGGCGAGGAATTTGTGTACGACTGGTCGTTGCAAGAGTTTCAGGGTTGGTATGACCTCGTCATCACAGTCGAGCAGGACCCGACCTTCGAGTATCGCTTCGCGGGCCATATCGAGACCGGCCGCGAGAGCATCTCGGATCCGGCGATGGGTGGCCTTGTCACCCTAAAGGTTCCTGTCTGATCTGAGGCGATGAGCGGGGGGTGCCGCCGCGGCCGCTGGTCCAGCCGCGGCGGGCACCTCCATATGAGGCATTGATGAAGCCCACTGGTTCTGGTGGGCTTTCTTTGCATGCTGCCCGTCTTAAACATCGGGCTGCCGCAACGCAAAACCGGTAACGCTGGCCTCCCGATTCCGATCAATCCAGGACTCGCTTGGAGCGACGCTGTACAAGAATTCCACGGGGATCTAGCATATTCCCGCCGCACAGTTCGTGATCGACGATAGAACTAGGTCCTGGGGGTAACCCGATGACATCGATCAATGAAATGAGAAGCTCAGGTCTTGGCGTGGTGGGAGAGCGGCCGTGGGGAACCCACTTTTGCAGCTTCTACGAGAGCAGAAGGGACCTGCTCGCCATGCTGGTGTCGTACTTCAAAGCCGGCCTGGAAAACAACGAGTTCTGCGTGTGGGTGGTCTCCGAGCCTCTATCCGTGCGAGACGCCTGGGATGGCCTGAGGAACGCCATCCCGGATTTTGAAGACTATGTCTCCAAGCGAAGCATCGAGGTATTCGACGGAAGAGAGTGGTATCTGAAAGGCGGGGTCTTCGATTCAACGCGTGTCATCGCCGCGTGGAACGAGAAAGTCGATCGAGCGTTGGACCGCGGACATGTGGGACTCCGAGGTTCAGGGAACACAGCTTGGCTCCAGAAGAAGGACTGGATGGCTTTCTCAGAATACGAGCAGGTGGTCAATGACAGCGTAGTCGGACGGCCGGCCTTTTTGTTGTGCACGTATTCGCTGGACTCATGCGGCGCGACCGAACTCTTGGATGTGGTGCACACTCATCAGTTCGCGACGGCGATGCGCCGGGGAGAGTGGGAACTGATCGAAACGCCGGAACTGAAGCAGGCCAAGGCAGAAATCAAGAAAATGAATGAGGAACTCGAATTGCGCGTTTCTCAGCGCACCCACCAACTCGAAACTGCCAATCGAAAGCTGAGTCAGGCACAGGCGGCACTGGCACACGTCAATCGGGTGACGAGCTTGGGTGCACTGAGCGCCCAGATCGCCCACGAAGTCAATCAGCCGCTCGGGGCCATAGTGATCAACGCGGAGAGTTGCTTGCTATGGCTTGCGAGGGAACAACCGAATCTCGATGAGGCGAGAGCGGCCGCGGAGCGGATAATCAAAAACGGCCACCGGGCCGGCGACGTCATCCAGAGCATCCGTACCCTGGCGCGGAAATCTGAATCATCGGCGATACACTGGAATTGATGCAATCGGAGCTTCATCAACACGATATCTCACTTGAGACCCGATTTTCACCCGCTGTCGGGTTCATCAAGGGTGACCGGACTCAATTGCAGCAAGTGATAGTGAATCTGGTCGTGAACGCAATAGAGGCAATGAGCGCATCCACCGAGTCGCCGAGGATCCTACGGGTGATTACGGAGCCCGATCCGAATGGCGGCGTGTTGACCAGTGTCGAAGATTCAGGATCGGGGATCGCTGCCGGAGCGTTTGACCGCATTTTTGACCCCATGTTCACGACAAAACCTGATGGCATGGGCCTCGGGCTGTCGATCTGCCGCTCGATCGTCGAAGCTCACGGCGGTCGGTTGTGGGCCATGCCGAATCCAACGGGGGGCAGCATCTTTCAATTCAGCCTACCGCAAACGACGAATGGGGCCTCGGTGGAAGCACATAACTAAGCCTAGCTCAGGGGCCGTCCTCCGCCCCCCGCAAATGTAGAACTCACGACGACGGGCGCCACAGGAGTGGCGCCCGTCATTGCGGACCGACGTTCAGCGAGTCGTCAGGTACCGCCAAACAGATCCGACATCGCCACCACGCCCGCATCGCAGGCGTGGTTCAGGCAGCGCAGACCGAAGGCTCCCTCGAGGGACTTGAGCAGCGAGAAGCTGTCATAAAATTGATCGCTGCGCACGCCGACCGGCCGATTGCTCGGCTCGACGGTGACCACCACGCGATTCTGCAGCTGTATCGGATAGAGCGTCCCCGCGGGGAGCCCGTTCGCCACGCCGCTGTAGTCGCTCTCGTCCCAGACGATCACGATCGCATTGCTCCCCTCGTGCCAGGCGGGCGAGGCGTGGATCGCCTTGACGACGCGATCGAGGGTGGTGTCCGCCTGCAGAGAGAGACCGGGGTTGAGTCCCGCCTGCGTGCCGAACGTATCGCCGCTGTAAGCGGTGCCGCTGATCGTCACGGTGACCCCCTGGTCATATTGACAGAAGGCATCGGCATTCCCCTGCCCGTGCTCGTCGTCGCACTGATTGGGGACGATGTAGGAGAGCGCGGGGAGGTGTCCGGTCGCGAGGTCCGTAAACAGGCCGCCCGCGCCCTCGAAGGGCCGGATGTTCGCGAGGCTGCTGCCGGGGACCAATCCCTCCTGGACGCTGCGGAAGTAGGCGAACGGATCGTGCTTCACCGCGTAGGCATCGAGGAGCGCGCTCGAGGTGAGCGGCGGTAGGTTGGTCGGGGAGAGCGGCTCGCTCGAATCATAGCTCGTCAGGTTCGTCGAGGTGCCGTTGCTGACGTTGACGTTGTCCGCGCCCTCGACGGGCAGATTCTCCTGATAGCTCTTCCAGGTGAGCCCCGCCTCGGCGAGTTGATCGGCGATGGTCTTGCCGGAGATGTCGGAGCTCGCGGGCACCGACTTCACGCCGTCGATCTCGGCGAGAAAATTGAACACCGGCGGGTTGATCTCGTTCCAGCTATCGATGGCGGGAGTGGTCGCATCGGTGCCGGTGCCCGAGATCGGACAGATCACCGGGCTCGTGTCGACCGGTATGGGTGCCACGCCGTTCTGCGTGCTGATATCGGCATTCGGCCGTCCGGTCTGCAGGTTGGTCTTGCAATTCAGGTCGTGCCAATCGGGCGCATTGTCGCTGCGCACGCCGAAATTCGAGCCGCCAACGATCTCGAGATAATTGGTCAGGCTCGGGTGGCCGACCGCGTAATAGTTCGTGCCGACATTGACCTGGTTGTTGCTGATCAACGTATTCAGGTACGGAAACGTGGGATTGCCGACCACCTGCTGATAGGTGTGGTTCTCCATCATGATGACGAAGACGTGATCGTAGTGCGGCACGCCCTTCGGCACCGCACCTTCGTTTGCCAGCACCGGGCTCGCCACGGCGGCGGCCAGTACGGCGGTGATGAGGCCAGACATTTTGTTCATTCGCAGCGCTCCTTGAAATTTTGATTTGATTGTGCGAGAGGCGCTCCCGGGTACTTCGAGGCATCGACCGGGGCGGAGACGCATGCTACCTAGGGACTATGAATGCGCCGTGACCGGCAAATGACAAGGATTTATTGCGCCGACGCGGACTTGGGCTCGACGCGGATCGTTCCCATCATGCCTGCGTCCTCGTGGTCGAGCAGATGACAGTGATAGGGAAAGGTGCCCACGACCGCGGGGTCGCGGAAATCCATGCGCAGCTTGATCGTCGGGTAGTGCGCCATGTGCGGTGTCCAATAGGGCACGTTGATGGTATCGCGCAGGAACGGCTCGTTTACGGCGACCCCCAACCACTCGACGATCTCGAAATGCAGCTGGTGAATGTGGAAGGCGTGCAGCTCGCTCGAGCGGTTTTCGATGATCCAATCCTCGACCTCGCCCTGGTGCACCACGAGATTGGGCTCCGGGCTCGCCGGGTCGAACTGTCGCGGAGTCTGGCCCTCCACGGTGATATAGAACCTCATCGCGCCCTTCGGATCGTTAGGGTCCACCGGTTCCTCCGAGAAAATGAGCTTGCGCGTGCGTGTCGGGGCCACGCTTCCGATCCAGGGCCGCGATGGTGTCGGGACAGGCCCCGACGCCGGGGGCACGGATGCCGCCGGCTCGGGGGCATCGGCACGGGTCACGATCGATACGAGCGGCCGATTGGGATCATTCTCGCCCGCCGGACCCGTATCCACGTAGCGCGTCACCAGTTGCGCCGTGGTTCCCGGCAGAGGCGCATTCACGATGAGCTCGACTCGTCCGCCCGGCGGCACCAGGACTCCGTCGCGCCATTGGAAGGAGCGCTCGGGACTGCCGTTCGCGTTCAGCGGCACGCCATCGACCGCGACCAGACCCATGAACTGCGCGCGCCGCCAGTGGCCCCGGGTCCAGATCATGCCCAGATTCAGGTAGGTGACCGAGGAGGCGTTGAGCACGCGCCAGAGCTGGCGCTCGCCCGGCTTCATCGCAACGGTGGCGGTGGGATAGTCCGGATAGGGTACCGGTACGTAGTTGATCGAAAGATCCCGCGCCGGCCGGCCAAAGCCCGTGCCGGTGTTGGCCGCCTCGCCGTCGTGATCGACGAACGGGGTCGTCGCCGCATCGATCGCGGACGGGATCGCCTCCGGGTGCAGCAAGTCCTGGTCGCGGATCACGAGCACCCGCTCGGGCAATCCCGCGACCTCGGGGATCGCGCGCTCGAGACCCTCCACGATGAGCGCCCCCGACGCCCCACCCGAAACCTGCCGCGCGCTGAAGCCATGGATGTGAGGGTGGTACCAGTACAAGCCTGGCGGCTCATCGAGCGGAATGCGAAATCGGTACTCGAACGCCGCGGTGCCCGGCGCGATCGAGGTCTTGAGCACCTCGTCTTGATGGCATACCGCGGGTACCGTGAGCCCGTGAAAATGCAGATTCGTCGCGACGGGCGACATCTCACCGCTGCGGCAGGGGTCGGTGTTGCGCCCGGCCGAGGCGTGCCGGTGCCCGACACCCGGCGCCAGATCGCCGCCCTCCTGGTCCGTGAGGCGATTCTTGAGCTTGAGGACCAGCCAGTCGCCGGGCTTTAGGCGCAGCGTGGGCGACTCGGATCCATCGCCCAGGCGATAGCAGTATCGCGTCTGGCCGTCGGGCTCCTTCGTATTCTCGAAACTGAGATCGAGTTCGAGGCGCCCGCGTACGCTGCGAAGCTCGCGGGGCTCGGGGATCGGGCTCCCGGCGGCGGGCCGCGGGCAGCGGTCCGGCGCGCCGACTTGGGCGAGATCGGCCGCGCGAGCTGACCCCTCCAGCAGCAGCGCCGAGAGCGAGAGGTGGATGAGGGTGCCCCAGATATACCGCATCGCCAGATGCTTCTCGCTCGATGTTACAGTTCCGTGACACCGCGAGCTGCCGCTAGTCGCGGTAACGGACCAGCGCATCGCCCAACGCCTCTTTCAGCGGACCGAGCCAGGGCTCGTAGTTTCGCCACTGGTGAAGGCCCTCGCGGTAAATCGGCCGGCGAACCTGCTCGGAGCTTGCCGTGCTGACGGCACGCTCCGTGTTGTGGAAATCGATGCAGGCCCCCTCGAAGGGGAGTGTGCAGAATTTAAGAATTCGCCGCACACTCGTCTCGAGGTCTTCCACGACGTCTTCGTAGCAGATCCGCAGCACTCGCCCCGGGAGCACTCGGTCCCAATGACGCATCAATTCGAGGTACGTCCGGTAGTAGCGCGCGATGTCCTCGACGCCGTAGCTGAAGTCCTGTCCACTCGCATACAGCTGCTTGAGATTGCCGACGCAGCACGGCAGCGGTGAGCGGCGCACGTCGATGATCTTCGCGTTGGGCATCATGAGGTGGATCAGCCCGATGTGGCGAAAGTTATTCGGCATCTTGTCGATGAAGAACCCCCTACCCTGTCGATAAGCGCGCGTATCGCTCATGTAGCGCGCGCCGAGCGCGCGAAACTCCTCCGGCGAAAGCTCCGCCAGCACGGCCGGGTAGCGGGGATCGTGCGGATCGGCACCTCGCCCCTGAAGCTCGAGCACCAGCCGCGGAATGTCGTAGAGCTCTTGCGTACCCTCGACCTGCGAGTGAGACGCGAGGATCTGCTCGACCAGCGTCGATCCCGAGCGTGGCAAGCCGACGATGAGAATAGGATCGGGATCCGGGACGCCCGATCCCGCGCGCGACGCGAAGAACTGCGCCGTGCACACTTCGATCTGCTTGCGCGTGTTGGTTTCGGTGAACTCCGGGCGATAACGGCTCTCTGCGCACTTCAGCGCGTTGCCGCGCGCGTAGCATTGCCAGGAGTCCGCGAACTCGCCTCGATCCTCGAGCGCCTTGCCAAGCGCGAAACAAAGATGATATCGATCGACGAATGGGGTGGTCGGATCCGTTTCCTCGGCGCGCATCCGCTCGATATCGTCCCCGGAAAACCGATACGTCTTGAGATTGGCGAGACTCCAGTAGGCATCGCCGAATCCCGGCCGGGACGCCGCGGCAGCGCGATAGGATTCGATCGCTTCGGGACCGCGACCGACGGCCTTCAACGAGTGGCCGAGCAATACCTGGAGTTGCGGCCACGCCGGGGACGCCGCGAGGAGTTCCTGGAACAGGCGAATTGCCTCCTCATGCCCTCCCAAACCGGCGTACGCGCCGGCGCGGAGCAAGAGGTAATCGCGGTTGTGAGGTTCTAGTTCCAGCAGGACGTCGACCTCTTCGCGTGCCCTCGCATGCTTTTGTCTTGCAATCAAGACGCGCGCGTAATCGGCGCGCGCCGCACGGTAATCAGGGACGATCTTGATGACCTTTTCGAGCAACCGTTCTGCGTCATCGAGCGCGTTGCGCTGGTGCGCGATTCGGCCGAGCAGCCGCAGGGCCTCGACGTGATCCCCGGCAGTAAGAAGATAGGCGCGAACGAGGCGCTCCGCTTGAGCGAGATCACCCTCCGAGAACAGGCTTCCCGCCTGCACGAGCTCCGGCGGCAGGAGTTTGAGCGTTGTGAGGTGCTCGGCCGCCATGGCTGCGCTCCTGAGATCGCCCATCAGGCGATACAGACGCTCGAGCATGCTCCAGCTCTCCGGCAGCGCCGGGTTGATGCTCACTGCCCGCCGCAACGCCGCGATGGCGCGGTTCGGATCGTGCAGCGCGACGTAGCAATAGCCTTGCTCCTGATAGAGGCGCCCGAAACCCGGGGACTGCTGACGCAGCTGCTCGAGGGTGTCGAGCGCTTCGGCGACGCGGTCAAGGCATCGCTGATTGACCGCGATCAGGTACATGAGATCACACCTGCGCGGTACCGCAACCGCGAACGCTTCGGCGGCAGCGAGCGCCTCGCTGTGCCGCCCGGCCTGGGTGAGCTCGCAGATACGGCCCATCTCGAGCACATTCGCCGAGGGCGCTGCGGATAAGCCCTGAGGTTCGGGTTCGGGCGAGTTCATCACCCAAGACTAGCACCGCTTCTGCCCGTCGTTAGCCGCAAATTTCTGCGCCAGATTTTCATCCAGCGCCCACGTCTTCGATCAATGACGTAGAACAGCTCGCAAAAACACCCCGTCGGGCCGCCTGACACTAAAGGATGGAGACGATACAACCCGCCTTCGCCGATTCGCAAGCATCGATGAGAACATGGGTGTACGGGCAAGAATGCCCGCGACGAAGGAGCGCACGCGAGCGACGCTCTTACGGCGATAGGGCGGTCCCGCCGCATAAACTAATTCCGCACCCACCAACGCTTTCAGCGTCTGCGCCGTGAAAAATGTCAAATGCGGCTCATCTGGTCCATTCAATGGAACTATGCCCGGGACATCATTCGGTACTTCGATGACAACGATTCCTTCCTTCGAAAGAGCGTTGAGCGCGGCGGTAAGTACCTGCTTTGGATCTGCGAAATGCTCAAGAACATGAGAGAGAATCACGATATCGTACGGACCACCGTTGGATAGATCGGCGCGCCGGATTTCATCGGGGAGAACGATACTTTCATCGAGCTCATCGGTGAACAAGAGCAAATCCGGATACAGCGCTTTAAGGGCGCTCAAGTTGTAGCCGTAGCCGGCGCCCACCTCGAATGCGCGCGCCGGGACTCCCCTGCAATGTTCAGCGGCTAATTCGGCAAGAGCGATCGCTCTCGCGCGGTACCATCGATGGCCTGTCTCACCGATCCCGATTTTCGCGATGGCCCTGTATTCGGTTCGATAATAATGCAGCAGGCGTGCGTCATCGACCTTGGATACATCTGCCTGATGCAACCCGCATTGCGTGCAAGCGTAGACGAACTTGTCGTCGTACACCGCCCGAAATGCAGCAGACTTAAAATCGTATCGCCGCCGCCGCTTCAGCGGACTGCCACAATTGACGCAACTTCCCATGGATTACCTCCGCCGGGAATCGGCGCTTTGTAAAAAGGAAATCCCCCGATGTAATTATTGCCACCTCCCTATTGACGCAGAAAGCCGCGCCAGAGGACGACTCTGGATCACAAAGTGATGAAACGCAAGGACGGTACCGTACGCTCGCGTGCGATCCGCCGTCAGTCCGTCGGATCGTAGACGGCCCCGACGAACAACAGCGCGCCGCTGCGCCGGTCTCATCAAAACTCGAGTTTTCTCCGCGGCAACGCGGCAAATATATCCACATACCCTAGTGGTCGGTGGCAACGACTGGGTGTGGCGCGAAAGTACCCGATCCATGACCTAAGTTACCGCCGAAATTTCGTCATGGCGCGACCGCAAAGCCAATCAAGTGCGGACAGTTTGCTCCAAGCATTTAACTGCAACAGGTCATAGTCTAGCTATCGGAGCCCATCCGCACCTGCAGGACAGTTAGTCCATGAGCAAGCTGGATCTGTTGTTCGATGAAGAAGAATTCGCCGATGCATTTGACTCGGTCGAGGATGATTCGCGTTCGAACGTCAGACCCGACGCGACCGTGTGGCTCGAGGGCGGCGCAACGGCTGCTGGTGCAGGAATGGTGTGGGGTCATGGAGAGATGCACTATCAAGGCAGCGATCATGCCTTCGACATCGTGGGTCTATCGATTGCGGGCCTCTATACCGCGAGCATTTCTGCGACCGGAATCGTGCCCTACCTGAGGAAGCTGTCGGACTTCAGCGGCAGCTACTCGGTGCCGACTAACGGAGCGGCAGTAGCCGGCGGCGGATCAACCGCATATCTCAGGAATGAACGTGGGGTGCTGATCCGATTGGCCGTTACGGATGCCGGACAGCGTCGCAATCTATCGATCATTGATGTGCGGGTGAGGCTCAGGCGACGAAGTTGATTAGGACTTGGTCACTCAAGCCCGGCGCCGACCGGCAACAAGCCTGTCCTCCATAGCGTTCGTCTCTCATCGACCCCATAGTTGCAGCGAACCCGTTGCCGTCGGCTCGGCCAAAAGGGTTTCATAGCTCGCCATGCCGATATGCCCGGCCGGGATCGACTGCGGATGCGCTGCGGTGATGACGATGATCGACGCGCCCGCAGCTTCGGCGGCGGCGATGCCGGCGGGTGCGTCTTCGAACACGAGACAATCCGAGGCATGGAATCCGAGGCGCTTGGCCGAGAGCAGAAAGCCATCGGGAGCGGGCTTGCCATGTTCGACGTCTTCGGCGGTAACGATCACCGCCGGCAGCGGCAAGCCGGCTGCGGCGAGACGCCGCGACGCGAGATCGCTGGGGCGCCCTCGATCGCAACGTTGGGTAGTGCGTGCCTACTTGCCGCGCTTCGCTTCCGGAAGCGCAACCGACAACTCGAGCACCTCGTGACCGTCCTCGAACTCGAGGTTGACCTGGACCGCCGATGGATCCACATTCACATACTTGTGGATCACCTCGAGCAATTCGCGACGCAGCAGCGGTAGGTAGTCCGGGTTTCCGCGCGCGTTGCGCTCCTGCGCGACGATTATGCGCAGCCGCTCCTTGGCGACGTTGGCTGACGACGGTGTTTTGCGAAATAGAGCGAGTAACCCCATGTCAGCCTCCAAACAGGCGGGCGAAGAAGCCTTTCTTGGGCTCATCTACGAAGCGCAAGGGTACCTCTTCGCCGAGCAACCGGGACACGGCGTCCTCGTAGGCGCGCGATGCATCGCTCTCGCCGTTGAGAATGACGGGCACACCGGCATTGGATGCCGACAATACATCGGGCGACTCCGGCACCACCCCGACCACGTCAAGACCTAGAATCTCCTTGACGTCGCCGACGCCCATCATCTCACCGGCAGCCACTCGACGCGGGTTGTAGCGGGTCAGCAGCAGGTGTTCCTTCACCCCGCCGTTGCCCTGTTCGGCGCGCAGCGTCTTGCTGGCCAGCAGGCCCAGGATGCGATCCGAGTCGCGCACCGAGGAGACTTCCGGGTTGACCACGACGACTGCGCGATCCGCAAAATACATCGCAAGATGCGCGCCTTTTTCGATGCCGGCGGGTGAATCGCAGACGATGTACTCAAAGCCCTCGGCCACGAGCGCGTCGAGCACGCCGCGTACGCCCTCGCTGGTGAGGGCATCCTTGTCGCGAGTCTGTGATGCAGCCAGCACGTACAGCGTGTCGAGGCGTTTGTCCTTGATCAGCGCCTGCTTGAGAGCGCAGTCGCCCTGGATGACGTTCACGAAGTCGTAAACGACACGCCGCTCGCAGCCCATGATCAGATCGAGGTTGCGCAGTCCGATGTCGAAGTCGACCACGGCGACACGCTTGCCGCGCCTAGCCAGTCCACACGCAATGCTCGCGGAAGTGGTGGTCTTGCCAACCCCCCCTTTACCCGAGGTTACGACGATAATCTCTGCCAATGCGGGAATCTCCTATGAAATGTCTCGAGCGGCTGACCTTGCGCTCGAGTGAGCGCAGTTTTCAGCAGTCGGACGACGATGGTTGATAATGTCCGCGACGGCCCGTCTCAGGTGCCGACGCGCGCGAAATGCAGGTCCTCGCCGGCCAGCCAGGCCTGCACGGGTTTGCCGGCAAGGTCGGCGGGAATCGTTTCGAAGACGCGAAACACGCCGGCGATCGACACCAGCTCGGCGTAAAATTCCTGACAGAACACCCGCGCGGTCAACTGGCCGCGCGCCCCGGCCAGCGCGCGTCCGCGAAGCGAGCCGTAAATATGGACGCAGCCGTCCGCCATGACCTCCGCCCCGGCACCGATCCCGGCCGTGACGACCAGATCGCGATTGCGCGCGTAGATACGCTGCCCGGAACGCACGGTCTGATGCTGAATCAGGGTGGCGAGGCTCGACTCCGCAGGCTCCGCCAACGCAGCCGCTTCTGCTGCCGGTGCCGGTACTGCCGGTGCCAGTGTTGCCGCAGGCGCTGCCGGTGCCGGCGCCGCCGGGGTGGGCTGAGCGGCCGATATCGGGGAGCGCGCCGCCCGAAAGCCCGAAAGAATTGGCAGGTTGAGGGCGTTCGAGACCGTGTCGATCTCCGCGGAGTCTCCGGCCAGTCCGATCGCCAGCATGCCGGCGCGGCGAATCGCATCGATCACGGTGCGAACTTCGGCGACGCCAGGCGTATTCTCGAGCGCGCTGAGATCGAGGCATATGCCCGTTCGCCGAAAGAAATGCGGCGCGGTAGCAATGCGCCCGGTCAACTCGTCCAGGATGGTGCCCGGATCCGCGGTACGAATGCGCACCAGCACCAGACCCATTTGTCCATAGCGAATCTCCACTGCCATCGGCTGCGGCGCGTTGGTCGGGGTGTCAATATTGAGTTCCAAGTTCGTTGTCAAATCAATCCTCATGCACTCGACGACCGCATGCGCCGGACCGGCGCTCGCAGCGGACCGGAATTGGATGGGCAGTGTACTGGTAACTTTCGCCGAATCAACCACGTCGCAATTTGCACGACATCCGCGGGGCCGGACGCAGGTATACGATCACTGGTCGATCCGACGCGGCGTACAGTTTTCGCGCAACTCGAGACGCGCCGCCTGGTCGGCCTAAACGCAACTGACCATTATCTCGCCGCTCGCGCGCGCTCATTGCCTATGACCACGACATAGCGAGCTGGCTTTCGCGACCGATTGTGAAACGTGATGGGAACATTGAGCAGCATCGCGAGGCAATC
Source organism: Steroidobacteraceae bacterium (assembly GCA_050012315.1). Taxonomy (GTDB): domain Bacteria; phylum Pseudomonadota; class Gammaproteobacteria; order Steroidobacterales; family Steroidobacteraceae; genus Bog-1198. The sequence goes on along the minus strand of JBEKHK010000002.1, from coordinate 385,756 downwards.
ATCCTGCTTCAGGCGATAAGCGACGCTACCGATGGTTACATCGAGAATCCCTTGTTGCACCCAGATCTGCTGTGCCAGCGGCGCGACCCGCGAACCAGAGGCATAGGCGATTCTCGCCTTGGCCGGCAAAACCACCTCAACGATTTTAAGCGGCGAGGGATAGTTCTCTGGGGAAATATTTCGCCTGACGTAGCCCGATTCCGGGTCTCGCCAGGGCATATGGTCTTCGCGCCGAGCAACCGGATTTGGCGGTGCACCCGGATCGTCGAACAACGCTGCTAAGGATACGCCCAGTCCCGTGGCGACCTTTTCCAAGACCACCGCGGTCGGACTGCTCTCCCCGCGCTCTATCAATGACAGCATCGAGCGACTCACCGCGCATTGGGCCGCAAGGGCGTCCAAGGTCAGCTCCTGCTCGGTCCTGAGGCAGCGCACGCGGGCAGCAATACGGAGATTTATGTTGGATGTCTGGGCAGTTGTGACCGCTTCTTTATATATGGACATATTTTCCAGTATACTGGAATTGCGACAATTACGCTTTCTGAATCCGGGCGGGAGGCCAGCATGCCGTCGACTGCGTGGAAGATCCGACAAGAGGACCTCTCCAGCGACTTAGCGCGCGATCTTGTACGTTTGCATCTCGTCGGCATGCATGCCCACTCTCCTCCCGGTAGCGTGTTCGCACTCGATTTTTCAGGTTTAATGGCCCCTGAAGTGACTGTTTGGGCCGCGTGGCAGGCCGACAAAATCGCGGGAATCGGGGCGTTGAAGGATCTCGGCGGCAGCACCGGCGAACTGAAATCGATGCGCACGCATCCCGAGTTCTTGCGCCGCGGCGTGGCCGCCGCACTGCTGGAGCACATTATCGGCGTGGCTAGGGTCAAGGGGATGAAACGCCTCAGCCTTGAAACCGGCAGGGGCGTGTATTTTGAGCCGGCTCTGTCGCTTTACAGACGCCGCGGATTCGTTGACGGCGACGAATTCGCCGACTACAAGCGAACCACCTTCAATCAGTTTCTCCACCTGACTTTGTAGCTTGGCCGCGGTGTGTGATTGCCGTGCCACGGTGATGACGCGATTCGGCGCCCGCGCACTGTACGAGAAGATTCTCGATACGGTTTTGCTGAGACAAAGCGAACATTGCAAGCATGGCCACCGCGGCCGGCCAGAGGTTTAGCGAGGAGCCGAAGGCCAAGAAAACCACACCGAGTAGCGCAACGGCTATGAGCGTCGCGGTATAGCCGGCGCTGAGGTTCCTACGGGAGCGCCAGCGGTTGAATTCAACGATGCCGCCAGCAACGAGGAAGGTGAGTGCCGCAATGACGATTACAGGTCCCATGGCTCTTTCTGCTGCGACGCACCTGCCGATTTTTGCTCGTGGCTCAATCAGACCGGGCCTTGTACTAGAACTGCTCCCAGTCGCTGTCGCCGCCACCCGCAGCGGCTGCCTTCTTGCGCACCGGCTGCTCGGACTTCTTCGCCCAAGCCCGCGTCGGGGAGCGGCGTTCCACGGCAGGCGCAGGCGGACGGGCCGGGTTGCCGGCTGCAGGCGCTTCGCCCACCTGGAAACGCGCCATCAATTCGGTCAGCTTCGTAGACTGCTCGGTCATCGCTTGGGCGGATGCCGCGGCCTGCTCGACCAGTGCAGCATTTTGCTGCGTCATTTCATCCATTGACATGACGGCCTGGTTCACTTGCTCGATGCCCGCCGATTGTTCAAGGCTGGAGGTGGCGATCTCGCCGACCACATCCGTCACCTTCTTGACGCCGGCTACGATGTCCCGAAGGACCTTCCCGGATGCATCCACGAGTTTCGCGCCGTCATCGACCTTGGCCACGGATTCCTGAATCAAGCCCTTGATTTCCTTGGCCGCTGCCGCGCTGCGCGACGCGAGATTGCGAACCTCCGATGCCACGACCGCGAATCCACGGCCCTGTTCGCCGGCGCGGGCCGCCTCGACGGCCGCGTTCAATGCCAGGAGGTTGGTCTGGAAGGCAATATCGTCGACGACGCCGATGATGTCGGCGATCTTCTTCGACGATGAGTAGATCTCGCTCATTGCTACGACCGCCGTCTGGACCACGGCGCCGCCTTGCTCGGCCTGATCGCGGGCGGCAAGCGCCAGCTGACTGGCCTGCGCTGCGTTGTCCGCATTGCTCTTGACGGCCGAGGTCATCTCCTCCATCGACGACGCGGTCTCCTCCAGGTTGGACGCCTGCTGCTCGGTGCGCTGGCTGAGATCCGTGTTGCCGCGCGAGATCTCCCGCGCGCCCGCTCCGACTTCGGCGGCCGCAGTCGAAATGCTGCGCAACACCTCCGCCATGTTGCCGACGAGGCGATTCATTCCCGAGGCGAGGGTCTTGAAGAACCCATCTTTTCCCTCTTCTTTGATGCGCACCATCATATTGCCGTCGATGGCGCCGGCCACGGTCGCCTGTACCTCCTCTTCTATCGCCGCTTCCTGCGTGCGATCAACCCACTGCACCACCGTGCCCAGCCGTTTGCCGTCCTTGTCGGACACCGGATTGACGATGAGGCGCATGCTCGCCTCACCCATCTTAAAGTCCAAGGAAGCGGCGGCTCTCAGCTCGGCCAGGAAGTTGGGCCGGTCCGGGGGCGCGCAGTTGAAGGAATCGAAAGAGCTGCCGAGGATCCGCTCCGGGTCGAACTGCGGAACGTGCCTGCGAACTTCCGTCGCCCGGAGCCGGAAAATGGTCATGGCATATTCGTTCGTATAGATGATCTTGCCGCCGGCGTCCGCCAGCATCACGCCCACCGACACTTGGTCCAGGGCGACTCTTATCCTGGCGTTTTCGGCGGCCGCAACCTGATCGGCTTCGGCTTGACGACGCTCGATCTCGACGCGTTGACGGTCTTGTTCGATGCGGTCGACCAGGCTCTTTTGCATCTTCTCGACGCTCGCGCTCAGGCTGGTGGTGTCGCCGGGACGCAGCACGATGTGGCTCGAGAAATCCCCCGCGGCTACCTTGTTTGCGACGGCTGCGACCTCCTGCGGTTCGCCGCCCAATTGACGCTTGAGTTGACTCACCGATAGAAATGCGACCACTCCGGCAACGGCCACCGCGACGAGCGACAGGATCAGCAATAACGTGCGCGTGCGCTTGTAGTCCGGATCGACGAGATCCGCGCGACTCTTGATCTGCGCGCGCTCGAGATCCGCGAACTTCTTGAGCTGGTCGACGTACACGAGCTGCGCCGGTATGGCTTCATCGAGAAGCACCTTCTTCGCCGATGGGATCACCCCTGCGGACACCAGAGCCAGGAATGCGCTCTTGAGCGTCTTATAGTTGGCTCGCGCTACGCTCACGTCCTGCAATGCCGCTTTTTCTTCGGGCGAATCCGCACTGGCGGCCAAGATTTCCGAGTACCGCTGATGGTCGGCCGCGGCCTTCTCGATTTCTTCGACCTCCGCCTTGATCTTTTCGGGGTCCTCGAGAATCAACACGTTGCTCGTGTGCCGAACGGATTGCTGCAAGCTGAACATCCAGGCGTTCGCCGCCTCGACCTTGGGCAGCGTCTCGGCGGTGATGGCGTGCACGGTTGTCTTGAAGTTTGCGAGTCGTGTGATGCTCAGCGCGATGGCAGCGGAGAACACCACGATGACGGCCGTAAATGCGAGCAAAAGCCGCGTGCCGATAGTATTGCGCAATTTCACGTAGTACCTCATTCGCTGGAAAAGATCGGCCTGGTTGCCTCGAGGGCTATCGGCGCGGGCAGTGGATCCTTTAGCAGCCCGGTGGGAGCGGAGATCGGATGCCCGCAGCAGTATCGCTCTGCAATCCGGCCTTTTGGGGGGCGCCCCCCGCAGGCCCGGCGTCCCCTCACCGTCCGGCGGTTTCCCTGCATTCCCGTGAACTGAGACGTAGGTCCGGATACGGCGCTCGCCCACTCAAGTCTGCGGTCGGTCCGCCGTTAGTCAATCCTTAGGGGCGAAAGGCATCGCCCAGGCCAAGGAGCGCACGCAGTGACTGCCGATGATCACAAACCCACCTCGTTACCCATGAGCGGACCCCGTCAGTTGCTGACCTTCTCACTGGGTACGGAACAGTATGGAGTCGACATCCTCCGAGTCCAGGAAATCCGCGGCTGGGCGCCGGTCACCCGGATTCCGAAGCTGCCGCCGCACGTCCTCGGGGTGCTGAATCTGCGCGGCACGATCGTCCCCATCATCGATCTGCGCGTTCGCTTCAGCCTGCCGTCCGCCGAGTTCACCGCGCTCACGGTAATCGTGGTGCTGTCGGTCGAGTGCGCGGACGGAACCCGCGAATTCGGTGCGGTGGTGGACGGGGTCTCCGATGTGGTCGACATATCGGCCGATCAGTTGAAGAAGACGCCGAACCTCGGCAACACGGCGACGGCCGAGTTCATCCAGGGTCTGGCCGTCGTCGGAGGACAAATGATCATCCTCCTTAACATCGACGAATTGATACGCCGCGATATCGAGCAGGTCGCCGCGGCCGACCTGTCGAGCGTCGCCTGAGCGGCGCTGCGCTAATCAGTTCCTCCTTCATGGGATCGCAATCGAAATTGCTGGATCGGGCGGTGAAGTCGCCGCGGCCGCGCGCGGCCCCGGGATTCGACCGCATCCAGCGTTACTGGGATGCCCACGTGCAGCACTGGTCCGCCAAGATCCTTCCCGGGGAATATTACGTGACCCGGAACGTGGAGGCCGTGAGCACGGTGCTCGGGTCTTGCATCTGCGCGTGCCTTCGCGACGTCGAGACCGGGGTCGGCGGCATGAACCACTTCATGCTGCCCAAGGATCAGTCGACGGGCAGCGACAGCTGGAACTCGGGCGACGGAACTCCCTCGACTCGCTACGGGGTCTATGCCATGGAGAGCTTGATCAATGAAACATTGAAGCTCGGCGCCCGTCGTGAGCGGCTCGAGATGAAACTGTTCGGCGGCGGACAAATTCTGCCGTCGATGAGCGATATCGGCCCGCGCAACATCGAATTCGCGCGCGGCTTTGCCGCCCTCGAGAAGCTCGATGTCGTGGCCGAGGACGTGGGCGGGACGACACCGCGCTACGTGATCTACTTCCCTGCGACCGGGCGGGTGCTCCTCAAGCGGCTGAGGCCGATCGAGTCGAGCGAAATCGCCCAGAGCGACGTGCTCTACCGCCAACGGCTCGTGGAGCAACCGGCGGCCACGGACGATGTCGAGCTGTTCGATTGACGGAAACTCATGAGTACACACCGCATACGCGTATTGATCGTGGACGATTCGGCGCTGATCCGTCGCCTGCTGACGGACATGCTATCGAGCGATCCGGCCATCGAGGTCCTCGGCACCGCGGGGGATGCCTACGCTGCCCGCGAGAAGATCAAGGCACTGAATCCGGACGTGCTCACGCTCGACGTCGAGATGCCGAAGATGGACGGGATCACTTTCCTGAGAAATCTCATGCGCTTGCGGCCGATGCCGGTGGTCATGGTGTCGAGCCTCACCGAGCAGGGCGCGTCGATCACGCTCGATGCGCTCGCCATCGGAGCGGTCGATTTCCTGACCAAGCCCAAGATCGACGTGGCAGCCACATTCAGCCGATATCGCGAGGAGCTGATCGCAAAGATCAAGGGCGCGGCGAAGGCGCGTCCGCGTCCGTTCCGCGAGCTCGCCGTGGTGCCCGAGCGCCAAGGAGTCGATGCGATCCTGCCCCGGAGCACCCCGCGGCCGTTCCGGACCACGGATCGCATCATCGCGATGGGCGCATCGACCGGCGGCACCGAGGCCATCAAGGAGGTCCTTATGGGCTGTGAGCCGGATACTCCGGGAATCGTCATCACGCAGCACATTCCGAAGGCGTTCAGCGCGGCCTTCGCCCGCCGCATGAACAGCTGCTGCCGGATGACGGTTTCGGAAGCGCAGGACGGACAACAGGTGCTGCGCGGACACGTCTACATCGCGCCGGGCGACCGCCACCTGATGCTGTCGCGCGACGGCGCGCGCTATATCTGCTCCCTCGATGACGGCACCGAGGTGAACCGGCACAAGCCTTCCGTCGATGTGTTGTTCCGGTCGGTGGCCCAGGCGGCCGGCAGCAATGCCTTCGGCGTAATCCTCACCGGCATGGGCCACGACGGAGCGCTCGGCCTCAAGGAGATGCGCGAGGCCGGCGCGCACACCATCGCCCAGGATGAGGCGAGCAGCGTCGTGTGGGGTATGCCCGGCAGGGCCGTCGAACTCGGCGCGGCCGTCGAAGTGCTGCCGCTCGAGGCCATCAGCCGAGCATTGCATCAACGAATTGCGGATCCGATGCCCCACGGGCAGGCGGACCGACATCACGAGCCAAGGACTCATTCATGACAAAGCACATTCTCACGGTCGACGATTCGGCCTCCATGCGGCAAATGGTGGGTTTCGCTCTGCGGCACGCCGGCTACGAGGTGACTGAAGCCGCGGATGGCCTGGATGCCCTCAATTATGCACGCAGCAACACGGTCGATCTGGTGTTGACCGACGTGAACATGCCCAACATGGACGGCATCACCCTGGTGCGGGAGCTGCGTCAGCTCGAGCGCTACAAATTCGTGCCGATGCTGATGCTCACCACCGAGGCGGGGCAGGACAAGAAGATGAAGGGCAAGGAGGCGGGAGCCACCGGCTGGCTGGTCAAGCCCTTCAATCCCGAGAAACTGCTGTCCACCATCGCAAGGGTGCTCTAGAAGATGTCCATGGATTTCGAAATGGCCGAGATCCTCAAGGTGTTCTTCGAAGAGAGCTTCGAGGGGATCAGCGCGATGGAATCGGGACTGCTGTCGCTCGAGGCAGTATCCGACCGCGAGCAGATCAATACGATCTTTCGCGCCGCGCACTCCATTAAGGGAGGAGCGGGAACTTTCGGTTTCATGGAGATCTCCGAGTTCACCCACTCGGTCGAGGCCCTGCTCGATGAGATGCGCAACGGCGGCCGCGGAATAAACGCCGAGATCGTGCAGGTATTGCTTCAGTCGGTCGATGTGATGCGCGACATGCTGTCCCGCGCGCAATCCGAGCAGCCCATCGCCAACGAGCACGCCCAGACTATCACGGCGCAGCTGGCGCGCATCCTCGCCGGGACCCCGCCGGCGAGCGCGGAACCTGCGCCCCCCGCCGCCGCCCCGCCGCCGGACGCTGTTCCAAAGGTTGCGACGCCGTCGTCCGAGACTGCGCACTGGCGCGTCGGATTTCTTCCTCATCCGACCCTGTTCGAGACCTGCAACGACCCGCTGAGGATTTTCAAGCAGCTCGAGCCTCTGGGCAAAGTCACCGTAGCGGCCAACACCGCATCGATACCGTCGCTCGTGGAGCTGGACCCGACCCAGTGCCATCTCGCCTGGACCATCACCATCGACGGACCGGTCACGCAACCGCAGATTGCCGAGATCTTCGATTGGGTCGACGCGAACTCCACCATCACCTACGAGCGCATCGACGCGCAGACCGGCTTCGCCGCCGAGACCGTCACGGCGCCCTCCGCCGCCGCACCGGCGGAGCCGGCCGTACCGCCCGCGAGCGCCGCCCCGCCCCCCCGCGCCGCGGCCCCCGCCGAAGCGCCAACGAGCTCCGCCCGACAGGGCGCGGAATCCAGCTCCATCCGAGTCGCAACCGAGAAAGTCGACGCGTTGATCAATCTGGTCGGCGAGCTGGTGATCACTCAGTCGATGCTTGGCCGCTTCTCGGAAGGATTCGAGCCGCACGATGTCGAGTCGCTGCGCCGCTGCCTCGGCCATCTGGCGCGCAATACGCGCGAGCTGCAGGAAAGCGTCCTGAAGATCCGCATGCTGCCGATCAGTTTCTCGTTCAACCGCTTTCCGCGCCTGGTGCACGAGCTGTCCCGAAAGCTCGGCAAGCGGGTCGACCTGCGCCTCTGCGGGGAGGGCACCGAGCTCGACAAGACCGTGCTCGAGAAGATCGCGGATCCGCTGGTGCATCTGGTACGCAACTCCCTCGACCACGGCCTCGAGGGTCCGGAGGCGCGCCTCGCGGCGGGAAAGAGCGAGACAGGTGTGCTCGAGCTCAATGCCTACCATGAGGGCGGCAGCGTGATCATCGAAGTCAAGGACGACGGCGCAGGCCTGAACCAGGCAAAGATCCTCGCCAAGGCGCGCGAGCGCGGGGTCGTGGGCATGGACGCGAGCCTGACCGAAGAGCAGATCTACAACCTGATCTTCCTGCCGGGATTCTCCACCGCCGAGTCGGTGAGCGATGTATCCGGTCGCGGCGTCGGGATGGACGTGGTCCGGCGCAACATCATGGATCTGGGGGGCCACGTGCAGATCTCGAGCACTCCCGGTCGCGGCAGCACCATCCGCATTCGCCTGCCTCTTACCCTGGCCATCCTCGAGGGGCAAATGTTGCGGGTGGGACGCGAGACCTACGTGGTTTCGCTGGTCTCAATGATCGAGACCGTGCGACCCAAGGCCGAGCACATCCACACCGTCGGTGGCCGCGACGAGCTGTTCAAGCATCGGGACGAATACCTCCCGGTCATCCGCCTGCACGAGCTTTTCGAGATCGAGCCCGACAGCCGGGACATTACGCGCGGGCTGTTGGTGGTCGCCGAGTCGGACGGTCGCCGGGTCGCGTTGCTGGCGGATGAGCTCTTGGCCCAGCAGCAAGTCGTCATCAAGAGCCTCGACGCGAATTTCAAGCAGGTGGCGGGGCTCGCAGGAGCGACCATCAACGGCAACGGGAGCGTTGCGTTGATTCTGGACGTGCCGGGGCTGATCGATCAGTTTCTCGCCCGAATGCCGCCGCCGCAGGAGCGTGCCGCATGAGCCCGCCCAGCATGCAGCAATACGTGAGCTTCACACTCGGCACGGAACACTACGGGGCCGAGATCAATCTAATCCATGAGCTCAAGGGCTGGGATACCGTCACCCGGATTCCTTACACGCCAAAATACCTGCTGGGCGTCCTGAATCTGCGGGGCGCCATCGTGCCGATCATCGATCTGCGCATCCGCTTCGGCCTGAATCAGGTTCCTTACGACTCCTCTACGGTCATCGTGGTCGTTCGTGTTCCGGCCGAGCGTGGCGAAAGGACCGCCGGGGTGGTCGTCGACGCCGTTAACGAGGTGCTTCACGTTCCCACCGCCGACATAAAGCCCGCGCCCGTGCTGACCGGCGCCGTCGCACAGACCTTCATCAACGGCATCGCGCAGGTGGGAGAGCGGCTCGTAATGCTGCTCGATATCGGAATGCTGGTAAGTGCCAGCATCGCGGCGGCCTGATCAGGAGAATGATGTTGAACACCGTTGCGAAGGAGCGAGTTTCCTCGGCTGCCGACTCCGGCGAGCTCATGCTCGACGCTTCACTCGAGATCGGAAATGTCACGGAGGCCCGCCGGCGACTGCTCGAAGCGCTGGTCGGATTTCGGCGATTTTCGCTCGATATACACCGGCTGACCGCGGTCGACACGGCCGGAGTGCAGCTCCTGGTAGCCCTCGCCCAGGAGTGCAAACGCCGCGGCATCGAGTTCTCCTGCCGCGGCGAATCGCCGGTGCTCGCACCGGCGCTCCACTCCCTAGGCCTGGCCGGCGCTCTCGAACAAGGCGGCCAATGAGCGCCGACATCGACGCCACTCACGAGCTGGCCCGCGTGCTGGAGGCGCTGGGATCGCAGCTATCGGACTCCGTGCAGGAGTCCGCCCGGGAATGGGCGGAGGTCGGTGCAGCCTTCGACCGGCTGTCGGCCGCCAACACACGACTTGGCGCGCTGCGCGAAGCCTCGCCGACGGCAATCCACGGCGAGACCGAGGAGATCCGCGCGTCGCTCGGTGCCGCCGTGGTCGCCTTGCAGCATCACGATCGGCTGGCGCAACGCCTGGGGCACATTCGTTCGGGAATCGACGACTTGCGAGACCTTCTGACCAGCGGCGTCGAACGATCGAGCTCGGAATGGAGGATGCGCCTCCAGGCGGTCGAGCGGATGCAACACGACGCGCATGCGCGCCTGGTCGCAGTCGACTCGGTGCCGCGCGGCAGCGTGGAGCTTTTCTGATGATGACCCCTGCCACTACTTCCAGCGTCCAGGCACGCGAGCGGGAATTCGAGCTGCTCGATGCCGATTTCAATGCGCTGCGCGAGATCATCAAGATCAAGGCAGGCATCCATCTGTCGGCCGCCAAAAAGGAGTTGGTGTACGGCCGCATCTCACGGCGGCTGCGTCACCTGAAGCTTCGCACCTTTGCCGAGTATCGGCGCCTGCTCGAATCGAACGAGGCGGAGTTGGTCGAATTCTGCAACGCGATGACCACCAACTTGACGTCGTTTTTTCGCGAGTCTCATCACTTCGACTATCTGCGCGAGCATATCCTCGAGCCCCGCCTGCGCGACCCAGGCGCATCGCGGCGCATACGGATCTGGTCGGCGGCATGTTCGTCCGGCGAGGAGCCGTATTCGATCGCCATGGTGGTGCGCGAGACCTTGCAGGACCTGCGTAAATGGGACGTGCGCATTCTCGCGACCGACATCGACACCGACATTCTGGCGCGTGCATCGGCAGGCGTGTACCCGGAGGACCGCCTCAAATCGCTCAGCCGGCAGCGGATGCAGATGCACTTCTCGGCCACACCGGGCCAGCCGGGACATTTCAGCGTCGCTCCCGAACTCGCCTCCATGATCACCTTCAAGCAGCTCAACTTGACGCGCGATCTGCCGATGAATGGACCGCTGGATGCGATTTTTTGCCGCAACGTGATCATCTACTTCGACAAGGGCACGCAGCAGGTTCTGTTTGCCAAAATCGCGGTCTTGCAGCGCAGCGACGACGTTCTTTTCCTCGGACACTCGGAGAGTCTATTCAAGGTGTCCGATGAGTATGAGCTGCTCGGCAAAACTATCTATCGACGGGTGTGACGCGAGATTCATTACTGACAAGACGGCTGGAGAGGAATTTCATGAAGATCATGATCGTAGATGATTCGACGGCGATGCGCATGATCGTGCGTAAAACGCTGCGCCAGGCGGGTTTCGAAGGGCATGAGATCGCGGAAGCCGACGACGGCGCCAAGGCGCTCGCCGCGATCACTGCGGCTCCTCCCGATCTGGTGCTCTCGGACTGGAACATGCCCAACATGACGGGGCTCGAGCTGCTGGAGAATCTCGCCAAAGCCGGAAGCAAGGTCAAGTTCGGGTTCATCACGACCGAAGCGACCCCCGACATGCGCACCCGCGCCGCCACCGCGGGCGCGAAGTTCTTGATTTCGAAGCCGTTCACGGCCGAGTCCTTCAAGGAAGCGCTCGCCCCCCATATCAAATGACCCGGGACACCCCATGAGCACTTACCCAATCCCGAGCGCGGCCCAGGTCAAGGATCTGCTCGGCATGCTGTTCGACGGCATGGCCGTGAAGCCCGCATCGAAGCTCGATATGTCCGCAGCGTCCACGAGTTACGTCGGCGTGTACATCTCGGACGGAGGCGAGCCGGTCGCGCTCTGCGCCTGCAGTCTGGATTTCGCCGCAGCCGCCGGCGCCGCGCTCTCGATCCTGCCGCCGAATGCAGTCAAGGATGCCGTCAAAGCCAAAACACTGCCGGCGCCCATGCAAGACAATTTGCGCGAGCTCATGAACATCTGCACCAGGCTCCTCATCAAGGACGGCAGCCCGCATCTGCGATTGCAGGAAGTGCATCCCGCCAAATCGCTGCCGGCCCCCGCCGCGGCGATCGCCGTTGCCGCCACCGGACGGGCGGACTTCGAGGTCGCTCTCGGCCGTTACGGCAGCGGCGTCCTGAGCGTGATGGCGATGTAATCTCGCCTCAGCCTCAGGCGCAATTCGCCAGATCTTCCTCGTCCGGCGGCGAGGCAACGGGCGCGAATAAATCCTCATCCGACGCAATCTGCCGGCCCATCCAGGCGATTTTCTCCCACTCGCCTTCATTCAGGCTTGCGCGCTCGTGGGCGATTTTCTGAACGATGTCGAGAAATCCCTGGCGGTTGGTCGCGGCGGCGGCGTAGTACGTTTCCAACAGCTTCATTCGCAGGTCCCGACGTTGCGGCTCTCGTTCCACGGCGCTCTTCAAGGCGTCCACGAGACTGGTGCGGCGTTCCTTAAACCCGACGTTTTCGTGCAGCGCGCTTGGCATCAGAACGTGCTGCACCGTCGCGTCAAGATCGAGCAAGTTGTAATCGAGCTTGGTCGCAGTGACGCCTGCCGCAGTCGCAGTCATGGCATTACCGGAGGCGCGAAGCTCCTGCGTCGCAGACTCGGAGATACCCACCATGCGCGCCGTTTCGACCGGCATCGTCTGGGCGCTGGGATCATCAACGCAAAGCTTCACTGTGGCTGGAAGGCTCGCCGTCTCGTCCGTGTCGCGCAGATTGCAGGTGTCGTCGAGGCTGGCGCCGCCTTGCAACAGATACGAGACTTCCAAAGCTTCGATATCGATGACCTCACCGGGATTGACCGCCTCGTTGGGCTCGGTCTCGATACTGGCGCGCCGGCGGGTCGATGCGTCAGCGACCCATTGCCGCCCACCGGCCTCTGCATGCAACGGTGTTGCGGATAGTGCATCGTGCGTTTCATACGGATCATCGTGCGGTTCCACGCGGGCCGGCGTACCGGGCGCCGCCGCCTCGGACACGTCGGCTTGCCCGGCCACCTGAACGGGCGCGAAATTTTCCGGTTCGGGCTCGGCGGGCGAGCGCCGCGACTCAGGCGCGCGACGCCGGCGCCAAGCGTAGACGCCGAAGGCGGCGGACGCGAACGCGAGGACGGCCGCGATGTTCGAGCCAAGCCCTCGTCCTGATTGGGCCTGCGGAGCAGCGACCGCCGCCGGGGCTTTCTCAGCCGGCGCCTTCTCGGCCGGGGCCTTCTCGGTAAGGGTTAATCGCGCCTGCGCGCGGACCAAAGCATCGTGCTCGCGGTCGAGCTGATCCCGCAACTCGTTCAGCCCTGTCTCCAGTTGCTGGATTCTGCCATCGAGTGCCGTCTCGGCAGGGGCGGCTGATTCGGCGGCCGGTGCGACGGATTTAGTTGGGGCCGCCCCTAGGGTCGATGCGTGCCACGCTTGCATCTGGGCTTGAACTTCGTGATTGGCATCGGCGACGGAAATGGCCGAGACCTCGGTGGCTGACGGGATCGTCAATACCGCTCCGCGGCGCAGCCGGTTGATGTTGCCCTGGAAGGCGTTCGGGTTCGCGCGGAAAATGGCAACCATCATTCTCTTCAGATCGCCATCGGAACGCGAGCCGACACGCCAAGCGACTCCGCGCAGTGTCGCTTTCGCGCCGACTCTCATGGTCTTGTGCGCAGCCGGCTCGCCGGCCGCTGCGCTTACTTTTTCCGAGGCCGGGGCAGCCTCCACCGCCGGCTTCGAGGTCTCGATGATCGCTTTGGAGACCGCCGGCCGTGCACTGAGCGGCGCGGCGTAACTCGCGGGTGCATCCACCACGGCTTCGGCGACAGGCGTGGCCGAGGGGAATCCAGGCGGGTCGAGCAGCAGCGTGTATTGGCGAATCAATTCGCCTCCGCGCCACCGTAGATCAACCAATATGTCGAGCATTGGCTCGGTGCAGGCGTCCGTCGACCGAATCGCAAGGACCGCCCGTCCGCTGCTGTCGCGAGAGATTTTGAACGCGACGGTGGACAAGAACGCGGGGCGGTCGACGCCCAAGTGCTGAAAGGCTTCCCGGTTGGCGATCGAGGCGCTGATCCCCGCCAGGTCCTCCGCCGTCGCTCCGACAATATCGATATTGGCCGCGAGCGGCTCGTTGAGAGCGGACTCCAGATGAATCTCACCCAAGCCGAGCGCCTGGGCCGCGCCCGGCAGGGCAAGAGCCATCATCAACGTTAACGCGGTCTTCCGATGCAACATTTTCTGCTCCAAATCCTCTGCTCCAAACAATCCGGAATCCAGCCAAAGGTCAATCTATTCGATGGAAGGAGATGGTCGATACGGGCGAGTGCCAAGACTTCGACGCAGTTCACGCATGCTTATACAGCAAACAATCTTTTTCTTAGTGGACGCGGTGCACAGCGGCGGCCCCGGCGCGTCGCACCATCCCAGCCGCGATATGTCATTGCGGACAAGGTTCGGAAAGGTGTAATCGACTTGGCAATTTACCTTTCGCAATATCGGATGCCCGTCACACAAGCACCCGAAATCCCTGCATTACCGCTCCGATCGTCGAGGGATTTTGGTCACGTACGGCTCGGGGTCAGATCCTGCTCGTGTGGCTGCGCGTGGTCGCGTCGAGGAAGCAGGAGCGGAGTGGCCAGCAAGAGGAGACCGGCGACCGCGATCGCCGTGCGAGGGCCGATGATGCTGCCGAGCAGGCCCCACAGAGCAGTGAGGGCGGCGATGGTGACATTGCTGGTGACCGACCATGCAGATAGGGTGCGGGCGATTCGGTCGGTCTCCGTCTGGTCGAGCCGATAGGTGGCGAGCACGGGATTGAACACGCCCGCGCAGGTGACCAAGCCCAACTGAACGGCCATGACGAGCACCATCCCGGCAATACCGGGATGAATGAAGGCCAACCCGACCGACCAGCACGCGCGCAGTGCGCCGGCAGTGAGCATCACTTTGTGTTGCCCGAACCGAGCGACGAGTGGGCGCGCCAGTCGTGAGCCAATGAGCCCGCCGACGCACGGTACTCCGAACGCGAGCCCGTACTGCCAGGGTTTGAATCCAAGCTGGCCTAGCATGAGGACGGCGATCAGGGGCAAGGTCGCCATGATCAGGCCGTTGACCAGCGCCGTATTGAGGAACAGGGAACGCAACGTTGGGTGAGCCAGTATATACCGCCACCCTTCGAGTAGGTCGCCGAGTCGAAGCTGGGGTGTATCGGCTCGTGCGGGGAGCGGCTCCTCCCCGCGGATCGCGCCGATGCCAATCGCCGAGCATAGGTAGCTCACCGCATCAACCACCACGGTGGTCACCGGGCCGAACATCGAGATCGCCGCCCCTCCGAGCGGCGGCCCGAGGGAAATGGCCGTCCAGGTCGTGGCCTCGAACCGGCTGTTCGCGACGAGCAGGTCCTCCGGGTGCACGAGCGCTTTCAGGTATGCGCCGCTCGCTGCCTTGAAGGCAATATCGGCTGCGGCGCCGATAACCGACACGATCAGAAGCTGCGCGAAACTGAGCCAGCCGAGCGCGAACGCGGCCGGGACACTCATCACCGCCGCGAACCGAACCAGGTCCGTCACAACCATCACCGGCCGCTTGCGGCGAAACTCCACCCAAGGACCGAGCAAAACCGCTACCGCCGCTCCAACGACCCTGCCCGCGGCTGCCAGCGCCGACACCTCGGCCGGCCCGGAGTGCAGCACGATAATGGCGATCAAGGCAAAGGCGTCGAACGCGAGGCACGTCCCGAACGTGCTGACCGCAAACGCCGCCCAGAGCCAACCGAACTGCCGCCCCAGCGAGCGCATAGCCACCATATCCGAACGGGCACCGCGGAGTGGATTGCCGGGGCTACGTGCGGCCGAGTCTCTGCTGCACTTCGGACAGGAACTGGAGATGAGCCTCGGCGCTCGAGAATCCCTTGGCCATCGTGTCGATCGCGACGTGAGTGCAACCCCACTCACGGCACCACTCGATGCGAGCGGCGACCGCCTGAGGGGTCTCGTCGAAGCGTCCGACCACCATCTCCTTGCCGAACTGCGCCGGCTCCCGGCCCGCCTCGCGCAAGTATTTCTCCACCTGTGTCCACGCTTCCTCGACCTGCTCCTGGGAACCGAAAAAAATAAAGCCGTCGCCGAGTCGCGCAGCACGCCGAAAGGCGGGCTCCGAGAAGCCTCCGAACCAGATTGGGATGCGGCGAGTGGGACGAGGATTGATGCAGGCACGGTCGATGTGATCGAACTGGCCTTGGAACGTCACCAGGGGTTCGCTCCAGAGTTTGCGCAGGAGCTGCACCTGCTCCTCCTGACGCCTGCCGCGGGTGTTGAAGCTCTGCCCCAGGGCCTGGTACTCGACGTAGTTCCAACCGATGCCGACGCCGAGACGGCAGCGCCCGCCGGAGAGCAGGTCGACATCGGCCACCTGCCTCGCAACGAGCGCCGTCTGGCGCTGCGGCAGAATCAGAATGCCCGTCACCAGCTCGATCCGCCGGGTGAGCGCGGCGAGGTGAGCGAACATCACGAGCGGGTCGTGGAAGGGGTCCTTCTCCGTGTACGGTCCCGTGAGCTTGGGCTCGCGGCCCTCGTGCGTGGCGCCGAGGACATGGTCGTATGCAAGGAGATAATCGAAGCCCAGGGACTCCACGCTGATCCCAATCCGGCGAACCGCCTCCGGGTCGCCGCGAAGTTCGATTTGTGGGTAGACAGCGCCGATTTTCATGAGTGCTCCGTATTTTGGCATCGATGCCCGTTGCTCGAATTTTAGCTCAACGCGGCGGGCCAAAAGCCGGTGTAGGCATCTATGCCGGGTCTTCCCCCATCAACATTGGCCCCGATCCCTGATCCGACACCCGATCGCCCGGATTGCGCAGGTGGCACACCTTTAGCGACAAGCACCCACAACCGATGCAGCTATCGAGTTGACCGCGAAGTCTCTGCAACAATGCGATCCGTCGGTCCAATTCTTGCCGCCACGCCACCGATAATCGCTTCCAATCCTTGGCGGTGGGCGTACGACCACCCGGCAAGGAATCAATGGCCTGTTTGATCATGGTCAACGGCAGGCCCAGGCGCTGCGCGACTTTGATGATCGCCACCCGCCGGAGAACATCTCGATTGTAACGGCGCTGATTGCCGGTGCTCCGCCAGCTCTTGACTAAGCCCTTCGCTTCGTAGAAGTGGATGGTCGATACGGCGACACCGCTTCGTTCAGCCACTTGGCCGGCTGAGAGCGGCCGATCGATTTCTTCCCGAGTCATTCTTGCCACAGGCATCACTTGACCTCAAGTCCAGTTGAGGTTGTACGCTGGCCATCACCCTGAATCAAGGTCGACATGCTCAGCACGATAGCCCTGCTTTCCAGTTCGCGCCGCCTCGGCAATACCGGTCGACTGATGGATCGTATCGCGCTGGAGATGGATATCGAGGTGGTCGATCTCACGAGCCTCCGCTTGTCATCGTATGACTACGACCACCTGAACAGGAATGATGACTTCGAGCCTCTCATGAAACATGTGTTGACCCACGATCAGATCATCTTTGCCACGCCCATTTATTGGTATGCAGTAAGCCCCGCGATGAAGATATTTCTCGATCGGTTATCCGACCTCCTTGAACTCCCGGACCTTCTTTCTGAAGGTCGCCGGTTGAGGGGAAAAAATGCGTACGTGGTCTGCACTTCGATCTGCGATGAACCTTCGGCGGAATTCATGGGTGCGTTTCGCGAAACCTTCAATTATCTCGGCATGCACTTCGGTGGCGTGGCGCATGTCAATTGCCGAGATGGATATTTGCCGGCCATTCACGATTCGCAGGCAATGGCATTTGCGGCCCTGGCTGGGCGGTGACATTACGGGTGTTCTACGAAAGGATGAGCGCGCGCCTGTGCGGCAGCGCATTCGCCTCGCAAAACCTCGATTCGCCGTCGGACTGCCGCTTGATCAATGAACTATGAGATATACCGGATCCGATGCAATCCCGTTAGCGACCACTTCCAACACGCTAAGTCCCTTTTCCTGCGTGGCTGGTACGTCGAAACGGGTCGAAACCAGCTCGCTGGAGGCAACCGCCATACTGCTGTGATCATGTGTGCGGCTGTAGAAGACGTGAGAGGTCTCCAGGTTGGTGATGCGGACCAGGGGAAAATTGGTGGCGGCTTGCACATCATCGCCATAAGCCGCTCCCTGAGTCACGCCGTTGAAGCGGATGCCGAAGATTTGGTATGAGCCGCCTCTGCTGACCTCAAGCGGCGAGAAATAGACCACCGGCGCAATACTCCGCTCGAACTCCCGATCGCTTTGGGTGTTGCTGGGATTATAGAGCTCGATGTCGTAAGAGAAGTCCGTGAAAAGAATCTGCCCCGTAGGTAGCACCAGCATGTTTCCATAATAGGAACCATCGATCGGCGCGTTCGGAGGACCGGGAACCTGATTCAGATTCCTGCCATCCCACTCGAAGAAGAAGGAGGGCGTATCGCCGAAGCCCGGGCTGGCCATCATCAGCACTTTGTCGTTCGGTTCCCAAGATGCCGGCCCGTCGGCGATGTTGAGATCCCCGACCCCATCGACTGTGGGAAACACCGGTCCCGGCGTCCATTGTCGAGTGTGCGAGTTATAGATCGCCGTGTTGCCCGTGCCCGTCGCACACGTATTGGAACCGGCGTAAAACACGGTGCCATCCGCCCGCAGTACCGCCGGCCCCACCTCGAAAGTTGCGTCCGCCTCGCCGCCGCAACCCGGTGCCGCGGCCGAATCCCACAACTGAACGATGGTGCTTCCGGCGCTGCTCCAGGCGCCCGTTTGTGGGTTGTACAGCTCGGAGTTTGTGCCAGTGGGGATATATGACGGAAAGTAGGGCGGGATCGGAACGTAGGCGTCGACGGTCAAGACATCCCCATTCGGCAGCAGATTCCAACCTTCCTCGTTATTGGTGTCGTATTTGTTGCGGCCCGTCGGAGTCCAGGTCAATGTTTTGGGGTCCAGCAATGCGGCCTGCGGTGTACAGCAGTCGGCCTGCATATAAGTTCCGTTGGCCAGCACCACACTCGACGCATCGCCGATGGTCTGTCCGTACACTCCGGGGACGATCTCTTCGACGTCGAAGAACGGAGGCGTCTCAACGGGCGTCCAGGAATTGGCGATCGGATCGTAGATCGCGCCCAGAGCCGTCCATACCGGGATGAAGAAATTGTATTCCCCGCCCATGATGATGAGTCTGCCGTCCGGCAGGACGGCTGAGGAGTGATAAAGCGGGCTATAGTCCGCGGGCAACGACGCAATTTCCGTCCAGGTGCCGTTCGCATAACTACCGTACTTATCGGGAGTCAAGCGCCACCAGTCCTGGGCACCGGCGTCTTGCACCAACACGGTACCATCCGTCATGAGAATGGGATTGCCGGCACCCCCATCCGCGCCGAGCAGGAATCCCGGTTGCTGGATCACGGGTGTCCACGGCGAACCCGAATTGCTACTGGGCTGGGCATTGGATCGAACCTGAGCTTGTGGCATCGCTCTGTGCTGCGGCGGCAGCGGCGTGAGGCGCGGCAGATGCTGAGCTTGTTGGGCGTAGACCGAGGACATCATCAGCGCGGCGGCAACCGCGATCGTTCGTGAGACCATGCCTTTCTTGTGCAGCATCGGGATCTCCTGAGTTTTTATGAGAGCCGAGCATCCGAGACCGAACATCCCGGTCATCCCAAAGTGGAACCGACCTCCGCGACTCCGCGCAGCCGTTTCAAGGTGAGTTAGTGATCAGTGAGCGTCATCCTCCGGGGTACCTTCTTCGTTGCCGTCCGGTGCTTGACCGGAGGCCAAATCTTATTCTCGCCTGTTCGAGCATAGTACCGGGAAGCGTCAAGCGCAACGCCATCTCCGCGAGCGCCCGCCACCGCCCAATCGTATTGCAGTGCAATTTTCGCGTGGCGGCTTGGTCCATCCCGGACGCGGCAGCGATCGCTCGAAGCGGCCCCAACCGTGCACTCGAACGCAGTCTCGCGCGTCAGCCTGAATCAGGCCGGGAGAACGGAGTGACTTCGCTAGTCCAACCATAGGGGTCCGGCGCCCGCCTCTCCTGAATGGCGAGTAGCCGCTCCCGCAGAACGCGCGCGCGTTCATCGACCTTGGCCGGCCGAAACTCACGGCCATCGGCGTCACCGATGACGCTGATCGGGCAGACGATGGCGGCAGTACCGCAGGCGAACACCTCGCTGCACTCGCCGCTCGACAGCTGCCGCAGCAGCTCCGCGATCGGCATCGCTCTCTCGACCACCCGCCAGCCCGAATCACGCGCAAGCACGATCAGGGAGTCACGGGTCACTCCCGGCAGGATCGAATCGTTGAGCACCGGCGTGTGCAATTCGTCGCCGATCACGGCGAATAAATTCATCCCGGACAGCTCTTCGATGTTCTCGCGCTGCCTCGGATCGAGCCACAGCGCCACCGTGTAACCGCGTTTCACCGCCCGCGTCGAGGCAAACAATGACGCTGCGTAATTCGCACCGGCCTTTACGGTTCCGAGTCCACCGAAAGCCGCCCTGACTTGCTCCCGCTCGATCAGCACCTTCATGGGGCCGGCGGCATAAGCCTCGGACGGATTGGCGATGACCATGAAGCGGGCGGTGTTCGAGGCGCGAACCGCATAGCCTGGCTCGGTACCGAACAGGAATGGCCGAACATACAACGACTGACCGCTCTTGTCGGGTACGAAAGGTGTGCAGGCGCCGACCACCGCATTGATCCCTTCGAGAAACAATTGCTCCGGCACCGCGGTCATTGCGATACGTTCGGCGGATCGCCGGAAGCGCGCATAGTTGTCCCCCGCTCGAAACAAATTCGCGACCGAACGGCCCACCCGATAGGCTTTCATGCCTTCGAACGCTTGTTCTGCGAAATGCAGGGCGCGGGCGCCGGGAAGTATCTCGATCGGTCCGTAGGGCAGGAGCTCGCCCTGGTTCCAGCGCCCGTTCTCGAAGGTTGCGCTGAACATTGCGGGCGCAGTCACCAGACCGAACCCGAGGGTTTCCGGCAAGCGAAATTCCGCCACGGATTTCCAGACGTCGCCGCGAATTATGTAATTGGCCATCGGTCCTCAATGCTCCACGCTAGAATCAACACCTCAAATCGACTGCAGGAGCCCGCCATCGCAAGCGATGGCCTGACCGGTGATATAGCCGGCTTGATCGGATGCGAGAAACGCCGCCAGCGCGGCGAAGTCCTGTGAACGGCCCAATCTGCGCGCCGGGATTTGCGCGGCCAGCTTGGCCTCGTCGAGATGAAGTTCCTCGAGCCGTTCGGTCAGAGTATATCCGGGCATCAGGGCATTGACGGTCACCTGATCGCCGGCAACTTCCTTGCTGAGCGCATTGACGAGGCCATGCAGGCCCGCGCGCAGCGAGTTGGAGAGCGTCAGGTTCGGCACCGGCTCACGCGCGGCGATCGAGGTGACCGCGATCACTCGCCCCGAGCGTCGCGCCCGCATGCCGGGAAGCGCGGCGCGAATGGCCCCCACACTGCTCATCCACAATTGTTCGAATGCCGTGTGCCATGCGAGGTCGGACAAGTCGGCAAATTGGCCTGAAGGCGGACCGCCGGTGTTGACGATGAGCACATCCAACCCGTCCATCTGCCTCTGCGCCTTGCGCACGAGGCCTTCGGCAGCGCCCGGTGTCGACAGGTCGCAGACCAGCCCCTCCACGCCGAGCTCCGCGGCGGTCGAGGCAACGCGCTCTGCATCGCGCGCGCAGATGGCGACGCGCGCGCCCTCGGCAACGAGCGCCTGGGCAATCGCCTTGCCGAGTCCGCGCGAGCCGCCCAGCACGAGCGCTCGACGCCCTTGCAATCCAAGATCCATCTCAGCGCCTCAGGTAGGCGTCGGTGCCGGTCAACCAGTCCTCGCGCGGCGGACTGAATATGTCCACGTCGAGTGTGTCCTCGAGCGCCAGCGCTCGATGCGGCACGTGGGAGGGGATGACAACCACCTCACCCGCATTCGCGGTAAGCTCCCGCTCGCCGTTCTCACCGAACCAAAAGTGCAGCGCGCCCTCGAGTATGTAAGTGAGCTGCTCGTTGTGGTGAGAGTGCAGAGGCACATCGTCCCCTTTTTTCAAGTAGACGTGTGCAATCATCATCCGTTCGCCGGTGATGAGGCGCCGGGTGATCGTGCCCTTCAGCGGCTCCGCCGGAATCTGGTCCCAGCGATGATGTGTAACGCTGCTAAAATCCGGAGTGCTCATTTCCGATGCCCTCGTCGTGCGGGAAGAGTTGTGCCTGTCGTCACAAGATTCAGAGAAACGCTGGATCTACCGCGACATCTAGCGCGGTCACGAGACGGTTGGTCTCGTTCGCAAGACCGACGATGGCCAATAGCTCGGAGTACTGCGCCTCCGTCATACCTAATTTCCGCGCGGCGGCCCCGTGGGAGGCAATGCAATAGCGGCAACCGTTCGACGCGCTGACCGCCACGTACAGGAGTTCCTTGGTCAAGGGAGGCAGCGTCCCCGGACCCATGACCTCCTTGATATTGGCCCAGATGCGCCTCAAGGTCGGCGGATCGTGGGCCAGCACCTTCCAGAAGTTGTTGACCCAATCGGTCTTGCGCGTCGCCATGATGTCGTCATAGACAGCGCGCACCTCCGCGCTGGCGTCCGCGTATTCGATGGGCTCGCGTTTCAGGGCCATGGAGATCTGCCGACAATGCGGTGCGCGCCCGCCAATGCCTGTGCGACCGTCGAAAAGTTGCTATGCATTCGTTTAAGACCCCTGACTCCACGCTCGCCCGCCGCCGCGCATACCCGCTATCGAAAGCCCGCGGGCTGATGGAAGCTAGCATTCCGGTAACATGTTGTAAACTAGGAATTAACCTGTTTAAAGGTATCTTTAACATTACGAAGAAGTAGAGTTAAAATTTCCTGAGGTGCCAACTGGATTTGGGTTCAGGCTGACAAGAGACTCTTCTCGATGACCCGCGGCCCCATTGCCGAAAAAGGGAATTACGTGGATCGCGCGCCGCGCACCGAGGGCACCGGCAATTTGGGCGAGAAGGCGTACCAGCAAATCCGTACCGAGATCCTCTTCTATCAACTGCCGCCGGGCAGCCGGATCTCGGAGGCATCGCTCACCCAGCGGTTCAATCTTCGGCAAGCCGCCGTTCGTTCGGCGCTGCAGCGCCTCATGCAGGAACGTCTGGTCGAAAAAGCGGACGAACGCAACCTACGCGTCGCTCCATTGACACTCAAGGACGTGCAGGACATCTATGGAGTTCGGATAATACTGGAGCCAAGGGCCGCAGAACTCGCGGCCGCTGCCGGTCTCCCGGCGCCGGCTCTCGAGCGGCTGCGGAGGATTTCTCAGAGCAGTTACGAGCTGACCAGCCATGCCCAACTGGTGGAATTTCTCTCTGCGAACCGCGAGTTCAATCTGACCATCGCGTCTGCTGCCGGCAACTTGCGCCTCCTCGCCACCATCACCGGTCTGCAAGACCTGACCCTGCGCGTTCTCTACTTGGGCATCCGCAGCCTCAACGTATCCGCCTGGTTCCAGTCCATGCACTCACAGATTGCCGATGCGCTCGCCGCGCGCGACGGCGCCCTCGCGAGCAGATTGTGGATCACCGACCTGCATTACGGCGTACGGATCATTTCTGAGGCGCTGATGACGTTGCCCGAAGTGAGCAGCGTGAACTTGGGCAGCGCGGCTCCCTTGCCAAAATAGCCACTCGAGCACACTGACGAGCGAATTTTTCTCGCACGTCGTTCGAGTTGCCGGAAGCATCGGCCCGTCGAATCAACTCGGTCTAGCGTTGTCGATTTCGTCAGCTATACTGCCGCGCTGCCGGGGGAGACCGGCATATAGGGAGTCTCATGATCAATAAATTCAGGTTTATTGCAGCCTTTGGCTGCGTATCGGTTTTGGGAGTGCTCGCCGAATCGGCGATCGCCCAGCAATCTGCTTCCGACTCGGGGCAGCTCGAGGACATCGTCGTTACCGCCTCGAAGCGCGAGACGACGATCGAGACCACCTCGATCAGCATCACGGCGGTCTCGGGCGCCGACATCGTCAACCGCGGGTTCACGGATCTCGCGTCCCTCATGCAGACCGTGCCCGGCGTGTCGATGCGCACGAGCGGCCCCGGGATGACCGAGTTCGAGATGCGCGGCGTCGCCTCGAACGGCGGCAACTCCCCGACCGTCGGGTTCTATTTCGACGATACGCCGCTCACCGCTGCGGCAGCCACCAACGAGGGCAAGATCGTCATCTCGCCCGACCTCTATGATCTCAACCGCGTGGAGGTGCTGCGCGGCCCGCAGGGCACGTTGTACGGCTCGGGCTCCATGGGCGGCACCATCAAGGTGGTGCCCAATGCGCCGAACCCCGACCTGTTCGAGGCCTCGGGGGAGATGAAATTCGCCGACACCGATCACGGCGGCTTCGACCACGGCGAGAACGCCATGGTGAACCTGCCGTTCTGGAACGACATGGCGGCGGTACGCATCGTCGGCTCCTACAGCTACGACGCGGGCTGGATCGATCGGGTCGTGATCGCGCCCGGGCAGTTCCCGTTGCCGACCGGTCTGGTGACCACCCCGAGCGGCAGCTATTACACGACGCGCGGCAATGTGCTGGCCGCTCCCATCGCCGACGAATACCACGACGTGAACGATGTCGAGAAGACGGCGGTGCGCATCGCGGCCGTGTTCAAGCCCATCGACGGGCTCACCATCACGCCGACTTACTTCTATCAGAAGCTGCGCTCCGGCGGGCTGCCGTACATCGACAGCAATCCCGGGACGGACGCCTTCTATCAGCCGTTCAACACGCCCGAAAACTACAGCGACGAATTCAAGCTCGAGTCCCTGAGCGTCAAGTACCGCACCGACGTCTTCGAGATCAGCTCGGCGACGGCCTACTGGTCGCGGCACGAGCCGCTCGTCCAGGACGCCGCAGAGTCGTGGACGACGGCCCTCATGCCCGACGGCATCGGGATCACGGGCTATGGTCCCGGCGGGGGCAATCTCGGCCAGGCCTACGCCGAGGAGGACAATCAGTCTCACCAGACGACCGAGGAACTGCGCATCTCCTCGGTGGGCGATGGCCCCTTCAAGTGGCTCGCCGGCTATTTCTATTCGGACTTCGAATCGCCCTGGGACATCACCTTTCCCTCGCAGAGCGGCGTGACCAATCCGAACATCGGCACCAACGACCTCTTCAGCTACTACACGCCGTTCAAGATCCTGCAGCAGTCGGAATTCGGCGAGGTGACCTACAACATCACCGATCCCTTTTCGATCACGTTGGGTGCGCGCCATTATCACTACGACGCGCCGGTGTACCTCGACCAATACGGCGGCATCACCCCGACGGTGGTCGCCTCGACCTCCGAGAGCGCCCAGGGCGTGACGCCGAAGGCGACGCTGTCCTATCAGTTCGACAAGGACCTGCTCGTCTATGCGACGGCGGCAAAGGGCTTCCGTCCCGGCGGCGGCACGGGGCCGGTGCCGACCTCGGGCCCGGAGTCCTGCGAGGCGCAGCTCCAGCTCGAGTACAACTCCCACGGCGGGTACGTCCCCGGCCCCCTCGCGTTCAACTCCGACAGCGTCTGGAGCTACGAGCTCGGCGAGAAATGGCGCTCGTCCGACAATCGCATCACCGTCAATGCGGCCGGCTACTTCGAGAGCTGGATCGGCGTGCAGCAGGTCAATCCGCTCAGTTGCGGTTACGTCTATACGGCGAATGCCGGAGACGCCCATGTGTACGGCAGCGAACTCGAGGTGAACGCGATCGTCGTGCATGATCTCGAGGCCTCCACCAGCCTCTCGTACTCGCACTCGACCCTGGTGAGCTCGAACCTCGTCGACTCCCCCTTCCAACCGGGAGCCGAGATCCAGCAGGTACCGAAGTTCACCGGGACGGTGGCCATGTCCTACCGGCACGAACTCACCGATGACCTCGCCTACACGGCGCGCGCCGAGTCGACCTACGTGGGTGCCCGCACCGACGCGACTTTCTACATCAACAACCTGCCGGGCTACGACCTCACCAACATTCGGACGGGTGTCGAGGGCGGGCACTGGTCGGCAGTGCTGTTCATCAACAACGTCGCCGACAAGCGCGCGTTGCTCAACAATATCACCCAGGACGCGAACAACCTGGCGGACTTCAACCGCATCGCGGTGAGCCAGCCGCGCACCGCGGGTGTCGACCTCAACTATAAATTCAGGTAGTTGCGCAGCCCCGCCGCCGAGTCCTTGCTCGGCGGCGGGCGCTTCGAGTCCTCATGAGGGGCGGCCGCCCCGCTTCTTCATCGGCCGCCGGTCGGCCGATACCTCAAAGACCTTTGGAAGGGATCTCGCGCACCGGCAGCGGCACGTTGCAGAGATCGATTTGGTCGGGGCTGAACTTGAACCACGGCTCATGCCGTTCGCGCCGCTGATCGAGCACCGCCCGGAAGGTCCCGCTGTTCGTGCGCAGCACCTCGATCGGCGTGCGCTCCGCTTTCGGCACGTCGGCGGCGAGGCGCACCGAGCGGATGGGGACCGGAGCCTCCGATGCCGCATAGAAGCCCATCTCGCCGCTGCCGCGCGGCAGGCTCGAGAGGAGCTCGACGCCTTTGAGGATGCGTCCCACGAGCGCGACGTTACGATCGAGCTGGCGCGGCGCGTGACCGATCACCGCGTACATCTCGGTGCCGTCGCTCTCGGGCGGATCGTCGCGTCCGGCGCCCACCATGCCGTAGCAGTGCGCGAGCCATACGGTATTCGAGTGCGGATCGCGCGCGGCGGGAAAGCCGTCGAGGAATCCGACCTGCGGCGCATAGATGTCGCGATCGGGCAGCGGCTCGAAGCGCGCGCCGGCGCCGGCCGCTGCGGTGAATTCCACCGCAGCGCCGACGCCGGCCGGCACCGGGCGATGGTGGCCGGGATCGTCCCATTGGACGACGTAGTTGTCCTGCACGCGCACGATCGCGAGGCCGTCGAAATAATGCGCCCGGGCGAGCGCGCGGAGATTGGCAACGTGCTGAGGCGCCACGCGCGAGGCGAGCTCGATGACGACCCGTCCGCGCGCGAGGTCCAGGTACAAGAGGTCCTCGGGGTCGGGCGCGCGCCAGTCCGCGGCGGGTGAGTCCGCGAGCAGATCGGCGACGGTCACGGGCTTCGCCGCGGAGCCGCCCGCAAGGGCGAGCCCGAGCGCGGCGAGCACGAATCCGGCGAGCGGCGCGGAGCGATTCTCGGCGCCCGCGACGCGGGCCGTCATTGGGCGCTTCCGTGCGCCGCCGGTGCGCCGGCGGACTCGGCCGCCGCCGCCTTCTCCACGCCCTTGAGCATCCGATCGAGCGCGGCGCGGTCGAGATACCGGCCCGCGAGCACGACCGCGCGGATCTTCTTCGTGTTGGCGATGTCATCGAGCGGGTTGGCATCGAGCAGCACGAGATCCGCAAGCTTGCCGCGCTCGACCGTTCCCATATCGTCGAGACGGTTCAAGAACTTGGCCGGATTGAGGGTCGCCGTCTGCAGCGCCTGCAGGGGCGTCAGGCCGGCCTTCACGAACAGGCCCAGCTCCTGGTGCAGGCTGAATCCCGGGAAGATGTGCACACCCGCCGCCGTGTCCGTGCCGGCGAGGAACGGCACCCCGGCCCGGAACATGGCGAGCGTCATGTCGAGCTCCATCTGCACGAACTTCTTGCGCACCGGGAGGGGATCGGTGTCCATATCCTTGAGGATGTCCTTCACGAACATGGGCCAGGTGTGGTCCTTCCAGGATGCCGGAGCGTACTTGGTGAGCGGATCGTGCGACAGATCGATGTCATCGACCAGCCATTGGCCGCGCTCCCACACGAGTGTCGGCACCTGCCAGGTCTGATTCTTCGCCATGAGCGCGATGAGCGCCTTCGCGCGGGCCGGATCGTAGTTCGCGACATTGAGGCCGAGGCTCTTCGGCCCCTTGATGAGCTGATCCTCGATGGTCGTGCACCCCTCGAAGATGCCGGTGAAATGCTCGATGCTCTTCTGGCCCGCATTCGAGGCCTCCGAGGCGCGTATCGCATCGGGCACATGGCCGACGAAGATGATGCCGAGCTTTTTCGCCTCATCGGCCGCCGCAAAGTATCCGTCGCGCGGAACGAGCGACTGGATCTTGATGAAATCGACGCCCTGCTGCGTGAGATAATCGACCCAGCGTCGCCCATCCGCGGCGTTCGCCACGGGGGCGGAGCTCGGAAAGCGCGGCACGGGGCCGTCGAGCATGGGACCGGCGATGATCATCCGCGGTCCGATGAGCCGCCCGGCGGCGATTTGCGCGCGCCACACCTTGAGCACGTCGAGATCGCCGCCCATGTCGCGCACGCCCGTGATGCCGTTCGCGACGAAGAGCGGCGGCACCACTTTCTCATTGCGCGGCAGCCAGTCCCCGAAAACCTCGTGGACGTGCATGTCCCAGAGACCGGGGATGAGGTATTTGCCGGAGCCGTCGACGAGCCGCGCGCCGGCGGGCGCATGCACGGCGTCGCTCCTGCCGAGATCGACAATGCGCTGATCGTTCACGATCACGGTCATATCGGACTGCGGCGGCCCGCCCGTCGTGTCGATGACGGTGACGTGCGTGATGGCCAGTGGGGAAGACGCAGCTGCCGCCGCTCCGGCGAACGCGGCGGCGAGCGCCCCGCACAGCACTGCCAATGCTCTCATGTCGAACTCCTCAAGGTCACAGATGGATCGCAGCCAAGACTCCCCAGGATAATGGCGCGCACGGAAAAAGTACACGCGCACCTCGTTCGCTGCACGCGAGGTTTCAATGTCGGGCGGTCAGCACTTTGCGCACGGCGGCGCGGGCAATTGCATTTTCTTCGGGAAGTCCGATGGATATCCTCGCCCACCGATCGTACGGCGGAAATGCCCGGCCGATGTCCACGCCTTCCCGCAGCAGCGACGCCGCAAAGTCGGCGTGCGGAATCCCCGTTTCGAAGAACACGAAGTTGCCCGACGAGGCCGAGGCGTTCACTTTCAACTCTCTCAATAGTTGGGACCACGCGCCGCGCTCACGCGCGACTTTATCGGCAACGCCGGAGATGTAATTCACATCCTTGATGCTGGCCACCGCGGCGGCCACCGCCAATCGGTTGAATAGATGCGGGTTGTTCAACCCCTGCTTGTCGAGTGTTTGGCCAATGGCTTTGGGCAGCAAGCCGTACCCGATATCGAGCCCCGCCAATCCGTACGCCTTCGCGAATGTCCTGAATACAATCACATTCTTACCGGCGCCGACCAAAGGAGCCAACGTGCGCTGCGCGTAGGAATCCGCAAATTCCAAGTAAGCCTCAT
Organism: Steroidobacteraceae bacterium; assembly: GCA_050012315.1. Taxonomy (GTDB): domain Bacteria; phylum Pseudomonadota; class Gammaproteobacteria; order Steroidobacterales; family Steroidobacteraceae; genus Bog-1198. The sequence continues at coordinate 356,875 of JBEKHK010000002.1, read as the reverse complement.
CCACGATGACGAGCGTTCGATCCGACACCGTGAGGACGAAACTCTGCAGCTCCTCCGCATCATGGACCGTACCCGTGGGATTGTGCGGATTCACCAAATACACCGCGCGCGTGCGCCGATTTATTTTCGAGGCAATCGTGGGTAAGTCGTTTCGCATTTCGCGATTGAGCGGTACCGGGATGCCCACCCCGCCGACGGCGGACGCCGAGTCGATGAGCGCCGTGTAGCCGGGATCGGAGTAGATGAACTCTGCGCCCGGACCGCCTTGTAAACTCAAGTACGTGCCGAGCGGCTCCAGAATTTCGCCCAGGATGATTTGCTCCTGGGATACGCCCTCCTTCGCCGCGATGGCACCCAAGAGCTCGCCGAAGCCCAGATCCGTGTATCGGCAAAGATTGGCGAACTCCAGACGGAGAGCGGCGACGACCGACGAAGCGGGACCAAAAGGGTTCTCATTGAGCGACAAGCGGACCAGCCCGGCGCCTGCGGCGGGCGATACCGCGGCCTGAGCCGGTTCTGCGAAAAGGCGCCGCGCAGCGACTGTTGCGGCCGACACGAGACCGAGTGCTTTTAGCCAATCGCGACGGTCGAATCGGGACATAAGCGCATCGTGGGGTTGTGCACACGGACGACAATGAGGAGACGAACTCGTATCGACTGCGGGATTAGCATACCAAGGACGATCGGGCTGCGCGATCTCCTGCTACCATTCCTGCGCACCATGTATGTCTCTGGATCCTAAAGGGTGATGTTCGTGTTGAAGCCGCGCTTCCTTCTCGGGTTCCTCGCCGCTTGCCTCGCGGCGCAGTCGCACGCGCAGGTCGTGCGGGTCGGCAGCAAGAATTTCACCGAACAATTCATCGTCGCTGAAGTTTATGCCCAGGCATTGGAAAACGCCGGCATCAAGGCGCAGACGCGCACCAATTTGGGCGCCACGCTGATCGCCCATGCCGCCCTGCTGAACGGCGATATCGATCTGTATCCCGAATACACCGGTACGGCGATGGCGCACGTGGTCAAAGGTGATCTGTCCGGGTCCGCCGAGCAAACCTATGAGACGGTCAAGAGCTACTACGAAAAGAACTTGCATCTGACCCTTCTGCAGCCCACGCATATCAACAACGGCTACGCCATCGTCGTGCTGCCCGAGACCGCGGTGAAATACAAACTCAGGACGCTGAGCGATCTCGGCCCGGCGTCGAGAAATTTGAGTTTCGGGGCCGAGGGGAGTTTCGCGGATCGAAGTGATGGCTTGCCCGGCATGAGCCGGGTTTACGGAATTCACTTCAAGGATTTCCGCAATCTGGCCAAGCTCGGCCTTCGCTATGGCGCACTCACGTCGAAGAACATCGATGTCTCGTTTGGTTTCACCACGGACTGGCAGATCGCGGCGGACAGACTCGTGGTGCTCGACGATGACAAGCACCTGTTTCCGCCGTACTTCCTCGTGCCCGTGATACGACAGGATACATTGGCAAGAAATCCGAAGATTGCCGACGTTCTGAATAGGGTCAGCCCGCTACTGACCAATGAGAACATGCGTGCCATGAATGCCGCCGTCGAGCGCGACAAAGAGGAGCCGAAGGACGTCGCGACCCAATTCTTGAAGGAAAAAGGCATCTTGAGATGACGCCGGGAGAAGACCGCCTTTGACCTGGACCCCAAAGCACATTCCGGAACTACTGGCGGCGTTGTGGCAACACCTGGCGCTCTGCCTGTCCTCGGTTTTCATCGGCACGGTCATCGCCTTGATCCTCGGAATCGTGTGCGCGCGGCGGCCGAAGCTTTACGCATTCGTCCTGACCGTCACCGACATCATTTTCGTGATCCCCAGTCTCGCGCTGTTCGCGATGCTCATTCCGCTGCTGGGGCTTGGCGCGAAGCCGGCGATCGTCGGTCTCTCTTCCTATACCCTGCTCATTCTGCTGCGCAACGTCGTCACGGGTCTTCGCGGTGTCCCGGGCGATGTTCTCGACGCAGCCGACGGCATGGGCTACGGCTCATGGCAGCGACTCGTCCGCATCGAGCTTCCGCTCGCGCTGCCGCTGATCGTCGCGGGTGTCCGCATTGCGGTGGTGACGGTCATCGGCATCGCGACGGTGGCCGCTTTCATCGATGCCGGCGGTCTTGGCGCCATCATTCTCATGGGGATCGATCAAAACTATACGGAGAAAATTCTTGTCGGCGGCGTGCTCACCGCCTCGTTGGCGACGTTTTTCGACGTCGTACTCAGCAATGCCGAAAGGGCGTTGCTGCGGCGGCAAAGGACCGGCCGATGAGCGAGGCACTGACCTGGATGATGCATCATCGGCCGGAGTTCTATCGTGCGCTCGGCCAGCATCTGTTGATGTGCGGGGTTTCAATGGCGATCGCCCTGGCGATGGGCCTGTCGCTTGCCATTCTCATCGTCAATCGACGCGGGCTCGCCTTCGGCGTAATCAACGGCGTGAGTGCCATGCGCGCCCTGCCGAGCCTCGCGATTCTTGCCATTATGATGCCGTTGCTCGGCATCGGCCTGCGGCCCTCCATCGTGGCGCTCACCGTGCTTGCCCTGCCGCCCATCCTCTTGAACGCATACGTCGGCTTGCGCGATGTCGACCCGGATGCCGTGGAGGCGGCCATCGGCATGGGCATGAGCCGTGGACAGGTGCTGCGAAGGATCCGTATTTGGCTTGCGGCACCTGCCATGTTCGCGGGCGCCCGCACGGCCTCGGTGCAGGTTCTCGCCGGCGCGACGCTCGCTCCCTTCATAGGCGGCGGCGGGCTCGGCGACTTCATCGTGACGGGTATCAGCATCATGGATACGTCACGAATGCTGGTCGGAGCGGTACCCATCGCGCTGTTGGCCCTGGGGGTCGAATTGATGCTCAGTCTCACCGAAAGGCTGTTGTTTGCCGAAAGAGCCGGGAAGTGATTACTCTCGAACACGTCACCAAACAGTATCCGGGCACCGAAGTCGCCGCGGTCGACGATCTCAGTTTGCACATACCCGAAGGTATGACGGTCGCGCTGATCGGCCCTTCCGGGTGCGGCAAAACGACCACCATGCGTATGATCAACCGGCTGGTCGACCCGACGAGCGGCAAGGTCCTCGTCAATGGCGAGGATGTGACCCAGGTGGATCCCGTGCTCCTGCGCCGCCACATCGGCTATGTCATTCAGCAGGTCGGCCTGTTTCCGCATATGACCATCGCGCAAAATATCGCCGCCGTGCCGAAGTTGCTCCGATGGGATAAGGCACGGATCGCCCGGCGCACGGAAGAACTCCTGCATCTCGTCGGCCTCGATCCGGGGCAGATGCTCGAACGCCATCCGGCTCAACTTTCCGGGGGTCAACGCCAGCGCGTGGGAGTGGCGCGTGCGCTTGCCGCCGATCCGCCGGTGCTGCTGATGGACGAACCATTCGGGGCGCTCGACCCGATCGCACGGAGCCTCCTTCAAGCGGAATTTCGCCAAATCCTTCGGCGCGTGCGCAAGACCGTGGTTCTGGTCACGCACGATCTCGATGAGGCCACCCGCCTGGGCGATCGCATCGCCATCATGAAAAGCGGCCGGATCGTGCAATACGACACCCCGAACGTGGTTCTGTCGCATCCGGCCGATGCCTTCGTCGAGCACTTCGTCGGCGTCGATCGTGCTCTGGTACGCCTCAGCCTGTTCACGGCCGGCGATGCAATGACCGCCGAGCTTCCGCCGCGGAAGACCGGTGTCGTCGGTATTGACAGCAATCTGCGGGACGCGCTGGCCTTGATGGTTGCCGCCAACAGCGACGTGCTCGGCGTCGTCGATGAGTTCGGCGCCTTGAAAGGCCGCCTGACGCGGGAGGCGATCTTTTCGATATGATGCATATCGGCGTGTCATTGAGCCCGTTCGGACACCATCCGGCAGCTTGGCGTCAAAGCGGCGGCATGCACCGCGCGCTTGGCGTCGGCAACTTCGCGCGGCAGGCACAAAAGGCTCAAGACGGTGCGCTCGATTTCGTGTTTCTCGCCGACGCTCAAGCGCAACGTCCGCAGACGGAGCTGCCGCCGCAGACGGTACCCTTCGAACCGACGACTTTGGTCGCTGCATTGGCCACGCTGGCCAGACAGATCGGTTTTGTGGCGACGGCGGCGACCGGTCAGCACGAACTTTACAATCTCGCCCGGCGCTTTGCCTCGCTCGACCTCATCAGCCAAGGCCGGGTCGGCTGGAATCTCGTCGCGTCGGGACCCACGACCGCTTGGAATACGGAATATGTTGCCGTCGTCAGCGCTCTCTGGGATAGCTGGGATGACGGCGCGTTTGTCTATGACAAAACGGCGGGTCGGTTTTTCATGCCGGAAAAAATGCACGTCCTCGATCATCGGGGCGAGCATTTCACCGTCCGGGGACCTCTGAACGTCAATCCTTCGCCGCAGGGCAAACCGATCATCGCACAGGCTCTGACGGTGGAGACCATCGCCATGGCGGCGCGCTCGGCGGAGGTAATGTTCGTGACGGCTGCCTCTCGCGAGGAGGGAGCCGCACGGGTCGCCGAGGTGCGGCGACTTCTGGATATGCAGGGCCGAAAGCGCTCGGATGTGCGGGCGTTGGCGAACATCATTCCCTGGATCGGCGCAACGAGAGCAGAGGCACTGGACAGGTTCGAAGAACTCAACGCCCTGTCGTTGCCGGGATCGGCGCAGACGCCGCAAGGACGCGATGTGATCGGAACCGCGTCCGATATTGCCGATGCTTTGCAGGATTCCTTCGAGCGGGATGAGTTCGACGGGTTTACGATCCTGCCGCCGGTTGCGCCCGGCGAGCTCGATGCCTTCGTCGATTTCGTCGTGCCGGAATTGCGGCGGCGTGGCCTGTTGCGTGCCCGTTATGAGGGAACCACGTTGCGCGATCATCTCGGCCTCGATCGTTCGCGGCGGCCGGCAACGACATGAAGGGTGACGCCCCCAAGATGAAGCTGGGTGCCTTCTTGATGGCGGGCGGGCATCATATTGCCGCCTGGCGTCACCCCGAGTCCTATGCACGCGCCGGTGTGGACCTCGAGCACTTCATCGCGCTGACGCAGTTGGCCGAACGGGCGCAAATGGACATGGTGTTCTTCGAGGATGCGGCCGCCCTCCGGGAGCGCGATCCTCGCCTCGCCTCCCAGGCTGCCCGATCGACCAGCTTCGAGCCGCTCAGCCTGTTGGCCGCGCTGGCCGTGAACACCTCGCGCATCGGCCTGGTCGCCACGGCGTCCACGACCTACAACGAGCCCTATGGGTTGGCGCGAACCTTCGCCTCTCTGGATCAGTTGAGCGGCGGACGGGCCGGCTGGAATCTGGTGACATCAGCCAGCGAGTTGGAGGCTGAGAATTTTGTATCGAGCGGATTGCGTCCCCACGCGGAGCGCTATGCGCGAGCCGAGGAGTTTGCAAACGTTGCCCTCGCCCTGTGGGACGGCGTCGATGCGGGCGCGTACCTCGTCGATGGCAAGAGCGGTGTCTACGCCGATCCGGCAAAACTTCACCCGGTGCACCACCATGGGACGCATTTCACGGTACAGGGTCTGCTGGACAGTCAGCGATCGCCCCAGAGAAGACCTTTGATGGTACAGGCGGGCGCCTCCGACGTCGGTAAGGATCTGGCGGCGCGAACCGCCGATGTGGTGTTCTCGGCGGCCCAGACATTGACTGAAGCGCAGGCGTTCTACGCGGACTTGAAGTCGCGTCTTCGCAAATTCGGCCGGACGCCGGACGATCTGAAGATCATGCCCGGTGTGTCGCCGATTGTCGGAGCGACCACGCGCGAGGCGCGCGCCAAATACGATGCCCTGCAGGATCTCATCCCGGACGAAGTGGGCGTGGCACTGCTCGCAAGCTATCTGAGCATCAAGAACCTCTCGGCCTATCCGCTCGACGGGCCATTGCCCGACATGCCGCCAACAGCCGGCATTCAGAGCCGACAACAGTTGATCATCGATCTCGGGCGGCGCGAGAACCTGTCCATCCGGCAATTGGCACGCCATTTTGCCGGGGCGCGTGGTCACTGGCAGTTGATCGGCACGCCTTCGTACATCGCTGATGAGATGGAGGCGCGCTTTCGCGGCTCGGGCGCCGACGGCTTCAACATCATGCCGCCGCTGTTTCCGGGCGGGCTCGAGGATTTTGTCACGCTCGTCATCCCGGAACTCCGTCGCCGTGGACTTTTCCGGGAGGAATATGAGGGAGCGACACTTCGTGAGAATCTCGGGCTCGTCCGTTAATGCAGCGCCAGCGAGTCCCGTCGCCACGCAACGTCCTGCCACCGGCCGAAGTCCCGCAAAAGCTCGGGACTGCCCGCCTGCCGCACCAACGCAAGATCATCGAGCCGCAGCTCCTCGAAGCTGCGCCGGAACCGCCCGCGCTCCTTGACTTCTCGCGCGATGAGCAGCCGCCTGGCGCCCGGCACGTAGCCCGCAAAATCCACATAGCCTTCCTCCGGATTGTCGAGCCCGGGCGGGAGCACATCGATCGACCAGCTTCCGGCCCTTTCATGAAATACCCAGAGCTCGCGCCAGCTTTCGAGCGGCTGCACCGCGAGCACCAGCGCCGGACCTCGAGAGATGGTCTGTATCGATGCCATCCTCACCATTCCGTAGGTGCAGCGCCGGATGATCGGGGCGGCATTCGGCCGATGCGCATCCTCCAGGGCGACACACGTTTGGCCGGGATCTCCCGGCGTCGCGCGCAGAGCCAGCCCGATCTCACGGGCTGGCGGTCCCGGCTGTGGCGCGGGCGACGCTCCGGCCCAGCGGATGGCGCTCACCCGCAGCACGGCGTCCACGTACTCCGGCCGCCGGTCATCTCCCAGATCATCCGGATGCACGGCGAGCAGCTCCGCGAATGCACGCTCCGCCGCCTCGCCGGCGGGCTCACCGCGGCGGCTTTGGTCATAGGCAACCGAGGCCCAAGCCCCGGCACGCCGCGCACGCAGGCGGCTTCGCGTCATCATGCTCAATTCATCGTCTTTGACCTCATCGAGCAGCCGGGTGCGTTCAGTGTCGAGAGCTGCGCGCGGGACGGGGCCCAAATCCGGATCGATGCAGTCGGGTCGCGTGAGCCCTAGAACTGCGCGTGCGCGCTGCTCCGGCTGCGCCTCGGGGAGCGCCAGAACGCGATGAAACAATTCACCGTCGTAGCAGACTCGCATTCGACCATTGCGCTCGAGATTGCGCATGCGTACGCCGAACTGCTCTACGACCTCCAACTGTGGGGCGACATCGGCGAGAGGGTCCGTGCCGCCTGAAGCCCGGTCGGCGAGCCGCTCGGCCATTTGGGCGATGGCGTCGAAGGGCTCGGCAGTCAGGGCGCGCGGCGGCACGGCCTTCAGATACGCCGCACCGTAACTGATACCGAGTGCTTCGGATCCCGGGCTCTCGCGCAGGAAGCGCAACACGGCGAGCAGGCCGGGGGCCGCGTTCTCGGAAAGCTCGACCGGCCGCGCCGCGTCTCCTCGCAGAAATCCGCCGCGCTCGCGACGATAGTCGTAGACCTTCAGGTAGCCGGCCTGCTCGCCGCGGATCTCGAGCACATCTCCTTGCCATAGCTGCGTGAGCGCGACCGCGCCCGAGCGCGGCGCGGCGCGCAGCGCGGCGTGGTCCTGGACCACGATGGCGAGTGTCGCGGTGAGGGCGAGAATCACCGCGGTGCTCCCACCTGGGAGGGCACGGTGGCTGCCTCGTCGACCGGGTTCACCGGGCTCTGATCGCCGAGGAGGCTAGAGCCAATGAATTTACCCGCTGCGGGAAGCGGTGCGATGATCACCTGCACCTTGTCGGATAGCTTGTCCGCCAAGGTCTTCTGGATCAGAAGCGGATACCGCGCCACCAGAGCGCCCTCGCGCTCCATCTGGCCGGCACTCGCCTTGCCCACGAGATCCAGTCGATAGGCCTCCGCATCCGCGAGCTTTTGCCGCGAATCGGCTTCGCCCTTGGCCTCGATGCGGCGCGCCTCGGCGGCGCCCTCAGCGGTGCGAATACGCGCCACTTTGTCGGCTTCAGCCTCGAGCTGCCGTTGCTCGATCTGCTTCTGCTTGAAGGGCAGGATATGCTTCATGGTCTCCTCCTGCGCGCGCGCCGCGATGACCTGCTCCTCGCCGGCGGCCTCCGCGGCCGTTTGCCGCCGCACCTTGTCGGCCTCGGCCTCGAGCTGCTGCTGTTTGACCTGCGCCTCCTTGAGCTGCAGGGTGTAATGAATCTTTTCGGTCTCGAGCTCCTCCGAGAGAAGCCCCTCCATGCCGGCTCGATAATCGGGAGGCAGATCCACTTTCCCCATATCGACATCGCGCAGCACCAGCCCCATGGCGGTGAATTTTGGCTTGAGCTCTGCGATGAGCTCCCGCTGGATCTCCGTGCGCCGTTGCGAAAAGATTTCGCGCACCGAGTAGCGGGCAAAGGTGGGATAGACGATTCCCTGCACCGCGGGCGCGACGAGATCCGCACTGATGTCGTCGGGAAACTCCCTCGACATCTGCGCGAGGCGGGCACGGTCGACGGTCCATCGAACCGCGAGATCGACGCCTATCGACAGCCCCTCGACCGACTGAAACGGGGCCGGGCCGGTCGCGCTCGCACTTTCCGTCGGCCGATACACCTGATCGCGAATCGAGTAGCGTCGCACCTGATGGATTCCGGGCAGTACGAGCACCGTACCTGCAGTGTAGACGCTCACCGATCCGTCGAGCGCGTCGGTGCGCGCCAGGATCTCGCCGCGGCGTACGGACTCGAATGGCGGATGAGTGCAGAGACCATAGCCGATCGACACCAGGACAGCGGTCATCACGACGCGCCAACGAAAGCGCCAGAGGCTCGCGGTGAGGGATCCGAGGGCTACGACCGCCAAACCACCGAGCCGGCCAAGCGGTTCGACGAGCCCCCGTCTCAGGAACTCGAACAAGGCATCCAAGCGACCAGACATTTTTGCCACACTCCCGTTGCAGAGCCGAACCGGCTCGACCGGAAGAGTCTCGCAATCCTTTGTGGCGAGGCCGTGGGTCAACTGTGGCGAAGTGTGGCAGTGAGGGAGGTGGCGCGTTGCAGATGCGGCGGTTGCCGCTGCGCCGCTTGCTGCATGGCGGGACCCGGGAGGCCGTTGGGCCGTTCACCGCGCACGCGCCTGAGAAGTTTGGTCAAAATCCGGCGCCGTCGGTGCGTCCCGGCGAGCATCGACGGCGCCGAATCCAATCACTTGCTGGCGAGCCGAACGTCGGTGCTGCCAAAGCGCAAGTTGGTCAGCATCGGCGCATTGACGTCCTTCACTGCCTTATCGATTGCCTTGTCGATGCACCCCGCAATTGCCCCTCTGAAGATCGCGTCGGAGCCCGTGGATCTCTCACAAACGTCCCGCGCCGCAGCACGAATACGACTGTAAAGAGCCTTGGCGCCGGCCGGTGTGCTGATATCGAGATCGTGGAAGCGGACGACTTTGCTCGGCACGTCGTCCGCCGCCTTCACGGAAGTCGAGACTGCGCTGCAGAGCGCTGCCGTGCTCATGAGGCAGGAGACGGCCGTGTAGATCTTGGTGCGAATGGTGGTGTTCATGTCAATGACTCCTCGGTTGGTCGTTCCAATCCCCGGCATCGATAGCTGGGTTGAACGCCACGGTAGGAAATCGCACTCGATCAATCTTGACCGTCTCCTGAAAAACTCCGGGAGAAAATGTGACTGGCGGAAAAATGCGGAATCCAGGCCCTCCCGCTCCCGAGATACCGGTAGTTCTACCGGCGGGGTTCTGTCATCATCGACTCCGCAATGGTTGCTCCTGACGCGACATGGCTAACGGCATGATGGGAGACAGGCCGAGCGCGGCGCCGCGACCGAATGCAGAAAGAGGCCGCCGCCGTTGGCGCTTTGCCGCCTCGATTCTCGACGAGCGGACCCTGGAGTTGCTCGTTAACGGCTTGGATGCCGAACTCGAACGCAAACCCCTCGAAGTCTTGATCTACCTGCTGGAGCATGCCGGCGAGGTCTGCACGAAGGATGAAATACTCACCGGGGTATGGCCCGGGCGGATCCTGAGCGAGACCGTGCTGACCAAGTGCATCGGCCGGCTGCGGGAAGTTCTCGGGGACCGGGATCAACACATCATCAAAACCGCCTACGGCTTCGGCTATCGGTTCATCGCCTCGGTGCAAGTAGAACTTGCGCCGACGCCGGGGCCCGCGTGCCTGGATTTCAAGCCGGGTGATCGACCGCCAGGCCGCCCGCTCTGGGGCCTGGTCGAGCGGCTCGGTATCGGTGGGCACGGCGAGACTTGGCGCGCATGCCATGAAAAGACCCATGAACAGCGCGTGTTCAAGTTCGCTCTCGATGAGACCTCGCTCGGGGTGCTGAAGCGAGAAATCACGCTATTCCGCATCATCAACGATTTGCTCGGGGACCGGGCCCGCATCGTCCGATTGCTCGATTGGAACCTGGAACAGCTGCCTTATTTCACGGAATCGGAATACATCGGTGCCGGCAACCTGGTCGATTGGGCCAAGGGGCTTGGCGGCATCGCGGCCATCCCGATCGGCGAGCGCTTGGCAATCGTCGCGAGAATCGCGGCCGCTCTCTCGGCGGTACATTCGGTCGGCGTGCTCCATAAGGACTTGAAGCCGTCCAATATCTTCGTGAGAACCGTGCCTGGCGCCCCTGTCGACATTGCGCTCGGCAACTTCGGCAGCGGGGGCATGCTCGACGCCGGGCACATCGACCGGCTCGGAATCACCCGCTTGGGGTTCACCAAGACCATTGCCGCATCAGACCTGAATTCGGCCACACCCCTGTATCTGGCACCCGAAATCTTGAACGGCCAGCCATTCACGGTGAAATCGGATATCTACGCGCTCGGGGTCATTTTCTATCAATTCTTGGCAGGCGACTTTCACAAGGCCCTATCGCCCGATGGGCCTCGCGACATCGACGATGAATTGCTGCGTGATGACATCGCGTCGGTCGTGGAACAGAATCCCGCGGCCCGGCTGTCAGACGCCGACATCCTGGTGCGGCGGCTTCACAGTCTCGAGGAGCGCCGCAGCGAGCTGATCGCACGGCGGAAAACACAGCCCGACGCCGAGGACACCCACCGTCGGATCGAACGAACCCGGGCGCGGCGGGTGGGCATCGCCCTCGCATTCGCGGCGTTGACTCTCGCGCTCAGCACCGCGATGTACCTCAATGGGCGCCGTGCCCAAGAACATAGCGCGGCCGTGGCGGCGCAATCGAGGACGGTGGCGGAATTTCTCGGCGGTGAAGCGTACGCGCCGGAAGGTGAGGATGTGGAGCCTGCAAAGCAATGGACCATCCCCGGACTCCTGACGCGGACCGGCGATAGAATCGACCTCCGCTTCGCGGGGCAACCCGCGGTCGCCTCGGAGCTGCACTACCTCATCGGGCGCTCGCTCGACCGATTTCACGACTATCCATTGGCTGTTCTACACCTCAATCGCGCCATGGAACTGGGCCAACAAGGTAACGGCGCAGGAGCCGAGTTCGTGCTGCGAAGCGCGTCCGAATTGGTCGAGATCGACTACACGCTCGGCAACTTGCGCAGCACCCTGCCCCGCTACGAAGCCGTCCTTGCGGCAGGCGCAGGACGCAGCGCGCCCGATGCTGCGGCTCTGCTGGAACTCGAGGAGCGGGTGGCGCGCGCTCGGTACCGCTTGGGCGACTGGTCGCAAGCCGCCCACGATCTGGAGAGACTCCTCACGGTTCCCGGCACATCCGTGCCTCCATCCGAATTTGTCGGCGAGGTCGAATTTGACCTCGGGCAGGCGCTCACCGATTTGGCCAGGCCCGCGGATGCGCAGGTCCACCTACGTCGCGCGATCGAGATCCTGACGCGCGGAATGGGTGCGACGCATCCGAAAGTGGCGGAAGCGCGGGCGGCCTTCGGTCGATCGCTCGCAGACAGCGGTCAGTTTGATGATGCAGCGGCGCAATTCGATCAGGCGGAACAACTGGCGGCTCACTCCGTCCCCCCGGAGACGGCGACTGACACGCGCACGCGATATTTCCGCGGGCTTCTATTGCTCCACATGGACGCCCCAGAAAAGGCCGAACCCCTGCTGGTTCAAATCATCGCGACCCAAGAGGCGCAGTCTGAAGCCGATCGCAAGGCGCGATCCGGTTTTGCGTCCGAGGTGGACCGTACGGGTCCCGTACGCCAGGCGCTCGGTGAAGCTTATGCACGTGAAGGCAAGATGGACGCGGCCATCATCGCGCTGCAGCGCGCCGTCGCGGTGAGCGAACGCGCGAACGGCATACAACATCCAGGCACTTTGTCGGCACGCCTCTCGCTCGCCGAGTGCCTCGTCGCGGAAGGACGCGATGCGGAAGCTCGGGCCGTTCTCACCCCGTCAACCATGAGTCTGGCAGCGCTTCCCGCCGTGCACCCCATCGCCGCGCAATTAAGTCGGGTGAACGGACTGCTCGCCCAACACGACGGGAATGTCGGACAGGCGCGAAAGTCGTTCGGCGATTCGCTCGCCATCCTGCAAGCGCTGTACGGACCTCAGCACTGGCGCGTCATCCGTGCGCGCCAGGAATTCGAGCGCGCGGCGTCGTAGGTTGGCCGGCGCCGCGCGAATCACTTTGAAAGTAATGATAAAACCGCTGAATGGCAAGGTCTTTTGAGCTGTCGACCACTTGCTCGTGTCCCCACGACCGCCAATGAAAGTTCGCTCGCCGTTGTATGTAGTGCGCGACGACGGCCCATGCGGGAGAAGAAACAACTGCGGCGCCACGATGGCTTTTGAGAAAATCCCGACCAATGTGACGCGGCTACTTCGCGGCCAAGTTTACGAAAAAGTAATGTTCGCCACGAGTAAAGCGACGATACGCGTCCGTGAGGGACATCGATGGGATGCTCCGTCTTTTCGACAGCGGGTAGCACAGACTCGAAGAAATGTTAAAATTAGGCTGCCGGTCAGATTTACCGAACGACTAGATCATGATAATCAAGGAGTCGATTCACATGATAGATCAAACGCAACGTTCGCGTCGTCAAGTACTTAAGTTTGGCGTTACGGCGCTCGCCGTCGCGCCGCTTGCAGGGCTATCCGAGCGAGCCTTTGCCACCCAAAACACAGCGGTTCGGGCCGCTTTGAAGTTCCAGCTCCAGCCGAACGGTGAGAAGCACTGCGCGGTATGCGTCAATTTCCTTCCGAATAAGGATAAGCCGAATAATGATGCGGCCGTAAACGGCTGCAAGCTATATCCCGGCGACACGGAAATTTGCCCGCACTGCTATTGCAATGGGTTTGTGCAGAACCCGGCTGCGACTGCAGCTGGGGCTTCCTGGTCGCCCTGGTCTGCGGCACCCGCTGCCAAATGATCATGCCCTGGATCTCGGAGTGCGCACTCCGAAATCCAGGGCTTTCGATTGCGGCGAACCGAAAGGTTCCGCACTGGACCGATCCACGCGAACCGGATCTTGATGGCTTCGCGGCAACACGCTGTTCGATGGCTGGTGGTGGGGCCGGGGCCAGAGCGGCCATCACACGTTAGCCGCGCGCGTTATGGGACTGTAGCCCTGGTACACGCTTCGAAAGTTCGGTCTCGACCAACCTTCCCGGACAGCCCCCTCCTCAGGATCGGGCACGCTCGAATACTACGAGATTCATTAGCCCCTTTTGATACCAAGACAGCCAAGATGACTGCGCCACACGCTTATCCCGATCATTCGGCCATCGTTATTGTCGGTGCCGGGACTGAGCAGTCTTGCTATGCAATGCCTCGCGGAGCAATTCACTCCCGACGAGCGTCAATTCTTCGAGCAGATGCTCCGGCCTACCGTCGAATCGGGGAAGAACATCACAACCGAGCGCTTGGTCTATCTGCAGGCGCAAACGCCTGTTCCATGACGTTGATTCGGCCGCCGCTGCCGTCATGATCGCCGTCGTTGTCAGCGCCCGAGTTGACGGCGGGCGGCGCCGCCGGCTTGCTCGCCTGCTCGGCCGGGCTCGCCGGTGTCTTGCCGGCAGAGGCAGGGGCAATGGGGGGCGCAACGGAAGGGAAGACGCAGGCTCATCAAATCGCCACCTTAGAATTAGCCGGCAATCTGAGTTGCCGCGTCATTTGCCTAAACACTCTCGATGACTTGTACAGATCCATCACGAGCGATATGGAACCAGCAGTCTCGCCACTGCACGCGGCGCGTCGCGAAGCTCCAACTCCAGAGCCCCAGGCTCAAAATGTCCCTAAGAGGCAGAATAAATATTTGCAATGGGGACGAACCGGGCGGGCGCGTATTTAGATGAAGCAACACGCGAAACAACAGGGTGGTGGCCAGCATCCCGATTGTCGCTATTGAGCCCACGGCCAACATGCTTCCCAACGCGGCGACGGGCAGGCCGAACGTAATAAATAAAAAGCCATACCCCAGCGGCCTAACAGCGCGAATGGTACGAAGCCATCTCAGTTCGTGCCGAATGAGCTCGCTGAGCGTAGTCTCCGCGACAAGCGTTTCAACCACCACTTCGGAAAGTACTGAACGTAAACCCGCGCGACGGGTGAGCTCGCCCAGTCGATAGTCATCCGCCAAGTGATTCGCAATCGACGCGAGGCCGCCGATCGCCGAGAGCACTTCTCGTCTTATCGCGATGGTCGCTCCGAACGCGAAGGATCTCGAACCGCACATGGCGGAGACACGAACCGACGGTATGAACCAGTCATTGATAAACAGAGATCCCAAAAGCGACCAGAAGCCTGATCGCGGATTACCGCGATAGGTGCACGTGACGATCCCCACACCCTTATCGACGAGCGGCTTGGCAATCTTTTCCAGATAATTGTTCGCCACGCAAACGTCGCTGTCTGCTAGAACTAAAACCTCGTGTCGCGCGAGCTCCATCATATTGATGAGGTTACTAACCTTGCGGTTGCTGCCGTGCTGTCTGCGGTCAATCGATATTTTTAGGTCCCGATCCGGAAATTCGCGCCGCAATCGTTCCACGATCGCCAATGCGGGATCGCCGGCATTAGCCACGCCGAAGACAACTTGATACTCCGGATAGTCTTGATCACAAAAAGAACGCAAGTATGCGTATGTCTCCGGCTCCGCCCCGCACAATGGCTTTAATATCGTAACCGGCGGCGCTTCTTTTGACTCGTAAGCCGCGGATCGCGTCTCCTTAGTCACAGCGATCCACGCCATGACGCTATAAAGCATGGTCAAAACCCCAAGAACAGATCCGCACAGAACTAGCAATATTATCCCTTGACGCCACTGGCCTTCGGTAGAGCGATCGGCGCGATATTGGACATGCCGCTGATCCAACCGCACACAACGCATTCGCGTAAATCAGTCGGATTCGAGCTGACGGCTTCACCCAGTCAACAAAAAGCCGCATTTTCTATAGCAAGCAATTCAGACTTTGCGCAGCAAAGAGACCGAGTGTCAAGTATGCCGGATCCAATGCAATCGCCCGATCTGCATTGCCATGCCGAATGCATGGTGGATTTCAACCCGCGGGCGGCGGTCCTCGCATGGGTGCCTATGCTCGGCGATCGCGCCCGATTTTGGCTACCGGGCAGATATCACCTGTTTGGATACCTTGGTGCGTCACTTGAGCAACCAGTGACGCACGCCCTGCTCCTTCAAGTAACCTTGCGCCCCGGAACCTTGCAGCAGTGCCACCGTCGCTAAAAATCCTGCTTCCGTGCAACTGCTCGCCGCAACCGTCACGGAGCGCGGCGCGCCGGGCACAGGCCATCCCGTACGGGGATTCAAGATATGGCCGTAGCGGATGCCGTCTTTCAACAAGTAGCGGCGCGAGTCGCCGCTCGTGGCGAGCGCGCCACGCTCGAGATCGAGCAGCATCGTCGCCTCCCGGTCCGCATCCGGACGCTCGATGCCCACTTGCCAGGGACCGTGCGACGGCGGTCGATTGGCGCGTAAATCGCCGCCGAAATTGATGAGAAATGGCGTCCAGTCGCGGGTTGCGAGCAGCTGGTAGGCGCGATCCACTGCATACTCCTTGCCGATGCCGCCGAAATCCAATTCCATGTCAGCGGGCACCAAGAGGTGCGGCGAGTCCCATTGCAGCTTGTCGAAGCCCACCAAGGGCAGGAGACGCTCGATCGAAGCGGCTTCCGGAATACGGTCCGACCCATCGAATCTCCAGGCGCGGCGCAGCACTCCGGAGGTGATATCGAAGAGACCCTCGCTGAGCTCGAAGCATTGGCTCGCAAAATCAATCAGCGATGCCGTTTCCTCGTCCAGCTCGATCAGGGTGCCTCGATTTTTATGGATCCAGGCGGTGACACTGTCCTCTCGGTAGCGGCTGTATTTCTTCTCGACGCGCCACGCCTCCTGCGCGGCAACCGTGCCGATTGCCAAGGCCGCATGGCGGCTCATCGATGGCAATAGGACCTCGCAGGGACTCGCCATCGCGGCAAACGTAACCGCCAGGAGATTCTCGCCGCGTGCCTCGACGAACAGCTCTTCATCGGGCACGGGTACCTCCCTCCGCCGTGCGACCTGCGCACAGCCCTCCGTCAAGACCTTAAAACCGCCACCCGATCTGAACGAGAACTGCCTTGACACCCGGAAACAAATCGAGCCCTTGCAGAGCCGCAGGCACCGGCGTGCGGACATCCAGCGTCTGCTGATAATACTCCGCGCGTATGCTGAATTCCGACTCTGCGCGACCGCCGACACCGCCAAGCTTCTGGGCGTATTTTACACCGTAGGTCATGGCGTGAAATGCAGCCAGGCGATCATCCGAGGATTCATAACCGGTGGTCGGCTGCCCCGTGTTGTTCAGAATGAACGGGGTGTAAAAGTCCGCTGCCGTCTGGCGATACCACCGGACGGTGGGCTCGATGTAGCGATCGCGATTCGACAACGACCACCGTAGATGCAGCTGCGCCGTGTCGGACCGCACCCCCCAGTCATCGCTCATATAGCGCAGCGATAAGGCGGTCGACAGCCGGGAATTCCAGGCGACGCGATTTTCCCAATAACCGCTCCTACGCGTTCGCTCATCGGGGCGGTTCTCATACTCGTATCCCGATGTGCCGCCCGCGCTATTGAGGATCGAGGTGAACTTATAGGGGTCGTTCAAGTACCCATGGAACCGATCGATCGAGACATTGAATTCGGAGAGCCAGTTTCGCGTCATCACCTGCGTCACGCCGAGCAGCAGCCCCACGCCGTCCTTGGTCTTGCCTCCCGTGTCCTTTTCGGCCAACTCGTAATCGCTCCCCGCCACCGGCGCACCGCCGATCGGGTGGATCGAGTCGAACTCGTTATCGACGCCGAACGAGACCGTGGTGTTCTTGTCGTTGAAATCGTGGGCGATCGAGGCGTTCACCGTGACGGAGGAAAAATCCTCCTCCGCGGATACCTTGCCGCCGATGGTCACTTGATCGACCCGGGTGAATGGCACGGTCCAGTTGCCGCTCACGGCGATCCGGTCATCGTGATAATTCGGATCGACCGGCAGCTGACCCGGAGCCGTCGTGTACTGGTTCTTCGGCTTCCCCGACGGCGATGAAAAAGTCTGCGCGCTGCGACTCGGCAGCGCCCCATTGGGGCTTGCACCCGAAAGGGCGTCAAAGGTCACATTGAAGTTGAGCGCATGCCCGTCCGCGAAGACCTTGGCCAGGTCGACGACGGGCTCGACCGCCTGAATACGGCCGTCCTCGTGGTAATACGCGAGCGCTGAATCGACCGACCAGTCCTCGAGCAATCCGCTGTCGGGCGCGGCCATGGTGGTTTGCTGGCTGCGAGCGGCGCCCGCACTCAGCAGCGCGCAGCTCGCGGCCATCAATCGCCGGCGCGTACGCGCGCCCGGGGGGAGCGGCGCTTTCGGCTTCAATTGCATCCGCAGCCCCCACCGGCAAAGGAACGGCCGCCCGAGGAGGCCTCCTTGCTGAAGTACAGATGATCGTCGATGGCCGCATCGAGAGGATCGGAGTCCAGCTGCATTTCCTCGCGCGCCAACACATCGCGCTGCCAGGGCTTGACGCCCAGGGAACTGCAGCCTGAGATGGCCACCATCCCGACAATCGTGCATAGAAGGCTCAAGCGGCTGATCATCGCTTCTTTCCTCGGAGCAAACGGTTATTTTTCGGCCAATAATTCGCGCACTTGCGCTTCGTAGACGGCGCCATCGACGGGCCGAAAGCCGATGTGAGTGAATCGCACCACCCCATGGCGGTCGATCAGCACGCTCGAAGGCATGCCGTGCACCTTGTAGAGCTCGGCCAGATCGCCCTTGGGATCGAAGCGCACGTCGAATGTCGGGCGAAACTGACGCAGGAATCTATCCGCGTCGGCCCGGTCTGAATCGACATCGACCGCCACTATTTCGAGCCCCTGCGCTGCATAGCTGCTCTGCATGGTCTCCATCCACGGAAACGATTGCTTGCAGGGCCCGCACCAGGATGCCCAGAAATCCAAATACACGACGCGGCCCCGAAGACGGGTCAGATCGAGCGACTGGGAGGCATGAGCGCCGGCGCATGACGCGAGACAAATCGCCAGGAGAAGTTTTCTCATCAACATACTTTGCCCCGCAAAGTGAACGACTGTCAAGCGCGGAGCGCGCGGCACGGCGCGCTCGCCGCTTACGCCCTGAGCTTTGCCGTGCTGATGGGAAGCTTCCGCACGCGCTCACCGCAGGCCGCGTAGATCGCGTTGCAGAGCGCGGGCAGAGAGGCAGGGTACGCCGGCTCGCCGAGGCCGGTGGGCGCATACGCCGTCTTCACGAATTCGATGTTGATGGGCGGTATGTTCGTGTTACGGAGCAGCTTGTAGTCGTGGTAATTGCTCTGTACGGCCCGTCCCTTCTCGAAGGTGATCTGCTGGCCGAGGGCCGCGGAGATCCCATCCAGGATGGCCCCGAATACTTGGTTCTCGGCATTCGTCGGGTTCACGATCTGGCTGCCCACATCGACCGCGGCCCAGATCGCCTGAGGCGCCACCGTGCCATCGCGATGCACGGCGACCTTGTGCACTTGAGCGCAGTAGCCCAGATGACTCCAATAGCAGGCGACGCCCATGCCCGTTCCCTTCGGCAATGTGTGCCGCGATGGCCAGCCCGACATCTCTCGGACCCGCTCGAGCACCGCGGTCATGCGCGCGGCAATGAATCCCGGGCCAAATTGATTGCCGCCCTTCCCCGCCCCTTCGCCCGGCAGGGGATTCGCCAGCAAGTCGAGCTGAAAATCGATCGGATCACGGCCTGCGGCGTGGGCAACTTCATCCAGGAACGATTGAAAAACCCAGGCGTGCGCGTTGTCGCCGGGCGCGCGCAGCGGTCCCACCGGGACGTTGAAGGGGATGCGCGAGGTGCGAAGCGCATAATTCGGTACGAAGCCGGCGGGGAAGGCATCCGCCCCCGGCACCGCCAGCCGCGCGAAGTACTCGTTGCGGGCAAATCCCGCGAAATGATTGCTCCAGGCGATGAGCTTGTGGTCGACGCTCAAGCCGGCCGCGAGGTTGTGATACCCCCCCGGTCGATAGAAATCGTGTTGAATTTCATCCTCGCGCGCCCACAGCACCTTCACCGGGGCGCCGATCTCCTTGGAAAGGACCGCGGCTTCGATCATGTAGTCGTTCGCGAGCCGGCGGCCGAAACCGCCTCCGCAACGGATCATATGAATCGTGATGTGCTGCGGATCGATCCCGAGCGCCTTCGCCACTCCCTTGCGACCGGGACCGGGATTCTGCGTCGGCGCCCAGATCTCGACCCGTCCGTCGCGGTAGGAGGCCACGCAGTTCTGCGGCTCCATGGGAACGTGAGCGATGAACGGATATGAATACGAAGCTCGCACAACCTTTGCGGCGCCTTCGAGCGTGCGGTCCGGATCGCCGTCGACGCGCACCACGCCCTCGGCCGGTTGAGCGAAGAGCGACACCGCCTTGGCGTCAAAGGCCGTCGTGGAGTCGTTCGCGTGCGGGCCTTCTTCCCATTCCACCCGAAGCATGCGGCGCGCCTTTTGAGCGCGCCACCAGGTATCGGCGACGATGGCGACACCGCCGCGCAACCCATCATCGATGCCGGGACCCGGTTGGCCTGGCGCCACCTCGAGCTCGCGCTGAGCGCCTTTCAGTACGAGCACGTGACTCACCCCGGGCATCGCCCTGATCTCATCCACGTTGGCGCTATGGACCTCGGCATCGAATACCGGACCCTTTTGAAACACGGCGTAGCGCATTCCGGGAACCTTTACGTCGATGCCGAATTGCTGGCGCCCGGTCACGATCTTGGCCTTGTCCGGATCCACCACGGACTTGCCGATGATCTTGAACCTCGACTCGTCCTTCAATGCGACCGCGCTCAGATCGGGAACCGGCAGCTTGGCGGCACTCTCCGCGAGTTCGCCGTACGTGAGCGTGCGGCCGCTCGAGGCATGGCTCACCACCCCGTCGGCTGCCGAACACTCGGAGGCAGCCACTCCCCAGCGTGCAGCCGCGGCCGAGACCATCATCTGCCGGCCCGCCGCGCCCGCTCTGCGCAGCGGCAGCCAATTGGCGGGCGTGGAGTAGCTCCCGCCGGAGGATTGGCTGCCCAGCTTGCCGCCCTGATAATCCGCCATTTCAATGGTCACGTCTTTCCATGCGACGTCGAGCTCTTCGGCGAAAATCATGGGCAGAGCCGTTTTGGTGCCCTGTCCCACTTCGGGATTGGGCGCGACAATGGTCACGGCGCCCGACGGACTGATGCGCGCGTAAATCGTGATGGGGTATTCGTCGTCGTTCGCCGCCCACGCGGTCTGCCTGGAAAACGGCACGGTGGCGGCAAGCAGCAGTCCGCCGCCCGCCGCACTGCCGGCAATCAAGAAACTCCTGCGGGACATGCTGTTCGTGGCCATCGTTGCCCCCTCAAGCCGTGCGCGTATCGGCAATGTGCTTGATCGCCGTGCGGATTCGCGGGTAGCAGCCGCAGCGGCATAGGTTGCCGGACATCGCGGCATCGATATCCGCATCCCCGGGTCGGGCGGTGTGGGTGAGCAAGGCGGTGGCCGACATGATTTGGCCGGCTTGACAGTACCCACATTGCGGCACGTCCAACGCCAGCCATTTTTCCTGAACCTGCCTGCCGATCTCGGTGGCGCCGACGCCCTCGATCGTCGTGATGCGCAAATTCCCGACGCGCTCCAAGGGCAGCATGCACGACCGTATCGCCGCGCCATTC
Source organism: Steroidobacteraceae bacterium (assembly GCA_050012315.1). Classification (GTDB taxonomy): domain Bacteria; phylum Pseudomonadota; class Gammaproteobacteria; order Steroidobacterales; family Steroidobacteraceae; genus Bog-1198. The sequence continues at coordinate 335,746 of JBEKHK010000002.1, read as the reverse complement.
GCGTGCACCGTGCAGGCCCCGCATTGCCCCACGCCGCAACCGTACTTGGTTCCCGTCATGTCCAGGATGTCGCGCAGCACCCACAAGAGCGGCGTGTCGCCTTCCGCATCGACGGTGTGCTTGCTCCCGTTGATCTCGATGGTATAGCTCATGGATGGACCTCTCTGACGGAGTAGCCGCGGCAGACTGGCTTTCTAATCCTTGGATCAAGGCTTGGCAAGCCAAACGGGACCGCACAGCTCGCGGCGGGCGAGTACCATCGGGCTAGTACTGCAAAGCGATTCGGACATTTGCCTATAATGTCCTGAAGGCGAACGAGGGGGCATTCTGACATCGCAATTGCCTTGTCCATGGCGCTAGCGCTCGCGCGCCGACGGCCGGGCCGGGCACCCTGGCCCGCCAAGCTATTGGCGCTCATGGCCCGACGCGTTCTCGCCTTGCGCTATCGCGTGCGCGTGACAGGGGCGCCGGAGATCAAGAAGCGGTCCGGTGCGCCCGGCATTCTGTTCATGCCGAACCACCCCGCCTTGATCGATCCCGTCATTGTTCTCGCCCATCTCCATGGGGAATTCGGCATCCGCCCGCTGGCGCTGGAAGATCAGATCGACCTGCCCGTGATCCGCGAGTTGGCGGGGCTGCTCGGCACATTGTCGGTCCCGGTCTTGTCCGAACTCGACGAAGGCAGCGTGAGAGCGGTGCAACGCTCGATCGATCTCTGCATACGAGCGCTGAAGCGGGGTGAGAACGTATTGTTGTACCCGGCGGGCAGGCTGATGCGGCATCGGTCGGAAACTCTGGGAGGCGTGAGTGCGGCCCACCGCATCATCTCGGAGCTGCCCGGCCTGCGAGTGGTGCTGGTGCGGACCACCGGGCTTTGGGGCAGCAGCTTCGGATGGGCCTCGGGCAAGCCGCCCCACTTGAAAAGCGGCCTCTTCGGGCATCTCCGAGACGTGCTGACCAGCGCGATTTTTTGGGTACCCAAACGTGCAGTGCACATAGCGCTCGAAGAGCCGGCCGACCTTCCGCGCCACGCCGACCGCACGCAGCTCAACGCCTATTTGGATGAGTTCTATAACCGTGCCGCGCCACCCGCACTGTACGTTCCCTACAGCTTCTGGGAGAAAGGCGGTGCGCGTGAGCTCCCGGAGCCGAATCGCGCCGCGCAACAGCCCGCTTACGATGCGCCGGCGGCAACCCGGGAAATCGTGCTCGCGCATTTGCGCGAGGCGACCGGCGCCGACGGAATAAAAGACGACCAGGAATTGGCGCGGGATCTGGGCCTCGACAGCCTGACCATCACCGAAATCCTTCTGTGGCTGGAGCGAGAATTTGCCGTTTCAGTGCCCGGCGTCGAGGCAGTGCGAACGGTCGGGGATATGATCATGGCGGCCTGCGGGGCCGCATCGGCTGAATCCGCGGATGTCCAAATACCGATGCCGGCGGCCGCGTGGCGCAAGAGTCCCGGCGACGCGCGCGTGCAAATCCCCGATGGCCAAAGCCTCCAGCAAGTATTTCTCGCTCAGGCGCGCCGCTCTCCGGGTCAAGTCATCGTTGCGGACCTGCAGCAAGGAAACCGCACCTACCGCGATCTGATCACCGCGATTTTGGCTCTGCAACCCAAAATCGCGGCCCTTCCCGGGCAGTACCTGGGAATCATGTTGCCGGCCTCGGTCGCTGCCGACACCATTTTTTTCGCCGTGCTGTTCGCCGGGAAGACGCCGGTGATGATCAATTGGACCGCCGGTCCCCGGGTCATCCAACTTGGCCTGGATATGGTGGGGATACAAAAGATATTGACGGCGGAGCTGCTCGTGCGCCGGCTATCCTCTCAAGGTATCGAGCTCAAGGAGCTTGGGGACCGGTTGGTGCCTTTGGAGAAGCTGGCCGGCACGCTTCGTTGGACCGAGAAACTCTCCGCCGCGATTCGTGCCCGCCTGTCGTGGCGCAGCTTGGATCAGGTAAAACCGGCCGATACGGCCGTGGTGCTGTTTACCAGCGGCTCGGAATCCTTGCCCAAGGCGGTTCCCCTGACGCACGGCAACCTGCTGACGAATATCCGCGATGCGCTGTCCAGCTTCAAAATCCTTCAAAGCGACCGTCTCCTGGGATTGCTGCCCCCATTTCATTCGTTCGGTCTGATGGGCACCGTGCTCTTACCGATCCTGTCGGGCGTCAGAGTCGTGCATCACCCGAATCCGAATGAGGTTTCGGCACTCGGCAAGATCATCGAGAACTACCAGGTGACCATACTGCTGAGCACGCCCACGTTCGTTTCCAACATCGTTCGCGCGAGCGCGACCAGCGATTTGACCTCGCTTCGCCTGTGCGTGACCGGCGCAGAAAAGTGCTCCCGCGAGATCTACGATTCAGTCAGGAGCCGCTGTCCGAAGGCCGTGATCCTGGAGGGTTACGGCATTACCGAATGTTCGCCGGTCGTGTCGGTCATGCGCGAGGACGACGTTCAGCCCGGAACGATCGGCAAGCCGCTGCCTTCGGTGATCGCAATGGTCTTGGAGCTGGATACCCGCCAGCCGGCGCCGCCGGGGCGTACCGGAATGCTGCTGCTTCGCGGACCGAGCATTTTCGGCGGCTACTTGAATTACAGCGGCCCATCGCCCTTTGAAACTTTCCGCGGTGAAACCTGGTATCGCACGGGTGATCTTGTCAAAGCCGACGAACAGAATCGGCTGACGTTCATGGGGCGGCTCAAGCGGTTCGTGAAACTCGGCGGGGAAATGGTTTCGCTGCCGGCAATCGAGGACGTGCTGCTGCGTGCTTACTCCCGCCCGGATGACAAAGGTCCGCCGCTCGCTGTGTTGCCGACACCCGATGAGAACCATCCGGAACTCGTCCTGTTTACGATACGTCCGTTGGACCGGACGCAAGTCAACAAGGCCATTCAGGAAGCCGGGTTGTCCGGGTTGCACAACATTCGCATCGTGAAGGAGATTGCACAGATCCCAGTTCTTGGCACCGGCAAGACCGACTACCGGACACTCACACAGTCGTTGAGCTCGTCGACCAATACACGCTTGTTCTCGGAATAGTCGATCGGTACGGCAACGAGGTGAACTCCGCCTTCGGTAAAGGCCCTCTCCAGCGCCGGTATCAACTCGCCGATCGCCTCGACCCGCGTCCCCCTCGCCCCATAGGCCCCGGCATACTTTGGAAAATCCGGATTGCCGAAGGTCATGCCGAAATCGGGAAATCGATCGATGGATTGCTTCCATCGGATCATGCCGTAGGCTCCGTCCTCGATCACCAAAACCACGAGGTTCAATTTCAAGCGCACCGCGGTCTCCATCTCTTGGCTGTTCATCATGAAGCCGCCGTCGCCGCAAACGGCCATCACACGGCGCTTCGGATAGAGCATCGCGGCCATCATCGCCGAGGGCAATCCCGCTCCCATGGTGGCGAGTGCGTTGTCGAGCAGCAAGGTGTTGGCGACGCGGGTCCGGTAATTGCGGGCAAACCAGATCTTGTACATGCCGTTGTCGAGCGCAACGATGCCGTCGGGGGGCATGACCTGCCTGATGTCGTGCACCAGACGCTGTGGCGTGAAGCGCTCTTCGGTGTCGCGATCCGCGATATGAGCGAGGATGCCCTCGCGCAGCGACAGGAGCGCGCCCGCGTTCGGAATCTTTCCCTCGACCCGGTCCGCGAGAAGGCCGAGAGACGGCCCGATGTCGCCGATCACCTCCGTCTGCGGGAAGTAGACCTGCTCCACGCTGGCCGGTTGGTAGCCGACGTGTACGACTTGCGGTCCCGCGGGACCCATGATGAAGGGCGGTTTCTCGACCGTGTCATGGCCGATGGTGATGATGAGATCGGCACGATCGATGGCCTCGTGCACATAATCGCGCTCCGAGAGCGCGGCGGTACCCATGTACAGTTCGGTACCGCCCGGCACCGTGCCCTTGCCCATCTGCGTGGTGAAATAGGGAATCCGGGTGCGCAACACGAATTGCGCAATGCCGGAGGTCGAGCGCGGCCGCGAGGCGGCTGCGCCCAGCATGGCGAGCGGCCGCTTTGCCAGGGCGATCAGCTGCGCGGCGCGATCGAGCGCCTGGGCAGCCGCCACGGGCAGCTCGACCGGGTGAGGCGCGACCAGCGCAACCTCCTCGCAGTTCTCGGCCGCAATGTCCTCCGGAAGCTCCAGGTGCACCGGGCCGGGGCGCTCTTCCTCCGCGACGCGAAACGCTTCCCGCACGAGGGTGGGTATCATGCCGGCCGAGACGATTTGACGCGACAGCTTGGTCAGCGGCTTCATCGTCGCGACGACATCCACGACCTGAAAGCGCGCCTGCCTCGATGACAGAATTCCCTTTTGACCGGTAATCATGATCATGGGCATGGCGCCGAGCAGCGCGTACGCCGCGCCGGTCGCGAAGTTCAATGCGCCGGGTCCGAGGGTCGAGATGCATACGCCGGGCTTGCCGGTGAGCCGGCCGTAGGTGGCGGCCATGAAGGCGGCGGCTTGTTCATGGCGCGTCAGCACCAGTTCGATGGATGAGCTGCGGATGGCCTCGACGACATCGAGGTTCTCCTCGCCCGGGATACCGTAGATTCGGTCGACTCCCTCGTTCTCCAAGGCCGCGACCAGCAAGTTGGATCCTTTGGTCATCGTCGTCTCCCGAATTGCCGCCCGAGTCTGGATAGGCGCATCATCCTTCGAGCGGATAGCGCCGGTGCCCGCCGGCGGTCACCTGCGACTATTTTGCCGGCTTGTCGGCGCTGCCCGGAACCGAGGCCTCGGCGGCTTTGAAGCCGATCTTCGAATGGGTTCCGTCGCAGAACGGCTTCTTGGTCGACGCACCGCAGCGACAAAGGTAGAACGGATGCTTGGCGATGGTATAAGCCGCGCCGTTCCAATCAACGAGGGAGACATCCGCGCCGTCCACTTGAAGCGGGCCGTTCTGCGAGACTTTGATTGTCGTCATAGGATGCTCCCAGTTGCCTCCGTCCACGATAGCACAGTCGCGATACCGCGTTCGGCAGCGGCGTGCATCGGGATGCGCTAGTCTAGCGAGTCGGAGAAGCAATGAAGATTTCGGGCACCCCCTATCGCACCATCTGGCCCACGGAGACGGGATCCATCCGCGTCATCGATCAATCGCGCCTGCCCTTCGAGTTTGCGACGATGGATCTCGAGAGTCTCGATGACGCGGCGCGGGCGATCCGGACCATGGTGGTGCGCGGTGCGCCGCTGATCGGAGGGACCGCCGCGTACGGCCTCGCGCTCGCCGTGCGATCGAACCCCTCGGATGATCACATCGACCTCGCGGTGCGGACGCTTGAGGCAACGCGGCCGACCGCGCACAACCTGATTTGGGCGTTGACGAGGATGCGCCGCGCGCTCGCCGAGGTGGTGCGGGCGCAACGGGCGGACGCTGCGTTCCGCGAAGCCGCTCGCATCTGCGATGAGGACGTCGAGCAGTGCCGTGCGATCGGATATCACGGCCTGGAGCTGATTCGTCGGGCCGCCGGGGCGCGGCCTCGGCCCCTGAACATACTCACGCATTGCAATGCCGGTTGGCTCGCCTGCGTCGACTGGGGAACCGCGCTCGCGCCGGTCTACATGGCGTTCGACGCCGGCATTCCGATTCATGTGTGGGTGGATGAAACCCGGCCGCGAAATCAGGGCGCCGCGCTGACCGCATTCGAACTGGCTGCGCACGGCGTACCGCACACGGTGATCGCCGACAATTTGGGCGGCCATCTCATGCAACGCGGCCAGGTGGATCTGGTGCTGGTCGGAAGCGACCGGACCACGTCGACTGGGGACGTGTGCAACAAGGTAGGCACCTACCTCAAAGCACTGGCCGCCCGGGACAATGAGGTGCCCTTCTATGTCGCGTTGCCGACCAGCACCATCGACTGGTCCCTGGCCGACGGCGGCGATATCCCGATCGAGGAACGCTCGCCGACGGAACTCACGCACATCACCGGCAAAGCCGCCTCCGGCGCCATCGAGTCGGTGCGCGTGGTGCCCGAAGCAAGCCCGGCGCTCAATCTGGCGTTCGACGTGACGCCGGCGAGATTGGTGACGGGATTGATCACCGAACGAGGCGTCTGTCCCGCGAGCCGAGCCGGACTGCTCGGCCTGTATCCCGACCGGGCGGCACGGGCATGAGTCTTCCGGGCGACGCCATGGCCGACGAGAAACTCCGCGAATCCATCGTCCTCGGTTGCCGTGAGCTGACGCGACGCGGCCTCACCTATGGAAAATCGGGCAACATCAGCGTGCGTCGAGACGCCCGCTCGTTCTTCGTGAGTCCCACGGGAATGTCCTATGAATCGCTGTCGCCCGCCGACGTTCCGTTGGTCGATTTGGAGGGTCGCTGGTTCGGCCACCGCTTGCCGTCGAGCGAATGGCGCTTCCACCGCGACATCCTGAAGGCCCGGGCTGAGATCGGCGCCATCGTTCATACTCATTCGCCGCAGGCCACCAGCCTCGCCTGCACCGGCCGTGGGATCCCGGCGTTCCATTACATGGTGGCCGCGGCCGGAGGCGCCGATATTCGCTGCGCGCCCTACCACACCTTCGGATCGCAGGAATTGTCGGACGCCGCCGTCGGGGCGCTGAGCGGCCGCCTGGCCTGTTTGCTCGCCAATCATGGCCTCATTGCGCTCGGGGCCGACCTGAACGGCGCCTTGTCGCTTGCGGGCGAAGTGGAGGATCTCGCCGGCAAATATTGCGCGGCGCTCGCGCTCGGGGAAATCCGCATCCTGGGCGATGTCGAGATGGAGCGGGTCATCGACAAGTTCCGTACCTATGGGAAACAGCACGCCGTCGATGCCGGCCTGAAATTTGGCGGCGACGCTCTGCCCGAACGGGCGCCGCCCGTAGGCTAGGCATGCAGGCGGCGCACTCGAACTATCAGATTCTGGATGCCGCGAGCGTGCCGCCGCTCATCGCGGATCTCGAGCCGGTGCGTGCACTGCTGGGCGGGCGCCCGGAAGACTGGCGGGTCCGAGAAGTGGGTGACGGAAATCTCAACCTGGTGTTCCTCGTGGACGGCCCGGACGGATCCGTCTGTCTCAAGCAGGCGTTGCCCTACGTTCGGGTGGCCGGTCCGGGATGGCCCATGTCGCCGGAGCGCGCCCATTTCGAGAACGCCTATTTCCGTAGCGTCTCTCCCCATGTCGGCAGGCTCATCCCGAGCATCTACCACTATGACCCCGACCTCCATTTCACGATCATGGAGCGGCTGTCTCCGCATATCATTCTCAGGCAGGGACTCATCGCCGGGCGCCGTTATCCCAACGTCGCCCGCGATATCGGCGAATACATCGCACGTGCGTGCTTCTTCACGTCCGACCTGGCGGTGCCCTTCGAACGGAAAATCGACGGCATCGCGCTGTTCGCGGGCAACAAGCCTCTCATCCGAATCACCGTGGACTTGATCTTCGCCGAGCCCTATTTCGCGGCCGACCGAAATCGTCACACATCTCCTCAGTTGGATGAGGCGGCCGCGCAGCTGCGCCGGGATGCGCTCCTGAAAGTGCGCGCCGCACGCTTCGGCCAGAAATTCCTCACCGAGGCGCAGGCGCTCGTTCACGGCGATCTGCATTCCGGCTCGGTGATGGTCACGGACACCGACACTCGCGTCATCGATCCGGAATTCGCCTTCTATGGGCCGATCGGATTCGACTTGGGCGCTTTTTTCGGAAATCTGCTGCTCAATTGGTACTCGCAATTCGGCTACGAATCGCCCGGCGACGACAGGTCGGCCCATCGAGCCTGGATTCTCGGCCAAGTGCAGGTCTTCTGGACCAGCTTTCGCAGCCGATTCCTTTCCCTATGGGCCGAGCACGCGAACGGCGATGCATTTCCGCCGTCCATGTTTTCCACGTCCGCGGATGCCGCCGCACTCCAGTCGGCGCGCGAAGCGTTCATGGGTACGCTGTTTGACGATATGCTGGGCTTCGGCGCCTGCAAGATGATCAGGCGCATCCTGGGATTCGCCCATGTGCTCGATCTGGACGGCATCCGGAATCCCGATGTCCGCGCGCGATGTGAGTCCGCCGCGCTCAACCTGGCGGCAACGCTGCTCCGCCACCCGGAACGATTCAAGTCGATCGAGGACGTGATCGATACAGTGCCGCGTCTGCGGCCTCCCTCCCAATGATGACGAACGGGCCTTTGCTTATGCGCGATCGGCATCATGGCCGGCCGCGTTGCCCGGGTACACTGGCCCTCAGATGTCGAACCCCCTGCTCTACGCCCTCTGCGGCCTGATTGTCGGCGCACTCGTGGGCCTCACCGGCGTCGGCGGCGGCTCCTTGATGACGCCCATCTTGGTACTCGTCTTCGGACAGGCTCCCGCGGTGGCCGTGGGCACCGACCTCGTGTTTTCCGCCAGCACGAAACTCGTTGCCACCGCCTCTTATGGCTTCAGCCGGCGGGTCGACTGGCGCATCGTCGGGCGACTCGCCGTCGGCAGTGTTCCGGCGGCCGGCGCGGTCATCATCTGGTTTTGGTTGAGCCACCGGCCCCCCGGCATCGTGGATCAGCAGATCTCGCGATGCCTTGCCGTGATCTTGGCCATCGCGGCCGTTGCGCTGCTGCTGCAAGATCGGTTGAGGCGCCTGGGACTGAGATTTACCGCCGTCTGGCTGAACGGCGCCGAGCGGCATAAGGTCGCGCTCACCATAGCCGCTGGGGCGTTGCTGGGATTTGGCGTCACCATGACATCGGTAGGTGCCGGCGCTTTGGGCGTCGCGGTGCTGGTGGCTCTCTACCCCCTTCGTCTGACGTCAGATCGCCTGGTGGCGACCGACATCGCCCACGCACTGCCCATCACCGCGATCGCGGCGGCGGGGCATGCCGTCCTCGGGCACGTTAACTTGCGGGTGCTCGCTTGTTTGCTCGTGGGATCGATCCCCGGCGTCATCCTTGCCACGCGGGCGACCATCCGCCTCCCGCCGCATCTCACGCGAACCCTCATCGCGATCATGTTGGCGGTGGTGAGCGAGCGCCTGTTCGTCTCGTAAGCGGCCGGGCTGCCCTCACTACTGCCGGGTCGATCATCGGGGCCGCGATGATCCGCGTGTCACCCCTCGTGCAGGCCGCACTCGCGCTTTAATCCGAAGAACCGCAGCTCCTCCATGCTGTCCACCTCGGCCAGCGAGCGCGTCGTATGCCAATCGCCGATCGAGAGATATCCCTTGTCCCACAACGGGTGGTAGGGAAGATGGTGCTTTGCCAGGTATTGGCCCACATCGCGATCGGTCCAATCGAAGAGCGGATGCACCTTGTAACGCCCGCGCTTGAATTCGATCGGCGCGATCCGCGCTCGAGTCGCGGCTTGAGCCCGCCGGAGCCCCGCAAACCAGGTCTCGGCGCCAAGTTCCTTCAACGCCCGATCCAACGGCTCCTGCTTGTTGATGCGATTGTATTGCTCGATGCCCGCGAGACCCTGGTCCCAAAGTTTGCCGAAACGGGATTCCTGCCACGCCGGCGATGCATCGGAGCGGAACACTTTCAAATTGAGGCTGAGCTTTTCGGTAAGAACATCGACGAAGCGGTAGGTCTCCGGGAATAGGTACCCGGTATCGATCAGTACCACCGGGATTTTAGGAATCACTTGATTGACCAGATGCAGCATGACCGCCGCTTGAGCGCCAAAGCTCGAGGTGAGCACATGCGATCCCGGCAGAAGCTCCGTCGCCTGTTCGATCCGTTGCCCGATCGAGAAGGACCCGAATGCCTCATTGATTCTCTGCAGGGCGCCCTGGTCCGCCGGCTCGCTCGGGCCCTTCAGCCAGTCGGACAGAGTCGATCTTAAGGACATATACCGCATGTCGTCTCCGGCACACAGGCCTCGGACTGTGTTCACCGATCGGGATCATATCGCGGCCCCGAAGTCCCCTTTAGTCTCAAACGTTATGTGCTCATAACCGGGAGCGAGTGCCCGGAATCGCCCCCTAAAGCTCGCGGTCGAGCGGCAGTATCGACAACAGCTTGACCTTGAGCCGTTGCCACCCGCTACGCGCGGGCTCTCGGGTGTATTCGACCAATTGGCCGCCCTCCGCGGTTCGCCAGACCAGGGTCGGCGAAGCGCCGGGAACGCCGGCGGGCCTCAGCTCCGGAATGTAGCAATTCTCGGGCTTCACCATCTCGTCGAAGCGACGCCCGGTCTCCTGCGCGAGTGCTTCGCTGTCGATGATCAAACCGATTTCCGTGTTGATGTGTTTGGAACGCTGATCGTAATTCATCGAACCGATGAACAGTTTGCGGCGGTCGAAAACGTACATCTTGGCGTGCAGCGCGTAATTGCCGAAGCGTGACACCTTCGCGCTCTGGCCGCTCCCGCGCACATTCCCGAGAAGCGGCCGGACTTCATACAATTTGGCCCCTTCCTTGAGCAAAGGCACCCGAAAGTGGTCGTATCCGGACTGCGCCGCGGGCTGAGGGTTCGACTCGAGAGAATTGGTGAGGATGCGCACCGACGCCTGGCGCCGGCGCAGTTCCTCGAGCGCCTGCAATTGGTCCGGCGCCGGTACGAAGAATGGGGTGATGAGCAATATTTCGGAGTTCACCTCACGCGCCGACTCGATCACGGCGCGGGTGATCAACCGGCCCGGCGCTTCCCCCTCGACCACTTGTTTCTTGTCCGGACTGTCGTGAACCACCCGGACGTGCGCCCACGTCAGCGGCAGCTTGCCGGAGGCGATTCCGGCGAACGGCTCGTCGGTCTTGAGGAGCGATGCGTAGTCTATCGAAGCTGATTTTCCAGCCCCCGGTCCGGAGTCGCGACCCGCACGCCCCAATGCCTGGGCCGGAATGGCCAAGTCGCTGTTCCAGAACTCATCGAAGATACCCGAGAGCTGACCGACGATCGGCCCGACGGCAACCACATCCTCGTCCGCGAACTGCGAATCGGGATCCACCTGGAAGTATTGATTGCCGATGTTGCGGCCGCCGATGATCGCCAGCGAGTTGTCGGCGACCAGCAGCTTATTGTGCATCCGATAGTTGAGTCGAGGCGCGTGGAAGAGAAAATCCAGAGCTCTCAGCAGCTGAACATGGCCGCGATATCCAAACGGATTGAAGATTCGCAGCTCCACCGACGGATAGGCCAGCAGCCGCAAGATCTGCTCATCGCCCGGGGCCGTGTCCGCATCATCGATCAGCAAGCGAATGCGCACACCGCGTTCAGCCGCACGCGCCAGGCTGTCGGTCAACAGCCTGCCTGTCTCATCGCCGCTAAAAATATAATATTGAAGATCCAGGCTCCTTTGAGCAGCCTCGATCACCTGCATTCTGATGCGGAATCCATCGGCGCCGACGTTGAGGATGTGAAACGCCGACTCATCGGCGTGTTCGCGTGCCTGGGCGGCAAACTTCCGGCCAAGAGCCGTGTCTTCGGGATGGGCGATTGCCGTCGATGCGCTCTTGGGGAAGTCGGCGCCCGGCGGATGTCCGGCGCAACCCCATAGGGCCGCGGCACCCAGCAAGGCGAAGCTAGGGAGAGCAGCGCGGAGAATCATCGCATTACTCATACGAGATGACCGTTGCCGCCCCCGGCTAGGCTTGTTTTCTATTGCCGCACTCGCGTGAGCCTGCGGCGCCTTCCCCGCAAGTATCTCACAATTGCCGTGAGATCCCCCGACGGGTTAGATCCGCGATCCGCCCGTGACCGGCACGACTTCCCCCGTGATGTAGGCCGCTCCGGCGCACAAATACACAATGACCTCGGCGTATTCGTCGGGTTCGCCCACCCGCGCCAGCGGCACCGTCGCCTTGGCGGCCGCATCCATATCGCCGAACGAGCACTCCCAGTTCGAATTCACATAGCCGGGCGCGATCCCGTTGACCCGCACGGCGGGCGCCAGACCGCGGGCCAGCTCTCTCGTCAATCCGGCTAGCCCCGCCTTGGCCGTCGCGTACGCCGTACTGCTCGCCCCGCCGCCGAGCGCGGCGATGGATACCGTATTGACCACGGCGCCTCGGGCCTCGGTCAAGGCGGGAGCAAGCGTCTTGGTCATCCAGAATGCGCTCATGAGATTGACGCGCAGGATCCGATCCCAGAAATCGTCGCTCAATGCGTCGAGGTCCGCCGGAGGAATGGGAGTACGCGTTCCGGGCGCGCCCGCATTGTTGACGAGATAATCGAGGCCGCCGAGCAGCTTCAAGGTGGCAAGCCCCACTTCACGCGCGCTCGCCGATACGCCAAGGTCGCCCGGCACCGCCTCCACGGCAAAACCTTGGCTCTTCAGTGCGGCGACCGCGCGCGTCAACGCGTCGCCCGGCAGATCGTTCATCGCGACGTGCGCGCCGCTGCGGGCCAGCCGCTCGGCGGTCGCCAGGCCGATGCCAGACGCACTGCCGGTCACGAGCGCGCGGCGCTGGTGCAGCTTGAAAATCAGCGAATCATCACCCTTCATGAGCTTCGTCTGCCGTCACCAGCGGCACGATGCGTCCGCCGCCGCTCGAGACGAGCCTAATCGACGTCGACGACGACATTGCCGATCACGGCGCCCGACTCCACCGCGATATGCGCCTTCGCCGTATCCGTCAACGCAAAGCGGGCGCCGACGGAATGCCGCAACACACCGGCTTCGAGCGCATCGTTGATCAGCGTGCGGACCCGCTGCCGCTGCGCATCACTCAACCTATAGACGAGCAGCATATGCACGGTCGTGTGATTCAACATCATCGGATAGAAAGGCAGCGAAGGCGCCGGCACCGCCATGGACGCATAGGCGGCAATCACGCCGCCCGGTTTCAAGATCTGACTGGAGACCGCGAGATTGCCGCCGAACTCCACCTCGACGATGCGATCGACACCGGCGCCGCCGGTCAACTCTTTGATCGCGGCAGCCACATCCTGGTCACGATAATTGATCACGTGATCGGCCCCCGCCATCTTCGCGTGCGCCGCCTTGGCCGCCCCACTGACGGTGGCAAGCACGCGTGCGCCGGACCATTTGGCAAATTGAATGGCGTAATGACCGACGGCTCCGGCGCCGCCGGTGACCAATACCGTCTTGCCGCTCAGCAAACCGTCCCCGAGCGCCGCATGACACGCCGTCATGGCCGGAATCCCGAGGCAGGCACCCGCGTCGAACCCGACGCTCGGGTGCAGCGGTACCGCCTGCTCGGACGGCAGGCAGACGAACTCGGCGCAGGTTCCGAACGGCCGCTGCCACGCGGCGTTCCAGGTCCAGACGCGTTGGCCGACTCGGGTCGGACTTACTCCGGCTCCGACCGCATCGATGATGCCGGCGCCGTCCGAGTGAGGAATGATGTAGGGATAACTAGGCGCTCCGCGCGCGCCGGCACGGGATTTGACGTCCGACGGATTCACCCCCGACGCATGCACGCGGATGCGAACTTCTCCCGGGCCCGGTTGCGGTGTCGGCCGTTCGCCGACCTGAATGACTTCGGACGCAGGCCCGACGGCCTCGTAGAAAGCTGCTCTCATGCGCGACTCCTCCAAATGAGCGCGTAACAGTACCGAAATTGCTGGCCGCTCACAAACCCATCAAGCGTCCCAGTGAATTGGCGGCCTTCACCATGCTCCAGGTGTACCTTTCAGCGGGCGATTGGCCGGTCTGGCTGAATTGGTATTTCTCATCTTTACGAGGCGTGCGCGACCACGACACGAGACCGCACGGCAAAATAATACGCCGCGCTCACGGCCACGAGCCCCACGATCCAGGAGAAATCGATCCCGCCCATCGCCCGGGCAATCGGGCCAGTGTAGACATCGCTGGCGATGAACGGAACCCGCACCAGGATTCCAAGGACATAACACACCAGGGCCGCCACATTGTTCCACGGCACCATGACATAGAGGAGAATCTCGTTGAAGCGTCCGTACAGCGGCAGGAAATTCTTGGCGCCCACCAGACCGATGAGGAGCGCGGCGACGAAAATCGTGCTGGCGGCGCTTTGGCGGCGCGTCGCGATGGTCGAGCGGGTCACCGCCAACGTGCTCCGCCGCTACCTTGGCCGTTGACCGGGCGCAGCCTGGGGTCGATTATGGCGGTTCACGCGCCATGAGGTCCCGATAGCGTAAGCTGCCCGATCATTCTCACCCGTGAAGATCGCCTCACCCGCCAAAAGCCGCTCGCCCCTGGAAGTTCTGGGAGTATTTCTCAAGCTGGGTTTGATCTCGTTCGGCGGACCGATCGCTCACCTCGGCTACTTCCGCGAGGAGTTCGTCGTACGCCGTCGTTGGCTCGACGATGCGAGCTACATCGACCTGGTGGCGCTGTGCCAATTTCTTCCCGGTCCGGCCTCGAGTCAGGTCGGGTTCTCCATCGGACTCATACGCGCAGGTTACGCGGGCGGGCTTGCGGCGTGGATCGGCTTCACCTTGCCGTCGGCGATCGCGCTCGTGTCTTTCGCCTATGGCGCGGCCGCATTGAGCGGGCCGATCGGGACGGGACTCGTGCACGGACTGAAGCTCGTCGCGGTGGCAATCGTCGCTCAGGCCGTTGCCGGAATGGCGCGCACGCTATGCCCCGACCGGCCGCGCGCCTCCATCGCCGCCGCGGCCGCCGTCATCGTTCTATTGGCCGCATCCTCGATCATTCAGATTGCCGTTATATTGATGGGGGGCCTCATGGGCCTTTGGCTTTGTCGCAGGGATGCGCCGGTGCCGGCAAGCGACCTTGCGGTGCCCATCTCACGCAAGGCAGGCGCTCTGGCGCTCGCGATATTCGGTCTTCTGCTGATCGGATTGCCGCTGGCTCGACATCTGCAATCCCATCCTGCGATAGCGCTGTTCGACTCCTTTTATCGCTCCGGTGCGCTCGTGTTCGGCGGCGGCCATGTGGTGCTGCCCCTGCTTCGCGATGCGTTCGTCGTCCCGGGCTGGGTGAGCGACAGCACCTTCCTCGCAGGGTACGCCGCTGCGCAAGCCGTGCCCGGCCCTCTGTTCAGCTTTGCGGCTTTTCTCGGCGCGGTGGCAACACCTTCGCCTCACGGTCTGGCGGGCGCCACGCTCGGTCTCATCGCCATCTTTCTGCCGGGCATGCTGATCCTCGTCGGCACCTTACCTTTCTGGAATACCCTTCGAGCCGGTGCGGGGGCGCGCGCCGCCATGCGGGGCGTCAATGCAGCGGTCGTCGGACTGCTCGCTGCGGCACTCTACAGCCCGGTATGGATCACTTCGGTCAAAAGCGCGCGGGACCTTGGCGTGGCAATCATCGGCTTCGTGTTGTTGACCGTGTGGCGCGCACCGCCGTTATTGGTGGTGCTCCTTGGCGCGCTCGGCGGCATCGCGTTGCAAGGTTAACGCTGCCGGTCGCCGCGGCCGGCGCCCACGCCTGCAGCCGATTCATCGCACGGCGAGCCATAGGAAACTTGCCAGTGACGCAATCAGCGCGGGAGGCATGACGAGGCATCCGATGGCGGCAAATTGCCACGCACTCACTTGCTGACCTTCTCGGCGCAACGCCACCAACCATAGGATGGTGGCCAAGGATCCCGTCACCGAGAGATTCGGCCCGAGGTCTACGCCAATCAGCAGCGCACCGGCGATGTCCGGCCGCAGATGAGCCCCGGTGACGATCGCTCCCGCGAGCAATCCCAGCGGCAAATTGTTCATGGCATTGCAGAGGAATGCCACGATGCCGCCCGCCGCGAGTGCGGTTGTGTGCGCGGACGATAGCGAGTCTCTCGCGAGTAATTCCGTCACGGGTTTGAGCAAACCCGTGTTCTGGACGCCCGCGACGAGCACGAACAGTCCCGCCACCAGCGGCAACACGCTCCAGGAGACTTCTTTGAGGACGGCCCAAGGCGCAGACCGTTTCAACACCAGAATCGCGCTCGCCGTGGCGATGCCGGCGATAAAGGTCGGCAGTCCCAGCTGCCAGCCGAGGCCCGAGGCGATCAGGAGAACGATTCCGGTCGCCGCAATTCCGCCGCACGCGACGCGCCCCCCGACATTCAGAGTCGGCAGTTCCACGACGTGGTCTATGTCATCTCGCAATTCGCGACGCTGCGTCCAGCGCAACATGGCGTAGGTGACGATGAGTGAAATCACGGAGGGAATGCCGAATTGCTGCAGCCAGACGCGCAGCGGCGGCATGTGCGCTCCGTAGACCACGAGGTTGGCGGGATTCGAGATCGGCAGCACGAAACTCGCGGCGTTCGCGATGAATGCACAAATGAACAGGTAAGGAAGCGGTCTCGCGCGCGCGCGCCGGGTCGCCGCATAAACGGCTGGCGTCAGGACCACCGCAGTCGCATCGTTCGACAAAAATACGGTTACGACGATACCGACCCCATACACCAAGCTGAACAGCTTGGCAGCCGATCCCTGTGCGTGCCTGACTGCATAGGCCGCAAGCCAATCGAAGAGCCCTTCTTGGCGGGCCACTTCCGAGAGCACCATCATCCCCACCAAGAATAAATACACGTCGGTTCCCTTGAGCATCGCGGCTACCGCATCGGACGGCGAAATCAAGGAGAACAGCACCAGTGCGGCCGCACCCAACGCCGCCCACAACGCTTCGGGGAGCCGCCCGGGACGGGTGATTACCCCGAGTACGGCGAGTGCCGAGATCGACCAGGTGGCGAGGTTGGCAAATCCGATCGCCATTGCTCAGTGGACTCCGTCCTGTTGCGCGCGCGTCTCCGGCATGAAAAAGTGCAGAATAGCCAGCGCCGCCAATGCCACGGCGGATAAGAACAGAAACCCCGCCCTGTAGCCGAACGCGTGCACGATACCGCCCGCAATCGATTGGCTCAACGCCGCGCCGATCCCGACGGCGGTCGTCACGGCGCCCTGGGTCAAGTTGAAGCGGCCGGATCCACGGGTAAGGTCCGCGATCACGAGCACCGACACCACTCCGAATATCGCGACCCCTATTCCATCGAGCACCTGAATCGCAATCAAGGGGATGGGCGCGTTGGTCAACGTATATAACACTCCTCGGACCGGCAGCACCGCGAAGCCGAGCAGCAGCAGCGGCTTACGCCCCCAATGATGCGCTTTCCTGCCCGACCAGGATGCGATGAGCGTGACCACCATCTGGGTCGTCACCACACATGCGGACATGAACATCATCGACGATCGTCCATGTCCTTTCGCCAACATCTCCCCGAGCAGCGGCAGCATGGCCGCATTTGCAAAATGAAACAACACCGCGCAAATCATGAAGACGATCAAGGGCCGGCTTTCCGCCAATTGCAAAACGCGGGCGGGCGCCGAATGCTCGTCCCGGCCGTCGGCGCCCCGGGCGACTTGATAATCGATTTGATCCGCTTTGATGGTGGACAGTGCCCAGAGCGTCGGGACGGTGAATGCGATCACGAAGAAAAAGATCCCGCGGTTGGAAAAGAAGTACCCAATCAGCCCCATCGAGACGGCGGCAACCACATTGCCCGCGGAATTTAAAGTTTGGTTGCGCCCCTGTCGCCGATCGAATAACTCTCGGCCTACCAAGCCCAAGGAGATGGCGCACACGGTCGGCCCGAATACGCTCGCGCCTGCGCCGATCAACGTTTGCGCGGACATGATCGCCCAGAAGAAGGGAAATGCCGCAATGATGAGTGCGCCCAGGCCCAGGGAAAGCACCCCGCCGGCAATCAGCGCGCGCTTCGACCGTACGCGATCGGTGATGGCGCCTGCGGGTGTCTGCGCGATGATTCCGGCGATACCCCCGACAGTGAGCGCGATACCCACCGATTGCTCGTTCCAACCGCGCGACGCCAGATAGATGGCCAAGAAGGGCCCGACCCCGCTTTGTACGTCGGCCAGGAAGAAATTGAGCCAATCGAGTCCGCGAAGCGATCTCTTTATATCTTGCGGGCACACGGCTCTCAATTGCAGATGCTACAACGCAGTCTTGCCGCCGTTGATGTGCACGATTTCCCCGGTTACGAAACCCGCGTTGGCCGACGCCAGAAACAGAATGGCATGAGCGATTTCCTCGGTTCTGCCGAGACGCTTCAACGGCACACCCTGGGCAATGGCGCTCATTCGGTCGGCGCTGCCCGCGAACCGGCCGAGCATTTCCGTTTCCACCGGTCCCGGCGCGACCGCATTCACCCGTACGCCGAAGGGGGCGGCTTCGAGCGCGGCTGACTTGGTCAGCCCTTCCACCGCATGTTTACTGGCCACGTACATCGAGGCGCCTGCGGCGCCTCGGCTGCCCATGGTGGACGATAAATTGATGATGCTGCCGCTTCCTTGAGCCGTCATCACGCGCAATTCGTATTTGAGGCTCAGGATGGTTCCGAGCACGTTGGTGTCGAACGTCGCGGCATAACTGTCGGGCGACTGCTCGGTCAGCGGGCCCGATTGCCCTTCCGTTCCTGCATTATTGATCGCCACGTCGAGTCGGCCGAAGCGCTCGACGGTGCGGTCGATCAGGGCGCGCACGTCCTGCTCGTGCCGTACGTCGGCGCGCACGAACTCGGCCTCGGCGCCGAGGGCGCGCAGCTCCGCCGCCAGCGCCTCGCCCGCCTCATCGCGACGACCGGAAACGACGATGCGCGAGCCTTCGGCTGCGAAGGCGAGCGCCGTGGAGCGCCCGATGCCGGTCAACGCCCCGGTGATTAGAACGACGGAATGTGCCATGGAACCTCACATCGTTGGTTCGTCTCTGACCGGCATGAATTACGGCCGGGTCAGCCCGCTCCGAAATCGGCTCTGAATTCCTCCAGCCTTCGCTTCTGCCTTCCCGACGCGTCGAAATTGCCGGGATCGAGCCATGCCCGGTACGCGCTTCGAAGCGCCGGCCACTCGCCGTCGGTGATGGAAAACCAAGCCGTGTCGCGATTTCCGCCCTTAAAGACCATATGCTGGCGGAATATCCCCTCGAATTTGAAGCCGAA
The DNA here is from genome assembly GCA_050012315.1 of Steroidobacteraceae bacterium. Lineage (GTDB taxonomy): Bacteria > Pseudomonadota > Gammaproteobacteria > Steroidobacterales > Steroidobacteraceae > Bog-1198. The sequence continues at coordinate 316,944 of JBEKHK010000002.1, read as the reverse complement.
GCGTGCGGCCGATCGCTTGGACGGCTCGTTCATGTTGTGGCACTTCCATTCGAACCGGCGATATCCGAGTTCCTCGAAGACGTACTCCGCGAAAAGATGGAGCGCCTCCGTTGCCGCCGACCGGCGCGAAACGAGAGGACCCCAGTAAATGCTGCCGATCTCGATGACGCCATGCGCCGTATCGATCCGCATCAGAGCTTGCCGGCCGGCCGCTTTGCCGCTCGCTTTATCCACCACGGCGAAGAACATCGGATCCTCGCTTGCCTGAACTTTATCCAGCCAGGGCTGGAACGCCCCGCGATTCTCGGGCGCGTGTTCGAACAGCCACCGGAAGCGTTCGGCGGCATCGCTCACGCTCGAGGCTTCGAAGAGATCCTCGCCGTGCTTTGCGGCGTCGATGGGCTCGAGGCGGCAATAGCGGCCGTCCATCGCCTTGCGAATCGGTTTCGCGCGCGGCGTCCAATTGTTCAGGTCGGAAACGCTGATGGGCATCGCACTCCCAGGCCGGTCGAGTTTCCCGCAGTATGCCGAGGCGGCAAACGAATGGCCAGCCGTCCGCTTCGCTCGCGATATGTGAATTCGGCCGTATGACGGATGACGCTCAGCCCGTCGCGACCTGCAGCGCCGGAGCCGGCACTCCTCTCGCACTTTTCAGCTTGATGTTCAAACGCAGCTCGTTGGCGGAATCGGCATTTCGAATCGCCTCATCGTAGCTGATGGCGCCCTCGTCGTAGAGGTCGAACAGCGAGGCATCGAAGGTCATCATGCCGAGTTCGCGAGATTTCTGCATGATGCTCTTGATCTCGTGAAATTCGCCCTTGAGGAGCTTGTCGGCAATGGTCGGCGTGTTGAGCAGAATCTCGACGGCCGCCCGCCGTCCCTTGCCGTCTTCCGTGCGGATCAGGCGCTGCGAGACGATCGCCCGTAGATTCCCCGACAGATCCATGAGCAGTTGCTTGCGCCGATCCTCGGAGAAGAAGTTGATGATTCGGTCGATGGTTTGATTGGCGCTGTTCGAATGCAGGGTGCCGAGGCATAAGTGCCCCGTCTCGGCAAACGCGATCGCATGCTCCATCGTCTCGGTATCGCGTATCTCGCCGATGAGAATGACATCCGGCGCCTGCCGCAACGTATTCTTGAGCGCATTGTGCCAGGAGTGCGTATCGATGCCGATTTCGCGATGCGTGATCAGCGATTGCTGCGACTGGTGAACGAATTCCACCGGGTCTTCCACGGTGACGATGTGGCCCGGCGAGGAACGGTTGCGATGATCGATCATCGCGGCGAGGGACGTCGACTTCCCGGACCCGGTCCCGCCGACGACCAGGACCAAGCCGCGCTTGGCCATCACGATCTCCTTGAGCGTGTCGGGCAACCCGAGCTTGGCGAGGTTCGGTATCTCGTTCGCGATGGTCCTGATGACCATGCCGGGACTTTGCTGCTGCACGAACACGTTGACCCGGAATCGCGCCACGCCAGGCACCGAGATCGCGAAATTGCACTCCAGGTCTTTCGCAAATTCTTCGCGCTGGCGCTCGTTCATGAGCGCGTGCGCGAGATCCCGTGCGACCTCGCCGGAGAGCTTCTGGTTGATCAGCGGCCGCATGCTGCCCTGCAATTTCATGCTGGGCGGAAAATCTTTGGAGATGAATAAGTCAGATCCCCCGGTCTGGCTCATCGCGGTCAGCAATTTGACGATATAGCTCTTCGCTTGTTCTTCTGGGAGGCCCGCCATTCGTCCCTCTCGATTGGATCGATCGGCTCGCAGGGTAGCGAATCACCAGCTCTCGAATGGGAATTGCCTCTCATTGCGGCATAAACATCCCGCCCGTCCCCATCTTTTCGGGGGCTCCCTTAATCCTGCGGCCGGCCGCGGCCCGCGGTCGCTACATTCGCATGCCAACCATGGATTCGTTCGGCGCGGTCCTCGCCGTGGTCCCCTTGTCGCCGGTCACATTGTCCGGGATCTTGGCGACCAGATGTGCGATGCCGCCATCGTCGAACTCGATGTGCACGCGAAATGTTCCGCCCGAATCCCGCCCACGGTAGTCCCAGGTTTCGTCGCTCTGTCCCGGCATGGCAGCGCCGCAGTCGTTGAATTGCACGACCCGCCACGGTGTGCCCAACAAGGCCTTGACCTGCTCTTTGGTGGATTTTCCCGGTGTGATCTGCGCGAGCTTGCGCTCGTTCACCGTGCCGGGGCCGGCCGCCGATCCCGTGGCCGCCTGCGCGCCCGCACCGGCGGCCACGAAAGCGGTCAGACAGCACAATATGACGCTCTTGTTCGTGTTCATGGTTGCTCTTCCTGTGTGCTCAATCGGAGGGAGGCAGGATCGCCTGGAGGGCTTCGCCCGTGAGCGATAGGATCGTCACGCCGGTTCCCGCGCGATCGGCGGCATAGATGTATCCGCGATCGTCGTACTCGACATAATCATTCATCGTGGCATTGAAGCAGCTGGTGACTCCGTTGATCGTCGAGCAGGACGATTCGGTATTCGCGGACGGCGCCTGAATGTAATAGGCGACCGGCTTGGGGTTTTTGGGATCGCGAATGTCCCACACTCTCACCCCGGCGTTGAACCAGGACACGCTGATGATCTTGCCGTAATACGGCGGATAGATCGCCTCGGTGACGGCGTGAGCCCCGAATCGCGCTCCCTTGCCGCAGAAGTTGCCCGGGAACTGCGGAACGTTCAGCGTGGCGATCGGCCAGGGCGTCGTCTCGCTGGAAATATCCAGGATCCACGCCTCGTGGGGCGCCTGCCCATAGCAGTTATTGGCCGTGCCCTCGGAGCTCACGAACAGCAGGCTCTTGCTCTGCGGCTGCCCGTTCAGAAAATTGGTCTGCTCCTCCGGGATCGGCACGTTGAAAATGGGCATGGAGCTGTGGCCGCCGTTCTCCGGATTCATCGTGATCCAGCTCACTTGCGGCCAGAGCAAATCCGCTTGAGTCGGGCTATTGGCGCAATTTCGCGAGGCATTCGGGTTGGACCCCGGACCGGAGGTTAGGCAGCCGTTGATGAGCTTCAAGCGGTCATCGATCTGGATGACGCCCTCGCTGGACACTCCGTACGGCATGTACACGCGGTCGACCGTCGTTCCCATGGAGATCGGCCCGTGGATGCCGGCGGGCGGATTGGTGGTGCCTTCATAGCAGGTGTCGCTCGGAGCCGTCGTGCAGGGTTGAGCGGTCGCGACGGGTGCCGTGGGTTGCTGTCCAACCAGACCGAACTGACGGATGAACACGGGCTTGGCCGGGTTGCTCAGATCGTAGATATACAGGTGTTGGGCCGAACCGCTTTGCTGCCATCCGTCGGTCTTCGAGCCGGCGACCAGATAGGCGATGCCGGTATCGCATTCCCACCAGCTCTTGTGGGTATTGCTGAGCTGGCCCAAAACCGTGGTAACGAACTTCGGGCTGGCGGGATTCGTGACGTCCCAGATCTGGTGCGACTCGTCGGCGCCGGCGTTGCCGAACGCGCGCAGCAAATACCAATGGCCCGCGGTGCCGTTGGTCGATGCGTTCGGCAAGGTATTGCCCCCGCATACGCGCGCCATCTGCGCTCCGGCGGCCGCATAGGACCCCGCGATGGGCGCGGGCCCCGGGATGTGAAACAGGAATTTCGGCTTCTTCACGTCCGTCACGTCGACGATGGACGTACCGTTCGACTCTTGCACCCCGGTGAGCGGATTTAAAGCCGTGCCGGCGAGGTTGCCGAGATAGAGAATCTCCCGCCCGTTCTGGTTCACGACCAAGGGCTGGTAGATGGGGCGGGCCTGGTTGTCGTTGTAGCCCTCCACCTTCATGTTCCAGATCGACTCTTCGTTCCAAGGATTCGGCGCAGGCTCGCGCTCCCGATCCTGGTGATACGCCCCCGACGGAGGGTCGGTATTGGTGATGACGGGAATATTAGGGCCGTAAGGCGGATAGACCTGCGCAACGCCGCGGGAAGCGGCAGCCAGCGACAGCACCCCGAATAGCCCCACGCCGACGAACGATGTTCGTTGCAACATGTGTGACTCCCCCTTGTTGATGGATCGATAGACAATCCAGGTGATGTTTTCCGCCAACGCTAGTAGTGCGGCCGCGGTGTCTCAAGAGGCGCTACGTAGGACAACCACTGATAATGATGTAGGAGGGGCAAACTCCCTAGCCGACCTTCAGGGCGTGATCAAAGGCCGGGGATTACGGGGTCGGCGGTGGCGCTGCCGATCTGGCGGGAATGCCCGTGGTTCCGCTGCCGCGGTCGGGAATCTTGCCGACGATATGCACCACCTCGCGACGATCGAATTCAATGTGCACCCGAAACGGACCCTGCGCATCGGTGCCGCGATATTCCCAGATCTCATCCTCGACCGTCTCCAGATCGTTATATTGGACGGTGCGCCACGGCTGCCCGAGCAGCGCCACGACCTGAGCCTTGGTCGATCGCCCCGGGATGATCATGGCGAGCTTGCGGTCCAACTCGGCGCCCGAGGACGCCGCGGCTGAGCCAGGCTTCGGCGCATCGCCCGCCGCAGCGAATCCAGCGATCAGACAACAGCATATTGCCGCGCCAACCGCGCGGACGATGCCTGCCGTCTCGCGCACGACGCTGTTCGCTCTCATTGCGCCCCCTTCGGCCGGACTCCGCCGTCCTGCGCCGGCGAGCTGAATTAAACCCGAGGCCGGGCGCGGGCCGCAAGGCGCCGACGGCATCGGCTGCGGCTGACCCAAAGGGGCGCGCCTGCGGCACAATGCCGAATGCCCAGCGTGCGCGGCTTCATATTGCAGACCAGTTACCGCGTGATGTCCGATGCCCGGGGGCGCCGCCTACCCGTCGTGCATCTCTATGGCCTGCTCGAGAACGGGGGTGGATTCCTGGTGCGCGACGATCGCCAGCGCCCGCACTTCTACATTCGCGCGGCCGATGCCGAACAGGCCGGGCAGTTGCGCGGCGCCGGCCAATCGCCCACCGATCGCCGCACCTTCGCCGGCGATCCGGTGATTCGAATCGACGTCGATGTGCCCGCCGATGTCCCTCCCCTGCGCGATCGCCTGCACGGCCGCGGCATCGAAACCTTCGAAGCCGACGTTCGCTTCGCGACGCGCTACCTGATCGAACGCGGCATCAAGGGCGGCTGCGAGATCGAGGGTGAGCCGGTTCCATCCGCCGCAGCCGGCCCGGCCGCCGCGGGCAGCCTCGTGCATGTCTTCGATAATCCCGTGCTGCGCCCTGCCGATGTATCCGTGGATCCTCGGATCCTGTCGTTCGACATCGAGACCGATTCGAAGGGCGAGAGACTGTTGGCCATTTCGCTATTCGCCCCCGGTCTCGACGAAGTGCTCATCGTGGACGGCAGCGACCGTGCCATGCCCGCGCACGCCACGCGTTGCGCGAGCGAGCGCGCCGCCCTCGATCTGTTCGGCGCGCGCCTGCGCGCCGTCGATCCCGACGTGATCACCGGCTGGAATATCATCGACTTCGATCTCAGCGTGCTCGAGCGCATCGCCGCGCGCCTCGGATCTCCGTTGCACCTGGGCCGCGAGCCCGGCGCGATGCGGATCCGCAAGCCGGAGGGCTATTTCGGCAGCGGTCAGGCGACCATCCCGGGGCGCCTGGTGCTCGACGGCATCGACCTGCTGCGGGGCGCGTTCGTACGCATGGACGACTACTCGCTCGATGCCGTCGCCCGCGAAGTGCTCGGCGAGGGCAAGGCCGTCGCCGGCGATGCGCGCGACCGGCTGAGCGAGATCATCCACAACTACCAGCACGATCTCGCGGCCTTTGCCCTGTACGCGCGCACCGACGCGCGTCTCGCCTACCAGATCGTGCAGAAGCTTCGCCTCATCGAACTCGCCTTCGCGCGCAGCCGCCTCACCGGCATGACGCCCGATCGGGTCGCTGCGAGCATCGCCTCCTTCGATTTTCTGTACCTCGCGGAGCTCGAGCCGGCACGCATCGTCGCGCCCAGCGTGCGGGGAAGCGACACGCGAGTGCACGTCGCGCAGCAAGGCGGCCACGTGCTCGAGCCCGTCATCGGCCTGCACGGCAACGTGTGGGTATTCGATTTCAAGAGCCTGTACCCGAGCCTCATTCGAACGTTCAACATCGATCCCGTCGGCTACGTGCCGGGTGATGCGCCGTCGGAGAACCTGATCGAAACCCCGGGCGGGAAATTCCGCCGCGCGCCGGCGATACTGCCGCGCCTGCTCGATGAGCTCTTTCCTCGACGCGAGGCCGCCAAGAGGCGTCACGACGATGTGGCGGCGCATGCCATCAAAATCCTGATGAACTCCTTCTACGGGGTCCTCGGCACATCCGCATGCCGCTTTTACAATCCCGCACTCGCCAATGCGATCACGGGTATGGGCAAGCACCTGTTGCTCTGGTCGAAGAGCTGGTTCGAGTCGGCGGGATTCAAGGTCCTCTACGGCGACACCGACAGTTTGTTCGTCAGCTCGGGCGGCGACGATCCGATCGAGGCCGGCCGCCTAGCACGCAATCTGGTCGCCTCCCTGAACTCCGATCTCACCCGCTACATCGAATCTCGCTGGCGGCGGGAGAGCCGGCTCGAGCTCGAGTTCGAGAAAATCTACCTGAGGCTATTCCTGCCGCGCGCGCGCCACAGCACGCGCGGCGCCAGCAAGCGTTATGCCGGTTTGATCAACGGCGGGGACACGGAAAGAGTCGAATTCGTGGGCATGGAGGTCGTGCGGCGGGACTGGACGGCGCTCGCGAAACGCGTACAGCGCGAGCTGTACCAGCGGCTATTCACCGATCAGCCCGTGGACGCTTATCTCGCCGAGATCGTCGGCCGGGTACGCAAAGGCGAACTGGACGAGGAACTCGTGTACCACAAGAATTTGCGCAAGGACACGGAAGATTACACCGCGACGACCCCTCCGCACGTGGCGGCCGCGCGCAAGTCGAGCCAGCCGCTCGGCCGCTCGATTCGATACGTGGTCACCACGGCCGGCGCCGAGCCGCTGGACAACTTGACCCATCCGCTCGATCGCGAGCACTACATCGAAAAGCAGGTGCGGCCGGTCGCCGAGCCGGTGCTGGAAACGCTGGGCCTCGACTTCGCCACAGTGATCGGCGACACGCGGCAGTTCGACTTCGGCTGGTCATGAGCTGCGGCGCGGCGCGGTCTCATCCGCGCGGCCGCATCGCCTCCCGCGGCAGGCGAATCGGCAGCTTCTCCCGGATGGCCGCGTCCACGGAATCCGAAATATGCGTGGGATAGTGGCCCGCAAGAATCGACTCGAGCTTGCGCGACGCCCGGTCTACGACTGTCGGGCGCCCCTGGTCGACCCATTCGTTCGGACTGGTGCGGTCCCCAACCGTGGGGTAGATGTATTCTCGCTGCATCAAATGCAGCGTCTGATCGGAGCCCAAGTAATGGCCCGGCCCTTCCAGGCAGACTTTGCGCATGGTCTCGAGCGATAACGATTCATCGGTGACCTCCACACCCTTGATGGTCCGCTGGACGGCGCCGATGACATCGTTGTCGATGATGAGACCCTCCATGGAAAAGCCGAGGAGACTCGCGAGCATCCCCGCCGACTCGTAGATCAGGTTGGCCCCGGCATTGCCCACCAACGCATGGTTGTAAGCCTTCTCGTAGCCCGCCTGCATATCCGGCAATTTGGCGTCGCTCATTCCGGAGGCGGTGCCGCCGGTGAGATCGTAGAACTGGGCAAGCTGGGCGCTCGCCGCGGACAGGAGCGCCTGTTCGGGACTGCCGCCCGACATCGCGCCGGTCCGAAGATCGGACACGAAGCACCAGGTGCCGAAAATCGCGGGTGCCTTTGGTTTCACCGCATTGACGTACACGAGACCGGCGAGGCACTCCGCCACCTCTTGCACCAGCGCCGAAGCCAGTGCGGCAGGCGCCGTCGCTCCGGCTTGGCCCGCGGAGAGCAGCAGAACCGGCATCCCGCCCCGCACCGCGGTCTCCAGGCAGAGGCAGGCGTCGTACGCGAACTTGAGAGGCGGCACCACGAAGCAGTTGGACTGGCTCACGAACGGGCGCGCCCGCCATTGCTCCTCGCCGCCCGCCATCAAGTGGAACATCTCCAGGCTCAGCTCGACGTGCTGCGGCTGGACCCAGCTCGTTCCCACGTGCTTGGTGGTGCCGGCCACGCTGGCGTAGGCCGTGTTGATGTCCATCTCCAGGGGAGTCGCGACTTCACGGCACACCACCGAGCGCTGGTAGAAGTGCAAATGCTCCAACGTGTCGACGACGCGTGCGATGTCGTACAGGTCCTTGGTGGTCGAATCCCGGTAAACGCCCGTCTTGGCGTCGACGATGTGCACGGCGGCCCCCGCCGTGCCGAAATAAACCCGCGATCCCCACGGCTCCATGTCGTGCTTCGGATCCTGGCCATGCAGTACGAAGTGTCGCGCCGCCCCCGCGACGGTATCTTCGACCAACGCGCGGGGGAAGATCAGCCGTCCCGCCGAGTTGAGCTGGGCGCCCGCCTTGGTCATGTAGTCGATCCCGCTGGGCGTCGCATCGGCAAGACCGATGTTTTCGAGCACATCGAGGGCGGCGTGATGGATGCGCAGCACATCCGCATCGGACAGGGGCTTGTAGCGGCCGCCGGTCATGCCGGGGCGGACGGGACGCAAGCTGTCGGGCAGCGGTGCCATGCGTGCGGCGCGGCGCGCGGCACGCGCGCCGCCGCGCGCGATCTTGGACTCAACCTCGCTCATGGGACACCCCTCACTGCGATTGATGCGTTCAATGAGGCGATTCTAACGGTTTCGGGGCATCCTAGGGGGCAGTCGTTCGCCCGCTTGACCGCATCGGGATGCCGGCGGCGCACGGCGGCGATGTCACTCTTGCCCATGAGCCGCGCCTGCGGCGGCTCATGGGAGAATGAATTTTATTGAGGCCGGCGAACTCCCCCGTCGGCGCCGCAGATCAGAGCACGCCGCCGCGCTTCAGTAAAGCTCTCTTTTGAGACCCGCTGCTTCCGAAGGAGCTCAGCGGCTTTGCGCCCATCGGCGCCGCAAGGTCCGCCCTCTGCTGACTGCGGGGAAACCATCAAGTTGCATTAACACTCGTTCCGCCGGCTTGAATACAAAGGGGCGCGCTGATATCTGTGGCTTCGATCAATGCATCTCAGCTTGCCTGATTTATTTCAGGCCAAATAAATACACGAAGGAGTTAGGGTATGAACGCTGGCAAAACACTTCGTCGATTTGGAAAAAAAACCGGGCCGCTCGTTGCAGGGTTCGCCTGTTTCACCATTCTCCAACCAATCATCGGCCATTCCCAGGCGCTGGTCGCGTCACCGTGCAATTCGGGGGCGGACAATCCACCGGCCTGCAATGCCGTCGCTCGCGGTGATCGAGCGGAGGGCTGGATTCCGCAAGGGCGCTCCGAGGTGATGGCGCGCAATGGCCTGGTTAGCACGAGTCAGCCATTGGCTGCGCAAGCCGGACTGCGGATTCTCAAGGAAGGCGGAAATGCCATCGATGCCGCCATCGCGGTCGCATCGACGCTCAATCTCGTGGAACCGATGAACACGGGATTGGCAGGCGATGTCTTCGCGATGGTCTGGATCGCGAAGGAGAAGAAACTCTATGTCCTCAATGCCAGCGGTGAGGCTCCGAGCGGAGCGACGGTCGCCCACATGAATTCGCTGGGCTATTTTGGAGACCCCTCGAATTGGGGGCCTGGATCCGGCATGCCATCCGGCGGCATTACGACGGTCACGGTTCCCGGAGCGCTTTGGGGCTGGGACGCGCTGCTCAAGCGATTCGGCACTCTGCCCTTTTCGGCGGTGCTGAAACCCGCCATCGAATACGCCGAGCAAGGCTTTCCGATTTCGGAACGGATTGCGCACGACTGGCAGCTGCCGAATGCTGAGGGCCCCAACCCATCCTCTGCGGCCGGCTGCTGCACACAGGTGGATCCGGACTCGGTCAACACGTGGTACGTCAATGGCAAGCAACCCGTAGCCGGGCAAATCTTTACCAACCCGGACCTTGCCAAAACGTTCCAGCTGATCGCCGCCCAAGGCAAGGACGTGTTTTACAACGGAGAAATCGCCCGGGCGATCGTCGCCAAATCCACCGCGCTGGGCGGCACCATGACCCTGGCGGACCTTGCCAATTATTCGGGCGAATGGGTGACCCCGACGACGGCCAACTATCATGGCTTTACCGTCTACGAACTGCCGCCGCCCTCACAAGGCTGGGCCACCAATGAGATGCTCAATATTCTGCAAGAGTGCGTCCCGGCGCTCGGCTACAACCTCGCCACACTCGGACCCAATTCGCCGGAATTTTGGCACCTCGAGGTCGAAGCGAAGAAATTGGCCTACGCCGATCTGTACACCTACAACGGCGATCCGGATTTCAATCCGAACTTGTTGAATTTGGTCAACGGCAAGCTCCTTACGCCGGCGTACGCGAAATCTCTGTGCGGGAGGATCAATCCTCATATGGCCGCCCCCACCACCCCGGGAAATGGAAGCGGCATCGGCGACACCACGGTTGCCTCCATCGCCGATCGATGGGGAAACATGGTGTCGTGGGTCAACAGCAACTACGACGGGTTCGGCTCGGGCATCACCGTGCCCGGCTATGGTTTCGTGCTCCACAATCGCGGCGGCCTCTTCTCCTTGAACAAATCCAATCCGCCGGGCTCGACCACGCCGAACCCCAACCTGATCGAGCCGCATAAGCGGCCCTACAATACACTCATGGCGGGAGTGGGGATGGGGACGAACGGATCGATATTGACGCTCGGCTTGATGGGCGGCGATATGCAGGCCCAGGGGCACGCGCAGATGATCGTGAACATGGTCGATCTGGGGGCCAATTTGCAGGCGTCTACCGACATGGCACGGTTCTATCACGATCAAGTGCCGAACGTGTTGGAGCTGGAGTCGCAGCTCTTCAACGAAGTCGGCGCTCAGCTCAAGGCGATGGGACACAATGTGGTGACCACCAACGGCGCGGCCGTTGGAGGATTCCAATCAATCTTGTTCACGCCGGAACCGAACGCGCCTGGGACCAGCGACAACCCGCAGTCTCCCGACCAGCCCAAGCCGATCGCGGGCTTCTATCGTGCCGGTTCGGATCACCGCAAAGACGGTGAAGCGGTAGGATGGTAGCTTAGCGGCTGATGCAGCGATTATGCGCCCCGAGAAGGCCATCGCCTTCTCGGGGCGTCGGACGGAACGGTCGTAATCGGTCCGAATCTCTTATGAAACGCCGGCGAACTCCCCCGTCGGCGCTTGCGATCAGAACACGCCGCTCCGCTTCAGTAAAGCTGCGTTTTGAGATCCGCTGCTTCTGAAAATCGAAAGCTCCGCATTCGGAGGTGCATATCAGCCGTTCAGAATCGAGCCGCTGACCATCCATTCGATGCTCGCGGGCTCGGCACCCACGGGCTCATCGTGTTCTTGCTCGCGTGTCGCGAGCCGATCATCGAGCCATTCGATGAATCGCTGATCGCTCGCGAGACGTTCCGCGTCGCCGCGCAGAATATAACCCTCGACCGCCTCCACGGATATCACGATGCGAACCAAGCGTGAGCGCTTGGCGGGACGGCGCGGGTCGTTGCGCAGCCGCCACGTCGCCTGAATGATCACGTCGCCCGAGCGGAAGGAGGTCAATACCCGCGCATCATCCGGCAGCCGCTTCTCGACCAGGCGCCGGAAATAGCCGCCGATGTCGTTCAAATCGAATGGTCTCGCGCCGCTCCGCATTCAATCCACTCTAGCCGATCCTTGGCCGAACGGCATGGACGTTGCGCGGTAGTCGCCCTCAAACGGTGGTCACCCTCAAAACGTCGCACGCATTCCCGCATAGGCCACGCGCCCAAGCGTACCGTACTGATACTCGGTCTCGTAATGCTTATCCGTGATGTTCTCGACGCGGGCATAGACTTCGAGCCGCTCTAGAACCGCGTAAGCCACGCGCACGTCCGCGAGCACGTAACCGCCCAATTTGATCTGGTTGGCGGTATCGTCGTAGCTGGGACCGGCGTAGCGTACCGACACGCTGGTGGTGAGCGGCGGGGTCCATCGATAGGTCGCCGACAGATTGGCCATCTCTTTCGGGCGGCGCGGCAGCTGGTTGCCGAAGGTGGACGAGCCGGGAGATTTATCTTTCGTATCGGTGAGCGTGTAGTTTCCGTTGAGTGTGAGCCGATCCGTGGCGTTCAAAGCAGCCTGAAGCTCGACTCCGTGCGCCGCGGCGCGATCGATGTTCGCATAATATCCTCCGGACGGGTTCAGGCAGGCGTAGAGCGAGACGCAATCGAAGAACTCGATCAGATCGCGGCTGTAGCGCTGGAAATAGGTCGCCGACATCATGAGCCGCTGATCCCACGCATGCTGCTCGACGCCCGCGTCCCAACTCTCGCCCGCCTCGGGGCGCAGCGCTAAATTTCCATAGTTGCTGTAGAGCTGATAGAGAGACGGCGCCTTGAAGCCCTGGCTGAAGCTCGAGCGCAGAATGGTCTCACCGCCGTTCAAGCTCCAGGCCGCCGCGAACGCGCCGGTCGAATGACCGCCGAACACGTCATGGCGATCGTAGCGGTCGCCGGCGGTGAGCGTGAGGCCGGAGATGACCTCTCCCTGCAGTTGGGCGTAGCCCGAGTCGATGGTGTCGTAGTTCTGGGTGGGCATCGGCCCGCTGTAGTCGTAGGCCGGCGTATCGGTATCGATGGTCGAGCGCTCGTGCTGCGCGCCGACGACCAGCTGATATTGCGGCTCGATCTCCCAGGTTCCCTGGTATTCCTCGCGCTGGTTGCGTCCGATCCCGTAGTAGGTCTCGGTGCTCGGGCTTCCCTCGTTCGCCGGCGCATCCGGGTCGTAGTTGCGCGTATCCGTGCTCGTGTACTGGTAGGCGATGCGATTGGTGAGCGTGCGATCGGGCGAGCGCAGCGTAAAGCCGGCATAGCCGAAGAACTGCTGGACTTTGCCGTATTCGTTGTCGTTCCCGAAGGTGAAATTCGGCGGCGTATCGTACCCGTCGAAATCCGTGCGCGAATCGACGTAGTACCCGCGCAGGTCGAATTGCAGATCCGGCGTGATGTCGTAGCGCAGCTGACCGTTGCCGCCGCCGATCTGGCTGGCGCTGAGCCGGGTGCCCCCGTATCTCTCGTCGAAAGACGGAATGCCGCTCGTGCCATACCAGTTGGTCGACAGGCGCCACATGAGCGTGTCGCTTTTCCCACCGACGTTTCCGCTGAAGTAGCCGGTGTCGTGGGAGCCGCCCTCCGCCGTCACGCCGCCGCCGAAGGGGCTGCCGGGGTCGGGCGTGGTGATGTTGATGACGCCGCCCATCGCCTGGCTGCCGTAGAGCGTCGACTGCGCGCCGCGCAATATCTCGACCCTCGACACGTCGCTCGTGAGTAGATTCTCGAAATCGAATTGCCCTCCCGTTTCCGAAGGATCGTTGAGCTGCACCCCGTCGATGACGACCACGGTCTGATCGCTCTCCGCCCCGCGGATGAACACGGACGTGGGTTGACCGACTCCGCCGGAGCGCGCCACGTTCAAGCCCGGAGTGGTGGCGAGAAGATCGGACAGCACCGGCAGCTGGCTCGCTTTGATTGCGTCTGCGTCGAGTACGGTGACCGAATTTCCCACCTTGGAGAGCGGTTCGGGCGCTTTGTTGGCCACGACCACGACCTCATCCAGCGAGGTATCGGGGGCGGTTGCCGATGCGTCGGGATCGGCGTGGGCAATATTGAAAGCGGCGGGCGCGCACAGCGCCGCAGCGCGGGCATATCGAATGAAATGGTTGTTCAAGACGGCTCCCCTCGATGGCGACTCTTTTGACGGACTCGAACACCGGCGCCGAGCGCTTGCCCTTGACGAGGGATGAGCACCGCGGTCCGGTGCACGTGCACCGTCTCCTCCGTCGCCACTAGGGATGGTCCTCTCGGTCAGCATAACCCCGGCTGATCGATGGGCGACCACGGCAAGCAGGTCTCCTGGCTTGCGGCTTTGAGTCCCTGCATCGCCTTCCCGGACTCGCGAGAGTCCAGTGGCCTATCGATGCGGGGCACACCGCTTACAGTTGCGGGGGCAGCCCGGGCGTCGAACCCGAGTTCCCTTTGAATCCCCGTGAGGGGAACTTGTCGCGTGGGCGGTAAGTTGCCGGAAAAGACGCGCCCGGTCAATCGGCCGCGTCGTCGCCGCCATTTTCTCGATGCTCGGCGGCGTCCGGCCAGTAGTCGGTGTGCACGAGTTCGGCGATGCCGCAGCCTCGGGCCCAGTCGGTCATCTCGAGCATCGGGCGCGGGTAGAATTCGGGGACGTGGCCGAGACACAGTACGGCCACCGGCCGGGCGCCTTCCGGCATGCGCAGGAGCGTGCGCAGATCCTCCGGCTCGAACAGCGAAACCCACCCCATGCCGATGCCTTCGGCCCGCGCCGCCAGCCACAGATTCTGAATCGCGCACGCCACGGAGGCGAGATCCATTTCAGGCATCGTGCGGCGCCCGAACACATGCTTCTCCCGGCCCGGCGCCAATGCGGCCACCAGCACCTCGCCGCACTCCAGGATTCCCTCCACCTTGAGCCGCATGAACTCGGCGTCGCGCTCGCCGAGCGCCTGCGCCGTATTCAGCCTCTCTTCGTCGACCAGCGCATGAATTTTCAGCCGCAAGGATCGGTCGCACACCCGGATGAACCGCCAGGGCTGCATCAACCCGACGCTCGGCGCAAGATGCGCGGCGGCGAGCAAACGATCGAGCAGCGCCGGATCGATGGGCTCGCCCGAAAAATGCCGCATGTCGCGCCGCGCGGTCATTACCCGGTAGAGCGCATCGATTTCTTCTCGGGTGAAATCTGCCATGAATATGTCTTACCACGCTGGGCGCCGGACCGTGGCGCGACCCCGGAAATCATTGCACGCTCCGCGGCATGTTCAAAGCGCGGCGTTGACCGGGCCTCTGTTCACGAGCAGACTTACACCGCGTTCAGGAGTCCGTCGGCCAAGCGGGCGACGGGTGAAACGGGAAGCCGGTGAAGTCCTCGATGGGCGAGTCCGGCGCTGCCCCCGCAACGGTAAGTGAATAAGGCGAGTCTACGTGCCACTGCGTCGAAACCGCGGGAAGGCGACTCGGCCGCGATACACGATTCACGAGCCCGTAGACCGACCTGCGACGTGACGGCACGCGTTGCGGTGGGCGACTCCGGTGCGGATCGGAGGCCATCGCCTCCGGCTCCCGCCTCGATCTCCAACCTCGACACGGCCACGCTATCTGAAGGCGCACGGCGGGTGCGCGGAGGTTGGATCACGATGACGGCAGCTGTTTCCGCGGCGGATGAGGCGATTCGCGCCGCCGCAATCCGAAGGCTCGACACACTCACCAAGCCGTTGGGGGCGCTCGGCAGACTCGAGCCGCTCGCCGCCCAGATCTGCGCGATCCAGAGGACCCTGTCGCCGGCGATAGCGCATCCGGTCGCGGTCGTGTTCGCCGCGGATCACGGTGTCGCGGACCGGGGAGTGAGCGCGTATCCCCGCGCCGTCACGGAGCAGATGGTGAGGAATTTCCTGAACGGGGGCGCCGCCATCAATGTCCTCGCACGGCTTCAAGAGCTCGAGCTTTGGATCGTCGACGCGGGCGTCGACGGCGATTGCGGCCCGCACCCTCGGCTCATCGAGGCGAAACTCGGGCGCGGCACACGCGATCTCTGCACCGAGCCCGCGATGAGCACGGAGCAGTGCCGCGAAGCCCTGTTCCGCGGCCGTGAGGTGCTCGAGCGGGTCACGCCGCTGGGCGGCAATACCGTGGTGCTCGGCGAAATGGGCATTGGCAACACCGCCTCGGCGGCGCTTCTGATGCACGGGCTCACCGGGCTTCCGTTGGCCGACTGCGTCGGCCGTGGCACGGGCCTCGACGATGCCGGACTCTCCAGAAAGATCGACACGCTGAGCGGCGCCTGGCGGCGGCGCGCGCCGCCGCAGGATCCGCATGGGCTTCTCGCCGAGTTCGGCGGCTATGAGATCGCCATGCTGACCGGCGCAATCCTCGGCTGCGCGGCGAATCGTCATCTGATCGTGGTCGATGGATTCACCGTGACCGTCGCGGCGGCGCTCGCGGCGCGCATCGAGCCTCACGCGCTCGATTACTGCGTCTTCGGGCATTGCTCCGCCGAGCGTGCGCACCGGGCCTTGCTCGCGCATCTGAATGTGCAGCCTTTGTTGGACCTCGGGATGCGCCTCGGCGAAGGGAGCGGTGCCGCCATCGCGCTGTCGGTGGTGCGCGCCGCCGTCGCCCTCTTCACCCAGATGGCGACCTTTGAAGGCGCGGGAGTCAGCGAGAAAATCGCGTGAACCGCCAGGTCGCCTTGTTCATGACGGCCGTGCAATTCCTGACGCGGCTGCCGACCCCGCAGTTCGAGGCATTCGAGCCTGCTTGGCTCGCTCGTTCGGCGCGCTACTTTCCGCTGGTGGGAGTGCTGGTTGGCGCCATCAACGTCGGCGTCTGGTGGCTGGCGAGTCAACGGCTTCCCGCTCCCGTGGCTGTGGGGCTGATGCTGGCAGTCTCCGTGCTCGTCACGGGCGCCTTCCATGAAGACGGCTTCGCTGATGTGTGCGACGGCTTCGGCGGCGGCGCCACGGCCGATCGGGTGCTCGCGATCATGAAGGATTCTCGAGTCGGCGCCTTCGGCGCGATCGGTATCGTGTTGCTGCTCGGGCTCAAGTGGGCGACCTTGGATGCGCTGGCGGTCGGCACCGCGGTGTTCGCACCGCTCGTGATCGGCGCTCACCTGGCGAGCCGCTGGTGCGCCGGCGCGCTCATGTGGAGCTTGCCCTACGTGCGCACCGGCGGGGACTCCAAGGCGCGGGCCGCGGTCGAGGGCTTCACCGCACGCGAGTGGCTGATCGGTGGAATCATCGGGTTGGCCGCCTTTGCGCCGGTCGCGGCAGCGGGCGTGCGCGCAACCGGAATCCTCGAAACCTGGGCGCTCATGACTGGAGCGCTGAGCGCGGCGGCGACGGCGGTGATCGCCGCCGGCTACTTCCGGCGGCGAATCGGCGGGCATACGGGCGATTGTCTCGGCGCCGTTCAACAATTGACCGAGCTCGCCTTCCTGATTGGCGGCCTGGCCGCGATCCACCCCGCATCGGAGCGCATCAAGGAGATCGCGTGGCGCTCTATCTGATCCGTCACCCCGAACCTCCGGGCGCCCGGGGGCTGTGCTATGGACGGCAAGATCTCCCCTGCGACCCGGGGATGTCGGCAATCGCGGCGGCGGCGATCCGAGCGCAGCTGCCCGCGCACGCGCTGCGGAGTTCCCCGGTGTTCACGAGCCCGCTTTCGCGCTGCCGCATGCTGGCGGAGCAATTGGCCGCGCCGGACCTACCGCGCATCGCCGACCCGCTGATCGAGCTGGATTTCGGCGCCTGGGAAGGCACCCGATGGGATGCCCTGCCGCGGGCGGAGCTCGACGCCTGGGCGCACGATGTCTGGCACTACCGTCCGGGTGGCGGAGAGTCGGCCGCCATGGTCGAGGAGCGCTGGACTCGCTGGTACCACGAAGTAGCGCCGTTGGGCTGCGATTCCGTACTCGCCGTCACGCATGCCGGGGTGATTCGCACGGCGCTCGCCTCGAGCGGCCAGCTGCGCCGGGAGGATGCCGCGAGCGCCGCCATTGCGTTCGGATCGGTGCATCGGATCGAGCCACCGGCACGCCGCCTGCAACCGCGAGGAAAGCTCCCATGCACGGCGATTTGAATTCACGCCGGGCGGCGACGACATTGGTTCTGGGCGGCGTTCGATCCGGCAAGAGTCGTCACGCCGCGCAGATCGCGACAGCGAGCGGCTGCGCGGTCACGGTCATCGCCACGGGAACGGCGCAGGATCGGGAAATGGCCGAGCGCATCGCGTTGCATCGCGCCCATCGGCCCAAGGAGTGGAACCTCGTCGAGGAGCCGGTGCGGCTGGCCGACGCGCTGAGCGCGGCGTGCGCGCCGTCTGGAATCGTCATCGTCGATTGCCTCACGCTGTGGCTGACGAATTTGATGTGCGGCGAGGATCCCGATGCGCTGCGACGCGAATCGACGCGGCTGCTCGAACTCCTGCCGCGGCTCCCCGGCGATTGTGTGCTGGTCTCCAATGAGGTGGGATACGGCATCATTCCGGCGAATGCATTGGCACGCCGCTTCGCCGATGAGGCCGGAGAATTGCACCAGCAGCTCGGTGCCTTGTGCGATCAGGTCATCCTGATGGCGGCGGGACTGCCCTTGACGATCAAGGCGCCGGATCGAGCACCTGCCGAAACGTCCTCTCCGAGGCGCGGATCATGATGCGCTTGGCGGCCCCCGTGCCCCGCCGCATCCGACACCTCGTCGGCGCGATGACGGTGACCTGCGGCCTCCTCGGCGGCCTCGCGGTCGGCGCCACGACCGGCGCCCCGACCGGCGCCGCCGCAGGTCCGATCGTGATCCACGATGATGTGCATCGCGAGGTCACGCTGGCGCATTCTCCGCGGCGGATCATCAGCCTGCTTCCTCCGCTCACCGAAACCGTGTGCGCCCTCGGCGAGTGCGCGCGCTTGGTGGCGACCGACCGGTATTCCGACTGGCCCGAGTCGGTCAAGGCGCTGCCGAAAACCGGTGGCCTCGATGATCCGTTGATCGAAGCGATCGTGCGACTGCATCCCGATCTGGTTCTGCTGTCGAGCTCTCAGCGAATCACCGGCAGGCTCCGGGAGCTCGGCATCGAATCCGTCGCCCTGGATACGCAAACCTTCGCGCACATTCGCCATGTGATCACCGTCATCGGCACGATCCTCGAGGTGCCCGAGCGAGCGAGCGCGCTCAATCGCAAGATCGACGACGAAGTCCGCGCGATCGGCGAGCAGGCAATCGCTCAGCGGCGGGGCGCGGCGCCCACGGTCTATTTCGAGGTCGATCCCGGCCCGTACGCCGCCGGACCTCAATCATTCATCGGTGAGCTGCTCGCACGCTTGGGCGCGCGCAACATCGTCGACGCGGACCTCGGTCCCTTTCCCAAGCTCAATCCGGAGTATGTCGTGCGGCGCAATCCGGACGTCATCTTCGTGGCGTCGGCCGCGGACGCTCTGCATCTGGCAGACCGTCCGGGCTGGGACCAGATCCGTGCCGTGCGCGAGAAGCGCCTCTGTTCCTTTCCGCCGCAAGTTCGCGACACCATCGTGCACGGCGGCCCGCGCATTGCGGATGGGATGCGCGCCATTGCCGACTGTCTGGCCCGGGTCTCCCCGTGAGCGCGACGCCCACGCTGCCGCTCGATCTCGGCATCGGACCGCGGGCGGCGCGCGCCCGCCGGCGGCTGCTCGTGTGGGTCCTTTGCTGTCTCGCCATCACATTGCTGCTGGCATTCGGCAGTCTGATCGTCGGCACGTCGAGCATCGAGACCTCGCTCGGCTGGCTCCTCAGGCCCGATGCGGAGGCCTCCGTGGTGCTGTGGCAGATCCGGCTCCCGCGAACGCTCGGCGCCTGGCTCGCCGGGGCGCTGCTGGGACTCGCCGGCGGAATCGCCCAAGGCGTGTTCCGAAATCCGCTCGCCGAGCCGTACCTCCTCGGCACCGCATCGGGCGCCGCGCTCGGCGTGACCATCACCCTGATCGCCGCCGACGCCTCGTTCGAGGGTCTCGTCTGGGCCGCGAGACTGGGTGTCACCGGCGCGGCGTGCTTGGGAGCGGCGGGCGCGACCTTGCTCACCGTCAGCCTGTCGCGCGGCGTGCTGCAGACCCGAAGTCTGCTGCTGTCGGGCGTCGTGGTCGCCTTTCTCTTGGGATCGATCACGCAGCTGCTGTTGCTGAGCCGCCCGGAGATTTGGCGCACCATGCAATCCTTTCTTTTCGGGAGTACGGGATTTCTGAGCTGGTCCTCCGCGGAACTCCTCGGCGGCGCTCTTTGCGTGAGCATCGTGCCGGCGTTGCTGTTGGCGCGCGGCCTCGATGCGCTGACGCTGGGTGAGGACACGGCGCAATCGCTCGGCCTGTCGTTGCCGCTGCTGCGTCTGGCACTTCTCGGTATCGTGTCGATCGCGAGCGCGACGGCCGTCGGACAGGTGGGCGTCGTCGGATTCGTCGGGCTGATCGCTCCGCACATCGTGCGCGAAACACTGTCGGTGAATCATCGGCAGCTGTTGATCGGCGCACCGCTCTGCGGCGGCGCACTGCTCCAGGCGGCGGACCTGCTCAGCCGGTGGGTGATTCGGCCGTCGGAACTGCCGGTCGGCGCCGTCACCGCCTGTCTGGGCGGATCCTATCTGATCTTTCTGCTGTGGCGGCGGAACCGACGTGGCTGAGGCGCAGGCGCGTGTCGGCGGCGGGACGTCCGCCTTGTCGTGCGGCGAGCTGTCCGTCGGCTACGGCGAGCACGTCGTAATCAAAACTTTGTCCATCGGCTTTCTGCCCGGCCAATGGACCAGCATCGTCGGCCCCAATGGCTGCGGAAAATCGACGCTGCTGCGCGCGCTCGCCGGGCTCGAGCCGGCGCGCTCGGGAACCATCTACCTGCAGGACCGGGCGCTCGCATCATGGCCACGGCGCGCGCGCGCGCGCCGCATCGCCTGGCTCGCGCAGACCTCGGCCATTTCGGATCTCACGGCCGCCGAGGTGGTCGGCCTCGGGCGATTCGCGCACAGCGGATGGCTCGCGCACCGGCAGGCCGCGGACGAAGCGGCCATGTACCGCGCCATGATGGCGACCGGCTCCTTCGCATGGGCGCACCGTCGGATGTCGACCTTGTCTGGTGGCGAGCGGCAGAGAGTGCATCTCGCCCGCACGCTCGCGGTCGAAGCGTCGGTGATGTTGCTCGATGAGCCCACCACGCATCTCGATCCCCCGCATCAGGAGGACATCGTGCGCCTGTTGCGCGAACAGGCGCGAGGCTGCGGCGTCAGCGTGGTCAGCGCCATTCATGATCTTTCGCTCGCGCTGGCCGCCGACCGCATCGTCGTACTCGGCTATCGGGGCCTGGTCGGCCACGGAACCATCGCCGAGGCGTTGGCCGGCGACTGGCTGTCGGCCGCGTTCGAGACACCGGTGAACGTGATCGAGCATCGCGGCGCGTATCTCTGGCGCCCGTCGCTCGAGGCGCCCTCCGCCGCCGGCGCCCCCGCGCAACCAGGCATCGAGCGTTGACGCTCTCGCAGCTCTCCCCACTCCTTCATCCCGATGCCGGTGCCGGCGCTTTGGCGATCCTGGTCGCTTTCGCCGTGGATCAAGTCTTCGGAGAACCGCCGGCGGCGCTCCATCCGGTCGTCTGGATCGGGCGTGCGCTCGCCTCGGTCGGCGCACCCTGGCCCACGCGACCGCCGCGCACCGCTTTTCTCCGAGGCATGGCGGCTTGGCTCATCCTGGCCGCGATCTGCGTGGGATTCGCGCTGGCCGCCGACGACGCGATTTCGTACTTGGCGATTCGAGGCGCATCCCTGGCGGGACGAGGCGCATCGCTGCTGCGCCTAGGCCTGCGCGGGATCCTTCTCGGCTTGATGTTGAAGCCGCTCCTCGCGTGGCGCATGCTGCGCGAGGAAGTCCGCGCCGTGGAACGCGCGCTCGGCGACAGTCTCCAGGCGGGCCGCGATCGATTGCGGCGAATCGTCGGGCGCGACGTCGCCACTCTCAGCGAAACCGTCGTTCGCGAAAGCGCACTCGAAAGCTTGGCCGAGAACCTGAACGACTCGTGGGTCGCACCGCTCTTCTGGTTCGTCGTCGCGGGCCTTCCGGGTGCGGCCCTCTACCGATTCGCGAACACAGCCGATGCCATGTGGGGATTGCGCGGCCGGTACGAGTGGGCGGGCAAATGGGCGGCGCGGGCCGATGACGTGCTGTCGTTTCTGCCGGCTCGGATCACCGCGCTCGCACTCGCGCTCGCAGCGTGGCGTTGGCCGCGAGGTCTTCGCCGGCAGGCCGCGGTCACGGCCTCTCCGAACGGCGGATGGCCGATGGGAACGATGGCGCTGGCTCTCGACGTGCGCCTCAGCCGGCCCGGTTACTACGTGTTGAATCCCCGCGGCCGGTCCGCCTCCGGAGAAGATGTCGCCCGGGGAGTTGCGATCGCCGCACGGGCCGCCTGGGGCGTCGCCGTCGTGGCGGCGCTCTCGCTCACATGAACCCGCCGGCGTTCATCGTGTCGGCGATTGCTTCCGGTCAGGGAAAAACCACGGCGACTGCGGCGCTCGCCCGACATCTGATGCGCACGGGCCTCTCCGTGCGCGTGTTCAAGGTCGGAGCCGACTTCCTCGATGCCCTGATTCTGGAGCGGGCCTCCGGGCATCCGGTGCATGTCCTCGATCTGTGGATGGTGGGCGAGAGCGAGTGCCGGCGGTTGCTCGAGGAAGCGTCCGAAGCGGCCGATGCGGTGTTGATCGAGGGCGTCATGGGACTTTACGACGGCACCCCGTCGTCCGCCGATCTCGCTCGCCGGTTCGACTTGCCCGTGCTGGCCGTGATCGATGTGCGCGCGATGGCGCAGACAGCAGGGGCCGTGGCCGCGGGACTTCGGGATTTTGGCCCGGTACGCCTTGCCGGGGTGATCGCGAACGGCGTCGCAAGCGAAGGCCACGAGGCGATGGTGAAGTGCGCCTTGCGCGACATCCCGCTGATCGCGACATTGCCGCCTCAGCAGTCGGCGCTTGCCGAGCGCCACTTGGGCCTGACGCCGCCCGCGGAAAGCCCCGCCATCGACGCCCAGCTCGACGAACTCGGCCTTGCGATCAAGGTCGATGAGGGTGCTTGGCTGACCGCCGCCGCGGGCGCGGGCGCCTCCGCCCCCGGACATCGCCCCGCTCCTTCCGGCGAAGGGAGCACGCCGCAAGCATTGGCCGGCACACGGGTCGCGATCGCTCGCGACGCCGCCTTCGCGTTTCTCTATCCGGCGAACGTCGAATGTCTGGGACGACTCGGCGCTCGGATCAGTTTCTTCTCCCCGCTCGCCGGCGATCCGGTGCCGCCCGGCGCGCAGGCGATATTCCTGCCCGGCGGGTATCCCGAGGTGCATGCCGGCTCGCTGTCACGGGCGGCGAACTTTCACGACTCGATCCGTGCAGCCCACGCGGCCGGCATTCCGATTCTCGCCGAATGCGGCGGCATGATGGCGCTCGCCGAATCGATCCGCGACATCGACGGCCGAGATTGGCCGATGGCCGGGATTCTCCCCGGCGGCACGCGCATGCAGCCGCGCCTCGCCGGACTCGGGCTGCAATCGTGGCGCACGCGCCATGGCGACATTCGCGGCCACACGTTCCATTACTCGACGCTCGACACACCGCTAGCCGCCGCCGCACAAACCACCACCTACCCGCGCGGCACCGCGGGCGAGCTCATCTATCGGGTCGGCCCATTGACCGCGTCGTATTTCCACGCCTATTTTTCCTCCTGTCCGACCGCGATCGCCGCGCTGCTCGGAGGCAGCCCGCCGTGAAGGGACGAGCCGTCATGGTCTGCGGCACCACCAGCGGCGCCGGCAAGAGCTTTCTCGCCACGGCGCTCGCCCGCTGGTACGCGCAACAGGGATTCAAGGTCGCCCCGTTCAAGGCGCAAAACATGAGCAACAACGCACGGGTCGCGGCCGGTGGCGAGATGGGCAGCGCCCAGTATCTTCAGGCGATTGCCGCCCGAGCGGTGCCCGACGTGCGCATGAATCCGATCTTGCTCAAGCCGGAGCGCGACACCGCCTCGCAGGTGATCCTGCTCGGCCAACGGCGCGACGATCTATCGCGCATGGAGTGGCGGTCGCGCTCGCTGCACCTGTGGCCGACGGTGAAAACCTGCCTCGATGAGCTGCTCGACAGTCACGACGTCGTCGTGATCGAAGGCGCCGGCTCGCCCGCCGAGATCAATCTCCAATCCACCGATATCGTCAACATGCGCGTGGCCGAAGCCGCCCAGGCCGCGACGCTGATCGTGTGCGACATCGATCGCGGCGGCGCCTTCGCGCATCTATACGGCACGGTCGAGCTCCTGCCCGCCGGGCAGCGGAAGTTGATCCGGGGCTTCGTTCTCAACAGGTTCCGCGGCGACCCCACGCTGCTCGCGCCCGGCCCCGAGACGCTCGAGAAACTCACGGGCATTCCCACGGTCTCCGTGCTGCCCATGTGGCGCGAGCACGGCCTGCCCGAGGAGGATGGGGTCTACGATGCGCGGCCGTCGGGTTCCGGGCTGTCGGTCGCCGTGCTCGCGTACCCCTACATCAGCAACCTGGACGAATTCACCCCCTTGAGAAACGTGCCGGGGCTGTCGCTCTCGTGGGCGCGCGATGCGCAGACCGTCTTCTCGGCCGATCTGCTGGTGCTTCCCGGCTCCAAGCACGTGGCCGCGGACCTCGAGTGGATCCGCCGGCGCGGCCTCGACGCGGCGATCGCCGCACATGTCGCAGCGGGGAAGCCGACGCTCGCGATCTGCGGCGGCCTGCAAATGCTCGGCGAGCGCCTCGACGACCCGCACGGGGTCGAGGGTAATGCGGTCGGCCTCGGCCTCATGCCGTATCGCACGGAATTTCTGGCTGCCAAGACTTACCGCCACGGCCGGTATTCATTATCCGGGCTGAGAGGATTTTGGAAGCCGTTGAGCCGGCTCGATTTCGACGGGTATGAGATCCACCATGGCGTGACCGCGGCCTCACCGGCACACCCCGGCCTCTCGGCGTTGCAGCCGGTATTGTCGGCCAATGGCGGTTGGCAGCGCGGCGAATTGCTCGCCTTGTATCCGCATGGCCTGTTCGAGGATCGGCAGGTCATCAAGGCGTTATTCGGCGCCGAGGCGCGCAGCGTCGATGAGGTGATGGAAGGGATCGCGGACTTCGTCGGCGAGCGGTTCTCGCGGGACACCCTGATGTCCTACGTCGAAGGCGCGCCGCGACGCACCGAGTAGCCCACCGCCCTGCCGCCCCGCGGCGCGCCATTTCGAGGCGGCTGCCGGCACCCAAATGGCGCATCGAGGCAAGCCCATGACGCAAATTGATCAGCCGGCCGCACCGACAGTGACCATACTGCGTAATTAACACCAACCACGCCGTCGCGTCTGGCGGCTGAAATAGACCGCCACCCAATCCGGAGAGCGACGAATGGACGAGCAGCAAGCGCCAACCACCCACGCCCGACGGCCCAGCGGCCGAGACGCCAAACGCGCCTCGCGGGCTGCCCGTGCGTCGTCGTCGATCCCTTACATCACTCGCAAGATCCCCTATTACGAAGTCCTGAGCGAGGAAGGACTGTCGTTGCTGGAAGAGAACGCCGACACCATTCTCGAGGAGATCGGCATCGACTTTCGGGATGACCCCGAGGCACTCGAGATCTGGAAGGCGGCGGGAGCCGACGTGAAGGGCGAGCGCGTCCATTTCGCGCGCGGCATGTGCCGCTCGCTGGTGCAAAAGACCGCCCCTCGGCAGTTCACGCAGCATGCCCGAAACCCGGCTCGCTCGGTGGTCATCGGCGGGCAGAACACCGTCTTCGCGCCGGCCTACGGCTCTCCGTTCGTGCGCAATCTGGACGAAGGCAGACGCTACGCCAAGATCGAGGACTTCCGAAATTTCGTGAAGTTGGCCTACATGTCGACCTCGCTCCACCACTCGGGCGGCACGATTTGCGAGCCGGTCGATCTGCCGGTCAACAAGCGGCACTTCGACATGGTGTACAGCCATCTGAAGTACAGCGACAAGGCCTTCATGGGGTCGGTGACCGCGCCCGAGCGCGCCGCGGATTCGGTCGCCATGGCGAACATCGTATTCGGCTCGGAGCTCACCGATCCGGCGACCGGCCGTCCGAAGACCACCATCATCAACCTGATCAACGTCAACTCGCCGATGACCTACGATGCGACCATGCTGGGCGCCGCAAAGGTCTACGCGCGCGCCAATCAGGCGCTCATCATCACGCCGTTCATTCTCGCCGGCGCCATGTCGCCCGTGACCGTGGCGGGCACCGTGGCGCAGACATTGGCGGAAGCGCTCGCGGGCCTCGCCTTCGTGCAGCTGGTCAATCCCGGCGCCCCGGTGGTGCTCGGCAGCTTCGCTTCATCCATTTCCATGCAATCCGGTGCTCCGACGTTCGGAACCCCGGAGCCCGCACTGGTTCTTTACTCGATGGCCGCCCTCGCGCGCCGTCTCGGCATTCCGTTTCGTTCGGGCGGCAGCCTCTGCGCGTCGAAGATCCCCGACGCACAGGCGGCGTTCGAGTCGGCGAACACGCTGCTCCCGACCTGCCTCGCCGGTGTCAACTTCGTGCTGCATACCGCAGGCTGGCTCGAAGGCGGGCTTGCCATGGGCTACGAGAAGTTCGTGATGGATGCGGACCAGGCCGGGATGATGCATACCCTCCTCGCGGGCGTCGACCTATCCCCGAACGGCCAGGCGCTCGATGCCATGCGCGAGGTCGGGCCCGGCAAGCATTTCCTGGGCTGCGCCCACACCCAGGCCAATTTCGAGAATGCCTTCTATCGCTCGCCGCTCGCGGACAACAACAGCTACGAGCAGTGGGAAGCCGAAGGCGCGACCAACATGTCGAAGCGTGCCAACGGATTGTGGAAAAAGATGCTGGCCGAGTACGTGGCGCCGCCGATGGATCCTTCGATCGACGAAGCGCTGCTCGACTACATGGCGCGACGCAAGGCGTCCTTCCCCGACTCGAACGTCTGAGCCGAGAGCAGCGATGGACAAGATCGACATCCAAACCCGCGACGGCGTTTGCCCGAGCTATGTCTACCGCCCCGCCACCGGCGGACCCTGGCCTGCGGTGCTGGTGTACATGGACGGGCTCGCGATCCGTCCCGCGATGCTGGAGCTCGGCGAGCGTCTGGCCGGCTTCGGCTACTTCGTCCTGCTGCCCGACCTGTTCTACCGCTCGGGCCCCTACGAGCCGATGGATCCCCACACGGTGTTCTCCGATCCCGAGAAGCGCAAGATTCTCATGGAGAAGTATTTTGCTCTCGCCACTCCCACCAACATCATGTCGGACACCCGCGCGTTCCTGGATTTCATCGCCGCCCAGCCCGACGTGAAGCCCGGCAAGATCGGCACGACGGGCTATTGCATGGGCGGGCTGATGTCGCTCACCGCGGCGGGAACGTTTCCCGACCGCATCGCCGCGACGGCTTCCTATCACGGCGGCCGGCTGGCGACGGACGCGCCGGATAGCCCTCACCTGCTGGCCCCGAAGATCGAGTCCCGCGTTTACATTGCGGGAGCGATCGAAGATGCCTCATTCCCGGACGAGATGAAGGCGCGGCTGGACAAGTCGCTGCGCGACGCGCGGGTGAATTATCAGATCGAGACGTATCCCGCCAAGCACGGCTGGGTGTTCCGCGACACCCCCGTTTACGATGCGGATGCGGCCGAACGACACTGGCGGAGCTTGGTTGCGTTGCTCGATGCCACGCTGAAACCGCGGTAATCCGGCCCTCGGGAAGCCGCGGCCGCCACGTCCCGAGACACGTAAGCAGATTCTGACTTCGGATGTCGGCGGAGTACTGATGCGAACGCTCACCGGCGCTGGCATTCTCGCCGAACTTTCCCAAATAAATCGGGAAAGAGCGGAGAGCCATCGTGAAGCCCGTAGCCCTCATCAGCGCTGTTGCCGTGCTCGAACTCCTCGTCGCCGGCCCGCTGCTCACCGCCGCCCGGGCAGCCCCGTCGGCGTCAGGCGCCGGCAGCACCATCTCGGCGCCCGATCTGGTCAGCAAGACCCCCAAGGGCAAGCTGCATAATCCCTACAAGGACAGCCAGAAGGACATCGTCGCTCAAGGACAGACGCTGTTCCGCAGCTATCCTTGCAGCGGCTGCCACGGAGGCGATGGCGGCGGCGGCATGTGCCCGCCGCTCACCACGAGCGATTGGATCTATGGCGGAGACGACGACACCTTGTTTCGGCTGATCACCTTGGGCAGCGTTGAATTGCAGAAACATGGCTACACCCGCCAGGGCTTGGGTGCCGTGGTGGGGCCGATGCCGCCCATGGGCCCGATCATCAAGAACTCGGACGATCTCTGGAAGATCCTCGCCTTCGTCCGCTCTCGCTACGACGGTGATCCTGCCTACAAGTTCGGGGCGCCGCCCACCCCGCAATAATCCCGCGATCCGTGCCGCTCGGGAGTCAGGTCTTCGGGCAAGTAAATTCTTTGGAGGCCGTCTTGGCCGGCGGCGGAATCAATTTCCAACCGGGCGGAATATCGAACTGCGCCGGCGCGATCGGGCCCGGAGTGATGGCGGTGGTCTCGAGCGTGAATTGCGCGGCCTGCACCATCCCGGGCGGCAACGGACTGGAGGACGGCGCCGGGGCCTGCTTCTTCTTGGCGAACAGGCCGCCCACGAGCTTGCTGCCGAGGTTGCTCGCCACCGATCCGAGATTCGAGCCGCTCGGGACGCTCGGCGGGCTTTGCGCGGTGCTCGCGCCGTTGCCGCCGGCTGCCGTGTTTTGCTGATTTTGCGCGGCGGCGCAGTGTTCACCTCCGAAGGCGATCCTGACGGCCGTCTTCAACGGATAGCCTTTGAAGTCGACCGCCTTGCCCGAGAGTTGCTTCAGGCTCTCCAGGTAGGGCCCCAAAAATTGACGCATCTGCTTTTGAACCATGGGACCCGCATCCTCGAGTCCCAATTTTTTGAGGTACGCCTCCTGAAACGCGTGGCGATCCTCCAACCCGGCGATTTGTTCCTGCGTGAGCCAGGCATCCATGGCGATCAGCACATCGCAGGTATCCCCCGTGTCCGGATTCGTGCAGCTCTGCGTCATGCTGAGCTGCGTCAGCCGCGCATCGTGACCTAGCAGCGTTGCGTGCGTTTCGGTCTGATTCGATTCGAATTTCGGCGCCGACATCTGGCACTTCGAGGTATTGGGCGCGGGTGCCGCGCTCTGCGGGGCCGCCGGACATTGCTTCATCTTCTCCAGCATCGCCTGCGCCTCCTGCATCGCGGCTTGGCGTTGAGCGGCCGTCATGAACGGAGTTTCGCGGTATTCCTGCTTCTTGGGCTCCAGGGTCCATTCGACATCGCGGTCGAGCCGGATGATCTCGCTGCTCTGGGCGTTGGCGCAGAGCAGCGACATCAATCCGTCGCAGTGGAGCGCATGGTCGCGACGCTGCTTGTCGGAGGTGGTGAGCTCCGTCGTATTGCCGTGCGCGGTGATGACGCTGAAATCGAATGTCGATTGCTCCTCGACGGTTACGTCCGCGCGCACGTCGAGCGGCATCAGACCGAGGAGCGCGCATGCGGCGGCAAAATGGATCGAAAGCGAGGCGAGGCGGCGGGTCTTGATCATTTTTCTCCCCTCCATGACGGCCCGCTTCTGGCAGCGGGCACCGTACGATGAGGCGAGTCTACCGCGCGGCGCCCGGTCATGGCGCATGCCCGCGCCCAACGCGGATGCGGCATCGCCGCATGCCGTGCGACGGCCGGTCAGCGATTCCTCGGGGTTAGACTGCTTTGGACGGATCCACGCGCCGCGTGCGGCGCCCGCGCGTCTCGGTCTGGCTCGTGGACTCTTTCGGCGGCGGCAGCTCGACCACCTTGCGCAGATTCGAATAAGGCGCGCTTTTGTGCGGGATCGCCATCGCCTCGACGAAGTGGTGCTGGAAGCGCGGCTCGATCGCGGTCTCGACTTTCTCGATGCGCCTCACCAGGTCCTCTATGACGGGGCGGGACTTGGCGTCGAGCAGCGCGATGCGAGCGCCGGTGCCGGCGGCATTGCCGGCCGAGCGCACGTGCGCGAGATCGCAATCGGGCAACATGCCGAGCACCGTCGCGTACTTCACGTCGATGTGGCTGCCGAACGCCCCGGCGAGACGGATTCGGTCGACGTGATCGACGCCGAGCCGCTCCATCAGGAGCGCGATGCCGGCGTAGAGCGCGGCCTTCGCGAGCTGAATCGCGCGCACGTCGTTCTGCGTGATTTTCATCTCCACGACCTCGGAGTCCGCGGCTTGGGCGTGCAGGACGTAGGCGAAGGTGCGCCCATTCTCGACGATACGGGACGAGCGGCTCGCCAGGCGGCCGTCGAGCACGCCGTCCTGATTGATCACGCCGGCGAGATACATCTCGGCGATGACTTCGATGATGCCGGAGCCGCATACCCCGGTGATGCCGATGCCCGCAATGGACTTCTCGAACCCCGGCTCATCCGACCAAAGATCCGAGCCGATCACCTTGAAGCGCGGCTCGAGCGTCTCGCGATCGATGCGCACCCGCTCGATCGCTCCCGGCGCCGCGCGCTGCCCGCAGCTGATCTGCGCACCCTCGAAGGCGGGACCGGTGGGACTCGAGCAGGCCACTAGCCGTTGATGATTGCCGAGCACGATTTCCGCGTTGGTGCCGACATCGACCAGCAAGGTCATCTCCGGACCGAGATCCGGACGCTCGGAAAGCACCACGCCCGCGGCATCCGCCCCGACGTGGCCGGCGATGCACGGCAGTACGTAGGCGCGCGCATTGCGATGCAGTTTCAAATCGAGCACGTTCGCTCGGAGCGTCAACGATTGGTCGGTGGCGAGCGCGAACGGTGCGCCGCCGAGCTCGACCGGGTCGATGCCGAGGAGCAGGTGATGCATGATCGGGTTGCCGACCAGCGTCGCTTCCAGGATATCCTCGGGAGACACGCCCGCGCTCTTTGCCACGTCGGCCGCCAGGCCATTGAGCGCTTCTCGCACCGCGGCCGTCATGAGCGCGGCTCCGCCCGGGTTCATCATCGAATACGACACGCGGCTCATCAGATCCTCGCCGAAGCGGATCTGCGGGTTCATCACTCCGGCCGACGCGACCACCTCGCCTGAGGTGAGATCGCACAAGTGCGCCGCAATGGTGGTCGAGCCGATGTCCACCGCGAGACCCAATGCCGTCTCATGCAGCCCCGGCCAGACGCCGATGATTTGCTTCTCGCCGTGGACCGCGACCGTGACCTGCCAGTTGCCGGCGCGCAGCGTCGGCTGCAGCACCTGCAGGACGGACAGGTCGCAGGTCAGATCCTTGAGGCTCCACTCCTCTTCCAGGGCATCGAACAGCCGGCGCAGATCGCCCGACGGGTCGTGCATGTCCGGTTCCTTGACCTGCACGTAATGCAGCCGAACCACCGGATTGAGTTCTATCGCGCGCGCATCGGCCTCCTTGCGCACCACCTGTCGATGCACCTGGCTGCTCGCGGGCACATCGATCACCACATCCGCGAGCACGCGGGCCGAGCACGACAGGCGCCGGCCCGCGGCGAGCGGCTGGCGCCGCGAGTATCGGGTCTCGGGTTCCGAGAAAGCCGAGAGGCTCGCGCTCGAGGAGGACACACCGTGCTTGGCGAACTCGCCTTCCGCCACCAGCACCTGGCAGCGGCCGCAGAGTCCGCGGCCCCCGCACACCGAATCCACATCGACGCCGAGGCTCCGTGCCGCTTGCAGCAGCGGCGTGCCCACGGGGAAGTTGCCCCGCTTGCCGGAGGGCATGAATACGACGAGGGGATCGCGGGTCGCCATGAAGGAGCGCCGGTCGGACGACGTCAGGCCGGCCGGCGGCGGTGGCCGCCTTCGCGGCGTCCGCGCGGCCCCTCGCCGGCGGGCGTGCCGGGCGCGGCCGCGGGCGGCGCCTCGCGGAAACGCCGGATCCAGCGTGCGCAATCCGGGTCATGCCCGAGCATCACGTCGCCGCCCATGATGGCTTTGACGACTTCGATGTGCAGCGGATTGGTGATCGCCGAGGTCATGCCCGCGGCCATGGCCATGGTCAGGAACGCTGAGTTGATGCCGTCGCGGTTGGGCAGGCCGAAGCTCACGTTCGATGCGCCGCAGGAAGTGTTTACCTTGAGCTCGGTCCGGAGGCGGTGAACCAGCCGCATCACCTGCACGCCGGCCCGGTTGATGGCGCCGATCGGCATCACCAGCGGGTCCACCACGACGTCGCTCGCCGGGATGCCGTGATCCATGGCGCGCTCCACGATCTTCTTCGCCACCGCGAAGCGCACGTCGGGGTCCTCGGAGATGCCCGTCTCGTCATTCGATATCGCGATGACCGCCGCGCCGTGCTTTTTGACCAGAGGCAGCACGGATTCCAGGCGCTCATCCTCGCCCGTCACGGAATTCACCAGCGCCTTGCCCTTGTACACGGCGAGCCCCGCCTCGAGCGCGGCGACGATGGAGGAGTCGATGGACAAGGGCACGTCCGTGATGGATTGCACGAGCTGGATGGCGCGCGCGAGGATCGCCGGCTCGTCGGCCAGCGGTATTCCCGCGTTCACGTCGAGCATGTGCGCGCCCGCTTCGACCTGCGCCCGCGCGTCGGCCTCCACCCGGCTGAAGTCGCCGGCGGCCATTTCCGCGGCGAGGATCTTGCGGCCCGTGGGATTGATGCGTTCACCGATGATGACGAACGGGCGATCGAAGCCGATGACGACTTCCTTGGTCGCGGAGCTGATGATGGTATCGGTCATTTAAGCGGTCCTTTGAGAGGCTTGAGGGGCTTCGTCGCGCCCGGGGTACCAGGGCAGGCGACCTTGGAGTATTTGGGACCTGTCGACGATCTCGGCCACCGACTCTTCCTGCCGGTACGCCATGATATGAACGCCGTGGACGCCCCGGATCTCGCGAATCGCCTGGATCAGCTCGATGCAGATCTCGCGGCCTTCGCGCGCCTGGTCCTTGGCGCCCGCGAGCCGCGCAATGAGCGCGTCGGGTACGTGCATGCCGGGAACGTTCTTGCGCATCCATTCCGCCGTCTTCGCCGATCGCAGCGGCCCGACGCCGACGAGAATGAACACCTTGCCGAGGAGGCCGAGCGCTTCGACCTGATCCATGAAGCCCTGGAGCAGCGGAATGTCGTAGCAATACTGAGTCTGGATGAACTGCGCGCCTGCGGCCACTTTCTTCGCCAGGCGCAGCGCGCGCCAGTCGTGCGGCAATCCCGAGGGGTTCTCGGCCGCGCCGAAGAACACGCGCGGCGCAAAGGTGATCTTGCGGCCGCTCTGAAAATGATGATCGTCCCGGAGCGTCCGTGCGATATCGAGCAGCGACACGCAGTCCAGATCGAACACCGGTTTCGCCTGAGGATGATCGCCCGCCTGCACTCCGTCGCCGGTGAGGCAGAGCATGTTGCACACGCCCATTGCCGCGCCGCCCAGAATATCGCCTTGAATGGCGATGCGGTTCTTGTCGCGGCAGGAAATCTGCATGATGGGCGCGTACCCGACGCGCGTCAGCAGCGCGCACACCGCGATGCTGGACATATGGCAGTTGGCGCCGCTCCCGTCGGTGGCGTTGATGGCGTCGACATAGCCGTCGAACACCCGCGCGCGCTTGTACACATCTTCGGGATCGGCGGAGTCGGGCGGCGCGAGCTCCGTGGTGACGGCGAAGCCCCCCGCCCGCAGCACGCGCTCGAATCGCCCGGGCGAGGTGTGTCCCGGCAGAATCGGCAGCGGGTAACCCGGAACCGGCTCGTCCTCGAATCTCATGGGGCCACGCCTCTCATGGGGTGACCCCGCTCTTGCCGGCCGCGGGTTTGGCGTCCAGCCCGGGCTTCGCGGGGGGCTCGGGGTTGAGCTCGCGCACCACGCGCAGCCAGGAGGAGCGGCCCTGCAGGCGCTGGTCGACGGCGAATTGGATCTTGCTCATCGCCTCGACGCCGTTCGGAATTCGCTGGCTCCCGCGATAGGCTTCCACCCAGACGCAACGCATCTCGGGCTTGACCTCGCAGTGACCGTTGTCGCGCACGCCGCCGCAGGGTCCGTTGCGCAAGGTCTTCGGGCAATTCATCGGGCACGACATGCCGGTCGAGCTCAGCACGCATTGGCCGCACATCCGGCAGTCGAACAAGGCGCCCTTGACGGTGCGCTCGAGCGCCGCCACCGGACGCTCGATGCGCTCGTAACCGAGCGCTTTGAAGAGCGGGTGCATGCGCTTGAGCACGCCCTCGAAACCGCGATAGAAAGCGTTCAAGCCCCGCGCATGGCGCACGGACCACAGGCGAACGGCGTACATCAGGGGCCCTCTGCGCCGGCAGCGGGCTGCGCGAGACCCTTCGCACGGATCAGGCGTTCGAGATCCTCGTCGGTGAACTGCGCTTCGAGCTTGGCGGCTTCGGCGCTCGCTTCCGCCTGCAGATCCTCTCCGCAGGGACGCGGCGCGCTGCGCTGCCAGTCCGCGAGATAGGCATCCGAACTGCCCTTGCCGGCGCGCATGGCGGCGCGGTCCACCGCCTCCTGAAAGCGCTGCGATAGCTGCACCTTGGCGGTTTCGCGCCCACGCTTGACGATGACCTGCGCGGGGATGTCCCGCCAGGAGATGATGATCAGCGATGCCACGCCACGGCCTCCGCGTCCCGCCGGATCTCCTCGCGACGCGCATGGTCGCGCTCGACGGCGGATTTGAGCGAGGTTTCCAATGCGCCATATCCGGTTTGACGGTATTCGAATGCGAGGCCCATGCGGCTCGCGACCGCCTTGGCCTGGTCCACGGAGTCGGGTTTGGGCGATTGAGCCAGGTAGACCAGCTTCTTGTAGTGGCCGAAGTAGCTCGAGAACAGCTCCGGGTGGCGGTCGAGTCCGAGACCCTCGATCACCAGGCGCTCGAAATGACGCAGGAGGAAATCCGTCAAATAGAAGGTACCCAGCTCCGCCTCGGCGAGCGCGGCAAACACCGGCCCCGTCGCGAAAAATTCGTAGCAATGGGCGCCCGGGATGCGCTCGACGCCCTCCTCCTTCAGCACCGCATCGAGAAGGCCGCCCGTTCCGCAATCCGCGTAGGCGACGAAGATCGAGCGATAGTGGCAACGCGAGGCTTGAATCAGCGCACGCACCGCCGCCGGAATGCGCTCGGGACGGTTGTGCAGCTCCGCCGGCAGGCAACGCACGTCCACATGCTCCCAGCCGTTCGCACGGCGCAGCGCCGTGATCTCGTGAGCCAATGCGCCGCAGGCGATGATCAGCATGCCCTGACCTTTCTGCGGCACGGCGCGCACCGCCCTTTAGTGAACCGCTGCGGAGCGCTTCGCGGCCAGCAGCCCCTTGGCGGTTTCCACGGCCACCGCGGCGTCGCGGCAGTAGGCATCGGCGCCCACGGCCTTGCCGAATTCCTCATTGAGCGGCGCGCCGCCGACCAGCACGATGTAGTCGTTGCGGATGCCGCGTTCCTTCAAGGTATCGATCACCACCTTCATGTACGGCATCGTGGTGGTGAGCAGCGCCGACATGCCGAGGATGTCGGGCTTGTGCTGTTCGAGCGCGGCCAGATACTTCTCCACCGGATTGTTGATGCCGA
Organism: Steroidobacteraceae bacterium; assembly: GCA_050012315.1. Lineage (GTDB taxonomy): Bacteria > Pseudomonadota > Gammaproteobacteria > Steroidobacterales > Steroidobacteraceae > Bog-1198. Next base: position 281,765 of record JBEKHK010000002.1, on the reverse strand, counting down.
GATCGATGACCTCGAAGCCCGCACCCTCGAGCATCATCGAGACCAGGTTCTTGCCGATGTCGTGAATGTCGCCCTTGACCGTGCCGATTACGATCTTGCCGATGGGCTCGACGCCGGTCTCCGCCAGCAGCGGGCGCAGGATCTCCATGCCGCCCTTCATGGAGTTGGCGGCGAGCAGCACCTCGGGAACGAACAGGATGCCGTCGCGAAAGTCGATGCCGACGATGCGCATGCCTTCCACGAGAGCGTCGTTCAGAACCTTCTCCGCGGACCAGCCTCGCTTCAGGAGAATATGCGTCGCTTGCTCGACCTCGGGCTTGAGTCCGTTGTACAGGTCGTCGTGCACCTGCTCGGTAAGCTCTTCGTCATTGAGCGAGTTCAGGTCGAACTCGGCTTCGCTCGGCTCTGACATCTAGGTAACTCCAGGGTTATTTTACGAGCAGCAACGGCAGCTTAGCGCTCTAAACAGCGCGCCATGTTAAGTCCCCGCTGCCCCAGGGACTTGTTATATCGCGACGGCGGCGTGTCCGGAAGCGACATGATCGGATGAACCCGTGCGGCACGCAAGCCGCTCAGGTGACCGGCGGGGCGCCGCCCTGCTCCGTCCTCTTGGCCACGTAGGCATCGAGCGCCTCGAGCACCGCCGCATCGCGCTTCGGTGCGACATAACGCGCGAGCGTGCCCTGCCAGATGCCGGATGCCCGCTCGGTGGCGGTCTTGCCGCCATCCTCGCTCCAACTGCCGAAATTGCGCCAATCCGAGACCAGCGGCGCATAGAAGGCGCTGCGATAGCGCTCCATGGTATGAGCGCACCCGAAGAAGTGTCCGCCCGGACCCACTTCGGCGACCGCGTCCAAGGCAATGTCGCTCGCAGCGCCCCCCACGGGCTGGAACACCTCGGCGAACATCTGCAGCATCTCGATGTCGAGAATGAATTTCTCGTACGAGGTGGTGAGCCCGCTCTCGAGCCAGCCCGCCGCGTGCAACACGAAGTTGCAGCCGCCGAACAGCGCTCCCCAGAGGCTCATCTGCGACTCGTAGGCGGATTGGGCATCGGGGGTGTTCGAGGCCGTGGCGTTCGACGACCGCCACGGCAGCCCCAGCAAGCGCGCCATCTGGCCCGCGCCAAATGCCGCCTTGACGTACTCGGGCGTGCCGAAGGCGGGTGAGCCTGATTTCATGTCGACGTTCGAGGTAAAGCTGCCGTACACGATCGGCGCGCCGGGCCGCACGATCTGCGCGAGCGTCAAGCCCGCCAGGAACTCCGCATGCGCGAGGGTCAGCGCTCCCGCGACGGTCACCGGCGCCATCGCGCCCGCGAGCGTAAAGGGCGTGATGATGAGTACCTGCCCCGCGATGGCGAAGTCGATGATGCCGTCCGCCATCGGCAGGTCGAGCTGCAGCGGCGAATTGGTGTTGATGATGGTGTACACGTACGGACGCGACCGGAACTCCTCGGGCGATATCCCGTGCGCCAATCGAATCAGCTCGAAGTTGTCCGCGACTTGGCCGTGGCCGCGCGAAAAGATGAAGGGAATCTTGTCGGTCAGCAGCAGCTGCGCGCGCGTAACGTGCAGGTGCCGGAATTGCACCGCAAGGTCCTGCGGCTCGGTCGCGCCGCCGAGGACGTGGATGACCTCGAAGCTCTGGCACAGCTTCATCAGGTTGCAGAAATCCTCGAACGTCCCGGCGCGCCGTCCGCGTGCCGTGTCCATGATGTTCGGCGGACCCGAGGTGGGCGCGAAGGCGACGCAGCCGTTCGACAGCGGCACGTGGCGCTCCGGGTCGACTGCGTGCAGCGTGACCTCGCGCGGCGTGGTCGCGAGCGCGGCGGCGACCAGGCCGCGATCGAGCCGCACCATTTGGGTCGACTCGTCCACCGACGCGCCGGCCTTCGCATACCGGCCCCGAGCATCCGCCGACAGCACTTTCATTCCCTGCATCTCGAGCATCGAGAGCGCCGCCTCGTGCATGGCGGCGACCTGATCGTCGGAGAAAACCTTCATGGGCGTGAAGGGATTTCTCAGATGGCGATACGGCAGCGTACGGTCGAAGACCGCGTGGCTTGCTTCCGCACTGCCGGGGCGGCGGCGGCCGCGCCGTCCAAGGGTCTCGTCGGGCTGTCTCATGAAGGAGGGACTCTTCTGATCGGGGGAACGGGCTGATCCCAGGCGTACCAGCAATTATAAGGAACCGCGCTGCCCGCCGCGTGTGATGCAGCGCCATTCCGGCCCTTGGGCGATACTTTTTTTCGATATGCCTCCGGGGGAGGCATGCGTTAATGCGATACGACGGGTCTTCCGACGGCCGTGGACCGCACCAGGGCCTCTGCCAGGTAATCCGTTCCGGGTCCCACCTGCGCCCGTTTCTCGATCACTTCGGTGTCGACGTGCGGATCCGCGGCACCTGCGCGGCGCGCGGCCTCGAGTGCGAGCACGCCGGAAACACGATGCGCGTGCTCGAGCGCGGACGCGGATTCGGCGTAGTCGCGGCTGCCCGCGGGATCGTGCACCCGGAACACATTGAATGTCGGCTGATTGACCAGAATTTCCACCGTCTGCGACACCACGCCGGCAACCGCGCCGACGGCATTGCAGACCGACGCGTGCGTAGGGATCGAGAGCGGCGCACCGAGCCTTCGCGCCACCTCGGGATAGTACGCGCCCACCGGTGCGCCGATTGCGATCAGCGGCCGCGCGAGGCCGATGCCCGCCTGCAGCAGAGTCGAGAATCGCCGGCCGGCGCAGGCCGCCTCCAACAGCCGATCACCGAGCACGCCCCAGCCGGCCGCGGACGCTTCGAGTCCCGGATCATTCGCCAACGCGGCGGCGAGCAGCACTCGCGCGGTCTCGCGCACCACGTGCTCATGAGTGCGTTCGCACATCTCGACCGCCGAGACGGCCGCCGTTGCCGCGCGGGTATTGCGCTCCTCGGTCGCCAGAATGCGCGCGCCGCATTCGGCGGCCTCGCGGTTCCATCCTTCCTGACGGCCCAGCACGTGCATGGCATCGCTCGGCGTGAAGGCGGCGATGGTCGCAAGCCCTGCATCCGCCAAGCGCCGCAACGCCTCCAGGCCGGCGCCGCTGCGCACAATGCCCGCGACCTGGCGCGGCTCGGGGCCGAGCGCCTCCCAAACCCGCTTTTCCGTCGACGAGAGGTGCGCCGGGGCATCGCGCTCGGGATTTCGAAAGGCGAATTGAGTGGCGAATTCCGGCAGGTGCGGGAGTTCAGCCAGGGAGCGCAGCTGCTGCAGCGTGTCCGGAAACGCATGCGCCAGCAAGCTCAGGGGCATCGCCTTGCGCGGTCCGACTCGCAACCGCGCCTGCCGGTCGAAGCACACCTCGCTGTCTCCGCCCAGGCCGCTGGTGCGCACGTCGACCGCTTCCACCATGGTGCGCCACCCGCCGACCAGCGCGCCTTCGGCACGGATCGCCGGACGGCCGTTCGAAACCACGGCAATGTCGGTGGTGGTGCCGCCCATGTCGGAGACCACGAAGTCGTCGATGCCGGTGAGGAACCCGGCACCGACGACGCTCGCCGCCGGCCCGGACAAGATGGTTTCGACCGGATATTCGAGCGCCACGTCGGCCCTCATCAGCGATCCGTCGCCCTTGACGATCATCAGCGGCGCATCGATCGATTCCTCGACCAGCACGCGGGACAGAGCCTCGATCAGATGCCGGATCTGCGGTGTGAGGCGCGCATTGAGCACGGCGGTCAGCGCGCGGCGGGGAGCGTCGAGCTTCGAGCTCAATTCGTGCGCACAAGTGACCGGCTTTTTCGACAAACCGCGGATGATCTGGCGCGCGCGCAGCTCGTGCGCGGGATTGCGTACGGAGAAGTTCGCCGCGACGGCGAACGCCTCGACGCGAGTGTCGTGCGCGGCGACGGCGGCTTCGATGGCCGCTTCGTCGAGCGCGTTCCATTCCTCGCCGGTGGCGGAGTGGCCGCCCTGAATCCTGACCACCGCTCCCGTCCCGCGTTTACCGATGCCCGAGCGCTCGGTCATGGCGTCGTCGAACCCGATCAGCAGGGTGCAGACCGGGCTGAATCGATTCTCGACCACGGCGTTGGTCGCGAGCGTCGTCGACACCGAGACCAGGCTGACATCGCCCCGAACCGCATTCGGCGGCAATTCCTCGAGCACGGCGCGGATCGCCTTGCCGATTCCGATCGCCAGATTCCACGGCGTGGTGAGCGCCTTGGCGCTCGCGATGACGCGGCGGCCGCCCGCGAGCAGCACCGCATCGGTGAACGTGCCGCCGGTATCGAGCCCGAGCCAAAGACCCTCGATCGGGCCCGCCGAAATATGTCCGCTCATCGTCTAGACGCTCCGCCCGCGGCACCGGCGCCGCGGCGCGTAACATACCATTGTTAATCGAGCGCTTGGTTCAGGACGAACGCGAGGCGCACGCCGGCTTTGCTCAATTGCTCTGCCGTTATGCCGGTGGCGTCGACCACGTAGCTCTCGGCAAGCTCATGGTGGTGCGCCGTCGTGGGCGCCGGCAACAAGCCGTAAGCATGGGTCTTCGCCACCGAGAAGGTCTCCAATGCCCAATCGACGGGGGTGCCGTGCATCCACCGCCGGCGATCGGCGTCGGTGATTCCCGCAATGAGGCGATCGGCGATGTCCGTCTCACCGGCTCCGAGGCGCGCCACGAATTCGGTGTCCCAGTCGTGGTGCAGATTGTCGGTGCGAATCCCCGGCGCGCTCACGATCTCGCGATTGCCGCCCTGATCGTGGTCGTCCGCGGCGTGCAGCGGTTGATGCAGATCGCCCACGAAGTGCAGCAGGAATTGCAGCGCGAGAAGCCGCTCTCGGGGCTCGGTCCGGGGGTTGCGCAATTCCGCCTGGAATTCCTCGATCTTGTCGACGATGCAGTCGTCCTCGGGACCCCTCGAGGCGGGCAGGCCCTCGGACAGCGGCGGCCGGCCGTAGCACGCACGGTTCAGGTCCACGCTGTCGAGTTCGAGGTCGACGAAATGCCACTTGTGCGTGCCGTAGTAACGGCGTCTCGATCCGTCGCGATCCGAATCGCGGTACTTGTCGGCCCACGTGGCTTCGTGCGCGATATCTCGGGCCGTGAGACCCGAATCGTCGGTCGCGAGCAGCGCCTGAACCCGGGCGTGGACGGTCGGCGTGAGGTAATGCTCGGCGATCAGGCCGACGATCTCATGGCCCTCGTCGCCCCACGCGCCCGCGGGGCTGCCGATCGAGAGGCAGGCCGCGAGCCACAAGGGCATTGTCCAAAGGCGCATCGCCGTCAATCCGGAAGCTGCGCCCCTCGCGTCTCGTACCCGAACGGCAGCACCGCGAGTCCGAAGAGAAATGCGAGGGCGGTTGCGGCGACGGGAACTCCGATGCTCCCGTAGCTGTGCACGCCGGCGCCGATCAGGAAGTTGACCCCGGCGCCGATGAAGCGGCCGAACGAGGTGACGAAGGCGAACGCCGTCGCGCGCACCGCCGTCGAATACTGTTCCGGCAGCCAGAGACTGTACATCGCGAAATTGCCGCCGAAGAATCCCAGCAGAAAAAGGCTCCCGATGAACAGCGCAAGGGCGTCGTCTCCCGCATAGAACGCCCATCCGAAAGAGAGCCAGATGCAAATTGCCATGCCGGCGAAAAACACCGCGAGGGTCGCGCGTCTGCCGAACCGCTCCGCCAGGATCGGCACCGCGAGGCAGCCGAGACAGGTGCCGATCGACAAGAGGGCGGTGCCGAAGGAAGCCAGCCGCACCGCCTCCGGCGCACTGTGCCCCGCGTGCTTGGCGAGCGTGACGATGGCCGACGGCTCGTATACTGCGCCGGCCCAGAGCCCGATGATGGAGATCGTCACCAAGGCGGCGTTGACGAGCGTACGGCGACGGTAGCTCGGCCGAAAAATCTCCTTGAGGGGCGCGTGCGGCGCGCCGCCTCCCGCGGCCTTGGTCCACCGATCCGGCTCGCGCAGCTTCGACAGCATGTAGAACGACAGCAATACCGGAGCCCCTCCGCACAGGAACATGACTCGCCATCCGTAGCTCGCGCCGACGGTAAAGTTGAGCGCGGCGGCGATGAAGAAGCCCGCGTAGTACCCGGTTTGCAAATAGCCCGCGCCCATCTTGCGGCGAGACTCGGGCCACATCTCGGCGACATAGGTGCCCGCGAGCGCCCACTCCCCGCCGATTCCCACCCCCGCGAGAAAGCGAAACACCCCCAGTTGCCAGACATTTTGCGAGAACGCGGCGGCCCCGGTAAAAACCGCATAACACGCGACCGAAGCAGCCAATGTCCGAGTCCTTCCCCAGCGGTCGGCCAGCGGACCCCACACCAAGGAGGAGCCCCATCCCGCCAGAAACACGGCGAACAGCACGGAGCCCGCGAACACCACGTGACCCGGCGATCCGTCCATGCCGGATTTGGGGAGCAGCTCCGTCAGCGCCGGCGCCAACACCAACGCGAAGATGAAGGAGTCCATGCCATCGAGCGTCCAGCCGAGCCACGCGGCCCAAAATCCGCGCACCTGCGCCGGCGTCAGCGCCTCACGATCGGGTTGCATGCGTCCAACTCCCCCTTCGATATCCCTGCACTTTAGCGCAGAATCAGGCCGCCGGACCGCATCCGCGCGAATGAGGGACAGTCATTCGGCAACGCCGTGATATCCGTAAGCGAAACGGTAGTAGTAGCGGCGGATGATGTCGTCTCCGCGGGTCAACACCCCTTCTTGGATGGGACCCAGCCTGTCGACCGCCGATGCGACCCGATCCGGTGTGAGCTCTGCGCGGCTCCAGGCAACCAGCAACAGGTCCCTGCCGGCTTCATCGGCCGGCGGAAACCAGCGCTCGTACATCAGGCCAACCTGTCCGAACAGATGCCCGCTGGAGGTCCGCGCGACTCCGCTCGCCTGGTCCGGCGCGTAGAATGCGAGCTCGCTCGCGATCGCATACCGGTCCATGCCAACGACGAGCGGCGCCCGGCCGGTCTCCGTGGCGGCGCTCTGCGCTATTCGATCGATCTGGCCGCCGAGTTCACGCCAGCCGATGGGAACGAGTTCCGCATGCCTGCCGTACCCCACCCCCGGCACGCCCCAGGTCAAATCGTAGAGGCCCGCGCCGTAGATCAAGAGCAGCACCAGCAGCGTCGGACCCCAGGTACGCCGCAGGAACGAGCGAAAGCCGGCGGCAACGCCGCGCACGGACTCGACGATGCCGCAGGCGAGCAGCGGCACCACCGCGACCCACGGCGCCCCGGTCCAATCCAATTTCACCTCGTGCCGGAAACTGAAGACCACGAACACTGTCAGGGGCGTGAGCGTCGCCACCTGCAAGAAGCGCCAGGCACGGCGCGGACCTTCCTCGCCGGGCGCCGACTCGGGCTCGGACGGCCCGCGCGTGAGCGCCAGCGCGGCAGCCGCGAACCCCGTCGGGGTCAACAGGACGAGGGCGGATGCGACGAGCTTATGCAGAGCGAATTGCGGCCGGTCCGCCAGCCGATGCGAAGTCTGGAAAAGAAACGAAGCCCACTCGTTGCGGGCATTCCACACGATCACCGGCGAGAACACGGCCAGCGCCAGTAAGGCGGCCCCATAGGGCTCGGGGCGGCGCAGCCACTGTCTCGCCTTGGGGTCGATGAGCGCGAAAATTAGCGCGGAAATGGCCACCAGCGCGATGGTGTACTTGGACAAAAGTCCGATTCCCAAGCACAGACCCGCGCCCCACCAGGCCGCGCGCCGTCCCGCCACGAGCGCGCGCTCCAAGTAAAACAACGACGCTGCCCATGCCGCCGTCAACGGCGCATCCGGTGTCATCAGCATGCCGGCGAGAAAGAAAAACGGCAGCGTCTGAACGAGCACCACGGCCACCAGAGCGCTCGGCCGGCCGAAGAGATTGCGCGTCAACCGGTAGGTGAAAAACGTGGCGATCGCCCCCGAGCACAGCGCCCCGATGCGCACGCCGAATTCACCGTTGCCGAAAACCTGAGTTCCCGCGCGGATCAGCCACGCCACCATGGGCGGATGATCGAGATAGCCGATGTCCAAATGCCGGGCGTAGTTCCAGTAATAGGTCTCCTCCGGCAGCAGTTCGACGCGGCCGCTATAGACCAACCGCAGGGCGGCGGCCACGATCACCAGGCCGATCGCTCCCGTCTGCCAGCCCGCGCCGCTGCCCAGGCGCCAGTCATAGGACGCGCAGTAAGCGTAGCCCGGAACAACCATCAGCCGGGTGACCACGGCGGCGATCACGATGGCAGCTTGACCTGGCAGCTCCCAGCTCCCCGTCAACCATGTCAACGCCCCGCTGCGCACGAAGAAGACGAGCATCGTGACCGCGGCCACCTGCAGAACGAGGCTGACGGTTCGGCCGCGAGCCCTCGTCTCCGGGCGGGATCGCAGCCAGGGCAGATACGCGCACACGATAGCCGCTCCGAAGGAGAGGGTCTGGGCATGCTCGGGCGATTGGGCGAAGACCCCGACGGCGAGCAAATACACGGCAATGTCGATGCCCGGGCCGACGAGCAGGCCGAGATAGGAGCGCATAAGGGCGCCAACGGTATCCTAAAATCGGCCGGCGCGGGATGCCCCCGCAAACCTCATCACGTCATTTCGCCGGATCGGCCGATGAGGCGACTCGCGGCGCGCCCTCCCAGCCGCCGCCGAGCGCCTTGTAGAGCTTCACGAGGTCGGTGCTCTCCGTCGCCTGCGCCTCCACCAATTGCTGGCGCGCCTGCGCCGCCTGCAGCTGCACGGTGAGCACCGTGATGTAGGAAATGACGCCGTGGCGGTACGCGTCCAATTGAACCTCGACCGCCCGTTGATCCGCGCCGACGGTGTCCTGGAGCGAGGCGACGCGCGCCGCATCTTGGGTCAGATTGCTCAGGCCGTCCTCCACTTCCTGCAGCGCTCCGAGCACGGTCTGACGATAGCTGAGCGCCGCCTCCGCCGCTTGCGCGCGCGATAGCCGCACGCTCGCGACCAGCGCACCCCCTTGGAAGATGGGCACCGACACGCTCGGGCCGAAGGTGTAGAAATGGCTCTGCCAATTGAACAGATAGCGGGTGCCGAGGTTGCGCAATCCGTACGTTCCGGCAAGCGATATGTCGGGAAACAGCGATGCGACGGATACGCCGATCTCGGCGGTGGCTGCATGCAGAGCGGTTTCGGCGTTGCGGATGTCCGGCCGGCGGCGCGCGAGCGTCGCGGGCACACCGACCGGGACGTTCGCGGGTATGGGCGGCAGCGCTCCGGTCGCTCCGAACTCCGTGTCCAAGGCCTCGGGAGTTTGGCCCGTGAGCACCGCCAGCGCGTGCCTGGAACTCGCGATCATTTGCTCGTAGGACGGGAGCTGGGATTCGAGACTGGTGAGCTCGGCGCGCGCGGAATCGACGTCCGGCTCGCCGGCGAGGCCGTGCTCATGCCGGTTCTGGGTCAATTCGGCGATGTCGCGCTGCGCGGCAATGAGCTCGAGCGTGACCTGTCTCGACACCTGGGCCGCCCGCAGTTGAAGATAGGTATGCGCGACCTCCGCCTCGAGCGATATCAGCAGATCGTTCCGCGACTCGACCGCACCGGCGCTTTGAGCATTCGCCGCCTCGACCTGGCGACGCACCTTGCCGAATAGATCGATTTCCCAGGAGGCGTCGAACCCGAGCTGATATAGATTGACGGGTTGCTCGAGCGATCCGATCAGCGCCTGCGCCGTTGGCGACGCCGTCGGGCCGGAATTGCCGATCCCCTCACTCTTCAATATCCCGGCCAGCCCGAACTGCTCGCGGCTATACGAGGCCGAGGCGTTCAAGCCCGGCAGACCTTGCGCACGAGCCGACTGCACCTGGATGCGCGCCTCGACGATCCTCAAGTACGCCGCCTTGAGATTGAGATTGCCCGCCGTTGCTTGATCGATCAGCTTGTCGAGCTCGGCGTCGTGGAACTCGCGCCACCAGAAGGAGGCGGGCTCTTGGTCGCTCGAGAGCTGCGGTGAGCCGCGGGTGGCCGGCGCCGTCCCCGAATATTGCTCGGGCACCGGCTCGTGCGGCGGTTGATAATTCGGCCCCACCTTGCAGGCCTGGACCATCAAGGCGGCCAGCCCCGCGGCGGCGATGGTGCGAGCCGCGCGCATCAGTGGGCCGCCCCAGGGCCGCCGGCCTTTTTCACCGGCGAGAAGAAGAACGTGAACGGAACGAAGGCGAACGCGACCAGAGCGCAATAGAGAAATACGTCCTTGTACGCCAGCAATCCAGCTTGTGCGATCAGCGTCTGATAGGTCTGCCCGAGCGCACTCTGCGCCGACGCGGCGGCCGAGGACCCGAGGTTCTGGATCGCCCGGGTGAATTGTGCCACGGTGGCGCGGAAATTCGGATTGGCGTTCGTCATGTGGTACGACAGGTAAGCCATGTGAACCTGGGTCCGTGACGTGATGGCCGCCGTAGACACCGAAATGCCCACCGAGCCCGCGACGTTGCGAAACATCGTGAACAGCGCGGTCGCGTCTCCCTGTAGCCGCCGCGGCACGGTCTGGTAGGTAAGCACGCTCAACGGTACGAACAAGAAGCCGATTCCCAAGGATTGAGCGGCGCGTATCGCCACGAGGTGTCTGAAATCGATGTCCGGGGCGATGCTGCGCGAGTAGAGCAGGGAACACCCGAGCACCATGAAACCGGCAGTCACGACGAAGCGGGTCTGCACGTGCGGCATGACCACCGACAGCACCGGAATGAGAAAGATCACGCAGAGCGCGCCCGGGCTCATCACCAGACCCGCCAGCAACGCGGTGTAGCCCAGGTGCTGCTGCGCAAGCTGCGGGATGATCACGGCGCTGCCGTACAGAAGGGTCGCGAAGCACGCGATCGCGAGCGATCCCAGCATGAAGTTTCGATCCTCGAACACTCTCAAATCCACGACGGGTTTGCGGGTATAGAGAAGCCACGCGATGGCGGTCGACACCCCCACCGCCGCCAGGATGGCGAAGGTTCGGATGGTGCTCGACGAGAACCAATCATCGTCCTCTCCCCTATCCAGCATGATCTGAAAGCACGCGAACGTGATGGCGATGAGCCCGATGCCGATGAAATCAATCGACACCTTGGATTTGGCCTTGGCCCACGGCGGATCTTCGACAAGGGCGATGACCGCGAAGGTGGTGAGCACGCCGATGGGAACATTGATGAAGAACACCCAGCGCCAGCTGAAGTTATCCGTGATCCAGCCGCCCAGGGTCGGCCCCAGAATCGGGGCCACCACCGTGGCGATCGCGGTCAGGGAGAAAGCTCGGCCCCGCTGCGACGCCGGAAACGTATCCAGGATGATGGATTGTTGATTCGGCTGAAGGCCGCCCCCGAAAAATCCCTGCAGTACCCGAAAGATGACCAGCTCGCTGAGATTGGTGGCGATACCGCAGAGAAACGAGCACACGGTGAAGGCGGCGATGCAGATCACGAAATAGCGCTTGCGTCCGATGAGGCGGCCGAAAAACGCCGAGATCGGAAGCACGATGCTGTTCGCGACCAGGTACGAGGTGAGCGCCCAGGTCGCCTCGTCATAGCTCGCGGACAGGGTCCCGGCGATGTGCGGCAGGGAGACGTTGACGATGGTGGTGTCGAGCACTTCCATGAATGCCGCCAGCGTCACCGTTACGGCGATCAGCCAGGGATTCGAGGATGGCCGCCAGTCGGAATCGCTCACGGAAAGTACACCACGGGCGACACCGACAGACCGAGCGGCAACGGCCGATCCGGATCCAGACCGCGGTCGATGACGATTTTCACGGGAACTCGCTGCACGATCTTGACGAAGTTCCCGGTGGCATTTTCGGCGGGGAACGCAGAGAACCGCGAGCCGCTCCCGTATTGAATGCTCTGCACATGGCCCGACAGCTTGTAGCCGGAGTAGGCGTCGATCTCGAGATCCACACGGTCGCCCGGCCGCATCCGCCCTATTTGCGATTCCTTGAAATTCGCCGTCACCCACACGTCCGGAGTCACGATCAGGAACATCGTGGCGCCCGCCGTCAGGTAATCGCCGAGCTGCACGCTGCGCTGCGTGACGAAGCCGTCCGAAGGTGCGCGGATCTCCGTATAGCCCAGGTTGAGATTGGCCTGGGCGAGTTGAGCGTCGGCCTGCTTCACCTGCGCCTCGCGCTCCGCCACGGTCGCGGCGGCCTGACGAATCTGCTCCGGCACCAGGTTTGCAACCTCCACCTGAGCCTTCGCGCTCTTTAGATTCGCGACCGAGCTCAGCTGCTGGCTGGTGGAGGCGTCGATGGTCTCCTGGGTGGTCGCGCGCTTGTCGACTTCGTGCTGGCGCGCGTACTGCCGTTGGGCTTGCTCGAGCACCGCGGCGGCCGCCTGCTGCTGCGCCTGGGCGCTCACGAGCTGCGCGGGGTATTGGACGCGGGCGATGCGCAACGCCTCCTGGGCCGACAGTAGCTGCGCCTTCGCGAGGTCCAGCGCCGCCTCCGCCTGCGATTGCGCGGTCAGATAATCTCGAGGATCTATGCGAACCAGAAGCTCGCCCTTCTTGACGTGCACGTTGTCGTCGATGTCGAGCTGGACCACGTAGCCGGACACCTTGGGGACCATGGTGACGACGTTGCCGTCGGTATAAGCGTCGTCGGTCGTCACCTGGTTGCGCCTCGCGAACCAGAACAGGAATCCTACGATCGCCAGCACCACGACGACCACGGCAACGATGATCAGCGGTTTTTTGCTGCGGGGTTTGCCGGATTTCTCATCGTCCTTGTCGCCCCCGTCATGGTCCTCCTTGCCCTTGGCCTCACTCGATCCCTCATCCTCAGACGGCATAACGAGTCCTCGACACTGTGGCTACGGCCCGCGATCGTGCAACGGCGTCGGGCACCGGATGCCGGCGGGCGGGGTTCTTCTACATCAGGAAAAAAGCCAGGGGTTCTTGCTGTTGAAAATGCGTTGTATACCTTTTGAGGATTGAGCGGCTGTCGTCGAATGGACTACTCGGCTGCCGGATTGCGCCTACATGCGGCGTGCCGCCCATCAATGAAAAGGCACGAAGCCATAGGACTTGAATATCTGGGCGGCCGCCGGGCTTGCGATGAAAGCGATGAATTGGGCGGCCGGAGGTTGCGCGACACGGGTGAGCGCCACGGGATAGACGATCGGGGGGTGCGTGTCGGCGGGGAACACATCGACCACCCGGACTCTCTTGTCGATCAGCGCGTCCGTCTCATAAACGATGCCCAACGGCGCCTCACCGCGATCGACGAACGTCAGCGCCGACCGAACGCTATCGGCGCGCACGATTCGATCCTCGATCTGCTTCCAGACACCGAGTTTGGTCAACGCGGCTTGGGCGTAGCGGCCGACCGGCACCGCGGCGGGATCCCCGGTCGCCAACCGCCCGTTTCCCAACGCGGCCGCCAGGGCAAAATTCGGTTCGATCTTCAGCTTCACCGTGCTGTCGGCCGGCGCGATCAGCGCCAGCCGATTGCCGGCTACGTCATGGCGAGTCGACTCTTGGATCAGGTGGCGGACCTGTAGATAGTCCATCCAATCGGAATCCGCGGACATGAAGATATCCGCGGGCGCGCCGTTCTCGATCTGGCGGGCGAGCGTGGAACTCGCGGCGAATGAGAACTTGACCGCGATGGAGGTCTCCTTGGTGAAGGCATCGCCGAGATCTTGCAGCACATTCGTCAACGACGCGGCGCCGAATACGGTGAGGGTGGCTTTTTCGGGCTCCGCCGGATAGGCGCAGGGCGCGAGCGTCAGCGCACAAATGGCGACCCAAATCCCGATCCATCTAGTCATGCGTGCATCCCGGACCGATTTATTCGATTGTATATAGCGAGAAGACCACGGCGCTACCTCGCAGACCCCGGGAGAGAGGGTAGGAGCCCGCCGACGGCAATTGCGGCCGGCAACGGATGGCGCGCCGCGGCCGGCCGTCCGGCGCTTGCGGCACAAACCCGTCGGGTGGCCCGCGCGCGCTCGCCCGCCGCGAAACGTCGGCCGGCTCCCACGCACGCTGCCGCTCGAACGGGATCATCGCAGCGCCGTTCGCCGACAGGCAATTTTCCGGATCCGCGTAGCGTTGGCGTCGTGGGCTAACTTCACTCATCAACCGATGGAGCAATAGATGCAAACCAACTACGTTTCACGCGATACCTACGGCATGTACAAGGGCTACAGCACCGCCGGCGGGCCCGGTCCGGCGCTCATGGGGGCGGATACCTTGCTCGGCAACGACGTGTACAACGGCGCGGACGAGAACCTCGGTACCATCAAGGAATTCATGATCGACATGCAAGGCGGCCGGGTCGTCTACGCGGTGTTGTCGTTCGGCGGCTTTCTCGGAATGGGCGATCGGTTGTTCGCTGTTCCTTGGCAAGCGCTGAAGCTCGATACGGCGAACAAGCGGTTCCTGCTCAACGTCAGCAAGGACAAACTCAAGAACGCCCCCGGCTTCGACAAGGACCATTGGCCGAGCATGGCGGACACGACCTGGGCGACGGACGTGCACTCGTTCTACGGCGTCTCGCGATCCTACGATTCGCCGGCCGACCGGCCGATGTAGCCTTCGGCAGCTCGTGCGGGGAACGCGGCTCTTTCGGGGCCGCTGCGGCGGTCAGTCAACGGTCACTGCGGACGTTGGCTGCCCGCTCCCGTCATCAAGGCGGCTCGCACCGCCTCGGCGATCGCCTCGCGGCTGCCGGCCGCCCGCAAATCGTAGGTGACTTCGAGCTGCGCCCCCTTGCCGCTCCAGCCCCGGTTGCATATGTTGGACGGATGCCGGCCGGGATATCGCGCACTCGGCCATTCCACCTTGAATCCCGCCGACCGCAACTCCTGCGCGAGCAGCCCGCTCAACTCCTCGTCGAGCCCCCCCACGTGGATGCACGACTCGCCGAGACATCCGTGAACGCTCAACACGGACCTGCTGCGCGAGGCGAGCTCGAGACAACGCGGATGATCGAACCGGTGGCTCGTGATATGCAGAGCCCGATTCTCGCCGTACGGCTTCAGTCCTTCGAAGCTGAACAAATGGAAGTCTTCCCCCGCGATCGATTCGGCAATCTGCGAGGTGCCCGCCTCGATCAGCCCCCCGTGCGGCGCGACGATGAGAATCGATGCATCCGCCCGCTCGCGCACTTCGATTCGATAGTCCTTGCCCGCGATCTCGTGGCGCGCGAGCTCGGCGAAGGAGCCATACTTGCCTCGGTCGGGAGCGCTCGGATCCGTCATGGAGCAAGACCCCGGCAATGCGCCCGGTGCTACAGCCCCAACCTGTCCAGGGTTCGATACGCCCACACCGACGGCGCCAGAAACCAGGGCTTGCCGCGGTAGTAAGGGCGGGCGGGAAACGTCAGTCCGTCGAGAGCGGTGCGGCCTCGTGCCAGACCCGCCATTTGTTGTCCGATCTTCATTCCGAAGTAAGGTGCAAGCGGCACGCCCTGCCCACAGTAGCCCATGCAGTAGTGGATTC
This sequence comes from Steroidobacteraceae bacterium, assembly GCA_050012315.1. Taxonomy (GTDB): domain Bacteria; phylum Pseudomonadota; class Gammaproteobacteria; order Steroidobacterales; family Steroidobacteraceae; genus Bog-1198. The sequence goes on along the minus strand of JBEKHK010000002.1, from coordinate 266,334 downwards.
CCTCCCGCTCGCCCAAATGCGGCATGGTGTCGAAGGTGTAGGCGACCCAACCCACCCAGGTGTGGTCGATTCGCGTCGAGCTCAGCTGCGGAAATATCCGCGTCATCATGGACTTCAGGCGCGCGACGCACGCGAGAGGATCCTGCTCGGACAGTGCGGCGCGGCCGCCGAATACCACGCGCTCGCCGTCGGCGGAGGGGCGGTAATAGACAACCACCCGCCGCGAGTCGGAAATATTGCGCCCGTTCGGAATGAGCGCGCGTACCCGCTCGACACCGATGCGCTCGGTGCAGATTTGATAGCTTCCGATCGGAATCACTCGGCGCTGGTGCCACGGCGATAGCGCACCCGAGTACCCGTTCGTCGCAATCAGCACCTTGCGCGCCCTCACGATCCCTTTGGAGGTCAGCACCTCGAAGCCACCGGCCGCCGTACGAATACTCTCGGCGCGGCACTGATCCGATACCGCCGCCCCTTGATCGGTCGCCCGACGCAGCAGCGCGAGCAAGAGCTTCATGGGATCCACCGAGGCGTCGTCGTGATAGACGCAGCCGCCGTGATAGTAATCGGTCGCGATCTCGCGATGCTGTTCGGCTCTCGGCACGACGCTGATTCGTTGCTCCAGGCCCTTCGGCTGATGCTCGGCATCGCGGGCCATGCGTTCGAAGTGCCGCGGTGTATGCGCACCGTAGAAGCCGCCGCGCGCCTGCCAATCGCAATCCGCGCTTCCCTGAGTGGCCAGCGATCGCACATGGGCAATCGCCTCGAATGCTTCCCGGCAGATGGCGTGGGCGCGCTCGCCGCCGTGCGCCGCACTCAAGCTGGCGAACGAGGGCTTGAGGCTGTATGCCACCTGCCCGCCATTCCGGCCGGAGCAGCCCGCACCGATGTGACCGGCCTCGAGCACCAAGGTGGCGAGTCCCGCCGCCGCGGTCTCACGCGCAGCGGATAGGCCCGTATAACCTCCTCCGACGATCAGCGCGTCGACTTCGGCGGGCAGCCGGTCGCTGGGGAGCGTCGGCACGCTTCGCTCTTGCCAGAAGGGGGCCACGGTTATGCCGGGATCGAGCGTCATGCAGTTGCGGTGCCGTTGCCGATGTCGAGAGCGGGTTTCAGGTCCCGCAAAAGGTCTGCAACACTCGCTCCTCGGGACGCGGCGGCTGCTCGTAGGCCTGAAATCGGGGCTGCTGTTCATAAGGTCTGGAGAGTAGCTCGAGCAACTGCTCGAACGGGGCAAAATCCCCCTGCTCGATCGCGGCCGAGATCATCGCTTCCACGCGGTGGTTACGCGGGATGAATGCCGGATTCACGCGCCGCATCGCGGCGCTGCGCCCTCCCGCCGGGACGGGTTCCCGCGCGAGGCGCTGACGCCACTCTCGATCCCATGTGTCGTACTCCTCCGGCCGCGCGAACATGGACCGCAGCGAACTGCCCGACACCGCGCCGGGGGCGCCCGGAGGCGTGTCCGCCGAATCGCAAAGTCTGCGAAACGTCAGCGTGAAGTCGCATTGGTTTCGATGCAGAAGATCGAGCCAGGAGCGGACCAATGCATCATCGTCCGGCTCCGCCGCTTGCAGCCCGAGTTTCGCGCGCATGCCGGCGAGCCAGCATTCCGCGAACGTCCCGGAAAATTGCTCGACCACCGGACCGGCCGCCTCGACTGCGCGCGCGGCGTCTGCGTCGATCAGCAACAGGAGCGTCTCCGCCAAGCGCGCGATATTCCATTGCGCCGCGCGCGGCTGATTCGCGTAGGCATAGCGTCCCATCGAGTCGATCGAACTGAAGACCGTTGCGGGATCGTAGGTATCCATGAAGGCGCAGGGGCCATAATCGATGGTCTCGCCGGATACCGACGTATTATCGGTGTTCATCACGCCGTGGATGAAGCCCACGTGCATCCACCTCGCGACGAGCGCGGCCTGACGGCCGCACACGGCGCGCAACAGCTCGAGGTAGGGGCGATCCGCCGACTTCAGTTGCGGATAATGGCGATCGATTACGTAGTCCGCCAAGCGCCTGAGCGCGCTCTGGTCCCCTCGCGCCGCGAAATATTCGAACGTACCCACGCGCACGTGGCTTTTGGCGACGCGCGTCACCACCGCGCCGGGAAGCCGGCCGTTCCGCAGGACGGACTCTCCCGTCGTCACGGCGGCGAGCGCGCGCGTGCCCTCGATGCCGAGCGCGTGCACGGCCTCGCTCACCAGGTACTCGCGCAGCACCGGGCCAAGCGCCGCCCGCCCGTCGCCTCCTCTCGAAAAGGGAGTTCGGCCGGATCCTTTCAATTGAATGTCGCGCCGCAGTCCGCATCGGTCGATCACTTCACCCAGCAGGATGGCCCGGCCGTCCCCGAGGCGCGGGACGAATTGTCCGAATTGATGGCCCGCGTAAGCGGTGGCAACGGGATCGGCGCCCTCCGGCACGGAGTTGCCCGAGAATATGCCTGCCAGCGCGGAATCGTCGAGGAAGCGCCACTCGAGCCCGAGTTCGGTCGCCAATCCCCGGTTGAACTTGATCAAGCGGGGATTGGCGACCGGAACCGGGTCTAGGCGCGCGTAGAAGTCGCCCGGCAGCGATGCGTAGCTATTGGAGAACTCCCAGCCCGGAATCGGCGATCGCCGCGGCTGGGATGCTGTCTCGGGAGGAAGCGGCGGTTGGAACATGCCGGGATTTTACCAGCGATCCCGTCAAAAATTCGTCCCCTTCCGGCGCCGACACCCGGCGGGCTTGCGCGAGCCGCGCGTACAGCTTCAGATAGTTCTGCGCCATGCGATGGGCGGTGAAGCGGCGGTCGAACTCTGCGCGAATGTGATCGCGGTCGAGCGAGCCGATGCGCCTCAAGGCATCGACTGCCTGCTGCTCGCTGTGCACGATGAAGCCGGTTACTCCGTTCTCCAGAACCTCGGGTACCGAGCCGTTCTCTAGGGCGACGACCGGAGTTCCGCAGGCCATCGCCTCGATCATCACCAGCCCGAAAGGCTCGCGCCAGGCGATCGGGAACAACAGCGCGGCCGCATTCCCCAGGAACTCTCCTTTCTGGTCCTCGCGAATCTCGCCGATGAATTCGACATCGCCGAGCGATAGGAGCGGCTCGATGGTGGTCTTGAAATACTCTTGATCGACGCGATCCACCTTGGCGGCTATCTTGAGCGGAATGCCGGCCTTGGCCGCGATCCTGATCGCGGCATCCGGCGCCTTCTCCGGCGAGATGCGCCCGAGAAAGGCGAGATATCCATCCCGGCCCGATCCCTTCGCCAAGAGGTTCTGCGGCAATCCGTGCTGAACGGTCGCCACGTAGTTGGCTTGCGGCAAGGGCGCACGCTGGGAATCTGAGATCGAGACCACCGGGATGTCCCCGTACAGCCCGTACAGGGCGGGAAGCTCCGGCAGGTCGAGACGGCCGTGCAAGGTGGTGATCGACGCTGTGCCTAGGCGGCGCAATAGCGGATAACCGAAGTAATCGATGTGGCAATGGATGACGTCGAACTCGTGAGCGCGGCGCGCCACGGTTTCCAACTGCATGAACATCGGCACGAAGGGGTCCTTCACGTTCGGATCGAGGCGCAGCGCCCTCGGCCAGATCGGAGCCAGCGTGGCTTTGGTCAGGCTGTCTCCCGACGCGAACAAGGTGACTTCGTGCCCGAGCTCGACCAGAGCATCGGTGAGGTACGCCACCACCCGCTCGGTACCGCCGTACATTTGCGGCGGCACGGCCTCGGCGAGCGGTGCAACTTGAGCAATCTTCATGTGTTCCCCACCCGCTTTGAAATCGATGATGAACCGTATCCTATCCGCTTGAAAGCCCAATGTCGGCTTTCAATATGGAACTGAACCTTGTAAGAGAACTCTTATGGTGAAATGCCTGAACGAGGGCGCGATCGCGCGGCAGCGCCGGGTGAAAAAGTTACAAGCCGTCTGCTTACTCTTGTCTGTAATTGGGGACACGCGTGAATACATCATCCCTGCCCAATCCCTCATCTGACAGCCATTCGGTCGACGAAGCGCCGGCTCCGCAATTCGCCATCGCAGTTAGCGCCACCTTGCAACAGCGGAGCACTCGCACCCTGAAGCACGGCGACACCTTTGCCGTGTTCGATCACCGCGGCGATATCGGCGGCGAGCCCGGCAATCCCGAAGGGCTCTACCACCGTGACACCCGAATGCTCTCGCAGCTGCAGCTGTTGCTCGAGGAAGCGCGGCCTCTGCTCCTGAGCTCGGTGACCCAGGACGACAACGCCGTGTTCACCGCGGATCTCAGCAATCCCGACCTTCTCGAAGACGGCAAGATCGCGCTGCGCCGTGAGAACATCCATCTGAACCGCATGAAGTTCATCTGGAATGGGGCGTGCTACGAAAGGCTCGTGGTGCGGAACTTCAGCGACCGGCCACTGACCTTGCGCTTGACCTATCGCTTCGCCTCGGATTTCGCGGATCTGTTCGAAGTACGCGGCGAGCACCGCGCCGCCCGGGGCGAGGCTCATGCGGCGCTCACGAGCGATCACAGCGTGACCCTCGGCTACCGGGGTCTCGATAAAATCGAGCGGGTCACCGAGATCGCGTTCTCTCCCGCGCCAAACACCTTGACCACCGCGAGAGCGGCGTTCGATGTGTCGCTGAAGCCGCGCGCCACGCGAAGAATCTTCGTTCGCTGCGGCCTCGAAGACCTGGCGGAGCGCGACTGGAGCGGTCGGCTCTTCTACCGGCGGATGCGCGCCGCACGCCACGAACTCAGCGAATCGAGCAGGCGCGCCTCGAGCGTCGAGAGCTCGAATTCGGTCTACAACGAGATCGCGCGCCGCTCCGTCTCCGATCTTTACATGCTCATCACCGACACTCACGCGGGACCTTATCCGTATGCCGGCATCCCGTGGTTCAGCACGCCGTTCGGACGGGATGGGCTCATCACCGCGCTCATGACCCTTTGGCTCGATCCGACGATCGCGAAGGGCGTCCTTGGATTCCTGGCGGCCACGCAGGCCACGGCCGCCGAACCGGAGCGCGATGCGGAGCCTGGGAAGATCCTGCATGAGATGCGCCACGGGGAGATGGCGAATCTGCGCGAGGTGCCGTTTGGGCGTTACTACGGAAGCATCGATGCGACGCCGCTCTTCGTGCTCTTGCTCGGCGAATATTTCCGGCGCACCGGTGATTTGGCGACGGTGCGGTCGCTATGGCCGAATGCCGAAGCGGCGCTCGCGTGGATCGACCGCTATGGGGACCGCGACGGCGACGGCTTCGTCGAGTACTACCGCCAGACGAATGAGGGGCTCGCCAATCAGGGATGGAAGGACTCGTGCGACGCCATTTTTCATCACGACGGCCGCCTCGCGGAGGGGCCCATCGCACTCTGCGAAGTCCAGGGATACGTGTATGGCGCCAAGCGGCACGCCGCGGTGCTCGCGGAGGCCCTAGGCCATACCGAGCGGGCGGCCGTGCTCGCCGCTCAGGCGGAAGCTCTGCGCGAGCAGTTCGAATCGCGCTTCTGGTGCGAGGAGCTGTCGACGTACGCATTGGCGTTGGACGGCGCGAAGGAGCCGTGCCGGGTGATCGCCTCGAACGCCGGCCAACTGCTGTTCACCGGCATTGTCTCGGCCGAGCGGGCGCAGCGCGTCGCGCGCACGCTCGTCTCTCCCGCCTGCTTTAGCGGGTGGGGCATCCGCACCATCGCCTCCTCGGAGGCCCGATACAACCCGATGTCCTACCACAACGGCTCGGTCTGGCCTCACGACAACGGCCTGATCGCCATGGGCCTCGCGCGTTATGGCCTGCGAGGGGCGGCGGCGCAGGTATTCGGCGCACTGTTCGAGGCAGCCTCGTACATGGATTTGCGCCGTCTGCCGGAACTGTATTGCGGGTTCCCCCGGCGCGAGCGCAATGCGCCCACTCAATATCCGGTTGCCTGCTCGCCGCAGGCCTGGGCGAGCGCGACTCCGTTGTGCCTGTTGCAGGCATCTCTCGGGCTCGAACTCCTCGAGCGCACCGGCGAGGTCAAATTCTACCGGCCGATGCTCCCCGATTTCCTCGATTACGTTCACCTGCGGAATCTGCGGCTGAACGGAGGTTCGGTCGATGTGCTCCTGCATCGACAGGACAAGGACATCACGGTGAGGGTGACGCGCCGGGAGGGCGATATCGTGGTGGTCGCCCGCTATTAGCCGGCTTTCCCGCTTCTGCGGCCGGGAGCTCGCGCGCTAGCGCCATCGTCTTCGTCCGCGGCAGGCCGGGTTTCCGGCATCGCCAACCACGCGAGCAGCACGGCCGCGAGGCCCGTGGCCGCGAGGAAATAGAACGCCGACCGCATGCCGAAGTGATCGGATATCCATCCTGCCGCCGAGGTGCTCACGGTGCTCCCGATGCCGATCGCAAAGCCCACCGCACCAAGAGCGAGGTTGAACCGTCCCGACCGCGCCGCAACGTCGCTGACGATGAGCGGCACCAGGATGCCGAATCCGGCGCCCGCAATGCCGTCGAGCAGCTGTACCGCGATCACCAGCGTCGAGTTCGACGTGGTCGAGAATATCAGCGCGCGCAACGGCAGCATCGCAAAGCCGACGATCAGCACGAGGCGGCGCCCATGGCGATCCGCGAGGCGGCCCACCGCGGGCGAGGCGAGCGCGACGACGATCTGGGGCAGTACGATGCACGCTCCGATCAGGAGGCTCGGGTTGCTGCCCCTCGCCGTCAGGGTTCCGCTGATGAGCATGAGAAGCGGCGCATTGCCGAACGTGAACAGCATCGCGCATGCGCAGAAGATCAGCAGCCGGCGGTCCGCCAGTATGCGAAGGCTGCCCGCGCCCGCCGCCGCCTTGCTCGGGTTCGCGGGCGTCTTGCTGCGGTCCGGCGCCGCGAAGCGCCGCAGCGGCAAGAGCGCCACCAACGCCGGCAGAGTGAGCGCGGCGGTCAGATAGAACACCGCCCGCTCCGATACGTACTGTCCGCACGCGCCCATCAGCGCAGCGCCCACGCCGTTGCCCACCGCCGCGTAACGTGCGTTTCGGCCGAGACGCAGCGCCATCCCCAGTCGGCCGGCGAGCAACAGGCTCATGGCGGCGATCGCCGGGCCGAGCGTGCAGCTCGAAACGCCATGCAGGATCTCGGCCAGATAAACGAACAGGCGAATCGGGTGAATGGCGAACATCAGCGCGCTCGCGGTGAATACCAGCACGCTGAATGCGGCGACGCGTGTCTTGTTTTTGATCGCGTCCACCAGTGCGCCGGCGGGCACCTGGCTGACCATGGAACTGACGGTGCCGATGGAGAGCGCCAATCCGATCGAGGTCTGCGTCCAACTTTGTCCGCTGAGGTACACGGCAATGAAAGGACCGAACCCGGTCTGAATATTGGCCACGAAGAGATTGAACCAATCGAGGCCGCGGCCGGCCGGCGCGCTCGTGGGATTCACGCCCGGGGGCCCAGCTCCGGCCGCGGGCGACAGTTGCTCAATTTTTCGCGTCGGCGCCTGCAGCATCTGGGGCCGCCGCCGGCGGCATGAGAACGCGGGGACTGCTGGAGTCTTTGTATTCGGGCGTCGACTGCAGTTTCTCCCGGGTCACGGTGAGGATGAGCGGCCTATCCTTGTCGCCCGGGTTGAAATGCAGCAGCGGCCAATCCACCGCGATACGCCGCGTGCCGACTCCGAGGAAGCCGCCGAAGTCGATGATGGCGACCCGCACGTGCCCTCGCGGATCCGCCAGCAAGTCGACCACTCGGCCGAGATCTTCTCCCTTGGGGCTCTGCACGTTCTTGCCGAGAATCGACGTGAGGGGGCCCTCGATGCGGCCGACCTCGGCATTGACCACGGCATTCGCGGGCGGCGGGGGAAGCGGCCCGACCGACGAGGGTTCCGGCTCCTTGACCGGTTCCTTCGGCTTGGGCTTGTGCTTGGGGTGCGGCTTGGGCGCCGGCTGGCTGCACACGCACGGCGGAGGCGCCGCAGTCGCCGCCGCCGGCGATTGCGGCGCCTCCGGCGGAGCAGGCGGCGGCGGAGCAGGCGGCGGCGTTTCGGGCTGCGCCGGCGCGGCCGGCGTTTCGGGCGCGGCCGGGGTTTCGGGCTGCGCCGGCGCGGCCGCGGGCGCCGTCGGCCGTGTCGTATTGCAGCCCCCGAGGATCGCGAGTGCGACTACACCGGCGGCCGCCCGCGCGAGCGCGGGACCAACCGACCGCCTCGCGCACCGCGCGGTCCCGTTCATGACGTGTGCTCCGCGCCGACGCGGATCTGGCGCCCGTACATCCGGCTATAGACGCCTCCCTTGGTTTGCAACAACCGGCGCGGCGCTCCGTCCTCGACGATATGCCCGCGCTCCAGCACGACGATGCGATCGAAGGAATCGAGGGTGGAGAGCCGGTGCGCGATGGCGATCACCGTGCGGCCGCGAAACAGCCGGGCGAGCGCCTCCTGAATCGACTGCTCCGACTCGGTATCGAGCGCCGAGGTTGCTTCGTCGAGGATCACGATCGGCGCGTTCATCAGGAAGGCGCGCGCGATGGCCAAACGTTGACGCTGGCCCCCGGAGAGCTTCATCCCGCGCTCACCCACCAACGTGTCGTATCCGTCCGGCAACGCCGCGATGAATTCCGCGCAACCCGAGGCCTCGACGGCTCGGAACACCTCCGCATCGGTCGCTTCCGGGCGTCCGTACCTCAAGTTCTCGAGCAACGAGCGGTGAAACAGCGAGATGTCCTGCTGCACGACCGCGATCGAACTGCGCAAGCTTTCCTGGGTGACGCGCGAGATGACTTGATCGTCGATGAGGACTTCGCCGGCGTCGGGATCGTACAGCCGTTGCAGCAGCGCGATGATGGTGGATTTCCCGGCGCCCGAACGGCCCACCAGCCCGATCTTCTGACCGCCGGGTACGGTCAGCGAGAAGTCGCACAACACCGACTGGCCGCTCGGATACCTGAAGCGCACGTCGCGAAACGCGATCGAGCCCTTCCTGACGACGAGCGGCCGCGCATCCTTGGTGTCGCGCATCTCGTGCGGCAGCCCGAGCACTTGCACCGCCTCGCGCAGCTTCGCGACCTGCTGCACCATATCCACCATCGCCATGGCGAAGTCGCGCGACGCGTGCAGCACGGTGAAGCCCAGCGTCGTCGTGAGCACGACGTCCCCCGTCGAGATCTGCCCGCGGTTCCACAGCACGACCGACCAGACCAGCACCCCGGCGGTCACGAAGAACACGGTGATCGCGTGAAACTGCCGCAAGCGCTCGAGTGATCGCAGGCTCAGGCGCTGCGCCTGCATCTCGTCCTGGATCTTCATGGTCAGCCGCTGCTGCTCGCGCTGCGCGGCGCCGAAGGCGCGCACCAGACCGATGTTGCTCACGACATCGCTGAGATCGCCGCTCACGTGCGCCGCGTGCCCCGCGAAATTCTGATGAAGCTCGCGTCCGTGCGCGGCCCACCAGGCAATGATCGCGCCCAACACGCAAACCACCGCCATCAACACCGCGGTGAGATGCCAGTTGATGGTGCCGAGGACCAGAATGCTGGCGATCACCGCGACGCCGGGAGGAATCGTGGTCCAGGTCAAGGAATTCTCGATCAGCCAGGCGGCGTTCGCGGCGGCCGTGATCCGGCCGGCGAGCGCGCCGGGGAACTGCTCGACGAAGTAGCGGGTCCCCTGCCCCGAGAGATGATCGAACAAGTCGAGCCGGATGTCGCCTCCCACGGCCACGAATGCATGTGTCGAGGCCCATCCCGCGACGCGCCAAAGAATATTGTCGCCGGCCACGAGTCCCAGCAGAATGGCCACCGCGCCCCAGAGAACCTCGGGGGGCGGCCCGGGAGGCGGTCGATGAGCTCCGAGCACGTCGACCAGGTGCTTGACCGCATACTGCGAGCCCACGTTGCAGGCGACCGCCGTCAGAACCGCGACGATCACGATGGTATGGCTGAAAAAACGCCGCCGCACATAGCGCCCGAGAAATCTGATCGCACCTTTCGACGCGTGGCGTGGCAGCGGCATGACGGGATGGTGCACCTCGAGAAGCGGATCGACCTATTCTTGGTCAACTCCCCGGGGGGACCGGACGGATAAAGCTGTCAGTGCTTGTCAGCATCCGCTGACAGGCGGCGCCACGCGATTCTCGCTGCCCGCCTTGCGGCACACCATGAGCAGTTCGTCGACGGCGCCGGTGTCGATCAGGCCCGGGCCGAAAGCAAGGCTTTTCTGGAACCTCAGGCCGAGCGGCATGATGACCCGGTTGTACCACCACAGCGCCCGCTCGCGCTGATGCGTGAGCCACCACATCCCGAGATCGACGATCCGCGATGACCTGGGCTGCATGCCGTATGCCGCGCTTCGTTCGATGAGAAGACCGTGACGCGCGAGCGTGGCCGCGAGCCGCTCCGGCTCGTAGCGGCGCCGATGGCCGACGAAATCATCGAAGGCCGTCCAGCGGGCGGGATGCAGCGGCACCGAAATGAGGATCGCCGCGTTCGGCTTGGCGACCCGTGAAATCTCACCGAGCGCCGCCGCCTCGTCGTCGACGTGCTCGACGATATCGAATGCGCATACCAGGTCGAACGCCGCCGCCGCGAACGGAAGCGACGTGACCAAGCCCACGGCCACGGAGGCGCCCCGCGAGCGCAGCTTGGCGATGGCGGGCGTGCTCAGATCGACGAAATGGGTCCCCTCGATCGGCAGTCTCGGCCGCAAGCCCGGTGCGACCTCGAGCCGCGACGCGGCCCGCGGCAGGAGCGATTGCACCAGCGGCCAGGTATTGAACAAATGCGGTTCGACCAAACGCGCGCCGGACCAGAGCGAGTCGTAGTATTGCCGGTTCGTGTCGAGCAGCGCGCGGGAGCTCGTGAGGGCCGATTGCATCGTCGCCGCACTGTACACCCTGCGCCGGCTCGTTCCGAATCGGGGCAGATGCCGGGTCATCGATGGCCCGGCCGGAGCGACTCGACATAATGGATCTAGTTGAATAATCTCGTTGCTGTGTTTCATGCCTTGCCACAAATCCCTGTAAGACGATTGCCCATGGAACGCCATCAACGGTGATTGCCCTCGAACAGTTCGCCTCCCCCGCGAGGCTCGATACCGGCCTCGAGTTGTTGTCGGAGCGCGCGCCCGCGGGCAATTTGGGCCGCGTTCTCGCCACCGTCGTGGCAACCGCGGGCTCCACCTACCGCAAGCCCGGAGCTCGGATGCTGATCATGGCTGACGGCAGCTATCTCGGACTCCTGAGCGGCGGATGCTTGGAGGCGGATCTGAAGCTTCATGCTCGGGAGGTCTTGGAGGGAGCACCGGCGCGGGCGGTCGAGTACGACATGCGCGGGCCGGATGACGTGCTATTCGGGATCGGCGCGGGTTGCGAAGGCGCGATGCGCGTCCTGCTCGAGCACGCGAATTCCGCGGACCGGGCCGGCGCAGCCTTGGCGGCGGCCGGGCGGGCCACCGCCACCGGTGCATCCACCTGCCTCGTGTGCGTGCACGAATCGAGCGACCTTCCACTCGGCACCTACAGCACGGCGCACGGCGGTGCTGCGATACCTCCTGCCTTGGCCGCGGCGGCGCAGGCCGCCCTCACGGAAGGGTCATCCCGGGAAGTCCTCATCGGGCACGGGGCCTCGCGGCTGCGCGCCTTCGTCGAGTTCCTGGCACCTCCTCCGCACCTCTTGTTGTGCGGCGCAGGGCCCGATGCACAGCCGGTCGCGGCAGCCGCTCGCGCGCTGGGATGGCGGGTATCCGTGGTCGATCATCGGCCGGCTTACGCTGACCCGCAAAGATTTCCGGGCACCCGGGTCGTACACGCCGATGCCGGCGCACTTCGCGCAAGCGTCGATCTTCGCCGCTGTCACGCCGCGGTGGTGATGAGCCATCACCTTGCTTCGGACATCGCCTATCTGCGTGCACTCGGCACGGCGGAAGGTCCTGCCTATGTGGGCCTCTTGGGACCCTCGGCACGCCGCCGACGCATCGTGGACGAACTCGGCGCGTCGGCCGAAAGCTTGAGTGCGCGATTGCGCGGACCGGTCGGATTCGACATCGGCGCCCGCACTCCGGAGGCCATCGCCCTGGCCATCGTCAGCGAGATCCATGCATGGCTGGCGGATCGCCTCGTCGCGTCCCCGCAACAAAAAGGCAAGGACGCGGCCTCCCTCCAAAGCGTAGAGTTTTCACTCCAGTAGCGTAGAATCCCCCGCCACGAGCTGGCATCCGCCGAACAACAAGCAACGCACGCATACGCCGGATAGGTGTTGCGCTTTTGCGGCAGAGGGAGATGGGATATGTTCAAGCTTTTGAGGCTTTCCGCTTTCGCGCTGGGAGCGGTGTACCTGGCCGCCTGCGGCTCGAGCTCGCAGACCGGCACGACGAGCGCATCGACGAGTCCGGGCACGCTGTCCGTGACCCCGCCGTTCCGCATCGCGTCGCTCAACGCCGCGACCTTCCAGGGCGAGCTGGCCGGCACCGCCACCGGAGCGCAGCTCCTCGAGATCGCGGGCAAACCCGCGTGCGGCGTCGACTTCTACTACATCCGATTCTGGACCGTCGGCGGCGCCGGTGAGACCACCGAGTCCTCGGGCGCGCTCATGGTGCCCACCGGCGCAGCGCCGGCGTGCTCGGGTCCGAGACCCATCGTGGAATATGCGCACGGCACGAACCCCAACAAGGCATTGAACATCGCCGACATCACCAACGCCTCCAATACCGAAGGCGTCCTCATTGCCGCCATGTTCGCCGCGCAGGGCTACATCGTGGTCGCTCCGAACTATGCCGGCTACGACATCTCGACGCTCGGCTACCATCCGTTTCTGAACGCCGCTCAGCAGTCCGGCGAAATGATGGACATCCTCACGGCCGCCCGCACCGCGCTGCCCACCACCCTCGCCGCAGCCACCAGCGACAACGGCCAACTCTTCATCACCGGCTATTCCGAGGGCGGCCACGTCGCGATGGCGACGCTGCGGGCGATGCAAGCCGCGGGCAAGACCGTGACGGCGGCCGCGCCGATGTCCGGTCCCTACGCGCTCGAGGCGTTCGGCGACACGATCTTCTACGGCGGGGTCGATATCGGATCGACGGAGTTTGCGCCGCTCCTGGTCAACAGCTATCAGCATGCCTACGGCAACGTCGACAGCACCGCGAACCCGGTGTTCTCGCCGACCTACGCGGGGGTCGAGACACTGCTGCCGAGCGACACGCCGATCGACACCATCTTCGAGGAGGGCCTGCTGCCGGAGACCGCGCTGTTCGACAGCGCCACGCCGGTGGTTCCCGGAGAAGCGGAACTGACCGCGCTCCTCGCCGTGCCGCCGACGCCCGCCCTGCCGTTGAGCGCGGAGACGCCGATCTTCCAGCTCGGTTTCGGCAATCCCTACCTCATCAACAACGCCTATCGCGTGAGCTACGCGGTGGATGCCCTGACCGATCCGGACGGCGCGCTGACGACGCCGACGCCGACACCGGGGGTGCCGCTCGCGGCCGTCAAGCCGACGCAAGGGTTGCGGCAGGACTTTTATTTGAACGACATGCGCAGCGGCTGGTATCCCAAGGTGCCGACGCTGCTTTGCGGCGGCGATAAGGACCCCACGGTGTTCTTCAGCGTGAACACCGTCACCATGGTCACCTACTGGAGCGCTTTGCCGGCCGGTGCCGTCACCATGCTCGACGTGAATGGCACTCCGGGCGGTCCGTTCGAGGCTCTGCAGGCCGCTTTCCAGGAGAGCGAGGCCGCCGAGCTTGCCTATCTTCAGACTGCCGCCGGCGGCGGTCTGACGCTCGCGGCCGCGGAGGCTCAAGTCATCGAGGGCTACCACACGGCGGTTGCTCCTTTCTGCGCGGCGGGTGCTCGCGCGTTCTTCGCCCAGTTTTAAGAGGATCGCCTCAATGAGAAAAACGACATTCGGCGCGCTCACCTTGGCCGCGGTATTCGCCAGCACGTACGCCGCATCGGCCTCGGCCGATGATTTTCTGGCCAACGACGTGAGACTCGGCTCGTACACGGTGCTCTATCACGCCAACGCAAACAATCTTTACGGTCCGTACGTGCCCGATGGCGTCAACTTCACGGCGGAAAACCTGGAAACCTTGTACGGCGCCTATGTGCGCTGGTTCACCCCGAACATCGACACGGAGCTTGCTCTCGGCTACCCGCCGCTCGCGAAGATCAAGGGGTCGGGGCCGCAGACGCTCGGCTCCGTGCCGTACGACGGGCAGGTGATCTCGAGCGCTCGCTGGATCTCGCCGACCTTGCTCCTCGAATACAACTTTTTCAGCCCGAATTCGCCGTTCCGGCCCTACATCGGTGCCGGTGTCAACTACACGACGTTCTATGACCGCAACTCGACCGCGGCGGGCGATGCGGCCAGCGGCGGTCCCACCAAGATCTCCCTCACCGCCTCGGTGAGCGCGGCGTTCACGGCCGGATTGACCTATCGGCTCAGCGACCGGTGGCACCTCCACGGATCCTTCGGGTTCTCCCAGGTGAAGACGCATCTCACCACCAATACCGATGGGATCGTGCGCACCTCGAACGTGAGCTTCGCACCCACGCCGATCATCATCTCCATCGGCTACTCATTCGGCCATTAGGCGGGGCGCCCGGTCCATGAGCACCACCCCGCCCGATTGGCGTCTCGAGGGCGTGAGGGTCATCAAGGGCGACCGGCTCGACAGCAATACGCCTCAGACGCCCGGCATGCTGCGCGCGGCGGCCGTCGATTTCCGGCGCGTGGGCTCGCACAAGCTCTGGGCCGGCACGGTGCTGATCCACCCGAATGCCAAGACCGGCGCCCATCATCACGGCGCGTTGGAAAGCGTCATTTACGTGGTGCGCGGCGCAGCCCGCATGCGCTGGGGCGAGCGTCTCGAGTTCACCGCCGAGGCGCAGGCCGGCGACTTCATTTTCGTGCCCCCGTATGTCCCTCACCAGGAAATCAATGCGCTTGCCGACACGCCGCTCGAGTGCGTTCTCGTGCGCAGCGACAACGAGTCGATAGTGGTCAACCTCAACATCGAAGCGGCAGAGCGGGTCGAGGAAGTCTACTGGATAGACCCCATCCATAGGTGAGACGAGGGTGAATCGATGAGAAGATTGTTGCTGTCTTGCGTGGCGCTTGGGCTGGCTTGTCTGTGCGGCGTCGCCCAGGCCGATGGTCAGAAGCTGCGCATCATCACGTGGGCCGATTACGTGCCCGCGGACCTCATCGCCGCGTTCACCAAGGAGACCGGCATCGAGGTCGAGGTGACGCTCTCGAACAACGAAGAGATGATCTCGAAGCTGCGCGCGACCGGCGGTGCCGGTTACGATCTCGCGCAGCCCTCGCAGGATCGCATCAGCTCTGTCGAGCGCGACTTCGGCATCTACAAGCCGATCGATCTCAGCAAGGTCAAGATCGATGAGTTCCAGCCCTCGTTGCTGGAAATCGTCAAGCGCAATGCGACCATCGACGGGAAACTGTACGCATTGCCCTATCTCTGGGGCACCGACGGTCTGGTGGTCAACTCCAAGCGCACGACGGTGTCCGATTTCCCTGATCTTTGCCGTCCCGATCTCAAGGGCAAGACCTCGATCCGCCTCCGCCGCCCGATTTTGATGGCGTTCGCGTTCGCGGCGGGCAAAGATCCGTTCGCGCTGTATGGGGACCCCAAGACGTACGCTGCGCTCATGGATCAGGTCGGCGACAAACTGATTGCCTGCAAGGGGAACTTCAAGTTCTTCTTCGACAACAAAGACCAGCTGCTCAATGGGTTCCGTTCCGGCGAAATTTGGGCCGCGGCGATGTGGGACACCGGTGGCTGGACCCTCAACCGGGAGAACCCGGACATCCAATACATCGTCCCCAAGTCCGGCGCGCTCGGCTGGCTGGACACTTTCGCGCTTCCCGCGCGCGGCAGGAACGATGCGGCCGCGTACGCATGGATCAACTTCACCATGCGCCCGGAGAATGCCGCGCGGGTCATCAAGTCGGTCGGCAACTTCTCGGCGGCCAAGGGCACGGCGCCGTTCGTCGACCCGCATCTCAAGGCGCAGTTCGTGGCGTCGTTTCCGGACAGCGCCTTCAAGAACATCCACTGGTATCCCGCGATACCGCCGGGTTTGGAAGAGATCGAGGGACGCGTGCTGGATCGAATCAAGGCCGCCAATTGAGCGCGGCTGAGGACCTCGTCGCCGAGGGCGTCGTCAAGCGCTTCGCGGACCACGTCGCGGTCGATTGCCTCTCTTTCAGCGTCGAGCGAGGTAGTTTCTTCTCGATTCTGGGGCCGTCCGGCTGCGGCAAAACGACGTTGCTGCGCATGATCGCCGGATTCATCTCGCCCGACGCCGGCGATATCTTGATCGGCGGCAGGAGCATGCGGGGAATCTCGCCCAATCGCCGGCCGGTGAACATGGTGTTCCAGCAGCTCGCGCTCTTTCCCATGATGACCGTGGGTGAGAACGTCGCGTATGGCTTGGCGCGACGCGGAGTAGCGCGCGCCGAGCGCGCGCGCAAGAGCCACGCGATGCTCGAGCGCGTCGGCCTCGGCAGCGCGGCGGAGAAGCGGGTCGACGAGTTGTCCGGCGGCCAGCGCCAGCGCGTCGCCATCGCGCGAAGCCTCGTGCTCGAGCCGACGCTGCTGCTCCTCGATGAACCGCTCGGTGCGCTCGACTTGAAGCTTCGCGAGCACATGAAGATCGAGCTCAAGCAGCTGCAAGCCGCGTTCGGCACGACGTTCGTGTACATCACGCACGATCAGTCCGAGGCGTTGGTGCTGTCCGACCATGTCGGCGTCATGAACCATGGACGGTTCGAGCAGCTCGGTACGCCGCAAGATCTGTACTATCGTCCCCGGACTCCGTTCGTGGCGAGTTTCGTCGGCGCCAACAATCGCATTGCCGGACGGGCCACGAACATCGCGGGGTCGGCGGTGGAGTTGACCACCCGAGACGGCTGGACCGTCCGCGCAATCGCCGAGGGCGACGTGAAGTTGGGCGATGCGGTGGAAGGCTTCGTTCGGCCGGAGGTCGCAAGCCTGGGACGCACCGAAGCCGATCTTCCTCCGGGCCAGCCCTCGCACCGCGGCGACGTCGAGAGTCTTTTGTTCGACGGCGCGAACTCGGCTGTCCTCCTCAAGGAGGAGCGCACGCGCCGCGAATTCCGGATCGCGCTCCCCCAAACCGGCCGATTCTCGGATCTGAGACCGAAGGAGAAGATCGTGTTCTGCTTCGACCCGCAGCGCGCCGTGTGCTTTCCGGCGCGTCCGGGTGCCATGGATCAGGATGTCTAGCGCGGCCGCCGAATCGAGGTGGCACGGGCGCCTGGGATTGGGGTTGCTCCTCGCCCCGGCGATCTTGTGGCTCGGCGCGCTCATCGTTCTGCCGCATGTGGATCTCGCGGTGCTGTCGCTTCGCGAGCGCATCGGTCCGCGGCACTATGTCCCGAGCCTGGCCCAGTACAGGACCTTCTTCACCGAGCCGCTCTACTGGCATGTGTTCGTGCGCACCGCGGTCATGTCGGTCATCGCCACGTTCTTGACGCTCCTTCTGGCGTTTCCCATCGCCTGGATCATCGCCAAACTGGCCAAAGGGCGGTCCGGTTCGCTGCTGTTCATCCTGTGCTTGATTCCGTTCTGGGTAAGCGAGACCGTCCGCACGTTGGGCTGGATGATTCTGCTGCGCGAATCCGGCGTTCTGCCGTCGCTGTTGGTCAAGCTCGGCATCACTTCGGTCCCGGTCGAGCTTCTGTATCACGATGCCACCATCATGGTGGGCTTGGTCTATACCTCGCTCCTCTTCATGTTGATTCCGCTGATCTCGAGCTTGGAGAGCCTGGACAACTCGCTGATCGAGGCCGCTTACGATCTGGGCGCCGGCGGCTTCGCGACCTTGAGAACCGTCGTCATTCCTCATGCGGCGCCCGGCATCACTGCGGGCTGCATCGTCGTTTTCATGCTTACCCTCGGCAATTACTTGACGCCGACGTTGTTGGGCGGCAAGAGTTCGCAATGGTTCACCGAGCAGATTTATAACCAGTTCATCACGCGCTTCAACTGGGAACAGGGCGCCGCGCTCGGATTCCTGCTGCTCGGACTGTCCACGTCATTGGTGATGATCGGCCTCCGGCTCGCCGGCCAACGCTTCGGCGACGTGATGCGCAGCACGTGATCCCCTCGCTTCCCCGTCCTGCGTGGCTTCGGACCGCCACCGCGGCGTATCTCGCCGTCTTCCTGGCGTTTCTCTTTCTGCCGCTCATCGTCGTCGCCGTCTTTGCATTCAACGACGCACCGTACCCCGCGCCGCCCTGGCACGGCTTCACCTGGGATTGGTTTCTGGGCAACGCGAAATCCGGCCGGGTCGGCCTGTTCAGGGATGCGGACCTCCTCGGCAGCATCTGGACCAGCTTCGTGGTTGCGGCGTGGGTCACCGTGCTCTCCGTGCTCATCGGCATTTCCAATGCGTTTCTGATCGAGCGCGAGAATTTCGCCGGCAAGCAGGCGCTGTCCGTGTTGATGCTCGCGCCGCTGGTGATTCCCGGAGTCATCCTCGGAATTTCGATTCTCGCATTCGCGAGCCGCGTGGCGGAATTCGTCGATGACGCATTCGGGCTCGACTGGGATTTCCTGCGGCCCGGCCTCCCGCTCGTGGTACTCGGTCAATTCTCCTATGTCGCCACCATCGCTACGCTCACCATCAGCGCACGCCTGCGCCGCTTCGACCGCACGCTCGAGGAAGCCGCTTTGAATCTCGGCGCCAGCAAGCCCGCGGTGTTCCGCACCATCGTGCTGCCTTATTTGCGTCCCGCCTTGATCGGTTCCGCGGCGATCTCGTTCCTCATGTCCTTCGCCGACTTCAACACCACGCTCATGCTGGTGGGCGCCGATGCGCCCCTGACGGTGGAGATGTACGGGCGCATGCGCGAAGGAGCAACGCCGGTGCTGAATGCGGTGAGCCTGTTTTTGATGCTGGCCTCGGCGTTGCTCGCGCTTGGCTTGATGCGCGGCGGCCCGCGAACCAGGGGGACTGCGGCTCGCTGATCCGGTTAGCGCGCCGGCGGCGCCTTGCACAGCCTCTCGGCGGCGCTCTCGATTCCGGTCACCACACGCTCGAACATGATTCTGCGGTCCAATCCCGGCGGGATGAGCGGGAGCACCTCGACCGTGATGACACCCGGCGGCCTGAGAAATGATCGGCGCGGCCAGAACAGCCCGGAATTGAGCGCCGCCGGCACGCAGGCCACCTCGAGCGCCGTATACAAGTGGCTGATGCCGGTTTTATAGTCGGCCGGCTGCCCGACACGCGTACGGGTGCCTTCCGGAAAAATCACCACCTGTTTGCCCTTGGCGAGCGCGATCCGTGTTCCGCGCACCATGGTATCGAGCGCGCTCTTGCCGCTTCCGCGCTTGACGGGAATGCATCCCAAGCGCGCCAACGCCCAGCCGAAAAAAGGGATGAACATGAGCTCGCTCTTCAGCACATAGACGGGGCAGTCGAAGATCGCGAACATGGCGCACGTGTCCCAAACGGACTGATGCTTCATGGCAATCACGCAGCCGCCTTTCGGGATGTTCTCACGCCCCCGCACCTCGTAGGCCACGCCGCAGATGGCGCGGTACATGGCGAGCCAGCTGCCGGACCAGAATCGGGCAAAAGCCGGCAGGCGCTTGGGCAATACCAGCGAAATCAGCGTGGCAAGCACGGCGCTCACGGCAAACCATGCGTAGAACAGAATCGAGAAGATCAGAGAGCGTAGCGCCAGCATCCTTGAGATGATCCGAGGGGGTCAATGTCCGCCGACCGAGGCGACCTCGCCGACGGTCGGCGCCGACGGTCCCGCCGCCGAGCGCAGCATCTCGAGGCCCGCCGCCTCGCTGTGCTGAAAGCCTTTCCACACCGTTATGCCCGGCGAGCCGGGACTGTACGCATCGTACGGCGCCGGAGGAGAACCCGGCGCCGGCGTCGGCCATACTCCATCGGAGGACTTCGGCACCGCTACGTCCAAATAGGCCGCGCGCGATTCGTCGCCCTTGAGGTAGCGATCCAGAAACGCCGTGATGAAATGCGCATTGATCGCGTTGACCCGCTCCGCCCGCCATACCGGATCTTCAAACCACTCCTGATCCCACAAGCGTTTGCGCATCGAGGGGGGAGCCGGAATGAGTCCGATCGAGTGACCGGCCCCCAGGAAGGTCAAAAGATATCGCGGCGCATTCACGGCACCCTCGAAGATGGCGTGCGCGCCGGTGGCATAGTCGACCGTCCGGTCGTGGTCGCCTTGAATGAGGAGCAAGGGCGCCTCGAGCCCGCGCAGGCCCTCGGCGCCCCAGGCCGCGAGTGTGCCGCCGCCGGCCGGCGAGATCGCCACCACCGCTTTTAGATCTCGCACCGACAGATCGCCGGCGCGCGCACCGCCGCGAACGTATGGCATGAGCAGTGCGCCGGGAATCATTCGGGTCGGCGGCCCGTTCGGATCCAAGGCGGCGCCCGCGGCCGTCAACACGCCATATCCGCCCATCGAATAACCGATCAACGCCGTCCGCGATGGATCGATCAGCTGCTCCGCTCCCAGCATGCGTTGGAGGTTGCTCGTGACGTAGGCGATGTCGAGCGGACGACGCAGCAAAGGTCCGATGAATTTGCTGCGATCCGTGATGGGCGGGTCGTCATGATGGATGCCGGCCACGACGTAGCCCTTGGAAGCGAGATTTTCGGTCAGCCAAATCATCGCCGCGGGGTCGTTGCTGTAGCCGTGGGATACGACGACCAAAGGAAAGCCCTTGCCGGCGGCAGGCGCCTCTCGGACCGCGAGTCCCGTGACGCTGAAGGTTGCGGGCGGTGCCGGCGGTTCCGATGGCAATTGCGCCGAGTACACGGCGGCCGCCTCCCCCGGCTTGGGCGCCGCGGGATACCAGAGGTCGACGGTGAGTTCGCGAACGCGCAGCGGCGCCTTGCCGCTCGCTGCATCGAACGCCAGCACGTCAGGCTGGCCGGCCTCCCGCAGGTGCAAGGTTCTCACACCCACGGCATAGTTCCCGAGCCGCGCGAGCTCGGGCGCATCGACGCCCAAACGGGCCGCAGGCGCGCTGTCCTCCGCGCCCGCCGGCATCGGCGCCTGAAGGATCGCAAGCAAGACCGCCGCGGCTGCCATCCTCGTTCGATCGAGCAGCCGTCCGCGCCATCGAGGCTGTGACTGCCTGCGGGGCCGCATCACGTGAGCGTGACGCTGACGGGGCAGTGATCGCTCCCCATCACGTCGGCGTGAATATCCGCGGCGACCACCCGCCCGCGGAGCGCCGCGGATACCAGGAAATAATCGATTCTCCACCCGACGTTGCGCGCCCGCGAATTCGCGAAATGGCTCCACCACGAGTAGTGTCCGTTGCCTTGCGTGAACAGCCTGAACGTATCGACGAACCCCGCATCCAGGAAGTTCTGAAAGCCCTTCCGCTCTTCGTCCGTAAATCCCTTCTTGCCTCGATTCGGCTTCGGGTTCGCCAGATCGAGTTCCGTATGGGCGACGTTGAGATCGCCGCACAGGACGACGGGTTTGGCCTTTTCGAGCTGGCGGCAGTAGGCGAGGAACGCCGGATCCCAATGCTTGTAGCGCAGGCTAAGTCGGCTGAGATCGTCCTTGGCATTCGGCGTGTAGACGGTGACGAGGTGATATTTCTCGAACTCCGCCGTGATGACCCTGCCCTCTTCGGCGCTGTCGCGCTCGAGTTCGTCCGCGAAGCTGTAGCGCTCGGCGAACTCGTGGGGAAATCCGTTGACGACGCGCAGCGGCTCTTCGCGCGAGAAGATGGCCGTGCCGGAATAGCCCTTCTTGACCGCCGAATTCCAGAACTCGCGGTACTCGGGAACATCGATCTCGATCTGTCCGCGCTCCGCCTTGGTCTCTTGGAGGCATAACACGTCGGGCTTGTGCGCCCGCAAAAAAGACTGGAATAGGCCTTTTTTCAGTACCGCACGGATGCCGTTGACATTCCAGGAATACAATTTCATGGTTTGCACATAATACAAGCAAAATGAATGACTTGCCCGACGTCAAAGGAGTTATTGACAATCATTCGCATTCGCGTTCACAATACGCCCATGATCATTTGCGTCTGCAAGGCAGTTTCCGACCGGCATATCCGGACCGCCGTCCAGGACGGTGCGACTCAACTGAAAGAGGTGAGCCGCCAGACCGGGCTCGGCACCTGCTGCGGCAAGTGTGTGCCCGAAGCCAAGCTCGCGATGGCCGACTGCCTCGCCCAGTACGGCGAGCGTCCCTCGTTCTTCACGACCGCCGCCGAAGCCGCCGCCTGACGGCTCCTCAGGTCGCCTGACGGCCTGCCCGTTTCGACGCTACAATCGCTCTCCTCCCGACGCTGGAGTGATTTGCCGTGCAAGGTGACGCCAAGGTCTTGGACTTTCTCAACCAGGCGCTCAAGAACGAGCTGACCTCCATCAATCAATACTTCCTGCACGCACGCATGCTCGACAACTGGGGCATGAAGCGGCTCGGCAAGATCGAATATGAGGAGTCGATCGACGAGATGCGTCATGCGGACCGGCTCGTCAAGCGCATCCTGTTCCTGGATGGTCTGCCCAATCTGCAGGATCTCGGCAAGCTCTTCATCGGCGAGGACGTGCGCGAGATCCTGGAATGCGATCTGAAACGCGAGATGGCCGCGCACCCTTTGTACCAGGCCGCCATCGTCCATTGCGAATCGGTGAAGGACTTCGTCACTCGCGAGCTCTTGGTGGAAATCCAAAAGAGCGAAGAGGAGCACATCGATTTCATCGAGGAGCAACTCGGCCTGATCGACAAAATGGGACTGCAGAACTACGTTCAGAGCGCGACCGGCGAATTGCACGAGGCCGAATCGCAGTAGACTCCGGATGCGGCCCTCCGCCGCGTGGGCGCCTAACCGCAAGCACTGCGAACGGCATCCGAGGCGTCCTCCGCGGAGGCTCGGCTCAGCCGGCCGGCGAGCTGCAACGCCGCATCTTCGGTGATCGTTTGGTACGCATCGCCGGGGCTCCGCATTTTGTTGTGCGCGGAATAACACAGGCTCACCGCGAGGCGCGCGCGCATCAGCGGCATGAGCGCCCGCTGTTCCGCTTCGGTGAGCGGGTTCTCGCGATGATAGCCGCGTATGACGCGCGCGGCGGCGGCGAGGGGATCCGCATGGTGAAGGATGGCATACGCCAGCGCGACGGCCAGATCGCACACCAGCGCCGAGTGAACCATGTCTCCGAAGTCGAGCAACCCCGATACGCGGTCCCCGTCCACGAGCACGTTGTAATCGTTGGCATCCCCGTGAATCACGCCCGTGCGCAGCAGCGGCCAGTCGACTCTCTCCCAGTCGGCAAAGGCGTCGTGCGCCCAGCGCCGCCACGGGTTCGGCAGCAACACCGCCTTATCGCGCGCCAAGTCCGCGTGGCGCAGGTCCCATTGCAGCACCCGATGCATTGCCGGGTGCGTAAAGCCCCGAAGCGCCAGGTCGACCTGAGCCAGGCAGGCGCCGAGCGATTCCAGCAGCGAGGCGCTGCGATCGGCGACTTCGCCCAGTACCGCGCCCTCGATCCAGGTGAGTGCGCGAAAGCAGTAGCGCACTCCCGCGGCCCCTTCGACCGTACCGATGTCCGCGCCCGAGCGCGTCGGGACCACCTCTTGCACCCGGCAGTCCGCCCGGCCGGCGACCCTGCGCATGGCTTGGTGCTGAAAATCGAGCAATTGCGTTGAATCGTCTCGATTGGCGATCTTCAGAACGATCTTGCCGCGAGCTGCGTCGCGAATCAGAAAATTCTGATCCCGCTCGCTCGGCAGCGCCGAGATCTCTCCGCGGATGCCGTACTCGCGAAGCGCGATCGCGAGCGCTTGCGATGCGCTGAACCGCGGGATGCTGTCGAGAGCGATCGCCATCGCGGCGGATCAGCGGGCTGCCGGCGCCGATGCGAAAAGCTGAGACTCCATGTCGCGAAATGCCTTGAATTCCAGGGCGTTGCCCGTGGGATCCAGGAAGAACATCGTGGATTGCTCGCCCACCTGACCCTTGAAGCGCGTACACGGCTCGATGACGAACCGGGTGTTGAGCCGCGTCAAGCGCTCGGCCAAGGCCGACCACTGGGCCGGGCGCAGCACCACGCCGAAGTGAGGCACCGGCACGCCATGGCCGTCTACGGGATTGATATGGCTGGCGAGCTTGCCGTCTTTCCCCAGACTCGGATTCAAATGGCACACGAATTGGTGCCCGTAAAGATTGAAATCCACCCATTCGGTGTCGCTGCGACCCTCGGAGCATCCTAGAATGTCCTTGTAGAAGCCGCGCGCTTCGGCGATATCGCGCACTTGCACGGCGATATGAAAAGGCGTCAACGGCTCGCTCGACATCGAAGGATTCTGCATGTTTCTACTCCGCCATGGACAAAGCTATTTTAACCTGCACTTCAATCGGACGCGCATCGACCCGGGAATCGAGGATCCGGAGTTGACGCCGCTCGGCATGGAGCAAGCCAGGGCGGCCGCCGACGCGCTCTCCGGGGCTTCACTCACCCGCATCATCGTGTCCCCGTACACGCGCGCCCTGCAGACCGCCCAGCCGTTTCTGGAACGGCACGGCTTACCGGTCGATATTATGCACGAGGTCCGCGAGCGGGCCGCCTTCGTCTGCGACGTGGGCAGCGCACCGGATCGGCTGGCTGCGCGATTCCCGCATCACGACTTCGGCCATCTCCCCAGGCAGTGGTGGCATTCCGGAGTCGAGACCTCGGAGGCGACGGTGGCGCGAGCGGGTGCGTTTCGCGCGCTCGTCGCGGCGCGCGAGGACAGCGACACGACGCTCTTGATCAGCCACTGGGCCTTCATTCTGGCGCTCTCCGGCAAATCGGCCGCGAACGGCGAGATCGTGGAGTACGACCCCGCCCAAACGCCGCCCGAGGGAGTCGACCTGCGGTGATCGGACGGTTGCGCCTCTTCGAAGGTCTGCGGCCGCTCTCCCGCCCGGGGGTCATCCGGGATTGTCTCGCGGGTCTGAATCTGGCGACGATCAACATACCTCAAGTACTCGGCTATTCGCGGATCGCCGGCATGCCGGTGGTGACCGGCCTCTATACGCTCTTTCTGCCGCCGCTGGCATTCGCGATCTTCGGCTCGTCGCGCCACCTCGTGGTGGCTGCGGATTCTGCGACGGCGGCGATATTCGCAGGCTCGGTATCGCATCTGGCGGTTCCCGCGAGCGCGCGCTATGTATCGCTGGTGGGGATGGTGGCGTTGACGACGGCGGCGCTGTTGTTCATCGCGCGCATCTTCAAACTCGGTTTCTTGGCCGACTTCCTGTCGCGCACGGTGCTCACGGGCTTTCTCGCAGGGGTCGGATGTCAGGTCGGCATCTCGATGCTCGGCGACATGCTCGGACTCGACGTGAGCGCGCACAACTCCCTGGCCAAGGTTTGGCAGATCCTGGGCGGCATCGCCGGGGCCAATCTCCCCACCGCGGTGCTGTCCGCGGCCATCGCCGCAGCCATCTTGCTCGGAAATCGCTTCGCACCGCGCTGGCCGCTGTCGCTCGCGGCGGTGATCGCGACCATCGCGGCGGGCAGCGTATACCCCTTGAGCGCGCTCGGCATCGCGGTTCTCGGCCCGATCCCCGGCGGACTTCCATCGCTGGTCATTCCGCGTGTCACCTGGAACGAGTTCCTGGCTCTTCTGCCCGTCTCGGCTTCGTGCTTCATCATGATCGTCGCGCAAAGCGCCGCCACCGCTCGAGGCTTCGCCTTCCGATACCGCGAATCGATTGATTTCGATGCGGACCTGCTCGGACTCGCCGCCGCGAATGCGGCCGCGTCAATCAGCGGCGCGTTCGTCGTCAACGGCAGCCCGACGCAAACCGCCATGGCGGAGCGGGTCGGGGCGAGGAGCCAGGTGGCGCAGGTCGTTTTGTCGGGGGCCGTTCTGCTGGTGCTGTTGTTTTTCTCCGGACAGCTGCAACATCTGCCGCGCTGCGTACTGGCGGCCATCGTATTCACCATCGCGGCCGGGATGATCGACCTCAAGGGCCTCTATGGCATCCGCCGTGAAAGCCCGGGAGAGTTCTACCTCGCGCTCATTACCGCTGCCACCGTGGTCGCCGTCGGAGTGGAGCAGGGCATCCTGCTGGCGATGGCGCTCTCGCTGTTCCGCCACGTGCGCCATAGCTATCGCCCGCACACCATGATGCTCGAGCCGGACGCCACCGGCCGCTGGGTGCTGGTCCCGGCGATGCCGGGGCGAGTGACGGCGCCGGGCCTCATCGTCTACCGGTTCGGCTCGGATCTCTTCTACGCCAACCAGAATCGATTCTGCGAAGAGGTGCGCGCGTTGGTGGCCCGGGCGCCGAGCCCCGTGCGTTGGTTGATCGTCGATGCCGACGCGATCACCGATATCGACTATTCGGCCGCGCGCGCGCTGCGCGACTTGCTCGAGGACTTGAAGCTCGCACAAGTGCAAGTGGTGTTCGGACGCGTGAGCCCGTATCTGCGTTCGGACATGGATCGACACGGGATCACCGCTGCCTTGGGCGCCGAACGGATCTTCACGACGCTGCACGAAGCGCTCGCCGCGGCCGGGCTGCGCGCGCCGCCGGTGGGATAGACGCCGCCGCGATCTCAACTCTGCGAGCCGAGCGCCTCTTCGATTTGCTCGGCGAACCGGCGAATGTCGATCGGCTTGACGATGTAGCCCCGGCACCCCGCCGCCGCCGCTCGTTCCTCGTCGCCTTGCATCGCAAAAGCGGTCAACGCGATCACGGGGACATGTTTGAGCCGTTCATCGGCTTTCAGCTTGCGCGTGAACGTCAGGCCATCCATTCCCGGCAATGCGATATCCGTCACGATCAGGTCCGGCACCACGTACAGAAGAAGGCGTTGCGCCTCCTCGGCGTCCGCCGCGCATTCGGCCTTGAAACCGTGAACCTCCAAGAGTTCGGCTGCGAGCCTCAAATCGATGGGGTTGTCGTCAACGATGAGAATGTGTCCGCGCATCGACTGTTCCGAGCGACGCCGCTTGGTCGCGCGGCAGAGTGTATACGCTAATGCGGATGTACGCTGCACCGCGGTTGCCGCGGACATGCGCCGCTCCTCGGGCAGATCACGCTGGCCTGCGAATCGAGCGCGTCGGCGATCCACGCGATGTTGAGCACCTGCGAGGCGGCGCGAATGCTGCTCGCGGCCTCGGCGGGTATCTTGCCGTCGCCTCCGCCGCGGCGGCACGACTCGGCGACTTGCGCGACGACGCCCTCGCCGTCGAAACCCTGCGCGTCGAGCGCCGGCACTAGATCCACGCCCACCGAGAGCACATGCCATTCGTCGAGCGCATCCCGCGTCAGCAGCGAATGGCAGCAATACAAGCGCGCGCGCTTGCCGTCCTGCATCACCGAGATCTGCGATTTGGGCTTCTGCGACGGGGGCGTCGCCGCCGGCGTTCGCAGCAGCCTGAACACGGCCCACCGGGGACAGGGATCGGATACCAAGCTCATGTTGCCCCACGGCAGGGGGATTCCATTGCCTCGATACACCGCGCGCAGATAACCAGGGGCGTAGGCATCGAAAAAATGCCAATGCCGATAGGGAGATACCGCCGTCATCCGGCGCATGACCAGAGCCGGCGTGACGCCGAGCTTGCGGCAAGCGGACACGTTGTGCGCTTCGCGCATCAGGAACCGGCGGAAAGGAATTCTCGGGCACAACAGGGCGCCCGCGAAGAAGCTGCACTCGAAGTCGCGCCACGCGAACAGCACGTCCTGCGCGCCCATTCCTGCGGCGGACGCCATGGCCTCGGCATCGCCCGCGTGAATGGCGCTGTGCGGCGAGATGGCGCCGTCGCCGTTATGGAGAATCTTGTGGCCGACGAAGAACGCCAGCTCGTACTTGAGACGCTCTTCCTGGTTGCGCAGACGCTTGTTGAGCCATACCGTGCCGGGCGCCTCGAATCGCGAGCGCACCAAGGCGCCTCCCGGCTTGCGGCCGTCGCCGTCGAACCAGCGGATCTCGAGCCCATGGTGTTTGCAGATCTCGAGCACGGCGTCGAGCGTCAGCGGCATCTGCCGCTTGCCGCCCTGCTCCGCCGCCCTTTCGATGTCCGGGAAGCTGTTGTGATGGGTTTCCTGCCAGACCCTGATCAGCAGTTGCGCGAATTGCCGCCCGGTGGTGCCGGTCTGGGACAACAGCTCGGGCAACGCGCTCTGCAGCAGTTCGTGCGAGAACAGAAACGCGGGCTCGAGCGGCATGGCCGCGAGGCCGCCCCGGGCGCGTTCGCGCGGCGCCGCCTCGACCTCGGTGTTCTCGTCGAGAAACCAGCGCGGATCCTTGCTGAAGATCCCGGCGAGCATCGCGAGGGTCCCGGCGGAGGGAATACGCTTGCCCGTCTCCACCATGCTCAGGTAAGACACAGACGGGGCGCTCTCGGCATCCACTTGCACGCAGCGCGCCGACAGCTCGTCGAGCGTGAGTCCATTGCGCTTGCGCAGCGATCGGAGCTTCGCTCCCAGCAGGTGCCCTTGGCGTATCAGGCCGGACATGGCCGCCTCACGAGGCAAGAATCACGCATGGCTCGGACTCCAACAGATATCCTGAGTGAAATTCACATTGTGAAATTTCGATTGTGTAAATCCTCTCATCTTTCACTTTAGACTCAGCCGGTACCCGAACGCAAGCCGGCAAGTCATCCGGCAGGAGATCTCGGCATGAGCGCGAGCGGCAATGTAGGGTCGCCGAAGGCCCAAGCGGGCGCGATCGCCGAGCACTTTCGCGCCTACAACGAGGAGTTCGGCCGCATCACGCGGCGCGCGGCGCTGAATTTCCTCGCGGAGGACTGGCACGCGGCCCAGCAGGATGCGGTCGCCCGCATCGAGCTCTACGAGCAGCGGGTGACCGGCTGCGTGCAGGCGCTGGCCGGGCAATTGACGCCGCAGCTCGGCGATACCGCGCTCTGGGGGGAGATCAAGCGCGCCTACGAAATGCTCGTCGCGCGCCGGCCGGACAGCGATTTCTACCGCACCTTTTTCAATTCCGTCACTCGGGATCTGTTCGGGACGGTGGGAGTCAATCCGGAGGTGGAGTTTTGCTCCACGGCGGTCGGCCGAGCCTCCGGCGCGGTGCCCATCCGCGTTTACCGGATCGGCGGCTCTTTGCCCACCGCGGTGCGCGAAGTACTGGCCGATTTACCCTTCGGCGCGGCGATGCAAGACCAGGATGCCGCCGTCCACCGGATCAGCGCCGAGATCGGCCGATATTTCTCCACCGGCAGGATGAGCGGCGCGCCCGAATCCATCGAGCTGATCGAGCCCGTGTTCTATCGCGGCCTCAATGCCTTCACCGTCGGCCGCATCATCGGCGACGGCTCCATCACCCCTCTGGTCATCGCGTTCAGCAACTCCCCCGAGGGCGTGCGGGTCGACGCCGTCATGATGTCGCGCGCCGAGGTGGGTTCGCTCTTCGGCTACGCGCGCTCGTATTTTCACGTCGATCTTCCCGTCGTGAGCGCCGCGATCACGCTATTGCGGTCGTTCATGCCGCGCAAGCCCGTCGACGAGCTGTACACCGTGCTGGGGCGCGCCAAACAAGGCAAGACCGAGCGCTTCTTCGCCCTGCAGCGGCATCTCGCGGCCTCCATCGACAGCTTCGTGCACGCCCCCGGCGAACGCGGCCTCGTGATGATCGTGTTCACGCTGCCCTCGCACGATCTGGTGTTCAAAGTCATCCGCGACCGCTTCGGCGCGCCGAAGACCAACAGCCGCGCCGACGTGATGGAGCGGTATCAGCTCGTGTTCCGGCATGACCGCGCGGGCCGCCTGGTCGATGCGCAGGAGTTCAAGCGCTTGAGGCTGCCGCGCGATAGATTCATGCCGGCGCTCGCCGGTGAGCTCCTGAACGATGCCAGCGAGAGCTGCCGCATCGAGGGCGACGACTTGATCGTCGAGCATTGCTACATCGAGCGGCGGCTGCGCCCGCTGAACTTGTTTCTGCGCGAGGCCGACCCCGCGGCGACGGAGGCGGCCATCATCGACTATGGCCAGGCGCTCAAGGATCTCGCGGCGAGCAACGTGTTTCCAGGCGATCTGCTGCTCAAGAATTTCGGGCTGACCAGCCACGGGCGCGTCATTTTTTACGATTACGACGAGCTTTGCCTGCTGTCCGATTGCGTATTCCGAGACTTGCCCCAGCCGAGCTGCGAGGAAGAGGAGACCGCGGCCGAGCCCTGGTTCCACACCGGGCCAAACGATGTATTCCCGGAACAATGGCTGCAGTTTCTGGCCATTCCACCGGCGTTGCAGGAGGTGTTCCTGCGGCATCACGCGGAGCTCTTGACGGCGGCGTGGTGGCGGGACCAGGCGGCCGAAGCGGTGGTCGGAACGGCGCCGGCATCGGCGCCCGCCGCGCCCCGCGCGCCCAGGGTGGCTACTGCCGTCTTCGAAAGATCCTGATTGCCCGGCCGGGAATCGGCCGGGCGGCGTCCGCATGCCCCGGCGTGGCGCCGGCCCCGTCCGGCGTCGCGTTCGTCTCGAGCGCCACCTCCCACGATCCCGGGGGCGGCGGAATGCGGCGAGGAGCGTCGCCGAAATTGAACACCGCGGCGAGTCCGCCGTACTCGACCCGCAACCACTGCGCCTTCTCGTCGAATTTGACCCTGGGTTTCCCGCGGCTGAGACACAAGGATCGCGACGCGCGCAGGGCGATCAGCCGCCGGTGCCAATCGAGCAGTTCCGTGTGCGGTGTTCGCGTCATTTCCGACCAGTCGAGCTTCGAGCGCTCGAACGTCTCCGGGGCCTGCGGGTCCGGCACCTCTCCCGCCCATCGAAAGCTCGCGAACTCCCGGGTGCGGCCCTCGGTCACGGCTCGCGCCAGATTCGGATCCTGATGATCGGTGAAATAGAGAAACGGCGTTCGAGCCCCCCACTCCTCGCCCTGAAACAGCATCGGCACGAACGGAGACAGCATCGTCAGCGCCGCGACGGCCTTCAGCCGCGGCACATCGAGCAGCATGGACAGGCGCTCGCCTCGGGCGCGGTTGCCGATCTGATCGTGATTCTGCGCACACACCACCAGCTGATCCGCGCGCACACCGGCGGGCGGCCGCCCGTGGCGGCGCTCACGGAATTGCGAGTATTGTCCCTGGTAGACATAGCCATCGCGGAACGCCGCGGCGATGTCCTCGAGGCCGTGAAAGTCCGCATAGTATCCGGCGCTCTCTCCGGTGAAGTAGCGGTGCACGGCGTGATGGAAATCGTCGCTCCAGTGCGCGTCGAGCCCGTAGCCGCCGCGCGCGACGCCGTGTACCAGCCGCGGATCGTTCTGATCGCTTTCCGCAATCAGCACGAAGCTGCGGTGCAACTCATTCCCCAGCCGCCGCACGGCGGTCGCCAGCTCCTCGAGAATGTGCGTCGCCTCGAAACTGAAAATGGCGTGCACCGCGTCGAGCCGCAAGCCGTCGAATCCGTAATCGCGCAGCCACATGAGGGCGTTGTCGATGACGAAACGACGCACATCATCGCTGCCGGCGCCGTCGTAATTGATGGCCTCGCCCCAAGGAGTCTTCACGCGGTCGGTGAAGTACGGCCCATAGCAGCCGAGGTAGTTGCCGTCGGGTCCCAAGTGGTTGTAAACCACATCGAGCAGCACGGCCAGTCCGCGCTCGTGGCAGGCATCGATGAGGCGCACCAAGTCCCCGGGGGGGCCGTACGCCGGCAGCGGCGCGTAAAGATCCACACCGTCGTAGCCCCAACCGTGGCGCCCTGGAAACGTCGCGAGCGGCATCAATTCGACGTGAGTCACTCCCAGTTCGGCCAGGTACTCGAGCCGTTCGGCGGCCGCCGAATACGTGCCCGCGGGCGTGAACGTGCCCACGTGCAGCTCATAGATGACCGCCTCGCGCATCGGTTTCGGAGTGAAACCCGGCGCCGTATGCGGCTCCGGGGCCGCGGTCCCGATCACGTGCGAGGCGCCGTGCACCCCTTCCGGCTGCCAGCGCGAGCGTGGATCCGGGAACGGACCCTCGCCATCGATCGCATACCGGTAGCCGTTGCGCACGGCCGGCGCCTCGACATCGACGCGCCACCAGCCGTCCGGCTCTCTCCGCATGGCGGTGCGCTCGGCCCCACCCTCGCCTGTCGTGACCAGGTCGACCGCCTCCGCAGACGGCGCCCACACCGAGAAAATCAAGCATCCTCCCGATGCAGCAAGGCGACCGGAAACACGCCGAACAGTTCGTCGGGGGCGGCCCCGTCCCGTACCCGCGCTTCGGTGAAGCAGTTTCTCCAGAGTCCGCGGGGCAGCGGCAACCGCGTATCTCCCCAGTCGCCCCTCACCGTCATGTTGAAGCGCGGCACCACCGCGATGAGATTGTCGCCGCGCCGAAACGACAACAGGTTCCCGAGATGCGTGCCTTGCGCGACCATCGGCTGATACTTGCTGTCCGCCTTGAAGTCGTCCGCCCGGCTGCGCCGGAGCGCCAATACGCGCATGGTCATCCAAAGCTTGGGCAGCCCCGAGTCCCAATCGCGAACGGCCTCCGCCGCCGTGAGTGCGCGGCATTTTCGCAATAACTCCGCGCGCAGAGCGAAATCCACCGGGCGCCGATTGTCCGGGTCGACGAGGCTCAGATCCCACAATTCCGTGCCCTGGTAGAAATCGGGAACGCCCGGCGCGATCGTCTTGATCAGCGTCTGGGCGAGCGAGTTGATGCGGCCCGGCAAGATCAGCGGCTCGACGAAGCTCCGGAGGCTCGACAGAAACTCCTCGGACTCGAACACGCCCTCGACGAATCCGCGGATATTTTCCTCGTAGCTGATGTTGGGCTCGTGCCAGGACGTGCGAATCTTCGCCTCCCGGCAGGCCTTCAGCATGTATTGCCAGCATCGCTCATGAGTGATCGGCCAGGCGCCGATCAGCGTTTGATAGAGCAGATACTCGGCGTGCCGGTCCGGCGTGCGGTTCTTCCACGCGGACGCGGTGAGTTGCGGCCACTGATGCAAGGCTTCCGCCCATCGGTCGGGAATCTCGGACAGCAGCGAGATTCTCGTGCGCACATCCTCGCTGCGCTTGTTGTCATGGGTCGAGGTGGCGAGCAGATTGTTCGGCCAGCGCTCGCTCAGGTAATGGCAGAATTCGTGGAATTTTTCCGCCGAGATCCCAACCAGCGACGCCTGGCCGCCGACCTCGTTGCAGGACACCAGACGGTCGAAGCAATAAAAGGTGGTGTCCTCCACTCCCTTGGCCATCACGGCCGGGGAGAGCTGCTGCCATCGCGCGATGAACTCCTCTTCCTCTCCATTCAGCTTCTGCTTCGAAAAAACAGCCGACAGAAAGTCGAACACGCCGGCGTCGATTTCCGGGGAGCCGATGCGCGCACTCTGCACCGCCTCGGCGAACACCTTCTCGTCGCTCGGGTGGAGCGTTCCGGCGGTGCGGTAAGTGCGATACACCGCGAGGGTGGTGGTCACTCTCGCGAGCGCCTCGCGCAACTGCCGCGGACTCAGGTCCCGCGTGCGCCAGTGGGCGCGCGCGAGCCGCTCGGCCGCCTTGCCCAGCCGATCGAAGTCCGCGCAGAAGGTCGACTCCACGATGGAGCGCTTCTTCTCGCGCACCAATGCACCGAAATTGACCGGATGGCCGGTGAAGTCCGAGTAGGTCGCCGTCAGGGCGTCGATGCGCCGATCGTCCATCCAGAGGCGGTTGACCTTGGCGAGAAAATCGTAGCCCACCGTCCCGTCGATCGGCCAGTCTTCGACGAGCCGCTCGTCGTTCTCCAAGATCTTCTCGACGTACAGGCGGCCCTTCGGCAGGAGCCGGCGCAGGCGCTCGAAATACCTGCATGGATCGCGCAGGCCATCCGGATGATCGATGCGCAGTCCCTCGACCTCACCCAGCGAGATCATTTTCTCGACGCGCGCATGCGAGGCCTCGAATACCTCGGGAAGCTCCGTACGGATCCCGACCAGTGAGCCCACGTCGAAAAAGCGCCGGTAATTCGTCAGCTCGCCCGCGAGCTTCCATCCGTGCAGTATGAAAAATTGCCGCTCGATGATCCTGTCGAGGACATCCGGATCACGCTGCGCGCGGTCTATGGCCGGCTGCAGCCGCCCCTCGCGCTGGGCATCGGCGAGCGCGCCTTCCGCCTGAGCGGCGGCGGTCCGGTAGGCCGCGCGGTCCGTGGCGGTCATATCGGTGAACCACCGCAATCGCTCGAGGTCCTGGAAACAAGCGCCGCGACGCTCCGCATACCCGGGGTCGTCCGCCTCCAGGAGCACGCCCCAGGAGGCGGGTCCCAGGGGCCAAGAATTATCGTAATGCTTGAGCCGGGGCCGACCCTCGCGCGCGTCGAGCTCGAGCTCGCCCTTCTCGAGCGCCTCGCCGTATGCATGCGCCAACGAGCAGATGTTCACCCGGAAAGGCCGGCCCGGCTTCGTGCGGATGTCGAAAAAATCCGCGTAGTCGCTGAATGGACCGTGCGTCAACAGGTCGTCCCACCAGCGATTCTGCTCCGCGGCCGCCATGTGGTTCGGCACGATATCGAGCAGGATCTCGAGGCCCCGGAGGCGCGCGGCGCCGACGAACGACGTCCATGCCTCTTCGCCGCCCAAATCCTCGCTGATGCGGGCGGGATCCGTGACGTCGTAGCCATGCATGCTGCCCGGCATCGCCTGCAGACAGGGTGACAGGTAAACGTGGCTCACGCCGAGGTCGGCCAGATACGGAAGAATCCTGGCCGCATCTTGCAGCGTGAATCCGGCGTGCAACTGCAGGCGGTAGCTGCCGACCCAGTCAGCGCTCATGGGTGAGCACGACGAAGGAGCGCGGAGCGAGATCCACGAGACGGTTGCGCTTCACCACCTCCTGCTCCACTGCCAAGTCGGGGCGGCCCGTATCGAAGGCGATCTTCCAGCCGGAGTGATACAGCTCATAGGAGATTCGAAACGCCACCGGCTCATGATGCGCGTTCAGCAGCAGCAGAAAATCCGAGTCTTCGGCGCACTCTCCCTCGCTGTTCCGTATCTCCGGCGCCGCGCCGTTCAGGAACATTCCGAGTGTTCTCATCCATCCGCCGCTCTCCCAATCCTTGGCGCTCATGCGCTTGCCGTCGGCGCGGAACCAGACGATGTTCTTGTCGGGATGCGTCGCGTCCGGATCGTGATCGTAGAAGGCGTAGCGATGGAAGTTCGGGTGCTTTTTGCGGAATTGAAGGACGCGCCGCGCGAAATCCAGGAAGTTCTTCTGACGTTCCTCGAGCTTCCAGTGGTACCACGACAGCTCGGAATCCTGGCAGTAGGCATTGTTGTTGCCCTGCTGAGTGCGGCTCAACTCGTCGCCGCCGGATATCATCGGCGTGCCTTGCGCAAATACCAGCGCGCACAGGAAGTTGCGCTTCTGCCGTTCGCGCAGCCCCATGATCGCCGGATCGTCCGTGGGACCCTCGGCGCCGCAATTCCAGGACTGGTTGTCGTCGGCCCCGTCGCGGTTGTCCTCGCCATTCGCCTCGTTATGCTTCTGCTCGTAGCTCACGAGGTCCTGCAGCGTGAACCCGTCGTGCGCGGTGACGAAATTGACGCTCGCCGAGGGCGGGCGGCGCGTGGTTTCGTAGAGATCCGCGCTGCCGGCGAGGCGCGTCGCAATCTCGCCGTGAAGGCCCATGTCGCCCTTCCAGAATTTCCTGACCGTGTCCCGGTACTTGCCGTTCCACTCCATCCAGCCCAGCGGAAAGTTGCCGACTTGATAACCGCCCTCGCCGAGATCCCAGGGTTCGGCGATGAGTTTCACCGGGGCGAGCGTCGGATCCTGGTAAATCGCGTCGAAGAACGCGCCGAGATGGTCCACGTCCTTGAGCTCGCGCGCGAGCGCCGAGGCAAGATCGAAGCGGAATCCGTCCACGTGCATCTCGGTCACCCAGTAGCGCAGGCTGTCCATGAGCAGCTGGATCGCGTGTGGATGCACCATGTTGAGCGTATTGCCGCAACCGGTGAAGTCCATGTAGTGGTGCTGATCGTCCGGGACCGTGCGGTAGTAGGCCAGATTGTCGATGCCGCGAAAGGACAATGTCGGGCCTGCGTGGTTGCCCTCGGCGGTGTGGTTGTACACCACGTCCAGGATGACCTCGAGTCCCGCGTTGTGCAGATCCTTGACCATCTGCTTGAACTCGCGGATCACCTCGCTGGGCCGGTGCGGATTCGAGGCGTACCTCGGCTCGGGCGCGAAGAACCCGAGCGTGTTGTAGCCCCAGTAGTTGCGCAGCCCCTTGTCGATGAGATGGCGGTCGTCGATGAAGTAATGCACCGGCATGAGCTCGATGGCCGTGATGCCGAGCGCCTTCAGATGCGCGAGGATCGGCTCGGAGGCGATTCCCGCATACGTGCCGCGAAGCTTTTCCGGCACGTCGGGATGCAGCATGGTCATCCCGCGCACGTGCGCCTCGTAGATGATGGTCTCGTGGGATGGGTAGCGCGGCCGGCGCTCCCCGCCCCAATCGAATGAAGGGTCGATCACCGCGCCCAAGGGAGCGAAGGGAGCGCTGTCGCGCTCGTCGAAAACCAAGTCCCCGTCCGGGTCTCCGACCTGATAGCCGAACACCTCATCCGCCCATATCAGTTCCCGCCCGACCGCCTTCGCGTAGGGGTCGAGCAGCAGCTTGTTCGGATTGAAGCGCAGCCCGGTGTGCGGATCGTAAGGCCCATACACGCGGTAGCCGTAAAGTTGATCCGGTCCGATATCCGGAAGATACAGATGCCAGGCGCCGTTGGTGCGCTCCCGGATGCGGATGCGCTTCTCGTTTTGACCGGAGGCATCGAACAGGCACAATTCGACCGACTCGGATGACTCGGAGAACAGCGAAAAATTGACGCCCTGCCCGTCCCAGCTGGCGCCTCTCGGAAACGGCAACCCGGCGGACTGATGCGATCTTTCCCGTTGGGACGCGGGCGGGGGCACTTACGGGTCTATTCCGGTGTACCGCGCGGTTCCGGTGTGCCGCGCGCTGCCGCGAGTCGTTGTGTCATGGGGGGTGGCATCCTGTAGAAACCCCATGCTGGCGTCGCCCCGGGAACTTGGCTGTCGGCTCGCTCCCAAAGAGCTTGTAGGACAACGGCACCCGGGCGTTCCCCCGGCCGCTCAACGCCGTCGAGGGCCCTCATCCGAGCCAGCCCTCATCCGGGCCAGCTCCAATTGCGAATTTCCGGCATATCCTCGCCGTATCGGTCGATGTACTGGCGGTGTTCGACCAGCTTGTCGCTCAACTGCTGCTTCAAATAGGCTCCCTCGCTGCCGACTTGCGGCAGCCGATCGACGGCGTCGATCGCCAGATGAAAGCGGTCGAGATCGTTGAGCACCGTCATGTCGAAGGCCGTGGTGATGGTGCCCTCCTCCTTGTAGCCGCGCACGTGCAGATTGTCGTGATTGTGCCGGCGGTAGGTGAGCCGATGAATCAGCCAGGGGTACGCGTGAAACGCGAAGATGACCGGCTTGTCGCGGGTGAACAGCGAATCGAAATCGGAATCGGTCATTCCATGCGGATGCTCGGAAACCGGCTGCAGTTTCATCAGGTCCACCACGTTGACCACGCGGATCTTGAGCGCCGGCAAATGCTCGCGCAGGATCGACACCGCCGCCAGCGTCTCGAGCGTCGGCACGTCGCCGGCGCACGCCATGACGATATCGGGCTCGCCCTGCTGGTCATTGCTCGCCCATTGCCAGATGCCGGCGCCCTCGGTGCAATGCTTCCGCGCCGCCTCGATCGACAACCACTCCGGCGCGGGATGCTTGCCCGCCACGACCACGTTCACGTAATGGCGGCTGCGCAGGCAGTGATCCATCACCGACAGCAGGCAGTTCGAGTCGGGAGGCAGGTAGACGCGTACCACTTCCGCCTTCTTGTTGATCACATGATCGATGAAGCCCGGATCCTGATGCGTGAAGCCATTGTGATCCTGGCGCCAAACATGGGAGCTCAGCAGGTAATTGAGCGAGGCGATCTTGCGGCGCCAGGGGAGCGAAGCCGTCACCTTGAGCCATTTCGCGTGCTGATTGAACATCGAATCGACGATGTGGATGAAGGCCTCGTAGCAATTGAACAACCCATGCCGCCCGGTGAGCAGGTAGCCCTCGAGCCATCCCTCGCACTGATGCTCGCTCAGCATCTCCATCACCTGGCCCGTGGGACCGAGGAATTCGTCGTCCGGCACCGTGGCGGCCAGCCATTGCCGATTGGTCGCCGCGAACACCGCCTCCAGGCCGTTCGACAGGGTTTCATCCGGCCCGAATATCCTGAAATTTCTTTGCGGCGCGTTCTTCACGGCCACGTCGCGCAGATACCGTCCGAGCACGTGGGTGGCGCCGATTCCGCCGATGCCGGGCTTCGCGACGTTGACGCCGTAATCCGCGAAATCCGGCAGTCTCAAGTCGCGCAGCAACGTCCCGCCGTTCGCCGCCGGATTCGCCCCCATGCGCCGATTGCCCTTCGGCGCCAACGCCTTGAGTTCCGGCTTCAATCGCCCCTTCTCGTCGAACAGTTCCTGAGGCCGATAGCTCCGCAGCCACCCCTCCAGGACTTCCAGATGCGCGGGATTCGTCGCGGGATCGGTGATCGGAACCTGGTGGGACCGGAATGAACCCTCGATCCGCCGTCCGTCGAGCTCCTTGGGCCCCGTCCATCCCTTCGGCGAAATGAGTACGATCATGGGCCAGCGCGGGCGCTCGGCATTACCGCTGGATCTCGCGGATTGCTGAATGTCGCGGATCTCCTCGATGGCGCGGTCCAAAGTCGCCGCCATGGCTTGATGCATCGCCATGGGCTCGTGCCCCTCGACGATGTAGGGCGTCCAGCCGTAACCGCGCAAGAGCTGATCGAGCTCGGTGCGCGAGATGCGCGCGAGAACGGTGGGATTGGCGATCTTGTAGCCGTTCAAATGCAGAATCGGGAGCACCGCACCGTCCGTCGCCGCGTTCAGAAACTTGTTCGAGTGCCAGGCGGTCGCCAGCGGCCCGGTCTCGGCCTCGCCGTCGCCCACGACGCACGCAACCGTCAGCGACGGATTGTCGAGCACCGCGCCGAACGCGTGACTCAACGAGTAACCAAGCTCGCCGCCCTCGTGGATGGATCCCGGACACTCCGCGGAGGCATGGCTCGGCACCCCGCCGGGAAACGAAAACTGCGTGAACAGCCGCTTCAGCCCTGCCTCGTCCTCGCTGACGTTGGAATAGATCTCGGTGTACGTGCCTTCGAGATACGTGCCCGCGAGGACCGCCGGGCCGCCGTGTCCCGGGCCCGATATGTAGATCATGTCCAGATCGTATTTGTTGATGACCCGGTTCAAATGCGTGTAGATGAAATTCTGTCCGGGCGTCGTGCCCCAATGTCCGAGCAGCATGCGCTTGATGTGTTTCGGCGCGAGCGGCTCTCGCAGCAAGGGGTTGTCGCAGAGATAAATCTGTCCGACCGCCAGAAAATTGGCCGCGCGCCAATACGCATCCATTTTTTCGAGGAGTTCCCTGTCGGCCGGCGCGCCGGCGGCTTCTCGCGTCATGATGTTTCTCCCGTCGATGGAGCGCCGAGCACCTCCGCGGTGAGCTGCGCGATCACCGATTCTTCGTCGGTGCGAATGACGCGCACGATGACCGCGCCATCCGCACCGGTTGAAATCACCCCGGCATTTCGTGCATTGAGCTCTGTGCTCAACCCGATGCCGAGAAACCCGAGGCCGGCGCAAATGCGCGCACGGATATCGGGCGAGTTCTCGCCGATGCCGCCGGCGAATACCAGCGTGTCCAGGCCGCCCAGCGCACCCGCAAATGCCGCGACTGCTTTCTTCGCGATGTAGCAGAACAGCTCGATCGCCTCCGCCGCGCGCGCATCCTCGGCCTCGCGCCTCAACAGATCGCGAACGTCGGCGCTGGTGTCGGAGACTCCCATGAGACCTGATTCCTGGTTGAGCATGCGCCTGAACGCCGCCGCGTCCATCCTCTCGGTGTCCGCGAGATGAATCAAGACCCCGGGATCGAGATCGCCGGGCCGGGTACCCATCATCAATCCGCCGGTGGGCGTAAATCCCATGGTGGTATCGATGCAGCGCCCATCGCATACGGCGGCGAGACTCGCACCGCTCCCCAGATGCGCGAGTATCACCCGCCCCTGTGAAGCGAACGGGTCGCGCAGGCGCGCGAGCTCCTGCATGAGGTAAGTGTACGAAAGGCCGTGAAACCCGTAGCGCCGAATGCCCGCCGACTCGTATCGCCGCGGTATCGGCAGTTGCGTCGACCGCCGGGGCAGGTCGCGGTGGAAGGCGGTGTCGAAGCACAGCACTTGAGGGAGCTCGGGGAAGCGGCGGGCGATGGCCTCCACCAACTGGATCTCCTGCGGGAGATGTTCGGGATCCAAGGTCCCGATCCGCTTGAGCTCCGCCAGAAGGCCGGGCGTCGCTTTCTGCGGCCTCCTGTGGGCCATGCCGTGGACCACGCGGTGTCCGACGGCCTCGACCTCGCCGAACCATGCCTGGGCTTCGAGCCATCCCAGCAAACCATCGACGGCCGACGGAAAGCTCGTTCCGTCCATCTCGATGCGCGGGGTCGCGGGTCCCGCACCGGCCACGCTCAACGCCGCGTCCCGATGGCCGATGCGATCGATCTTCCCGCCGCGCACGCGGATCGGCGGCGTGCCGCCCGTAAAAAGGGCGAAACGAATGCTCGAAGAGCCGGCATTGAGCGCCAATAGGGACATTGCACGAGTCTGACACAGCCTGGCTTGCAACATACGCCCCCCGCTCTTAGGCTAGCCCCGCCGACAAACATGGTAATTTTTTCAATGTCCGACGAGACGGCTCCGGCCGACACGACCCCTGTCAGGCCGCCGATCGCATGACATCCGTCGAAGCGTTTCTGGTGTCGGTCAGCACCGTCTCGGTCGCTGAAATCGGCGATCGAACCCAGCTTCTCTCCTTGGTCCTGTCGGCCCGCTACCGCCGCCCGCTGCCGATCATCGCCGGGATTTTATGCGCCAGCCTCGCCAACCATGCGGCCGCCGGAGTCATCGGAACCCTGTTCGGCGATCTGTTGAAGCCCGAGGCCCTGCAAGTCGTCGTCGGCATCAGCATGATGGGCATGGCGCTTTGGACGTTGAAGCCCGACACGCTCGATGAGAGCACCGTCGCGGCGGGCGCCGCCAGCGCCTTCGTCGCCACCCTGACCAGCTTCTTTCTGGCGGAGATCGGCGACAAGACGCAGATCGCGACCGTCGCGCTCGCCGCCGCCTTCCCGAGCCTGCTGGCCGTGATCGCCGGCACCACCCTCGGAATGCTGGTCGCCAACATTCCCGTCGTCATCTTGGGTAAGGCATTCGCCGAGCGGTTGCCCCTCAGGTGGATTCACTATGCGGCATCGCTCCTCTTCGCGACGCTGGGCGTGATATTTCTCGGCCGCGCGCTTTGGCATCGAGGCGGCTAGCGACGCGATCAACACGTCCGCGCTTGCCCCTGCCCGGCATGCTCAGTACCATCCGGGCAAAGAGCCGGGATCAAGAAAACCCTACGCGGGCCCCCGAGAGCCCTCATCGACGCCACCAACCAAGGAGAGAGCCGTGAGTCTAGCTTCGGAATTCAAAGAATTCGCCATGAAGGGCAATGTGGTTGACTTGGCGGTCGGTGTCATCATCGGTGCGGCATTCGGAAAGATCGTCTCCTCACTGGTGGGCGACATCTTCATGCCCGCCCTCGGCAAGGTGATCGGCGGCATCAACTTCTCGGATCTCGCGATCGGTCTCGGCAAGGATCCCACCGGCAAAGACGTGCTGATCAAGTACGGTGCATTCCTTCAGACGACATTCGATTTCATCATCATCGCCTTCGTATTGTTCATCGCGATAAAGTTCATCAATCGATTGAAGAGGCCGCATGCGGCGGACGCGCCGCCGCCGCCGCCCAGATCCGAAGTATTGCTCGAAGAAATACGCGACCTGCTCGCCAAGCGCGCGTAGCGGTCAAGTTGGCCGGCGCAGCGCCAGGAACCACGCGGCGGCGATGAGGGCGAGAGCGGCCGCGCCCGCAACCCATTGCGGGGCGCGGGCGCGGGTGCGCGGAAACCCCAAGCGCGCGTAGATCCAGCCGAGAGCGACGCCCATCGCGAAGCCCAACGCATGGCCGAGCACGTCCACCCGTTCGGCGCCGGCGCCGAGCATCGTCAGCAGGAACACGCCGCCGAACAAGGGAGCCCAGCGGTATCTGAATCGCTCGCGAAGACTGAGTCTCGATCGCCATGAAAAGCCCGACAGCAGGCCCAGCGCCGCGAATACCGCCGTGGAGGCGCCCGCGGCTCGATGTTCCGGCGGTGATATCAACATGTCCAAGTAGTCGGCTGCGGCCCCTGCCGCCAGGATGCTCGACCAGGCGATGCCGGGGCCGAAGGCGTTGCCGGCCAGCGTGCCGAATACGGCCCCGAACAGTAAATTGCCGAGCAAGTGCGCCTGGTCCAGATGCAGCGTGAGCGCCGTGACCGCGCGCCACCATTCGCCGGCCCCGCCCACCCGTGCGTCCAACGATCCGGCCGCCAACCAGTCCTCGCCGAACGCCTGAATGCCCGTGCAGTACGCCGTGGCCATCAACACGATGGCGAACGCGGCGGTGCCGATTCCGGCGCCCGGGAACGGCACGATGGTCGGCGGCTGCGGACGCGGCGCGCGGCGCTCGATGGCGTAGCGAGCGAGTTCGTCGCGAGCGGACGCCGATAGGGCCGGGGCGGTCAGCAGCACCCAGCGCTCGCCGGACTGCGCGAGTTCATACGGGACGCTTTTCGCCTCCAGCACGAGCGCGGCTTCGGCGCAGGCCGGGCGCGAC
Organism: Steroidobacteraceae bacterium; assembly: GCA_050012315.1. Classification (GTDB taxonomy): domain Bacteria; phylum Pseudomonadota; class Gammaproteobacteria; order Steroidobacterales; family Steroidobacteraceae; genus Bog-1198. The sequence goes on along the minus strand of JBEKHK010000002.1, from coordinate 223,583 downwards.
CCTTCGAATACGACCACGGGGCCGTCGCGCACGCTGCGGCCGCTGTCGTCTGTGCCCTCATCGACGGAGCTCGTCACTGCGCTAGTGTACGGCGGCAATGATGAAGTCGCGTACGGCGGCGCAGGAGATGCGGCCGCGATGGATCGAGCACGATCAGGTACTGCGCGCCTGCTGAGCGAGCATGCGGTAGATCCTGAGCACCTTCGGAACGTAGGCCATGGTCTCGGTGAACGGCGGGATCTGGCCCCCGTTTCGGTCGACGGCGTCCTCGCCCGCGTTGTAGGCGGCAAGCGCCAGGCGGATGTCTTGCCCGAATCGATCCATCAGGAACTTCAAATACCGGGCGCCGGCATGCACGTTTTCCTTCGGATCAAAGGGATTCGAGACGCCGAAACGGCTCGCCGTGGCGGGCATCAGCTGCATCAGGCCGACGGCGCCACGCTTGGAAACCGCACGGGAGTTGAATCCGGATTCGACCACGATGACCGCGCGCAAGAGATTCGGCTCGACCGAATTGGAGGACGCCGCCTTCTCGATGATGGCGTCGTACTGAGTGGCCCGCGCCAACAGCGCAGGGTCGTATCGATCTCCGCTCTCCGTCATGTCGTGCGGCGACAGGACCAGCAGCCGATAGCGATTGTCGTCCGGCACGTCGGTAAAGTGCCGGACTCCGTCCGCGTCCAGGTACGTATAGATCTTCGCATGCGCCTGGACCGCTGTGGCGCCGAGCACGGCTGCGAAGAATACGATGGACTTGAATGACATCGGCAATTCCGGCTTCTATCATCCAAGGCTAGCGCGAAGCCCGGCGCGCCGATGGGACCTGCATCAAGGAACGGATACAGATCGGGTTGACATATCGCGGTCCGGGATCGAGCAAAACGGGGAAAACAAGAAATTCCGTATCCACGCGCCCGGCACCGAGATAACGGAGATTTAACGTATGATTCCCGACCTCCGCACGCGTTTTCCGGTGACCGCCGGATAGAATCGATTTCATGAGCGCACCGGAACCCACGCTGTCGCAGCCGCTGACAGAGCCATCCATCGGGCTATCCACCGGCTACGCCGAGGTCGCGGTAGCGAGGCGGCGCAGCCTTGCCGGCGTTCGCAGCTGGGTGCTCACGGTGTTTCTGTTCGTGGTGCCGCTCACGGCTTATTGGCCGGCCATCTTCCACGACTACGGGCTGCGGGACGACTACTCGAACCTGCGCGAATCGCACGAGGAACCCGGGAAAATCCTGCAGTTTTGCGCGTCTCACGCGCGTCCGATCTACGGGCTGCTGCTGCAGGCGACGTATGGGCAAACGACCAGCGTCGATAATTTGCATTGGATGCGGCTCGGCGCGACCCTGATTCTGGGCGCGATCGCGTTGGTTCTGTTTCGCGGCCTGCGCGCGCTTGGCTGGTCGTTCGAGGCAAGCCTTTGCGTGGCGCTGATGCTCGGCTTGTTGCCGGCCTCCCAGGTCATCGCGGCCTGGGCCGTGGGATGGCCGTACGCGGCGACGGCGCTGCTGGCGCTGGGTGCCTACTTCGCGGTCGAGAACGCGTTGGCGATGGCGCCTGACGCCGTCACCCCGCGGCTTCAGGGGCGGCTCCTCGCCCAGTGGACGATCGGCCTCAGCCTGATGGTGATCAGCGCGCTCATCTATCAGCCGAGCGCACTGTTTTATGTGGTGCCGCTCGCGGGAGCGCTGATTGCGCAGCGTCGGCGCGGACTGAAGCAAACCGCGCGGTGGGCGGGTGCTCACCTGTCGTTCATTGCAGCCGCTCTCGGCCTCGCCTACTGCACCATGACCGTGCTCTATTCGATGGGACTGTTCGTCAAGAGCGGGCGAGTGGCGTTCGAGCACCATTGGGGCGAGAAGATCGGCTGGCTGCTGGGTGAAGCGTTGCCGAACGCCCTCAGCATGCTCGTATTGAACGACGACAACCACCATGACCGCTGGCTGTATCTCGGCTGCGCCGCTTTGGTGGGTGCGTTGCTGCTCGCAGGCGCGCGCCTGGAATGGCGGCGTCATGGACGGCAGCGCGGCTTGATCTGGCTTTGCGCGCTTTTCGCCCTGCCGGTGATCGCCTTCGGCATCAACATGGTGGCGTCCGAGCGTTACGCCACCTATCGCACGGTTTTGGCGATGAGTGCGGTCATTCTCTGCTTCCTGGTCGCCTCCCTGGGCGCCCTGACGGAAGGCTGGGCCGCCTCCAATCGGCGCCTGCTGGCCTCGGTGCTGCTGTTCGCCGCATTTCTGACCGCCCGGCACCACGCCTATGCGCTGATCGCCGTGCCTCAGGGCAACGAATGGCAGCTCATCGTCGAGGGAGCGAAGCAGGTCCGGTTGGGCGTCAATTCGCGTCCCCGCATCTATGCGATCGCCTCGAGGCCGGCCGACATCTCCACCTCGACCATCTATCACGACGAATTCGGCTCGCTGTCCTCGAACTCCGAATGGGTGCCGAAGGAAATGTTCAAGCGCGCCATGCACGACCTGCATCCGCAGATCGCAAACATCAACTCTCGTTACGTGTTCGCGACCGGGCCGGCGATTCCCGCCGGCCAACAATACGATGTGATCATCGATATGCGCCGGTTGCGGCAGTTCTACACGGATAACTAGGCGCCCCCTCAAAGGCCGAGGAAGTCGCTCACCCGGCCGTAGAGGATGGCGGCTTTCACCCCGGCGGGCCAGAACGGATGCAGCGCGATGGTCTCGAGGGTCGTGATCGGCATGTCGAACGGAAGGTCGGGCCGGGTGATTCGCCGGGCGAGTTGAGCCCCCATGGCGGTGGCCATCGCGACCCCGCGGCCGTTGTAGCCCAAACACGCCAGCACTCCGGGGGCGGGTTCGTGAACGTGCGGGTAGTGATCGCGCGTCATGGCGAGCCGGCCTCCCCAGGCGTGGGTCCAGCGAACCCCCTTGAGCACCGGCCAAAGCTTCTGCGCGTAGCCGATGAGATGCGCAATGGCGGCGATGGAATCGATCTCGCGCATCGGGCCGCGCCCGCCGATGAGAAGCCGCTGACCGGAGTCGATTCGGTAATACACGGTGATGGCGCCGCTCTCGTAGAGCACGGAACGGCCCGGCATGATCGAGCGGCTCACCGGATCCGCAAGGGGCTCGGAGGCCGCGATCGCCCCGAACAAAGGCACGATCGTGCGCCGCAAGCGCGGCCACAGACGGTCGGTGTAACCGTTGGTGGCAAGGACGACCTGCGGCGAGACGACGGATCCGCGCGCGGTCTCCAGTCGCCAAGCCCCCGCCTCGCGCCCCACCCTCGCCACGCGAGTCCCGCCATGGATCGCTGCGCCGGCGCCTATCGCCGCGCGGGCCAGCCCGCGAGTGAAGCCCAACGGATCGAGATCTCCGCCCCGCCGATCGAGCATCGCGCCGATGTAGCGCTCGGTTCCCGTCGCCGCGGAAATCGCTTCGCGCCCCAAGTACTCGACCGGTGCGCCGCGGCGCGCGAGTTGCTCGACGGTGGTACGAATCGCGGCGGCATGCTTCGGGCGGACCGCCGCGCGCAAGGTCCCGTTGCGCCGCGCATCGCAGGCGATGGCGTGCCGCTGGATGAGATCGAACACCAAGGACGGAGCCGCGCCCGCGAGCGCGTTCATGCGCGCGCCGAGATCCGGCCCGAAATCCCGCTCGACGGTGTCCGGGTCGAGCTTCAGGCCCGGGTTGACTTGGCCGCCGTTGCGCCCGGACGCCCCGAAACCCGGATCCTCAGCCTCGAGAAGCACCACGTCGGCGCCCGCTTCGGCGGCATGAAGCGCCGTGGAGAGCCCGGTGATCCCGCCGCCCACGATGGCAATATCGGCGCGCACGTTCTCCTCGAGGCGGGGCGTCGGGGGCGATGCGGGCGCGGTGTCACGGTAGAGATTCGGCATATTTTTGGGGGGAGCTTGCCAGATCCGGCCGCTTTGCGCGCTCGTCTTGATTCGAATCTCGGCGGCGTCCATGATCCGCTGCAATACCAAGGAGAAGAAAGACCATGCAATACGAAGGAATAGGCGGACTGATCGTTCTGGTCGCGGATGTATGGGCGATCGTGAACATCCTTCAAAGCGGCGGCAGCACCGGCGACAAGGTGCTTTGGACGGTCCTCGTGCTGGTACTGCCCATTCTGGGATTCATACTTTGGTATTTCTTCGGGCCCAAAACGGGCCGCGCCTGATACGGCGCCGCCCTCTCAGTTGACGCGCGCCTCGGAAACGCGCCGGCTCGGGCCGACCAGCATCGCGGCCTCGTAGTAGCTATCGCGTAGCGCGGAATCGACCGCCGTCAGCAGGCGTTCACGCGCGATGTGCGACTCCGGCCCCGGCGGATTGGCCATCGTTTCCAAATGAAACACCGTGGTGTCCAACGCTTTCTGCAAATTGTGCGCGCGGTCCGACGACGCGCGCTCCGAGGACGCGTCGCCGGCGTCGCTCGCCGACAGCACGCTGCGGTCCAAGAGCCTGAGCTCATTGGTGAGCGCGGCCAATTGCCGCGTGCAACGCTCCACGGCGGCGACCGCCCGCGGGCTCCCGAATCCCGCGAATGCGCGCACATCCTCGCGCGCGCCCTTCAAGACCCGGTCGAGCCGGTCGAGCCACTCTATCCAGGATAGCGAGCTCTGCATATGTTCCAGTCCTGTGAGGTCAGGGATCATCTCAACCGTGCGTCGATAAGCGCTATTATTTTGGACGATCAGAGTACCTTCGTTCCCGAGCCATCGCCAGGGCCTGGACGACCGAGACGCGGTCGGGCAGAAACTTATTTCGAATAAATCACTGTAAAACATTGAATAAACTACATAACTTTAAAATGGCGATGCGCCGACATCCGGAGGGGCACCAGCTCCAAGGTCTTTCGTGGCTGCGCGCGAGCGTGCTCGGCGCGAACGACGGCATCGTGTCGACCTCGAGCCTGATCCTCGGCGTGGCGGCCGCACATGCGGGTCATTCCAGCGTCGTATTGAGCGGCATCGCGGGACTCGTCGCAGGGGGCATGTCCATGGCGATCGGTGAATACGTGTCGGTACATTCGCAGGCCGACAGCGAAGCCGCGGCACTCGCGCAGGAGCGCGAAGAGCTCAAGGACGATCCGGTCGGGGAGCGGCGGGAACTCACGGAGATCTACGTGCGCCGAGGATTGCAGGCGCCGCTTGCGCGGCAGGTGGCCGAGCAATTGATGGCGCACGACGCGCTCGCAGCTCACGCACGCGATGAGCTGGGCTTCTCGCCTCGCTCCGTCGCACGGCCGCTGCAGGCCGCCGCCGCGTCCGCGGGAAGCTTCGGCACCGGCGCGATCATTCCGTTGCTCGTCGCGTGGTTATCGAGCGAACCCTACGTCATTCCCTTGACGGTCGCCGCCTCTCTGATCTGCCTGTTCATCCTCGGCGCGATTTCCGCCAAGGCCGGGGGCGCGCATATTCTCACGGCCGCTTTGCGGGTCACGCTTTGGAGCGCATTGGCGATGGGCGTCACCGCGGGCGTGGGCGCGCTGGTCGGAATCGTGTGAGCACCACTTCAGGTAAAGGTGTAGCTATGGCTTCGAGCAATCCCATGAATCGCCGAATCGTACTCGCCGCCCGACCGGACAAGGCCGCCAGCGCCGACTGCTTTCGGCTCGAGGCACGGCCCGTCGCCGAGCCGCGAGAGGGTGAGGTTCTGCTGCGCACCGTGTGGCTGTCTCTCGATCCCTATATGCGGGGACGGATGAGCGACGCACCCTCCTACGCGCCTCCCGTGTCCATCGGCGAGGTCATGATCGCGCAGACGGTGGCACGGGTCGAGCGATCGCTGAGCCCGAACTTCCGGGAGGGCGACTGGGTATTGGCGGCGAGCGGCTGGCAGGAGTACGCGATTTGCAAGGGGCAAGAGCTCCTCCAGCTGCCTCCTCAGATCGGATCGCCATCGCATGCGCTCGGGGTCCTCGGCATGCCGGGGTTCACCGCCTTCGTCGGCCTTCTGGACATCGGCAAACCGAAACCCGGGGAAACCGTGGCGGTTGCGGCGGCGACCGGCGCGGTAGGCTCCGTGGTCGGCCAGATCGCCAAGCTCAAAGGCTGCCGCGTGATCGGCGTCGCCGGCGGCGCCGACAAATGCGCCTGGGCCGTCGAGGGCCTGCAGTTCGATGCCTGCATCGATCACCATTCACAGGACTTTGCGGCGAGGCTCGCGGCCGCGTGCCCGAAAGGCATCGACGTGTATTACGAGAACGTCGGAGGCAAGGTCTTCAGCGCCGTCCTGCCGCTGCTCAACGCACACGCGCGTATTCCCGTCTGCGGTCTCATTTCCCAGTACAACGAGGCTACGCCGGCGGCAGCCGCGGAATCGGTGCCCGCGCTGATGCGGCAGATTCTGGTGAAGCGGCTCGCCCTGCGCGGATTCATCATTTCCGACGGATTCGAGCACCGCCGTCCCGACTTTCTGGACTCGGTGAGCCGGTGGCTGCGCGAGGGCAAGATCAAGTACCGCGAAGACGTGGTCGAGGGGCTCGAGAATGCGCCGAGCGCATTTCTCGGTCTATTGGCGGGCCGTAACTTCGGCAAGCTCGTGGTCCGCGTGAGCGCCGACGCTTGACCGGTGCATCCGATAGTTCGGCTCTATTACGCGTCGCCCAGATGCAGGAGGCCGATCGCCTCACCGAGGCCGCAGGCATCTCAGGCAAAGATCTCATGCTGAACGCCGGCACTGCGGTGGCCCGGGAAGTGATGAAGCGCTGGTCGGCGAGACCGGTCGCGGTCCTCTGCGGTCCGGGCAACAATGGCGGCGACGGCTTCGTCGTCGCGGTCGCCCTCGCGGCCGCCGGCTGGCCGGTACGCGTTGCGCTGCTGGGGGCTGCCGCGCATCTGCGCGGCGAGGCCGCTCACCACGCGGCGCGCTGGATGGGATCGGTCGAGCCGTTCGATGTGGGTATTCTCGGCGGCGCCGAGCTGATCGTGGATGCGCTTTTCGGCGCAGGACTCAGCCGCCCTCTCGAGGCGAGCGTCGCGCGCGTCCTGGAGACCGCCGCCGCGAAGCTGATCCCGGTGGTTGCCGTCGACGTGCCGAGCGGCGTCATGGGGGACACCGGTGAATCGCTCGGAGCCGTCCAGGCACGGCTCACCGTGACGTTCACGCGCAAGAAGCCGGGACATCTGCTGCTGCCGGGACGGGATCTTTGCGGAATGACGGTGGTCGCCGACATCGGAACACCGCCGAGCGTGCTCGAGCGCATCGCGATCGATACCTGGGAGAACGACCCCGTGATGTGGCGTCATCGGCTGCCGCAACTCGAGGTCTCAGGCAACAAGTACAGCCGCGGACACGCGCTGCTGGTCGGTGGATATCCCACGACCGGCGCTGCGCGCATGGCGGCGCGGGCGGCCGCGCGCATGGGCGCCGGCCTGACGACCATCGCGGTGCCGGAACGCGGGCTCGACGTGTACGCCGCGGCCCTGACCAGCATCATGGTCAGGGCGCTCGCGGGCGCCGGGGATCTCTCCCGCTTGTTGGAAGACCGGCGCTTCACCGCCCATTTGATCGGGCCCGGAGCGGGCATCGGCGACGAGACGCGCGAGCGCGCGCTCGCCATGCTCGCGACCGGCCGCCCCGTGCTGCTCGACGCCGACGCGATCACGGTGTTCGCGCAACATCGGACGGCCTTGTTCCAAGCCATTCGCGGACCGTGCGTACTCACGCCGCACGAAGGCGAGTTCGCCCGTTTGTTCGACGCCACCGGAGACAAGCTGACGCGCGCGCGGCGCGCGGCGCGCGCGAGCGGTGCGCTGATCGTGCTGAAAGGGGCTGATACGGTGATCGCCGCGCCCGACGGCCGGGCCGTGGTCAACGCCAATGCGCCGCCGACTCTCGCGACCGGCGGCTCGGGCGACGTGCTGGGGGGCATGATCTTGGGGCTCATGACCCAAGGGATGGAGGCATTTGCGGCGGCCGCTGCGGCGGTGTGGATGCACGGCGCCGCCGCCCAGGACTTCGGCCCGGGGCTGCTGGCGGAGGATCTGCCGGATCTGCTGCCAGGCGTGCTGCGCCGACTCGCGTGAGCGCCTGGTTCCCGCGCGTCACCGCACACTCGCTCGTCATCGTGGCGAGCCTGCTCACGTACGTGCTCACGACCCGTGCGGAGCGCGAACGGCGGCCGCCGGCCATCGCCATCGCGTGGGTGCTCGGGCTCCTCGCCCTGCCCTATGTGGTGCTGCCCACGTACTTGCTGTTCGGGCGCCGCAAATTGCCTCGCCGTTTCGTGCCGTGCTTGACGGCGCCGTCCCCGTCCATGCATTGGGCGGAGGATCTCATCGAGAGCTTCGGACTGCCGGGCTCGGCCCCCGCACGGGTGCGCATGCATCAGAACGGCGAGGAAGCGCGCACCGCGCTGTTCGAGGTGATCAGCCGCGCGAACCGTCGTCTCGACATTTCCACCTACATACTGGGCCGTGACGCGTTCGGCGAGGAGGTCACGGCGCGCCTCATCGCCTGCGTCGAGCGCGGCGTGCGGGTGCGCTTCCTGATCGACGGCGTCGGCGCCATCTGGCTGCCGCGATCCTGGTTCAAGCGCATGAAAGCGGCCGGCGCCGAGATCGCGGTATTCTCGCCGCTGCTCGCACGTAAAACGCAGGGCCCCCGTAATTTGCGCAATCACCGCAAGTGGGTGATCGCCGACGGCGAGCTTCTCTGGAGCGGCGGCCGCAACCTGGCCGCGGAATATTTTTGCGGCGCACCCGGCACCCCCCCGTGGGCCGATCTGTCGTTCGATCTCGAGGGTTCCGTGGCGGCATCGGCGGCCAATCAATTCGAGGACGATTGGACGGCGGCGGGCGGCAAGCCGGCCGCGCGGGCCGTGTTCGCGGCGGGAGAGGATGCGGCCGGCCGCACTCAATTTCTGCCGAGCGGCCCGGACCAGACCGAAGACACGGTGCGGGCCCTGCTGATCGATGCCTGTTTTCATGCCACGCAGCGCATGCTCGTGGTCACGCCCTACTTCGTTCCGGACGCGAGCCTCGAGACCGCCATGCGGCTCGCGGCGCGCCGCGGCGTGAAAATCGATCTTTGCATACCGGCGACATCGAACCATCGCCTGGCCGACTTCGTGCGCAACCGCGCATTGCGGGCACTGTCGAGCGCCGGCGTGTCGATCCACCTGCTGCGCAACATGAATCACGCCAAGGCGGTGGTGTTCGACCGCAATCTCGCGCTCTGCGGGTCGCCCAATTTGGACTCGCGCAGCCTGCTGCTCAACTATGAGGCGGCGGTCGTGTTCTACGACAAGCGCGACATCGAGTGGTTGGCCACCTGGATTTACGATCTCATTCCCGATGCGGACGCGTTCAACAACGGGCCGCCGGCATTGTGGCGGGATTTGGCGGAAGGGTTGCTGCTGACGATCGCGTATCAGCTGTAGGAGGTTGCCTACACGGGATTATTCAATCCGTCGCGGCTCCACGCATAGTATTCTGTCGGCCGAACGACGGAGTGTCAGGTGGAATTCAAGGATTATTACCAGGTGATGGGTGTGGCGCGCGATGCCACCGAGGCGCAGATCAAGCAGGCGTATCGCAAGCTCGCACGCAAATACCATCCCGATGTCAGCAAGGAGCCGAACGCGGAGGCTCGATTCAAGGAAGTCGGCGAAGCGTACGAGGTGCTGCGCAGCCCGGAGAAACGCGCCGCCTACGACCGCCTGGGATCGGGACCTCGCCCGGGAGAGGAATTCCGCCCGCCGCCGGACTTCGGTTCGGGGTTCGAATTCTCCGGCGCCGGCCAAGGCGCCGAGGGCGCGGATTACAGCGATTTCTTCGAGTCGCTGTTCGGGCGGGCGCGGGCGGGCGCGAATCGCTACGCCGGAGAGCGCCACTTCGATACCGGCCGGGGTGAGGATCATCACGCCAAGGTGATGCTCGATTTGGACGCGGCGCTCACCGGGGGATCGCGCAGCTTCACCTTGCGGGTGCCCGAGATCGACGCCGACGGGCGGCTGTCGATGCGCGAACGCGTGCTCAACGTGCAGGTGCCGAAAGGCATTCTGCCCGGCCAGACCATCCGCCTGGCCGGGCAGGGGTCTCGCCCTCCGGACGGCGCGGGCCAGAAGGCCACGCCGGGTGATCTCTACATCGAGGTCGAATTTCAGCCGCATCCGCTGTATCGGGCGGAGGGACGCGATCTGTACCTCGATCTGCCGGTAGCACCCTGGGAGGCGGCGCTTGGCGCCACCGTGAAGACGCCGACGCCCGGCGGCGCCGTTGACTTGAAAATCCCGGCGGGCTCGCATGCCGGAACCAAATTGCGGCTCAGGGGCCGCGGCATACCTGCTTCGCCCCCGGGCGAGCTTTACGTCGTGCTGCAAATCGCGTTGCCCCCGGCATCCGACGAGAAGAGCAAGGCCGCATACCGCGCCCTGGCGGAGGCACTGCCGTTCAATCCCCGCACAAGCCTTGGAGTGTAGCCATCATGCCCTTGTCCGATGAGGCCTATCTGACCGGTGAGATACTCGACGAAGGGTCCGCGCTGAGCGTGCAGGATCTCGAGCGCATGTTCGCGCTGGAGCAGCGGCGAATCGTCGAATGGGTGGAGGAAGGCGTCATCAGCGTGCTCGAGATCGATGCCGCCGAGTGGCGGTTCAGCGGCGCGCAACTGCGCCGCGCCCGGATCGCGCTGCGGCTCGAGCGCGATCTCGGCGTCAACGCGGCCGGCGTGGCGCTCGCGCTCGAACTACTGGAAGAGCTCGAGCAATTGCGGCGTGACCGGAGGCTTGGCCGGCCATGAGCGCACCGCAATCCGACGCCTTCGTCTTTTTCGGCGCCACCGGTGATCTGGCCTTCAAGCAGGTGTTTCCGGCGCTCAATTCGCTGGTGAACCGGGACCGCCTCGAGATCCCCATCATCGGCATGGCGCGGGCCGGATGGAACCTCGAGAAGCTGCGCGCGCGCGCAAGAGAGAGCCTCGAACACACGGGCAAATTCTGCCCCGGGGAATTCGAGAAGCTGTCCGCCCAGCTGCGCTACGTCGACGGCGACTATGCGGATCCCGAGACATTTCAAAAATTGCGCAAGACGCTCGGGCCGGCGGCGCGCCCGATCCACTACCTCGCGATTCCGCCGAGCATGTTCGGGAGCGTCGTGCAGGGACTCGCGAAATCCGGCTGCGCGCGCGACGCGCGTGTCATCGTGGAGAAGCCCTTCGGCCGGGATCTGGCCTCCGCGCAGGCGCTCGACAAGACTCTGCACGAAGTATTCGCCGAGAATTCGATCTTCCGCATCGACCACTACCTCGGCAAGGAAGCGGTGCAGAACCTGCTCTATTTTCGCTTCGCCAATACGCTGCTCGAGCCCATCTGGAATCGGCACTACGTCAAGGACGTGCAGATCACCATGGCGGAGTCGTTCGGCATCCAGGGCCGCGGCGCCTTCTACGAGGAGACGGGTGCGGTGCGCGACGTCGTCCAGAACCATCTGCTTCAGGTGATCTCGCTCCTCGCCATGGATCCGCCCGTCGGCCACGAAGCCGCGGCGCGCAAGGCGGAGAAGCTGCGGCTGTTCCGTGCCATTCGACCGCTCGACCCGCGCGAGGTGGTGCGGGGCCAGTTTCGGGGCTACCGCGACGAGAAGGGCGTCGCGCCGGACTCGCAGGTGGAGACCTTCGTCGCGCTCAAGCTTCACATCGACACCTGGCGGTGGGCGGACGTGCCGTTCTATGTCCGCACCGGCAAGTGCCTGCCGATCACCGCCACCCAAGTCGTCGTGACGCTGAAGAAACCGCCGCTCCCTCTCTTCGATGCGGGCAACACGATGCCCAATAACTATTTCCGCCTGCGGCTCAGCCCCGAAGTGGTCATCGGCGCGGGTGCGCTCGTGAAGAAGAGCGGCGAGGAGATGCGCGGCGAGCCGGTGGAGCTGATCGCCCGCCATCACACCCAGAGCGACAAGTCTCCCTACGAACGTCTGCTGGGCGACGCGGTGCGCGGCGATACTTCGCTGTTTACCCAGGACGACACGGTCGAGGCGGCGTGGCGGGTCGTGGACCCCGTGCTGCACAATCCGCTTCCGGTCGTGCAGTACGATCCGGGCAGCTGGGGCCCTCCCGAGGCGGACAAGGTCATCGCAGGCGACGAGGCCTGGCACAACCCGACGGCGGAGACCTCCGCTCCGTGCTGATCGCAGGCGGCAAGACCGAAGACCGGCCGGCCGCCGGGGGCAATATCGTATTCCTGCTGGACGTGGACAACACGCTCCTCGACAACGACGGTTTCGCGGCCGCGCTCGGCGCGCAGCTAGAGAGATTATTCGGCCATGACCAGCGCTTGCGCTATTGGCAGATCTTCGAGGATCTGCGCACGCGACTCGGCGTCGCGGATTACCTTGGCAGCCTGCAGGCGTTTCGCGCGGGTCTCGACGACGATCCCAGGCTTCTGGAGATGTCGCAATTCCTGCTCGAGTTTCCCTTCCCGAAGCTGCTCTTTCCAGGGGCGCTGGATGCCATTGCGCACCTTCGCGCAATGGGACGGCCGGTGGTATTGTCGGACGGCGACGTGGTATTCCAGCCGAGGAAGATCCAGCATGCGGGCATCTGGGATGCCGTGTACGGCGCGGTGCTCATATACCTGCACAAGGAAAAGGTGATGGATCACGTACAAAAGCGCTATCCGGCCTCGCATTACGTGGTGGTGGACGACAAACCCCATCTGCTCGCCGCGATGAAGCTCGTCATGCAGGATAAACTGACCACCGTGTTCGTTCGTCAGGGGCACTACGCCCTGGCCGCCGGGTCCAACTCGGTAATGCCGCCGCCCGATCGGGTGATCGAGCGCATCGGCGATCTCACCACCCTTCATTCATCCGACTTCAAGGTGCCACCATGACCGCGACACAAGATCTGCACAAACTCGGACAGAGCCTGTGGCTCGACAACATCACGCGAGGAATCCTCGACGACGGCACCCTCAAGCGCTACATCGACGAGCTGTCGGTGACCGGGCTCACCTCGAACCCGACCATTTTCGATGAAGCGATCGGCGGTTCCTCCCTCTACGATCAGAGCATCCAGCAGAAGGCGCGCAGCGGCTTGTCGGGCGAAGTCCTGTTCTTGGAATTGGCGCTCGAGGATCTGCGCCGCGCCGCGGATCTGTTCCGGCCGGAGTTCGACCGCACCGGCGGAATCGACGGCTGGGTATCGATGGAGGTATCGCCGCTGCTGGCCAACGACACCAAGGCCACCATCGAGGCGGCGAAGCGCATTCACGCGCTCGCCGGCCGGCCCAATCTGTACGTCAAGATTCCGGGCACCCCCGAGGGTGTGCCGGCCATCGAGGAAGCCATCTTCGCCGGCGTGCCGGTCAACGTCACGCTGCTGTTCTCGCGCGAGCAATACCTCGCCGTTGCGGAGGCGTATATGCGCGGATTGGAGCGGCGCATCGCGGCCAAGCTCGACCCGCGGGTGAGCTCGGTCGCCTCGCTCTTCGTCAGCCGCTGGGATCGGGCGGTCGCCGGCAAGGTGCCCGCGGATCTGACCAATCGGCTGGGAATTGCCGTCGTGGGACGCACCTACCGCGCGCACTGCGACTTGCTCGAGAGCAAGCGCTGGCGCGATCTCGCCGCCGCCGGCGCACGGAAGCAGCGCATGTTGTGGGCCAGCACCGGCGTGAAGGACCCGAAGGCGCCGCAGACGCTGTACGTCGAGGCACTGGCCGCGCCCGAGACCATCGACACCATGCCCGAGAAGACCCTGCTCGCGTATGCAAAAGAAGGCAAAGTCGGCGCGGCCCTGCCGCCGGACGGCGGCGATGCGGAGAAGGTATTGGCGCGCTTCGCGGAAGCGGGAATCGACGTTGAGGCGCTCGCGAGGCAGCTCCAAACGGAAGGCGCGCAATCGTTCGTCAAATCCTGGAAAGAGCTCATGCAGAGCCTCCTCGACAAGGGCAAGACGCTGGCCGCGGCATCGTGAGCGGAAGTATCGATCCTCTGGCAGGTCAACCGGCGCCGGCGGCGCGTCTGACGAACGTGCCGAGGCTCGTCACCGCCTACTACAGTCTCGAGCCGGACCCGGGGGTCGCCGCTCAGCGCGTCGCCTTCGGCACGTCCGGACATCGGGGCAGCTCCTTCGAGTCGAGTTTCAACGAGGCTCACGTGCTGTCGGTCACTCAGGCGATCTGCGATTACCGCAAGCATAAAGGCATCGACGGGCCGCTGTTTCTCGGCTTCGACACGCATGCTCTCTCGGCGCCCGCATTTGCCAGCGCGATCGAGGTTCTCGCGGCGAACGGCGTGGAGGTCATGACGGCGGCGGACGACGAATACACGCCGACACCGGCGATATCGCACGCCATCCTGACTTACAACCGGAGGCGCACGGCGGGTCTTGCGGACGGCATCGTGATCACGCCCTCCCACAACCCGCCCGACAGCGGCGGATTCAAGTACAACCCTCCCAACGGCGGTCCGGCGGACACCGAAGTGACCGCGTGGATCGAGGCCAAGGCCAACCTTTTGATCGAATCCGGATTGAAGGGCGTGGCACGAATGGGCTTTGCCCGCGCACGGCGCGCGGCCACCGTGCACTCGCACGACTACCTGACGAGCTATGTGGACGATCTCGCGAGCGTGGTCGACCTCGGCCTGATCCGCGGCTCGCGCATTCGCATGGGCGTCGATCCGCTGGGCGGCGCGGGTGTGCACTACTGGGCTCGCATCGCGGAACGTTACGGGATCGATCTTCACGTGGTCAACGATGTGGTCGATCCGGCATTCGGCTTCATGTCCCTCGACTGGGACGGAAAAATCCGCATGGACCCTTCGTCGCCGTATGCGATGCGGCGGCTCATCGGTCTCAAGGACAAGTACGACATCGCCTTCGCATGCGATACGGATCACGACCGCCACGGCATCGTCACCTCGAGCGGCGGCCTGATGCCCCCCAACAATTATCTGTCGGTGGCCATCGACTACCTGTTCCGCCACCGCCCGCAATGGAGCGGCGGCGCCCGCGTCGGCAAGACCATCGTGAGCAGCGCCTTGATCGACCGCGTGACCGCGCGCCTTGGGCGCTCTCTGTACGAAGTGCCGGTGGGATTCAAGTGGTTCGTCGCCGGCCTCGAGTCGGGCGATCTCGGATTCGGCGGCGAGGAAAGCGCGGGCGCCTCCTTCTTGAGGCTCGACGGCGGAGCCTGGAGCACGGACAAAGATGGCATCGCGCCCTGCTTGCTCGCTGCGGAGATCACCGCGCGAAATGCACGCGATCCCGGCGAGGCGTACCGCACCTTGGCGCGTGAGTTGGGCGAGCCCTTCGCCGATCGCGTCGAAGCCGCCGCCACACCCGAGCAGAAGAAAAAGCTCTCCAAGCTGGATCGATCGCAAGTGCGAATCACGGAACTCGCCGGCGAGCGCATCGAGGAGGTGCTGACGCGCGCGCCCGGAAACGATGCGCCGATCGGCGGCGTCAAGGTGCGCTCGAAGAGCGGCTGGTTCGCCGCTCGACCGTCGGGCACCGAGGATATCTACAAGATTTACGCAGAGAGCTTCCGCGATGCCGGGCATTTGGCCAAGATCCTGAACGATGCGCAGGCCATCGTCGACGCTTCGCTGGCGCATTAGACCGCGCGCAGGTGCCCTGGCGCGCTGCGGCTCGAGCGGCTCGCGTTGATGGCCGCCCCCGCTCAACCGGCCCGCAACGTCGAGTTGACCGAAGCGGCCAAGCGGCTCCTGCCGTGGCTCGTGGCGGTCGGCTTCTTCATGGAATCGCTCGACACCACCATCCTGAACACGGCCGTTCCGGTCATCGCGCACGCCCTCAAGGTTCCCCCGCTCGACATGAAGGCCGTGCTCGCGAGCTACACGCTGAGCCTCGCGGTGTTCATACCCATCTCAGGCTGGGTGGCCAACCGCTTCGGCACGCGGCGCGTCTTTGCGTCCGCCATCGGGATATTCACGCTCGGCTCCTTCCTATGCGGGCTGTCGACCGACATCCACGTGCTGGTGGCATGCCGGATCCTGCAGGGCTGCGGCGGCGCCATGATGCTGCCCGTCGGCCGGCTCACCCTGGTGCGCACGTTCGCGAAATCCGAATTGATACGCGCCATGAGCTTCGTCGCCATTCCGGGTCTCGTCGGTCCGATGCTCGGACCGCTGCTGGGCGGACTGATCATCGCGTATTTCCACTGGAGCGTGATTTTCTTCGTCAACATCCCGATCGGCCTGCTTGGCTTGGTCCTGGTGCGCAAGCACTTGCCGAATTACGCCGCCGCCAAGAACTATCCCTTGGACTTCATCGGATTGGCGCTGTTCGCATCCGGCGTTTCACTGCTGTCCTATGTGCTCGAGGTATTCGGCGAGCACACGCTGAGCGGCCGCGAGGTTGCGGGTTTCTTGGCGATCTCGGCGGCGCTGCTCGCGGCCTACGGCCTGCATTCGGTGCGCACGCGCCACCCGCTGTTGCGCCTCAGCCTGACCCGCATCAGGAGTTTTCGGGTGGCCGTCTCTGGGAACCTGCTCACCCGGCTGGGGATCGGCGGCCTGCCGTTCCTGCTGCCGCTTCTCTATCAGGTGGGTTTAGGCTACACCCCGATCCAGTCCGGACTGATGATCATGCCGCAGGCGCTCGCCGCGATCAGCTTCAAATTCACGCTTCCCGTCATTCTGAGAAAATTCGGCTACCGGCAGGTGCTGATCGCGAACACGGTGATGCTCGGGGTGATGCTGATGCTGTTCTCGCTCATCGACGTGGGCACTCCGGGATGGCTGATCGCGGCGCTCGCGTTCGGCTTTGGATTCTTCACCTCGACGCAGTACACGAGCATGAACACGCTGGCATTCGCGGACGTGAGCGGCGAACAGGCGAGCGGCGCCAGTACCATCGCCAGCACCGTGCAGCAAATGGCGGTGAGCTTCGGCGTCGCCGCGGCATCGCTGACGGCCGCGCTGTTCATTCCCGACCACACCCGCGCCACCGCCTCGGAGATGATCCACGGAATTCACCTCGCCCTGCGCATGCTCGGAGCATGGACCATCGTCTCGACCATCGTGTTCAGCGAGCTCAAGCCGGACGATGGGGACGCGGTGAGCTCGCATAAAGCCGAGGTTCCGGCGGGTTGATCCCGTCCGGGCGCGGCGCTCCCTTCACACTCCTTGACGCGCCCCCTGCCGCGGCTCATCGCTACCATGCGGCATAATCGGTGTTTTCTTCGAGCGGGTAGCCTTCGGGCAGATTCCAAGAGGATGCCCTTTGAATGCCCGGCCGTATCGAGGTAAGCGTGATTTCGCTGATGAGGCTGTCGTATTTGAATTCGCGTATCAACACGGGCACACCACCCAGGTGCTCCACATCCGGCCACCAGTCCGAGAGGCCGAAGTCCGCGCCGAGCGCCCATTTGGAGCCGTGCCGAAATTCGCTCAAGGTCTTCATTCCGCTCAATATGTCGGCGCCGCCGGGCAATGCGGCCGTCTGCGCAACGCACAGCTCCAGCCGCTTCTCGTCCCGTTCGCGCTCCTCCCAGATTCTGCACGCGTGGCCGTCGACCGACTCGAAGCGCGTGGTCATGCTGTATTCTCGCGGTACGGGCTGTAGTAATCGATCGCTGGCAGCCTTCAAATCGGCGGCCTTGCGCTCGGCCTCCGCGCGCTCTTCGGGGGGCGCGTTCGCGGCCGCTTCTTGGAGCTGTCTTACGGCATCGGCATAGTGCGCGGTGACTTGGCTCAACGTCGCGTTCTTCAGAACGCGAACGGATCGCGATGTGTTGTCGATGGCATACACCGTCCGATCCTCGAGCAAGTACACCGTCTTCGCGCCGGCCGCACCTATGCGAACCTTGCCGCTTTCGACGAAATAGCGCGTGACGATCGGTGCGGGCGCAGGCGCCCCCGGAGAGACCGCCGCCATGGCCGATTGATCGACCGCCTGGACGCTGAAGTCGTAGGCGACTCCCGCGATGGCGACGACTGGACAAAAAATCAGTGCGAAGGCATATCTCAAAGCCGACGTTCTCCCGAGCGTGGTGCGGAACGAAGAGTATCAAAGATTCGATGATCCACTTTCTTCAGCCTCAATGGTTCTGGTTGCTCGCGTTGCTGCCGCTGGTGATGGTGTGGCGCGGCCGGCCCGGCCCCGTCGCCGCCATCGAGTATTCCAATATCGGGCTGGCGCGTGAAGTCGCCCGCACCAGCCGCAGTCGTCCGGGGCGCTGGGTGTGGGTGCTGGCGATCGTGGCCGGCATCCTCATGATCGCCGGCCTAGCCCGCCCGCAACGGCTGCATAGCCGCACCGAAGTGACCCTGAACGGCATAGACATCGTTCTGGGCCTCGACATTTCCGGCTCGATGCAGGCACTGGACTTCGCGATCGAGCATCAACGCATCAATCGCATCGAAGTGGTCAAATCCGTGGTCTCGAAATTCATCGAGGAGCGGCCCAACGACCGCATCGGGCTCATCGCCTTCGCCGGGGTTCCCTTTTTGATCAGTCCGCTCACGCTCGATCACGACTGGCTGCAGCAAAACCTGGGCCGCATGAGCGTCACCTCGGTCGACGACGGCACGGCTATCGGGTCGGCCATTGCCGCGTGCGTCAATCGCCTGCGGGCGACGCCGGCGAAATCGAAAGTGGTCATCCTGCTCACGGACGGCGTGAACAACACCGGCAAAATCAGCCCGCTGGCGGCGGCGGAAGCGGCCAAATCGATGGGCGTGAGGATATATACCATCGGCGTCGGCGCGCGCGGCAAGGCGCCGATTCCGGTCAAGGATGAAGCCGGGCGCATGCACGTGGTCATGGCCGACGTCGACGTGGACGAAAAGACGCTGCAGGCGATCGCGAATGAGACCGGCGGCAAGTTCTACCGGGCGACCGACACCGATTCGTTGCGCAAGATCTACGATGAGATCAATCGGTTCGAGAAAACCGCCCAGACGGTGCAACGGTTCGAGCACATCGAGGAGCTCTATCCGTGGGTCCTGATCCCGGCCTTGGCCGTCCTCGGCCTGGGATCGATCCTGCAGCACACTCGATGGCGGAGATTGCCGTGAGATTCACCGATCCATGGTGGCTGCCGGCGGGGCTGCTCGGATGCCTTCTGCTGATCGGCATGTGGTACCTCTACGACGCTCGCCAAAAGGCCGAACTCGAAAAATTCGTCTCGGCGCACCTGCGCGATCAATTGACGAGATCGATATCGGTTGCGGGCCGCCGCGCGCGCCGCGCGTTGTATTTGGCCGCCGTGGCATGCCTGTTCTTGGCGCTGTCGGGACCCTTGGTGGGATATCGTTGGGAGCAGATTACGCGGCGCGGATACGACATCGTTTTCGCCATCGACACCTCGCGCAGCATGTTGACGCCCGATGTGAAGCCGGATCGGTTGACCAGGGCAAAACTCGCCATCGACGACTTTATCGATCAACTGGACGGCGATGCGGTGGGCATAGTCGCATTCGCGGGGCGTGCCTTCCTGGTATGCCCGATCACCCTCGACTACGGCGCGTTTCACGAATCATTGAGCGTGATCGACACCAACACCATCCCGCGCGGCGGCACCAATATTTCATCGGCTATCCGTGAGGGCCAAGCCGCGCTCCGCCGCCGTCCGGGCAGCGATAAAGTATTGATCCTGGTCACCGACGGGGAGGACCTGGAAGGGGATGCTCTCGCCACCGCGCGCACGGCCGCGCTCGAAGGGGGACTCAAGATTTATACCGTGGGAGTGGGAACCGCCGCCGGCGAGCTCATCCCGGTACCGCGGGACCAGGGAGGCGGATTCGTCAAGGACGATACCGGCGCCTTGGTAAAATCCCGCTTGGACGAGGCAGCGTTGAAGGCCATCGCCACGGCGACCGGCGGAATCTATGCACCGCTCGGCGCACAGGGCGAAGGACTACAAACCGTGTTCAAGGCGGTGTTCGGCTCCGTGGCAAAGCACGATCTCGCATTCCGGCAGAGGAAGATTTACATCGATCGCTATCAGTGGCCCTTGGCGGCCTCGGTCGGGTTCCTGTTGGCCAGTCTTCTGGTCGGAACCCGGCGCCGGCGCCGCGCGCGAGGCGCGGCGATCGGCGCGGCCGCAGCGAGCCTGCTGGTGATGGCGATGTTGCCGGCGGGTGCGGCGCGCGCCGCGAGCCCGGCCACCAATCCCACCGTCGATGAACAGAAAGGCGCGACCGCCTATCGATCCGGCCGATTTCAGCAGGCCGCGCAAGCCTTCGAGCAATCGATCGGCCGCGCACCGTCGAGCGACGCGCAGCGCTTGGCGATTCAAGAGGACGCCTACTACAACCTCGGCAATGCGCTGTACCGCACCGGACAGTTGACCGAAAAGAGCGATCCTCGCGATACCGTCGAAAAATGGACGGAGGCCGTGAAAGCCTACGACACGGCGCTGCAGCTGCGCCCCGACGATGCTGACAGCAAGTACAACCGCGACCTGGTGAAGCGCAAGATCGACGCCCTCCGCCGGCCGCCGCCCCCGCCGAACCAGGGGTCGGGCAAGGGCGGCGGTTCACCCCCGCCGCCGCAGGGCAGCCCCCCGAACGGGAACCCGCCGCCGCACGGTAACCCCCCGAAGGGCAGTCCGCCACCGGGCGGCAACGGCCCTCCGCCACCCCCAGGCGGCAACGCCACTCCGCCGCCTGCAAGCGCCGCCAACAGGCCGCCGGCGGAGCCGCCGCCCGCTCCGCCGCCCGGCGAACCCCAGCGCAATCGACAGCCCAGCGGCGGTTCGAGTTCGAAGGCCGATGACGATGCGCGTTCCGGCGACAGCGAGCATCCGCCCGGCCAGATGAGCCGTGAGGAAGCACGCGAGCTCCTCGATTCCGAAAAAGGCGACGAAAAGCATCCTCTCGCAGTCCCGCTCAACCGGAGCGCAGATGATGCGCCGGAAAAGCCGTACAAGAACTGGTGACATGAGCACGCTCCATGTGCTTCGCGCCGGGCTGATCGCCGGGATCGTCGCGTGCCTCCTCGCGGCATCCGCCCCGGCCGCCGCGCCGGTGGTCGAGGAGAGCATCGCACCGGCCCAAATCAGCATCGGCGAGTCGGCGCAGCTGAGGATCAAGAGTTCGGGCAGCGACGTTCAGCCGCCGGCGCTGCCGGTGGTCCCGGGACTGGAGTTTCGCGTCGTCGAACAACTGCAAGGGGTCGAGATCATCCATGGCGCGACGCTCGCAACGACGACCACGGTGGTACGGGTGACGCCGCAAGTTGCCGGCACGTTCATCATTCCACAAATCGCGGCCAAGTCGCAGCCCCTGATGTTGCGCGTGAATCCGGCGAACGTCGGCGGCGGTCCATCGGTCGCGACTCCCGGCATCTCCGCCGGAACGGGGGTCGGCGGCGGCGGCATTCACATGACCGAGGACGGTTCCGCATTCGTCAAGCTCAGCGCCGATAGACGAGAGGTGTATGTCGGCGAGAGCGTCCCCATCGCGATCGAGCTCGGCGTGCGGCCCGGGGCCGTTTCCTCGCTCAATGGGCTGCCGGCGCTCACCGGCAACGATTTCACGCTCAACAATCTTTCGCGGCCTCCCGACCGCCAGGAGACCTTCATCGACGGGATGCCGTTCGTCCTGCTGACCTGGCACACGGTGTTGGCGCCGGTCAAACCGGGCAACTTTTCGCTCACTGTCGAGGTGCCGCTGACGGTTCGATTGAGCACTCGGCCCAAGCGTGAAGCGCAGCTCGAGGATCAGCTGGGCGACCCATTCATGCAACGCAGGTTCGGCGCGACGGTCAAGAAGGACATCAAGGCCCGGAGCCCGCCGCTCGACTTGGCCGTGAGCGCGTTGCCGACGGAGGATCAGCCGCCGGAATTCAGCGGTGCGGTCGGCACGTTCAAGATCTCGAGCGATATCTCATCGGCGGCCGCCGCGGCGGGCGACCCGCTCACGCTGCGGATGCACGTCACGGGGGAGGGCAATTTCGACCGTGTCGACAGCACGATGCTGGAGCATGTCGAGCACTGGAAAACCTACCCGCCCACCTCCTCGTTCAAACCGAGCGATGCCATCGGATTGAAGGGAGAGAAAATTTTCGAGCAGCCCGTGGTGGCCTCGATACCCGGCGCGCAATGGCTGCCCGCCGTGACGTTCGCCTATTTCGACCCGGCGGCGCGCCGTTATGAAACGGTCCGTACTGCTCCTCTCAGCGTCACGATATCCCCGTCGGCCGCGGACACTGCGCCGACGGCTCCCAAGACCGCCTCCGGCATCGGGGTGGCCGGGATTTCGCTGGCGGCATTGCACCCCGACCGCGCGGCGCCCGGGGCCTTCGCGCGTTCGTTGATGCCGCTTTATTTGCAGCCGCGGTTTCTGGCCCTCCCCACGCTGCTGACGTTGATGCTCACCTGGTTTCGGCTCCGCGGTCGCGGGGATGAGAGCTTTCGCGCCCCGCTGCGCGACCGCCGTCGGTCACAGGCGGCCCGACGCACGCTCGCTCAGATGGAAGACGCAGCTCGCGCCGGCGATAACGCGCGATTCTTCGCGTTGGCGCGGCGCACCCTCCAAGAAACGTTGGCGGTTCGCTGGCAGATGACACCGGAGCAGGTCACCACCGAGGAATTGGATGCCCGGCTCGATCGGGACGAGGACGGAGAGGAGATCCGCCGGCTATTCGCCTTGGCGGATGAAGCCGAGTATGCCGGTCAAGGGCTCACCGGCACGGACTTGTCGCGCTGGACGCACATCGTGCACCGCGGAACGCTGGAACGGGCCCCATGAAGAGGCGCATGCAACGGGTTGCGTGGGCTCTGACGCTTCTCGGGTGCCTCGCAGGCACACACGCCGGCGCAGCGTCCGCGCAAACGCGTTACTCCGCCGCGGCCCTCTACAATCTGGGCAACGCCTATGCGCGCGAAGGAAAACCGGGCATGGCGGTCGTCAACTACGAGCGCGCGCGCTTGCTCGCGCCCGATGATCCCGATATCGAAGCGAACCTCGAGCTCGTCCGCCGCTCGGTGGGCGTGCCGATCGAAGCCAGCAGCCGGCTGGAGCGCGCTTTCGGCACCGCCAGCCCGACGGTTGCCTCGTGGATCGGGGTGATGGGGTTGGCGCTGGTCGCGGCAGCTCTGATCTCGGGGCGGCTGCGGGCGCCGCATCGATGGGCGCATCGCGCCGCCCTCATCCTCGGCATCGCGGCGATCGGTGTGCCCGTGGGAAACGGGGTCACGCTCTGGCCCAGATTGCACGAGGCCATCGTCATCGCGGGCGCCGCGCCCGTGCGCGTGTCGCCGGCCCCGATGGGCGATGCGCTGTTCACTCTCAAGGAAGCCGAGGCGGTAAGGATCACCGGGGAGCACGAGGGCTTCTTTCTGGTACGCACCTTGCCGGGGCGGGTCGGATGGGTATGGCACGCGGATCTCGTACCCGTCGTGCCTCGAAACTAGGATGGCGCTTACCCCCGGGCACGCCCGCAACTTCCCGCGCTCGACTGCGCCGGCATGGCGCCGGCGACGCGGGCCGCCGCGCCCCCCCCGGTCCGCAGAGGCTATTCCGACTTTATTGCGTGGCCGCCGAACTGATTGCGCATGGCGGCAAGCAGCTTGTCCGAGAACGAGTCCGAGTCCTGCGAGCCGAAGCGGCTGAACAACGATGAGGTAATCACGAACGCGGGAACGCCGAGCTCGATCGCTTCCGCGGCGGTCCAGCGCCCCTCGCCCGAATCGGATACGTAGGGGGCGATGCCTTTCAGAGTCGGATTCTTCTCGAGCGCGTTCGCCGTCAGATCCAACAGCCAGGAGCGCACCACGCTGCCGTAGCGCCAGATCTCGGCGACCTGGTGCAGGTCGAGCTTGAATTCCGTCTTGTGCTGCAGGATGGACAGGCCTTCGGCGTAGGCCTGCATCATGCCGTATTCGATGCCGTTGTGGATCATCTTGGTATAGTGGCCCGACCCCACGGGACCGACGTGGCCCCAGCCTTTATCCGCTGCCGGAGCCAAAGTCTCGAATATCGGGCGAAGCTTCTCGACCACCGCCTTGTCGCCGCCGATCATCAAGCTGTAGCCTTCGGCGAGCCCCCACACGCCGCCGCTCGTGCCCGAATCCACGTAATTGATTTGACGGCCGGCGAGGGCTTTTGCGCGCCGCTGCGTGTCGCGATAGTTCGAGTTGCCGCCGTCGATGACGGTATCGCCGGCCGACAGGAGCGGCGTCAACGACTCGATGGTCGAGTCGGTGATGGCGCCCGCCGGCACCATCAACCATACCACTCGCGGCGCTTTCAGCTTGCCGATCAGCGCCTCGAGCGAGGCCGCGGACTGACCGCCCTTCTCCTCGATACCTTTGCGCGCCGCCTCAGCCGGATCGAATCCGACCACCCGATGACCGCCGCGCAGCAGCCGCTGCGCCATGTTGGCGCCCATTCGCCCGAGACCGATCATCGCAAGTTCCATAGTATTTGCCTTGAGCCGCGCGACCGCACCGAAGGCCAGTATAGCCCGGTACAGAGGCAGATCCAGCGTTCCGACGTACGCAACGGCGTCGGGGCACCGGGAGCGGATTCAGCGCGGTTTGAGCATTACCATGACCGCGGGGCTGCCCACGGGTTCGAAACGGCCGGTGAACGCGAGCGCGCCGCTCGCGGGGTTGACGCGAAAGGAGGTGATCGAGTCGCCCTTCTGGTTGCACGAGAAAATGATCTCACCGCTCGGATCGATGGCGGCGCTTCGCGGGTAGTCCGCATGCACCCAAGTCTCGGAGGTCATTTTCAGCTGCCCGTCCGCAGCGATCGCGAAAACGGCAAGCGTGCTGTGCAGCCGATTGCTGACGTACAGGAACCGGCCGTCGGGCGAGACCAGGATCTCGGCCGCGAGGTTGCTGCCGGCGAATTTCGGCGGCAACGTCGATACGCTTTGCTTCAGACGCATCGCGCCCCGCGATGCATCGTAGTCGTAGACCGCCACCTTGCAGTCGTGCTCGTAGAGATTGTAGAAATACTTGCCGCTCGGATGAAACACGAAGTGCCGCGGCGCGGAGCCCGACGGCGCCTCGACGACCGGCGTATCCGAGGGCAGCAGCCGCCCGGCCTGCATGTCGAGCCGCCAGACGAGGGTCAGGTCCAGCCCGGCGTCGTTGGCGATGACGAACTGCCCCGACGGGTCGGAGGCGACCATGTGCACGTGCGGACCCTCGTGATCGCTGACGGCGAATTGTCCGGGCGGGTCGTCGATGGCATGCGGGTGATGGCGGGGTCCGACGCTTGGACGCACGTCGGAGGCCGTGCCGAGGGTTCCATCCTCGGCGACCGGGAAAACGGCGACGCTTCCGCCGCCATAGTTGGCGACGAACACATATTTACCGCTCGGATGCACGCTGACATAGGCCGGACCGGGGCCTCCCGAGGCGACGGCGCCCAACCGGCGAAGCTCGAAGGTGTCGGCATCGATGGCGTAAGTGACGACGGCGCCGCTGTGGGTTCCCTGATAATTATCGATCTCGCTGATGGCATAAAGGCGCGTCTGCGCCGGATTCACGGCAATCCACGAGGGATTGCGGGTGTCGTCGACCACTTGGATCTGCGTGAGCGCGCCGGAGGAGCGATCGATGCGGAACAAGTAGATCCCCCCGCCGTTCGGGGTGTACGTTCCTACATAGCCGTACAGGCTCGCGGGAGCGACCGCAGAGCGGACGGATGAGGACGCGAACGGCACGGCGAGCGCGGCGGCCGTCCGGCTGATGAATTCGCGGCGAGTGATTCCAATTTTAAACAAGGCGGCGCCCTACGCTGCGAGGCCTTCGCAGCCAACCGGATCGATGGTCATCTGCCGCAGTGTAGCTCGGTGCCGCCGCGGGCAAACGAACCTGCCGCGTTCTTAATTGTCCAGGAAGAGCGTGAGGCTCGATGCGCTGAAGGTATAAGTCGTGGTCGTGTATTGGCCCACCGCGGTGACGCCGGTGGCCAGCACCTCCCCGTTCAATTCCAGCTGCAATTGGGTGACGAACGCGCTGTAGGTGTCGAAATTCTCGAACGTGCCGCTGACCGCGTGCCCGATCGTGAATATCGTGTTCGTGGCCGAGGCATTCGGCACGATGATCGGATTGGATTGGATACCGACGATGTTGACGGTCTGCGCACCGACCTGGATCTCATGCCTCACGCCGAGTGCGCTGTTTTGGGCATCGAGGACGATTTCCGTCGTGCTGTAGGAGGCGAACGGAGCCGGCGTGCCCGCACCGTAATCCACCACCAGCTCGGCATCGATGGTCGTGTAATCGAGGAGCGCGGTGCCGATCAGGTCCCCCGCCGACCCGGAGCCGGCGCCGAACGGCGCCACGGTTCCGGTCACCTCGACCGGCGAGCCGACGGTCGCATTGGTCAACGTCAAATTGGCGGTCGTCACCTGATACACCGACGCGCTCGCGTCCACGCTTGCCGAGGTGCCGGTGCCCGTGAAATCGAACGATGCCGCGGAACGGCCGCCCAGGGTCGCAAGATTCAGAGTCAGGGTGTTGGTGGTGCCCTGCGCGGTGACGAGGCCCGACGCCGTCGTCTGGCCGAGCCGAGCGCGCCCGGCGCTCGCGTCGAGCGTCACGCTGCTCGAGCTGATCGCGCTCGCCGTGCCGAACGCATAGACCAGCGATCCGACCGAGATGTCTTGCGTGCCGTTGGCCTCGGCGCTGGCGGCGCCGAATTGCGTCACCTGGGTATTGGCGCCGATATTGATCGTCGCCGTCCCGGCCACGAGCGAGTTGGTGCCCTCGTTGGTGAGCAATGTGCCCTGGTCGATGGTGAAGGTGTTGCCGCTGCGGCCGGTGACGATGCCCGACACCCGATCGAAACCGCCGCCCTGCACGCTGCTTCCGGCCAGGACTTCGCTCGCTGAGAAATTGACGGTCGTCGCGAGCCCCGTCCCCGTGGTGTCGGCGCCTTCGGCGGTGGTGGTGAGCGTCGAGCCGTCGGCGCAGACGAGCGCGCCGGTCGCCCCCGTCACCGGCGACGTGCCGTCGGAGCAAGTCGACACCTCGGTGGTGGAGGCGGGCGTGGTGGTATCCAAGAGCGATGAGGACGAAGTGCTCGAGGTGGTCAGCGTCCCGTAAGCCTCGACCATCACGCCCGGCTTCAAGGCGGCCATCTGCGTGATGCCGGCGGTGCCCGTCGACGGCGTGCCGTTGATCTCGAAGGTCGTCACCGATTGCACCCCGACGCCGAGCGAGCCGGCGCCCGAATTGCCGAAATCGAACGGCACGATGCCGCCCGTCGTAAAGCCGGTGCTGGAGCTGTTGATGCTGCCGAATGGGCCGCGGATGCGCACCACCTTGTTATCGAGGGGCTGCGTGCTGGCGACCATCAGCGGCATGACCGTCACGGTCTTGTCTGCGGCGTTGACGACGTTCGACGCCCCGAGGTTGAAAGCGAGGCTCAGCCGCGCCGAGCTGCCGTGGACGACGCCGAGTTGCTCGCTCGGGTCGAGGTATAAGAGCAGCGTGACTTGACCCAGGGCCTGTCCGCTCGCATTCACGGGCGTGAGCGCGAGCCCATCCACCGTGCCGTTGTCGTAGATGATCTGCGCCGAGCTGTAATCGAGCGTAACCAACGCCTCGCTGTAATTGCCCTGGGCAAGCGCAGCATCGCCCACGACCTCGCTCAAATTGGTGAGGCGCGCAAGATCCACCGTGGTGCCCTTGGGCAGCACCGAGCCGGCGGTTCGGCCGCTCGAGGTCTGCAGCTGGATGGAGACCAGGCCGACTCGATAGGCGAGATAGGTGTCCGTCGACGGGGTCGCGGTGAGCGTGACTACCGCGCTGCCGTTGCAGGCCGCGAGCGCCGCCAGGATGGGCGTACAGAAAAGCAACGTCAGCCGGCGCAGCCAACCCACGGGGCGCGGCTCGACACGGCAGGGCCTGGTCCGGGTCGAATCAGCAACAAGTACGGCGGCGGACAGCGTCATGATCACGGGAAACCTCTACTCGAACCGAGGCGTGGCGGCCAATTCTAACCACATGAGCACCGCGGTTTGCGTGAAGATCTGTGAATTAATCCGAGAACTTGCGCGCTCGTCGCCTGCTTGCGACACCTTTGGGTCGATATGCCCGGAAATCGGCGCGCGGGACGATTTGAAGCCTTTTCGCGACGTGCGTTGCTACTATGGCGCCACCCATGGCGAATCCCGTACACACCGCCGCAATTGGCGCTCCCAAGGCGTGGATTAATTCCACGGCCGTGGCCCTCGGCATTCTCGCTTTCATCAATCTCTTCAATTACCTCGACCGGTACCTCGTCTCGGCGCTGGTCGAGAGCCTGAAGCATTCCGAGCTTGCCCTGACGGACACGCAGGCGGGCTCGCTGATGTCGGGCTTCTTGATCGTGTTCGCGGTGATCGCACCGGTCTTCGGCGCCCTCGGCGACCGAATGTCCCGGCCGCGCCTGATCGCGTTCGGCGTGGCCTGCTGGAGCATCGCGACTGCGCTCTCGGGACTTGCGTGGAACTTCACGTCGCTGTTCATAGCCCGTGCGTCGGTCGGCGTGGGCGAGGCTGCGTACGTCACCATCGGCCCGAGCCTGCTGTCCGATTACTTCCCGCGCGGCCAGCGCGGGCGGGTTATGGCGATTTTCTTTTGCGCCATCCCGGTTGGGTCCGCCCTCGGATACGTGGTCGGCGGCCTGATGGACGTTCACTTCGGCTGGCGCATGGCTTTTTTCGTCGCCGGCGTTCCCGGACTCGTGCTCGCTCTCCTCTGTCTCGGCTTGCACGATCCGCCGCGCGGCAGCCAGGACGACGACGCATCGAGCGAAGGCGCCGAGCTCACGGTGCGGGCCGGCTCAAAGCCCGGCGGCCGGCGGCTTTTCCTGTCCTATGGGGAATTGTTGCGCAACAAGCCCTACGTGCTCACCGTCGCGGGCTACGTCGCCTACACCTTTGCGCTCGGCGGTCTCGCGTTCTGGATGCCGGCGTTCCTCGAGCGCATGCGTGGAATCCCGCGCGAGCAGGCGACGGTGAGCTTCGGCACCATCGTCGTGATTACCGGATTCTTGGGAACCTTCGCCGGCGGCTGGCTCGGAGACTATTGCGCCAAATACTCGCAGCGGGCGTATCTCTGGATATCGGCCATCGCGACCCTGATCGCCGCGCCGTTCGCGTGGCTGGCGCTGACCGCCGCCTCGCAGACGGTGTACCTCATCTGCATGGTCATCGCGCAACTCATGATGTTCCTCTCCACGGGACCCATCAATGCCTCCATCGTGAATCTCGTGCTGCCGACCCAACGCGCCTCCGCCAACGCGCTCGGCGTGTTCACCATCCATTTGTTGGGAGACGTGCCCTCACCGATCATCATCGGCATGCTGTCGGATGCCTCATCGCTGGCCCAGGCGGTGAAGATCGTTCCGGTGGCGATTCTGATCGCCGCCTCGATCTGGGCCGTCGGGGCGCTGGCGCAGCCCAAGGGGAAATCGGCATGATCCGCATCGGCATCGAGAATCCCGACCAGGCCGAGGTGGCCGCATTGCTCGAGGCGAGCGACGCCTACATGGCAGCGCTCTATCCCGCTGAGAGCAACCACTTGCTGGACATCGCCTCGCTGCAACGGCCCGAGGTCGCATTCTTCGTCGCTCGGGTCGATGGCCGTGCGCTCGGATGCGGCGCCGTGGTGAGTTCCGGCGAGGGGTGGGCGGAAATCAAGCGTATGTTCGTCTCCCCCGCGGCGCGAGGAATGAAGCTCGGCCGGCGATTGCTCCTGGAGATCGAGGCGATCGCGTATCAGCGCGGCGAGCGGCTGCTGCGTCTCGAGACCGGCGCGAAGCAACCCGAGGCGCTGGCGTTGTACCGTTCCGCGGGTTTCGTCGAGATCGGGCCGTTTGGCAGCTATCGACCGGATCCGCTCAGCTTGTTCATGGAGAAGCCGCTCGCCCCGGCCGGCTGATCGCCGGCGCGGACCATTCAATTGTCGCGATTCGCCTTGCGCCGTGCCGAGCGATGGCGCCGCGCGTGCTAGGGGCGGGTCAACGGCCGCGCGCCCGGCACAGATCCTCGAACCACGCAGCGAAGTCCGTGCGCGCAGCCATGTCCTCGAGATTCGAGGACAACTTGCGCTGCCAGTTCGGGTACTCGTGGTGCGTCCCGGGAACGTTGACGGGCTCCGTCATGCCGAGCAAGTCCTCGATCTGTATCGCGGCCAGTGCCGCGCTCGAGCGCGCCAGATACGTGTGCAATGCATGGGCAAGCTCCGCAGTGAATGGGTCGGCCGGCGACGCCGGAGAGGCGGGCTTGAGGCCCTCCCGATCGAGCGCCGCGAGCAACGCCTCGCGATCCCGGTCGCGCGCCTCGCGGATGATTCCCTCGAGCTCCGCCGTGGGATACAGATTGAGTCCTCGCCTGAGATCGATGTCGCGTCCCTCCCAGAAGCTGCGCAATGTCGGCATGTCATGCGTGGTCACGGTGGCGAGCGCCTGTCGGACGAACTCCCCGGGACCGCGGAATCGGCCGTTGTCGGCTTCGAACAGCAGCACCTTGTAATGGTAGAGACCGAATTGGGGCATGGCCCGGCGCATTTCCTCGGGAACCACACCGAGATCCTCGCCGACCACCAGGCATGCGCGGCGCGCGCTCTCCAGCGCGAGTACCGTCAAGAGTTGCTCGAGCGGGTAATGAACGTATGCGCCCTCCGTGGGCGGGCGGCCGCCGGGCACCCACCACAGCCGGAACAGCGACATGACGTGGTCCAGCCGCAAAGCACCGTAGTAGCGCATGTTGTTGCCGAGCAGGCGCGCGAAACCTTCCAGATGGTCGGAGATCATGACCGCCGGGTCGGGCGGCGGCAGCCCCCAGCCTTGACCTTTGAGGGCCAGTGGATCCGGGGGCGCGCCGATCTCGGCGCCCAGACGGAAGCCGGTCTGATCGACCCAGGTCTCCGAGCCCGAGGGGTGCGTCCCCACCGCGTAATCGCCGTACAAACCGATGGGCATGCCGAGATCGCGCGCCAGCGCCTGCGCCTCGGCGAGCTGCTCGTGAGCGAGCCATTGAAGATACAGGTGAAAATCGATGCGCGAGGCATTTTGCGCCGCGAACTGGGCCGCGGCGGGCCCTTGCGGATCTTTGAATTCGGGAGGCCAGCTGAGCCAGCCTGAGGCGGTCCCGTGCGTCGCGCACAAGTGCTCGTCGAGCGCGTCGAAGCGAGCATGCAATTGCAGCAGTGCTCCGCCGGCGGTCACGAAGCTCGCGAACGCCGCCGCGCGCTCGGTGCCGAGCGCCAGATGGCGGCTGCGAAATTCGCGGAACAACAGCTCGAGGATTTCCAGCTTCACCCCGGCGACGCCGCGATAATCGACCAGCGGGACATCCCGCAACCGCTCCAATCGCGCCGCGAACGCGGCGTCGCCGATGCGCGCCCTCGCCTCGGCACTCTGCCGAAACTCGGGCACCGCCGGCACCTCGATGTACAGCACGTTGAGGAAGTTCCGGTTGGAGGCGCTATAGGGGCTTGCCCGCTCCGGATCGGCAGGCGCGAGCGCGTGCAGCGGGTTCAGCCCGATGAATCCGGCCCCGTGAGGCGCCAGCCACCGGATCAAGCTCTTCAAGTCGCCGAAATCGCCGATACCCCAATTTTGCCGCGAACGCACGGTATACAGCTGCACGGCGACGCCCCAGAGCCGCTGTGACTCGCGAATCGCGCGAGGCTCATAGCACGTGGGAGGCGATATCACGAGCACGCATCGGCTCGCCGCTCCGGCGCCGATTCTCAATTCCAATTCGTGCCGCCCGGGAGGCAGCTCGATCGGCAGCTCGAACCGCCGGCGGGTGATCCATGAACCGCCGACCTCCCCGCGCCACAGCTCGGGACAGTCGGCCGTCGAATGGGTCCCGGTGTGCCGCCCCCCCCGCTCCAGATTCACCGCCCACATCAGGCTCGAGCCGAAATCCCGGGCGCTGATATTGAGATCGACGCCGATACGTGCGCTGTTCGAGGCGGCGACCGCAGGCAACAACGCCCGGTAACGCTCGTCTTCGAGGCGCCTGAGCTCCTCCGCAAGCGCGAGCGCATCGTCCACCGGCGAGCCCATGGCGCGCAGGATCGCCGCCTTGCTCTCGAGCGAGAAGAACCGAAGCTCGCCGCGGTAGTCGTGGTACGCGTCGCCCACGCCGCGCAGCCTCGCCAAACGCTCGATCACGGTCGCATCCACGGTCAACTCTCCAACAGCGCGGCACTGTTCGGGCCGAGCGGATACAGGTCTCCCTCCACGCGCGGCGCCGGCGCGGAGGGTCGCGCGGACGACAGCGTCGTGTCGAATCGGCACACCCAGCCTGTCGGGCTCGGCGGCAATGCGAACGCCTGCGCGCGATCGTCGGCATTGAGCAACAGCAGAAGGCGCCCCGCCGAATGGCCGTGCTTGCCGAGCCACATGCCCAGCGTGCGCAGCGACTGATCGTGCCAATCCTCCTGCGTCATTTCCGACCCTCGCGCGTGCAGCCACATCACATCTTTGACTCCGGCGCGCGAGGCGGTTCCTTTGAGAAAGGTCTCGCGTCGAAATTCTTCGTGAGTGCGGCGCAGCTGCGCGAGCGACCGGACGAACTCCGTAAGATCGCGATTGGACTCGCGAAGGCTCCAGTCGACCCACGAAATCTCGTTGTCCTGGCAGTACGCGTTGTTGTTGCCGAGCTGCGAGCGCGCGAATTCATCCCCGGCCTGCAGCATCGGTACGCCCTGCGAGAGAAACAGCGTGGACAAGAGATTCATCATCTGGCGCCGGCGCAGCGCGTTGATGCCCGGGTCGTCCGTCGGACCTTCGACGCCGCAATTCCAGCTGAGGTTGCCATGATGTCCGTCCGCGTTGTGTTCGCCGTTGGCAAGATTGTGCCGTTCGCCGTAGGACACCAGATCGTTGAGGGTGAAGCCGTCGTGGGCGGTGATCAGATTGACGCCGGCGCTCGGCTTGCGCCCATCGTGGCGGAACAAATCGCTCGAGCCCGCGAATCGCTCGGCCACCTCGCCGATCCGGCCGCCGTCGCGGCGCCAGAAAGCGCGCATCGTGTCGCGGTACCGATCGTTCCATTCGGCCCATCCCGAGGGAAACCTGCCCAACTGGTATCCCCCGTATCCCACGTCCCAAGGTTCCGCGATCAACTTCACGTAGGCCAAGGCCGGCTCGGCGCGCACCGCTTTGAAGAAATCCGAGCGTTCGTTGAATCCGTTGGCGTCGCGTCCGAGCACGGTGGCGAGATCGAAGCGAAAGCCGTCCACGTGCATGTCCTCCACCCAATACTTCAAGCACTCGATGATGGTGGAGCGGACGTGCGGATGCGCGCAGTTGACGGTATTGCCGCAACCGGTGACGTTTTCGTAGCGGCGCTTGTCCGCCTCGAGCCGGTAATACACCGAATTATCGAGGCCCTTGAAGCTCAGCACGGGTCCCGATTCGTTGCCCTCGGCGGTGTGATTGAACACCACGTCCAAAATCACTTCGATGCCGGCCTGGTGCAGCGCCTTCGTCATGATCTTGAATTCCGCGACGGCGTCGTGCACCGCGAATTCGTTGGATGGGGCGAACCACGCCACAGGGTTGTATCCCCAATAATTCTTCAGGCCGCGCGCGCGCAAAAACGCCTCGCTCACGAAGGATTGGCACGGCAGCAGCTCCACCGCCGTCACCCCGATATGCTTCAAATGCCCGATCACGGCCGGCGCGGTCAGCCCGAGGTATTTGCCCCGCCACGCCTC
Source organism: Steroidobacteraceae bacterium (assembly GCA_050012315.1). Taxonomy (GTDB): domain Bacteria; phylum Pseudomonadota; class Gammaproteobacteria; order Steroidobacterales; family Steroidobacteraceae; genus Bog-1198. The sequence goes on along the minus strand of JBEKHK010000002.1, from coordinate 189,987 downwards.
GGGAACATCCGGATGCAGCCGCGTGTAGCCTTTTACGTGCAGCTCGTAGATGACGGTGTCGCGCCACGGCGTCGCGGGAGTCCGATCACCGTTCCAGTCGAACGCGCCGTCGACGACACGCGAGCGCAACGGCTCCAGGGCCGACAGCTCGCGCGCGCACGGGTCGATCAGCATCGACGCCGGATCGAAGAGATGGCCGTTCTCGGGCTCGTACGGGCCGTGCGCGCAGTATGCGTAGTGGGTGCCCGGCCCCGCGAGGCGCGCGGACAGGAGGCCGTGCCAGACATTCCCGGTGCGCGCCGGCAGGTCGTAGCGGGCCACCTCATCGCCGTTGACGGCGTCGAAGATGACCAGCTCGACGCGCGTCGCGTGGCTGGAGAACACGGCGAAATTGACTCCGCGCCGGCTCCAGGTCGCGCCCAGCGGCCGCGCGGATCCGGGCTGAATTGATTTCACCGCTGCATTATGTGAATTCGGCCGGCGGAATCCGTGATCTGCGTCGCGGGACGACCAGCGCGAGGTTCTTGGGTCAAATCACGGGTCTCACGTTCCAAATCCGGTCTGCGTACTCCCGAACGCTGCGATCGCTGGAGAAATACCCCATATTCAGGCAATTGAGCGACGCCTTGCGGCTCCATTCTTCCTGGTCGCCGTACAGGGCGTCCGCTCGATCCTGAGCGGCCGCATAGGCGGTGAAATCCGCGAGCACGAGAAACGGTTCCCCCTCGCTCTTCAGGCGCCGTACCACCGCCTGCGCGTCATCCGCACCGTCCTTGGAGAAATACCCCGAATCGATCAATTCCAAGGCCGCGCGAAGCGCGGGATCCGCGTCGAGCTCGCGCCACGGCTGATATCCGGCAGCGCGTCTCGACGCCGCCTCGTCCGCGGTCAACCCGAAGATGAAGATGTTGTCCGCGCCGACATGATCGCGAATTTCGATATTGGCTCCGTCGAGCGTACCGATCGTGAGCGCACCGGAGAGCGCGAGCTTCATGTTGCCGGTTCCCGAGGCCTCCATCCCGGCCGTGGATATCTGCTGCGAAAGGTCCGCCGCCGGCATGATCTTTTGAGCGAGAGACACATCGTAATCGGGCAAAAACACGACCTTGAGCTTGTCGCGGGCGCGCTCGTCGCCGTTGATGGTCCGCGCGACGTTGTTGATGAGTCTCACCACGGATTTTGCCATCGCATATCCGGGCGCCGCCTTGCCCGCGAATATCACCGTCCGGGGGACGACTTCAGCGCTCGGATCCCCCAGGATCCGCTGATAGCGCGTCACGACGTGCAACAGATTCAACAGCTGCCGCTTGTATTCGTGAATGCGCTTGACCTGCACGTCGAACAGCGAATTGATGCCGATCTCCACGCCGGTCCGGCGCCGTACTTCGTCGGCCAGGACTTGCTTGTTCGCGCGCTTGATGCCGCGGAACTGGCGGCGAAACTCCGGATCCTCGGCCGCTCCGGCCAGCCGTCCGATCTCCTCGAGATCATTCTCCCATGCGGAGCCGAGGCGCTGGGTGAGCAGCGCCGAGAGCCCCGGATTCGATTGTTTCAGCCAGCGGCGCACGGCAATGCCGTTGGTCACGTTGACGAACCGCTCCGGATACAGATCGGCGAAGCCGGAGAACACGCTTCGGCGCATGAGCTCGGTGTGCAGCTGCGCGACGCCGTTGACGTGATGGCTGCCGATCACCGCCAGATGCGCCATCCGTACCCGTCGCTCTCCCTCCTCGGTGATGATCGACAGGCGCCGCTCGAGATCCGGGTCGTGCGGGCGGTGCGCCGACAAGGATTCGAGAAAATCGCGGTTGATGGCGTAGATGATCTCCAGATGCCGCGGCAGCAGCCGTTCGATGAGAGCGACCGGCCAGGTCTCCAGCGCCTCCGGCAACAGCGTGTGATTGGTATAAGCGAATACCCGAGTGGTGATCGACCAGCTGTCCTCCCAGGCGAGACGGTGTTCATCGACCAGCAACCGCATGAGCTCCGGAATCGCCAGCGCGGGATGCGTGTCGTTCAGCTGAACGGCGATCGCCTCGGGCAGGGACTCAAGCGTGCGGCCCTCGCCCAGATGGTTCGCGAGAATGTCCTGCAAGCTGGCGCTCACGAAGAAATACTGCTGCTTCAAGCGCAGCTCCTTGCCCTGCGGAGTCGAGTCGTCGGGATAGAGGACCCTCGACAGGTTCTTCGCGTCGATTTGTTCGCGCACCGCACCCGTGTAGTCGCCCGCGTTGAACGCCTCGATGTGGAATGGCGTAATGGCCCGGCCCGACCAGAGGCGCAGGTGATTGACGGTCGGACTGCGATTGCCGGCGATGAGCTGGTCGAAGCCGATCGCGTAGATCTCCTCGGTGTCGACCCATCGATGCGCATCGCTGATTCTTGCCGCGGCGGCAGCGTCGCTCCGCCCTCCGAATCGCACGATGTAGCGCACGTTGCCGCGCGGCGTCTCCCACACGTTCCTGAGCTTGAGCCAGCTGCTCGCGATCTCGCGCTGGCCGCCGTCGGGCCCGATCACTTGAGTGAAGATCCCGTAATCGTAGCGAATCCCGTACCCGACCGCGGGGTATCGAAGCGTCGCCATCGAATCGAGGAAACAGGCGGCAAGGCGGCCCAGCCCGCCGTTGCCCAATCCCGGATCCAGCTCTTGCGCCTCGATATCTTCGAACTCGTAGCCCATTTCCTTGAGCGTGGCACGCGCTTCGTTTACCAGATCGCCGTCTAGGCTGTGCAGGGCGTTCAACAGGGAGCGGCCCGGCAGGAATTCGACCGAGAGATAGCACACGCGCTTGACGTGCGCGTCTGCAACGCGCCGCTGGGTGGCGAGCCAGCGCAAGGTGAGCTCCTCGCGCACCGCCAAGGAGAGCGCGTCGTAAATATCGCGAGGGGTGGCCTGCCCGGGGGTCTTGCCCAGCGTGCGGGTAAGCGTGTTCACGAGCGCCGCGTGCAGCGTTCCGGCCTGCAGCGCGACGCCGCGAGCTGCTAACGGAGCATCATACGGATCCATGGTGCGCGGTATTATAGGGTCGTCAGTTGGGCAGGGAACCCTATGCGCGTTAAGTCGGCTTCACTTGCCGCGATCTTGACCGAGACCTTGGTCGTGATCCTGACCGGGGTCTCGGGGCTCGCGCTCGTCGGCTGCGCGACGCAGCCGGCGAGCGTGTCTGCACCGGCCGCACCGGCTGGCCGCGCCCCTGCCGCCGAATTGCCCGCGGCGCGCACGGACGCGGCGGCCATGATGGTGGCGAGCGCGACGGCCATGCTCGGCGAACCGTATCGGTTCGGCGGCGCCGCGCCCGGCGGCTTCGACTGCAGCGGGCTGGTCGCTTTCGCGGCGCAGAGCGCCGGCCTGAGTCTTCCGCGCACCGCCAAAGACCAGCTGCGGACCGGCATGAGAGTCGGGCGCGGCGATCTGGAGCCGGGGGATCTGGTGTTCATGCGCCTCGCGCACAAGGAGCTGCACGTCGGTATCGCGGTCGACGCCGTGCGCTTCATACACGCACCCGCAAGGGGCGGACGCGTGCGCATCGATTCTCTCGCCGCACGGCCTTACTCCGCCGGCTTCATCGGCGCCCGTCGCGTGATCGGCATCGGCGCGCGCGCCTCCGGCGCCGGTCTGTGAGCGATATGGCTATACTCGAGGATTGCCGCTCGTCGAGTCTTTTGAGGAACCCATATGAAGCTGTATTTCAGTCCCGGCGCCTGCTCCCTGTCCCCGCGTATCGTGCTCACCGAGGCCGGCCTGCCTTTCACGGCCGAGAAGGTTGATCTCAAATCCAAGAAGACCGCGAGCGGCGCCGACTATTTTGCGGTCAATGCCAAGGGCGCCGTGCCCGCGCTCGAATTGGACGACGGCCAGGTGCTTACCGAGGGCCCCGCCATCGTTCAGTATCTGGCGGACCTCAAGCCGGATTCCGGATTGGCGCCGCGCGCCGGCAGTTTCGAGCGCTACCGGCTGATGGAGATCCTGAACTTCATCACCTCCGAGGTGCACAAGGGCTTCTCCCCGCTGTTCAAGCCCGACCTGCCGCCCGAGGTCAGGAAGACCGCCGTGGACAACCTCGCGAAGAAATTCGACTGGCTCTCGACGCATCTCGGCGGCAGGAAGTTCCTGCTGGGCGATGCGTTCACGGTGGCGGACGCCTATCTATTCACCGTCTTGCGATGGTCCGGGGCCGTGCATGTCGATTTGGCCAAATGGCCCGTGCTCACCGCCTACGTGGCGCGCGTCGGCGAGCGCCCGAAGGTGAAGGAAGCGTTGCACGCCGAGGGACTCAAGTAAGCGCGACGGCCTCGGCGGCGTCCGGCGCCGGCTCGTGCCCGGCGGCGAACTGGAGCGAGGCGAGCCTCGCATAGAGCGGACTCGCCTGGAGAAGTTCGGCATGCGTGCCGACGGCGATCTTGCGGCCGTGATCCAAGACGACGATGCGGTCGGCTTTGAGCACCGTCGAGAGACGGTGCGCGATGATGACGGTGGTGCGTTCCCGCATCAGATTCTCGAGCGCCTTCTGCACCAGGAGCTCGGATTCCGCGTCCAGAGAACTCGTGGCCTCGTCCAGCAACAGGATCGGCGGGTCCTTCAAGATCGCCCGCGCCAACGCGATACGCTGCCGCTGGCCTCCGGAGAGCCGCGTGCCGCGCTCGCCCAGAAACGTATCGTATCCTTGAGGGAGCTTGCGCAAGAAGCCGTCGGCCGCCGCGGCGACGGCGGCAGCCTCGACTTGCGCATCGGTCGCCGTCGGGCGCCCGTACCGGATGTTCTCCCGCGCCGTCGCGCCGAACAGCACCGTGTCCTGCGGCACCAGGCCGATCTGTGCCCGGATGTCCTCCGGCCGCAAGTCCTTGAGCCGCCGATCGTCGATGAGAATCTTGCCGGAATCGGGATCGTAGAATCGCAGCAGCAACTGAAATGTCGTGCTCTTCCCCGCGCCCGACGGTCCCACGAAGGCGATCGTCTCCCCCGGCGCCACGTCCAAGCTGAAGTTGGCGAGCGCCGCCGTATCGGGCCGCGACGGATAGTGGAAGCTCACGTTGTCGAAATGGATGGCGCCCCGAATTCGTGCCGGCAGCTCGAGCGGCTTGGCGGGCGCTGTGATGGCGGGCCGCGCCTCGAGAAGCTCGGTCAGACGCTCCATGGCTCCCGCAGCGCGCTGCAACTCGCCCCACATCTCGGACAGCGCCGCCGCGGAACTGCCGACGAAGCCCGCGTACAACAGGAACTGCGCGAGCTGCCCGCCGCTCAAGGTTCCCGCGAGCACTTGACGCGCGCCGAGCCACAGCACGCAGGTGATGGCGGCGAACACCAGCATGATGCCGACCGCCGTCAGTAATGCGCGCACCTTCGTGCGGCGTATGGCGGCGTCGAAGCTGTCTTCCACCGCCCCGCGATATCGAGCGCTCTGCAGATCTTCGAGCGTGAACGCCTGCACGGTCTGAATCGCGTTCAGGGTTTCGCCGGCCAGCCCGCTGGTGTCCGCGATCCGATCCTGCGATGCCCGGGACAATCCGCGCACGCGGCGCCCGATGACGATCAGCGGCACGACCACGACCGGCATCAATGCGAGGATGAGGCCGGCGAGCTTGGCGCTCGTCATGGTGAGAAGCACCAGCGCGCCGATGAGGCTCAAGGTGGATCGCAGGATGATGGAAAGATTGACGCCGGAGATCGCCTGCACCAAGGTGGTGTCGGTGGTCAGGCGTGACAGCACCTCGCCGACCCGCGTGGTCTCGTAGAACAGCGGATCCATCCTCACCACGCGGTCATAGACGGCCGAGCGAAGGTCCGCGACCACGCGCTCCCCCAGCCAGGTCACGAGGTAGAACCGCAACGCGGCGAATGCCGCGAAGATCGCAGCCGCGGCGAGGAACCCCGCAAAGATTCGATTCGTCGTGCCGGCATCCTTGGCGGCGAGCACGTCGATGACCCGCCGCAACGCGAAAGGCAGCGCCAGCATGGCAGCGGTCGCGACCAGGAGCGCGCTGAGCGCCGCGGCGGCGATTCCCCGGTAGGGCCGCAGGAACGGCAGCAGGGTTCGCAGCGGCGCGAATGAATCTGAGCGCGGCCGATCGGAGGTACTGGTCATGCCGACATGATCCCATAAGTCGCTCGGTGCCGCGCAGGCGGCCCGGCGCGGCGATCCTTGTCCCATTCGCCGGTTGACGGCGGCGACACGGGACCGCTATCTTTCGGGGGTTAGGGAAGATTGCGCTCGCTCGAGCGCGCCATAACAAAAAATGAGGGATGCACCATGCTGGGACGTCGGCAGAATTACGTATTGATCGAGCGACCTCTCAATTATCGAGCCGCCGCACTCGCATTGAGCACGCTCGCGCTCGCAATGAGTGCAGCGCCAATCGCCGGCGCGGACCCCGCCGCCGAATCCGCGGCGGCCGCCGGTCCCGCGGACGCCGGCCCGCTGCAGGAGATCGTGGTCACCGCCACTCGTCACGAGGAAGGCCTCTCCAAGGTGCCGCTCAGCGTCACGGCTTTGACTCAAGATGCGATGGATGTGCGCGGGATCAAGGACATCCTCGACGTGGCCCGCTTCACCCCCGGCATCAACATCGACAATACGGGCACGAACAACATCGCGATCCGCGGAATCGCCTCCACCGGCGGCGCCGGAACGACCGGCATTTATCTCGACGACACGCCCATTCAGATGCGCGCGCTCGCCTTCAACCCCGACGAGGCGCTGCCGCAATCCTTCGATCTCGAGCGCGTCGAGGTGCTGCGCGGACCCCAGGGTACGCTATTCGGCGCGGGCTCCGAAGGCGGCACGGTTCGCTACATCACCACCCAGCCGAGCTTGACCGAGACCAGCCTGTACAGCCGGGACGAGGTCTCCTACACGGAGGGTGGCCAGCCGAGCTACGAGGCGGGCGTCGCCGGCGGCACGCCGCTCATCGACGGCAAGCTCGGCGTGCGCGTCAGTGCCTGGTACCGCTACGATGGCGGCTATATCGATCGCATCGATCCGGTGACCCTGGACACCGTGCAGAAGAACGCCAACTACGCGCAGACCAAGCTGTTCCGCATCGCCGCGGTCTGGGCGCCCTCGGACGACTGGAAGGTCACGCCGAGCTATTACTATCAGGATCGCTACGCAAACGACGTGCAGAATTACTGGCCGCTCTATTCCGATCCGAGCGCCAACCGCTACGTGGATGCAAACCCGACGCAGCGCACCGTACCCGATACCTTTTATATTCCGGCGCTGAAGGTCGAAGGCGATTTAGGGGCCGTCACGTTCATCTCGAACACCTCCTACTATCACCGCAAGGAGGAGACCGGGTACGACGGCACGCTCTACAACCTCGGTTTCTACCAGACTCAACCGAACCAGCAGGAGACTGCGGAGGGCGCGACGTCGGTATTTCCCCAGCCCTGGAATGTGCCGTTCCCCTTGCTCGACGGCACGGGACTTCATCTACCCGCCGGAGCCACCAACTACCGCGCACCGGCTTCGGTCGACAACGACCAGGACAATCTCACGCAGGAATTCCGGCTGCAGTCCGCGGATCCGTCCGCCAGGCTCATCTGGACGGCCGGACTCTTCTTCTCGAGCGACCGCCAGACCTACCTGGAGCAAATTCACGATCCGCTGCTCAATGAACTGACCGAAGCGGTGCTCGGCGTCCCCTATCAACAGCTGTTCTGCTATGAAAACGCCGCCGGCGCCTGCGTGGGCGTGCCTTATGACGCGCGCTTTCCCAATGATTCCTACTTCCTGCAGACCTACTCCAAGGATCAGCAGTTTGCGGTGTTCGGCGAGGGCACCTTCGCCTTTACCGATCAACTGAAGGCCACGATCGGCTTGCGCGAATCGCGCACCGAGTTCTCGTTCAACACCCTCACCGGCGGCCCCCAGCTGTTCTTGCCGCCGCAGACCGGCTCGGGTGACAAGAAGGAGGATTCGTTCACGCCGAAAGCCAGCCTCCAGTATCAGTACGATCCGCATGATCTTTATTATTTCACCTATGCCAAGGGTTTCCGGCCGGGCGGCGCGAACAACCCCGTCCCCTACGCCGCCTGCGGCATCGATTTCCGCAATTTCGGCATCGCGGGCGCTCCCCAGACCTTCAGCTCGGACACCGTCGATAGTTACGAGATCGGTGCGAAGAACAATCTGGACAATCGCATCAAGATCGCCAGCAGCATCTATTACATCCGCTGGAACAACATCCAGCAGGTCGTGGTGCCGCCCATCTGTCAAATCTCCTTCATCGCGAACCTGGGCCAAGCCGTCGCCAAGGGAGCGGATCTGCAGGGCGACGTCGCGATCACGGACTCCTTCACGGCAGAGCTGTCGGCCGGATACACCGATGCCCGATATACCAAGAACTCGTATTTGGGTACCAGCACCACGCCGATCGTCTCGAGCGGCGATGCCATCGCGGGCCAGAGCGGCCAGCCCGCGCCTCCGGTAACGCTCTCGCTGGGACTCGAATACAAATTCGAGCTATTCACCCGGGATTCCTTCGTCCGCATCGACGACGAATACGAAAGCCGCCCCAAGTGGCTGGGGGCCAACCAGGACCCCGCGACGCTGCAATACGACTCCGCGAACTACATCCTCTCCTCGACCAACTTTGCCTCCGCGCGCGGGGGTATGAAGGTGGGCGACTGGCAGATCGAGGCGTTCTGCGACAACTTGCTCGACGCTCACCCGGTCACGAACTACGAATGGTCGATCGATTCCCAAGTGCCGGGCACCAGCCGGCTGGAACGCGACTTTACCTTCCGGCCGCGCACCTTCGGGCTCACGTTCATCTTCCGCAGCAAGTAACTCGTAGGTGCGACGCAACAGCTAGCGCCGCCCGCTGCCCGCGGGATGCGCTGCGGCACCGGCGCGGCCGCGCCGCGCGCGCCAGCGGTTCATTCGTTACACGTGCGTACAACCAAACCTTTGCGGGTTGCGCCGCTTTTAGGCCAGTGCTACTGTCGGCTGAGTCAGAATTATCTGAGCATATAACGAATTGATGGGGACATGATGCGAGCCAATCCGCCGAAGTCGCTTTCCGGACCATGCAACCGCCGCCTGTTGTTTTTTTCCATCACGCTGGGGGCGGCCGTCCTGTCGGCCGGCGGCGCGAGTGCGACCGAGGCGACGAGCTCGGACACCACGACCGCGCCGGCGAATGCCGCGGCCGCACCCGCGAGTGCTGGTGGCCTTGAAGAAATCGTCGTGACCGCCACGCGGCGCGAGGAAAACATCAGCAAGGTGCCGATCTCCATCACCGCCATGAGTCAGGACATGCTCGATCAGAAGGGCATCCGCGACATCACCGAGCTCGTGCGCTTCACGCCCGGTGTCTCGATCGACACCTCCGGCACCAATCAGATCTCCATCCGCGGCATCTCCTCCTCCGCGGGCGCCGGCACCACCGGCATCTACATCGACGACACGCCGATCCAGATGCGCGAGCTCGGCTTCAATCCGGACGAGACGCTGCCCAAGGCATTCGATCTCGACCGTGTCGAGGTGCTGCGCGGCCCGCAGGGTACGCTGTTCGGCTCCGGTTCCGAGGGCGGCACCGTCCGCTACATCTTTACGCAGCCGAGCGTCACTCAGGACTCCACCTACCTGCGCAGCGAGGCCTCGTACACGGAGTACGGCGAGCCGAGCGGCGAGGTTGGCATCGCGCACGGCGGCCCGATCATCGACGGAGTGCTCGGCTATCGCGCCAGCATCTGGTATCGCTACGACGGAGGCTGGATCAACCGCGTCGACAATGCGGGCAACATCACCGAGCCGAATGCGAACTACTCGGGCACGACCGCGGCGCGCCTCGCGCTCCTCTGGGAACCGAGCGATCAGATCAAGGTCACCCCGAGCATGATGTTTCAGAATCGCCAGCAGCACGACCTCGGCACCTACTGGCCGACTTACTCGGATCCCAGTGCCGGGCGGTTCAACAACGCGACGCCCGAGACCATTCCGATCGGCGATGAGTACTACCTGCCGGCGCTCAAGGTACAGGTCGACCTGGGCGCGGTGACCTTCATCTCGAACAGCTCCTACTACTATCGCAACGAGACCGACTCCTATCAGGGTACGGCCTACGATCTCGCGTATTACCAGGCGCAGCCGACCGCCTCGGGCTCACCCTGCACCAGCAACTCACAGCCCGGCTGCTCGTGGTTCCCGTTGATCTCCTATAACGGCATCAACATGCCGCCCGGCTTCGAGAACTATGCAACGCCGAATAAGATGACCAACGATCAGAGGAACTGGGTGCAGGAGTTCCGCTTTCAGTCGAACGATGCGGACGCGCGCGTGCGCTGGACGGCCGGCGTATTCTGGTCGCTCTCCCAAGAACTCTCGATCGAGAACCTGACCGATCCGCAGATCAACTCGCTGTTCAACAACATCCTGGGTTACAGCGCGCAGTCCTACTTCGTCAATTCCACGCCGTACCCGCCCGTGCCCTATACCTGCTCGAGCGCGCCGCAGTACAACGTGTCCGCGGCGCCCTATCCGGCGATCCCCAACTGCTCGATCTACTACAACTACAACAAGAGCTACGACCGGCAGATCGCCGGCTACGGCGAGGCGACCACCAAGATCGTGGACGGCCTGTCGCTCGTCACGGGCCTGCGCTACTCGAAGCTCGGCTTCTCGCTCAACCACTACGCCAACGGCTATGAGAACTACGGTCCGGGAGCGGCAGCCGGCGGGGAGTCGAATACGGCGTTCACCCCGCGTGTCGGCCTCGACTGGCAGATCGACCAGGATAACCTCCTGTACTTCACCTACGCGAAGGGCTTCCGGCCGGGCGGCTACAACCCGCCCCTCATTCCGGCGTGCGGGCCGGGGCTGATCGCGGAAGGGTTCTCGGACGGCAAGGCGCCGTTCACCTATAACCCGGACAACACGAACAGCTACGAGATCGGCGCCAAGAACAACATAGCCGACCGGCTCAAGATCGCCACCAGCGTCTACTACATCCAGTGGAACAACATCCAGCAGAACGTCTACATCGCGGGCAACTGCGGGCTGCAGTTCACGGACAACCTGGGCACCGCCGTCGCGAAGGGCGTCGATATCCAGATCGACGCGAGCCTCGGCGAAGGGTTCACCCTCGAGTTCTCGGCGGGCTACACGGATGCGCGCTTCACCAAGACCTCGCTCGGCAACATTGCCGTCGCCGGGGATGCCATCTCGGGCAATGCGTCGCTCAATTACGCGCCGGGCACGAGCCCGCCGTTTACCGCGGCCTTCGGTCCGCAATACGCCTTCAAGGCCTTCGAGCACGATGCATTCGTGCGCCTCGACTGGGAATATGCGAGCCGCAACCCCTGGCTCGCGCCGGTCCAGGACCCGCGCAGCAGTCAATATGACTACGGCTACTCCTACACGCTGCCCGCGACGAGCTACACCTCGGCGCGCGCGGGGGTGAAGCTCGGCGGCGGCTGGGAGCTCTCGTTGTTCTGCGACAACCTGTTCAACAAGTTCCCCATCACCAACTACGCCGAGAATCAGGTCGACCCGGCCCTCCTGTCGCTGCGCCCGCAGGAGAACGACTTCACCTGGCGGCCGCGCACCATCGGCATCACGGCGAATATGAAGCTGTAAAAAAGGCCGCGGCGGGCCGCCGGTCGCCGCGGCCCGGTGTGTCACGCCGCGCGGCAGCCTCATTCAGAAAAAAACCCCGGCAGCCATCGCTGCCGGGGTTTTCTTTTTCCCTACCTCAACTCGCGCATCAAGCCACGGCGCGCGCCGACTCCACCCCGCAGGCATCCTTGACCGAGGCGCTGAGAATGCCGAGCCCCTCATCCAGGATCGCGTCCGGAATCGTCAGCGGCGCGAGCAGCCGCACGACATTCGCCTCGGTGCCGCAGGACAGGAGGATCAAGCCGCGCTTTTCCGCGGCCGCCAGTATGGCCGCGGTGACCGCGGCGTCCGGCTCCTTGCTCTTCGGGTCCTTGACCAACTCGAAGGCCACCATGGCGCCGAGGCCGCGCACATCGCCGATGGCCGGAATCTCCTTCGCCAGCGCCTCGAGATGAGCGCGCATTTTCTGTCCGACGCGGGTGGCGCGAGCGCATAGATTCTCCGACTCGATCACATCGAGCACGGCGTGAGCCGCAGCGATGCTCAAGGGATTGCCGCCGTAGGTTCCACCCAGTCCGCCCGCATGAGCGCTATCCATGATGGCAGCGCGGCCGGTCACGCCCGATAAGGGCAGGCCTCCGCCCAAACCCTTGGCGACGGTGATCAGATCCGGAATGACCCCGGAATGCTCGATGGAGAACATCTTGCCGGTGCGCGCAATGCCGCCCTGCACTTCGTCCGCGATGAGCACGATGCCGTGCTCGTCGCAGATCTTGCGCAGCGCGCGCAGGAATTCGGCAGGCGCCACGTTGAATCCGCCCTCGCCCTGCACCGGCTCGATCACGATCGCCGCGACGGACTTCGGATCCACGTCGCCGTGAAACAGGCGGTCCAAGTCGGCAAGTGCCTGCTCGGTGGTCACGCCCCGGTACGGCAGCGGAAACGCGGCGTGGAAGATCTCGGCGGGGAATGGCCCGAAACCCTTCTTGTACGGCATGACCTTGCCGGTGAGCGCCATGGTCATGAGCGTGCGCCCATGGAAGCCGCCGGAAAAGGCGATGACCGCCGAGCGCTTGGTGTGGTAGCGGGCGATTTTCACCGCATTCTCGAGCGCCTCCGCACCCGACGTGAGGAAAATCGATTTCTTCGGGAAATCTCCGGGCGCGAGTGCATTCAGGCGTTCCGCCAAGCGCACGTAGGACTCGTAGGAGACGACGTGGAAACAGGTGTGCGCGAATGCCTCAGCCTGCTTCGCGACGGCGGCCATGACCTTTGGGTGCCGGTGTCCGGTATTCAGAACCGCGATGCCGGCGGCAAAATCGATGAAACGCCGGCCGTCGACGTCCCAAATTTCCGAATTCTCCGCTTTGACGGCGTAGATTCCCTTGGTCCCAACGCCGTTCGCCACCGCCGCCGCCTTGCGGGCCTTGAGCTCTGATGATTTCGACATGTATGTCCCCCAAAATGCGCTGCTGAGCCTCGGAACGGTATCATTGGGCATGATTTTGAGCAAAACTTGACTCATGAGCACCGCGGATCCGCCCTTACCCACCACCTTGGATCGCGCGCTCTCGGCCCAAGCCGGGATCACCGCCGGCACCATGAAAGTACGGGTATTACGGACCGGCCTGCAGCAGCGGGTGGAAGAGGACGACCGTGTGGCCGTCGAGGCGCCGCTGGAGTTTCAGCTGCATCATCCAGCGATGGGTATGGAGCCCGTCTCCTTCGGAACCACGATGAGGACCCCCGGCGACGACGAAGCGCTCGCCGCCGGCCTTCTCTACGGCGAGGGCGTGGTCAATGACGCCTCGGATATCGAAGCCATCGAATCGAGCACCCGTAAGCCCAATGTAGTGAATGTGCGGCTGCACCCGAGCGTGCCGCTCGAATTACAGGCGGCATCGCGGCGCTTCTCGGCCGGCTCGAGCTGCGGCGTGTGCGGCACGACGGGACTCGACGCCGCAATCGCGCGGGCCGCGGCCACCCGGATCACCGCCGAAGAAGGCATCGATCTGTCCGTGCTGTTCGAGCTGCCGCAAAGAATGCGCCGCGAGCAGGCGAGATTCGGCGATACGGGCGGTATCCATGCGTCCGCCCTGTTCGACCTGCAGGGGAACCTATTGACGGTGGCCGAGGATGTGGGACGGCACAATGCCTTCGACAAGCTGGTGGGCGAGAGCTTGATGGGGGGCCGCTTGCCCCTCTCGGGCCACGTCGCATTGTTGAGCGGAAGGGCGAGCTACGAGCTGGTTCAGAAAGCGCTGCGGGCCGGCGTCGCCGTGCTTGCCGCCATCGGGGCGCCGTCGAGCCTCGCGGTAAACTTGGCGGTGGCCTCGGGACTCACGCTGGTGGGTTTTCTGCGTGACGCGAAGTGCAACGTGTACTCAAATCCCCAGCGTCTTGCGGGCGCCGGACGCTAAACTCGCGTCGGCAAGCAGCCATCCGGAGGTATTCGCGGCACTTTCACTCAGCCAGGCTTGACCCTCCCGGAGCGCCTTCAGCACGCTGGGATACGAGGCAGCCGACTGCACCGCGCTCAAAAACGTTCGCCATTCCCGGCTGTTCAGAAACTTGTTGGTTTTTTCGTCGGCAACCGGCATGGCCCGCTCCTACTCGTCCAACCAACTCTCGCTCGAACTGCGCGCGGAGCCCCGGCGCGACAGGACATAGCCGAGCGTCACACCGATCATCGCCATGACGCCCAGCGCTTGCCAGGGATTGCTGCGTACATAATCGTCGGCGCTGTGCACGAAATCGCGCGCCCTTTGAACCCAGGTTTCGGAGGCATCCATCAGCGGATCGATGACAGAGGCGAGAGTGCTGGAGGAATCCGTACCCAATCCGCCCACGTGCAGATCCTTCTTCGCCGTTGCGCTGTTCAAGCTCGCCAACATGACATCCTCCACGAAAGTCGTTCGAGCGCGGATTATCGCGCCGTCCACGCCGAAGCCGCAGCGGCCCATCCCCTGGTCTCGCGTAGGAATTCGCTCACGAAGCGAAACCGAGGCTCAGTTGACTTGGTAGCCGCGTCCCGTCAAACACGCCGCCATGGCGCGGTCGTAGTTGCTATGCGCTTGATCCGCATTGCCCTGCGGGACACCGCCGTCGGGCTGGGTCGGATCGAAACCCGTTTGGCCCTTTGCCCAGTTGTGACATTCATACTGATCGGCGGCCTGTTGATCCTTCGACTGCCCGTTCGCGGGGTACACGATCAGATCGCTGCCCTGAGCGGCGGGGGGCGGCGGAGCGGCGGCCGGCGGAGCTTGGTTGGGATCGCCGCCGCCGCCGTCGGGTGGCGGAGCGCCGTCAGGCGGCGGCACCACGGCGTAACCGTTCTGGTCGGGCTGCCACGTGTAATACACGTTATCGGCATAGTAATAAGGCACCCCACCGACCCAGACGGTGGTGTAGTAGCCCGGCAATGCCCCGATGACCAAACCCACCGGCGGGCTGATCACGACGAACCCGCCGGCGCGCGGCGCATACCACACGCCACCGCTGAAATAGTACGGCGACCCGCCGCGATAGTAGGGGCGATAGTCGGGCGGCAGAGTTCGAGCGACGGTACCTACCGGTGCGTAGAAGCGGCCATGGTTGTAGCGAGCATCCATGACCTGCCCGCGCCCATCCACGACCGGACGCGCCGGCACACCGGGGCGGACTGCGGCCGGTCGCGCCGGCGCAGGACGCCCGGGCGCAGGGCGCTGCGCCTCGGCCCGGGGCCTCTCCTCCTCCGCGGCCATGCTCCGGGTGCCCACCGTGATCGTGCACACCGCCAGCAAGGCCATCCCCATCGTTCGACTCATGTTCATGCCTTGATCTCTCAGCTCACTGTATATCCGCGGCCCTGCAAGCAGGCGCCCAGGGCGCGGCGATAGCTGTCGGCCCGCGCACGCTCGGCCGCAATCTGCGCCGCAGTCTCTTGATTGATCTGCGCCTGCGCTTGGCGCGCCTGTGCCTGAGCGTTGGCGTCGGCGGCTGAGCCGACGATGGCACCGGTGGCCGCGCCGAGCACGAGGCCCGCTCCCGCGTTACGCGGACCGGCGAGAATGGAACCGAGAATAGCGCCACCGATCGCGCCTACGGCGGTTCCCGAGCCAGGCGGATTCGCCGGCTGCACGACCACCCTTTCGTACGGCGGGGCGTCCGGTCGACTCGGATCGACACCGGTCTGTTGAACCGCCCAGTTGTGACATTCGTACCGGTCTCGCTCGGTCTGCTCAGGCGACTGTCCGTTATTGGGATAGACGAAGAGCTTCTGCGGCTGAGGAGGCGGAGGCGCCGGCACGGCGACGACGCGCGGTGGAGGGGTCACGCAGGCAGCCAACACCAAGCCAGCGGCGAGCATGGTGCCGGCACGCAACACCACCGTCGATCGTCGAGAAAAGTTAAGTATTGTCATGAGCTTACAACCTCTAAAATCCTTGCTGCATCAACGCAAATACCCTCGATCGGTTGACAGCTTGGCCCCCCCGGAGTTCGCCGGTCGGAGACGATAGCTGCATAACGTGAGCTCGCTCAAGGTTTGGCGGGTTTGCGGAATTTCAAGATGAACTGATCGGTGAGGCCGCGGATCGCCGGATCGAACACCTTCGCGGTGCGTGGATCCGCCGGACGGCGCAACAGATTGCTGCTGCCGACGAACTGAAAGCCCGCGGCGAGCACCTCCCGTTTGACCGCCTCCGGGTCGATGCGGTGCAACGTCGAGGTGACGCTGGTCCCTGCCCCCGGCACCGAGGAATGATCCAGGATGAAATAGATGCCTCCCGGCTTGAGCGCCTCGAACACCATTTGATTGAATACGGTGAGGTTCAGCCCGGGGAAATTGTGCAGATCGTGATAATTCTGCGAGGTCCACACGAGATCAACGGACTCGGGCGTCTTGAGCTGGGCGAACGGTTCGACTATCACACTGACATTCGAATAGTTGGGATCGGCCGCGATCACCTTGACCCGCGCGGCGAAGTCGGGGGCATCGGCGGGGGCGTTGGCAGGCGGCGCAGGCACGAGCGCGTACACGTGGCCGCTGCCGCCGACCGCCTTGCTGAGGATGCGGGTGTAGTAGCCGCCGCCCGGTAGAAGCTCCGCGACTTTGAATCCGGGTTTGACTCCGGCAAATAGCACGGTCTCGGCCGGCTTGCGGTTCGCATCGCGCTCGACGTCGGCCGCCGGACGGGCGGGATCCGCGACCGCGGCCGCTAGAAAATCGGGAATCCGCGGCGCCGGAGCTTGCGCCGCCTGCGTCTGCACCGCGGCCAGGAGGACGGCGGCCAGCAGTCCCGACCGGCCTATCGTATGGCGACTCATGATTCTCTCCCTGTGAGCGTGATTGGTTTGGCTTCGATTCTATCACCAGCGCCGTTCCAAACAGCCGCGTAGAATTCCTCGTCTCAAGGTCGCAAAGGTCCCTATGAGTCTCAGCGTCTTCGACATTTTCAAGATCGGCATCGGCCCATCGAGCTCCCACACCATGGGACCCATGAATGCCGCCAGGAGCTTCGCCGAGCTGCTGGCGGCGCGCGGCCTGCTTGCGCGCACTGCCCAGGTCTCCGTGCAGCTCTACGGATCGCTGGCACTCACCGGCCGCGGGCATTGCACCGACCGGGCGATTCTCCTCGGCTTGTCGGGCATGAGCCCGGACACCATCGACTCCGCCATGGTCGAGCCGACCTTGCAGCGCATCCGATCAGGGGGCCGGCTGAGTCTTTTGGGCCGCCATGAGATTGCCTTCGACGAGCCGCTGAATCTGCTGTTTCACATCGATCAAGTGCTGCCCGGGCACTCGAACGGCATGCGCTTCACGGCCCACGACGCCGCCCTCGAAGTGCTGGCGCGCGAGGAGTATTACAGCATCGGCGGCGGCTTCATCGTGCAGGCCGGCGCGGCCGCCGACGGCGCCGAGACGCGCGCGCCGCCGCCTTACGAATTCGAGTCCGGCGCCAGACTCCTCGATCTCTGCAGGCAGGACGGCCTGGAGATTCACGAACTGATGTTGGCCAGGGAACGCGCCTGGTACGGCGATGCGGACATTCGGGCGCGTCTCATGCGCATCTGGCAGGTCATGCAAGACTGCGTGCACCGTGGTTTCGAGGCGCAAGGACTGCTCCCCGGCGTGCTCGGCGTGCGGCGCCGCGCGCCGAAGCTCTACCGCCAACTGGTGGGCGGCGACCCGTCGAGCCCGATGCATGCCCTCGATTGGGTCAATGTCTATGCATTGGCCGTGAACGAGGAGAACGCCGCCGGCGGCCAAGTGGTTACCGCGCCCACCAACGGAGCGGCGGGCATCGTCCCCGCGGTGCTGCACTACTACCGGCGCTTCGAGCCGGGCGCGGACGACGCGGGCGTGATCCGTTTTCTGCTGACCGCGGCCGCAATGGGCATGCTCTACAAGCAAAACGCCTCTATTTCAGGCGCGGAGATGGGATGTCAGGGCGAAGTCGGCGTCGCATGCTCCATGGCCGCCGCCGGGCTCGTGTCGGCCATGAATGGGACCAACGAACAGATCGAGAACGCGGCCGAGATCGGTATGGAGCACAATCTCGGCCTCACTTGCGATCCGGTCGCGGGATTGGTGCAGATACCGTGCATCGAGCGCAACGCCATGGGCTCGGTCAAGGCCATCAATGCGGCGCGTCTCGCGCTGCGCGGCGACGGCTCGCACAAGGTCACGCTCGACCAAGTCATCGCCACCATGCGCCAGACCGGCATCGACATGTCGACCATCTACAAGGAGACCTCGCAAGGCGGGCTCGCCGTCAATGTGCCGGAGTGCTAGCCCAACTTGGGTTAGGCCCCGGTCAGCCCGTCGCTTGTAGGCCCAACGCTACGCCGCTGATGGTCGCGCGCAGCGCGCCGAACAGCGCCTGGTCCTTGCGCTCGGTCGCCCGCCAACGCTTCAGCAGATCGACCTGCATGAGATGCATGGGATCGATGTAGGGGTTGCGCAATGTGATCGCACGCTGCAGCGTCGGGTCGCTGTCGAGCAGTCGAGCCGAGCCGCGGAGCTTGAGGACGTGCTCTACCGTGAGGTCGTATTCACGGCGGATGGGGTCGGCGTAGACCTCGAGGCTTTGCTCCGCCAGCGCCTCGTAATGCGCCGCGATGGTGAGATCGGTGCGCGCCAGCATGGATTCCACGTCATCGAGCAGATGCGCGAAAAAAGGCCACTGCGCCAGCATCTCGCCGACGACGGCCGCGCCATGCTCCGCGATCGCCGCCGATAGCCCGCTGCCGAATCCGAACCACCCCGGCAGCATGTGCCGGCTCTGCGTCCAGGCGAATACCCAGGGAATGGCCCGAAGCGCCGCGATTCCCTCGCCCTTCGGGCGCACGGCGGGCCGCGACCCGATGTGCATGCGCTCGATCACGTCGAGCGGCGTGACCGCCCGGAAGAATTCCTCGAATCGGGGACTGTCGAACACCAATCCCCGATAGGTATCGAAGCTCTTCGAAGCGATCGTGTGCATCGCCGCGCGAAATTCCGTCTCGGGAGGCGTGCGCGAGGTCGCATGCGCCGTCGCCAGCGCCACCGCGGCGAAGGTGCGTTCGAGCGTGCGCATCGCGATGGGCCGAAGGCCATAGTTTTGGTTTACCACTTCGCCCTGCTCGGTGAGTCGGAGCACGCCGCGAATGGCCCCGATCGGCGCCGCTTCGACCAGACTTTCGGTTCTGCCGCCGCCGCGCGCCGGCGTGCCGCCGCGGGCGTGAAAGATGGTCAGGGCGATCGCCGTGTCGCGCGCCGCCTCCAGCAAGCGATGCTGGGCGACCTGCAGGGCCCAGCGGGATGCCGAAAAGCCCGCCTGCTTGTTGGTGTCCGAATACCCGATCACGACCGTCTGGCGATTGCCGCGCACCGCGAGATGCTTGCGATAGGCGGGCTCCTTGTGCAGGACGCGCAGCAATTCGCCGGCGCTCTCCAACGTCTCGACCGATTCCAGGAGCGGAGCGACATCGAGCCGGATCTCGCCCGTGCGCTTGTCCGTGGCGTCCGCCCACCGGGCGAGCAACAGCACGGCGAGCAAGTCATCGGCTCCTTCGGCGCCCGAGACGATGTAGCTGCCGATGGCGCGCTCGCCGAATTTGTGCCGGGCGTGCGCGATGGTGTCGAATACCCATAGCAGCCGTCGTCCCGAGGCATCGAGCGGCGTCGTCGGGCCGAGGTCGCGCGCCAGCATCTCGCGCAACCGCGCCAGCCGCTCCGCGGGCGGCAGCCCGGTCCACTCCGGCATGCCGAGCCCCTGGGCGATCACTTCGTGGTGGACGTGAGCCGCTTGAGTCACGTCCATGGTCGCGATGTGGAATCCGAACGTGCGCACGCGCCGGATGAAGCGCCGTACCAGAAAGTATCCGGCGTGCCGGCCGCGATTGGCGGTCAGGCTGTCGGCGGCGATTTTCACGTCGGCCAGCAGCTCGTCGCAATTCTGATAGGCGTTCGGTCGGCCCTCGTAGGTCGCCTTGAGGCGCTCGCCGACCTGGCCGAAGAAGATGCGGTACGGCATGCGGTCGTGGCGCGCGGGCGCGAGCGCCTGCGACACCGGCAGGAGCGCCGTGTAGGCGTCGATGCGCTCCGCGAGGTCGGCCGAGATCTGCACGCGGCGGGCGCTCTGGCTCAGCGCCTCCGCCAGTTGTCCGCACTCGTTGAAGTACGTGGACACGATGAGCTGCTGATGACGATGCAGCGTCTCGCGGATGGTCTTGGCGTGCACGTCGGCGTTGCCGTCCATGTCGCCGCCCACCCAGGAGGCGAACTTCAGAATGCTCCGGACGTTGAGCGATTCGACCGTCACGTTGAAGGCGCGCGCGAGCGCTCCCTCGATCTCCTCGTAGAACAGCGGGACGACGCGGTAGAGAATCTCGATCAAATAGAAGAGCACGTGCTCGCGTTCGTCCGCCACCGTGAGGCCCTCGCGCGGATGCTCCTCGGTCTGCCAAATGCTCGCGATCTCGAGCCTGACGCGCGACCACAGCGTGTCGAGCTCGACGCGCATCAACGCGGGATTCAGTCTGTCGAGCAATCCTTGAGCGATGTGCTGCTGCTTGCGCAATATCGTGCGCCGCGTCGACTCGGTGGGGTGCGCGACGAACACGGGCTCGATGCTGATCGAGCCGATCAGCGCCAACGTCTGGTCGAGCGTATAGCCGTCGCGCTGCAGGCGCGCAATGCACTCGGCGATGCCGCCGGGTTGTTTGAGGCTGGAATCGCTCAGATATTGGCGCCGCCGCCGGACGCGGTGCACCTTCTCGGCGGTATTGACCGCCTGAAACCAGGTGGAGAACGCGCGGGTGAGGTTGGTCGCCAGCTCCGGCTCGCGCCCGGCGGTGCGCCTTTCGAGCTCCCCGCCGCCCGTGGATCGCTCGCGCCGCGCGATGGCGGCGCGGCGGTCCCCCTCGACGAGTTCGAAGAATCCCTCGCCGCCCTGATCGCGCAGGATCTCGCCGATGAGCTCACCGAGCGCGTGCACGTCCTCACGCAGCCCGGCGTCTTTGGGCGGGAATTGAATGTCTTCGCGATACATAATCAGCAGGTCCGTGAATCGGCGGGGCCCCGTGCCCGCCGAGAGACCCTCATTCTAATGGGAATTGAGGAGAACCGTCGTATCGAAGCTCTCGAAGCTGGTCAGCACTCGCCGGTAGGAGTTTTGCATGATGCGTTCCGCGTTCTTGTCGGCGCGGTGGCCGAGCAGCATTCGAATCACCACATCGTCCGGGGGCCGGGCGCTATCCTCGCTGAGGAGCTGGAAACTGTAGCGCGCCAACCGCTGCATCATCTCGTTGGAGAACTTGAGCCGACTGAGATCCTGGCCGTCGCCCGCCCCCACCTTGGCCTCTTCCGCCACCTCGTAGATCAAACGGACGATGAATCGGGCCTTGTCGATCAGGCCCAGATCGCTGAAGAACTCGATTTCGGATTGAATGTTCATCCTGCGGGGAAGAAGTCGATGGGTTTGGTGGCGGTGAGCGTGGCCACGTCCTTGGCCTCGAACTTGAACAGCCGGATGCGGGCCACGAGCTTGGACTCGAACTCGGGGTCGTTCAGATCGCTCGAAATCACGCGGGCCGCTGTGATGTCGCCCGACGGCGCGATGGTCAGCTCGATCACCACCTTGCCCTGAAGCGCCGGATTATCGCGCAGCGCGCGGGCGTACATCGCGTCGATGGCGCCCTTGTTGCGGGTGAATACGAGCGCGATCTCGTCGGCGCTGCGCGAGGCCTTGCCGCTGCCGCCCGCGCGAGTGGAGCCCTGACTGCCGGTGGCGAGCGTCGGATTCTTGATCTCGGCGGTGCGAATGCCGTTCAGCGAGCCGCCGCCGGCGGCCAATCCTGAACTGGTGGGCGCGCTGATGCCGCCGCTGGTGCCGCCCGCCTTGGAGGTGATGAGGGATCGGGTGACCTCGGTCACGTCGCCGGGATCGGTGGTCTTCGGCTGGTTCTTGGCCAGCTTGTCCAGATTGATGTCGCGCAACGCCGCGAGATCGTCCATGCTCGCGAGCAACCCGCTCTTCGCGGCCTTGACGCGCGCGTCGACCGGTGTCACGGGCTTGGGAGTGACCGGCGCCTTTTCGAGCGGCTTCTCCGGCTTCGGCGGCGGCGGAGGCGGGGGCGGCGGGGGCGGCTCCGCCACGAGCTGCACCACACGCTCCGGCAGCGACTCGGTATTCACCACGCGCTCGCGCCTCGGCAAGAACGGGATGATGACCGCAATGATCGCAAACGCGATGACCAGATTGCGCAGGATGACGCGAAAGCGCCGCTCCATCTCCTCGGAGGGAGACCAGGGCAGATCGTAGCGGCGAAAGTAGGGGGCGAGGCCGGGCGCCGCGGACGCTCTCGCGGGATTTGCCGCGGCGGCCATCAGCTCGCCGCCTTTTCGCGCTCGACCACCGCGAACGACACCTTGCCGTACTCGGCTTCGCTGCAGGTCAGCATGATTCGTTTGAGTACGCTATAGGGCAGGTTCTTGTCGCCCATGATGGTGACTTCGCGCTTGGAAATATCCGCCTGCCGGGCGCCGACCAGGATTTTGTCGTTTTGAGCCATGAGCGCGGCCTTCAACGGAGCGAACACCGGCGCGGGGCTCGCGACGACATCCGCCACCGAGCCCACGAGCTTGCCGTCGACGAAGACCGAGTCTTTGGTCACCATCACCACCACGGCGGCGCTCGGCTTGCGATCCGACAGCGACTGCGGGATCTGGATGTTCTTGGTGTTCGGCAAGATGTCCACGTCAGCCGTATGAGCGAGCAGGAACACCACCAGGATGGTCATCATGTCGATGAACGGGACCAGCGCGAAATGGCTGGCGCCATGTCGGCGCTGGCGATGCCGTCGAATCCGGTAGGGCGTCATGTCGGCGCGTCCGCAATCGAGATGTCCGGGAATAATTCAGCCTTGGAGAACGGCGGCTGCGGAATCTGGTAGACGCGCACCGCGTCCATCACCTGTACCAGGGTGTCGTAGGAGACGTTCGGGCCCGGCAGGATGGTGGCATCGGTCATCTGCGGATATTGCGCCTTGACCCTGCGCATATACTCCGAGAGGCCGTCGAGATCGTAGCCGTTGGCCGTGTTCTCCAGCAGCTTGAGCGGTCCGGAATTACGGTCGTTCACCACCAGATCGTTCGGGCGGATGATGACCTCGAGCTTCAATCCCTTCGGCAAATCGAGCGGAGCGCTCGCGTTCGCCGGGAGGTTCAGCTGCAGGATGTTGGTCTTCGAGAAGACCGCGGTAAAGATCAGAAAGAACACCAGAATCACCATCATGTCGATCATCGGCACGATGTTCAAATCATCGCGGCCGCGGTGATAGCGGGCGTGATTGCGCCGGACCATGCTGGCGGATTTTGACTTCATGAGCTCTGCACCGTTCGAACGAGCGCCGTATCGAGAATCCTAGATGGTGCCGCGGGCGGCGGCGGGCGTGCGGGGGGCCTGCGCCGCCGGCGCCGCCGGCGCCGCCGGCGCCTGCGCGACCCCGGGCTCGTGTTGGCGCTCGGTGATCGAATTCAGGAACTTCACTGACGCAATTTCCAGGCTGTCGATGAGCGAGGTCGTCTTCGACTCGAGGAACATGTGCGAGAGCAGCAGCGTGATGGCGACGCCCAGGCCCGATGCGGTGTTGTTCATCGCGACCGAAATCGCAGCGGCCAGCAAGCTCGCCTTCTCCGCCGGGTTCGCCGTCGCGACGGCGCTGAACGCGCCGATCAGGCCGGTGATGGTGCCGAGCAAGCCGATCAAAAGGCCGACGTTCGCGAGCGATGCTAGAAAATGGGTGCGCTTCTCGATGCGCGGAATGACTTCGAGCAGGCTCTCGTCCATCGCTTTCTCGATATCGTCCCGGCGGCGCGCGCTCGCCACGCGGGCCACGCCATAATTCAGAATCGTGGCGATGGAAGCCTTCGAATTCTGCGTGAGCGCCACCACCTGTTTGAAATTACCGGCGCTCAACGCGGGAACGAGATTGTCCCACAGCGTTCGATTGCGGATGGTTTCGCGGGTCAGGTACACGAATCGCTCGATGGCGATCGACACGCCGACCACGAATATCAAGGCCAATGGGTACAGGAACAACCCGCCGTCCTTGAAGAAGTTGACGACCGAACTCATGAAATTCATCTCTGCGCTCCTAGAAGATCCGACCCGCTGCAACCCTTAGATTCAACCAGATTCCGTAAAATCGGCTATGACTTACTTCTCACCCTGGTCACCGTGGCGCCGCCGGCGCGGACGCCCCTGACGCAGCCGCACCATTTTTAGACGCGTCCGCCCGCACTGCGTGGTAATACACCACTTCACGCTTGAATTCGTCGCGATCGACGGGCGCCAGGGCCTCATCCAGGAGGCTGTTCATGGGCTTGCCCGACAGGTCGCCGATGTCCGACTTCTTCCAGGGAACGATATACATCACCTTGGGCTGTTCCCGGTCTCCGGTCACGGTTGCCGTTTGAAGTTCCAATTTGTCGACCGCCGCGGATTTCCCGGCGCCTTTCCCGGCAGTTTCACCTTTAGCGGCACCCTCCTTCCCGGCGGCTTCTGCCTTCCCGCCGGCCGTTGCCGCCTGCGAACGCCGCTCCGCCCGGGGCACATCTGGATCGGCCGCCGGAATGGACGGCGATGTCACGGCCCGCGGCTCACCCGCCTCCGATTGTGCACTCGCATGTGACACCGATGTGTCGGGCGCGGGTGTTGCCGCGGGGGTCTGCGCCCCGGACCAGCGCGGTCCGGCCAATCCGACGATCTCCAGGCAAGCGACTGCCGCGAAGGACAGGATCGCTTTCGGCGAAATACTCATGCGGGCTCCTTCTTGGCAGCGGATGCCGGGGCGCCGACGCGCTTGCGCAGTTCGATCACCCAGCCGGCAACTTGCTTGTTGTCGCCCGCCAGCGTGAGGTAATGCTCGAATTGCTCGAGCGCTTTTTTCGGCTCGTCGAGATACAAGTCGTACAGCACGCCCAGATTGAAGTACGCCGGAGCGTAGTTGGGCTCGAGGGCAATGGTACGCTGATACGCGGCTTCGGCCTCCGCGAATTTTCCGAGTTTGCGCTCCACGATGCCGAGTTCGTCATTGGCGATGGCGCTATCCGGATTGCGCTTCAGCGCCGAATTGAACGCCGCCTCCGCATCCCCATAGCGCGATGCGCGCGCATACAGCAGGCCCAAGTTCACTTCCGGTCCCGCATAGTCGGGATAGGCGAGCGCCAGCTGTTTGAATTCGAGTTCCGCGTCGCCGGTGCGACCCGCCTTCATCAGGTTCAGAGCCTGCGCATATTGCTGCGCCGCACGTTCGGGCACCGGCGCGGCGCTCGCCGCCGACGGCTTGGACCCTGGTGCGCCGGGCGACGCCGGCGCGGACGCCGCCGTAGCGCCCTTGGCGGCCGTTCCAGCGGCGCCTGGCGCGCTCGTGGCCGTGGGAGCGGAGGCAGCCGCGCCCGACGGCCCCGTGGGCGCGGGCCGGGGCGGCGCGCTGTGGCAGCCGGCGATCAGCGCGAGCGCCGCCGCGCTAACGAATTGAATCGACTTGCTGCTCACCGATTTCCACCTTGGCGTAACGCCCCGGATTGAGTTGTGCCAACGCCGCGAAGCTCTTCTGGACCCACTCGTCATAAGTGCCGTCCTTGGCGCGCACGGTATTGATTTCGTGCAGTTGAATCGCCTTTTCCTCGAACGGGAAGGCCTGCTCCTCGAGCAGCACGTCGTATTGCTCCAACTCCTCCTTGGACAGCCCCTTCGGGCGTTCGGAGCCGATCAAATCCTTGCCCAATTGGCGATAGAGTTCGGCGCTCTCGAAGGTCGCCGCGGTCGTCACCTCCGCCACCTGGTAGTCGGCGGCTTGTGTATAGGCTTTGAGCGCCGCCTCCATGGCCTTGCGCTTCTCCGCCAACGACTTCTTGAGGGGGGCGACCAGCTTGACGCGCATGAATTCCTCGCGCGCCGGCTCCGCCAAGGTCAACGTTGCCTTGGCCGCGAGTGCCTTGCTGCGGTCGGTTCGCGTCGGGCCCGCCGTCCGGTCGGCGTTGATGATCTCCTTGAGCCAGTAGTCGCGGCCCGCGTAGTCGCCCGATTTTTGAGCGATGAGGCTCAGTTTATTGCGAGCCTCCATGGCGGGGTTCAAGGGCTGCGGAAAATGCTTCACGAAAGCCTCGAGCATGGCGCGCGACTTCGTGGTGTTGCCTGCTTTGTCGTACAGCTCCGCGGCCTGCAGGGTCGCTTCCCGCTGAACCTCCGCGGTCTCGGCCGGCGATTGGGCGATCATCTCGAACTCGACCGCGGCCTGCCCCGGATGGTTCGATTCCGAATAGGCCACCGCGAGCTTGCGCGTAACGTCCGCCTGCAGCGGGCTTTGCGGGAAGTTGCGCCGGAAATCCTCCAGCACGACGATCGCCCGGTCCCATTGCTTCTGCGTGATGAGCAGCGCTCCCGCATCGAAATCCGCGTTGGCGCGCACCTTCGAGGTGGGAGCCATTTTCGAGACTCTGAGGAAATCGTCCACGGCGCCGGCGCTGTCGCCCGCCTGATTCTTCTGCTCGCCTTGCTTGTAGATCGAGGCCGCGAGCCGCTCGACGATGGCCGGCCGTTCGGGGTCGTTCGCCGCCATCAGCCCTTGCGCGCTCGCGTAACCGGCTTCCGCCTTGTCGAAATGGCCCTGCTCGAAGTTCGAATTGGCGATCACCGTGTAGGCGATGCGCTGCTTGGCGGCGTCCACCGGCGGCTGCCGCGCCAGCAGGGTCTCCGCCGCGGCGGTGGCGCGCGCGTAGTCCTTGGCGGTGTAGAGGTCCGTGGCCGCGCGTGACAACACTTGCGGCACCTCCGGGTGCGTCGGGAAAACTTGCGCGAATTTCAGCGAGCTCTCGATTTCCTTGGCATGAATCTTCGCCTTAGGTTCGCCCGACGAGGCGTCCTCTTCCTTGCCGTAGGCGACCAGCGCGGCATAACCCGCTTCGGCGGCTTTCGCGTTCGTGCCGTAGGAATAAGCGGTATTCTCATATTGCTGCGCCGCATCGAGATATTGCTTGCTCTCGTACAGCGTATCGGCCAGCAGGAAGTCGGTTGCAGCGGATTCAGGATCGTCCGGGAACGAGGTCAGATAGCTGCGATACCACTTCGCCGCCTCCTGATAGTCGGCCACGTTCTTGGTGCGCTGGGCCTGCGCGTGATAGTACTGCGCCACATCCTTCAGATTGGTCTTGAGTTCAGCCACGACCTTGGGCTCGTCCTTCGGCGTTCGGCCCTGCCAGAACGGTGTTCCATAGCTGTAGTTCTCGACGAATTCCTTTTTTCCCTGCAGCACGAGATCGGGGAATCCGCCCTTGGAGTAGGCCTCGATGGCCTGCATCTCCAGAAGCGGCGCCTTCTCGTTATTTCGGTCCTGAGACACGAAGGCGCGATAGCTGTCCGCGGCATCCGTGTAGCGCTCCTTCTCGATATACAGGTCGCCGAGACGCGCATACAAAAGGTAATAGTACGGCCGAGGCTTCTTGTGCTTCACGAACTCGTCGATGGATTTCGGTCCGTCGAGATAGGAGAAGGTGATGGACATGACGCGGAACGTGTCCTCGACCAGCTCGCGGTTCGGTTTGCTCAGGTTGTCGATCTCGACCAGCGCCTTCGGGTCGCTCTTCGACACCAGCACCGAATCGAGCACGCCGGAGAAAGAGTCCAGGCTCCGCTCGCTCTCGCCTTCCTTGAACAGCGACCAGCCGTGCTTGTAGAGACTTTGATTGTAGAAGCTCGAGGCGGCGCCGAACTTGATGACCGCTTCGTAGGCCGCTTGCGCGGCGGGATACGACTTGTCCGAGAACAACAGCTCACCGCGGCGGAACTGCGCTTCGTCGATGTAATGGCTCTTGGGGTAGCTCGCGACCAGCTTGTCGAGCGTCGCCAAAGCCTTGTCGGGCTGCGCGTTGAGCTCGTAGGCACGCGCGAGCTGATAGAGCACGGAGTCGTTGCGCTCGTAGTTGGGGTAGGCCTTCAGCAAGGCCGAGTAAAGATGAATGGCCTCCGTGGCCCTGAGCCCCTCGTTGGTCGCCAGCTCATGCTCGATGCGCTCGGATTCCGAGCTCTCCAGATTTAGATCGCCCAAGCGGCGCATCGCTTCCTCGCGAAGCGCCGCATCGCCGGCGTTCAAATCGAGAAAGCGCTTGTAGCTGTTCATGGTCTTGGTGTTGTCCACGCCCTTGGGCGGGTCGGGACTGATGTCGACCTGCTGACTGTCCAGATCCTTGATGGTCTGCGGCTTCTTGCTCGAGTCCGCGTAACCTGCGGGCGCGATCGCGACGCAGGACAGCACGCCGGCGATGATCGCAGCCGGGATCCGCGCAGCCGTTCGAAGCAGTGGCGGCGCTGGCGCGAGCATCGGCGCGTGTTCTTCCCTCATGGGTGAGCCTTCGACGGATCGCTCGGAGATTTGCCGCTGCCCGGCCTCTCGCTCGGATTCGCCGTCTTGTCGTAGATCGCCGCCAGCTCGAAACGCGCCTGTATCTGATAGGTCTCGATGCGCTGCTTCTGTCGTCCCAATTCCTCGATGGCGATGTCCTGCAGATAATGGCTCTGCTTGTCGGTCAATGCGCCCAACCGCCCCTGCAGCTCGTCCATGCGGGCGCGCATCGCCTCGACCCGGTTCGCGAAGACGCCCGTATTCTCGGGCATGCCGGTGCGCGCCTGTTTGACCAGCACCGCGCGCTTCTGGGTCTCGATGAGCGAGACCTCCAGCTCCTTCACGGAGCGGCGCTCGTTCCAGAGCCGCGCCTTGAAGCTCTCCGACAGCCGCCAATACATGACCCCTTTCATCAGACGCAGCTTCTCGCGCATCTCGGCAAGGTCGGGGTCGTCGGGATGCATGGCGAGATAGTCCTCGATGCGCTTGAGGCGGGCCCAGGTGCGCTGCTCCTCGGGCGTGCCGAGCGCCGCCACGTCGTTGGACTTCTCGATGGCATTGAGTCTGGACTCGAAGTCGACCCGCTTCTGCGTCAGTGCGTCCAGATCCGTCGCCGCCATCACTGCGTCGGCCTTGGGAATCTCTTTGTTGTAAGCCTGTTGCCGCGTGTCGAGCATGCTGTCGTAGGCGGCCAGAACCTCGCGCCAGTCGTCCAAGTTCTTGCTCATGAACTTGAGCTCGCGGTAGTTTTTGAGGCCTTCCTGAAACTCGTTGGTCGCGAGCAAGTGATAGAGGTAGCGCGACTCCGGCGCGTCGGGCAGCGTCTTCAGCTGCCAGTACCAGGTAAGCGTGTCCTTCTTGTCGTCGTTCAGCAGTCGATCGAGAAGATCGCCGTGGCGGATCTGCTCGATGGATTCGTCGATGCGCTTTTGTTCGGCGTCGAAGGAGTCGATGGCGGAGCTGTAGTACTCGGCCGCCTGCCCGCGCGCGCCGAGCTGGTTGTACGCATAGGGAACCGTGAGATAGGCCTCTTGCACGGCCGAGTCGAGGAGATCGCGCTTTCGCAGCGCCATCCAGGGCACCAGCGCCTTCTTGAACTCGCCCAGCGAGGAATCCGCCCAGCCGTCGCCGAGCAGCGCCATGCTGGAGAAAGGGCCCTCCAAACGCACGCGCTCGAGAATCGGCTTCGCATCCGACGGACGCTGCGCCTGCAGGTACGCGAACCCCAGCGCGAGATTCGCCTTGTCCCTGAGCGACAGCAACTCCTCGTCCTTGGTATCCATCTTGCCGACGCGGTCCAGGTACCGGACCGCCTCGGGCAGGCGCCCTTTGCGAACCAGCGCCACGCCCAGGTTGAATTGCGCGTAGGCGGTCCAATCCGGCGGCCCGTGCCAGGATTCCAGGGCAGCGATCGCCTCGTCATAGCGGCCCTGGCGCAGCATCAGCTGTGCGAGCAGCATGTAGCGCTCGGCGCTGATGCGGGGCTGAATCTTGTCCGACACCTGCTTCAATGCGCGCTCGGATTCCTGCAGATAGCCGCGCTGATACCACACCTTGCCGAGATAGAACCAAGCCTTGTTGCGCACGGCCTCGGAGACTTTGCCCGCCAGCAGCGCCTCGAAAATCTTGCCGGCCTCCACGTGCTCACCGAGCGAAAGGTACAACCCGCCGAGCAGCAGCTCCGCCTCGCCCTCCGTGTGAGGCAGGCGCTCGAGCTGCTGCGCCGCGAGCAGCCGCGTGATCGAGTCGAAGTAGTCGTCCTGATAGAAGTAGAACAGCACGTCCCCGTAGTGAAGGTCCTTCACGTCGTGGGGCGGCAGCCCGTCGGGATCCGGCTTGACGTTCTTCGCGGCGGCCGGCGCCAGCGCGAGCGCCGATAGGAGCCCCGCGAGCACGGCCGGGCGCAGCTTGACTCTTAGGCGCCGCACGTCATTCCCAGTCTTTGATCAGGAACTCTGGTTGATGCTTGACGACCTTGTCGGTGATCTTGAGCTCGAGATACTTGGCGCCGACGCCCTTGTCGAAGTTGACGGTGGCGCCGCGCCGATAGTCCCGCTCCACTGGTCCCTTGCCGGTGAAGAAGGCGACGAGTTCGTGCTTGCCGACCTTGAGATTGCCGAGATACAGCTGCTGCACGCCGCCCTTCAACAGGGCATCGGCCTCGCGCGCGGTGTAGAGATAATTCTTGACCTCTTTGTTGTCGATCTTGAGGGTGACCGAGTCCAAGGCGAAGAAGGCGCCCACGTCCATCGACACGTAGACTGCGACCTGGGTATTCGCCGGGAACAGCAGCTCCTCTTCGAGAACGAACAAATCCTTGTTGAGGTCGATGACGTCCTTCTTCATGCCCTGCACTTCCTGGTCCAGGGTCTTGAAGTCCGACGCCGAGGCGTCCGCGGGCGCGCCCGGGGCGGCTGCGGGAGGCGTTTGGCTCGTTGCCGAGGGCGGCGGCGTCGCGGCAGCGGCCGGCGGTGCGCCCGGCGCGGCAGCGGCGGAGGCGCCGAGGGGCGCCGCTGTCGTTGCCGCCGGCACGCCCGCGTACGCCGCCGCGAGCAGCAAGGCGCCTGCGATGATCGAACCAACTCTAAACTTGAGATTCATATCGGACCTATTACTCGCGAAGCAGCTCGCGTATTTGTTCCAGGTACATGCGATCGTCGCCGCGCTTGAACCCGACGTGGGAAAAGCGCACCACACCCGAGCGATCGACCAGAATCGTCATGGGCATCTTCGCCAATTGATAATCGCGGCCGATCTCCGACCCCGTGTCGAACATGATCGGGTAGGACACCTTCATCGACTCGGCGAAATCGCGTGCGCGGCGCGCGTCCTCGTCGACGGAGATGCCGAGCACGACCAAGCCCGCACGCTGGTATGTCGCGTTGATCTTGTCGAGCGCCCGCATTTCACCGTGCGTGTCTCCGGCCCAGCGCGCCCAGAAATTCACCAGCACCACTTGGCCGCGAAACTCCGACAGACGAAGATTGCTGCCGTCGTTCGCCTTCAAGACGAAATCGGGCGCGTCCTTGCCGACCAGCGACGGCGGCTCGGCAGCCGGCGCCCGGCAGGTCCAAAAAGCGCCGAGAATGACGACGCAAAGAGCCAATACCTTACGCATCGGGCGATGCCCTCACCGCATCGCTCGTGCACGAATCAGATACAAGCCGGCGCCACGGCACGGCCGCGAATCAATCACGCTGGTAACCCCGCTGTCCTAGGTTCACGTCCTGGGTTCGAGTTCCTCGGAACACCCGTAGACCGGAAGCTTTGCGCCCTCGCCTTTCGACGAGTTTGCCCTGATCAGACCTTATGCAAAATCGCATACTGCACGCCGGAGTGTCAACGCGCGGGCTTTGCTTTGCGGGGTAATCAGCATGACTTGGCGCACATTCGTGAAAACTCATCGCAACCCGCCGATCCGCGCGGCACGCCGGCCGGCTCGATCGAGCGCGAGAGCCTCGGCGAGAGACGCCGCGGCGTGACGAATCCATGCGATGTCCCCGAGCTGTCTCCACGTTGAGACAGTCGGCATCGGCGCGCTCAGTCTTGCGGGCCGGACCCAGACCCCGCCGGTCACCCGTTACGTTACGACCCGACCGTTCTGCAATCCCGGCAGCGGGTTGTACGCGATCACGGGAGATGTCGGCGTGATGGTTCCGAGGGTGTTGTTGGTCGGAATCGTCGGCCATAGGCCGTTGCCATTCCAGCGCGCCAGGTCAGCCGCGCTGTGAAGCGCGAGATAATTGACGATGACCATCTGCACGAGATTCGGCACGTTGTTGCCCGCCGGGCTCGAGGTGGTGTTCTGCGAGCCGTCCGGATTCATGTAGCCCAGCTGCAGGCTCAGCTCCGGATTCGTCTGCGCCGGCGCCGGCTTGCCGGCCGGGTTATAGATCAGCCAGTAGGTCGCGGCGACATTCTGGTTGTCCGCGGTCCACACCCCCTTGCCGCGTCCCGCGGTGGACTCGTCGATGGTGCCGTCGCTCGCGAGCGAGCCGTCGCTGAACACATAGATCATCACGGGCTTTTGCTTGAGCGCCGCATATTGCAGCACCGCACCGATGCAGTTGCCGGCGCCGAAGTCGCGGGCTTCGCCGGTGGCGCGGGTACCGTCGTGATAGTCGAAGCCGTCCAGCTCGATGGTGCCGGCGGCCGCATCGCCGTCGATCACCAGCTTCATGACCGCCGCAGTCTTCTGGAAATCGCTGTTCTGCTGGTATTCGGTGCTGTTGAAGATGCCCGAAGGCCCGACGATCGAGGGGTCATCGTCGGGATCGACCGCACCCGGATTGGGGTATTGATTGAGCAGATACGCCGACTTGGTGTAGGCGCAGGCTTGGGTACCGGCCGGCCCCAAGGCGTTGGTATTGAGAGCCGCGCCGCCGGGAACCGTGCTGGCGTTGTAGGCGGTCACCGCGCTGTATTTCGCATCGCTGATGCGCTTCATCGACTCGAGGACGTTGGTGACGTCGGAGGCGCTCGGCAGCAGCGTGCTCAGCTGCCCCGTGCTGACGAGTCCCGCCGTATCGCTGCCGTTGTCGATCACGGTCGGCTGCGCCGATACATTGACCATGCCCGGAGGCGCCATGGAGTTGCCGCCGGAGGTGGAGCTGTCCGTTCCGATGAGGTTGAGAAGCGCCCCGCGCGCACCTGCCGCATAGATGCCGTACGTCGGGTTGTGCGGGTTGGTGTTGGTGTCGTTCTGGGAGAGCGCAGGAATCACGGTGCCCGTGACATTGGCCGTCGCCGCCGCGTTCGTGAAGCGCGACTTGATGCCGCGCAGATGCGCGCTGTCGGAATGATAGCGCAGCCCCAGGCTCGAATCGACGAAGCTCGTGGTGCTGGAGTTCGGCACCATGGTCCCCGGCAGCCCGAGTTTGTTGTAGCCCGCGACGCTCAAGAAGTCGAGCTGACCGCCCGGACCGCCGATCAGCACGTTCGAGCCCGCGATGTTGCCGCCGCCCGCGAGGTCGAAGCAGATGAATGGAATCATGCCGGCGCCTGTCGTGATGCCGCAGGCTTGTTTCGCCGCCTCGGTATCGCAGGCCAGCGTGGTTGCGGTACCGCAGGTCTGGGCCTGCGCGGGGCGCGGGCCCACCAGGAGGCTCAACCCCGAGGGCAGAATGACCGAGGCGGCGCCCGTCATGAAACCCTGAGCGATGAATTGCCTGCGGGTCGTCGGCCGCGCATGATCCGGGTGACGAAGCGGCTCGTGACGAGCGAGACCCTTCGGTACTTTGCGGCCCTTCGGTACATTGCGCATACGCATAAGCAAACCTCTTCGTAAACTGCTTAGTAGATCAATACGTCGGCGTTGCCGAGCGCCGCCGCGCAGAGCGCCACCGTCACCGCTTGCACACGCGCCGTGTTGTTGCAGGGGCTCGTGCCGCCGCACAGGACGCCGACGAGATTGTTGAGCTCCGTTTGGACGGTCGAGGCGGCCGGCTGGCTCGTCAAGTTGCCGCCGCCGACCGCGAGGTTCGCCAGGGGACCCGTCACCGAGGTGATGCCGCTCGGCGTCGTGTACAAGGACGTGCTGTTGAAGTTCACGCTCCCGAAGAGCTTCGTCTGCAGCGCGGTGTTGCTGGAACTCATCAGCTGATTGCAATACTGCACGGCGAGCTGCGCGACGCCGACCTGGTTCGCGGAGGAGTAGGCCTCCAGCGTGCTGATCGGCGGAAGCTGCTGCTGGACGCTCTGGTAGGTCGAGACGACCGACGGGTTCGAGGTCGGCACGCCCGTGAGCTGCGAGAACGTCGAGTTCACTTGCGCGAATGTGCGCACGCCCACATCCGCCGTGGGAGGCGCGGGGGTCAGTGCCTGCGTGCAGGTGGTCTGCCCGGCCGGGCACGGCGAGGCCTCGACGATAACGTCCTTCTGCGTGCCCAGCACATCGAACTGCAGGAAGAACTGGTCGGTCAGCGGTCCGCTCTCCAGTCCGATCACCGTGCCGACGTTGGACAGCACTTCACCCTGCGCGGTGAAGTTGGCGGCCGTGATGGTGGTATTGAGCGGGATGTACGCCTGTCCCACCAGCGGAATCGTGCCGTTGATGCCGATGCGCATGCCTTGGACTGGAATGCTGGTCGGCTTTGCCGTCGGATCGAGCGAGATGAAAGTCGGCTGATAGAACAGATAGCTGTAATTGTCGTACTGGCTCACCGTGAACATGATGTACGCCTGATTCACGTTGACGCCCGCGACGCCGGAGACATTGAAGAGCAAGTAATAGCGCTGCCCGACGCCGGCGTTGAAGTTTTGCAGCACTTGCGCCGCGGACAGGGCGCGGCTATGGACCGCGAGGAACTTGATCTCGCCCTGGAAGGGATTGTCGCCGGAGACCTCGCTGCCGAGAACCAGCGCGAAGGTGTTATCCCAGTTCGATATGGTGCCGCCCTTTTGCGGGTCGGGGATGTTCTGATTCACGCCGTTCACGTAGATCTGGCGTCCGTTGACCGGATCGTAGGTGAGGACCACGTGCTGCAGCGAAGCCTGTAGCGCCATCGATGCGTCCGGGGTCTGCAGCTGCGGCGCGCCGTTCAGACTCGAGTTGGAGCTGCGCAGCATGAAGTCGTAGTCTTGGTTGGTCTGCGCGAGCGTGACGTTGCGCAGGGTGTCGCCGCCCGAGTAGCTGACGATGTCCGACAGGTTCGTGGCCACGACCGCGGGGGCCACCCAGGTCTCGATAGAGAACTCGCCGGTAGCCTGGATGAGGGTGTACAGCTTCGAGCTCGCTTGAACGGTGGCCTGGGCCTTGGCGCCGCCGGCGAGGAAAATCAGTCCCCAGCTTCCGTCGAATTGGTAATGGCCGGTCAGCGTCAGATCCGCGGAAGGGTCGATGCCGCTGGTATCGTACGCCATCGTCGAGCCTGCTCCCTCGGAGAACATATACTTGGCGATGGTATCGGCATCGTAACGATTGGCGCCGCTCGCCACCGTGCCCTGCGTCAGAGTGAGCGCTTTGCTGACGACCAGGTTCGGATCGAGGCTGGTCGGCGTCGCCTGCAGCGCGTACGCCTGAATCTGCGTGAGCATCAGTGCCGCGTCGGTCGAGCACACATCCCAGCAGTTGTGCATGTCGGTCTCGAGACGCTGATAGAAGCGCGAGTTGACGCCGCAGGTCTGCGCGAAGGTCGGAGAGTTCTGCGGTACGCAGCCGGTGAAGTCGATCTTCGGAATCGCGGCCTGATAGGCGGTCGCGATGTTCGGGTCCGCGAAATACGGCGTCTGTGCGTTCGCCGGATTTGCCTGCGAGCTGTGGCACTTCGAGCAGTATTTGGAGGTCAGCGTGTAGATGGTGTTCTGGTAGGCCGTCTGGGCCGCCGTGGCCGAGGAGAAATTCAAGCTTTGCCCCGCAGACGCCACCGGCGGCGCCACCAGCTGGACCTGCGTTGCCGAGGCGGCGCCGGTGGCATTCGCCCAGTTGCTGATCCAGGTGGTCAAAATCTGCCCGCAGGCGCTCGGATCCGCGAGCCAGCAATTGTGTCCGCCGCTCACCTTTACGACCATCGTCGAGGTCGAGGGCTGCGCCAGATTGACGACGCTGTTGGCCTGGGCATACGCCAAGTTCACGTTGTCGCTGCGCGCGAAGTTCGGCATCTGCGCGGGGGTGGTCGCGTTGTGGCATTGTCCGCAGCGATTCTGGGTGCGGATGTTGTTCCACAGGTTCACCTCGAAGGCTTGTACGTCTGCCGTCGCCGGCGCAGGGCCCGTGTAGGCATCGGCGCTGCTGGTGGGAGCGACCGTGGGCAACGCCGAGTTGCCGGCGCCGCCGCCGCCGCAGGCGGCGAGACCCAACGAGGCCGCGAGAACGATCAAGCCGAGTATGCGTGTAGCTTTCATGATCAATTTCCCATGCAGTACGCGGCGGCTTGCGCAAATACCTGCCGCAACGAGTAATTGCTCGATTGGAATATTTGGACCAGCGCACCTATCTCGGCCACATCATTCGGTACATTAGGATTGGCTTGCGCACTGTTGTTGGCGCTTGCCGGCGCACGCAGGCACACGGTCTTGAAGACCCTCGTGACCTGGCAAGTATTGAACGCGGCGCTGCTCTCGAGCTCCACGCCCAGGGACTTGGCACCGCTCCCGGCCCCCGGGAGCGTTGCACTCCAGCCGAGCACTTGGTTCGGGCCGGTGCGCCAGCGGTTGTTCCAGCTGTCGTCCGGCGTGTTGAACCCTTGCGGGAAATTGGTGCTGTTGATGTGGTACTTCGGCTGCGTCTGGCCGGCCGTATACACGATTTGCCCGATCGGCCATGCCGTCGCGCCGATCTCGCTCGCCGGGTACGAGAAGTTGTAGTACGCGAACGCCTGCGCCATGGGGTCCATGCCTGAGTGGCAGCCGATGCAGTTGGTCAAGAACAGGGTGCTGACGCCGCCGGGGCTCCTGGTCACGTCCTGGCGGATCCGGTCGGGGGGCCGTGTGGTGTCCATCACCGTGGGCAGGTCGTTACACAGGTGATTTATCATCGTGAAGCGGAACATCGCGCGGTTCGTACCGTTCACGAAGAACGCGCTGGCGGCGCCGCGGGTGGTAATCACGCCGGCGGTCGCCGCCGAAGGGATGCCGGTAACCGCAGACTGGAGGCTGTACTTCAAGTGGACACTAAGATCGACGTTGTTGTCGTCGAGCGTCTGATACATGTTGTTGTTGTCAGGCGAGTAGCCGCCCTCGCCCGACTGTCCGTCGCCGATATAGATGATGTCATCGCTGAGAATGGTATTGAACGGCTTGTTGTCGCGGACCATGCCGATGACCGTGGCGGTGTAATCGTTCAACGGCACGAATACCGACTGGGCTCTGTTGGTCCACGGCGCCGCCATGTTGCGGATGGTGTCGTTGAGGAACTTGGGATCGTTGGTCGCGATGAGCGCCGCGGCGGTCGGGCTCGCCGCCGCCAGCATCTGCTGCAATTCGGCCGGGGTCGGCGGTATGCCCGCGATGCGGTTATAGATCCGCGTCGCCTGAGTGGCATTGACCGCTTGGGCGTCTGCGTTCGCGCCGAACAATGCGAGCGCTCCGGCGCATGCGGACGCTGCGAGCGCAAGCCTGAGGAGGCGCGGCATAGCGGCGCGGCCGTTGATACGACTCATTGAGTTTTCCATCCCGTACATCATGTTCACATCCACTTACGCGAGTTGTGATTTGACCGGCGCCTATATAAGCACCTAGCTCCCTTGCAAATAATGTCTCATTAGAACGACGTCGGTGTTTCGCGACAGTACCGAGCGCTAACTACGCACCCCTATCCTGGGCCGTGATTTGCGAGACTTCGCTCGGATTGCTCAAGGGAAACGGATGTGCCGAAGTTCTTCTGTGAGTGTGTTAACAGATTGCGCGTGCACATCAAACGAAGATGCAGTTTATGAGATCATTAAGTTCAATGACTCGACGCTCACCTGCATCTGGGTCTCGAGACCAAGAGTAGGTACCGACAATGAATAAATTCTGCCTTCGTGACCCCCGTCACGGTTTTTCCAAGCTGACGGTTCGCGGAATCATCAGGGCGGCGCTGGTACTGCCCGCATTCTTCTTATATGCGTGCAGCAGCGCCCCGACCGGCAATGCTCCGGGCCTCGCGGGCGGACAATCGTTGACGCCCGGCATCACCAACTACCCAATGGCGTATATCAAGCAGCCCGTGCTGGCTGCCAGCACGAACACGCAGAACAAGGCCGCGACGCCTGCCGACATCAACGTCGAGGACCTCATCACCTCGATCACCGGGAGCGATCTGTACGTGCGCGAGACCGCAAGCGCCTCGAGCCCGGAGACCAACGTCACCTTCCCGATCACCGGTGGGAAGGGCGCGGTGCGCGATCTGGACGTATCGGCGGACGGCACGAAGGTCGTATTCTCTTTGCGCCTGCCGCTCGATCCCACGCTCGCGAACACGGATCCCAAGCAACCCACCTGGAACCTCTACCAGTACGACGCGACGACCAAGGCGGTTACCCAGCTCACCAACGACAGCATTACCAGCGGCCACGACGTGGGCGCTCATTACTTGCCGGACGGACGAATCGTGTTCGCCTCCACGCGCCAGCTCGCGACTCAGGCGATCTTGCTCGACGAGGGGCGCCCGCAGTACCAGGCGGTGACCACCAACCAGCAGCAGGCCATATTTCTATTGCATGTCATGAACGGCGACGGCTCGAACATGCATCAGATCAGCTTCAATACCAATCACGACTTCGCCCCCTCGGTGCTCGCGAGCGGTCAGATCGTGTTCTCGCGCTGGGAAGTGACCAACGGCCAGGACCAGATCAGCCTGTACGTGACCAATCCCGACGGCACGGGCCTGCAGCTCTATTACGGCGCGAATAGCCACGCCACCGGCGCGAATATCGCAGGCACGAACAACAACCTGATTCAATTCCTGAACGCGCGGCAGCGCGCCGACGGCAAGTTGCTTTCCATCGTCCGGCCCTTCCTCGGGACGCAGCTCGGCGGCGACATAGAGCTCATCGATGCGGCCGATTTCGTCGAGATTCACCAGCCGAGTTCCCCGGCCGCGGCGCCATCGGGCACCTCCGCAACGGCGCAGCCCGCGATAGGCCAAACCGAGGCCACCACGCTCGGCGTGACCACGGATGCGAACATGCCCTCCCCCGGCGGGCGCTTCTACTCTTTTTATCCGCTGTATGACGGCACCAATAGAATGCTGGTGAGCTGGGCGCCCTGCTTGATCCAGACCACCGCCGATACCACCGCAGTCTGCAACAGTTCCAACACCACGGGCGCCAATGTGGTGCAGGCTCCGCCGCAGTACACGGTCTGGATCTATGACTTCGGCGCCGGCACCTTGAGTCCCTTGCTTTCGGCGGAACAGGGCATGGAAGTGGTCGAGCCGGTGGTCCTGCAAGCCCGTTCGCCCCTGCCCACGTTCATCCCGGACTTCGCGCCGACGACGGCCGCCGAGGAGACGCTGGTCAACAATCAGGTCGGCATCCTGAATATCTCGAGCGTCTACGACTATGATGGCGTCGATACGGCGACGCCCAACATCGCGACCCAGGCCGATCCCGCCCAGGCGAGCTTCTACAGCCGGCCCGCGCGCTTCGTGCGCATCGAAAAGGCCGTCGAGATTCCGCCGAACACGGTGCGCAAGATCGATCAGGCGGATTTCGGGCCGGCCGGGATGGGCATGCGGGAAATCCTGGGCTATGCGCCGGTGCAACCGGACGGTTCGGTCCAGCTGCAGGTGCCGGCGGACGTCCCGTTCGTCATCGATGTTCTCGATGCGAATGGCCGGCGCATCACGGCTCAGCACACGAGCTGGATGCAGCTGATGCCCGGTGAGACCAAGAGCTGCAACGGCTGCCACACGGCGGGCAACTTGCAGACCCCCTCGCACGGCCGCAGCGGTTTGACCGTCGCCGTCAACCAGGGTGCCCCCACCACCGGGGAGCCGTTCCCCGGCACCTATAACGCCCTGTTCGCCAATGCGGGCGAGACCATGGCGCAAACGCTCGAACGCATCAGCTGCGAGACCGGCAGCGCACTGGCCGGCCTGCCCGCGCCTTACACGCAACCGTGCTCGCAAATCCTCGCGACGGATGTCATCTACACGCCGATCTGGACCGACACCATCACCACGCCGCAGCCCGACACGGCCATCGACTATCCCTACAGCGGTACGACAGGCATCCCGAGCGCGCCTCCCACCAACGGAAGTTGCGCACCCTGGAGCGCGCAGTGCCGCATCACCATCCATTACGCGAATCCGGCCTCGAACCCGACGCAGCTCTACATCCAAAACCTGTGGAACGACACATCGCGCGTCGCCACGGTGAAGGGCGTCGCCAATACATCGATCACCTGCACGCTCTGCCACAACCCGATCAGTGCGCAGAACAAGGCTCAGGTGCCGGCTGGCCAGCTCGACTTGACCGGTGTCGCGTCGAGCGGCGGAGGGGACGGGGACGTGAATCACGTCCAATCCTATGAGGATCTCTTGTTTTCTCACGACGAACTCGCGCTTAATATGGGCGTGCTGCAGGACTTGACGGTCACCGATCCGGGCCCACCGCCGACGCAGGTGCCCGTCACGCTGCCGGGGCCGATGGTGGCCGGAGACGCCGCCGCATCGACGGCGTTCTTCAGGATGTTCGATGGGAGCTTCCATGACCCCGTACTCGACCACACGGGGTTCTTGACGATCGGGGAGATGCGGTTGATTTCGGAATGGTTGGACATCGGCGGCCAGTACTACAACGATCCGTTCGTCGCTCCGGTCGCGAACTGACTCATCCGTAAGCGTATGAACTGATGCGACGTCTGCTTGGGCTCATTCTGTTGTTGCAGGCGTTGCACCTAGAGGTCGCGGAGGCCGCGAAACGCCCGTTGCTGCAATTGGTGGTGACCGCGCCTTACCTCGAGATGCACTCGGGACCGGGGCGCGGATATCCGGTGGTGTACGTAATCGGCCGGGATGAGGTCGTCATGGTGCTGTTCAGCCGGACCGACTGGTACAAGGTGCGCGCCCCCCACGGCGAGGAGGGCTGGGCGCGGCGGCAGGATCTCGCGACCACGCAACTTGCCGACGGCGAACCCGCGCCCATACCGCCCTACCCCGAGTTCGCCAGCCACCGGTGGGAGGTGGGAGCGGGCTATGGGGTGTATAACCGGCAGAACTTGGTGACCGCCTATGGCGATTTCGGACTCACCGACAGCATCGACGTGGAGGCGGTCCTTCAACAGGCGCTCGGCACGCTCGACAATCGCGTCATCGCGACCATTGGCCTGCGCCACACGTTCATACCGGAATGGAAGTGGTTTTCCCCCACGGCCGGCCTCGGCACCGGCTATCAGCACATCGTGGACAAGGTGCCGCCGGCCCCCTTGGAAAGCAATAACGAGATGGCCTACGTATCGCTCGGGGCCCGCGGGTTCATTACCCGCCGCTTCATGTGGCGCGCCGACTGGCGCCACTACGTGGTCTTCAACAACCTGAACGTATACGAGGATCTGGAAGAATGGAAAGTCGGCTTTGCAGTGTTCTTCTAGCGGCGGCTCTGCTGTCCGCCTGCGGCTGGTTCCATCGGGGGGACAAGAACCCGGCGCAGGTGTCGGTGGAGGATCCCGGGGCGGAACCTACCGTCGTGGAGCCGCAGGTCACGCGGCGCGAGGTCAAGACCCCGAAGATCAAGGCCAAGGACTTCGAGATGGGCGCCTATTTCGGGGCACTCAGTATCGAGGACTTCGGCACCAACCCCGTCTATGGCGTCCGGGCGGCCTACCACGTGACCGAGGATTTCTTTCTCGAGGGTTTCCTGGGGCGCTCGAAGGCCGGCCAGAGCAGCCTCGAGGAGGTCTTCCCTGAGATCACGGTGCTGAGCAACTCTGGGAGGCAGTTCACGTACTACGACTTGGACGTCGGCTACAACATCCTGCCCGGAGAGGTGTTTCTCGGCAGGGGACGGGCCTTCAACACGGCGCTCTATGTCACGGCCGGCATAGGTGACGTGAAATTCGCGGATCAGGACCAATTCGCGCTGAATTTCGGCGTGGGCGAGCGGATTCTGATCACCGATTGGCTCGCGCTGCACTTGGACGTGAGGGATCACGTATTCGAGTCCAGCCTGTTCGGAGTCGACAAGAACGTACACAACATAGAAGGGACCTTGGGGTTGACCACGTTTTTCTAGTTGTCGGCCCAGTTAATGGACCATATCAGGAGATTCTCATGCAAAGCGCAAAAGCAAAGTTCCTTACCCGCTGCGCGATGACGGCCCTCATCGCCGCCTCGGCGGCGTTCGCCGGCGATGACGGTGGTCCCGCGCCCGCGTTCACGCTCTCCGAGCTCGACGGCAGCCAAGGCGCCCTCTCCCAGTTCAAAGGCCAAGTCGTCATGGTCAATTTCTGGGCCACCTGGTGCGGTCCGTGCCAGCAGGAGATGCCGCTCCTCGACCAGATGTACAAGAAATACAAGCCCGCCGGCTTCACGTTGATCGGCGTGAACGTCGACAAGGAGGCTCCGCCCGTGAAGGAACTGCTCGCGCGCAAGCCCGTGAGCTTCCCGGTCATGCTCGATCCGGCGAACCAGGTCTCCAAGGCCTATCACGTCGACGAGATGCCGAGCTCGGTGATCATCGACCGCAAGGGCGAGATTCGCTACATCCATCGCGGCTATAAGCCGGGCGACGAGAACGATTACCTGGATCGCATTCGTCAGTTAATCCGGGAATAGCCATGCCGTCCCTTCGCCGTTCCATCCAATGGGCGGGCGCCGCCATGATCGCGGGCGCCGGGTTCATGAGCTCAGCCTGCAGCATCCAACCCTGGGTGAAGCCTTATGAACGGGATCGCTTGGCTGATCCCATCATGGCCTGGGATCGTGACGCCATCTCCTCCGCCTACCTCGATCACATCCGCGAGGCGCGCGAGGGCTCGCGGGGCGCCAGCGGCAGCGCCGGCGGCGGTTGCGGCTGTAATTGACGATGGGGACTTCCGTGCAGCGTATGGTCGGCCGAGCAGCGGTCATTTTCGGCGCCCTCCTGCTCGTCCGGGCTACCTGCGCGGATGTCCTGCCGGACGACCGCGCAGACCTTTTTTATAGCAAATACAGCGGCGGCGGCATGGACATCACCGGCGAGTCGGCGCTGGTGCGCAAGAAGATCACGGAGAACTTGGCCGTCGAGGTCAACTACTTCGTCGACAAAGTGAGCGGCGCGTCCATCGACGTGCTGAGCCAGGCCAGCCAGATCAAGGACGAGCGCAAGCAGAAGAGCGGCACCGTCGAATACGTGCACGACAAGACCACGTACACGGCCTCATTCATCAACAGCGTCGAGCGCGATTACAAGTCCGATACGGGCAGCTTCTCCTTGAAGCAGGACATGTTCGGCGATCTCACCACGCTATCGCTCGCG
Organism: Steroidobacteraceae bacterium; assembly: GCA_050012315.1. Taxonomy (GTDB): domain Bacteria; phylum Pseudomonadota; class Gammaproteobacteria; order Steroidobacterales; family Steroidobacteraceae; genus Bog-1198. Next base: position 146,681 of record JBEKHK010000002.1, on the reverse strand, counting down.
TTCTCGAACACCAACGACACGGTGGGCGAGAACGACGGCACGGCATTCGTGCCGGTGATAACCTGGCTCGGACATGCGGAAAGCCGCAGTTACGACGTCGATCTCTCGCAGATTCTCACCAGGAACTTCATCGCGGGGGTGAATTTCAACGTCATCACCGATCAAGGCTATCTCGCGAACCCCTATCGGTCGGTGCGCTACCTGGACCCGAGCAACGCCAAGGGCTACTCGCTGGGGGACCAGGTGTATCCCGACACGCGCACCAGCACGGCGATTCAGGTCGAGGGTAAGTACTATCTTCCGTATCGCGCCGCCATCACCGGCTCATACCGCTACTACCGCGACACCTGGGCTCTGGTCGGCAGCACCTACGAAATCGATTACACCCATCCCATCAGCAATATCTGGATCCTCGAAGGACGGTTCCGCTACTACAAACAGAATCACGCGAACTTCTACAGCGATCTATTCGCCTACGCGGACGAATATCGCTTCGAGGCCCGGGACCAGGATCTCGCCGCCCAGGATAACTACACCATCGGAGCGAAGGCGACTTATGCGTTTTTGCCGAACGGCTGGAAGATGTTCAAACGGGCGACCGTGACCCTCGACGTGAGCCGGATCACCTTCCACTACTTGGATTTCACCAACATCAAAGATTACGGCTTGCCGCAATATCAGCCGGGCGATGAGCCGCTGTATCAGTTCAACGCCACCGTCTTCCAGATCTATATGTCGATGTTCTTCTGACCGGATGCGACGACGCGGCGCCACCACACGAGAAGCATGGGGGCGAGCGCGGCCATGATGGCGATGGTATCCGCCACCCAATCCCAGAAATCCCGGTCGCGGCGCACGATATCGAGCCCCTGAACGAACTCGATGAGTGCGCCGAATGCGGACAACAGCGCACCCAGTATGAAGAGATTTCGCCTCGGAAACGCCGCCGCCGCGAGCCCCGTCAGCGTATAGAAGGCCATGAAGTGCTCCGCCTTGTCCCAAGGCGCAAGATGCAGGGCCAGCTTTGGCGGAATGATCGCGCTGTAGAAGGTGAAAACCAGCGCCGCGAAGAACGCGACCTGGGCCACGCGCAGCAGCCATGAAACTCGGATCACGTCAGGCCCGCAAATACGTATAGCATAGCGAATGGGGTCGGCTTTATTGCCAGGAGCGGCTTGCCTGTGCCCGTAGGATTGCGTAAATTCCAGCGAATCACAAGGTCTGCACTTCCGGAAAGGACATGACGGATCGTTCTCTCATTCTCTCGCGCCGGGCGGTGGTGAAGGGTCTCGCGCTCGGCGCTGCGGTCGCCGCCGCCTCACCGCGGTCGCGCGGCGCCGATGCCGAACAGAAGCTCGATATCCACGACCCGGCCGCCGTGAAGCTCGGCTACGTGGAAGATGCGAGCCGGGTCGACCCCAAAAAATTCCCGGGCTTCGTCGCCGGGTCGACTTGCGAAAATTGCATGCAGCTGCAGGGAAAGGCCGGCAACAACTACCGCCCTTGCAGCTTGTTCCCCGGCAAGCTGGTATCGGTAGGCGGCTGGTGCTCGGGGTGGACCGCGGAAATGTAGCGGGCGGCAACCGCGTCCCGGACCCGCACGCCGATGGCGGGAAAATCCACGAAGAAGCCGTCGATGCCCCTCGCCAGGTAGCGTTCTATGTCGGCCGGCAGATTGCCGTGCGCGGCAGGGTCCGTCCCGGATTTCAGGTCCTCGGGCAAAAATTCGTTTTCCGCTCGAAATGTCCAGACGTGCACCGCGATTCCCGAGTCGTGAGCTTGAGCCACGGTCTCGGCGGTCGCCAGCGATTTGGCGATGCCGATGGCATCGGCGTACCGCGCCATTCCCGGGAGATCCTTGACCTCGTGCTCGAGCAACTGCACCAGCGGCAAGCGCGTCATGCCTCTCAGTTGCTTCAAGTTGGTCGGATCGAATGATTGGATGAACACCGGCGAGCCCGCCGCGTCATAGCCGAATCGACTCAAGGTCTCGATAACGGCTGCTTCCTGGGGCAGGCCGATCGACTGGAAATGCGCCGGGTGCTTGGTCTCGGGGTACACCCCGAGCTTGGGGCGACTCGGGCGGCGGCGATTGGTGTCCAGCACCAAATGCATGATCTCATCGAAGGTCGGCACCTGAAACTCGCCGTCGTACTGCGTATTCGCTGGTCGCAGCGTTGGCAGACGCTCGCGCGCGCGCAGAGTTTTCAGCTCCGCCAGCGTAAAATCCTCGGTGAACCAGCCCTCCATCGTTTCGCCGTCGATGACCTGGGCGCGGCGCCGGCTCGCGAACTCCGGGTGGTCCGCGACATTCGTCGTCCCGCCGATCTCGGGCTCGTGACGCGCCACCAGCACACCGTCCAGCGTCATGACCAAGTCCGGCTCAATGTAGTCCGCGCCTTGCTCGATGGCGCGTCGGTAGCTTGCGAGAGTATGTTCGGGACGTTCGCCGCTTGCGCCGCGGTGAGCGATGACTATGACGTTTGCCGGCGGATTTTCTGGCACGAAGCAGCACCTACTGGATGTATCCCCATTAGTTTAGCTTACGCGCACAGCCGGGGCTCCCCGTGTGGGGAGCCCCGGCCATCACGCGGGCTCGCGCGCCGGCGAGCCCGCACTGACTACTCTGGCGGTGCGACCGGCAGCGTGGCGGTCTCGTATGAAGCCATCACACCGTTGGTCCCCGGCGCCCACTGGATGTGCTGTATCAGTTCGCCGCTGTCTCGGTCGGCGCGAACCGAGACTGGCTGGGCCGCGAATGCCGCCCCGATGGCGAAAGCGGCCACGCCCACGGCCATTGCTTTGCGACGGCTCATGATCCCTTCCTCACGCGAGGTGCGGCGGGTTCACGCCCGGATCATCAGCCAGCGCGAGATGCGGCGGGTTCACGCCCGGATCATCGGTCCGCGCGAGATGCGGCGGGTTCACGCCCGGATCGTCGGCCAGTGCGAGATGCGGCGGGTTCACGCCCGGATCGTCAGTGAGGCCGAAAGCGGCACTGGATACTGCGCAGGCCGCGACTAAAGCGATTAGACTTGCTTTCATTTGATTTCTCCGTAGTGGTTGATGGGCCACCGAAGTGGTGGCCTCGACGGTAAAGCGGCAATAAGTTCAGAATCCCCTCATGGTGCAGTGCAACATTCATCGATATGCGGCGAACCCCGGGGTGCTGAATACGGGAATCACTGAATAGGGCGGGCGGTCAGCGATGCTAGTCCCGTCCAATTTCACGCAGCTGCTGACCGAGTGGCGCGAGGGTCACCCGCAGGCGCTGGCGCGTTTGACGCCCTTGGTGTACGAGGAGTTACGCCGGCTGGCGCGCAACTACATGAAGGCCGAGCGCGGCAGCCACACGCTGCAAGCCACCGCCGTCGTGCACGAGGCCTTCATGCGTCTCATCCAAGCTAATGTTGCTTTGCATGATCGGGCTCACTTTTTCGCGCTGGCCTCGCGGCTGATGCGTCGAGTCCTCGTCGACCACGCCAAGTCTCGAGCGCGCGTCAAACGCGGGCCGGGCATCCGACAGCCCATCACCGAGGACACCATGCCGCCCGCTGCCGGCTTCGATGTGATTGCGCTCGATGAAGCGCTCGAGAGCCTCCAGCAGATGGAGCCGAGATTGGCCCAGGCCATCGAGCTGCACTACTTTGGCGGGCTGACCTACGACCAGATAGCCGCGGCCGGCGGCGCGTCGACCGCAACCGTCCACCGCGACATCCGGCTCGCGCGCGCGTGGCTTCTCAATGAAATCGCCGGTAAGCGCTCGACATGATTACACGGGTCCGCTGGCAGAAAATTCAGGCGCTCTTCGAGGAGATCATCGACATTCCTCCGCCCGAGCGCGCCGGCCGCTTGGCCGATTCTTGCGGCGCCGATACCGAGCTCAAGCACTCGGTCGAGTCCCTGCTCGCGTCCGATGGGCGAGGCGCCGACCCGTTGCTGAGCGCGGTCAGCGAAGCGGCCGAGTCGCTGCTGATGGATCATCAGGATCGATTGGTGGGCACCCGCGTCGGTCACTACCGCATCGTGTCCGTGCTGGGACACGGCGGCATGAGCACCGTCTATCGCGCTGAGCGGGACGACGATCAATACCGCCAAACCGTCGCCGTCAAAGTTCTGCATCACGCGGCCCTGCACCCGAGGCTCCGAAATCGGCTGCACAGCGAGCGCCATATCCTGGCGACGCTGGCCCACCCCTCGATCGCACGTTTGATAGACAGCGGCGATCTCGATGACGGCACGCCGTATCTGGTGATGGAGCACGTCGATGGCGAAGCCATCGATTCGTACTGCGACGGCCGCACGCTCTTCATCCGTGAACGTCTCGAGCTGTTCATTCAGGTCTGCGCCGCGGTGCAATTCGCGCACCGCAATCTGATCGTGCACCGGGACATCAAGGCCGCGAACATCCTGGTCACCGGGGAGGGGCTGCCGAAACTGCTCGACTTCGGGATCGCGAAATTGCTGGCGCCGGAGAGTCTCTCGCACACGGTGCCGGTGACGCGCCTGCAAGAGCGCATCCTCACGCCGGAAAACGCGGCTCCCGAGCAGGTCTTGGGCCGGTCCATCACCACGGCAACCGACATCTATGGTCTCGGGGTATTGCTGTACCAGCTTCTGACCGGTCGGTCGCCCTATCGTCTGCTCAGCTATAGTCAATTGCAGCTCGAGCGCGCGATCTGCATGGACGATCCGATGCGGCCAAGTCAGATCGTCGTTGCCAAGTTTGGCACTGAGACCGACGCCGATCGAAGCCGCATCTCGGATCGACGCGGCCTTTCCCCTCTGCGGCTGCGCGCGAGATTGAGCGGTGACTTGGACGCCATCGTGTCGATGGCGATGCGCAAGGAGCCGGACCGCCGCTATCCCTCCGTCGAGGCTTTCGCCGACGATTTGACTCGTCATCTGCAGGGCCAGCCGGTAAGAGCGCGCCAGGGGGATTGGCGCTACAACAGCTCGAAATTCCTGCGCCGGCACCTGCTGCCGGTTCTCACCGTCAGTGCAGCGTTTGTTGGCCTCGCCGCCATTGCCGGCGTGACCTTGTGGCAGAACCATCGGATCGAGCTGGCGCGCGAGGCCACGGCGCAGGAGCGCGATCGCGCTCAGCAAGTGTCGGCATTCCTGGTCGACGTGTTCTCGGAAGCGGACCCCTTCAAGGCGCAAGGACACGAGGCCACCGCACGCGAATTGCTGGATCGTGGCGCCGCAAGAATCGGCGGCAATGCTTCTTTGCAGCCCGAAGTGCGGGCCCAGCTCTTGGAGAGCATCGGGCTCGCCTACCGCCGCAAGGGCGACAGCGATCGCGCGATTCCCCTGTTCGAGCAGGCAGTGGCCATTCGCCGCTCGGAGCATCCGATAGACGCTCACCGTACCGCCGCCGCCCTCGCGAATCTCGCCCGCGCGCTGACCGACGGCGGAAATTTGGTCTCGGCGGAGGCGTACCTTCAGCAGGCGCTCGATCTTTCGAAGAGCGGCGACTCCTCGCCCTCCGTCGAGAGCGCGGACATCCTGGTCCAATTCGCTCAATTCGAGCTCAGTGCGAAAGGCGATCAGCCGCGATCAACCAAACTCTTCACCGAGGCGCTCGGCATTTACCGCAGCAACTTGGGAAATCAGCATCTGTCGGTCGCAGTCGCCTTGAGCGGTCTGGCATCGGCTGCCATATGGGCCAACGACTACGCCGCCGCGGAGCAATACGAGCGGCAGGCCATCGCGATCTATCAGGCAACGGTGAGCCGCAACTATCCCGATCATGCGGTTGCGTTGGCGACCCTGGGCTACGTCCTGACGGAGCGCGGACAATTTCCCGCGGCGGAGCAGTTGCTCACCGAGGCGTATCAGATCGAACGCACGGTGTTCGGGGAGAACAGCGACGTCCTTGCGCAGATCGATTCGCATTTCAGCCTGCTCTACGACCGCCAGGGAGACGAGGATCGCGCGATCAAATCAATCCGCGAAGCGATCGAGATCGAGTCCAAGGTGCATGGTCCGAACCATTTCTTGACCGGCTACTACCTCGACGCGCTCGCCAATCTCTACTTGAAGACCGGCGACCTTGCACGTGCCGAAGACACCGCGCGGCAAAGTTTGGCGGTCCTCGCGGCGTCCTTGCCCGGGCAGCACCTGTACGTCGCCTCCTCGCGGCTGACGCTCGGCGAGGTGTTGCTGAGTCGTGGAGCTCTCGCAGCGGCCGAAGTCGAGCTGCGCGCCTCGGCGGACATCAACAGCGCTCTCGTCGGCGCGGACCACTGGCGTACCGCTCGAAGCACCGCGAGCCTGGGCTGGGCGTTGATCAAGAGCGACAAAGCCGCGGAAGGCGAGCCGATGCTGGTCGCCGCGCGCGCCCGGCTCCTCGCAACCGTGGGCCCGACTCATCCCGCGACACAATTGGCGACCGCCCGCCTCGCCGAATACTATCGGTCCCGGCACCGCGATGCCGACGCAATCAAGGTACTCGCGGACTCCGGCAAGCGGTAAGCTTGCGGAACTAAGCGCTCGACGCGGGGTCCGCTTCGCAAGGACCCGAAATCCGCGCTATATAGAGCATGCAGCCACGCCGGGAGTTATATGAATATAGGAACCAGAGCCGCTCCGAAGATTTTCGCAGCCGCGATCCTGACGACAACGTCCATCATTGCAAATTATTCATTCGCGGACAGCGCACGCGAGGAAGGCAGATTATTGACCGCGACCGAGGTGCTGGAGGACGTTCAGAGCATGCCGGATCAACGGCTCCCCGACACACTCTTGGCTCACGCTTATGGAATCGCGGTGATTCCGGATGTCACCAAGATCGCCTTTTTTTTCGGAGGCCGCCACGGCAACGGCGTACTGACGGTGCGCGACACGCTTACCTCGCCGTGGAGCAATCCGGTGTTCATCGCGCTGACCGGCGGAAGCTGGGGCCTGCAGGCGGGAGCGCAGTCCTCTGACATTATCCTGGTGTTCACCACCAAGAGCGGCATCGAGGGCATCACCGGCGGTAAGCTGACGCTCGGCGCCGATGCCTCGGTCGCGGCGGGTCCCGTCGGACGGCAAGGCTCGGCCGCCACCGACGTGTCGCTCGCAGAGATCTATTCATATGCTCGGACGCGCGGTCTCTTCGGCGGCATTGCGGTCGACGGCAGCGTGATCGCGATCGACAAGTCGGCGAACGCGGATCTTTACGGCAAGAACGGCGTGACCGCGACCGAGATCTTCTCGGGCAAGGCGCCGGCGCCGCCGGAGACCGCGCAGCGGTTCCTGGCCAGACTGTCTCAAGCCACGCACACCGCGGCGAGATCGTCGCCCGCCCCGCAGGCGGAAGTACCCGCAGCGGCTGCGCAAAGCCCGGCCGCACCGGTCGCCGAGGCGCCCCGCACCTACCCGCTGGAGAACCAGAACGCGAACTGACCGAACATCCCATTGACCGGGAGTCTTCGATGAGTGAACAGCCCCCCTTGTCGCGCCGCGGCTTCACTGCAATGTCCGTCGCAGCCGGCCTGACCGCTTCAACCGGTGCGCGCGCAGCCGCGGCCCACGAAATTATCGATGCGGATGTGGAAGTGAAAACCCAGGACGGCACGTGCGACGCGGCGCTCATCCATCCCAAGGGACCAGGCCATTGGCCGGCTGCGATCCTGTTCGTGGATGCGTTCGGATTGCGGCCGACGATGCGCGACATGGCGAAGCGGCTGGCCCAGGATGGCTACACGATTCTCGTGCCGAATCCTTACTACCGCTCTACCAAGGCGCCGGGCTTGCCACCGGGGTTCAATTTCAACAATCAGGCCGACCGACAGAAGCTCGGCGAACTGCGCGCGCCGCTCACCGCAGATGCGGTCGCTCGAGACTCCATCGTCTATACCGCCTTCCTGGACGCGAATGCGCCCGTGAAGAAATCGGCCAAGATGGGCGTATTCGGCTATTGCATGGGCGGCGCGATGACCATGCGCGCAGCCGCGGCGTTGCCGGATCGGGTCGGCGCCGGCGCGTCGTTCCACGGGGGCGGCTTGGTGACCGACAAGCCGGACAGTCCTCACCTGCTCGTGCCGAAAATCAGGGCTCAGTACTATTTTGGCGTTGCCGCGAACGATGATGCGAGTGACCCCCAGGCGAAGACGAAGCTGAAGGAGGCCTTTGCCGACGCCCGTCTGGGCGCGAAAATGGAAGTCTACGACGGTTGCCTGCACGGCTGGTGCGTGAAAGATATGCCGCACACGCCCGACGGCAAGCCGATTTACGACGAACCTCAGGCGGAGCGTGCATGGAACGAGCTCGTGGTTCTTTTCAAACGCGCGGCAGTATGAGGGATATCGCGCGCCGCGCCGCGCGACACCCATTCGCTGCACCGCACCGCGTCCGAGCGGCCGGCATGTTCGTCGAATTCGACCTGAAGTGTTACCCTCGAGCCTCATGACACCTGATTCTGTGGCGACCGATCTGCGTGCTGAAGGCGATTTCAACGTCAGCCAAGTCTGGCTGGATGCGCTCGCCCGTGGCACGTGTGACGAGGAGGCGTTCCTTCGCGCGGTGCAGATGCTCACGCGTCGCTCACCGGAAGCAGCCTGGGACTCGCTGGCCTTGCTCGACCAGTACTTCCGCCGCGGCAAGATCAAGGCGGACGTATTCAAGCGGGTAAAATCACGGCTGGGTAGTCAGCTGCTCGGGCCGGCACTCGATGTCCAGATCAGCGTTCCGCTGAGCCGCCAGGAGAGTCCGCAGGCGCCCCCACCCGCGCCGGCTGCTTCAGCGCCGGCTCCAGTCGCGCGCCCACACAGCGTGACGTCGCCGCTCAACGTGACACCGCGGACGGTGACGCTGCCGCCTTTGCCGGTCTCCACCCCGCTCGCCTCCGCGTCTGCTCCATCGCCCGTCCCCGCGCCGGCTCCGGAGATGGCGCCGCCGCCGGGATCCCCGCCCTCCGCGCGGCGCGGCGCTACGACTGCCGCGTCGAAGCTTGCGGCAGTCGCCCCGAGCGGACGGACGGTGCCGATCGCCGCCGAAAGCACCTCCATCCCGATGCCGAACCCCGCCAATCGGCCGGTGGAGGAGACCGAGCGGATCAGTCCCCGGCAAGTGACCGTAGGTGACGTGTTGCGCGGCCGATACGTGATCAAAAACGTATTGGGTCTCGGCGGCACGGGAACCGTTTTCGAGGCGATCGATCGCTATCGATTGGATTTACCGGACTCCGGGCAACGCGTGGCCGTCAAAGTCCTGCACACCGATGCCAACAAGCAATCCGCCGTGCTGACTGATCTGCGCCGAGAGTTTCAGCTGCTGCAATCGCTGTCGCATCCGAACATCGTCCGCGCACACGAATATGACCGGGACGGCGACATCGCGTTCTTCACCATGGAATATCTCGGCGGGCTCTCGCTCGAGAGCGTGCTCTCCGCGCACCGCGGCGTGGCTCTGGAGCGCGCCCACGCGCTGATCATCATCCGCGACGTCGCCGCTGCGCTCGAACATGCGCACTCCCGCGGCGTGGTGCACGGTGACTTGAACCCCGGGAACATCTTCATCACCAATGACGGCGAGATTCGCGTGCTGGATTTCGGCGCCGCGCACACGCCGAGCCAGACTCCCTCCATCGTGGAAGGCGATTGGGATCCGACCGCCTACGCGACCCCGCACTATGCGAGCTGCCAGTTGCTCGACGGAGAGCGGGCGGATGTCCGCGACGACACCTATGCCCTAGCCTGCGTTCTTTACGTGCTGCTCGCCGGCAAACGTCCGTTCGGTGAACTGAACGCCGCGCAGGCTCGGGGCCAGCGGCTGAAGCCGCGCCGGCCCGCCGGCCTCACCGGCAAGCAGTGGCACGCGCTTCGAAGCGCCCTTGCGTTCGATCGGCAACGTCGCCCGGCCGAGATCGCCGGTTGGCTCGAACCATTCGGGCTGCCCAAGCCTGAGGCCAGATTGCCGGCATTGCTCGCCCTGTTGAAGACCGCGCCGCCCCGATCACGCGGCAGCCGCGCCGCTGCGCTGATCGTCGTGGTGGCGGCGGCCGTTGCGGCAGCCGGATGGTGGGCGATCGGGCACGAGGAATTGGTATCGCAGACCGCGGGAGAAGCGGGCGGCGGCCTGATGGATGCGCTCGCGAGCGCCGATGCCGCGTTGGCGCGGCTGTGGCAAGAAGGCCGGGACGCCCTCTCGAGTGCTCCTGCCGAGCAGCCACCCACCGCTCCTCCGAAGGAGTCGAGCGGCGTAACCGTCCCCGAGGGGGGACCTTCGGCTGCGATACCCGCCGAAGAGTCCTCGACCCCGGCGAAGCCCTCGGTCTCCGGGAGCGCGCCTGCGGTGCGCCTTGCCCCGCCTCGTACAGCCGTGCCCGGAGCCGCCTCTTCCGCGGCGGCTCTGCCACCCCGCTCCTCTGCGGCTGCTCAGCCGCCGCGCACGCGGATCGAGCTGACCGCCGACTCCGTGGATGTTGCACCGACGGATCCGGCAGCTCACGTCATCGTCAAACGCACGGGCAATTTGCGAGCCGACGCCAGCTTCACGTGGTGGACCGAATCGGGAACCGCAAAGCCGGGAAAGGACTTCATGGACGTGAAGACGCATGAGGAGCACTTCGAAGCCGGCAAGGCGGCGGCCGATCTATTCGTGCCGGTGGTCGCGGACCCTACGCGCAAGGAGTCCAAGAGCTTCTACATCGTGATCAACGATCCGAGCGACGGCGCTTCTCTGGGGAAGCGAACTCTCACCATGGTGACCATCCCGCCGTCGGAGTGAGTTCGGGAGGCGACCGGCTACTCGGCTTCCGCCGGTGCGAAAAAAACCAGCACCTCGAGATCCTCTTCGATTTGGTAGAAGCGATGCTCGACGCTCGCAGCCACGAAAACCAGGGTGCCTGGACCGATTGACCGATCCTCCGTTCCCGCACGCATGCGGGCTTTTCCCCGAACGACGTAATACAACTCGTCCTGCCTGTGAGGCAGTTGACCGTCCCTGCTGCCGGCCGGCAGTGCGTACAGGCCCGCACTCATGGAAGATACTCTCAGGAACTCGAGATACGGTGTGCCGCGCAGCGCCCGATCGGCGGCCACGTCGGCAAGCTCGACGAACCCTACGCCGTCACGCACCATCGTTTGCCTCGTCGGTCCGCAATGAGGCCATGCTCTGTAATACCCCGTCGCGGCGAATCAGCCCGTGAAAAAGCGCGGCGCTCGAATGCGCGAGAAACGTCGCGAATAGAAGAAAGGCCAGGAACGTGTGCGCATGCCTGAGCAAGGCATAAACCGTTGCGTTCTGCGGCAGAACCGGCGGAAGCTGCAACGGCCCGAAGATGGCGACTGGGTAGGGCGCCGCGGAAAGCATGGCCCAACCGATGAGCGGCATGAGGAACATCAGTCCGTAGAGCAGGTGATGCGAGCCTGTCGCCGCGCGCTGTTGCCATGCCGGCAGATCGTCGGGAAGCGGCGGCGGCGGGTTGAACAGCCGGTTGAGCGCGCGGAGTACCGCCAGTACCAGGATCGCGATGCCCAGAGGCTTATGGATCGATACGAGGAACGCGTATCGATCGGACACCGTCGCCGCCATGCCGACGCCGATGAACAGCATGGCGAGAATCATGACGGCCATCGCCCAATGAAGCACGCGCGAGCCCGCCGTGAAAGTCCGCCGCGCACTGCTCATGTCTTGCCTCCGGCGCGCACTTCCTGCGGCGTGACCGCGCTAGGCGCCTTCTTCCGCCGCTCCGAGGCTCGCAGCGTGAAGGACCGCGCGTAAGCGGCGGAGCGGGCGCTGAGCAGCGGATCATCGGAAGGCTCGATGCCGGGGGGCAGCACCAAGGGGTCGAAGTTGATATCCGTACAGGATCCTCCATCCTCGCTCGAAACCTTGTCGATCGTCACGGTCCCGGCGTCGATCTGCGCACGATCGGCAGGCCACGGCAGCGTGGCGTCCGCCGTCGGATCTTGCGCTTGTCCGACGGTGATCATCAAGCGCCACTTGAGCGGACGCTGATTGATCCGAGCGATGAGCTCATCGAACAAGTAATTTTTGCCGGCATTCGAGGGTGGTGCGGCAGCGTCGGCGGGCGGTGACCCGAGCGGAACGACGGCCCAGCGGACCGGCGTCGAGCGGCCGCCGGCATCCACCAATCGAAACGCATCGAGACTGTTGAAGGTCGACTCCGCGAACCCCGGCGCCACGGCGCGCGCCGTGATGATCGCCATCGAACGCACGGTTTCGGGATGGCGCGCGAGGAACGCGCGCATGGCGTTCGGGTCGGGCTTTCCCGTCGCGGGATCGGGCTTCGAGGCGAGCAGCAGATCGTAGAATCCCTCCGCGGTGTTCACGGGGAAAACCGGAATGTCGTTCATTCCGGTTCTCCATTCCTGACCGTCCGGCGCCAAGAAACGCAGCGCCAGGCTGCGAACCGCCGAGGGCGTGTCCGCCTGCATCGGCATCCCGCCCGCCAGCGCAAATCGTCCAATGACGGGGACGCGGCCGGCATCGAGAATCTCCGAGTTGGACAGCAAGGTGGCAGCGCCGGTGCTATCGAACCAACCGCTGACGCACAGACCTTTGGCGTGATTACGGCGAAATCCGGGGTGCGCGCCGTCCTGGCGGGCGAATGCATCCATGATGCGGGCCTGGGTCAATCGTCTGGGCGTCAGCCAGCCCCCCACATAGGTAAATGCCGCGGCCACCGCGAGTGCCGCCGCACCGATCACGGCGAAGCGCAGCAGGACGGAAACGATGCTCAATCTCGAGCTCATGAGGTCAATCCAGATATCTAAAGCTCGATGCCCATCGAGACGCCGGATGCGGACGGCGCCCAGCTCGCCTGGACCGCGCCGCAATGGCATTTGGCGGTTAAGATGTGCATGTCTCCGAGTTCGCACGTCGTCCACTCGGCGAGCCGCGACGATGATACAGCGAAACGCGGAGTGAACGAATGCGCAACTACCCGGTCGTATTTTTCGGTGAGCTGCTGGCTGCGCGCCCGCTTATTCGACGGGATAGTTCGTCGGATCGATGATGCTGCGGTTCACGGCCATCGGTCTTCGGGCGCTGAGAATGTTCAAGCGCTTCAGACAACCGGGTTAGAATCGCGCATCATGAATCCACGAACTCTCCGTAGCGTCGCCGCGGCCGCGGCCCTCGCTGTATTATCCGCGTGCGGGGCCCACGGCCGCTCCGCAACGCCCACCGCCGGCACGGCATCTTCGGGAAACGACGATCGCGAGAAGATCCTGAACATCTACTCGTGGATGGACTACATAGCCCCGGACACAGTGGCAAATTTCGAGAAAGAGACCGGCATCAAGGTCCGCTACGACACGTTCGACAACAACGAAGTGCTCGAGACCAAGCTTCTCACCGGTCATACGAACTACGACATCGTGGTGCCGACCGAAAATTACTTCGATCGGCAACTCCACGCGGGCGTCTACCGCAAGCTCGACAAGGAAGCCATCCCGAATCTGAAGAATGCGGACCCGGAAATCATGCGGCGAATGGCCGTGCACGACCCCGGCAACCTGTACGCGGTGCCGTATCTTTGGTCGACCACCGGTCTTGGCTACAATGTAGACAAGATTCGGGCGCGTCTCGGGCCGAAGGTTCCAGATAGCTGGGCGCTGCTGTTCGATCCGCGCAACGCGGAGAAGCTCAAGGACTGCGGAATCGCCATAGTGGATTCGCCTCTCGAGGTCTTCGAGTCCGCGATCATTTTCTTGGGTCACGACCCCAATCGCCGCGACCCGCAGGACATCGCCGCCGCGTCGGAACTGTTGCGCAAGATTCGCCCGTTCGTTGATCGCATCGAGCCCGATCTGATCCCCGCGCTGGCCGGCGGCGAGGTATGTCTGGCATTGACGTGGTCCGGCGACGTGGAAGCGGCCCGCAACCGGTCGAGGGACGCCTCGACGGGAGTGAATATCGCCTATCTGGTCCCTCGCGAGGGCGCGCTCATGACCTTGGACATGATCGGGATTCCCGCGGATGCTCCGCATCCGAAGAACGCCGAGATCTGGATGAACTACCTGCTGCGGCCGGACGTCATCGCCAAGATCACGAATTACGTCAAGTATCCGAACGGCAACGCGGCGTCCCTGCCCCTCGTGGACCCGGCCATCCGGGGCGAGGAAAGCGTTTACCCGGATGCGGCGACCCGCGCGCGACTGGTGACCCACACCGCCGCGTCGCTGGAATACTCGAGATTGGTCACCCGCGAATGGACGCGATTCCGAACCGGTGAATGAGCCTGCGGCGCGGACCGGAGCGGGCGCCCCGGTCCGCGAGTTGCGGCTTCAATTCGCCGCTTTGGCCGTGATGATGTCTCCGAGCCGATCCGGCTGATCCGTGACCCGGGTGAGATGCGGGTATTTCGGTCCGTCGCGATAATCGATCTTGAAGGTCGAATAAGAATCGTAGTTCCGGGCGAGAATCTCGATGGGCGCCTGGCCGCTTTGCGCATTGCGCAGTGCCTCGTCCACGAGGTCGGGATCGAACTTGCGCCCGTTGATGGCCACCACGACCATGCCCGGAGCAAGTCCGGCCGTGAATGCCGCACTTCCCCACTGCACGTCGATGACGCGGCCGGTGTCATCGGGGCCGGTGCCGAGGAACAGTCCGAGCGAATAGCGCAAATCCAGGAACTTCCGGGTTTTCTCATGCGCCTTGAGCATCGCGCTTCGCTGGTCGTTGTAAGTGACGGTCCAGCCGCCGCGCTTGATGCCCCCCAACGGTGCCCCCGGCTCGTGCGTATCCAGCCGGCTGCGCAGGAACGAGGCCCAGTCGTTCGGCTGTACCGCATTGAGGGCTTTCACCACATCGGCGAAATCGTACGGCTTGACCACGAAACTGCCGTCGTCGACGCCGTAGAAGGCGCGCGTGAAGTCATCCAGCGATTTCTTGCCGCCCGACAACTCGCGGATGGTCGTGTCCACGTCGAGCCAAAGGAGTTCTCCCTCCGGATAGTAATCGACCGAGCGAAGCTCGGAATTCCAGTCCGTGCCGGTGTAGTACAGCCGCTGCGCCGCATCCGCGGTGTCCTGCAAATTTCTCCAGGCGCGGCCGGGTCGATGATCCATCTGGGCGGCCGTCACCGCAAGTTCCTCGCGATATTGCTCGGGGGTCCATATGCCCGATCGAGCCGTCAGGACGTCTCCCAGATACTCCGTCAAGCCCTCGTACACCCACAATAAATCATCGCGCATCGGGACGTTATAGTTCGGCGTGGCAAGTCCCGCCGGGCGGCGAAACTTCCCGTTCCACGAATGAACGTATTCGTGGGGCAGCAGGCCTGCGCCGGCGAGATAGGTGTCGGGATCGATGAAAAACTTCGCGTAGTAGCGATCATCGCTCGACTGCGAGTGTTCGAGCCCGAAATGACCGGTGTTCTCCGACAGGGTGAACAGGAAGTCGTAGTGCTGGTAGTGATGGGCGCCGAACAGCGCTTGGGCCTGCGTGATCAGATTGCGGTGTGCCTGGAGCTGGGCATCGTCCACCTTGAGATCGGACCGGTCGTCGGCCACCAGGTCCAGATGCACCGGAACGGAGGCGCCCGGCGCCAGATCGAGGCGGCTGAAGTACAGACCGCAGATCAGCGGCGAATCGACCAATTGCTCCAGCGAGACGGGCGTGAAAGCAATGGCGCCGCCGCTCGTCTTGTCCTCCTCGAGCGCGGTGGCATGGCCCCACCCCTTCGGTATCCGTATGCTGGGCTTGAACGTGATGTTGTGGGCAGCGTATCCGGATGGATAGAAGAGCACCTGATTCCACTCCAGATCCTCGATACGGTCGGTGGCCGATGCGCTCTGCCCGAACTCTCCGCCGGGCCCGGGCGAGAGCAGTTCGAAGTCGAGCACCAGGGATTTCACGCCTGCCGGCACGGTGAGATGCAGCGTGAACATGTCCTCGAGGTCGCGCCGCCATTCGATGCGCTGGCCCGCATCGGAAGTCACCACGAGACCGGCGATGCTGTCGATGGTCCCGCTCGGCGCGTGCTCGCCGGGAATCCACTTGGGGTAATAGAGCGTCAAGGCGCCCGGACTCACCGGGATGCTTTCGTGGACGCGGAATATACGTTGCGCCGGGTCCGAGAGATCGACATCCACCGTCAGATCTCCGGGGTAGCGATGCGTGCTCACGTCTGCGCTTCGAGCCACGGCGCAGAGGGACATCACGCCGGCCAACAGAACCGGGGTGAGCCGCGATAAGGATGGCATCATGAATTCTTGCTCGCCGTAATGAGAAGCCGCGCAGTTTACCCGCAAACCAATCGATGGCGGAGGCCGGATCTTGAGTTGCGGCGCGGGCGCCCCCACACTTAGGCCAGTCCAGGCGCTTCAGGAGTCCGTCGTTATGGCCCTATTCCGCAAGAACCCTGTCATGCCCGGCAAGGACGAGGCGCTACCGGGGCGCACCGAGCCCGTGAAGCTTGCGCCGCTGCATTTCGTCAACGGTCATCGGATCGCTCCGCCCTATCCCCAGGGGCTGGAAGAGGCGGTGTTTGGAATGGGGTGTTTCTGGGGTGCCGAACGCTTGTTCTGGCGGCTGCCGGGCGTTTATTCCACCGCCGTGGGTTATGCCGGCGGCTTCACTCCCAACCCCTCCTACCAAGAGGTTTGCACCGGCCAGACCGGTCACACCGAAGTGGTGAAGGTGGTTTATGACCCGGCGAAGATCGACTACGAGGATCTGCTGAAGGTCTTCTGGGAGTCGCACGACCCGACGCAAGGCATGCGGCAGGGGAACGATGTCGGCACTCAGTATCGGTCCGCCATCTACGCATCGAGCCCGGCGCAAAAGGCCGAAGCCGAGGAGTCCAGGCGCAAGTATCAGGCGATGCTGAGCGCGGCAGGACGGGGTACGGTGACCACCGAGATACTGGATGCGCCGCATTTCTACTATGCGGAGGATTACCACCAGCAGTACCTCGCAAAAAATCCCGATGGGTATTGCGGGATCGGGGGATGCGGCGTTCCCTACAAGGCCGCCGAGCTAACCGGATGAGCTCAAGGCGCCGTCGTGCCCGCGAGCGCAGGCGAATCGGCTCGTGAGTCGCCGCCCGGCTGCCCACCCCTGCTGGTTTGCGGACCTTCGGCGGCGGGGGCCGCTGCGCTGGGAGCCGACTCCGGAGTCACCGGCACGACCGGCAAACTATAGGCATCGACCTTCGCCTTGGCCTCCTGCTCTTGACGCTGCCTCTCTTCGGTGAGCCTCAGCCGCTCGCGCGCCCGCTCGAATTCCTCTTGACGCTTCTTCTCGACGGAGGGATCCGCGTTCTGCGAGGCCAGCCGCTCGATGGCGATCCGCGCGTTCTCGCAGTCCGACGTTCCTTGGAATTTGGCGGGGCTCTGGTTGCACTTCATCATGATGCCGTCGAGCGTGACCCTATCCTGCATGAGATCCTCGATCGTCATGGAGGGAATCCGGCGCGGTGAACACGCGACGACGCCCAACAGGGCCGCACAAAGCCAGCCATAGCCGAATATTTGCTTGCTTGAGTGTTTCATAATGCTTCCGCAGCCATGGTACTGAAATCGCGCCGGAGTGCGACTCCGCGGTTGTGACGCGCATCACGACTTGACAATTTCCCGAAGATCCCGCCCCGGCCGCGAATCGACACCGTGAACTGAATCTGTAGGAGCGCCGGCGTTTGACCCCGCGCCGCCCCCTGTGTACCGTTCCATGTCATGCCCGGCAGCGACCCGCAAAGCGACCCCAAGCCCTTGGATTTCGAGGCCGCCATGCGCGATCTCGAGGAAATCGTCGAGCGGCTGGAACATGGAGATTTACCGCTCGAGGAGTCCTTGAAGGCGTTCGAGCGGGGCATCATGTTGACGCGCAGCTGCCAAACCGCCCTGAAGGACGCCGAGCAAAAGGTCGAAATATTGCTCAAGAAGGCCGGCGAGGCCCGCGTGGAAGATTTCGACGCCGACGAAACCAAACTCGGCTGAGGTGGGATTCAATCGTCCGGGGACTGTTCCCTGCCGGGCGGACCGCGACCGCGGGGCGGGCCGCGACCGCGGGGCGAATCCGGCCCGTCTGCTATCATTGTATTTCGCTGGATCGGCACCATATGGGGCGTTTGATCCCGCATTAGGAATCGCCATATGAATGTCGCCGCTCCGCCCAAAAAGCCCCGGTCCTCCGCCATCGAGGACGTTCAGGCAAATGCCGACACGCGGCAGATCCCGATCAATAAAGTCGGCATCAAGGACATCTATCACCCGGTCAAAGTCAAGGATCGGGCCAACGGCGAGCAGCACACGGTCGCCAACTTCAACATGTACGTGAACCTTCCCCATAATTTCAAGGGCACGCACATGTCGAGATTCGTCGAGATCTTGCATCGCCACGAGCGGGAGATATCCGTGGACTCCTTCAGCAAGATGCTCGAAGAGATGACCGCCTATCTGCACGCCGACGCGGGCCACATCGAGATGACCTTCCCCTATTTCGTCATGAAGAAGGCCCCGGTGTCGGGCGTGGAGAGCCTGATGAATTATCAGGCCACCATCTTCGGCGAGCACCGCAACGGCAACACCGAGGTGTGGCTCAAGGTGGTGGTGCCGACGACGAGCCTATGCCCGTGCTCCAAGAAAATCTCCGACTACGGCGCGCACAACCAGCGCTCGCACATCACGCTGACCGCGCGTCTCAACGAGCACATGTGGCTCGAGGAGCTCATCGACGTGGCCGAGTCGCAGGCCTCGTGCGAGGTTTACGGCATCTTGAAGCGCCCGGACGAGAAATTCGTCACCGAGCGCGCCTACGACAATCCGAAATTCGTGGAGGACACGGTTCGCGACGTGGCGGTTGCACTCAACCGGGACAAGCGCGTGCGCGCATATGTCGTGGAGGCGGAGAATTTCGAGTCGATTCACAATCACTCGGCCTACGCGCTCATCGAGCACGACAAGGAAACGGCGAGCTAGGAGCTGCGTTCCGCGCTCTGCAAACGCCCGATCATGCTGCGCAGGAATACCTGGTTGAATCGCAGCTGGCACTCGGCCGAGACCTGCTCCAACAGGGTGGAGCTGACCTTCATGACGACCACCGAGCCCGCGGCGACGATGGTCGCCGTGCGCTTCGCGCCGCGTACGTAGCTCGTCTCGCCGAAGCAATCGCCGCTGTCGAGATATCCCAAGGCTTTGCCGAGGCGCGCCACGCCGACCCGTCCCTGGACGATGATGTAGAACCGATCGTCCATCTCGCCTTCCTTGACGATTTCCTCACCGTCCGCGTAATCCTGCCAACTGCTCGCGCGCAGCACTTCCCAGATCTCGCTGTGCGAGAACTCGTGGAAGAATTTGAGCTTGCGCAGCAAGCTGAACTGCTCCTGCTGATCGATTCGGTTGTACTGAGCGCGCAGCTTCTGGTGCACCCGGGTCAATTCGGCCGCAAAGTCGAGACCGGTCTTGTAGCGCTTCTCCGGATCCTTCTGCAGGGCGATCGCGGTGACGTTTTCCAGCTCCTCCGGAATCTCGGGGCGCAACGTATGAATCGGCGGCGGAGTCGCGAACACGATCTGATGCAGTAGCTTCTGCAGGTTGCCTGCGCGGAACGGCCTCGTCCCCGTGAGCAGCTCGTACATGACGGCGCCGAGCGAATATAGATCCGAGCGGTTCGTGAGCTCGATGGATTGAACCTGCTCGGGCGACATGTACGACGGACTTCCGGCGATGCCCTCTATCCTCGAGATCTCCGAATCGGCCACGAGAGCGATGCCGAAATCGATGATGCGCACGTCGCTGTCGAGCGTGAGCATGATATTGCTGGGCTTGATGTCGCGGTGGATGACGCCGCGGCTGTGCGCGTAGTGCAACGCGCGGGCGGCTTTGTAGATGAGCTCGACGACATCGTCGATGCGCAGCAGATTGTCGGGGCGGCAGTACGCGGCGAGCGTGCGCGCTCCGTGCACGTGCTCGGTCACGATGTAGCAATGACCGTTCTCTTCCCCCGCATCGTATATCGGCAGGATGTTCGGATGCTGAAGCATGCCGACCATATGCGCCTCGGAAAGGAACATCTTGCGGGCGATGCGCTTGCGGCTCTCGTCGCCGCTCGAATCGACATTGTAGACTTTGATGGCGACGTCGCGGCCGTAGTACGGATCGTGCGAGAGATACACGGCTCCCGTGCTGCCCCGCCCCACTTCGTTGATGATCACGTATTTGCCGATTTTTTCAGGCAATGCGGCGCGGCCGTGTTGAGCCTTCGCGTGATCCTTAGGCCGAATATTGTTCAAGGGTAACCGTGGGCGCTGCGGCGACGTTTGATTCCGTGCCGCAGAGAATACGTCGGCGGGCGCAGATCAAACTGTGATTTGAGTCGAGGCTCAGCGAAAGTGATCGAAACCCTGCACGGATGGCGTGAATTCGGCTCCGTGCAGCGTCCAGGCCACCGCATTTCCGCGACGTAGCTCACCTATGGCGGTCAATCTTAAGTTCAATTGCCCGGCTAGAGCCGCGAGCGCATCGAAACGCTCCGGCCGCACGGCCATGAGGAGTTCGTAGTCGTCGCCCGCGCCGAGCGCCCACGAGCGCGCCTGTTCCGCGCCCACGGCGGATTGCAAGGCAGGTGACATCGGCAGCCGTTGAACGTCTATGGTGGCGCCGAGCCCGGCGGCGGCCGCCAGCTTCGGCAGATCGCCGACGAGCCCGTCGGAGACATCCATGGCGGCGCTCGCGATTCCCCGAGCCGCGATGCCGAACTCGACCCGGGGCGTCGGATATTCGAAGCGCCGGAGGAGCTCGCGCGCCGCCGCCGGATCTTTCGCCTCGAGATCGCCCGTCGCGAGCGCGAGACCGGCGCCCGCGTCCCCGAGCGTCCCCGTGACCGCCAGCACATCACCCGCTCGGCCGCCGCCGCGTCTCAAGGCGGAGCCGCGCGGAACGTGTCCCAGGATTTGCACGCTGACCGTCAAGGGGCCCGCCGTGGTATCCCCTCCAACGAGGGCGACCCCGTGGGCGCGGGCAAGCTCGCCGAAACCGCGCACGAACCCGTCGAGCCACTTCGCATCGGCGCGCGGCAGCGTCAGCGCCAATGTGGCCCATGCCGGCGCCGCGCCCATGGCGCCGATATCGCTCAAGTTCACTGCCAGCGCGCGGTGCCCGATCGAGCGGGCGTCGGCGTCCGCCGGAAAATGGCGCCCCTCCACGATGGTGTCAACCGCCGCCACCAGGTCCAACCCCTCGGGCACGCGTAGCAGCGCTGCGTCGTCCCCGACGCCGAGCTCGACATCGGCGCGCTCGGCGCCCGCGCGCGAGAAATACCGGCGTATCAGCTCAAACTCGTCCATATTCGAGCGGCCGCAGCTCCTGCGCGGCCCGGTCCAGCACGGCGTTGACGAACTTATGGCCGTCGGTCGCCCCGAAGCGCTTGGTGAGCTCCACGACCTCGGCCAACACCACGCGATAGGGGAGCTCCGGGTGCGAGGCCAATTCATGAAGGCCGAGCCACAACGCCGCATGCTCGATGGGATCGAGCTCCGCCGGCGTAATTTCGCTGAACTTTTCCAGCTGCGCGTCGATCGCTGCCGTGCTCGGCACGATGGCGGCGATCAACTCCTTGAAGTATTCGCGATCGACGCGCTCCGCTTCCGGATCCTCCGCGAATTGCTGGTGCGTATCCTGCCAGGACCGGGGATTGATCTGGAGTTGATACAACGCCTGCAGAGCCAGTCTGCGCGAGAGGCTCCGGGCGCGATGGACTTGAGTCACGGGCGCCGGCCTAATCCAAGCGTCGCAACAAGTTCGCCATCTCGAGCGAAGCGAGCGCGGCGTCCGCGCCCTTGTTGCCCGCCTTGCCGCCTGCGCGATCGACGGCCTGTTCCATGGTATCGGTCGTCAGCACCCCAAAACCGATGGGTACGCCCGACTCCAGCGCGATGCGCGCGAGCCCGGACGCGCATTCGCCGGCAACGTAGTCGAAGTGCGGTGTCTGCCCGCGGATGACGGCGCCCAGCGCGACGAGCGCCTCGTAGCGGCGCGACATTGCAAGCTTGCGCACCGCGATCGGCATGTCGAAGGCGCCCGGTACCCGGACGATCTCGATTTGCTTCTCGGTGGCGCCGTGCCGCTTGAGCGCATCCAGCGCGCCGCGAAGCAAGGGCTCGACCACGAATTCGTTGAAACGCGTCACCACGATGCCGAAGCGCAGATCGCGGGCCGTCAGCTCGCCTTCGATTACTTTTGGTACGTCAATTGGCACGATACGATCCTCGCGAAATCCATGGGCGAACGCCCGAAAAACCCTTTCGGCCGGCTCCGGGACTCACAGTATAGAGCCCCGGGCTCTTCATTCGACGCCATCTACGTACTCCGTGATCTGCAGATCGAAGGCCGACAGCCCCTGCAGCTGTTTCGGAGCGCTCAGCACGCGCATCCGTTTCAGGCCGAGATCCTTCAGGATCTGAGCGCCGATGCCGTAGGTTCGGAGCACCGTGGCGCCGACGTGATGCGCCGCCGTGGGCTTCGCTTCGATTTGCTTCAAGCTGTCCATGAACTCTCTCGGCGTCTCTTCCGGACGCAATATCACCACCACGCCGGAGTCCTCGGCGGCCACGCGCCGCACCGCCGCACGCAGCGGCCACCCGAGAATCTCGTTGCGAACGCCCACCACGTCCCGCAATGTGTCCTTGATGTGCACGCGAACCAAGGGCGGGAGCTGCGAATTCAGGTCGCCCTTCACCAGGGCGATATGCACGTTCTTGTGGACGTGATCTTCGTAGCAGCAAAGCCGGAACTCTCCGTACTCGGTATCGACCGGCTGGTCGTACACGCGCTCGACCGATCGTTCGTTCTTCAGCCGGTAGCGGATGAGATCGGCGATGGTGCCGATCTTCAAGGAATGAATCTCCGCGAAGCGCTCGAGATCGGGACGGCGGGCCATGGTGCCGTCATCGTTTAAGATCTCCACGATCATGGCCGCAGGCGAGAAGCCCGCGAGCCGCGCGAGATCGCATCCGGCCTCGGTGTGGCCGGCGCGCGTCAGGACCCCGCCCGGCTGGGCCATCAGCGGGAATATGTGCCCCGGCTGACGCAGATCCTCCGGCCGGGCCTTCGGGCCGACCGCGGTCTTGACCGTATGGGCGCGGTCGTGGGCGGAGATGCCGGTGGTAACCCCTTCGGCCGCCTCGATGGACAAGGTGAAATTGGTCCGATGCGCCTTGTCGGTGTCGCTCACCATCAGCGGCAGCCGCAGCTGCCGGCAACGCTCCTGCGTGAGCGTGAGGCATATCAGTCCTCGCCCATAACGCGCCATGAAATTCACATCCTCGGCGCGCACCCGCTCGGCGGCCATGATGAGGTCGCCCTCGTTCTCACGGTCCTCATCGTCCATGATCACGGCCATCTTGCCGGCGCGAAGGTCTGCGAGAATCTCGTCGATTGTGTTCATCGGTCGTTCCTGACGTTCATGTTCGGGTCATCAGCCGGTCCAACTATCGGGCCAATAGGGTGATTCTACGGACAACCTACTGTTTATATTGAGTAATACCCACTTGCGTGGATGAATATACCGTCACGCGTATCGCCAACATGCCCGGCTATCTGAGGCTAGTGCCCAAAAAGGGGCGGTATTGTAGCGTGCGCCCTTGGGACACGAGATCCGCCTGGAGTTGCCCGATAGTGCGGCGCGGCATCTGCGCCTATTGCGCACTCATCAGCGAGTGCACTATTGTCAGTGTCAATTGAGCTTCACATACTCTTAACGATTCTAAAGGAACGCTCATGAGAAGGACTTATCGCTCCGCAGTCGCCGTCATTGCGGCTGCGCCGCTCGGATTTTTCGCGTTGGCGGCCAGTTCCCAAACAATCAACCTCGGCAATTTGGCGACAAGCACGGTGGCGAACGGCTATCAGGGATTCAACTGGGGGAACGCCACAGAGGACAATGGCATCTCGCCATATTATTTGACGGGGCCGAGCGCCATACTCGGCGGATT
Source organism: Steroidobacteraceae bacterium (assembly GCA_050012315.1). GTDB lineage: Bacteria > Pseudomonadota > Gammaproteobacteria > Steroidobacterales > Steroidobacteraceae > Bog-1198. Next base: position 122,791 of record JBEKHK010000002.1, on the reverse strand, counting down.
CGGCCGAAGCACGCCTTTCGATCTCAACGCTGTGTCATACCAGAACTGGGAATCCGAAGCGCCGGACCCGGTTTATGGGGAGACGTCGACGTATGCGACCACCATTTCCGGCTACCGCGGCGGCACGCTGGTGGACTCTCTCACCGAACACTACTCCTGGAGCAATGGCGTCTTCACCGGGATCAACATGGACGATGTCACCAAGGTTACCTTTTCAACGGTGGCGACCCTCACTAATTCCGGTGTCACCTATTATCACGGCCCCGACCAGACTTTCGTCAGCAGCGTCACGGTGAGCGGCGCTCACGCGGCTCCGGAGATAAACTCCCCCTCGGCAGCGAGTGCGTTGACATTCCTCGTTGGTGGTCTGTTGATTTTGAGCGGTCGCAAAAGAAAGACTGCCTAAAATCCGGTCGAGGAGAAAGACTCTTCGCTAGCGCAAGCCAGTGAAAGGCTGCGCAAGCCGGTCCAAGTATCGAGCTATCACATCGATCTCGACATTGACCGAATCCCCGCTCGCGAGGCTTCCCAGCGTCGTCACCTCGCTGGTGTGCGGAATGATATTGACCTCGAATTGCCGCCCGTCGATATCGTTCACCGTCAGGCTCACGCCGTCGATGCAGATGGACCCCTTCGGCGCGACGAACCGCATCAGCGCCTCGGGCAACTCGAACTGCAGGCGACGCGAACGGGCGTCCTCCTGCACCCGCGTGAGACGACCGACCGCATCCACGTGGCCGCTCACCCAATGTCCGCCCAGGGCGTCACCGGCACGCAGGCTCGGCTCGAGGTTCACCCGCGCGCCCGCTCGCAGCGTACCGAGCGTAGTCTTCGCCAACGTTTCGCGCGAGACATCGGCGTGAAACACCGGGCCCTCGATCCGCGTCGCCGTCAGGCACACGCCCTGCACGCTCACGCTGTCGCCGATGGCGATCCTTGTCCGATCGAGCGCCGAGGCGTCGATGCCGAGCTCGAGGTCGCCGCCGCGCTCGTCGATCGAGACCAGCCGCCCGGTTGCAATGATGATTCCGGTAAACATCTGGATGCCTCCGCCTATGGGCTATTTGTTGGAGTTGCCGCGCGCGGCCGCAGGGTCAAACGCACGTCGGCGCCCATGCGCTCCATGCCGACGATCTCGAACGCGACGGCCACGTGTGCTCCCCCGGAGAGTCCCGTGAGGGCGGTGAGCGGCGCCGCGTCCGCGCCGAGCAGCACCGGTGCGATATACAGGATCAGCTCGTCCGCCAAGCCCGCTCCCAAGAAGCCGGCCGCCAGCGTCGGGCCGCATTCGACCAGCAGCTCGTTGACCTCCAAAGCGGCCAATCGAGCGACGATCGCGCCAAGATCGAGCCTCCGGCCGACCGCCGGCACGCGTTCCTCGGCAACGGGCGGCGAACGCCGCGAGAGCTCCGAATCCGGCCGCAACGCATCCTGCGCCGCAAACACCATCGCGCGGCCATCGCGGAAGACCTGAGCCGTCGCCGGGCAGCTGAGTGTCGGATCGAGCACGACTCGCAGCGGCTGCCGCACCCAGGGGCCGTACTCGAGGCGCACGTCGAGCCGCGGGTCGTCGATGCGCACCGTGCCGGCACCGGTCAGAACGGCCGAGCTGCGCGCGCGCCACTGCTGCACGTCGGCGCGCGATTCCTCGCCGCTGATCCACATCTTGCCGCCGCCGGCGGGTGCCGTGCGCGCATCGAGGCTCATCGCGAGCTTGAGCCGGATCCAGGGACGGCCTCGCTCGAATCGAGAGAAGAAACCCACGTTGAGGGCGCGCGCCTCCTCGGCACGCGCACCCACCGACACCGCGATCCCCGCGCCCCCGAGACGCTCGACGCCCGCACCCGCCACTCGTGGGTTCGGATCGATGGCGGCGCAAACGACCCGGTGTATGCCGGCCGCAATCAAGGCGTCGGCGCAGGGCGGCGTGCGCCCGTGATGACTGCAGGGCTCGAGCGTCACATAGGCGGTGGCGCCTTGGGCGGCGGGGCCCGCGTCCCGGAGCGCTGCGACTTCCGCGTGAGCCTCGCCGGCTCGATGATGCCAACCCTCGCCGACGACCCGGCCGTCGCGCACCAGGATGCAGCCCACGCGGGGATTGGGATCCGTGGTGTAGAGACCGCGCGCAGCCAGGGACAGCGCCCGCTCCATGTACGAATCGTCCTCGGCGCTGAACTTTGCGGTCATTGGCCGGCGTCGCCGGGCTCGTCACCCGGCAAGAGCGGCAGCTGATCTTTGCTGGGCGATCGGCGGCGGCGGTGGCGACGCAGCAGATCGATTTCCGTATGAAAGGCTTCTACGTCCTGAAAGCTGCGATACACCGACGCGAAGCGAACGTATCCCACCTCGTCCAGGTGCCGCAGCTCCTCCATGACCAGCTCGCCGATGGCGCGCGAGGCCACCTCGCGTTCGCCGAGGGCGCGCAGCTTGTGGCAAATTCTCGCGACCGCCGCTTCGATCGCCTGCCCGCCCACGGGACGCTTCTCCAGCGCCTTTTGCATCCCCGTCAGCAGCTTGCTCTCGTCGAAGGGCTCGCGGCTGCGGTCGCCTTTGACCACTGTCGGCATGAGCAGCTCCGCGGCCTCGAAGGTGGTGAAGCGTTCGGCGCAGGCGAGGCATTCGCGGCGGCGGCGGATCTGCCGACCCTCGCCCGCCAGGCGGGAGTCGATGACCTTAGTCTCCGTATGGCCGCAAAAAGGGCAGTACATCGGGCCTACCTAGCACGGCGGCGCCCGGCACCGGCGCGTTCTCACGCATACACGGGGAATCGGCGGCACAGCGAGGCAACCTCGCCGCGCACCCGCTCGATGATCGCCTCATCGCCCATGCGATCGAGAATATCCGCGATCCAATGGGAGATTTGCTCCGCTTCCGCCTCCTTGAACCCGCGGGTGGTGGCGGCGGGCGTGCCGATCCGAAGGCCGCTGGAGATCGCCGGCGGCCGCGGATCGTTCGGCACCGCATTCTTGTTCACGGTCATGTGCGCGCGGCCGAGCGCGGCGTCCGCGTCCTTGCCGGTGATGTTCTTGTCGACCAAGTCGAGCAGAAACAAGTGATTGTCCGTTCCGCCCGAGACGATCTTGTAGCCGCGCTTTTGCAGCGTCTTGGTCATGGCGCGGGCGTTGGCGATGACCTGCGCCGAGTAGGCCTTGAACTCGGGCTGCAACGCTTCCAGGAACGCGACCGCCTTCGCGGCGATCACGTGCATCAGGGGCCCTCCCTGGATTCCGGGGAACACCGTGGAATTGAGCTTTTTATGGATCTCCGGATTCGGGCGCGCCAGAATCAGGCCGCCGCGCGGGCCGCGCAGGGTCTTGTGCGTGGTGGTCGTCACCACGTCCGCGAACGGTACCGGATTCGGATAATGGCCGGTGGCGATCAAGCCGGCGACGTGTGCCATGTCCACGAAGAACAGCGCTCCGACCGAGTCGGCGATAGCACGAAAGCGCGCCCAATCGATTACCCGGGAGTAAGCGGAGAATCCAGCCACGATCATCTTGGGCTTGTGCTCCTGCGCCAGGCGGCTCACCTGGTCGTAATCGATCTCGCCCGTATCGGGTTTGATGCCGTACTGCGCGGCCTTGTAGATCTTGCCCGAGAAATTCACCTTGGCACCGTGCGTCAAATGGCCGCCATGATCGAGGCTCATGCCCAAAATAGAGTCGCCGGGGCTCAGCAGGGCCATGTAGACCGCGGCATTGGCCTGCGAGCCGGAATGCGGCTGTACGTTGGCGAAATCCGCGCCGAAGAGCTTTTTGGCGCGCTCGATGGCCAAGGTTTCCGCGACGTCGACGAATTCGCACCCGCCGTAATAACGCTTGCCCGGGTAGCCTTCGGCGTACTTGTTCGTAAGCACCGAGCCTTGGGCCTCGAGCACTCGGGGGCTCGTGTAATTCTCGGATGCGATCAGCTCAATGTGATCTTCCTGACGCTTGCGCTCGCCGGCAATCGCCTTGGCCAGCTCGGGATCGAATCCGGCAATCGTCAACTTGCTATCGAACATAGAGAAGGCCCTCGCGGTGAACAGCCGCTAATTGTAGCCGAGGCGCGGGCAATTCTTCCAAGAGTAAGCCATTTGGGCGGTTTCCGGGCGGATCCCCCGGTTTACCTCCCGGTACGGGACCGCTGGCTCAAGGATTACTCTTGGGGCCCAATCTTTGGGATAATTCGAAGGTTTCCCCTGCACCAACGTTTCGATACAGGAATACATGGCTCAGTTCATTTACACCATGAACCGGGTTGGCAAGGTCGTGCCGCCCAAGCGCATCATTTTGCGCGACATCAGCTTGAGTTTCTTTCCGGGCGCCAAGATCGGCGTGCTCGGCCTGAACGGCTCCGGCAAGTCGACCTTGCTGAAGATCATGTCCGGCATGGACAAGGAGATCGAAGGCGAGGCGCGCGCGCAGACCGGCATCAAGGTGGGATACCTGCCGCAGGAGCCCGCGCTCGACGAAACCAAGACCGTCCGCCAGATCGTGGGTGAGGGCGTCGGGGACGTTCAGGGGCTGATCGACCAGTTCAATGCCATCAGTGACCGCTTCGCGGAGCCGATGTCCGACGACGAAATGACCAAGGCGCTCGAGGAGCAGGCCAAGCTCCAGGATAAGATCGACGCGGTCGACGGCTGGGAGCTCGAGCGCAAGCTCGAGATCGCGGCCGACTCGCTGCGCTTGCCGCCCTGGGACGCCGTCATCGGCAAGCTGTCCGGAGGCGAGAGACGCCGGGTCGCGCTCTGCCGGCTGCTTCTCTCCAAGCCCGACATGCTGCTGCTCGACGAGCCCACCAACCATCTCGACGCGGAATCGGTCGCGTGGCTGGAGCATTTCCTCGAGGAGTATCCGAGCACCGTCATCGCCGTGACGCACGACCGTTACTTCCTCGACAACGTCGCCGAATGGATTTTGGAGCTGGACCGCGGCCACGGCATTCCCTGGCAGGGCAATTACTCCTCGTGGCTCGAACAGAAAGAGCAGCGTCTCGCCCAGGAAGAGCGGCAGCAGGACGCGCTCGCCAAGACCTTGAAGCGCGAGCTGGAGTGGGTCCGCACCAACCCCAAGGCGCGCCAGGCCAAGTCCAAGGCTCGATTGCAGCGCTTCGAGGAGCTGTCATCGCAGGAATTTCAAAAGCGCAACGAGACCAACGAGATCTACATTCCGCCGGGCGATCGGCTGGGCGATCTCGTGATCGACTGCAAGGGGTTGCGCAAGGCGTACGGCGACCGTCTGCTCATCGAGAGCTTGAGCTTCAATCTGCCGGCGGGCGGGATCGTCGGCATCATCGGACCCAACGGCGCCGGCAAAACCACGCTGTTTCGGATGCTCGCCGGCATGGAGAAGCCGGACGCCGGAGAGATCCGCATCGGCCCCACCGTAAAGCTCGCCTACGTGGACCAATCACGCCAGGCGCTCAACGACAAGAACACCGTCTGGCAGGAAATCTCCGGCGGCCTGGATCTGATCAAGGTGGGCAACTACGAGACCTCCTCGCGCAGCTACGTCGGCCGTTTCAATTTCAAGGGTGTGCAGCAGCAGCAATTCATCGGTGATCTCTCGGGTGGCGAGCGCAATCGAGTGCATCTCGCCAAGGTCCTCAAATCCGGGGGCAACGTGTTGCTGCTCGACGAGCCCACCAACGATCTCGACATCGAGACGCTGCGTGCGTTGGAGGAGGCGCTGGTGGCATTTCCCGGCTGTGCCGTCGTCATCTCGCACGACCGCTGGTTCCTCGACCGCATCGCAACCCACATCCTCGCCTTCGAAGGCGACTCGCAGGTGGTCTGGTTCGAGGGCAACTATCAGGAATACGTCGAGGACTTCAAGCGCCGCAAGGGCGAGGACGCCGCGCAGCCGCATCGCATCCGCTATAAACCACTGACGGGATGAATCATGAGCATCTACATCACTCCCCAGGACGAGCTGCACGTCGAGCACGAGGGTATCGCCCTCACCTGCCCCAATTGCCGCACCTTGACTCACCTCACGCCCATCGCGGTGCCGAAATTCGACGATCTCAGCCGGCGAAAGCCCAAGCGGATCGGCATCGTATTCCGCTGCGACGCGTGCGCCGAGCCGATATTCCTGAAATTTGCCGCGCGAAACTACACGGCCCTGCGTATCGAACTGGCCCCGAACTTCACCGAGGTCGAGCGCGCCCCGGAGAATTTCCCGCTCAACTATCTGCCGGCCGAATCCGAGGGGCTGTTCAAGGAGGCATTGGGTTGCTACGCCGCCGGCTTTTTCGATGCATTCGGGTCCATGTCCCGGCGTACGGCCCAATCGCTGTTTCGCGAACTCGGCGAGCGCGGCAAACTCGAGCTCTTCGATACGCTTCAGGAAATCCGTTCGCTGGCGGAGCTCGACGATGACATCTTCACCGATGTGCGCGGCGTCCTGTTCGGCACCGACAGCGATCCTCTACCGAGTCAACCGCGGCTCGATCAGGAGAGCGCCGGCATATTGCTCGAAGTCATGCGCGATCTGCTGTATCAGACCTTCGTGCGCAAGGCGCGGCTCATTCAGGCCATGAACCTGCGCCGGGGCGCGACCATGCCGCCGAGCGAGCTCGGAGCCTCCCCCCGGGCGGTGCAGAACTGATCGTGCGCGCACGCGACCGCGGCTGCTAGCCGAGAAAGACCCGGGCGTTGCGGAACAGGCGCATCCAGCCTCCGTTCTCGCCCCATTCGCGGGGAGCCCAGGAATGCTGCACGGTTCGAAAGACTCGCTCGGGATGCGGCATCAAGGAGGTGACGCGGCCGTCCGAAGAGCAGACGCCGGCCACCCCCGCGGGCGACCCGTTCGGGTTGTAGGGGTAGCGTTCCGTCGGCTGATCTCGGGTGTCGACGAATTGCAGTACCACCCGGCCGTCCTCCTGGAGCTTGCCGGGGTCCGACGGACCGGCGAATTCGGCGAATCCCTCGCCATGCGCCACCACCACCGGCAGCACCGAGTCCTCCATGCCGCGAAGCAGCACGGACTTCGACCGCGGAACCCGGACCAGGGAGAGGCGCGCCTCGTATTGCTCGGATCGATTTCGCACGAAGCGCGGCCAGTCTAGGGTCCCCGGGATGATGTCCTTGAGCGCCGATAGCATTTGGCAGCCGTTGCACACGCCCAGCGTGAATGTCATGGGGCGCGCGAAGAACGCCGTGAACTCGTCGCGCGCGACGGAATTGAACAGAATGGACTTGGCCCAGCCCTCCCCGGCGCCGAGAACGTCGCCGTAGGAAAACCCGCCGCAAGCCACCATCCCGTGAAAACGGGCGAGGCGGACGCGGCGGCTCAAGATGTCGGTCATGTGCACGTCATAGGCGTCAAAGCCGGCGCGGGTGAAGACCGCCGCCATCTCGGTCTGGCTGTTGACTCCTTGTTCGCGCAGAACCGCGATCGCGGGCCTGGCGCCTCGCGCGATATAGGGTGCGGCGACATCCTCGGCGGGATCGAAGCGCAGCGCCGCGTGCAACCCCGGATCGTGCTCGTCGAGCAGCCGGGAGTATTCCTCCCGGGCGCAGTCCGGATTGTCGCGCAGCGACTGCATGCGATAAGACACTTCGCTCCACTGCCGGTGCAGGTCCGTGCGGGAGGCGCAATACTGCACGTGCCCGCCGATCGACACACGCACCTCGGCGCCGACGCAGGGGCTGCCGATATCCCGCCAGTAGTTCTTCAGCCCGTGACGCTCCAGCACGGCCGCCGCCTCCGACATAGCCTCCGCGGGGATCTGCACGACCGCGCCGAGTTCCTCGGCGAAGCAAGCGGCGATCGGATCGGTCGCCTCGAGCTCGATGTCGAGGCCGCAATGCCCGGCGAAAGCCATCTCGATCAGACTGACGAGCAGGCCGCCGTCGGAACGGTCGTGATAGGCGAGCGCCAGGTCTCGGTCCTTGAGCTCGCGCACCGCCTCGAACAGCGCGCGCAGCAGCGCGGGATCGTCGAGATCGGCGGGCTCCCCGCCACGCCGCTCGAACACCTGCGCCCAGCACGATCCGCCGAGGCGATTCTTGCCGGCCCCGAGGTCGATGAGCAGAAGCCGCGAGGGACGGGATGGATCGAGCTGCGGCGTGAACGTGCGTCGAGCGTCCGCGATCGGCGCAAACGCCGAGATCACGAGCGAGACCGGCGCGACGACCGACCGCTTGCCCGTGTCATCGGTCCATTCGGTGCGCATGGAGAGCGAATCCTTGCCCACGGGAATGGCGATGCCGAGCGCGGCGCACAGATCCAACGCCACCGCCTTGACGGTGGCGTACAAATCCGCATCCTCGCCCGGCTGGCCGCAGGCCGCCATCCAGTTGGCGGAGAGCCGGACATCGGTGAGGGTTCGCACGTCCGCCGCGCTGATATTGGTGATGGCCTCGCCGACCGCGAGCCGGCCGGAGGCCGGCGCATCGAGCAAGGCCACCGGTGCCCGCTCGCCCATGGCCATCGCTTCTCCGGCATAGCCCTCGAAATCGGTCAAACTCACCGCGACATCCGCCACGGGAACCTGCCACGGGCCGACCATCTGGTCGCGGCTCACGAGCCCCCCCACTGCGCGGTCGCCAATGGTGATCAAAAACGACTTGTCCGCCACCGTCGGCAGTCGCAGCAGCCGCTGCAGGGAAGCGGCGATAGTGATGCCGGCGGTCGCGAGCGATGTCCGCGGCTTGGCGGCGCTCTTCACGTTGCGCGTCGTGCGAGGCGTCTTGCCGAGCAGCACGTCCACCGGCATGTCGACGGGCGTCGTGGCCATCAAAGGATCGACCACGACGATGCGTCCGTCGCCGGTAATCTCGCCGACCACGGCGAACGGGCAGCGCTCGCGCTCGCACAATGCCGCGAAACGCTCGAGGCTCTTCGGACGAAGAGCGATCACATAGCGCTCTTGCGCCTCGTTGCACCAGATCTCCATCGGCGAGAGTTCGGGCTCGGCACTGGCAATCTTGCGCAGGTCGATGCGTCCGCCGCGGCCGGCGCTGTGCGCTATGGCCTCCGGCAACGCATTGGATAAGCCGCCCGCCCCCACGTCGTGTATGAGAAGGATGGGGTTTCCGGCGCCCTGGGCCCAGCATCGGTCGATCACTTCTTGCGCGCGGCGTTGAATCTCGGCATTGCCGCGCTGCACCGACGCAAAGTCCAGATCGGAAGAGCTCTGTCCGCTGCCCACCGAGGAGGCGGCGCCCCCGCCGAGCCCGATCAGCATCGCCGGCCCGCCGAGCACCACGAGCGGCGCACCCTCCACGACCTGGCGTTTGTCCACGTCGCTGCGCCGCACGTTACCGAGGCCGCCGGCGATCATGATGGGCTTGTGATAGCCGCGAACCACCGAGGGGTCGCCATCGCGCGCCGTTTGCTCGAAAGTACGGAAATACCCGCAGGTGGCGGGACGGCCGAATTCGTTGTTGAAAGCCGCGGCTCCGAGCGGCGCCGCGATCATGATCTCGAGCGCCGAGGCGATCCGGTCGGGCTTGCCGAGATCGGCCTCCCACGGTTGCTCCATGCCCGGAATGCGTAGATTCGATACCGAAAAACCCGTGAGGCCGACCTTGGGCTTCGCGCCAATGCCGGTGGCGCCTTCATCGCGAATCTCGCCGCCGGAGCCGGTCGAGGCGCCGGGAAACGGCGAGATGGCGGTGGGGTGATTGTGCGTCTCCACCTTCATAAGAATGTCGACCGGCTCGATGCTGCCTTGGTAGCGCCGGGTCTCAGGATCCGGAAAGAAGCGCGCACCGTCGGCGCCCTCGATCACCGCCGCGTTGTCCCGGTACGCCGAAAGCACCCCGCTGGGGTTGGCGGCATGAGTGGCGCGGATCATTCCGAACAGCGACGACGGCATGGGCGCACCGTCGATGATGAATTCGGCATTGAATATCTTGTGCCGGCAATGCTCGGAATTCGCTTGGGCAAACATCATGAGCTCGACATCGGTGGGATCGCGCCCGAGCTTGCCGAACGCCGCCACGAGGTAGTCGATCTCTTCCGGCGACAGCGCAAGACCCCACTCGGCATTCGCGCGGGCGAGCGCCGCGCGGCCGTCGTGGCCGAGCGTCACCACGCGCAGCGGCCGCGGCGCCTCGGCGCCGAACAGCGCCGGCTCCATGGTGTCGATCCAGAGCGATTCGGTCATCCGATCGTGCAACAGCGCGCCGAGCGCCTCGAGTTCGCGGTCCCCGAGCGGGGAGCGGGCGTCGAGGAAATAGAGCGTGCCTCGCTCCACCCTTCTCACGTCGGTGAGCCCGCACACTCGGGCGATGTCGCTCGCCTTGCTCGACCACGGTGACACGGTGCCCAGGCGCGGCGTGACGAGCAGCTTCTGTCCCCGCTCGGCCTGCGCATGAGGACGCGGCCCATAAGTCAATAATTTTCCGAGGACTTCGAGCTGCGCCTCATCCAGCTCACGGGTCGTATCGACGAAGTGGATCAGACGCGACGATACCGCGAGCACCCGGGGCTCGCGGGACTTGAGCGACTGCAACAGCTTCTCTAACCGGAATTGCGACAGCGCGGGCGCGCCGAGCAAACTGAACATGCTGAATTCTAACAGATTTGCGGGCGACGGCGGGCCTTGACTTTACAGCGGCCGGACGCTCTCGGCCGGCGGCGGACGCATCACTTGCGGGCGTTCGAATCTCCGCCCGGCGTGTACAGCGGCACCGGGAATTGCGATACGTTCGAGCCTTCCAGCGCGACGATCTTGGCTTGGCCCTGTTTTTTGACCTCATCGATCCGGATCACCGAATGCATGGGAAGATAGGTGCGCTTGACTTCGTTGAATTCGGCCTTGATTCTCTCCTCGGTGGGGTCGACCACCACCGTGGAGCGTTCGCCGAACACCAGTTCCTCGACCTCGATGAAGCCGAACAGATTTCCGTGACTCACTTTTCGGGCATAGATTTCGTACACCTTGCCTTGATTTACGAACATAACTTTGAAAATGTGACTCGCGGCCATTTAGCGGGCTCCAGGCGTTGCTAGCATTTCATTATATTATACGGGCACTTAGCGCAAACCTTTAGACCCGTCACGGGAGCACATATGACCTTGCGCCTAAGCGTTGTAAGCGAACATGGTATCCGGCTTGGACAGAACTCCACCAAGGTGTTCAGCGTCCACGGGGGAACCATTGGTCGCGCGACCGACAATGCCTGGATTCTACCCGACCCGGAACGCTATCTATCGGGAAAGCACGCGCGCGTCGATTTCCGGGCGGGTGCTTACGTCCTGGTGGACACGAGCTCCAACGGGACCTACATCAACGGATCGCAGGTCCCGTTGGGTAAATACCACGACTACACCTTGAAGGACGGCGATTACATCCGCCTCGGCGAGTATGAGCTGCTGGTCAGCATCGACAAGAGCAACGACTTTCCCCCGGACGAAAGCGCCATCGTCGCCTACGATGGACAATCGGGCTCGTCCGCGGTCAAGAAGTCGACCGCCAACGACCTGGGCGCCGACCTCGATCTGAGCGCCCTGTTGGAGCCGAGCGGTCGGTTGGAGCCGAGCGGCCGATTGGGCAGCGATTCCGGCGTTCGCCCGCGCAATGCCTACGGACAATCGGTGCCGTCGGAACGCGAGGGCGGCACCATCAATCCCGAGAGCTCCGGCACGCCCTGGCACATGCTGACTCGGCCGATCAAGCTCGAAGGCAAGGCGGGCGAGATCCCGGCGGCCGCCGCTCTGGGTTCCGCATCGGCGCCCCGTGCGTCCGTCCCGCTGTTCGAGGGCGACTTCGATCCCGGCCTCGCCGCGTTCTGCCGCGGCGCCGGCATCGAACCGCGCAACATCTCCGCGGAGGCGAGAAGCGGGGCGCTGCAGCTCGCGGGGCAGCTGCTGCGCGAATCCGTGCTCGGACTGATGGACCTGAACCAGAGCCGCAACGAGTTTAGAAATCGCTTCAGGATGTCCCCGCCGGCCGCCGCCGACGGCCCGGAGTCGCCCTTGAATTTTTCGCGGGGAGTCGATGAAGCCCTGGTGCGCCTGCTGACCACGATGTCGACGCGCGCGGGATCCGTCGAGGCGATTCGCGACAATTTCCGCGAGCTCAAGGCCCAGAACGCCGCCACCATCGCCGCCAGCCGGGCGGCGTTCGAGGAATTCATCGGCCGCCTCGACCCGAAGGAGCTCGAGGAGCGCTTCGACCGAGCCGCCAAGCGCAGCGTATTCGGAAGCCAGAACAAGGGGAAATATTGGGACCTGTATTCGGAGATGTTCGCGGGCTTGACCCGCATGCCTACACCGAGACATTCGCGAAGGCGTATGAGGCGAAGCTGCGCGCCGCTCTTCCGCCCCGGCGAAGCGTTTTCGGGGGTGGCGATGAGCCCGGCGGCGGCGAGCGCGACGGCGGGGAGCCCGGCGGCGATGTGCTCGCATCGGGCGACATCTAGGCCGACCCGGCGACCGCACGGCCGAGGCAGCCTCGACCGCGCGCGACCCGGCGAGCCCAGTCCGGCAAATCAGCTCGCTCGATCATGCGCCTGCTAGTGGTCGAGGACGACGACATCGTCGCGGACGCGATCGAGCGCGGGCTCTCCGCCGAGAATTTCTCGGTGCACCGCGTGTCGAGCGCAGAGGCCGCGCGCGCCGCCATCGAGGTCGAGGACTTCGCGCTCGCGGTGATCGATGTCGGCCTGCCCGGAGCCGACGGACTCACGTTCGTGCGGCGGCTGCGCAGCGCCGGCATCGCCATGCCGACGCTCGTGCTGACGGCGCGATCCACGTTGACCGACAAGGTCAAAGCGCTGGACATCGGTGCCGACGATTTCCTCGCCAAGCCGTTCGAGCCGGCCGAACTCGCCGCCCGCTGCCGCGCGCTGATGCGCCGGGCCGGAGGCGCCCTCAACGGCATCGTAAAGTTGAATCGCATGAGCGTCGACCTCGCCGGACATCGCTTGTGCATCGACGATGCCGAGGTCGAGCTCACGGCGCGGGAATGGCGGGTCCTGGAGTGCCTGGTACGGCGCACCGGCCAGATCGTACCCAAGGAACGCGTGCAGCAGGCGCTCGGCGGCCCGGAACAGGACATCACGCCGAATGCCGTGGAAGTGCACGTCTCGCGCTTGCGCGCCAAGCTGGGCGATGCAGCCGCCATCCGCAGCCTCCGCGGCTTGGGTTATCGGCTGGAAGAAACGAAACCCGCGTGAACTCCTCCATCAGCCGCCAGTTGATCCTTTGGCTCGTCGTACCGCTCATGCTGTTGGCGCTTTGCGGAGCGCTGATCCACTACTTCAACAATATCGCGCCGGGAATGATCGCGAGCGACCGCCGGCTGAAGGAGGCGTCGAACGCGCTCATGGCGCGAATTGCGGTCGACGGGCGCACGGTAACGCTCGACACGGCAGCGCGCGGCAAGCCGCCGCTGCCGCCGGCCAATGTGGTCGACTTTTCCGTGCGCGATCCGTTCGGCAAGTTGTTGCTGGGCGATGAGGATATTCCCGCGGTCTCGATCGCCGACGCGGCTTCCCAGATGTTCGCCGTTTTGCAGCTCGGCGGCCGCAGCGCGCGAGCCCTCACGACTCGCTTCGACACACCAGCCGGAGTTCTCATCGTGACGGTGGTGGACTTGGGCGCGGGCTCCGAGCCCGCGGCACGCTACGGCCTCATGAGCACGCTGCTCTGGGATTTCGTGCAGCTCGATATCACGCTGGTGCTGGTCTGGGTCGGCATCCGGGCCGGCTTGAGGCCCATGAGAAAGCTGCGCGATGAAATCGCGCGGCGCTCGACGCTCGATCTGCGGCCGATCGACGACTCCTCGGTGCCCCGCGAAATCGCCCCAGTGGTGGTGACGCTCAACCGGTTGTTCCAGATGCTGCGCACCTCGGTGCAATCTCAGCAGCAGTTCATTGCGAACACCGCGCACCAGTTGCGCACCCCGATCACCGGGATGCAGGCGCAGCTGGATATCCTTGCGGCCGAGCCGGCGGCGGCGCCGATCAAGAACCGCCTGGCGACGCTGCAGGAGGCGATCCGACAACTCGCGCACTCAGCCAATCAGCTGCTGAGCCTGGCACGCGCCGATAGGACGGTGAACCTCGCCGCCAAGAATCAAGCGGTGTCGCTCAAGACCATTGCCGAAGAGGTGGTCGCGAAATTCTTCGACCGGGCACTGCAGGCGCACATCGATTTGGGTGCCGACGCCGCCCCGGCAAGCATCCGCGCCGATCCCTCGCTGCTCGACGATCTGTTGAGCAATTTGGTCGACAATGCCCTGAAATATACCCCAGCCGGAGGCAGCGTCACGGTGCGCACGGGAGTACGGGAGGGGAACCCCTTCTTCGCGGTGGAGGACACCGGTCCCGGTATTCCGGAGGCGGAACGGCAGAGGGTACGGCAAAGATTCTACCGCCTGCCGAACTCCCTCGGCCATGGCAGCGGGCTCGGGCTTGCGATAGTGGACGAAATCGCGGGTCTGTACGGAGCGTCGGTTGCCATTGGAGCGGGAGGGAAAGACCTGGGAACTCGGGTGGTGGTCACTTTCCCGTAGCGGTCGGCTCCTTCCGTGAACTGCGTCTCATTGCCGCGGTTCCGCTCCATGTCGTCAGTTTGGAGCAAGTTTACTTCCCTAGCATTGCCGCCCATGAGTCATATGCCATGCAAGCGGCGCCATCGCGGCTACACCCTGCTGGAGCTGTTGATCGTCATGTCCATCGTCGCCATTCTGGCGATGATTGCCGAACCCGGCTTTCAGTACGTGACCAACTCCAACCGGGTCGCCACCGAGGTCAACAGCTTGCTCGGCGACGTTCTATTCGCGCGCAGCGAGGCGGTGAAGGAGGGGCAAACGGTCACGATTTGCTCGTCCACCGACGGACAAACCTGCTCCGGCAGCATCGATTGGCAGAATGGTTGGATCGTGTTCTTGGACACGAACGGCGATCACGTTGTTCAAGCCCCCGGCGAAGCCGTCATACGCGTTCAGCCGCAGTTCACCTCGACCGATACCTTCGTATCCACTGATGCGCCGACACCGTTCACGTACCTCACTTTCAACCGGCTGGGTTACGCGCCCACCAACGAGACGGCCACGATCAACGTGAGCCTGCATGACGCGACCAGCAACAAAAACTGGACCCGCTGCCTGGCCGTGAATCCGATCGGCGGCGCGGTGACCGAAAGATACAATAACGGTACGCCGCCATGTACATGAAACTCGCGCCGCCGATTCGCGCTCGGGCGGCAGGCTTCAGCCTGGTCGAAGTCATGGTTGCGCTGGTCGTCGTCTCCATCGGACTTCTGGGTTTGGCCAAGATGGAGACGCTGGGCCTCTCCGCCACCACCACCGCCAGCTCGCGCTCCATAGCGGCCATCGAAGCCTCCGGCATGGCTGCCGCCATGCATGCCAACCCCGGTTATTGGGCCTCGGGCTCGGCGCCGGCGACGACGGTTGTGGCCGCATCCAACAACTTCTCGGGATCGACAGCCTGTCTGACCCCCGGTACGAACAGTTGCACACCGCAACAGATGGCGAATTACGACATGGAACAGTGGGCGGTCTCGCTGCAAGCGGTGCTGCCCGGCTATTACGCCACCATCGCCTGCACCACGACACTCAACATTCCGGTGACCTGCACCATCCAGATTCAATGGTCGGAAAACGGCGTCGCCGTGAACAGCCAGCAGACCAATATCGGTACGCTCGCCGGCACGGTCACCACGCCCACTTACACATTATTCGTGCAGCCATGAAAGCAATTTCCGTTCATTCGATTCGCACGCGCCGGGCCGCTCAACGGGGATTCACGTTGGTCGAGCTGATGATCGCGCTGGTCATTGCGCTGTTTCTGATCGGTGGCTTGGTGACGCTCGTGGGTGCCATGAAAATCACCTACAACAGCCAAAGCGGGCTGTCGCAATTGCAGGACAACGAGCGCATGGCTATGACGCTGATAACGAATGTCGTCGAGTCGACCGGCTATTTCCCGAATCCATTGATCAACACGGCGGCCACTTCGTTTCCCTCAGGAGCGGCCCCGGTATCCGGTACCTTCGCCTCCGGACAGGCGATCATCGGCACCGGGCACTATAGCGATCCGGCTCCCGGCAACACCATCACGGTGCGCTACCTGACGACGGGCTCGGACAATGTCATCAACTGTACCGGCAATACCAGCGGTGTCGGCGTCGCCGCGACCTTCGTCAACACCTTCAGCATCGACGCCAATGGAAATCTGGATTGCACACTCATCGTCAACGGCACCGCTCAGCCGACCGTACAGCTGGTCAGCGGATTGAACAGCATGAACATCTATTACGGCGTGCAAACCAACGGCGGAGTCAGCACCAACTCGATCGATACGTACCTGGATGCCAGCAGCATGACCGCCAGCGACTGGAGCAACGTGAAATCCGTGCAAATCAAGCTGAACTTTGTCAATCCCTTGTACGGGCAGCCGGGGCAAACCAACTCGACACAGCAATACATTTCGTTCACTCGCGTCATCGATGTGATGAACAAGAACGGTGCCACCTGATGAGCGCGCAAACGAAACGGCGGCCGATATCGGCGCAGAGCGGCATGGTTCTGGTGACCGCCTTGCTGCTTCTCATCGTCGTGACGCTGTTGGCCGTCGGCATGTTCCGCAGCTTCGGCCTGGATGAGAAAATCGCCGGCAACGTGCGCGAGAAGCAGCGCGCGCTGGCGGCCGCCGAAACCGCCGAGCAATACGCCGAATATTGGCTGGCGAGCGGTAATAGCACCACCGGCGTGGCTTGCTCCGCTACGGTCGCCGCGAGCGTAGGCCAGATATGCACCACCGCCCCCCCGAGCGTGACGAGCGTGGTCAACGGGTTGTGGCAAAACAGCAGCGGTGCGAGCGTGGGAGTCACATACACCCCCACCGTGCAGACGGCCATGAACGTCACGACGGCAGGCGGCGTGGGAACGTACTACTACCAACCGGCCTTCTACATCACCTACCTGGGCATTACGTCGAACGGCTTGGGGAAGCTCTATCAGATCGACGCGGCCGGCTTCGGCGGCAGCGCCGATACGGTGGCCGTCGTGGAAAGCACCTATCTCGTGCAGACGGGCACGAGCTGTCTATCTTGCTCGCAATGAATAACAAAGGATGGTTGGCGATGAATACCAAATTTATAGCGATCGCCCTGATTCTGACGCTTGCGGGAATCACTCCGCCGCCGGTGCGGGCTCAATCGACCACGTCCTCGTGCAGCAGCACGAACGTGTCGGAAAATTTCACCGGCGTTACGACCAACTGCAAGTGGAATTTCATCGGCGGCGCGTGCCTGACCGCCGGGAACGTGAGTTCGACGACCAGCCCGGGGTACGTGCCCTCGTGCGCCGCTTTGTCCCAATCGGGGAATTACTACAGCGGAGTCACCCTCAATGGCGGCAACAGCGGCAATATCACCGCCAATCCCGACACTCCGACCACGGGCTCGAAGTACTGTTGCGGTGCCTTGCGCTTGACCAACAATACCAACAGCGAAAGTGGCGCCATCATCTCCACCATTCCATTTTCGCTGGCGGCCAATGGACTGCAGGTCACGTTTACCACGGAGACCTATGAAGGCGACTCGGGCAGCAACACCTACGGCGGCGACTCGGATGGCGCCGACGGCATCAGCTTCTTTCTTCAGGATTACAGCTATGTCTCGACTCCCGGTAATTATGGTGTGACGCTCGGCGACTGGGGCGGCAGCTTGGGATATAGCTGCTCGAATACCAACGACAGCACGGGTCAGGGCTATGACGGCATGATCGGCGGCTACATCGGGCTTGGTATCGACGACTTCGGAAACTTTCTGGACGGATCCTGGGTCACCACTACCAGTGGGTCCACGACCACCACGGTGTTCAACCCGAGCGCCCAGAAAGCGACCCCCCAGGACAACACCGCGACCGGCTATGGCAAGCTTGCGAACCGGGTCGGACTGCGCGGCGCCGGCGTCGTGGCCTGGAAATATCTCAACGCTAAATATCCACAGTACTATCCGAACAACCTAGCCGGCACCGCTCAAGGGGCCCAGGCCGTGAGACAGACCTGCGAGACCGGTTATCTTTGGAACTTCTCGAACGTTACGCCTTCGACTTCCGCCAACAACAATTTAACTTACACCCCGGCCAGCCCGGGAAGCGGCAGTCAATCCATCGCGAACCCGTATAACGCCACCATAACGACCACGACGATCAATGACTACGCCGCCATTCCGAATGGGTACAAGGTGCTGGCCAAACTGATCGCGAACGAGTCCGCCCAGTATCGCGGCTACGCCACGGCATCGACGAGCGCCAGCACGACCTCCAGCGTCGCCAGTAAATACGGCGTGCCGATCACCTACAATCTGACCATCTCGCCGGACGGCTATTTGAGCCTGGCGTACAGCTACAACGGGGGCAATTTTCAGCCCGTGATCACCGGACAGGCCATCCAAAACAACGGACCTATCCCCGCCGACGTGCTCTTCGGTTTCGCCGCATCCACCGGCGGGGACAACAACATCCACGAGATCATGTGTTTCCAGGCTCAGCCGCAAAACTCGGCATCGAGCTCCGCGGGTCTCAACCAGAAGCAAACCGCCAAGGTACAGACCGGCACGCAGGTGTATTTTGCCTTCTATAACGCCAACAATTGGACCGGCTCCTTAATCTCGCAGTACCTGGCGGTTCCGGAAAATGATCCGAACGGTTTGGTGATCAGCCCGGTCGTCAATTGGGACGCATCCTGCGTACTCACGGGTGTGGCGTCGGGGCAGACCTGCGCGACCACGCAAGCGGCCGGGGTTATCGCAGCGGAGACACCCGATGCGGGGAGCAGCGCGTGCGGGTCGACCACCAACACCAGCGGCAACGGCGCGAGCGGATGCTCTCGCCAGATCTGGACCTGGAACGACTCCGGCAAGACCGGCATCCCCTTTACCTGGTCTTCGACCGGCACCACCAGCCTGTCATCGAATGAACAGACGAATTTGAATATCGGAACCATTCCGGCACCGCCGTACGGCACCGAGACGGCCAATTCGATCCTGGAGTATCTGCGAGGTATCCGCAGCGACGAACAGACTGAGTATGGATACGGTGCATACACATCGACCGTGAATCCGAGCGGCTTTCGCGCGCGCAGTAGTGTTCTCGCGGACATCGTCGATTCCAGTCCCACCTGGGTGGGGGCACCCTCCGCGAGTTTTCCGGCGTCCTGGACGGACTCGCTGTACCCGAGCGCCACGCTGCCCGAAAACTCGGGGCCAAACTACGCTAGCTTCCAAAGCACCTATCAAAACCGCATGAATGTGGTCTACGCCGGCGCCAACGATGGCTTCTTGCACGGGTTCAGGTCGGGATATTCCAACAACGGCGTCTACGTCGGGACCACCACGAACGGCAACTTCGTCGGAACGTACAACGACGGCGAGGAAGTCATCGCCTACATGCCGGGCTACGTGGTGAATTCAATCAACAGCGCCGTGGTCGCGGGAAGCACCACGCCCAACACGGCTCTGGATTTCTCGAACCCTTTGTATGCACACCGCTTCAGTGTGGACGGCACCCCGGGAACGGGCGACTTGTACTACGGCGGCCAGTGGCACACCTGGCTCGTCGGCGGCTTGGGAGCCGGCGGCAGCGCGATCTACGCTCTGGACATCACGAACCCCGGCAATTTCGCCGAGGGCAATGCCGCCACGGGAGTGGTCGGCGAGTGGACCAGTTCCATTCAGACCACCTCCACGACCAATGCCACGACCGGAGTGGTGACCACGACCGTGACCGGCGCCAGCGCAAATTTCACCTGCGCCTCCAGCACGGCTTCGACTGCGGCATCGGCAGGTACGAACTGCGGCAATAGCCTGGGAAAGACCTTCGGCACACCGCAAATCCGCCGTTTCCACAACAATGCGTGGGGAGCGGTCTTCGGCAATGGTTCCGGCAGCTTCAATGGTGACGCCGGAATTTACGTCATGATTGCGAATAACAGCGGCGCACCGACCATTTATTATCTGAGCACCGGGGTGGGTTCGAACTACACCGTGTCGAATGGCGTGGTCGCCAAGTCCACCGGCACGGCCAATGGTATTTATTACGTCTCGCCGGCGGATCTCGACGGCGACCACATCACGGACTATGTCTATGCCGGCGACCTGCAGGGCAACGTATGGCGCTTCGACTTGACCAGCAGCAACCCCGCCAATTGGGCGGTGACTGCCGCCAATGGGATCGCCGCGTCATCCCTCCCCGGGACTCCCATTTACAGCACGGGCAACACTGCCATACCGATTACGACCCAGGTTATTGTCGCGGCGGCCTCGACGCCCGGAGCCACCTACCCACGAATTCTGGTGGAGTTCGGTACGGGTGAGCAAACACCGTTTAGCAACAACTCCGCGGCGACCTATTCGACCTCCCAGGAGTATTTGGTCGGAGTCTGGGACTGGAATCTGAGCGGGAACTCGACTGCTACGACGCCGGTCGCCGGCGCCTGGAACACCCTATCGAATGTCAAGTATGCGAGCTTGCCCGTCACCGGAGCCACTGCGCCTTCGTCTCTTTCCGGATTCAACAATTTGGAAGCCCAGGCCATCAGCGCCACCACCTATAACGCGGCATTCTCCACCACCGTCGCCAACTGCCAAGGCAGCTCCTGCGCGACGAACGCCTACTATAGAACCATCAGCAACAACACGATCTGTTGGGCAGGCGGGACCGCCGCGTGCGCGTCCGGACAGGCGGCTACCCAGTATGGCTGGTATCTCCCCTTGACGATGGGATGCCCCGATAGCGCCGACCCCAGCGGCTTGCTGCCGTTGTCGTCGACCTGTCAATCCTCATCGGAGATCGATGAACAAGTCATTTTCAGCCCGACGCTCCAGGACGGGGCATTCATCGTCAATACCACCATTCCGCCGACCACGTCGGTCGCACAGTGCTCTTCGACCGCGCCGGGCGGCTGGACCATGGCGATCAACCCGGCAACGGGCGGCGCCTTCACCAACTCGTTCTTCGGCGCCAACTCCAATCATACGTTCCTGGAAGTCAATAACGAGCCCATCAGCGGCATCGCATTGAGCGGCACGGGCAGCCCCGCGGTCGTCGTGCAGGGTAGCAACACTTACATGGTGACCCAGACGGTCAGCGGCACGGGGGCGATCGTCCAGATGAATCCGCCGGGTGGGACGACGGGTGGTCGTGTCACGTGGATCGAGAAACGCTAGGCGAATGTACGCATGCTTACTAAAGACACCTATATGAGCAAAACAAATTTACGATGCGGCCGGCAACTGCCAGGTCAACAGCGGGGCTTTACGCTGCTGGAACTCGTCATCGCCATGGCGATCGCGGCGCTCATCGCCGCCATTGCCATACCCTCTTATTCGACCTACATCATGAAATCGAGGCGCTCGGACGCGAAGACCGCCCTGCTCGACATGGCGGCCCTGGAGGAACAGTATTTCAGCACCAACAATACCTACACCAACTCGCCTGCCAATCTCGGTTATGGCACCGCGACGGCGACACCATTCCCGGTGGGCAGTAACTACTACGACATCACGGCGATCACCATCGTCGCCGCGACGGCACCGGCTAACGCGACCTCGGTGGGTACTCCCGCTTCGTATACGATTACCGCCCAGCCCATTGCCGGTACTACCCAGGCGGGTGATACGTCGTGCGCCTCTTTCACCATCTCATCCTCCGGGCAGCAGACGGCAACGACATCGACCGGTGCCAACACCACCACTTGCTGGTAGTCAGCGCCGCTAGTTGACGCTATACCCCCGCCCCTGGATGCAGGCCGCCAGCGCCCGCTGGTAGTCCGGACCATTGGTCCCCAAGCCCACCTGATCGGACGCCCATTTCTCGCAGGCGAGCTTGTCGGTGCGCTGCTGCTCATCACTCTGGCCGTTTTTCGGGTACATGAACATCCGCGGCTGACCCTGCGGCGGCGCGCCCGCCCCCGCCTGGGGCGGCGCAGGTGCCGCGGTGGCGGCGGCACTCGGATCGCCCTGGTATTGCTGCGCGCTTTGCGCGCTCTGATATTGCTGCGCGCTGGAGTACTGCGCGTCCGCCGGCGGCGGCGCATCCGGCGCGGCCGCCGAGCCGCTCGAATCCGCCACGGGCGGCGGATCGGTGGCTACATAACCCTCATAGTCCGGACTCCAGGTGTAATACACATCGTTCGCATAGTAGTAGGGAATTCCGCCGTACCAGTAGGTCGCGTAGGCGAGCGGCAACGAGGCCAGGAACCAGGAATATCCGAGGCCGTAATACGCGCGCGGCCAGTATCCTCCCCGCCAGTAGCCGCCGCGCCAGTAAGCGCCGGCCGAATAGCCTCCGCGGTAGCCGCCGTAACGGGCGTAGCCGCCGTAACTGCCGTGGTAGGCGCCGCCGGCGTAGCCGCGGCCGGCATACGATGAGCCGCGGTAGGCCGCCCCGCTGTAGCCACGCGCCGCCCCGCCGTAAGCACCGTAAGCATGCCCCCCGCCACCAAAGCGAGCGGCCGAAGCGACCCGTGCTCCGCCGCCGAAATGTGGCGCCGCAGCAGCATGGCCGCCGCCCCCAAAGTGCCCGCCCCCGCCGGCGTGACCGCCGCCCCCGGCGTGTCCGCCGCCTCCTCCACGAGCCTCGGCAAGCATCGGACCGGCCACCAACAGGGCTCCGAGGAGCCCGACCGCAATACGCCCAGGTTTACTCATGACTGCCTTCTCCGCGGCCTGAGCGATAGAGCTCGGCCCAAAAAACCCGCTCACTCCCCGTCTCCCTCAGAATGACAACGCGCCTCCATCGATTGGGTGCACCCAATGGGATGAAGGTCTGTTAATGACGTAGGACTTAATCGACACGCCACTTGGCACTGAACATCATGTATGCCGTTCGGCCCGGAGCTGGCTCGAAATACCGAAAATTGCTCTCGTTCACGATCACAGATCCGACATAGGACCGGCCGGTGAGATTATCAAGGCGCAGGAACTCGCTGAGCTGCCAACGCCCGGGCTGCTGGTCGAATCCTGCATGCCAATTCGTCTCCCAGTAGCCGGCCGCGAATGCGGTGTTGCGATCATCGGCGTAGATGCGCGAGCGCGCCTGCTCCTCGAGGGTGGTCGAGAAACCGAGGGGGGCGTACCGCCAGCTCAGCCCCATATACAGCGCATTGCGGGCAACCGCCGGCAGATAGCTGCCGGCCGCCACGGTGGCCGGCAGGCACGGCGTGCCCACACAGGTCGGGTATGCCTGGCCGACCACGGCTCGGATGAAGGTATAAGCCAGTCGGCCTGAAAATCCGCCGCCCCCATCGGCATCGACGGAGAGTTCGGCTCCGTGACGCGCGGTCTCGCCGATGTTCTGCTCGACCGCGCGGCCGTTGAAGTTCTGCAGCACCGCGAGCTCGTCGTGCGTGTCGATGTAGAAGGCGTCGAGATCCGCCCGCACCGCACCCTTGCCGGCCTTGATGCCCACCTCGTAATTATTGCTTCGCGCGGGCTGTAACCCGATGTTGAGACCCGGAAGACTGCCGTTGGTGGAGCGATAGGCGAGATCGTTCAGAGTCGGCGTCTCGAAGCCTTTGCCGTACGAGGCGTACAGATTGACATCGGGAGCGGCGTGAAACACGGCGCCCGCCACCGGGCTCACCGCCGTATAGCGCACGCTCGAGTGCGGGTCGTCCGTGACCGGGACGTGCTCATTCGAGCTCACTTCGACCACGTTGTTGCGGACCCCCGCCGTCAAGCGCCACCACGCGTCGGGATCCCATTGGGTCTGCAGGTACTCGTCGAGGTCGTAGACGTGGTTGGCCTCGTCGAGGCGCACGGGGCCCTCCACTCCGAGTTGCTCGCCCACATAGTTCAACAGTCCCTGTCGCGACTCCTCCAGATCGTCGTATGCAAAGCCGGCGACCGTCTGGAGCGCGGTGCCCGCGAGCGTGCGCTCGTCGGTGAGGTGCGTGTCGATTCCATAGAACTCGCGGTTCAATACGATCACCCCGCCCGGATAAAGCGGCTCATTCTCCTGGGTCGCCTGCGGTATCGACTGGAACTGCGTGGTCGCGCGATGGCCCGCATAGAGCGTGCTCGAGAGCGTGTCCTCCGAGCTGAATTTGTTCTCGTAGATGCCGCCGATCTGCTCCTGATCGAGCGACTTGCGAGTGTTGTAAGTGATCGCCGCAGGGCTCGCCTGCCTTGGGTTCGCGAGGAGCTGGGCCTCGGTGAGGCCCATCGGATCTTGCACGAACGGCGTCTCGATGACGTTCGCCACGAGTGTGAAGGTCTCCGTTTCGCTGAAGGCGAAGCGTGCTTTCGAATTGAAATTATCGCGCTCGGCCTTGCTGTGGAAGCGGTAGCCGTCGGTCTGGAAATGCACGGCATCGAGCACGTAGTTCAAGGTGCCGTCGTCGCCGGTGGTCATGAGCGCGTAGCGCTGCGTATTGAAGGTGCCGTACTGCGCGGTGCCGTCGACGTAGTAGCCCGGTGGCGCGTCCTGCGTGAAGATCGAGATCACGCCTCCCGAGGAATTTCCATAGAGAGCCGAGAAGGGTCCGCGGAGCACTTCCATATGGTCGGCGGAACCCAGATCGAACTGCGAGAATTGGCCCTGACCGTCGGGCATGGTGCCGGGAATGCCGTCCGAGTACAGGCGCACGCCGCGCACGCCGAAGCTCGACCGCGCTCCAAATCCCCGCACCGACAGCTGCAGATCCTGTGCGTAGTTCTGCCGGCTCTCGGCCGATACGCCGGGGACCGTCATCAGCGACTCGGAAATGTTTTCCTGGAGCTGTCCGTCGTGGATCTCCGTCCGGTTCACGAAGTCGACGGAGGCCGGCACGTCGAAGCTCGATTCCGCCACTCGGGTGGCGATCACGACGACGGGCGACAAATCGGCCTGGGTATCGGCCGCGCCGCCGCGGCCGCAAAGCACCATCGTCATTCCCGCAAGCAATATCTCGATCGGTCGTCGCATGGCTGCGGCTATCCCCACTAGTCGTTATCCGATTCGCTTGGACTGCGCGGCAGCCGCCGGGAACGCGTCCGGGCCTCGGGCATGGTACGTGATCGTACCGCTCTCCGCGATGCACGTGCTGCAGTGCAACTAGCTCAAGTCCAGTGCGGCCCGGCCGCCATGTATAGGGTGAGTCCCCCCCTTCAACACCCTCTCCAAACGGCACGCGTTGCGCTCGTGTGCGCAGCCGCGATGTTGCTTCCATTGTTCGCCGCTGCCGACTCGGAGCTCGGCGCGGCGCACGCCTCCTTGCGCGCCGCGGCGCGCGTCAATTTCAAGGTCGTCATCCCGCCGGTGCTGTCGTTGGACATGCCGGGCGGCGCCCAGAGCGGACGCGATGCGCGAAGCGTTGCGATCTTCAGCAACAACCACAATGTCACGCTGGCCGCGACCCTGCGCTCCTCCGGGGAAGCGCGCGCCACGGTCCTCTTGAGTTCCGGCGCAAGGAAGATCCTCGCGCAGAAAGTGGTCTGCATGCCGGATTCGAGCCGGGCCGCCGCGCTTCCCCCCATCGCACGGCGGAGCGGCGACTCGACGGTGGCCGGCGTCGTCTGCACGGCCAGCATGCCCTAGCGCCTCGGGCCTCCCGCCCGCGGCCCCGGGTCTCCCCGCCCGCACCCCCGATCTCCTGCCCCGGACACCCGGCCGAAAGGCCGAATTTTCGTGCGCCAGCGCACAGTCGAGGCGCACGTCGCGCTCGTTCGGGCGCGAGCACCCCTGGGATCTGGCGCACAGAAACAGCAGGATATCGGCCGCCTCAGGCGGAACCTGAATGATCGGCGTTGAATTTGCGACTTGGGTCAATGTGCGATTAGGCATCTCCCCTAATATCGATGTCGCGTACGGGGCCGCGGGTGGCCGGCCACGGACGCGGGTTGGCCATGCCATCCCCCATAACTGCCCCACGAATCATTACTCAGCACAGGATGCAGACAATGAAATCATCGATTGCCCTAAAGGGCGTGCTGGCCACGGCGGCGCTCGCGCTCCCGCTCGTCGCCTCCGCGGCCTCGACCTACACCACCGGCGCCGGAGCCTTGACTGCGGCGGCGACCGTGAATTTCGAGGTCGTCATTCCGCACTTTCTGTACCTGCGCGTCGGCACCGGCTCGACCTACACGACCGGAGCGCTGGCGACCGTCAACACCACCGATCTCATCACCTTTACCGTCGCCGCGGGAGCCGTGGGCAACGGCACGCCGGTCGTCGGTGTGGGCGGTGACCTCACGGGCGGTGTCGAGACCGCCGCCCTCCTCGGCAACGGCGGCAACGTCACGCTCACCGCCACAGCGACCGGCGCGTTGAGCGACGGCAACGGCGACACCATCCCGTTCACGCAAATCACCACGACGGCGGCCGCGAATACCGCGGGTTACACGACGCTGGCGGCGCCGGCGCTGAGCAACACCACGACCACCGAGACCGTCACCGCGACCAACAAGATCGTCCAGGCAGATGCCAAGTGGACGTACGGCTACGCCAACAGCGTGGCCGCGCCGGCCGGTACCTACGGTGGCACCGCCGCCAACAACGGCACGGTGACCTACACGGCGACGATGCCGTAACCGAAGATCCGGCACGGTACCCGCCATGCGCGCCAAACCGCCGTCGCCCGTGGCTTTGCAGCCAAGAGCGACGGCTGGTCATCTAGTGCGACTCAGCCGCGGCAGACTGCACCCTGCATTGATCGGTGCA
The DNA here is from genome assembly GCA_050012315.1 of Steroidobacteraceae bacterium. Taxonomy (GTDB): domain Bacteria; phylum Pseudomonadota; class Gammaproteobacteria; order Steroidobacterales; family Steroidobacteraceae; genus Bog-1198. The sequence continues at coordinate 96,178 of JBEKHK010000002.1, read as the reverse complement.
GTGCTGCCCGCGGCCTTTTCGACTTTGGCATCGGCGTACACGGTGACCCTCGACCCGGCCGCGCCGACGGCGATCTACCTCCAGGTGGGCGTCGGCGGCTTCACGGCGGATTACTGCGGGGGTACCACCAACCCGGCGCCGCACAACCCGCCCAATTGCGGGCCGAATTACGGCGGCGGCACGCCGGAGAATAACGCCACCATCAACCTGGTATCGGGCACCGTGGCATCCGGCTCGGTGGGCAACGGCACCGCCGTCGCCATGACGACCAACAGCACGGTCACGAACAGCTATCTCGACGGCTATGTGTTTTGCAGCGTGCCTGCACAGCTCTATATCGGCGGGTTCTATCGCACCACGGGCGCGACGACCGCCCCGGCCAGCGTCACGGCCACCGTGCCGGCCGCATTGACGGATGCGACCGGCGACAGCATTCCGTTTTCACAGATCCGGTGGACCTCGAGCGGCAACGGCGACACCGGCGCCGAGCCCTTTCCCGCCGGGACTTTCGTCAGCGGCGGCGTGCAGACCGTGGGCTCCATGGCGAGCAATAGCTGGAACGAGAGCTGCCTGACGTTCTCTTACTTGAACAGCAGCGTGCGCGCGGCCGGCACGTACACGGGCGCGGTTCTTTACACCATGAGCGCGCCATGAGCATCGCCCGCCGCACGACGGTTCGTTTTTTTTTCGCCCTGACACTGACCATAATCTGCCGCACGCCGGCGCGGGCCAACTCGATCACGATCGACGACTCGGGCACGCAGGCGCTCGAACCTGCCGTGAGCATGCGCTGGAAGACCGCGACGCCCGCGCGCTCAGCGGCCGATAACGTCATGATCGGCACGACCACGGTTCGCGTGCGCATCAACGTCACGCCGTGGCTCAGGCGCTCGGGGCGGATTTACTTGTCGTTACCGGCACAGCAGCCGGGCCCGATCCGCTTGTCCTGGATCACTCAAGGGCGATTTCTGCCCGGCCAGGTTCAATCCGGCAATCGGATGCTGATCTATTCGGGCCCGATCACGACGCCGTTCATGGAGGACACGCTGACGCTGCAATTCATCGTCGACGGCGCCCTCATGCGGCGGTCGGTGCCGGTGACCTATCACTTCGAGATGGATGAGAGTTGATCATGCGACGGATATCATCGGTTTTGCTGTGCGTTGCCGGGATGCTGATGTCTGCATCCGTGTGGGCCCAGGGATTTGCCGCCATGGTCTCGCCGCCGCGCTTCGAACTGAAATCGAAGCCGGGCAAGACTTTGCGCAGCGTGATCGAGGTGAGCAACCGATCGAGCGCTCCCGCGAAGTTCCTCATCCATACGGCGGACTGGACCCTGGCGCCCGATTTCAGCGTCGGCTTCCATGAAGACCTCCAGGAAGGCAGCTGCCGTCCCTGGGTCGCGCTCGAGCGGCCGCAGGTGGTGGTGCCCGGCGGCGGCACGTTGCGCTATCGCTTCGAGGTGACCGTACCGGCCGAGGCGCCGGCGGGCGAATGCCGTTTCGCGGTGATGATCGAGGGCGATGAGCCCTCGATCGCGCAAGCTAACGGTTTGAACGTGCCCGTCACCGGCCGCATCGGCGTCATCGTCTACCTGACTGTCGGCGATGGCGAGCCGGATCTCGAGGTGCTCGGACCCGAGGTCACGACGCTCAACGGCCGGCAAGTGCCGACGCTGCGCATCCACAACGGCGGCACCGCGCACGGCCGCATGGGCGGATATCTCACCGGCACCGATGCCAAGGGCATCTCCTATGACTTCACGCCCTCGGATTTCCCGATTCTTCCGCACGAGGTGCGCGAGGTCTTCCTGACGCCCTCCACCGCAACGAACGATCACCCGACGCTCACCTTTCCGGTGACGGTGAAAGGCACGCTCGAGTGGGGCGAGCACAAGACCGAAGTCGACCAGCGATTTGAATGAAACTCCGCTTAACCCTCGCCCGCCGGCTCACGTTCGGCCTGTGCGGGCTGGGCGGACTTGCAGCTTGGAGCACGGCATACGCGCAAGCTTCGCCGTCGGCACCGCCGATGAGCTGGAGTGCCGTCAATCTGCCGGACACGCCCATTTATCAGGATCGATTCATCGCCGGCGGATCTCTCGCTCCCGACATCTCCGCCGGCGACGCCACCACCGGCGACGGCCAGGGCTTGGCGCGGTCGCTGCAAGTCGACGGCGTGGTGAGTGCGCTGAGCTCCCGCGACGGGGGCTCCTCCAGCAACGTGATGGAGAACGGCGTGGTGGTCAAATCTCAATGGGAGACTCAGGGCTACGGCGCGTGGTCGCTCGACGCCTCCGCGCGCACCGGCGGTTCCGACCTCGGTCCATCCGAGCAGGGTCAGGGAGGTGTGATTACTCTGCGTGAACGCGGCATGCCCTTTGACGGGGATTGGTTTGCCGACAACGCCTTGGGCGACATCAACACGCCCGATATCGGGCTGGCGAGGTTTCAACCGCGCTTTCTCTTGCCGACCAGCCCGGTGCAGGGCCTCACGACGGAGTGGCGCGGGCCCGACGGCCTGCAGCTGGTCGCGGGCGGGGGTGTGCCGGGTCTGTACGACGGCATCGAGGTGCCCGATTTCCGCACGCTGGGCGGCTCCACCACCACGGCCGGAGCGCAATGGTCGCCTGCCTCCAACTGGACGGTCGGTGGACAATTGGTCAGCGCCCATGACGTGAACCTGGCCATCGACTCCATCGTCGACAGCCCCGCGCGTCTGTCGTCCACCACGGGCTTGGTGACGGCGGGCTGGCAGGATCGCGGTGACCGCCTTCAGTTCAATCTCTTGGACAGCGAGGTGAGCGGCCAGCCCGATGGCGTCGGAGCCTGGGTCGATGGATCGATCAGCCAGGGAAGGTTTCAACAGAACGCCGGTCTCTTCCGAATCGACCCGAATATGACCTGGGGCAACCAGCCGATCTCCAACGATATGCAGGGCGGCTATTACCGGGTCGATTATCAGAGCCGGCAGTGGCTGGCGGATGCCGGAATCGACGAGGTGCGCTCCGTATCGAACCTCGGAACCGACACGACCTTCCTCACCGGCGATGCCCGCTATCAGGCGTCTCGCGACACCGGCGTCGGCGGCGTCGCCGACGTGAGCCGCACCGACGGCGCCAACGGCTGGTCGCTCGAGGGCTATGTCGATCACTTGAATGCCTGGGGCACGGGCCGCGAGCAGGCGGATTTCGCCGCAACGCCGAACGGCCGGGACACCACGCTCACGCTCAATCAGACCTGGTCGATGCCCGTCGGCGTACGGCTGAGCACCTCGACCTACGTCGAGCGCATCGACGGCGCCATCATCAACGATCTCGAGCAGAACAGCACCGTGCTCGGTCTTGCGGCCGCCGGCGGCGGCCAATTCACCGCTCGGCTGGGCCTCGAGGGCAATGTGCAGTGGGCGGCGGCGGTGCAAGGCCGAGCCGCGCCGGGCGTGTCCGCCAATGTCGCTTTGACCTACCAGATCTCGCGCACTTGGCAGATCCTGGCCACTTACTACGACAGCCGAACCGGCTCCTGGACGCCGCTGACCGTGGTCTCGCCGATCGGGCCGCCGGTTCCGACCGCCGTCCCGGCGGTCGACGAGCGGGGGATATTTCTGACCCTGCGCTATAAACGGGCGTCGGGATCGCACTTCGCGCCGATGGGCGGCGCGCCCGGCACCGGTGCCGGTGAAATCGCAGGTGTCGTCTACCTCGATGCCAACGGCAATCAGCGCTTCGACGCCGGCGAGGCGGGCGTGCCGAACGTCACCGTGGTGCTCGATGGCCGGTTCTCGTCACAGACGGATGCCAACGGTCGATTCGATTTCCCTGCGGTGGCAACCGGGCACCACGTCATTACGGTGATATCCGACAACCTGCCGCTGCCCTGGGCTCTGCCCAACGAGGGACGGATGGATGTCCAGGTCTCGACTCGCGACCGGACCCAGGTCAACATCGGTGCGCTGCGGCCGCGCTAATCGGGCCGCGGCGCGTCGAAGCCCTCCGCCTGGTACACCGTGCGGCCGCCCACGACGGTCTGCAACACCTTCACCTGGGCGATCTCCTCGGACGGGATCTTGAGCGCGTTGCGATCGAGCACGATGAGATCGGCCAGCTTGCCGACCTCCAGCGAGCCCGTGAGGTGGTCTTGATGCAGTTCGTAGGAGGAATTCATGGTGATGGCGCGCAGCACCTGCGCGCGGGACAAGCCCGCATCCTCGCTCAGGCGGCGTCCCGCATATTTCGGCCCGCTTGCCGGAGAGTTGGTACGCGTGACGCCGACCTTGAGAGCGAACCATTCGTCGAGCGAGTCCACGGGCCAATCGCTGCCGTAGGCGATGCGCGCTCCCGCGTTCGCCAAAAACGCGGCGGGCTCCATGTATCTATAGCGCGCCGGGCCCATGTAGTCGCGCGCGTTGTCCACGGTGTCGGAAGCCTGCTTTTCCCACTGGAACGAGAGCACGGGAATCGCGTTCAGCTGCTTGAAGCGGCCGAAGTCCCGGGGATCGACGATCTCATCGTGGGCGATCGCGGCTCGGATATCCTTGTCCGGAAAGCGGGCGCGCAGCGCTTCGACTGCGTCCAGCCCCTCGTGAACGGCCCGATCGCCGTCGGCGTGCATATGCGGCTCGAAACCGGCGCCCGCCACGGCAATGATCAATGCGCGCAACACCGGCGCAGGGAAATACACATCCGGCCCGCGATTCTTGCCCGGCGCCCAGTTCCGGTCGGACCCCGAACCCTGGGGCTCGAAATAAGGCTCCAGCATCGCGCCCGTCAGGGCGGGTGCGCTGATCACTCCGTCGAGAAACATCTTCACGTTGCGGACCGTGAGCGTGGGCGCCGCCTGAACGCTGCCCTGATCGTAGCGGCGCGCCAGCGCCGCCACCGCCGCAACGGCTTTTTCGGGATCCTGGCCTTCGGGCGGCGTGATCAGCACGGCGAAGTGCGCCCGCGCCGTGAGCTCCCCCTCGCGCTCGACGCTCGCGAACGCCGCCAAGGCCGGCGGCAGCGCCATGGCGTCGAGGAAGGTGGTGATGCCCTGCTTGCGCATGGCATCGAGAGCCGCTCGGGCGGATTTGAGGTCGTCGCTCGCCGAGGGCGTCGGCATTTGCTTGGCGACCAAATCCTGGGCCGAGTCCTCGAGAAGCCCGGTGGGATGTCCCTGCGGGTCGCGCCATATCTTGCCCCCGGGGGGCGCCTGCGTGGCGGCCGTGATGCCTGCCAATTCGATGGCGCGGGAATTCACCAGCGCCGTGTGTCCGAAGGAGGACATGACGAAGATCGGTCGCTTGGTCTTGAGCGCGTCCAAAGTCGCCCGCGTCGTCTTGATGCCCGCGGGAATCATGCCTTCTTGGAACCAGTTAACGACCTCGAGCCAGCCATCCGGCTCGCGCGAGCGGGTCTGATCGAGACAGGCCTGGATCTTCGCCTGCATCTCCTCGACGCTCAATTGCACATAGTTCAAATTGCATTTCAGCAGCGCGGCACCGCCCATCAGCGGATGCATATGCCCGTCGACCAATCCGGGCATCAGCATGCGTCCGCGCAGATCGATTTGCCGGGTGTGCGCGCCGATCAGCGATGCGACCCCGGCATCGCTTCCGACATAGACGATTCGGCCGGCGCGAACGGCCAATGCCTCTTGGATGCTGTCGCGCGCATCCACCGTGTACACGAAACCATGGCGATAGACGGTGTTCGCGGGCGCCGAATCGGGAGCCGGCGTCGTGTTCCCTGCCGGCGCCGGCGCGGCGCCCTCCGCAGCGCTCGCGGCCGGCGCCATGGCCGCGTGCGCCGCCAGCAGAATGCCTAGAAAGAGACTCGCATCAAACCGCATTCAACGCTCCTCCGAGATCCGCGATGAGATCATCCGGGTCCTCGATTCCGACCGAAATTCGAATCAGCGCATCGGTGATTCCGATGCGATCGCGGGTCTCCTTGGGAACGCCGGAATGGGTGGTGCTCGCCGGATGCGAGATCAACGTTTCCGTTCCACCGAGGCTCACCGCCAGTTTGATGAACTGCAGCCCATCGAGCAGGCGAAACGCCTCCGCCTCGCCGCCCTTGACCGAAAAACCGAACGTCGAGCCCGCGCTCAGGCATTGGCGCTCGAACACACCCTTGCGCGGATCATCCGCGGCGAGAAATCCGAGATAGTTCACGCCCGCGATCTTGGGATGGGTCCGCAAAAAGCCGGCGACCTGCGCGGCGTTCTGCGCCGACTTGTGCATGCGCAGGGATAGCGTTTCCATCGAGCGCATGATCATCCATGCGGTATTGGGATCGAGTTGAGTGCCGAGCGCGCCGCGCAGCCTCTTGATCGGCTCCACCACGCTGCGCGCCCCGACGACGCCGCCGGCCACCAGGTCCGAATGGCCGCCGACATACTTGGTGAGCGAATACAGCACGAGATCCGCGCCGAGCGGCAGCGGACGCTGGAACACCGGGCCGAGGAACGTGTTGTCCACGAGCACCGGCGGCCGGCCGCCTGCTTGCCGCGCGCCGATCTCGGCCGAGATCTCGCGCATGAGCGCAAGATCCACCAGGCTGTTGGTCGGATTGGCGGGAGTCTCGGTCATGATCAGGCACACTCTGCCGCTTTTCTCTCGCGCGCGAGCGCTCGCGCGCTCCGCGGCGTCCTTGACGGACGCCCGATCGTAGCCCTGCGCAAAGCCCACCGTGCTGACGCCGAAGGCGGGTAACGTCTTCTCGATCAGCGTCTCGGTTCCGCCATACAAGGGCTGGCTCATCAAGATCACATCGCCGGGCCGTACGTATGCGAAGAGCGCGGTCGAGATCGCCGACATACCGCTCGAAAACACCGCGGCGGTTTCAGCCTCCTCCCAAAGAGCGAGCCGATCCTCCAGAACTTCCAGGTTCGGATTGTTGAAGCGCGAATAGACGAGTCCCGCCGCCTGCCCCGCCCGCGGCTCGCGGCGCCCGGACGTATAGTCGAAGAAATCCTTTCCATCCTGGGCGGTTTTGAATACGAACGTGGACGTCAGGAATATCGGCGGCTTGAGCGAGCCCTCGGACAAGGACGGATCGTAGCCAAATCCCATCATCTGGGTCTCGGGCTTCAGCACGTGATCGCCGATTTTGCGTTTATGATATGCGTCGTAGCTCACGTCGCCTCCTATGCATTTCTGCGATGAGCGACAATATAACCCGAAGGGACCGACCGCACGTGTTATTGATCATCATCGCCCTCGCGGCGTTCTCGAGCACCCTTGCCGGCGGGTTGTTGGCCCTCGGCTTGCGCGACAAGCTGCACCTGATTCTCGGATTCAGCGCGGGCGCGGTCATCGGCGTGGCGTTTTTCGATCTGTTGCCGGAATCGCTGGCGCTGGGTTCTCGCTTCCACGGCACGGGCACCCTGCTGTCACTTACCGCGGTCGGCTTTCTCGCCTATCTCGTGCTCGACCGCATCCTGCTCTTTCACGGTGACTCCCTGCCGCGCGGCGCGGTGGGCGCCGGCGTCCTATGCGTGCACAGCTTGCTCGACGGGGTAGCCATTGGACTTGCGTTTCAAGCCTCGAGGAACGTGGGAATCATCGTCGCCATCGCCGTGCTGACCCATGATTTCTCGGACGGCATCAATACCATGAACGTCGTACTGAAGAATCAAGGCGATCGTTCGCGCGCGCTCCCCTGGCTGCTGCTCGATGCGGCGGCGCCCGTGGTGGGCATCGCGGCGACCGCGCTGTTTCATCTGCGCATCGATGGATTCGGGATCGTGCTCGCACTCTTCGCCGGGTTTTTCCTCTACATCGGTGCGAGCGATCTCATCCCCGAGAGCTACCACGCACATCCGAAGTTTCTCACCACCGCGATGACGCTGGCCGGTGCGGCGGTGTTGTACCTCGCCGTGAGCCTCATCGGCTGAGGTCGCACCATCGGCTGAGCCGCGCCGCGATCAGTCCTTGATCGGAGGCGCCGACGGCCCGCTCGTCGCGGCACTTCCCGCGGAGGCGGCCATGATGCTGGCAATCGCCGCCCATTGAGTCAGCGACAAGCTCTCGTGCAGGAAGGCGAGCCCCGAGAGTGCGGCGAGCGCCGGCTCCGCGCTCATCAGGACGCCGAAGGTCCTGGTCGGAATGCGCGTGAGCGCGAACATCTCCAAAGAATACGGCAATGCGCTCGACAACACGGCGACGCCCAAGGCAGCCGGCAGGATCGCCGGATCCAACAGAGATGCTCCGGCCTGCGCCACGCCGATAGGGGCGATCACCAGGGCGCCGACCACGGTGCCCATCGCCGTCGTGGCGCCGCCGTGGGCGGTGCCCGCCTTGCGGCCGAAGACGATGTAGAGCGCCCAGAAAACGCCGGCGCTCAGGGCGAAAGCGATTCCGGCGGCGGAGATCGACTGATGACCCAGAGGCAGCAACGCGAGGAGTCCGAGCGCCGCGAGAGCGATCCAAAGATAGTCCGCCGCCCGATGCGAGGCCGCGATGGCCACCGCCAAAGGTCCCGTGAACTCCAGGGCGACGGCAATGCCGAGCGGTATGCGGTAAAGTGCCGAATAGAAGCAAAAATTCATGCATCCCATCGCCATCCCGTAAACCAGGATGCTGCGGGCTTCCCGCGCCGTCGGACGCAGCCGCCAGGGCCGCCACACCGCCGCGAGAATCACGCTCGCCAATGCGAGCCGCAGCGTCGTTGCTCCCGCCACCCCGGCCACCGGGAACAACCCCTTGACCAGAGCCGCGCCGCCTTGGACGCTGATCATCGCGATGGCGAGCACGCCGACGGGCAGCGCGGGGGAATACGACTTGAACGATGCGGCGGCGGTCACAATAATCCAGGAGTCTTGGCAACGTTGAGATTACCATTGCGCACCCCGTCAGCAGTTCGAATCGATCCGGCGCCGGCCGCCTTGCGGTCGCTCGGCATCTCTCCGCTCGACCGTGCGGTGGTTCCCCGCGACACGGTCGGGCTTGCCCGTTTTCTGCTCGGCAAGATCGTCGTGCGCGAGCTCGGCAAGCGGGTGCTCACCGGTCGCATCGTCGAAACCGAGGCTTACCTCGAGGCTGATCCGGCTTGTCATGCGTTCCGCGGCATGACGCCGCGTAATCGATCGCTTTACCTGGAAGCCGGCCACGCCTATGTGTACCTGTGTTACGGCACCTCGTACATGCTCAACGTGTCGAGCGAAGCCGCCGGCACCGGCGCCGGCGTTCTGCTGCGCGCGTTCGAGCCGCTGTCGGGAATCGAGCACATGCAGCGCGCGCGCAGGATCGAGGCCCTACGCGACCTGGCGCGGGGGCCCGGCCGCCTGGCAGCCGCCCTCGGAATCGACCTGCGGCACGACGGACTCGATCTGTGCCGCCGCGGACCCTTGTGGATCGGCGACGACGGAGCATCGGTCGCGGCGATCGGCGAGAGCGTGCGCATCGGCCTCACCAAGGGCGCGGAGGCGCGGCTGCGGTATTTCGTGGCGGGCAATGGCTTCTTGAGCGGCCCGCGCACCCTTAACGCCGCGACGCCTCCGGCCCGCGTCCGCAATGCCGCCGGGACGAAGCATTGAATCCGATCGCCGAGCGCTTGAGCACGCAGCCCGTCATCGTGTTGGACGGGGCGCTTGCGACCGAGCTCGAGCGGCGCGGCGCGGACCTGCGCGACCCGCTGTGGTCGGCCAAGTGCCTGATCGAATCGCCCGAGATGATTCGCGCCGTGCACATGGATTACTTCAAGGCCGGGGCGGACGTCGCGACCACGGCCACCTACCAAGCGACCTTCGAGGGTTTTGAGCGCCGCGGCATCGAATGGGAGCGGGCCGCGCGCCTGATGCGCGATGCGGTTGCGCTTGCGGCGGACGCACGCGATGAGTTCTGGGCGGAACCCTCCCACCGGCGATCCCGCGGCCGTCCGCTCGTGGCGGCCTCCATCGGACCTTACGGCGCGATGCTGGCGGACGGGTCCGAATATCGGGGACGGTACGCCGTGAGCGATCGGGCGCTGGCCGAATTTCATCGCCCGCGCCTCGAGGTCTTGGCGCAGTCCGGCGCGGATCTCATCGCGTGCGAAACACTGCCGTGCCAGCGCGAGGCTCTGGTTCTGGCTCGGCTCCTCCAGGAGTTTCCGGCGGTCAGCGCTTGGATCAGCTTTTCGTGCCTCGACGGGGCACGCAATTCGCAGGGAGAGGAGATCGCCGATTGCGCAGCCGCCCTGCGCGGGCATGATCAAGTATTGGCGCTCGGCGTCAATTGCACCCCGCCGCAGTATGTGACCGAACTCCTGAAGAGAATGCGGGAGCGCGCGGACAAACCGCTCATCGCGTACCCGAATTCCGGAGAGGGTTACGATGCCGGGTCGAAGCGATGGGTCGGCAACGCGGATTGCCTGCGAATCTCGGATTACGTTCGTGACTGGTATGGCGCGGGAGCGCGCCTCGTCGGCGGCTGCTGCCGCAGCACTCCCGAGGACATTCGCGAGATCTGCGCGAGGACGCGCTTGCTCGGAAGCTCAGTGATCTGAGAAGTGGGGCTCCCGCTTCTCGAAGAACGCCCTCACGCCTTCGACGCAGTCCTGGGTTTCGAGCGTCATCTCCTGCGCACTGCGCTCGGCTCGCAGCTGTTCCTGCAAGGAGTTGTCGAACGTCGAAGCATGGAGAGAGCGAATCTGACCGAGCACGGCACAGGGACCGGAGGCCAGCTTGTGGGCGACCTCCTGAGCCCGCGCCTGAACCTGTCCATCCGGCGCGACGGCATAAGCCAATCCCCAGTCGAGGGCCATCTTGGAGTTGATTTTTTCCGCGAGCATCAAGGCCGCGAGCGAACGGCCGCCGCCGATGCGCCTCGCCAGATGAAAAGTGATGCCGGCGTCCGGCACCAGCCCTAAGCGAGCGAAGGACGGGCAGAAATACGCGCTCTCTCCGACGATGATGATGTCGCTTGCGAGCGCCAGGCTCATGCCCCCGCCGACCGCGGCCCCGTTCACGGCGGCGATGATCGGAAAGCGGAAGCCGCTGAGCCGCGTGATCAGGGGATCCATGAAACGGCGCATTTCGAAGTGCGCGCGTTGTCTCGCTTGGCGGGTATTGAGGTCCACCGAGTGCAGATCGAGGCCGCTGCAAAAGACATCGCCGCTGCCCGTGAGGACCACCGCGCGCGCGCCCCCCTCGCCCTTCTGAATTTGATCGAGCGCGAGATGCAACGATCGAATGATGGAGATATCGATGGCATTGCTGACTTGGGGCCGTTGGATGCTCAACGTCGCGACGCCGTCGGAGACCGTGACGGATAGTGAATTCATGCGCTCACCCTCCCGCTTTGGCGACACCCGGCACCGCCAACATATGTCAACTGGCCAATCTCACTCCCCATGATGATGCGCCCGCCGCGGCGTCCCTGCAATATGGGGACCGGCCGCACCCCGGCGCGGCGCTCCTCGAAAATTACTGCGCCGCACCCGCGCGGATCAAGGTAATCGGCGGCGGTTTGCTCGCGAGCGTCGTCGATTTGCCCGCGGTGAAAACGACGGCGCCCGCGGCTCGCTAGCCGGCACGGGCGCTCGATTTGGACGATCGAGAGAGCTATCGCCTCAGGGCTTCTCGCCTTCCTTCCGCTCGGGCGGCGCCTTCGGCTTCGCTTTCGGTGCAGCCTTCGGCGGCGTGGCTGCCGGGTGAGCCGCGGTGGCCGGCGCGTTGGCTTGCGGATGCACGGCGCCATTGACCGGCGCGTGCGCCCCGGGAGCGGCAAAGGCCGCGCGCGGCGGCGCTCCCCTCGCGCCCACGACACCCGGGCCATTGAACGCCGCTGGGCGCGCCGTTGCGGCGATCGGCGGGTGGCCGCCGTTCGCTTTCGCGGCAAGCTGCGGATTTCGCACCGCTTCGGTCACATGCTGCCGTTGCGCCGGCGTGGCCGGCACGTGAGTTTCCGACATCGCCGCCTTCTCTTGCGGCGTCGGTTTCGCCGCAACGCCGCCCGGGCCTCCGTTGTAGCTCACCTTGTTGACCGTGACATTGTTGACGGTGACGTTGTTCACATAGGTGTTGTGGATGACCGTGGTGTTCACGTGCACGACGGCGGTGTTGTACGAGAAAGAGTTGCCGACCCAGCGGCCGCCGACGAAGCCGACGCCCAGGTAGCCGAAGCCGTAGGGAACGCCACCGTAGAATCCGATGTGCGGACCCCAGTAGCCCTCGTGGAATATGTATACGCCGCCCGCGAAACCCCAATAACCGGGAGTCCAAAGCACTCCGACCTGCGGAGGCGCGACCCACGTGCCGGGGATCCAGTAGTAGCCTGCCGTCGAATACGCCCAGTAGCCCGGCGTCCACAGCCACCCGTCCTGGGGACACGGCGGCTGATCGTAATCAGGGAGCGGAGGCGGCGCCTCGGTGGCCTGTACTTCGACCACCGGTGCCGCCGCGGGCGGAGGTGGAGGCGGCGGCGGCGCGTAGTAGGGGCGCGGCGGTGGGGGCGGACCCGGCACTCGAACCGTGGCGACGCAGCCCGCGAGCAAACTCCCTGCAGCCAACGAGCACAGCAGTGCCCTGCGAGCCGTCGGCTTGGTGAAAAATTCGGGCAATGATTTGCGCATGTTTCTGCCTTGATTGGTTATCCGTGGCAGCGTAATAAGACGCCGCTGGTAACTCATATAACGCCACAGTCTGAAACACAGGTAGCTCTGTGAAGAGAATGTAACGCGTACCACGGCGCCCTGTCGCCGTCCGACGACAGGATCGAATGTCGATGCCTACTCATCCACGGGGCGATTCATCGTCTCGGGAAGAAACAAAAGCCCGACCACGACGGTGATGCCGGCCACCACGATCGGATACCAAAGTCCGTAATAGATGTCGCCGGTCGCCGCGACCATCGCGAACGCCGTCGTCGGCAAAAATCCTCCGAACCAGCCGTTGCCGATGTGATAAGGCAGCGACATGGCGCTGTAGCGGATGCGGGCGGGGAACAACTCGACTAACAACGCGGCGATCGGCCCGTACACCATGGTCACGTACAGCACGAGAATGAACAGTATGAGTACCACCATGGGCTTGTTGATGCTCGCCTTGTCCGCTTTCTCCGGATAGCCCACCGCGGACAGCGCCGCCTTCGCGGCATTCTGGAATTCCGTGATCGCGGTCTTGCGCTCTGTGCCCTGCACGGCTCGCGGATCCGGCGCGGTGAGCGTCGCGGCTCCGGCTCGAATCTGGGCGACCGTTCCGGCGGGAGCGTCGATTCGTTGATAGGAAACGCCCGCCTTGGCGAGGAAGCTCTTCGCGATATCGCAGGAGGTCGAATCGAATTTGTTCTTGCCGACGGGATCGAATTGAAACGAGCACTGGGCGGGATCGGCTATCACGGCCACGGGTGCAGTGGCCTGTGCGGCGAACAACGCGGGGTTCGCATAGTGGGTCAATGCGTGGAACAGCGGGGAATAGGTGAACATCGCGAGCAGGCACCCCGCGAGGATGATCGGCTTGCGCCCGATTCGATCGGACATCCAACCGAAAAAAATGAATGCCGGCGTGGCGAGAGCGAGTGCGATCGCGGTCAATATGTTGGTGGTGGCGCCGTCGACGCGAAGCACACGCTCCAAAAAGAACAATGCGTAGAACTGTCCCGTGTACCAAACCACCGCCTGTCCCATGACGGCTCCGAGGAGCGCGATCAGCACGATTTTCAGATTGCCCCACCGGCCGAAAGCCTCCGAGAGCGGTGCTTTGGAAGTGGTGCCCGCTTTTTTCATGTTCGTGAAAACCGGACTTTCGTCCAGCTGCATGCGGATCCAGAGCGACACGACCAACAGCACCAAGGAGATCAGGAACGGTATGCGCCATCCCCACGCCTTGAAGCTGTCCTCTCCCATTGCCGTGCGTGTGCCGATGACGACGAGCAGAGCGGCGAACAGGCCGAGCGTGGCCGTGGTTTGAATCCAGCTGGTGTAGAGGCCGCGTTTTCCTTGCGGCGCATGCTCGGCGACGTACGTTGCCGCCCCGCCGTATTCTCCGCCCAGAGCGAGGCCTTGCAGCAACCGCAGCGCCACGAGGGCGATCGGCGCCGCGACTCCTGCGGAGGCGTAGCTCGGCAACAGCCCCACGAGGAAGGTCGCGACGCCCATGAGGCTCATGGTGATGAGAAACGTATGCTTGCGTCCGACGAGATCGCCCAGGCGCCCGAACACGAGCGCGCCGAAGGGGCGCACCGCGAAACCCGCGGCAAAGGCCGCCAATGCGAAGATGAACCCGGTTACTTCGTTGACCCCGGAGAAGAACTGGGCGGTGATGATGCTCGCGAGCAGTCCGTACAGATAAAAGTCGTACCACTCGAACACGGTACCGAGCGACGAAGCGCCGATGACCAGCCATTGGTTCTGCGCCGGTTTATCCTGGATGCGCGGTGATCCCGCGATCGCGGCCGTATTATTCATGCCCTTCCCCCCCCCTCTTATGACGATCGATCAGTGCGCGGGCGGCCCCGCGGCGCTCGGCGAAGCGCCCGCGGCGGGTCGCCCTGCGGCCACGATCGCGCGCAGCTCCTTGAGCTTCGCCTTGATCACGGCCGCGTTCTCCGGACCCATACGAATCAGCAATTTCTGGCCCGCCGGCAGCGCCTCGAGTGTGGCATCCGCGAACGTGTACATCACGTTGGGGCGCGTCAGCTCGATCGGCCCGGCGACCTCCGGTGCCGCGAGCAATGAATCGATCGCCGCGACCAGCCGGTCGTTGAAATATCCGTTGGGATAGCCGAGATCCTGATAGGCGCTCTGAAACAGCGGATAGAAGCGCAGATACACGTCGGCGACCCGCTGCATGTCGAGCTTGCGCAGGGCATTCACCATGGGCTCGTAACGCGCATAATTCTTGGGATCGAGCGTGGAGTGAACCTCGTCGCCATCCGCCAGGAACGGTCCTCCGGGCGATACCGTCGGCCGCTTCGCCGCAGGGGCCTTTTGCCGGGGCAAGTTATCGATGGTGACCACGAGATGGCGCACGATGCTCTCGGGCACGAGGTATTGCATGGCCTCGTTGCCCAGCGCTTCTCCAAGCGCATCCTTGATCGCGGGGTCGCTGTCGTTCAACGCGGGCAGAGGTGCCGTTGCCGCCGACGGCGAGCTCGGCACGGGATTCTCGATCGCCGGCGGCGAAGCGGCCGCGGACGGCGCGGGATTCACGGCGGCCGCCGGGTGCGAAAGCTCAGCATTGCGCTTGTGGAAGTAGTAGGCCGCGCCCATCCCGGCCGCCACCACCACCACCGCGACCCCGATCATCGGCTTGTTGACCATCGACTCTCCGGCGCTTGAGTGCCCATGTATTCTCGCGCAATCCCGCGAAAAAAGCAGCGGCGGCCCGCCGACGTGCGTTCCGTGCAGCCGGCGGCTCGCTCGCGCCCGCTCAGCCGGCCTTCGCCATTCGGATCTGAAGCTCCTTGCGCCGGTAATCGATGATCAACGTATCCAGTGTCCCGAGGGCATCCATGCCGACCATGATGGCGGGCTCGCTGGTGTAGCGCCAATGCCTGAAGATGTAAACGTCGGCGAACGTCACGCCGTAGTCGTGTATTTGGATCGGTCCCATGATGATTGCCGGCGTAGCGATGAGCTCGCCCTTCTCAATGGCCAACGTCGCGCCCACGATCTCATCCGGCTTGCCGCGAAACCCGAGATTGTGCTCGGCGAGCGCGTTGCGAAGCGCGACGTTCCCGATCGTGGCCTGGCCGCCCGTGTCGATGATCGCTTTGGCGGCGACACCCCCGACTTTGCAGTCGATGACGATCAACTGTTCGTGGACCAGCTTGAACGGCACCGTCAGGAATCCCCGCGCCGAGCGCTCGGCGCGTGAAAAGGTGATGGATATCTGATCGTGGCGGAAATCGATGAAGATGCGTTTGTTCTTGAGACCATCGGAGCCCAGGAAGCCTTCCGCTCCGCCCAAGGCGTCGGGCACGATGGGCAGAAGCGCCGAGTCCACCGCAAGGTCGCCGACGGTGAGCGTATCGACTCTGATCGCGGGCACGTCGGCAGAGCCCGTTACCCCGCGCAGCATGACGTGCGGCGAGGCATTGGTAGGGATGCCGAGAGCCAGCGCGACCATCGCGGTGACGCCTGAGCTGCTCGCACCCGTATCGAGCACCAAACGGAACGGCCCGCGGCCGTTGATGAGTACCGGAGCCCAGATTCGGCCGATCTGATCCCGCCGGGTGGGCGCTACGTACCGCGGCTCGCTTGTCTGCACCATGATCTCGGCGAGCTGATCGATGGCCTCCGCCGTCGCCGTCGCGGGCGCGACCGTGGGCGAGCCCACCGCCGGGGGAACCGCCTGCACCGTTCCCGGGGCTTTTTCCGGAGACAAACCGAGGGTGAGCGCGACGATCGTTGCCACTGCAGCGATTCTCACCCGATGTGAAGGGTTGGCCGGCTCTGGTCCGTCGCTCATGGCGTGGCGCCTCCCCCGATGTCCGACTCGTGCGACTCATCGCTCGCCCTGGGCGGCCGCGCCTTTGCTCGGGCGGCCAGGGAATCTCCAACACCCCTATCTTATACGCGCCGGCTCATTCGGGCATCACGAGGTGGCTCCGCCCGCGGACGGAGCCAGGCGCTTGCTGCAAAGCGATAGTCAATGGCCTGCGAGGGTTCTCACGTGCGCGGCGGCGCTTCGTCCCAAGGCTCCCAGGTGGTAGCCGCCCTCCAGCATCGACACGATGCGCTTCTCGGAATGGCGCTCGGCCAGCGACATGAGCTCGCGTGTCATCCATTCGTAGTCCGCCTCCACCAAGGCCAGTCCGCCCAAGAGATCCTCGCGGTGCGCGTCGAAACCCGCCGAGATCAGGATCATCTGCGGCTTGAACTCATCGAGTGCCGGCAGCCATGTCTCCTTGAGCGCCCGCCGCGCGGCGACACCGTCGCTGCCCGCCGGGAGCGGAACGTTGAACATGTTGGGGGCAGGACTGTCCGCGCCGCTCCCCGGATAGAAAGGATGCTGAAAGAAGCCGGCCATCACGACCCGCTTGCGCCATTCGGGGACGCTGAACATGTCTTCGGTCCCGTTGCCGTGGTGCACGTCGAAATCGACAATGGCCACCCGCTCTAGCCCTTTGACCTCGAGCGCGTACGCGGCTGCGACGGCGACATTGTTGAAGATGCAAAAACCCATGGAGCGAGAGGGCGTGGCGTGATGCCCGCAAGGCCGCACCGCGCAGAAGGCGTTTTGCGATCTGCCCGCCATTACCTCGTCGACCGCGAGCACGCCGGCGCCCGCCGCCCGACGCGCCGCCCCGAGGCTCGAGGGATTCATGGCCGTGTCGGGATCGAGTTGCACGTAGCCCTCTTTGGGCGCGTGCTCGAAAATCAAATCGACATAGGCCGCGCGATGCACGCGCTTCAGATCCTTCCGGTCGGCGCGCGGCGCCTCCAGGCAGCGCAGCTCGGTCAAAATGCCGCTGGTGCGTATGTGCTCGTTCACCGAATTGAGGCGGTCGGGATTCTCCGGATGGCCGGCGCCCATTTCGTGCCGCAGACATTCAGCGTGAGTGATGTAGGCTGTCGTCATCGGTTTTCCTCGCGGCAAAAGTCTACGCGAAACGGCGCGCCGGGACCATTTGGCGCCGGCGGATTGCGGTACGATGAACGGCATCCGACGAGATAACGAGGATTGCGATGGCGAACATACCCGCTGAAATGACCGTGATCGAGATCGCCGCACCGGGCGGTCCGGAGCAACTGAAACCCGCGCGCCGCCCTACACCCAAGCCGGGGGAGGGTGAAGTGCTGGTGCGCGTCGCCGCCGCGGGCGTCAACCGCCCGGACGTCATGCAGCGGGAAGGCCGCTATCCGCCGCCGCCCGGAGCGTCCGATATCCCCGGACTCGAGATCGCAGGGGAAGTCGTCGCGATCGGTCCCGGCGCGTCCGGCGTCGCGGTCGGCGACAAGGTCACAGCCTTGTTGGCGGGCGGCGGGTATGCCGAATACGCGCTGGCGGCGGCGCCTCTCTGCCTGCCCGTGCCGAAGAATCTCAGCATGGTCGAGGCGGCGGCGGTGCCGGAGACCTTCTTCACGGTGTGGACCAACCTGTTCGACCGCGGCGGCTGCAAGGCCGGCGATACGGTCTTGATCCACGGCGGCACCAGCGGCATCGGAACGACCGCCATACAGCTCGCCGCGGCCTGGGGAACGACCGTTTATGCGACCGCGGGCAGCGCCGCCAAGGCTCGCTTCTGCGAACGCCTCGGCGCGGCGCGCGGCATCGACTACCACAGCGAGGATTTCGTCGCCGTAGTGCGCGATGCCACCGGGGGTAAGGGCGTGGATTTGATTCTCGACATCGTGGGCGCGAACTACCTCGCCCGGAATTTCGAGGCCGCCGCGGTGGAAGGCCGCATCGTGGTCATTTCGCTGATGGGTGGGGCGCGGACCGAGATCAACCTGAACACCATCCTGAGCAAGCGGCTCACGCTGACCGGCTCGACACTGCGCATACGCAGCGTCGCTCAGAAAGCGCTGGTCGCCGAGGGCGTGCGCCGCAATGTGTGGCCGCTCCTCGCCGAGGGCCGCGTAAAGCCCGTCATCCATGCGACATTTCCGCTCGATCAGGCCAGCGAGGCGCATCGGTTGATGGAGAGCTCGCAGCATATCGGCAAGATCGTGCTGACGACGTAGCCCAAGGTCAATCGCCCTCGCCCGGCCGGGGGGTCCGGCCGGGCCGAGCGCGCCGGGCGCAATGCTTGCGCCCGGCGCGGTGCCGGCATCCTAGAAAAGGCCGACTACGCGCCCCTGCGCGTCGATGTCGATTTTGTCGGCGGACGGAACCTTCGGCAGTCCCGGCATGGTCATCACATCGCCGCATACCGCGACGATGAATTCCGCACCGGCTGCGAGGCGCACTTCACGGATGTTGACGATGTGGCCGCTCGGCGCGCCCCGCGCGCCCGGGTCGGTCGAGAACGAATACTGCGTCTTCGCGATGCAGACGGGATAGTGCCCGTATCCGTCCTTCTGCAGCTTGTCGATCTGCGCACGGATCTTGGCATCGGCCGCGATGTCCGCCGCACCGTAAATCTTCGAGGCGACGGTCTTGACCTTGTCCCAGAGCGTCTGGTTCTCGTCGTAGACGAAGCTGAAGTTCGACTTTCCGGCCTCGATCAGCTCCACCACTTTCTTGGCCACGTCGGTCGCACCCGCGCCGCCCTCGGCCCAGTGCTTCGCGGTGACCAGCGGTACGTTGAGCGAGGCCATCTTCTTCGCGAGCAAGTCGCTTTCCGCCTGGGTGTCCGCGGTGAACTGGTTCACCGACACCACGCAGGGCAGGCCGTAGTGGTTGCGCACGTTGTTCACGTGGCGCTCGAGATTGGCGATGCCCTTTTCGAGCGCGGCCAGGTTCTCGGTGTTGATCTGCTTGAGGTCGCAGCCGCCGTGGTACTTCAGAGCGCGGATGGTCGCGACGATCACCACCGCCGAGGGGCGGAGTCCCGACTTGCGGCACTTGATGTCGATGAACTTCTCGGCGCCGAGGTCCGCGCCGAAGCCCGCTTCGGTGACGACGTAATCGGCAAGCTTCAACGCCGTCGACGTGGCCAGCACGGAATTGCAGCCGTGCGCGATGTTGGCGAACGGACCGCCGTGGATGAAGGCGGGATTGTTTTCGAGGGTCTGCACCAGATTCGGCTTGAGAGCCTCCTTGAGCAGCACGGTCATGGCGCCCTGCGCATTGAGATCCTTGGCCCGGATCGGCGAGAGGTCGCGGCGGTAGCCGACCACGATGTTGCCGAGTCGCTGCTTCAGATCCTCGAGATTGCGCGACAGGCAGAAGATGGCCATCACTTCGGAGGCAACCACGATGTCGAAGCCGTCCTGCCGTGGGAAACCGTTGCCGGGGCCGCCCAGCCCGACGGTGATATCGCGCAACGCGCGATCATTCATATCCACCACGCGCTTCCACGCGATGCGACGCACGTCGAACCCGAGCTCGTTGCCGTGATGGATGTGATTGTCGATCAGGGCGGAGAGCAGGTTGTGCGCGAGGCCGATGGCGCCGAAATCGCCTGTGAAGTGCAGATTGATGTCTTCCATCGGCACGACCTGAGCGAAGCCGCCGCCGGCCGCCCCGCCCTTCATGCCGAATACCGGGCCGAGGCTCGGTTCGCGCAGACAGATGACGGCCTTTTTGCCGATCTTGTTCAAGGCATCGCCGAGTCCCACGGTGGTCGTGGTCTTGCCCTCGCCCGCGGGCGTCGGAGAGAGCGCGGTCACCAGAATCAGCTTGCCGTCCGGTTTGTCCTTGAGGCTGTCGATGTAATCGAGCGCGATCTTGGCCTTGTAATGGCCGTAATTCTCGACGCTCGAGGCCGGAATGCCGAGCCGGGCCGCGATCTCGGAAATCGGCTTCATGGTTGCGCTTTGGGCAATCTCTATGTCGGAACGCACGTTTAACTCCCCCAATTGACGGTGATTAGTGGATGCCGTGCGATTGCACGACAGGCGATGGGCGCTGCCCGGTGAAATAGCGGCGCGCAATATAACACGCGTCGGCGGACGCGCCGGTGCGGCTGCGATCAGCCACCGAGAATGGTGCCGATGGTCAGGCCGGTTTGCGCGCAGAACTCGGGTGCCGGGAGCTTCTTGCCGTCGTCCGGCTTGAGCGTCGACACTTCGATCTGACCGCCCTGCGTGCTCACGAAGATGCTGCGCTCGCCGATGTCCGTCACCGCGCCGATCTTGCCCTTGACGGCGGAGAAGGTGCGCGCCGGGTGCTTCCTCGCTTCCAGGATCCGGAGCTTCTTGCCGTTGTGGGTGGTCCATGCACCCGGTGCGGGAATGCAGCCTCGAATCAGGTTGTAGACTTGATCGATGTGATTGTGCCAGTTGATCTTGGCTTCGGGGTCGCGGCACCAGCCTTCGTAGCTCGCCTGCAACTCATCCTGGATGGTTTCCTTGGCCCGTCCGCTCATGACGAGATCGGCGGCCTCCTTCATCGCCTCGACTCCGAGCGGAAACAGGCGGTCGAAATAGACGGTTCCGAGCGTATCGTCCGGCGCAATCAGCGTTTCCTTCTGCAAAATCACCGGCCCCTCGTCCAGACCGTCGCTCGGACGGAATATGGTGAGTCCCGTGCGCGTGTCGCCGTGGATGATGGGCCAGTTGATCGAACTCGGACCCCGATATTTGGGCAGGAGCGAGGGGTGATATTGAATCATCCCCCGCCGCGGAATGCTGGTGAACTCCTGCGGCGCGAATTGCAGGACATACGCCATGATGCCCAGATCCACATCGAGACCACGCAGGGCATCGAGGGCCTCGGGCGTCTTGAGCGACGGGAATTGAAACAGCCGCACCCCGCGCTCCTCGGCGCCCGCACGCAGGGGATCCGGCGGAGTGCCGGGCTTGTCGGGCGTGCAAAATACACCCGCGACCGTATCGCCCCGATCCAGGAACGCGTCCAGCACCGCTTTTCCGAACTTCTGCTGGCCAATGATGGCAATTCGCATTTTTTGTTCACTCCCCCAGGTCGATCCGACGCCTAATGCCCGAACCAGGTCGCCACCCCTCGCTCATAGGCGTGGGGCCGCCAAGTACCCTACAGATATCTCATATATCATAGACTGAGTTCCGACGGTACACTTCAGTAAAAGCGTGCGCTCGGAGCCCTGGCCGGTAATATATCCACCCTGGCGCGCGCGCCGGATCCCACAGCCCTGCGTAAGGAGTTTTCAATGGCTGGTCGTAATTTCCTGTTCGTACCTGGTCCCACCAATGTGCCTGATCGCGTCCTGCGCTCCATGGCGGTCGCGATGGAAGATCACCGCTCACCCATCTTCCCCGAGCTCTCCAAGGCGTGCCTTTCGGGCCTGAAACCGATCTTCAAGACCAGCAGCGGCACTCCTTTCATTTTTCCGTCCTCGGGCACCGGGTGCTGGGAAGCGGCGCTCACCAACTGCCTGAACACCGGCGACAAGGTGCTGGCCTCGCGGTTCGGCCAGTTCAGCCATCTGTGGATCGACATGTGCCAGCGCCTGGGTTTCGAGGTCGAGATTCTCGATACGCCGTGGGGCGAGGGCGCGCCGATCGAGCGCTATCTCGCCTCGCTCGCGGCCGACAAGCAGCACAAGATCAAGGCCGTTCTCGTGTGTCAGAACGAGACCGCCACCGGCGTGACCAGCGACGTGGCAGCCCTGCGCCAGGCGTTGGACAGCGTCAAGCATCCTGCGCTTCTGTTCGTGGACTCGGTGAGCGCGCTCGCGAGCATCGACTTCCGAATGGACGAGTGGGGCGTCGACGTCTGCGTCAGCGGTTCGCAGAAAGGGTTGATGCTACCCGCCGGTCTCGGCATCACGTGCGTAAGCCAGAAAGCGCTCGAAGCCGCCAAGAAGGCGACCGCGCGACGCTGCTACTTCGATTACGCCGATATGGTTCAAGCCAACGCGTCGGGATATTTCCCCTACACTCCGGCCCTGCCCATGCTCTACGGCCTGCGCGAAGCGCTGGCGATACTGGCCGAGGAGGGCCTCGAGAACGTGTTCCAGCGTCACGCCTACCTCGCGGGGGGAACGCGCGCCGCGGTGATGGACGGCTGGAAGCTCAAGCTGTGCGCGGTCGCTCCGAAGTGGTACTCCGACACGGTCTCGGCGGTCATGGTCCCCGAGGGCATCAACGGCGCCGACGTCATTTCGCGGGCTTTCAAGCGCTACAACCTCGCGCTCGGCGCGGGACTGTCGAAGGTGGCGGGCAAGTTGTTCCGCATCGGCCACCTCGGCGATCTCAACGAACTGATGCTGCTGGGAGCAATCGCCGGCGCCGAACTGGCGATGCTCGACGTCGGCGTCAAGATCGAGCCGGGGAGCGGCGTGGCGGCAGCCCAGAACTACTGGCGCAAGCACGCGCCCGCCGCCCAATCGAACACCGAGGCGGCGAAAGGTAAAGCCGCGTGACCCAGCGTGTCGTTTTCCTGGATCGCGCCTCGCTCAAGGCGACGGTGCGCAAGCCCGCGTGCGCGACCGAGTACGTGGAATACGAGAAGACCTCGGTCGAAGAGATCGTGCCGCGGCTCGCGGGGGCCGAGGTTGCCATCGTAAACAAGGTTCCGATGCGCGCGCCCACGCTGGAGAAACTTCCGAAGCTCAAGCTGATCGCGGTCGCGGCAACCGGCTACGACGTCGTGGATGTGGCGTATTGCAAGGCGCACGGCATCGCTGTTGCGAATATCCGCAACTACGCGGTCCATACGGTGCCCGAACACGCGTTCATGATGATCCTGGCGCTGCGCCGGAATCTTCTCGCCTATCGGCAGGATGTGGAGAACGGCGTCTGGAACAAGTCGGACCAATTCTGCTTCTTCACCCACCCCATCGGCGATTTGCACGGTGCCACTCTCGGTATCGTCGGCGAGGGAGCGATCGGCCAGGGGACCGCGGCGATCGGCCGCGCCTTCGGCATGCGGGTGCTGTTCGCGGATCACGCGCCGCCCAAGATGGACGGGGTGACGTTTACTCCGCACGAACAGGTGCTGGCCGAGTCGGACGTGATCTCGCTTCACTGCCCGCTCATGCCCTCGACCCGGAATCTGATCGACCTCGCGGCATTCCGCAAGATGAAGCGCACCGCGCTCCTCATCAATACGGCGCGCGGCGGATTGGTGGATGAGGCGGCGCTGATTCAGGCACTCGACGAAGGACTGATCGGCGGCGCGGGGTTCGACGTGCTGACCGCCGAGCCGCCGAAGAACGGACATCCGCTGCTCGATGTGCGCCGGCCCAATTTCATTCTTACGCCGCACATTGCATGGGCCTCGGACGACGCCATGCAGTTCCTAGCCGACCAGTTGATCGATAATATCGAGCACTGGGCGGCCGGCAAGCCACAACATCTCGTGACTTGAGCCGGCGCGCGGGGGGAGTGCGCGTTCTACGATGACCAAGAAATTACTGTACCAGCTGGATACGGATCCATTGCCCGCGGTTTTCGACAACGTGGTGGCGTACGACGGCGGCGCGGACCATATCACGGCCTACGGCGGCGTGACCGCGGCCAATGTCGGCGGACTGGTCGAAGGCGCGATATTCACGCGCGGCCCCAAGGACAAGAAGAACACCGCGATATTCATCGGCGGCGGCAACATGGCCGCCGGCCAGGCATTGCTCGGCGCCGTGCAGGCCAAGTTCTTCGGCAAGTTTCGCGTCTCGGTCATGTTCGACTGCAATGGCTCGAATACCACGGCCGCGGCGGCGGTCGCGTGGCTCGCGCACGGGCGATCGCTCCGCGGGAAGCGCGCCGTGGTGCTCGCGGGCACCGGACCCGTCGGACAGCGCGCGGCGGCGCTCCTCTCAAACGAGGGCGCGAGCGTCGCCATCACCGGCCGCAAGCTCGACGCGGTGCAAGCGGCTACGGCCTCCGTCAAGTCTCGTTTCGGATTCGATGTGGAGGCGATTGCCGCGGCGACCAACGGGGAACGCGGCGCGGCCGTCGCGGGCGCGCAGGTGGTGCTCGCCACCGGCGCCGCGGGCGTCACGCTGCTCGAGGCCAGGCAATGGCAGGAGCATCCGACCCTGGAATTGGTGGCGGATGCGAATGCGTCGCCGCCTGCCGGCATCGAGGGCGTGGCCCTGGCCGATCGCGGCACCGAGAGCCACGGCAAGATATTGTTCGGGCCGTTGGGATTCGGGGCATTGAAGCTCGCATTGCATCGGGCTTGCATCGCTCGGCTGTTCGACCAGAACGATCTGCTCCTCGACGCCGAGGAAATCTACGCGCTGGCCAAAACCATGGTCGGGAAGACGGCATCGTGAGCACCCAAAAATCCACCGAAGCGATCACCCAAACGTCCATCGACGAATTCCTGGATCGCCTGGCCAGTAAAGATGCCACGCCGGGCGGCGGCAGCGCGGCGGCCATCATGGGGGCCATGGGAGCCGCTCTGGTGTCCATGGTATGCAACGTAAGCTACGGGAAGAAGTGCTGTGAAGCCGCCGAGCCCGAGCTCCGTGAGGTGTGCGCTCAATCCGAGGCGCTGCGAACGCGGTTGACGGCCATGGTGGCCGATGATGTCTCGGCCTTCGGCGAATTGATGGCCGCGTACAAGCTTCCGAAGAACACCGACGAAGAGAAGGAACGACGGTCGCTCGCCATTCAGGCCAGTCTGAAACGCGCCACCGAAGTCCCGCTCGCCTGCGCCCGCGACTGCGCCGAGGTCATCCGTCTGTCGCGCCGCGCCGGCGAGCATGGCTATCTCGGGGTGATCAGCGACGCCGGTGTCGGGGTTTCGGCCGCCTATGCGGCGGCGCGCAGCGCCGCGCTCAATGTGTACATCAACGCGCCCTCGCTCAAGGACCGCGCGTTCGCGGAGCGGGCGCTCGCCGAGCTAGAGGGCATCATGACGTCCTGCGCGGCCGAGAGCGAGGCGGTGTACGCCGTGGTCCGCGGACGGCTCTGATTCCCCCGCTTGGGCCTCGCCTTGACACTTCTCACATATCACATATGGGAGTTTTTGAGTATGATCGAGCGGGGGGCTGTAATCGAAAACTCAAAACGAGGGTGGATGCATGTCACTTCGAATCGCTAAGTTGGCTAGCGGCAGAGTGCTTCTTCTAGGGCTGGTGGGAACGTTTGGCTGGTGTGCGGGCGCCCAAGCGGCGGAACCCGTGGTCGGGGCCGGAGGATTTCCCCTCCTCAGCTTGAAGGAAATCGTGGTCGAGGCGAGCAAGGTCCCGGAGACCCCCGCTGACGCCGAACTCAACAAGCAGGTTGAATCGGCCATGGAGGCCAATCGCTATTTCTACAATTATCACGTGTCGGCCACGACCCGGAATGGGGTGGTCGTGTTGCGTGGTCTCGTGTTCGACGATTGGGATGTGCGGACCGCGATCCGGCTCAGCAGGCGCATAGCCGGCGTGAAACGCGTGATCAACCAGCTCGAGATCGGCGCACAGCCGTAACGAGGCGGCGACCGGCGCAGGCGCCTCCTCGAGCGCACCGGCAGGCCCGCGGTGCCGGCTCAACCATCGAGGAGAATGGCCCGAAAGTCGTTCACATTGGTGAGCGTGGGTCCGGTGATCACCGAATCGCCGAGCGCCGAGAAGAAGCCATGGCCATCGTTATTGGCCAGCATGTCCTGCGGCTTGAGACCCAGCGCCCAGGCGCGAGCCAGCGTATCCGGCGCCATATAGGCGCCCGCGATCTCCTCCTGTCCGTCGACCCCGTCGGTATCACCTGCGAGAGCATGAACGCGCGGCTGGCCATCCAGGGCGATCGCGAGCGACAGTAAGAACTCGACATTGCGGCCGCCGCGTCCGCCTCCGCGGACCGTCACCGTGGTTTCACCGCCCGACAGCAGCACGCAAGGCGCCACGAACGGCTGGCCGCGCACGGCGATCTGCGCGGCGATCCCCGCAAGCACCTTGCCCACGTCGCGGGCCTCGCCTTCGAGCGCATCGCCGAGAATATGAGGAGTTATGCCGGCCCGGCGAGCCACCTCAGCGGCCGCTTCGAGCGCCATCTGCGGAGTGGCGATGGTCCGCACGACGCTGCGCGACAGCCGCGGGTCGCCGGGCTTTATCGATTCACCGCGGCCGCTTTCCAGCAACTCGCGCGCCGCCGGGGGCAGCTCAATGCCGTAACGACGCACGATATTCAGCGCATCGGCGCAGGTGGTCGGGTCCGCGACGGTCGGCCCGGACGCAATGTCGATAGGCCGATCGCCCGGAACATCGGAGATTAGCAGAGTCAGCACGCTTGCCGGAAAGCATGCCGCGCCGAGCCGACCGCCCTTGATGGCCGACAGATGGCGGCGCACGCAGTTCATCTCACTGATGGTCGCGCCGGAGGCGAGCAGCGCACGGTTGACCGTTTGCTTCGCCTCGAGCGTCAATCCCGGCGCCGGGAGCGGTGCCAGAGCCGAGCCCCCACCTGAGACCAGGCACAGCACCAAGTCGTTCTCACTCAAGCCTTGGACGAGATCCAGCATCCGCTGCGCGGCGCGCATTCCCGCCGCATCCGGCACCGGATGTGCGGCTTCGACCACTTCGATGCGTTCGCACGGCACGCCATATCCGTAGCGCGTCACCACCAGACCCGAGAGCGCGCCCGGCCAATGCTCCTCCACCGTACGCGCCATCGCCGCCGAGCCCTTGCCGGCGCCGACCACGATCAGTCTGCCGCTCGGGGGCGCGGGCAAATGGCGCGGGATGCAGACGGCGGGCTGCGCCGAGGCGATCGCGGCCCGGAACATCTGCTCCAACAGTGCGCGAGGCGTTCGTGCGAGCGCTGCTGAGCTCATGGACGCCCTGCCCGCCGCTCGCTAGAGGACCGACTTGAGCAATCTGCCCATGTCGGCGGGATTGCGCGTGATCTTGATGCCGCACTCCTCCATGACCGCCAACTTCTCCGCTGCAGTTCCCTTTCCGCCGGAAATGATCGCGCCCGCGTGACCCATGCGCTTTCCTGGCGGCGCGGTCACGCCGGCGATGAAGCCGATGACCGGCTTCTTCATGTTCTTCTTGATCCAGTACGCACAGGTCTCTTCGTCGTTCCCGCCGATCTCGCCGACCATGATGACCGCGTCGGTCTCGGGATCGTCGTTGAACAAGCGCATGACGTCGATGTGCTTGAGGCCGTTGACGGGGTCGCCGCCGATGCCCACGCAGGTCGATTGTCCCAATCCAAATTCCATCAATTGCCCGACCGCCTCGTAGGTGAGCGTGCCGGAGCGCGAGACCACCCCGATGCGCCCCTTCTTGTGAATGTGCCCCGGCATGATGCCGATCTTGATTTCATCGGGCGTTATCACCCCGGGGCAGTTCGGCCCGACGAGAATGGTCTTCTTGCCGGCCATTCGATGGCGGGTGGCGATCATGTCGCGCACCGGCACTCCTTCGGTGATGCAGATGACGAGGTCGAGCTCGGCGTCGACGGCTTCGTCGATGGCGCCGGCGGCATGAGGGGGCGGAACGTAGATGACCGACGCGGTCGCCCCGGTGCGCTGCTTGGCCTCTTTCACGCTGCTGAAGATCGGAATGCCTTCGAAATTCTCTCCGGCCTTGTTCGGATTGACGCCGGCGACGAAGCAATTCTTCCCATTGGCATAGTCGCGGCACAGCCGGGTATGGAACGCGCCGGTCTTGCCGGTGATGCCCTGGGTGATCACCCGGGTGTTTCGGTCGATCAATATGCTCATGAGGGCGCCCCTATTTACCGGCGACGGCAGCGACGATCTTTTGCGCCGCGTCCGCGATGTTGTCGGCGGAGACGATGGGCAGACCCGACTCCTTGAGCAGCTTTCTGCCGAGCTCCTCGTTCGTGCCCTTCATCCGCACCACCAAGGGCACACTCAGCTTCACTTCCTTCGCCGCGGCGATGACGCCCTCGGCAATCGTGTCGCAACGCATGATTCCCCCAAAGATATTCACCAAGATGCCCTTCACCGCGGAATTCTTCAGCATCAGCTTGAACGCTTCGGTGACCTTTTGCGCTGTTGCGCCGCCGCCGACGTCGAGGAAGTTCGCGGGCTCCGCGCCGAACAGTTTGATCGCATCCATCGTCGCCATGGCGAGTCCGGCGCCGTTCACCAGGCAGCCGATATTGCCGTTGAGCGATATGTAGGAGAGATCGAATTTGGAAGCCTCGACCTCCGCGGGATCCTCTTCGTCGAAGTCGCGCAGGGCCACGATGTCCGGGTGGCGGAACAGCGCGTTGTCGTCGAAGTTGAGCTTGGCGTCGAGCGCCAAAACCTGCCCGTCGCCGGTCAAAATCAGCGGATTGATCTCGGCGAGCGACGCATCGCATTCGTCGAATGCGCGGTACAGCGCCTGCATGAACTGGCGTGCCTGCAAGACCGAGGACGGGGGCACGCCGATCTTCTTCGCAACATCGTCCGCTTGGGCGTCGGTCAACCCCGCCACGGGATCGATCGCCACCCGGTGTATCTTCTCGGGCGAGTGGGCCGCGACCTCCTCGATTTCCATGCCGCCTTCGGAGCTCGCCATCAGTGTGACCCGCTGCGACGCGCGATCGACGACCATGCCGACATAGAGTTCCTTGCGGATGTCGGCGCCCTCCTCCACCAACAGACGCTTCACCAGTCGGCCCTGCGGGCCGGTCTGGTGAGTCACCAGCGTCATGCCGAGAATCTTCGATGCGTACTCGTGCACTTCCTCCGGCGATTTCGCCACCTTGACGCCGCCGCCCTTGCCGCGGCCGCCGGCATGAATCTGCGCCTTGACGACCCAGACCTTGCCTCCGAGGGAACGCGCGGCGGCGTCCGCCTCCTGCACCGAGAAGCAGGGAATTCCCCGCGGGGTTGCGACGCCGAATTTCCTCAGGATCTCTTTGCCTTGATACTCGTGAACATTCATGACGACAACCCTCTGGAGCGCACCGGATGTGAGCCCCCTGAAAATGGAATCATGCAAGCGGCAGCGCTAGCGCGCACTGCCCAACCGCGGCCGAGCTTCTTCGAGACTCTTCTCCAGGAGCTTCGTCAGCGCGTATACCGCGTCCAAGTGCGGCGTCAGTGTGTCGGTGAGCCGCGCCAATTCAATCACCGAACCGAGCAGCGCGTCGGTCTCGAGGGGGCGCCCCGCCTCGACGTCTTGAAGCATGGAAGTCTTGTGATGACCGACGCGTTCGGCGCCCGCGATGCGCTTCTCGATGGGAACGCGAAAGGTGATGCCGAGCTTGCCCGCGACGCTCTGAGCCTCGGTCATCATGCCGTGGGCGAGTTCGCGGCTCGGCGGATACTGGCAAATTCCGGCCAGCGTCGCGCGCGCAAGCGCGCTGATGGGGTTGAACGTCATGTTTCCCCAGAGCTTGAGCCATATTTCCGCACGGATGTCGCCCAGCACCGGCGCCTGCAGCCCGCCTCGCACGAAGCATTCCGATATCCGCTGCACGCGCGCGCTCGAGGTCCCATCGGGCTCGCCGACCGGAAAAC
This sequence comes from Steroidobacteraceae bacterium, assembly GCA_050012315.1. GTDB lineage: Bacteria > Pseudomonadota > Gammaproteobacteria > Steroidobacterales > Steroidobacteraceae > Bog-1198. The sequence continues at coordinate 66,329 of JBEKHK010000002.1, read as the reverse complement.
GATTGCCTTCGACGTGTTTGACCACGCCCGGAGAGATGAGCTCGGTCGCGGGGTAGACGACGCACCCCACCACCCGCTCGCCGGGAATGTGTTCGCCGATCACCCCATCGGGATCGACGCTGCGAATCCGCGTTCCCGACAGGGCGCCGCCGTGTTGGTGGAAGTACCAATACGGTATTCCGTTCTGCATGGGCACGACGACGGTATCCGGCCCGAACAGCTTCGGTACGTCCCGCGCAACGGCCGCCACTTGATGAGCCTTCAGGGCGAGTATCACCACGTCGTGAGGCCCGGCGGCCGAATAATCCGCAGTCGCGTTCACCCGCGGCACGGTCTGCTCACTGCCGTCACCCATCACCAGCCGGATACCGCGCGTCCTGAGCGCCTCGAGATTCGCGCCGCGCGCGATGAAAGTCACGTCCTCGCCGGCATGCGCGAGCCGCGCACCCAGGTAGCCGCCGATGGCGCCCACACCAATGATCGCTATCTTCAATTGCACTCGTCCTGGCACGCAAGAAATGCGCGCACCTCTGATGGTTGGATCTTACGGCAAGCGGCCCTGGACGCAAACGGGCCCGGGCTGCTGATGCCCTCATTCACCGCCCTGGAGCGGGGCGCGCACCGGAGCGGGCATCACCGACAACCCCTCGTGCCGATGGGGCACGAGGGGCGTCACTTCCTATTGCGCTGCGCTTTACGTCCGCGCCGCGCTCAACTTTCGCATCGCACTCAGAACTTGTAATTCATGCCCACCGAGTATCCCTGCGGATGGCACTTGTCGCCACCCCAGGTGGTAGGCCCGGCGCTGCTGTAGTCATCGACGGTGTTATTGGTTCCATCGTGACAGTCGGTCGTGAGCGAGCGGCCGCCGGCACCTAGATCGTAGTGCGAGTTGCCGTGATTGAGCGTATCGGCCCAATCGACGTAGGCGTAGAAATGCTTGTCGAAGCGATGCTTCCACGCCGCGGTCATCATGTACGCGTAGTCGGGTCCGGCGACCGGATCGTAGTTGTGCTGACCGGCCGGATCGCCCGGCGTGGCGCCCGCATGCGCGTAGCCGATGCTGACGTTGTCGGCCTGGCCGATGTCCTGCGTCGCGAAGAACCACCAGCCGTCTCGGGTGCGCTCGTTCTGCCATTCCAGATCAGCCGGCACCGACCGCCTCATGTACTCGTAGATCGTCCCGATGGACAGCCCGAAATCGAAGCTGTACTCCGTTCCGACCTTGAACGCCGACTCGTTCGCCACGTCGGTGGCGAATTCCGGCGTGAAGCCGTTGGCGTTGATGTAGGCCTGCCCGTACTCGGCGACGTAGGCATTGTAGTCGGCGCAATCGAGGAGCGGTGAGGGGGAGGTGCAGTTGTTGGACGCGGCGAACAGGGCGCCGTAGTACGGGCTGTTCGAGCCGATGCCGTCGCTGTTTCGGTTCACATCCTTATGAAGTTCCCAGGCGACCGTGCTGTAGAAGCCGCCGTACTCGAACTTGAGGTCGACGCTATAGGCGGTGCCGAAGGATCCATCGTCGCAATTGAGCGGTAGGTTGCCGCTGCCCGGCGAGTTGCCGCCGTTGCAATCCGGCGAGCCGGCCGATTGCACCACGTTGTTGTAGGTGCGGTTCTGGCCCGGCGCCCACAACGCGTCAAAGCTGAAAATCCCATGCAGCAAGTGCGGCGATTCGTACCAGATCGAGTCGTTCAGACGGGTGCCGAACTCCACGCGATTGTCGCCGCCGGTGTTGCCCATGATGGACGCATAGTCTCCGAGCATTCCCGAGAAGGGGTTCATGCGGTCGGTGGACTTTTTGTACGGTGCGTAGGTCGTGCCGAACTTGACCTTGCCCCAGTCGTTCGTCGGGTCGGCTGCTCCCAGACCCACGAAATTGTCGCCGTAGCCGATCGCCGCCTTTACCACGTTCGATTGCTGCGTGTAGGAGGTGTAAAGACCGGGAGCGGCGGTGATCGACGGCTGCGTCTCGATCTGGAAAATGAAGTCGGTCGAGCTCGAGCCGATCGGGATGGCGGCGTGGTACCCAAGGACCGACTTGTTGGTCCCGAGCTCCGGCTGGTAGCCGACCTGGCCTACGGGACCCGTGCCGCCGGCCGCGCCGATCTTCGGGGTCGCATTGCGCACGCAGCCCGAGTCGGTGTAGGGACTCGAGCAGGAATATCCCCAGGCGGGGCCCGTCATGCCCTTGGTCACCTCGTCCAAGGACACATCGAGAGTCCCGAAGAACCCTTTGATGATCTCATGGAGCAAGGGCTCCTTCTCTTCGGGCTTGGCTTTGGCCGACGACGGTGGCCCAACCTCGGCGGGGGCGGCCTGCTTCTTCGACAAGCTCTGAATCTGCTTCTGCAAATCCTGCATCTGCTGCTGCAGGACGTGCATCTGGTCCTGTAGCTGTTGAGCGTCCTGAGCGTCCGCGAAGTCGCGGCTGCTCATGGCGCCAATGACGGCGCACGCCGCCAAGACAGCCAAGATGGGCTTGGCCAGTTTAACTCTAAGCATTTGTGACATCCCCCCCGTTAAAGCGCTCTCGCGCGCGAATAAACCTCGAAATCCATTCTCGGCACCTTGCATCTCCAGCCAGGCGCTCTTATCTGACGCCCATCCTATCGTTGCATCGCGATGTTGGGAATGGAAACTTCCAGCCTCGGATCACTTCTATTCAAATCTTGTCAGATTGCTCTCTATCAAATTACTTTCTTCTGACGCAACGTATTCACTTGATCAGGCCCGTAGCCGAGTTCCGCCAGCACCTCGTCGGTATGCTCGCCGAGCAACGGCGAGCGCTTGACCTCCGTCGGACTGTCGCTCAGCTTGATCGGGTTGCCGACGGTCAGGTACTTCCCGCGCTTCGGGTGATCGACCTCGACCACTGTTCCCGTCTTGCGCAGCGACGGCTCGTGCGCCAGCTCCTCCATCGAGAGAATCGGGCCGCACGGAATGTCGTGCTCGTTGAGCAATTGCATCGCCTCGAATTTCGTCTTGGTGACGGTCCACTCCTCGACGGTGGCGAATATCTCCTTCAGGCGCGGCAAGCGGGCTGCGGGGGTCGCGAAATCCGGATCGGTGATCCACTCTTCGCGTCCGATCACCCCGCAGATCTCCTTCCATACCGGCGCCTGCGCGATGAAATACAGATAGGCATTCGGGTCCGTTTCCCAGCCTTTGCACTTGACGATGGTGCCCGGCTGTCCGCCGCCGGAAGCGTTCGCCGCACGCGGTACGGCGCTGCCGAACTTTCCGTGCGGATATTGCGGGTACTCTTTCATGACGTGGGTGCGCTCGAGGCGCTGCTGATCCCGCAACTTGACGCGGCACAGATTCAGCACGCCGTCCTGCATGGCGGCAAGGACCTTCTGTCCCCGGCCGGTGGCATTCCTTTGATAGAGGGCGGTGACGATGCCGAGCGCCAGATGCAATCCGGTGCCGCTGTCGCCGATCTGCGCGCCCGTCACCAAGGGCGGCCCGTCGTCGAATCCGGTGGTCGACGCCGCGCCGCCGGCGCATTGCGCGACGTTCTCGTATACCTTGCAATCCTCGTACGGCCCGGGCCCGAATCCCTTGACCGAGGCGACGATCATGCGCGGATTCAGCTCTTGGATCCGCTCCCAGGTGAATCCCATGCGATCCAGCGCCCCCGGCGCGAAATTCTCCACGAGCACATCGCAGTGCTTTACCAGCCTTTCGAGCACTTCCTTGCCGTGATCGGTCTTCGTATCGAGAGTCACCGACCGCTTGTTGTGGTTCAGCATGGTGAAATACAGACTGTCGGCGTCGGGAATGTCGCGCAGCTGCTCGCGCGTGACATCCCCGCTCCCAGCCTTCTCGACCTTGATCACATCGGCGCCGAACCACGCCAACAGCTGCGTGCAGGTGGGCCCGGACTGCACGTGCGTGAAATCGAGAATGCGTACCCCGTTGAGAGCTTTTTCCATGGAAATCTCAGCAATCGCTCCGTAGTTACTTGTACATCGTTTGGTTTTTGGTGCCCGGCGCGTACTCGCGCGGGTCGACCCAGATATTGATCACGGCCGAACGGCGCAGCTTCTGCACCGACTCGCGCGCCCGCTGCAGGGCCGGGGCGATCTGTGCCGGGTCGCGAACTTCCTCGCCGTATCCGCCGAGCATCTCCGCGAACTTGCCGAAAGGTACGTCGCCGAGCAGATTGCCGACATTACCGCGATGCTCACCGTATTTGGCGAGCTGGCCGTAGCGGATTTGGTTCATCGCGGAGTTGTTCCCGATGACGGCGATGTACGGCACTCCGAAGCGGTTGGCGGTCTCCATGTCGAACGCGGTCATGCCGAACGAGCCGTCTCCGTAGTAGCAGAGAATTTCCTTCGAGGGATTGGCGAGACCCGCCGCAATGGCGAAGCCGGTGCCGACGCCGAGCGATCCGAGAGCGCCGGGATCCATCCACTGCCCGGGCCGGCGCGGCCGCACGGCCTGCGCCGAAATGGTCACCACGTCGCCGCCGTCGCCGATATAGACCGTGTTGTCCGCGAGGAACTCGTTGAGCTCCCATGCCACCCGGTACGGATGGATCGGAACGCTGTTCGACTTGAACAACGGCAGGAGCTTCTCGGTGGCGACGGCCTCCGCCTGCGACAACTCCTTAAGCCATTGCTGGCGCGCCTGCCGCTTATCGCCCTTGAGCCGTCCCGTGGCCGCCTGCAGGACGGCGCCCAGGATCGCCCCCGGGTCGCCGACGAGGCCGAGGTCGATGTCGCGATTCTTGCCGACGGTGCGGTAGTCCATGTCGATCTGCACCAGCTTGAGATCCTTGCTGATGCGCTTTCCGTATCCCATTCGAAAATCGAACGGGGTGCCGACGATCACCAGGACATCGGCCTTGGCGAACGCCTGCGAACGGGTACGATCAAAGTGATGGGGATCGCCCGGCGGCAGCAGCCCGCGGCTCGCGCCGTTGAAATATCCGGGGATGTCGAGTCCGCGCAGCAGCGCCACGGCCTCGTTCTGGCCGCGAGCGGTCCACACCTGCTGGCCGTACAGAATGGCCGGACGTTCCGCATCGACCAGAATGTCGGCCAGCTTTTCGATATCGCGGGGGTCACCGAGCGAATGGGTCGAGGCGCGGTACTTCCCGGGCTGCGGAACGACCGCCTTGGTGAGGTCAACCTCGCGGTCCAATACGTCTCGCGGAATCTCGAGGTATACGGGCCCCGGCGCACCGTTGAATGCCTCGCGCGCCGCCATGGATACCATGTCCGCCACGCGCTCGGTGCTGGGGACCGTGGCGGCGAATTTGGTGATGGGCGTCATCATGTCGACGTGCGGCAGATCCTGGAGCGATCCCATCTTGTGCTGCGACAGCGCACCTTGTCCGCCGATGTGCAGAACGGGACTCTCGGAGCGGAACGCGGTCGCAATACCGGTCACCGCATTCGTGCAGCCGGGACCCGCGGTGGTGACGACGCAGCCCAATTTGCCCGTTTGCCGCGCATAACCGTCGGCGGCGTGCGCGGCGACCTGCTCGTGCCGCACGTCGATGATGCGGATGCCCTCGTCCACGCAGCCGTCGTAGATGTCGATGATGTGGCCGCCGCACAGGGTGAAGATGGTGTCCACCCCTTCGTTCTTGAGGGCCTTGGCCACGAGATGTCCGCCCGACACCACGCCGGCCTCGCGGCTCTTGCGTTGCAGGGTGTCCTCTGCGGTCGTGGACTTGGAATCCGCCGCAGCGGGATTAACGGTTGCCATATTTGCCTCCAGTTAGAGATGGCTCGACCGCCCGATGGGGACGGCACGTCGAGTGTAAAGTGTCATCGGCGCGGCGACGATTGCGCGGGCGCCGCTGCAGACGGGCTCTGCGTCTGGCTGTCACGCGCGATGCCCGACCGCATCAAGCACGTTTGCGGGGGGTGCGTTGCTCGCGGCCATGAGCTTGCCACGCATGGGCTTGAGCACGAACAAGGCCAAAGCCACGACGACGAAATTTATTATGGCGGTAACCGCGAAGACTGCGTGCCAACTGCCGGTCGATGCTTTGATCACGTTGGCGACCGGCACGAGAAATGCCGAAGTGCCCTTCGCCGTGTAAAGCAGGCTGAGATTCACGGTCGCGAATTTCGCTCCAAAGCTATCGGTACAGGTTGAGGGAAACAGGCTGAAGATCTCGCCCCATGTCAGGAAGATCAAAGCGGCGAAGAGCACGAACGCCCATGGCGCGGTGCCCAGCGAGCCCAACAGCCAATAAGCCACTCCGCCCAGACCGAACGCGATAGCCATCGTGTATTCGCGGCCAAGGTGATCGGAGATCCAGCCGAACAAGGGACGTGCCGCACCGTTGGCGAGATTGTCGATAATGAGCGCGGCGGTCAGCGTCGTCGCACCGAAGAACACGATCGTGTTGCCAACGTCGAAGTCTTTCGCAATCGGCGCGATCTGGGCGGTCGCCATCAGGCCGCTTGCCGACACCAAGACAAACATTATGTAAAGTAGCCAGAACACCGGCGTCCTCAGCACGTCCTTCGGCGTAAAGCTGCGTACCGACTGAATCAACTTCGGCGCGGAGACGGCGGAAAGCTCGCCCGGTTCCGGTCCGCGCAAGAACCACGCCAGGAAGAATACGACGCCGCCTTGGATCAGTCCGAACCAAAGGAACGCCGATTCATAGCCGTAGGTCCCAATGACGTAGCGAATGGGAATTACGGTGAGGGCCGCGCCGGCACCATATCCCGCAGCGGTAAGACCCACCGCAAGGCCGCGGCGGTCGGGAAACCACTTCACCGCCATACCGACGCTGGTCGCGTAGATCGCACCGCCGCCGATGCCAGAGATCACGCTGCCGAGATACAGTAGCGACAATGTGCCGGCGTGCGCATCGATGGCCCAGCCGACAGCCACCATAATGCCGCCGAAGGCGACCACGAGTTTCGGCCCCCGTTGCGGGCCGAGAACATCGACAATCCAGCCTTCGATCGGCGTCAGCCACGTCTCGAGAGCGATGAAAATCGAGAACGCGAACTGAATCGAGGCGATCGTCCAGCCGTGGGCCTTATTGATCGGATTGACGAAAAGCGTCCAGCCATACTGCAGATTGGCGATCATCATCATGCAGATAATGACGAACATCAGATTGATCCAGCGCGCTGATTCTGACCGCAGCGGCGATGCCGCAGGAGAAGTCACGTTCATGTAGTTTTCCTTGTACGCGTGCACAGCCAATCACGCCGGCACATCAGGTGCAGCGCCGGACCATCAAGATGGAAAATGGATAACGCGGAGGGTCCTTCCAGACCGCCTATGTTCAGCCGCAACAGCGAATGTGCGAAACCTCGCCCCACCGTTTGCCCCCCAACCAGATGCCGCACCGTTCCCGTCCGGGGGGCATCTCCCAGCCATGAGTATGTTTTCTGTGGTATACCATATATGAAGGGTTTTTGGGCTGTCAACCCAAGGAGCAATTACTGCTCTGCGGCGACGCTCGCTTGCGCTCGGACACACTTAGGCGGCTGCAGGCGAGTCCGCGATATGATATATCCAAAAGCTCTGCATTCTCGTCCGACCCGCTGCACGTCGTGTGTAAGAAAAGCGCCGAAGGCTGAACGCTGTCAGGGGATTACATGAACACAATCGCGAAATTGGTCCAACGCGCCGCGCCCGCGGCACCGCTCACCCTGAGCCCGCTGAACTCCACGAGCCTGCGCGATCAAGCCTATGCGCTGCTGAAGAACGCGATCGCGGAGACGGACATTTACGATCCCGCGCAGGAGCTGCGCCTCGATGAGCGCCAATTGACGGCGGCGCTGGGCGTGAGCCGAACACCCATTCGCGAGGCCTTGTCGCTGCTCGAGCAGGAGGGCTTCATCAGGACCGTGCCCAGGCGGGGCATCTATATCATTCGAAAATCCAAGCGCGAAATCATCGAAATGATACAGATGTGGGCCGCGCTCGAATCCATGGCGGCGCGGCTCGCGACGCTGCACGCGACGGACGCGGAGATCGCCGCCCTGCGGCATCTATTCGATGAGTTTCTCAACTCGCCTCCGTCCGAGCATTTGTGCGAATACTCGGATGCGAACATCGCTTTCCATACGGCGGTCATTGCGCTGGGCGGCTCGCAAGCCCTGGTCGATGCCACTCGGAATCTGCTGATCCACGTGCGCGCCATCCGCCGGGCGACGATCGCCCAGGACAACCGCGCGGCCCGTTCGATCGTCGATCATTTGAAGATCATCGAAGCGCTCGAACGGCGGGATACGGAGACGGCCGAGTCCCTCGCGCGCCAACATACCTTGGATCTCGCCGCGCACGTCGATCGATACTGCGATTTTCTGGGGTGAGCGGCGCAACGAGCGCTGCCGCATCACCCCGCTTCCCCGCCGCCCCACACCCCCAACGTCGGCAGTGCCGGCACGGCAGCCGCCGCGTCCGGCGTCCGGGCGAGGTGCTCGGCCCTGTGCGAGCCTGCATCGTAGGGACGCAGGTATTGCGGACTTCCGACCGCGCGCACCCCGCCATCCACGGCGGCGCGCGCCACCGCCCGCAGACCGGCGGCTGTGTCCGGATCCGCGAGCGCGGCGGCCAATGCCTCGGGGTCCACCCAGACGGGACTTCCGGATTCGACTCGCAAATAGATTCTCCCGCTCGCCTGCAACGCAAAGTTGACGCAGCGGAATCCTTCGACGCAACGCCTCAGGAATCCCGCGTTGTGCTCCGCCGCCAAAGCAGCGCGGTCGCGGTAGAGCCCCTCGGGTGATGCGGCATCGACGAATACCCGTCCATAGCGGTCGATGTCGAGCATGCGTTTCACGTCCAACACGTTGACGGTGTCGTTATCGCCGAATACCGCCGTGCGCGGCTGTTCGCCGAGCGCGACCGAGTTGTCCAGAAACTCGAATTGGATGCGCTTGTCGCTGCGGCGAACCCAGGTGAAGAATACGTTGGGAATTCCGGTATAAGCGTCGACCGCATGGGCCAGCGTATCGTCGACGGCCTTATAGCGCCCAAACTCGAGGCCGCGCTTCCACGCGCGCTCCACGAGTTGCTCCGGCGGCGTGATCATGAAGAATAGAAATACGGTTTGTCCGAAGCGCGTCAACAAGTTGCTCCCCGCCTCATCCGAATCCGGCGCGAAACTATCGAAGCGGAATCGGTCGATGAGCAAATGGGACATGTTGCCCGCGGCATGTTTTCGCGCCATGTAGCGGTCGAGCTTGCGGTCGACGATGTGCAGCTCTTCGGCGGTGAACGCACCCGCGTACTTGTAGGCTGCGCCAAGCGTCCCGTAGTCCAGCAATTGTTTGCGCCAGATGTCGGGACTGATCAAGGCGAAGTCGCGCCAGTCGACCCCGATGTCGCCCGCCAGTTTCTTTTGCAGCAGACGCAGCGTGCTCTTGCCGGATGCCGACGCGCCCTTGGTGTTGATGACCACCGGCCGATCCTGGCGCGGCAGCAGTCCGTAACCCTCGAGCTCCGCTGCGCGCCGCAGCAAGGGATCGATGGCCTCTCCGATGGCATCGCTTGCGAACGTGTTGCACGCGAGATCGCGCGCAAGCGGCACGATCAGATCCCGCGTTCCCCACGCGCAGCCGTGCGCGGTGAACAATCCCGACAGAACTCGCGCAAGCGCCTGATACGCAAGCCTCGGCAGCGGCTCGCGCGCCTCGTTCGCCCGACGCCCGCACTCCGCTATCTGGCCGGCATCCCAGCTGAATTCGACGGCCCGCAAAGCCGCAGGCTCTTGCCGAAGCCTCCAGAATGCGAATCGGCGCGCCTTCGCCGTATCCGTCCGCGCCACCGCCGCCCGTCCCCGAAAAACCTCGGACAGCGCCGCCTCGATGGCCTCGGTTACCGCCCGCCGCGCCTCCTCGAAAGCCGTGTTGATCGCGTGTCGCTCGGGCTCGACATAATGCGTGAGTATGCGGTTTGCGATCCGGCGAAAATTGATGCCCAGATCTCCGATGCGCGAACCGTCGGGCACGGCGAAATCGGCTGTCACGCGGATCAGCAGTTCATGCAGCGCCAGTCGCTCGGGGCGGAATGCCGCCAGCTCGCTCAAGGCAAAGCCGGTCAAGCCGCGAAGCTCCTCCGCGGCGGCCAGCGTCGTGTAACTGTTCTCCGGCCGAAAAATCGTCTCGAGTTCCCGCCATTCCTTGGGTATCTGCGATTTGAGGCCGGGATTCCAAGGCCCGGCCGGCTTCTCGACGGCATCCGATGCGATTGCGCCCATCGGCCAAAGATACCCGATCGAGGCCGCCGAAATGCGACGGCATTCGCTTTGCCGGACGCCCTCCTGTGGTGCAATCGCGGTCTCATGAGCCGCGACCGAACCGACCCCACTCGCTCGACCCCGCTCACGGAGCCTGCCGGCTCCCCCGAGAGCCCGCCGCCGCCCGGATTCGCAGAGTTGGCCCGGCTCGCAGCGGAAATCTTCCAGGCTCCGCTCGCGTCGATCGTGCTGAGCGGCTGGAGCGAGTCTTGGTTCAGCGCCGGTTTGCCCCTCCGCGGCTTGCCGGAGGACCCCTACCTTGCGCGCACGCTCGCCGCTCCCGATGTGTTCGAGGTGCAAGATGTCGCGGCCGATCGGAGGCACGGCGGCGGCGACGCCGTTCTGAACGCCGCCGGGATACGGAGCTATGCGGGTTGCGCGTTGCGCACCGCCGCAGGCGAGGTTCTCGGAGCCATCGCCATCTACCGGCAGAAGACCATCGCAATGTCGTTCAACGAGCGCGCCGTGCTGACCGCCCTGGCTCGCCAGGGCGTCGCACTCGCGGAGCTCCAGTCGCGGGTAAGCGAGCTGGAGCTGGTGAGCGCCGCGGAACATCTCGCCCCGTCCCCACGCGGCGCCCAGGACTCAGCTCTGGCGGACTCGCTCCTGGACAGCGCTCCCCTCGCCATTTACTACGGCGATACACAGAGTGATAGCACCTACGTGAATCCCGAGTACCGGCGCATGCTCCGCCTCGCGCCGGCCCAAAACATCGACGACTGGCCCCAGGCGGTTCACCCCGAAGACCGGGCACGGATGGAGCAGGGCTGGGCCGATTTCGTGCGCCGGCCGTGCGCCACCCGTTTCGAGTATCGCGCGCTCGGCGACGGCGACACCGTACGCTACTACACCGAGCACGTGGTTCCGACGGAAGGCATTTCCGGATACGTGGGCACCATTAGCGATATCACGGACCTGGTCAAAACCCGCACGCTCCTCGAGGCCGTGATCGGCGATTTACAGCGCCGCGAGACGGAGCTGGAGCGCGTGCATCGAGAGCTGGTCACGGCCTCGCGCGAAGCCGGAAGGGCGGAAGTCGCCACCAACGTGCTGCACAACGTCGGCAACATTTTGAACAGCCTCAACATCTCGACAAACGTCGTGACCGAGAGGATCCGGCAATCCTGCGCGCCGGGTGTATCTCGGCTGGCGGCGCTGCTGTCCGAGCATTCCGCCGGTGCCGGGAAGTTCCTCACCGAGGACCCACGCGGCCGGCGAGTGCCGGAATATCTGGCGGCCCTCGGCGATCAGCTTTTGTCGGACCAACGCGAGGCGCTCGAGGAGCTCAAGTTGTTGCGTGACAATATCGAGCACATCAAGGACACGGTGATGATGCAGCAAAGCTACGCCAAACTCTGCGGGATCGCGGAGACCGTCGAGGTGGCCGCGCTGGTGGAAGATAGTTTGCGCCTCAATGCAAGCGCCTTCGAGCGTCATGGCGTTCAGCTCAAACGCGAATTCGGCGACGTTCCGCCGATCACGGTCGACAAGCACAAGGTGCTGCAGATTCTCGTCAACCTGGTGCGGAACGCCAAATACGCCTGCGACGAATCGGGGCGAGCCCACAAGCTGATTACGCTGCGCATCGAGCCTTCGGCTCGAGGCGTCCGCATTTCGGTCATCGACAACGGAGCCGGAATTGCGCCCGAGAACATGCAGCACCTCTTCCGCCACGGCTTCACCACTCGCGAATCCGGCCACGGTTTCGGCCTGCATAGCGCTGCGCTCGCCGCCCGCGAGCTCGAAGGGACGCTGCACGCCGAGAGCGCAGGGGCCGGGGCGGGCGCCGCGTTCATTCTCGAGTTGCCCGCCGCGGCGGCCGCGCCGGCCTGATCCGCCCGTGTGGCCGCGCTAGATGTCGACGCCCACCTCCGTCTGCGCGACGTTCCCGGCGCCGAGCTTGCAGGCGTCGGGATACATCTGAAGCTCGGGCACTTCGCCGCGCAGCAGTGTTCTCTGCACCTCCTCCCAATATTGGACGCCGAGAAGATCGAGGTTCTCCTCGCGGAAGCAATTTCTCGCATATCGATTCATGAGCTGCATTCCATGCAGGAGCTCTTCCGGCAGAAAGATGACGCCCTCCTCGAAGAACCAGTCGGGCACCGCTTCTTCGCCCGGTTCGCGGTCCATGTTGGTTCGGATTTTCACGTCGATGAGCTTTTCGACGGCGTCGTAATCGAACAGGAAGACCCGGCCGTAGCGACCGACGCCGTAATTCCTGGAATCCAAGTCCTTGTTGAAGATATTGGTGGCCGCGTTATTGCGGATGCATTGCCCCAGGTTGATGATGACCTCCCGGGTTTCACTCTCGGAAGCGTTTTCCAGAAATACCGGCAGCGGAATGATTTTGAGCTGTACGATCAACGTGCGAAGCATCACCGCGTCTCCGTCCACATGAACGGTCTCGGCCGATTCGCGGCACAGCTGTTGCAAGAAATCGGGATCGAACATGTCGCGATCCAGCCGCAGATTGAAGTACATGACATTGTCCAGCATGCTGCCCGCGCGGTTGATCTCGTGCACCAGCCGGTATTTCTCGATCACCGCGGCAACACCCGGGTAGGCGCCCCATTTATAAGAGGTGGTCGGGCGATCGCGGATGACCTTCAGATGGTAGGAGCAGGCATCGAAGGTGAACCCCAGAGCCACCGTTCCCGCGACGCCGGGCGAGCGCCGGAAGCGCTGTCCGCTCGCCCGCATCTGCTCGACGATCTCGTTCAAAATCGCGACCTTGCCGACGTGGTTGAAGCCGATCGTCGAATAGTGGTGGCCCAGCGGCCGCCGCGGCATCAAGCTGTAGAGAAACACGCAGGTTTGGTAGTAGAGCCGCGTGGTGACGTGAAAATTGGCGAGCGCCGAGCTGAATAGTCCGTGAATGTCCGCGACTCGATGCAGCACCGCGTCGGCGTAAATACCCTCGGAGTCGTTCTGCAGGGCCACGACGAACGGCACGATGCTGTCATCTCCCATGACCCATCGGCCTACGACGAACGCGCTGCGGTCGCGGAAGAAGCCGGCCTCGACCACATCGAGCGCCACCGGCGCCGGATCGCCCGGCGAGCCATGCAGAATCGACTCGACCCGTCGCAGGATGCGTTGCGAGTCGCCCTCCAAATCTCGGAATGGCACGGAAAATCCCGGCACTCGCAGGAAGGAAGCGATCAACTCCGCATCCACGCGCGAATGAATGGGTAGCCGCCGGTGCACCGACGCCATGGAAAAGGCTCGAAGCTTGCTCGGCGGGGGAAATGAATAGGCGACGGGCCGCCAAATTTCCTGGCAAATATTGCGGCGGAGCGAGTGGGCGAAACTGAAAGCCGTATCCGCCTCGTAGCGGTCGACGATCATGGCGACGAACAGGCGGTCGATCGCCTCCCACAGTGGGGAATCGTCCGCGAGCGCAGGGAATGCGGCGAGAATTCGAGGCCCATGTTCTGAGATGTAACGGCTGTAGAGCCCCAAGCGCTCCTTGCTGATGCGAATCGAGGCGTGCGGGTCCCTCAACTCGAAAGCGCTTTTCGCGCGATAGGGGTACTCGCACAACAAGCTGTAGAAGTCATCGAAGATGGCAAGGATCAACTGCGCCGTCGCCGTGATCCGGGACGCATCGTCGGTAAAAGCCTTGAGCCGGCGGTACGCCTGCTCCACGGGCAATTCGTTCGTCATCATGCCGCCATGCTAATGATCATGCCGCTATGCCAATGCTGCCGCCACCCATTATCGGCGACCTCCTACGATGGGCCCCGGATATGACCTACGAAGGCGGGCTGCCTCTGGCTTGTATACTTCTACGCACATATTTACATTAATTGACGCCGCCTACACGCCGCCTACTCAAAAAGCGCCGCGGGCAAAGGCGCGTTTCTCAATCCGGAGACCCACTATGTTCAAGCTTTGGCGGCGAGGTTGGCTACCCGCGCTCCTATTATCGATCCTTCCGGCTGTCAGCATGGCGCAGTTCGGAGTTGGCATTTCCGTCAACCTCGCGCCGCCTGAACTGCCGGTGTACGAGCAACCGCCCATTCCGGGCGACGGGTATCTCTGGGTGCCGGGCTACTGGTACTGGAGCGACGACGCCCAGGACTACTATTGGGTGCCGGGTACCTGGGTGGAAGCTCCGCAGCCGGGATTGCTTTGGACCCCGGGCTATTGGGGAAGCAACGGCGGTGAATTCGTGTGGAATCCGGGCTACTGGGGCCCGCAAGTCGGATTCTACGGCGGGGTATACTACGGCTATGGGTACGACGGCCGCGGCTACGAGGGCGGCTATTGGCAAGGCGGCCATTTGTTCTACAACACCGCGGTTATCAATGTCGGCACCACCCACATCACCAACGTGTATGTCAAAAACGTCGTCGTCAACAACGTTACCGTGAATCGTGTGAGCTACAACGGCGGCCCCGGCGGAGTTCGGGCGAGACCTACCGCCGAGGAACAGGCAGCCGCACGGCAGACTCATTTCCCGGCGACACCGGAGCAGCAACGCCATGTGGAAGCCGCGCGCTCGAATCCGGCGCTGCTGTCGAGGGCAAATCATGGGAATCCCCCGATCGCGGCCACGGCGAAACCCGGTGTATTGAGCGGTAAGGGCGTGGTGGCCGCGCGCGCAGAGCCTGCGGCGGCCCGACCCGCACCGGCGGAGCGCCGCCCCGCACCACCGACGGCCCGTCGCGCACCGACGGAGCGCGCGGCCCCCGAGCGTCCTGTGCCGTATGAAGCCTCCCACTCGGTCGCGCCGCCGGCGCGGCCGGAACCCGAAGAGCGCCGAGCACCCGCCGAAGCCGCGCGTCCGGCGCCGCCGCCTCACCCGTCTGCGCCTGCTCGTCCGGAGGCGCGTCCGGCACCCGAACGCGAACACGCGGAGCCTCCCCGGTAATGATCCAGGTGAGTCACGATGCGGCGGCTCATCGATTCACCGCCGAGGTGAACGGCGAGCGCGCCGTGCTGGATTACACGCTCGCGGACGGTGTCATGACGATCACGCACACCGGCGTGCCGAGGCCCATTGAAGGCCGAGGCATCGCGGGTGAATTGATGCGCGAGGCGCTCTGCACGGCGAGAAGCAATGGCTGGCGCGTGGTGCCGGTTTGTTCCTACGCGGCGGCGTACATCGAGAAGCACCCGCTGGAGGCGCGGGCCGGCGCCGATCCCCGGCAGCATGAAAGCGACTTGCTGGACGAGGCGCTCGAGGAGACGTTCCCCGCGAGCGACCCGCCTTCGGTCGGTCGCAGCTCTTAGCCGAACCGGCTCATTTCTCCAGCATCGGGCGGCCCTCGTGCGCGACGAGAAGGTCATGCATATCATTGGCATGCTCCTCCTCCACGGCCAAGATACGCTCCATCATGTGCCGCGTGCTCGGGTCGCGATCGCCGAAGTAGCGGATGAGCTCACGGTAGTGCTCGACCGCAATCCGTTCGGCAATCAAATTCTCCTTGATCATATCGACCAGATTGCCCGCATTGCCGTATTCCGACGCCGATCGTGATGCCAGGCCTGATGGATTGAAATCGGGCTTCCCGCCCAATTGGTTGATGCGCTCCGCCACCTCCGCGGCGTGCTCCTGTTCTTCCTTGGCATGGGTCGCGAATTCGGATTTGACGCCCTCGCTGGAAATGCCCGTCGCGGCGATCGCATGCATGGAGTATCGGAGCACGCACACAATCTCGGTGGCGAGCACCGCTTGCAGGATCTCGATCGTTTTCTTGACGTCCCCCTCGTAATTCGGAGTGACGCTTCCCTCCTGGATGTGTTTGCGAGCCCGGGCCCGTAGCGTCTGTATATCGGTCAGAAAGGGTTTGGAAGCCTCCGACCCGGTGCGGTTGTCCATGTTTTTCTGCTCCTGCAAGAGAATGGCGAAATCGGAACGGCTTTATACCATTCGTATTTCGATTTCACCGACCCATGCCGGATGACTCGGCTGTAGGACTGGGGAGCGGGGTTCCGTCAGCGCCGGGCCTACAAGGACGGTGCGTCGAGGCAGGCGCATCGGCGCTTCGATGCGATCATTTCAGCGCTTCAGCCAATCCTTGCACCAGCGGTCCCAGCTTGGGCGGGTTGGCCTCGAACGTCGGATGCACGCCATGCGCCATCAACGCCGCAGTGCACACGGGACCGATCGAGGCGACCACGCGGGCGTTCAACAGAGCCGCGAGCGCCGCGCCGCGGTTCATGCGATCGGCGACCGCGTACAGATTCCGGACTTGGACGGCGCTCGTGAAGACCACGGCATCCACCCTCGAGGAGGACAACGCGTCGATCAACCGCACGAGCGGACCGGTATCCTGGGGAAGGGCCCAGCGATAGCTCGCAATTTCCTCGACCGCCGCGCCCCGCCCCGTCAGCGCATCGCTGAGCCGCCGGTTCGCCTCTCCGTAACGCTGAACGAGCACCCGCCCGCCCTGCAGCGGCACCTCCGCCACCGCCGCCAGAACGGTCTCCGTGGTAAACGGCACCGCGGCGCGGATGTCGATGCGCACGCCGCGAGAATTCAGCTCGCCCACCGGTTTCGGCCCGCGCACCACGACTACCGACTGTTCCAGCATGCGCACCAGCGCGGGTGTCGAACTCAGCTGGTCGGCGGCCTCGAACAGCGCCCGCGTACCTACGCCGGTCTGGAAGATGGCCATGGTAAAGGGGTGCGCCGCCCAGCCCTGCAGATGTGCGGCCAACTGATTGCTGTCCAGATCCGGCACCTCTTCCAGCGCCGGCGCACGCATCGGCACGGCACCCCGGCGCGCGATCAGCTCCGCCAGGTGTTCGCCCGTTCGCGTCTCGAGAATCGCCACGACCTTGGATTTCATGACCCGATCAATCCCGCCGTCACGTTGATCGCAAACCCCAGAATCGAGGCGTTGAAGAGGAAGGAGATCAGCTCGTGAAAGATGACGACTTTGCGGATCGAGCTTCGCGTGGTGAGCACATCTGCCGTCTGACAAGCGGCGGCGATGGTAAATGAGAAGTAGGCGAAGTCCCAGAACGCCGGCATCTCGGTCTGTGGAAACGACAGCGGCCGTTCGGTCTTCTCCACGCTGTAAAACATATCGGCATAGTATGTGGTGAACATGGTGGGGACCAGCATCCACGAATCGATCAAGGTCACCGCGGTGACTGCGAAGTGTCCGACGCGGTCGCGGCCGCTCACATGCTTGAGGGTCGCGAGCGGCTCGACGATGGCGACGAGGCTGAGGAGCGCCGCGATCGTCACCACGATGAGTATGATGGGCGCCGTTTCGTCCTCCTCGATGTAGCGCGTGCAGATCTGCTCGGCCGTCAGACGCGACATCCAGACGTACAGCAGCACCAGGAACAACGTCACTCCGGCATCCCAGCTTACGAGCAGGCGGGTCAAGGCGGACCAGCTCGCGGGAAGACTGAAAAATGCGCCGGCGCCGACACCCAGGGCGATCCATATCCTCGGGTGATAGCGCACCAGCTTGATCACGGCGTCACAGTTTCGAGGTGTCCCAACCGCCCCCCAGAGCCTGGATGAGCGTCACATCCGCGACCAGCTGGTTCTGCTGGACGGTGAGGAGAGACTCTTGGTCGGCGACCAGAGCTTGGATATCGGTGATCACCGTGGTGTAGGCGACGGTACCGGCATTGAACTGATTTAGCGCCACATCGGCCGCCGTCTGCGCGTATTTCACCGCCCGCGCCTGGTATTCGGACTCATGTTGCAGCACACGTAGCGCCAGTAGTTGGTCTTCGACCGATTGGAACGTGGTAAGAACCGTCTGGCGGTAGTTTGCCACATATTGATCGTAGGTCGCGCGCGCGTTCGCCACCGCGGCCACCTGCGACCCGCCTTGAAACAGCGTGTCGCTCGCGGTTCCGCCGACCGACCAGATGCGGTTCGACTGATTGACCAAGGTCGACAAGGGGTTGCCCGCGAAGCCACCGAGCCCCGTCAGGCTGATGGTGGGAAAGTAAGCGCCGATCGCGACGCCGATGAGCGCATTCTCTTGCTTCATCTGGCGCTCGGCGGCGGCGATGCTCGGGTTGCGCTCCAGCAGCTCGGACGGCAGCGACACCGGCACCTCCGGCACGGTGGCGGTGAGCGGCGCTTCCGGGATGGACAGCTCGGATGGCAAGTGTCCCGTCAGCATGGCGATGGCGTGCTCGAAGGTACCGCGCTCTTGATCCACGGCCACGAGCTGCGCCTGCGCGGCCTCGAGCGCCGCTTGCGCGGCGGCCACATCGCCGTTGGTGGCCGTGCCGGACTTGAACATGTTCTGCGTGATCTCGAGCGCGCGCTGATTCAGGGAAACCGCCTGCGCGAGGAGCTTGCGCAGCGAATCGGCCGACCGCAGATCGAAGTAGTCGGCGGCCAATGTCGCCTGCGCCGACAGCTGGGCATTGGCGATATTCGCCTTGCTCACCTGGACGCCGGCTTTGCGGCTCTCGACCTCGCGCCGGATGGTCCCCCAGATGTCGGGTTGCCAGGTCAGGAGGCTCTCGAGGGTGAACTCGGTATGAGTGCTCCCGCCGGTGCCGCTGCCGACCGCGCTCGACACGGCCGCCGTGCCGCCGCCCCCGCCGCCGCGCTGGCCGCCGAAGCTCACCGCCACGGTGGGATAGAGCTGCGCCTCGGCCTCCTTGAGCATGGCAACGGCCTGACGATATTCGGCCTCGTATTGCTTCACGTTCTGATTGGAGATATTTACTTGCCGCTCGAGCTCGTTGAGCTCGGGATCGTTGAATAGCGCCCACCACTCCCCGCGGTCGCGCTCGTCGCTCGGAGTGCTTACTTTCCAGCCGGGCGGCAATTCCTTGTAGGCGCTCGGAACCGGTGCAGACGGGCGATGATAGTTCGGACCGACGGCGCACGCGGACAGCGCCGCCGCGGCGGCAACGGCGGCGCAAATGGCCGCGGCTCCGGTCCATCCCCCGGCCGGCCGCCTCAAAGCACAAGCTCGACAACTCATCCGACTGCCTCCGCCGCTCCGGCGTCGGACCAGCGCCGCGGCCAGCGGCGCTTGATCCAGCTCTGAAAGCGGTCCAGGTACACATAAAGAACCGGGGTGGTATAGAGCGTCAACACTTGGCTGACGATCAGGCCTCCGACGATGGAGATTCCCAGCGGCCTGCGCAGCTCGCCGCCGTTTCCGTAGCTGAAGGCGAGCGGAATCGCGCCGAGCAGGGCGGCCAGCGTCGTCATCATGATCGGACGGAATCGCAGCAAACAGGCCTGGTAGATGGCCTCGCGCGGCGGGAGCCCCTCCGTGCGCTCGGCGTGAATGGCGAAGTCGATCATCATGATGGCGTTCTTCTTCACGATGCCGATCAGCAGTATCACGCCGATCAAGGCGATGATGCTGAACTCCGTGTGCCATACCATGAGCGCAAGCACCGCGCCCACGCCCGCCGACGGCAGCGTCGAGATGATGGTGATCGGATGAATATAGCTCTCGTAGAGTACGCCGAGCACGATATACACCGCGAGCAGCGCCGCGGCAATGAGCAACGGCTCGGTCGACAGAGATTGCTGGAAGGTGCCGGCCGTGCCCGCGAATATTCCATGGATCGAGGTCGGCAGATGGATCTCCTCCATGGCCTGCGTTACGGCACGCGTGGCGTCGGAGAGCGACATGCCGGGTTGGAGATTGAAGGAGATCGTCGTGGAGGCGAACAATCCGTGATGATTCACCGACAGCCGGGTGGTGCCCGCCGAATGATGGCTGACCGCCGCCAGCGGGACCATCGTCTCGACGCTGGCGCTCACCGCGGCACCGCTCGAGACCGCGCCCCGGCCGGTATTGGCGATGGCATTGGTCAACGCATTCTGAACCGAATTGCTGGCGCCCGCGCTCGATGTGCCGGCCGTCGAAGGCGACCCGCTCGCGCCGACGATGGGCGAGCTCACCACGGCGGAACCCGTACCGGGTACTCCGCCGGTCACGCCGGTCGTGGAGCCGGATCCGGCGCCGCCGCCGCCGCCGGCGCTCGCGCCCGCCGAGCTGCTGCCGGCCGTGGTCGTCAGCGAGTTGGTGGTTTGCGTGCCGCTCGCCGTGCCGCCGGAGGTACTCACGTACATGTCCTCGAGCATCGCCGGACTCTGCCAGTAGCGCGGCGCGACCTCCATCACCACGTGATACTGGTTGAGAGCGTTGTAAATGGTCGACACCTGCCGCTGCCCGAACGCATCGTACAGCGTGCTGTCCAATTGCCCCACCGTCAGGCCGAGCCGCGCCGCCGTGATGCGATCGTAGCTCACATCCGTCTCCAGCCCCTTTTGTTGCTGATCCGAATTCACGTCCGCGATCACCGGGCTGGTTTGCAGCGCCGCAAGGAGCTTCGGACCCCAGGTGTACAGATCCGACACGCTGTCGGCCTGCAAGGTGAACTGGTATTCCGCATTGGATTGCCGGGCGCCTATGCGGATGTCCTGAACGGTCTGCAGGAACAGCCTTCCACCGGCCACCTGGGCGAGCTTGGTACGCAGACGCGCGATCACCTCGTCCGACGATATCTTGCGCACCGACAGCGGTTTCAACAGGACGTACACGGAGCCCGTATTGGTCTGTGAGTTGCCGCCGCCGCTGCCCGCCCCCGTGTATCCGGCGACGCTCTGCACGGCCGGATCCGCCTGTACGATGTTCATCAGCTGAACCAGCTTGTCCTTCATCGATTGAAAGGAAATGCTCTGGTCCGCGACGATGCCGCCCGTGATCAGCCCGGTGTCCTCCTGCGGAAAGAAGCCCTTGGGAATCACGGTGAACAACAGCACGTTGAGCAGGATGGTGATCAACAGTCCCAGCATCACCAGCCGCCCATGCCTGAGCGACCAGGCGAGGGTGCGTTCGTAGACGGCGACCGAGCGATCGAGCAGGCTCAATCGATGGGGTCGGTGCGCGCGGTCCGGCAGTCGCAGGATCAGGGCGCACATCATCGGCGTCGTGGTGAGCGAGATCACCATGGAGATCACGATGGCGAGCGACAAGGTGGCCGTGAATTCCCGGAACAGCCGCCCGACGATGCCGCCCATCAACAAGATCGGAATGAACACCGCCACCAGCGAGACGCTGATCGATATGACGGTGAAGCCCACCTCTTTGGCGCCGCGCAGCGCAGCCTCGCGTCGCGGCATTCCATTCTCGACGTGCCGCGAGATGTTCTCGAGCACCACGATGGCATCATCCACCACGAAACCGGTCGCGATGGTGAGCGCCATCAACGACAGGTTGTCGAGACTGAAGCCGAGGAGATACATGCCGCTGAAGGTGCCGATCAGCGACACGGGCACGACCACCGCGGGCACGAGCGCGGCGCGCACGTCGCCGAGCGCCAGGAACACCACGAAGGTCACCAGCGCCACCGCCAGAACCAGCGTCCACTTCGTGTCGTGCAGGGAAGCTCGAATGGTCGCGCTTCGGTCGGACACGATGGTCAGATTCACATCGCTCGGGAGCGCGGCTTGCAGCTGCGGAAGCTCCGCCTTTACCTGGTCGACCGTATCGATGATATTGGCGCCCGGTTGGCGCGACAGGATGACGAGTACCGACGGCACGCCGTCGGCGCGCCCTTCGTTGCGCAGATCCTGTACCGAATCCTCGACGTCCGCCACGTCGGAAAGCAGCACCGCCGAGCCGTTGCGATAGGCCACGATCAGCGGGCGGTACTCGCTCGCGTGGGTGGCCTGATCGTTGGTGTAGAGCTGAAAGCGGCGGGCGCCGTCCTCGATTGCGCCCTTGGGGCTGTTGGCGTTCGCCGATGCCAGCGCCGCGCGCACGTCCTCGAGTCCGATGCCGTAGTGGAACAAGGCGGTAGGATTGAGCTCGACACGCACCGCCGGCAGCGTCGCGCCGCCGATCGACACCTGTCCGATGCCGTCGAGCTGCGACAGCCGCTGCTGCAGCACGTTGCTCGCGGCATCGTACAGCTGACCTCGAGTCAGCGTCTTCGAGGTGAGCGCGATGATCATCAGCGGCGCATCGGCGGGATTCACCTTGCGGTAGCTTGGATTGCTCGACAGGCTGGTCGATACGTCGGCCGAGGCCGCGTTGATCGCCGCCTGCACGTCGCGCGCCGCGCCGTTGATGTCGCGGTCCAAGTCGAACTGCAGCGTGATGCGCGTCTGTCCGCTGGAACTCTGCGAGGTGATCTCGGTGACATCGGCGATTTGTCCCAAGTAGCGCTCCAGCGGTTCGGCTACGCTGGTCGACACCGTCTCGGGATCGGCGCCCGGGAGAGACGCCGATACCGAGATGGTCGGATAGTCGACTTGGGGGAGCGGCGACACCGGCAGCTTGAGATAGGCGAACGCGCCCGCGAGGACCACCCCGACGGTCAGCAGGGTGGTGGCCACCGGGCGCTGAATGAAGGGATGCGAGAGATTCATACCGGCGCGGGATCCGCGCCCGCCCGGCGCCGGCGCACGCGCGCCGCGACGCGGTCGAAGGCCAGGTAGATGACCGGCGTCGTGAACAGCGTGAGCAGCTGGCTCATGATCAATCCGCCCACGATTGCGATGCCCAAGGGGCGCCTGAGTTCGGATCCCGCGCCGTAGCTCAGCATCAGCGGCAGTGCGCCGAGCAGCGCCGCCATCGTGGTCATGAGAATCGGCCGGAATCGCAGGAGCGAGGCCCGGGTGATCGCCTCGCGCGGCGCGAGCCCCTCCTTGCGCTGCGCATCCAGGGCGAAATCGATCATCATGATGGCGTTTTTCTTGACGATGCCGATCAGCAGGATGATGCCGATGATGCCGAGCACATCGAGATCGTCGCCGGCGATGATCAACGCCAGCATGGCGCCGATGCCCGCCGAGGGGAGCGTCGACAGAATGGTGATCGGATGGATGAAACTCTCGTAGAGGACGCCCAGCACGATGTACATGGTGACGATGGACGCGAGCAGCAGGAGCGCCTGGTTGGTCAGGACGTGTTGAAAGGCCGCTGCCGTGCCCTGGAATGCGGTCACGAATTTAGCCGGCAAGTGAATGTCCTGCTCCGCCTTGTGGATGGCATCGACGGCGGCGCCGAGCGAAGACCCCGGCGACAGATTGAAGGAAATGGTGGTCGCCGGGAACTGTCCGAGGTGCGTGATCTGCAGCGGTCCGGCGCGCTGGTTGACGCTCACGATCGCCGACAAAGGCACCTGTCCGTTGGTCGACGAAACGGATGAGGGCAGATAAAGCTCGGATAGGCCGGCCAACGAGCGTTGAATCGACGGATCCGCCTCCAGGATCACCCGGTACTGGTTGGACTGCGTGTAGATGGTCGAGACGATGCGTTGGCCGTAGGAATCGTAGAGCACGTTGTCCACGGTCGCGGGGGTGATGCCGAAACGCGCGGCGGTAGAACGGTCGATGACGAGATCGGTCGCGGTACCCTGCTGTTCCATATCGCTCGCAACGTCGGCGAGCTGCGGCAACTGCTTCAGCTTCTGCATGAGCGGCGGAACCCAGGTCGCAAAATCGTTGTTGTCGGTGCTCTCGACCACGAACTGATATTGGGTGCGGCTGACCGCCGAGTCGATGGTGATGTCCTGCAAGGGCTGCATGTACAGCGTGATGCCGACCACGCCCGCGGTCTCCTGCTTGAGCCGCCGGATGATCTCGCTCGCCGTGGCGTGGCGCTCATCGTGCGGCTTCAAGTTGATCAAAAAACGTCCGCTGTTGAGGGTGGTATTCGCGCCGTCGACGCCGATGAACGAGCTCAGGGATTGAACGTCCGGATCCTTGAGAATGGCGGCGGCCAGCACCTGTTGCCGCTCCGCCATGGCTTCGTAGGATATGGATTCGGCCGCCTCGGAGATGCCCTGGATCTCGCCCGTGTCCTGCACGGGAAAGAACCCCTTGGGGATGAATATGTAGAGGAGCAGCGTCACCACCAGGGTGATGCCCGCCACGCCCAGGGTGAACGTCTCATGATCGAGAACCCATTCGAGGCCGCGGTGATAGCGGTCGATGATCCATTGAAAACCGCGCTCGGCCTTTAGATCCCATGCGCTTCTGGTCGAGCTGGCCCGGTGATGCAGCAAGCGCGCACACAGCATCGGCACCAGCGTGAGCGACACCGCGGCGGAGATCACGATGGTCACCGCGAGCGTGATGGCGAACTCGTGGAACAGCCGGCCGACGACCTCTCCCATGAACAGCAGCGGTATCAGCGCGGCTATCAACGAGACAGTGAGCGAGATGATGGTGAAGCCGATCTGCTTCGAGCCCTTGAGCGCGGCCGCCATGGGCGACTCGCCCATTTCGACGTAGCGGGCGATGTTCTCGATCATCACGATGGCATCGTCCACCACGAAGCCCGTGGAGATGGTGAGCGCCATCAACGAGAGGTTGTCCAGGCTGTAGTTGAGCAGATACATGGCGCCGAACGTTCCGACCAGCGATAGCGGCACCGACAAGCTCGGGATGATGGTGGCCGGCGCATTGCGCAGGAACACGAATATCACCAACACGACCAGAATCACGGCGAGGACCAGCTCGAATTCGACATCCGACACCGATGCGCGGATGGTCTCGGTCCGGTCGCTCAAAATGCTGATGTCGAGGGCCGGCGGCATGTCCGCCTTGACCGTGGGAAGCAGCCGCTTGACCGCGTTCGCCACCTGAATCACGTTGGCGCCGGGCTGGCGCTGAATGTTCAGGATCAGGGACGGCGTGGTATTCGCCCAGGCCGCGAGCTTGGTGTTCTCAGGCGCGACGACCACATTCGCCACGTCCGACATGTGCACCGGCGAGCCGTTGCTGTAGGCCACGATGATATTGCGGTAGTCGTCGATGTCGGTAATCTGATCGTTGGCATTGATCGATGAGGCCTGCGACGGTCCGTCGAAACTGCCCTTCGGCGAGTTGCTGTTCGCGTTGCCGATCGTGGTGCGCAGGTCGTCGATGTTGAGCCCGTACTTCGCGAGCGCGCGCGGATTGAATTGAATCCGTACGGCCGGTCGCTGGCCGCCCGATATGCTCACCACGCCCACGCCGGGCAGCTGCGAGATCTTCTGCGCGAGGCGCGTGAAGCTCAAATCCTCGACGTCGGTGAGCTTGAGCGTCTTCGATGTGACCGCGAGGGTCATGATGGGCGCGTCGGCCGGATTGAATTTGGCGTAGGTCGGAGGCGTCGGAAGGTCGTTGGGAAGTACGTTGCCCGCCGCGTTGATGGCCGCCTGCACCTCCTGCTCGGCCACGTCGAGGCCGAGATCGAGGCTGAATTGGAGCGTCACGACGGACGCGCCGCCCGAGCTCGCCGAGGTCATTTGGTTGAGGCCGGGCATTTGCCCGAACTGGCGTTCCAGAGGTGCGGTGACCGACGAGGTCATGACCTCCGGGCTCGCGCCCGGATAAAAAGTCTGCACCTGGATGGTGGGATAATCGACCTCGGGCAGGGAGGACAGCGGCAAGAACTTGAACGCGAACAGGCCGCTCAACAGGATCGCGACCATCAGCAACGAGGTCGCAACCGGCAGGTTGATGAAAGCCCTGGACGGGTTCATCGCCGTGGGGCTCTAATTGCCGCTCGGAGGCGAGCCGCCGGCCGGTGGGCCGTCGGAGCTCGGCCGTTGCCTCTGATGCGGCTGGTCCGTCGAATGATCCGGCGTCTGGCCCGAATCGTCCTGCTGCGGGTGCCTATGATGCTGCCAATTCCCGTGGTTGCCCGATCCGCCGCGATCTCCGTTCTGACCATTGCCGAAGCGGTGGCCGTTGGGTCCGCGGCGGCCCTCGCCGGCCGCCGGCGGCGCCTGCGTGGTATCGGGAATGCTCACCTTGGCGCCGTCACGCAAGCGGTCCGCGCCGTCGGTGACCACTCGATCGCCGGGCGACAAACCGGCCGTCACCGCGTAGAAATCGCCGTCTTGCGGGCCGAGGGTGACGGGGTGAACCGAGACGGTGTCGTCATCCCCCACCAGGTACACGTAATTTCCGGGCGCCCCACGCTGAACGGCGCGCACCGGCACCGTCACCGCATCTTTCAAGGTATCCAGCAGCATGACCACATTGACGAACTGACTCGGGAAAAGCGCCTCGTTGGAATTGTCGAAATTGGCTCGCAGCATCACCGTGCCGGTCGTCGTGTTGACCTCCGTATCGGTGGCGGCCAGTTGCCCGGTCGCGAGCTGCGTGACGTTGGCGCGGTCGAAGGCGGTCACGGGCAGAACCGCGCCGGCGCGGACTCGCGCCATGATCTGCGGCAGGCTGTCCTCGGGCACCGCGAATTCCACCGTCGTGGGATTCAACTTGGTGAGCACCACGATTCCGGCGGTCGAGCTGGTCTGCACATAGTTGCCCGGATCGATTTGCCGGAGCCCCACCCGACCGTCGGTCGGCGCGACGATGCGGCAATAGGTCAGGTTGAGCTCCTGCGCCTTGATCAGGCCCTTGTCGTAGTCGACGGTGCCCTGATCCTGCTTGACCGTCCACACCTGGTCCTCGTACGTCTGCCGCGCGATCGACTGCTGCTGCGACAGCGTCTCGTAGCGGGTGAGGTCCATCTGCGCCTGCTTCAAGGTCGCCTCGTCGCGCGCCAGCTGCGCTTTGTCCTGTTCCAATGCGACTTCATAGGGACGTGGATCGATCTGCGCCAATAACTGGCCCTTGTGAACGAGCTGTCCCTCTTTGAAACCGACGCTCATCAAGTAACCATTGATCTGCGTGGTCACGGTGACCGTCGCCAACGGCGTCACCGCGCCGAGCGCGCGCAGGGTCAGACGAATGTCGCCCCGCGCGATCCTTGCGACACCCACGGGCTGGTCGCCGCCAACGCGAAAACGTCCGTGCCGCGGCGGCGGCTGCGTCACGAATGTGACCGATCGATAAACGATGATCGCGACCACCACGACGGCCAATGCGATCAGCGCGATCCACAGTGCACGGCGGCGCCTCGGGGGATTTTCGTTGATCAAGGAATCGTACTCCATCCATCGATGATTCCATGCGGCGCGTCAAGAAAGGTCAGGCGCTGGATAAGATCTTGCATCGCTACCGCAGTCACCTTCTGAAGAAATAAGGGATCGCGCACAGCACGATTCCAATCGCGATCAGCGCGGCGACGTTCGGAACGAAATAAGGATAGACGACCAGCCCGATCCCGCAGAGCAGTGGGATGGGCGCTTGCTGTCGCTTGCCGTAGATGCAAAAGCCCACGCCGATGGAGCTCACCAGAACTCCCCACAGAAGCGCCGCTTCGCTCATCCTGCGGAACTCGTCCGCACCGAGCGCCGAGGCGCTACTTGCTCTCTTTCGCCACGAGCCAATTGACCAGCTCGATGAGGCTGTCGGCGCCGCCGGCGGACTCCACCTGCAGTCGATACTTGCCGTTCACCACGATGGTCGGGGTCCGATCGACGCCGAACTGCTTGATGGCCTCCTCGTCGACACGAATCTGGCTATCGACGCCGAACGACTTCGACGTGGCCACGAACTTGGCGGGCGGAACTCCCGTGTGTTTCTCATAGAAGCGCGCGGCATCCTCGATCGTCGGCATATGCGTCTTGAGGCCGCTGGCGGTCGACGGGTCCGTGGTCGAGAGCTCGCCCGTGGTCCACACGGCATCGAACATGGCGTCATGGGTTTTGTCGGCGATGCCGAGCGTTTGCGCCGTCACGTACGCGAGCTGGAACATCGGCCAGTCCTCGGCGGGATTGAACGACGCCGGCACAAAATTGATGACGACGTTGGAGGGCACGCTGTGCTCCAGCTTGCGCATGTGCGGCTGAAATTGATTGCACGCCGGGCAGGCATAAGAGAACACCTCCGTAACCTGGACCTTTCCGGCCGGCAATCCGGTGGGACGCGCCGGAACGATCAGAAAGTAGTTTCTTCCTTCGACCCACTTCGGGGCCGTGGGGGCTGCGGCGGGTGCGGCGGGTGCGGGCGAGGACTGCGGGGTCGCGG
This sequence comes from Steroidobacteraceae bacterium, assembly GCA_050012315.1. Classification (GTDB taxonomy): domain Bacteria; phylum Pseudomonadota; class Gammaproteobacteria; order Steroidobacterales; family Steroidobacteraceae; genus Bog-1198. The sequence continues at coordinate 38,253 of JBEKHK010000002.1, read as the reverse complement.
CGCGAGCGAGAGAAGTCGCCCCCAAAACGCTCGAAATCAAAGAGAAGGTTGCCACCATCGACACGAATGACTTCATCGATAAGCTCCACGTTCGCCCGGTATGGAAGGAAATCGCCGCCGATTCTAGACAATTTCGGCGGGCGGCGCCCCTTCCCGCGTGAGACCCGGGCGAGACCCGCGCATGACCCGCGGATTCCCGCCAATGCCCGGGAAACTCGCAATACTCGCCAGATTGTGTGCTTGACGCCGCGTTCCGGGGCGAGCGACTATAGCTGGTGGGCAGTTTGCTGCTCCGGCTCGAAGTCCGTAGAAGTCCATGCGGCAGGAAGCCCGATAAGCGCTTTCGAGCTTCCCTCGCCCGGCCGCCTCGCGCAACAACGCGCGTAAACACACCCCCGCCCCTTCGGACCACCTCCGACGGTGGCAGTTCAGCACACGACGAATCCCCTACCGCGCGCTCGGCAACAAGGTGCTTGCGTGCGCTCGAAGCCTGCCTAGACCGTGTCGCCTGCCGACGGCTCGTCCAGCGGCAAGAGCGCGGCCGGCACGTGCCGACGGAGTACCGCATTGCGCGTCTCCCACTCCTGTTTCGGGTCGAGACTCTCCAAGAACCGGACTTCCCCCGCCGCGTAGGTGGCGATGGGCACGCCATCGCGATACAGGAGGCGATTGCCGGCGAGCGACGGCAGTCTCACCCCGGGGGTGATGATGCCGAGCAAATTGAGGGGGTCGGCTCCGGACAACGACACCAGCTGCCCGCTCCGCGACCGCCGTCTCGCCTCGCGCAGCGGCGCCACGGCCTCCGGCAGCGCATATTGCTCTCCCGAGAAGCCTGCGATGAAACGGCCGCCTCGAAGCTCGCCGCGCGCCTCCAAGCGGCGGCAGCACATCAGGATCTCGCGCCAGGGCGGCAGCCACTCCGCCTCACGCGCCAGAAGCTTCCAGAAGATGACCCCCCAGCGCTTGAGCAGCGTTCTCACGACGTGCTCGACCGCTTCCGGATCCGTCGTGCCCGAACCGGACACCTTCGCCGGGCGGCGTACGATCGCCCATCGGCCCGCATCGGCCATGGCGAACAGCGCCAGGGATCGACGGCGGCGGCCGCCGCGGCCGTGAGATCGGCCGCGTTGGCTGCTCGGCACGAGCAGCGCGCGCAGGCCGCCGAAACTGTCCGAATTCACCATTCCGAGCGCCACGAGCTCGGCGAGCGCGTCCTCGACCTCCGAGGGAAGCATCCCGGCGCTGTCCGCGATTTCGTCGAAGAAGGATGCCCCGTGCGTTTGGATGAATTCCAGGACCGCACGGGCCCGCGAGGTCAGCTGAGCGGGGTCCGGTCCCTCGGTAAGCGCCGACCAGCACCTCAGCTCTCGCCGCGCCAGCAGGGTGATCGGCGTCGAGCGCACCGGGGCCGCCCCTCGCTCCGAATCAGGCGTGCGGGCGGCGAGCCGAATCCACACGAATCGGCCGGCGCGGCAATGCTCATCGAGCCACTCGGGTTCGTATTCGGAGATTCGGGACGGGAGAATGTCGGTTTCCCAGGCGCTCGCCGGAGCTTCGAATCCCTCGAGCTGCGCCAGCACCGCCGCCAGTGCATCCGGACCCTGCATGCGGGCATCCGGCAGCACCCGCTGCCATTCGAACAGAAATCGCACGAAGTCGCGCGCGGCGACCGGCTCGATTTCCGCGCGCAGACGCTTGACCGTATAGCGGTGAATGCGCGCGAGCAGGCGGCGCTCGCACCACTCCTCCTCGTCGCCGCCCGGCGTGAATTGGCCGCGCAGCGCGAACCCTTCGCGCTCCAGCGCCGCGAGCGCCGCACGGATCGAGGCGAGCGGCAGGCCGGCCGACTCCGCAATCGCGCGCGGCGTGATCGGCCCCGAGCCCTCCAGCCGGCCACGCACGATCTCGGTCATGGCCTCCTCGCTCGCCGGCAGCTGCGGTTCGAACAGCGACCGCCGTTCCACGGCGATCCACAACTGTCTCCCGTCCGGTGCGCCGATCCGGGCGACGCGACCCTGCGCGGCAAGCTCGCTCATGAGCGCAGGCCATGCGGAATTCGCGTGCAGCTCCCCGTCCGTTAGGAACGCGAGCCATAGCAGGGCATCGTGAAGCTCGTCCGCCGTCGCGGCATCCGGCCACGCCTCTTCACGCACCCGGGCAATGGCCTCGCCGTCCAGGCGCCCGAGATCTTGAGCGGAGGCGGGGTCGATCCACCGGCGGCTCATGACCGCTTGGGTGCGCCGCTCCTCCAGCGGCGCGTCGTCGAGATAGGCGTAGGGACGCGCGGTCAGCGCTTCGAGCGCCAGCGGCGACGGCTCGGTCAAATCCCGGGCGACGACCCGTACCGCCCCGCTTTCCAGTCCGCGCAACAGCGCCTCGAACGCATGGACGTTCATGGCATCCTCGAGACAATCACGGATGGTCTGCCGCACCAGCGGATGATCCGGCACTTCGATCTCTCCCGGCAGATTCTCGGCGCAAGCGACCTGATCCGGAAAAACCGAGGCCAGAAGATCCTCGGCATTCATGCGCGCGATCTGCGGCGGTATCTTCTTGCCGCCGCGAAAGCGCGGCAGCGCGAGGGCTATTCCCGCATCCCAGCGCCAGCGCACCTCGAACATCGGTGCGGCGCAGAGCGCCTGCACGAGTACGTGCCGGGCCGTCTTCGAATTCAAATATCGGGACACCTCCGCGAGCTCGAAGCTGTGCGCGTGCGTGAGCGACAGGATGATTTGATCCTCCGTGGCCGCCGCCTGCAGCTCGAAGTTGAAAGTGCGGCAAAATCGCTTGCGCAGCGCGAGGCCCCACGCCCGATTCACCCGGCTCCCGTAGGGTGAATGGATCACCAATTGCATGCCGCCCGACTCATCGAAGAAGCGCTCGAACACGATCGTGTCGAGCTTCGGCAGAGTACCGAGCGCGGCTCGCCCGGCGGCGAGATACTCGATCAGCTGCGATGTCGCAACCGCGTCGATGCCGATCGTTTGCGCCACCCACTCGGATGCCGATCGCAGGCCGGCGGCGCCCGAACCTGCGCCCGCGCTCGGGCCTGCGCCGGCGCTCGGGCCCGCGCCTGCGCCCGAGCTCACACCCGTCCCGATGAGGCGCTCTTCGACATCCTGTCGGAGCCGCGAGACGGCGAACGACAGCTCGTCGCTGCGGCCCGGCGCCTCACCCAGCCAGAACGGAATCGACGGCGGCTCGCCGTGCGCGTCTTCCACGCGCACCGTCCCACGCTCGACCCGCAGTATCCGATACGAGGTGTTGCCGAGCTGAAAAATATCGCCTTGCAAACTTTCGACGGCGAAGTCCTCGTTCACGGTCCCGACGAGCTGCGATTCCGGCTCGAGCATGACGCGGTAATCCGCGTTGTCCGGAATCGCCCCGCCCGATGTGATCGCAGTCAGGCGCCCGCCGCGGCGAGGCCGCACCCGTTTGTTCACCGCGTCGCGATGAATCAGCGCCCCATGACGCCCGCGGCGCGTGCTGAAGCCCTCGGACAGCATGGCGACGCATTGGTCGAAATCCCCGCGCTGCAATTCGCGATAGCCGTATGCGCCGCGCACCAGGTCGAACAAGGCGTCCTCGTTCCACTCCTGCGACGATACCTCGGCGGCAATCTGCTGGGTCAGCACGTCGAGCAAGTTCTGCGGCACTTCCACACGGTCCAGCTCGCCCCGTCTCACCGCATCGAGCAGCGCGGTGCACTCGACGAGCTCGTCGCGCGATAGAGGAAACAAGCGGCCTTTGGAGATCCCGCCGACCGAATGCCCCGCACGCCCGACGCGCTGCAGGAAGGCATTGATGGATCGCGTCGATCCGATCTGGCAGACCAGATCCACGTCGCCGATGTCGATGCCGAGCTCCAAGGAGGCCGTTGCGACCAGTGCCTTCAACTCGCCGCGCTTCAAGCGTTGCTCCGCATCGAGGCGCCGATCGCGCGCGAGACTGCCATGGTGCGCGGTGACGAACTCTTCGCCGATGCGCTCCGACAGATGTCGCGCCACGCGCTCGGCGAGCCGGCGAGTGTTCACGAAGACCAGCGTGATTCGATGCTCGCGCACGAGCTCTGCCAGCCGATCATAGACCTGTGTCCACGCCTCGCCCGACATGACCGCTTCGAGCGGCACCGGCGGCAGCTCCAGAGCCAGATCCCGGCGCCGTGTGTGCCCGGCGTCGACGATGGCGCAGGGCCGTTCCTGCGGCGCCCCCGCCGAGGCGGACGCCGCGCGGCCGCGCCGCACGCCGGTCAGAAATCGTGCGACTTCCTCGATCGGCTTTTGCGTCGCCGACAAGCCGATCCGCACCAGCGGGCGCGAGACCAGCGCCTGCAGCCGCTCGAGCGACAACGCCAAATGCGCCCCGCGCTTGTTGCCGGCGATCGCATGAATTTCATCCACGATCACGGTGCGGCAAGTCGAGAGCATCGCACGGCCGGATTCCGAGGTGAGCAGGATGTACAGCGACTCGGGCGTCGTCACCACGATATGCGGCGCCGTACGCCGCATTCGGGCGCGCTCTATCTGCGGCGTGTCCCCCGTGCGCACCACCGATCGAATGGGCACCTCGGGAAGGCCCATCGCCGCGAGTTCCTCGCCGATGCCCTGAAGCGGCGCCTCCAAATTGCGGTGGATGTCGTTGGATAGCGCCTTGAGCGGGGAGACATAGACGATCCGTGTCTCATCCGGCAACCCGCCCGCCAGCCCCTCCCTGACGAGCTGATCGATCGACGCGAGGAAGGCCGCAAACGTCTTCCCGGAACCCGTGGGAGCCGCCACCAGCACGTCCTGTCCCGATTGGATCGCCGGCCAAGCCTGCACCTGCGCCGGCGTGGGCGCATCGAAGCTCCGCATGAACCACGCGGTAACGGCGGGATGAAAGCGATCGAGAACGCTCATGGTGCGATGGCGGCTCCTACGTTCCACCCTCCAGCGCTAGCCCCCTTCGAGAATCTTCTTCAGATTCTGAAGTCCGCCTTGATAGACGCCCGTGATGGTATCGGTCGCGGTCTTGTCGTTCGCGTTGTCGGCCGGATTGGGGCCCGTGTCCTTGCGGCGGAAGTGCCCCGACCAGGTAACGGTGCTCTTGCCCTTGCCGGCGGAGGCGACGGTCAATGTCGAGGTATAGCCGCTGACCGGCAGCACTCCTTCGACAATCGCATAACGGAACTTGTGCGCCTTCGGCTCGAACGCCAGCAGTTTTTCCTTGATGGTGCCGCCGTCCTTCAAGGTGAGAAGCCGCACGGCTCCGGCAGTGTCGTTGGTCCCCTCGACGATCTCGTCTTTGGCGACGGCCGGATGCCAGGTGTTCAAGGCATCGAAGCTCTCCACCGCCTTCCAGACCTTGTGGACGGGGGCGTTGATTTCAATCGTCTGAGTGACATGCAGTATCGGCGCAGCCGCGACGGCGTAGCCGGAGGCGAGAACGGTCATCGTCAATGCGATCGCACGTATTATTTTCATGGACTTTCTCCTGTCGATTCCCGATGGAACAATGGATTCGCGGATGGTCTCAGCCAGCGTGCCGCCAGCGGCGGAATCAGCAGCAAGCTCACGAGTGTGGAGGATACCAGGCCGCCCAGGATAACGACCGCCATGGGGCCTTCGATTTCATGTCCGGGCTCGTGCAGCTGCAGCGCGACCGGCAGCAGAGCGAGTCCCGTGAGGAGCGCCGTCAGCAGCACCGGGGTCAGGCGCTCCTCCGCCCCTCGCTTCGAGGTCTGGATGTTCCATGCCTGATGCTCCTCGGCCACCAAGTGATCATAGTGAGAGATCAGCAATATGGTATTGCGCGCGGCCATTCCGAACAGCGCGACGAACCCCACCATGGCGCCCAGCGTGAGCGTACCTCCGGTGAGGGCGACGGCCGCCACGCCGCCGATCAGGGTGCTCGGCAGCGCCACGAGCACCAGCAGCACATGACGCGAGGAGCCGAACGCCAATGCGAGCAGCAATACGATCAACACGAATGCCGCGGCCGAATGCAGGAGGAGCTCCCTCGCCGCCGAGGCCTGCGCTTCGGCCGCCCCCCCGTAGCGCAGATAAACCCCCGCGGGCAGCGGGACCTTCGCCGCGATCGCCTTGCGGGCGGCCGCCGCAAACCCGGCTTGGTCCGCCCCTCGGGGCGTTGCTACCACGATCTGCCGGCGCAAACCGTCCTGGTGATCGACGAGGCTGCGGGCGAGCTCCATTGTAATCTTTGCAACCGAGGACAGCGGCGTCAGCGCGCCATCGCGTCCCCGCAGCAGCAAGGCGCCCACGGCTTGCGGATCGGCGCCAGCGCCCGCGATGCGCACCGCCACCGGGACGCTGCGGTCCGCCTGGTTGAGCTGCGCGGCGACGGTGCCATGGTAGGCCGCGTTGACGGTTTGCAGCACATCAGCCGCCTGCAGCCCGTAAATCGCCAGCTTGTCCGGCTCGAGCTCCAAGTGCATCTCCACTTCGCGCGGGGGCACGGTGAGCCGGACGTTGCCGCTCTCGGGAAGGTGGTGCAGGACATCGACGATTTGGGCGCCAACCCGGTCGTCGACGTCCAGATCCGAACCCATGACGCTGATCGTGAATGGAGCAGACTCCCCGGACAGCGTCTCGCCGATACGCTCCGCGAGCACCGAGTAGATTTCCACCAGCTGGTTCGGATAGTCGTCGAAGACATCGCGGATGGCGGCGTCGATCTCGGTCGCGCTATGGCCCGTTCGGGGATCGATCTGCACTTCGAATTCGCTCTTGTTGGGCGCATCCGGGTCCTGGCCGTTCTCCGCGCGCCCGATTTGCTCCGCGACGCTTTTGACGCCGGGGATGGCCATGAGCCCCTTGGAGATCTGCTCGCCCACCCGGGAGGTCTCCGAGAGCGATATGCCCGGACGGAGCGATGCATGGGCGATGAGATAGTTTTCGCGAAAATCCGGCAGGAGCCGGGCACCGAGCAGCGGCAGACACACGACGCCGGCCATTCCGGTGGTCGCGAGGATGGCGACCGCCAAGCGGGGGCGCGCGTGCAGCCACTCGATGGTCCGCAACTGGCCGCGCTTGCAGTACTCGAGAAACCGCGCCTCGGGCTTCGGCTCATGGTGAGCCATCACCAGCACGCTCATGGCGGGAGTCGCGCTCATCGCCACCAGCAGCGACAGACCGACGGCGAGAAGGAATGCGATCGACAGCGGACGGAAGAAGGCACCCTGCAGACCCGACATCATGAGTATCGGCAGGAACGCGACCGCCACCGCGGCGGTGGCATAGAACACCGGCCGCCTGACCTCGAGCGATGCGCCCGTAAACAGCCGCACGAGGTTCGAGTCCGGTCCCGACAGACGGCGCCGGCGCAGAATATTCTCGACATCGATCACCGCATCGTCGACCACCACGCCGAGCGCGACGACCAGTCCGCCCAACGTCATGGTGTTGAGCGAGAACCCGAAGACTTCGAGAAGCCACACGGTGGTCAAGAGTGCGAGCGGAATGGCGCTGAAGGACACCAGGGCGCCGCGCCAATCGCGCAGCATGATCAGCAACAGCGCCACGACCAGCACCGCGCCGATGGCGAGGGAGTTGCGCAGCTTCTCGATCGCGCTCTCGATGAAGCTGGCCGGACGCAACAGCGCGGGATGGTACTCGACGCCCTCCTTGGCGAGCGCGGGAGCGATCGCGTCGAGCCGCTCTTCCAGCGCGCGCGTCACCTCGAGCGTGTTCGCACCGAACTGCGTCGAGGTTTCGATCAGAATGCCCGGCTTGCTCCCGATCAGCGCGTCGCCGAAGCGCGGCTCCGAGCCCTCGCGCACCGTCGCCACATCGCCGAGCCGGACCGGGAAACCGGCGCGCGAGCCGAGCACCGCTCCGGAGAGCGCGTCGAGCGTGGTGGCCGGCGCTTGGGCCCGGATGACGATGCGCTGCGTGGAGGTCTCGAAATAGCCGCCGCCGATCAGCGCCGTGGCGCGTTTGGCGGTCGCCAGAACATCGTCGAGCGTGAACCCCGAAGCGGCGAGCTTGACCGGGTCCACGGCGATCTGCCGCTCACGCACCTCGCCGCCGAATATCTGCGCCTGGGCAACGCCGGGCACGGCCAGGATTTGCGGCTTGACGATCCATTGCACGATGTCGCGCAACTGCACGGGCGACAAGCGGTCGCTGGTGTAGCCGAAATGCACCAGGTACTCCATGGATGAGCTGAGCGGGGAGAGGAGTGGCGCGCCGACACCCTCGGGCAGCAAACCGGCGAACTCCGCCAGGCGCTCGGTGACCACTTGCCGCTGCCGGTACGGATCGCCGCTCCGGTCGAACACGACTTGCATTGCCGACAAGCCTTGGCTCGAGGTGGAGCGCACCGTCTTCACGTTCTCGGTCCCCGCCAGGAGCTCCTCGAGAGGACGCGTCACCAGTGCTTCGACCTGGGTCGCATCGAGGCCGGGCGCCTCGGTCTGCACCAATACGTGCGGCGGGGCGAAGTCGGGAAAGACATCGAATTGCGCGGACACCAGCGCCGCCAGTCCCAAAGCGGCTATCAGGCAGGCGAGCGCGGTCACGATGCGGGGATGCGCTAGCGAGGCGCGTACGATGGCAGCCAGCACCGGACGTCCTAATCGTCGTCGTCGTCAGCCGGATGGGCGCCCATGCCCTCGAGCGACCAGAGGACACCGGCACCGTGGACGACGATATCGTCATCGTCGACCACGCCCTTCACCAGCCATCCGTCGCCGTAGGGCACCAGCGGCGTCACTTTCACCGCCAGGTATCGGAGCTTCTCATTCGGCGTCTTGGGGGCGACCTGCTTGTAGACATACGCTCCGTCCGCTCCGTACAGCAAGGCACCGTTCGGCAGCAGGAGCCCGGCCCGTTGCGCGCTCAACAAGGCCAGTGGAATGCGCGCGCCGGGGGCGAGACCCGCGGGCGGATTCTGCACTTCGATCAGGAGGCCCGCGCTCTGCAGATCGCTCGGCTGCTCGAGCACGCCGAGTACTCGTCCCGGGACTTGAATGCCGTCCACGTCGAGCATCGCCTGGGTCGGTAGCGAGCCCACAGTGTGTCTGCCGGGCAAATCCGCGCGCACCAGCGCCGCGTGTCCGGACGCCACGGCGTCCAGGAGCTTGCGGCGAACTTCGGCTGCCTGCGCCGCCAAGGGTCCCCAATGCTGCGCGAAGCGCGCCGCAGCCAACCGAGAATCCGCGCGGGCCTTCGCATCCTCGGCCTCAGCAGTCTCGAGCATCTTCAACGACGCACCCGCACCGCCCTTGTACAGCTCGTGCAGACGGACGAGCTCGGACGAGGCAGCGTGCTCTTGTGCGGCCGCAACGGCAGCTTCGCCTTCGTCGGCCAGAAGCACCGTCCGATCGAGCACGGTGCCCAGTGCATCGGTACGCTCCGGCGCCATCGCCGGGACGGGATGCGCAATCCGCAGCTCGACGGCGCGCTGCTGTTCTGCGTTGAGCGCCGGCGCGGTGGATTGACTGGCCGTCCGGGGCGCATCGTCCTCATCGCCCAAGGCAACGAACGATGCGGCGAGCGTCGTGTACATCGCGAGCTGCAGCGAGTCCCGGATCCAGTGTTTCATGAGCGGTTCTTGGTCGCTTTGCGCGTGTGAGCCGCTCCCTGGCGGCGCCGGGAAATTCCCCCGAACGGTCGGGCAATACTCCTATCGATAATACCGCGTCCGGGTCCTACTACAAGTCGCGAACCCATGGCAAAATCACCTCATGAGTGCAGGGCGTTTCGCAATCGCACTGAGTATCGGGGCCTGTGTCGCGATCGGGGCCTGTGTCGCGGCCGCTGGCACGCCGACCGGCGACCCCGACGCCAGCGCCGCCCCCAAGGGCGGGATCTGGAAGGCCGTGGTGCCCTTGAAGCCGATGACGGGCGAGTTCGGTAATTTGGACCCCATCGGCGTGGCGGTAGGCGCGAGGATCCCCGCGGACTGCTCCATCAATTGGGTCAATCCCGACGACGGGGCGCGTTATTGCTTCTCCAGCGGAACCTCGCTGGAGTATTTTCTGGACCGCCCGCATTACTACATCGAGCGCGCGCGCATCGGCTGGCGCAAATTGAACGGGCAGCACTGAAGCCCCGCACCGCCGGCTTGGTACCCATCGTGGGTTCCGCTCCACGGCCGGCTCCGCCCGATCAAGAGCCGAACGAGTCGGCAACGATGCCGGCATACCAAGCAAGTGCGTTTTGCGCCTCCGCGGCGGAGGGTGCAGGCTCGGTCGGCGCCGAAGCCGATGGATTGGCGGCGGCCGCCTTGAGGGCTCCGCCGGCGATCTCGAACTTCGCATGGATCGACAGCGCCCGGTCGGCCGCCAACAGGCTGTAGCAGACGCTTTCCAGAGGTTGTGCAGGGGTCTCGCGCCCGCCCAGCGCGAGCACGATCGCGCGCGCGCAACGCTTCGCCTGCGCATTGGCCGAGGATGCCGCCTTCGGCATCGGGTCCGCGATGCAGGCATCGCCGATCACGTGCACGTGCGGCAGGAGGGCGGACTCAAAGCCAATCGGATCGACCGGGCACCATCCATGGTCGGACGCGAGACCGGCCTCGACCGCAAGCTGGGCCGCAGCTTGCGGAGGAATGATGTTGATCACGTCGGCACGAACGGCGCCGCGCGAGCCGTACAAGGTCATGGCGCGCACGTCGATGCGGTCGATCGCGCCACCGTCGACGACCGGGATCCACTCGATCATTCCCGGACACAGATCACGCCAAGCATCGGTAAACACCTCCTGTTTCGGGAAGTGATTGTTCGCGTCGAAAATGATTACCTTGGCCCGCGGATTGCGCCGCTTCAGGAGATCCGCGATCAAACTGGCCCGCTCGAAAGGACCAGGCGGGCATCTCATGGGGCCTGCGGGCACGCTGATAGCGACCACCCCGCCCGCGCGAAGGCCGGCGATCTGCGCCGCCAAGATTCTGGTCTGCGGCCCTGCTTGCCACGCGTGCGGTAGAGCCGCCGCCGCGGCCTCGGTATAACCCTGCGGCTTTCCCCATAGAAATCGGATGCCTGCCGCGAACACCAGGCGGTCATAGCCTCGCGCGACTCCGTCGCCCAGGCGCACACTCCGGCGCGAAGCATCGATCGAGGCAACGCGGCCGCGGATCACCCGAACGCCGTGCAGTTCCAGACCGATGCGGGTGACGGTCAGCGTCTCGAGCGTGCGCAGCCCGACCAGGGCGCTGTTGCTCATCGGGCAAGTCACGTACACCCCGTCCGGATCGATCAATTCGACCTCGAGCTCCGGATCGAGCGCGCGCAGATGCAGGGCGCAGGCCGCTCCGGCGAATCCACCCCCGATCACGAGCACGCGTGCCCGGGCGGCCGAGCGCGCCGGGCGTACGCCGGTCAGCCCGCCGATCGCCGCCGCGGCGGCGCCGAGGGTCAACTCCAGCGCGGCGCGGCGGCGCACGTCACTCCCACTGCAATTCCTCGTATGCGCGCGCGACATTGCGCGGGTGCACGTCCGGCCACAGCGCCCATCGGTCCCGCTGCGCCACCGCCACCTTGTCGATCGCGTCCCGCATGGACTGCCCCTGGGCGAGTTCGCTCCGTACTCCGTCGTAAAGCGCGGTGAGGTACTCACGCTCCCGGTCCAGCGACCCACCCAGATCGGACGTTAGGCTCCCGTGGCCGGGAACGACGAACCTTACCTTCATCCGTGATAGATCATCGATCGCCGCGAGCCATCCTTTGAGATTGCCGTCCAGCGCGGGCAAACGCTCGCGGAACAACAGGTCACCCGCCCACAATGTTCCGGTCCGCTCGTCATACACGGTGAGATCGCAATCGGTGTGCGCCGTCGGCCACGCGCGCAAACGCAGGGTCCTGCCTCCAAGATCCAACGAGAGCTCGCGGTCGACGGCTTGATCCGGTCCCATGATCTGCTCGGCGCTCGGCGCTCCGTCGAAGTCGCCGCCGTATTCGCTCATGAAGTACTGCCGATTGCGCGCCATCGCATCGGCAAGCGCAGCATGCCCCACGATGCGGGGCTTGTCGGCCTTGAAAGCAAAGTTTCCGAGCACGTGATCGACGTGCACGTGCGTATCGATCACATAGCATATCGGCAGCGAAGTCCGCCGCCGGATCGCCGCCCGCAATTGCCGTCCGATGCGCACCGAGCCTCCCGTGTCGATCACCGCGACGCACTTGCTGCCGATGATGAACCCGATGTTGGCTATGTCGTCATGGCCCGGCGCATCCAGGGGAAGGGTCTTCCCGAGATGCACATAGAGGCCGGGTTGCGGCGCGCTGAGATTGAACCCGTCCCGTGTTTGTGCCGCAACGACGGCGCCCGGGCCGGTTGCGCACGCGAGCAGCACCGATCCGCAAAGAGCCGGCGCGATCGCCGAGCGGACCGGGCGGCCGTCAACGATCGCTGCCATTCATCGTCGAGCCGGTTCTCGTCGCGGCCGCGCTTCGTATGGAGCTCTCCGTGCTGGCCGTGTAATGCGCTTGCGTGACCGAATCCACCGCATCGACGCTCAGCGGCAGCGCGAGGGGCTTGTCCGAGGCGACCCGAAAAGTCGGATTCTCGCTCACGGAAATACCGGTCTGCGCCTCGAGCAATGCGGCCCCCGCCGCGTCGATGCGGATGCGCGAGATGAAGTGCGCCGGAATGGGGTCGCCCGTGCGCGGATCGATTTGAAAGCCCGAGCTGTTCGGGTGGCGGATGCTGACCAGGAGGGATTTGTCGTCCGCGGCCGGCCGCAATTTGATCTGCCCGAGTGCGCCCCCCGTCGAGGAACCCGTCGGGGGCACGGAGCATCCGCCGCTCGCCTTCACCCAGGCGCTGCGCATCTCGAGGCCTCCGTTCGCGGTCTCCGCGACGGCGCGTACCGACGTGAATCGATCGACGCGCACGTGCATGTCGATTTCAGTGATCGGCGTTTGGGCGAAATCGAAGGTCGCAACCAGCGGCGACGGATTGTTGTCGATGAAGACCCTGACGCGCTTGATTCGGCGCTCGGCGTCGTCCGAGAAATGCAGGGTCAGCGGTGTCGAGGCGGGATCCGGCGTATTGCTGGGAACCTCCAGGCTCATGTAAGCCTCGTCGACCAGGCCCATGGTTTTTTCGCCATAGTACTTGGCGCGCAGTAACTCCCAAGCGGAGCCCGAAGGCTGGGAATCCTCCTCCGCGATCGCCGCGCCGACGATTCCGAGCCCGAGGGCGCTCAGGACGACGGCACACGCCAAGCGTCTGCCGGACGCTGATTCGGTCATCGTCGCTTGCACCTCAGGCCGACCGGTTCCAATAGTTTAGTTTACTCCCCTCGCTCGGCCGCCGTTATCGACGGCGCCCGATGAATCGGACCCGCGGCGGCGCGAAACGATCGCGCCGCCGCGTACGCCGAATCCCAGCCTCAGAAAAACAGAATGCCGCCGATCGCAATGTCGTTCTCGATGGCTATGTTTCCGTTCCAAGCGAGAGATTCCGTGTGGATGTACTCACCCACCAGCGTCATACTCTTGGTCAGGCTGTAGTACAACCCGAAGACGCCGGACTCGTTGCGATGGACGAGATCGCTGGCATAGACGCCGGTCGACGCCAAGGTGACCGGATTGACTACGAACGTCTGCTCGTCGCTCGCGAGCTTGAGCTCGGAGATGCCGTAGCTCACGCCGACCTTCAGGCGATCGATCTTGTAGGTGAGCTGTGCGTAGCCGCCGTCCGAGTTGCGCTCCCTCCCTGCCGCCGAGGTGGCGAGGACGTACAAGCCGGTCGTGCCGAGGCCGTGGCCGTAATATCCGTACAACACGCCCTCGAATCCGGCCACATCGACTTTCACGCCGGCGTCGACGCCCGTGCCCTTGGTGCCGTTCTGGATGCCGGCTAGTGTATTGGCGGTGACGTCCGCGCTGGGCGCCTTCGCCTGCTGAGTGACTCCATCGACCCACACCTTGCCGCTGACCAGATCGCTCTTCGGGTCTCCCCATGTGTAGGCTACGCCGCCCTGCCACTGGGGCGAGTTGTGCGAGGTGTAGGTGCCGTCATCCAACGGCGTGAATGCTCCCGCGGACGCCGTAAAGCCTGAGAAATTCGGCGTGGTATAGGTGATCTGCGGGATCCAGTCGGTGTAGATGTAGCCCAAGCCGATGCGGCCCAAACTGGTGTTGCTGGGCGCAGCGTTGGCTGACGCCGTGCCGACGCCGAGAAGGGTCATGTCGTCGAGAATCGCGTCCTTGGCGAAAATGCCGATATCTCGTCCCATCTTCACGGTGCCCCAGCTCTTGTCGCCGAAAGTCAGGAACTCCTGACGAGCATCGATGCCGGGAGTTTGCAGTGCGGCCGGGAGACCGGCGCCGTTTACTCCCGCGGCGGCGGAACTGTTGATGCCGGGATACAGTCCGATGGTCGCGCTGATGTCGAGGTTGTCCTGCCGAGTGCTCGCGGTGAACACGAACGCGGCGGGCAACAAGCCATTGCGTACCGCGGTGGAATTGTCACCGGTGCATGCGAGACCACCCTCCACCGTCGTGTTCGCATTGTGGTCGCAGCTCGCATTCACGTAGAAGGCATTGATGTTGCCTGAGAAATCCAATTTCCAATCGCCCGCTTCGATATCGATTCCGGCGAACGCCTGGGCCAATGGGACCAGCGAAATCGCCGCTCCGATGGCGATCGCATGCTTGATTCGCGCTTTCATAAACTCCCTCCGTTCGGTTTCTCGGGTTCTTTGTTGACGTTGAAGACCGGGGTCGACCGCGCCCTTGCAGCCTGGATGAATGCTTGCAAGAGCTGTACCAATCACGCCACGAGCGTGGCGGCGGCGGCCTCGGACGCACATCGACCCGCATCTCGAACCCATTTCGGCGGCTGGAAATCCAGCGGGTTTGCGTAACCAACGCCCACCCTGTGGCACGGCGCGGCGATTGGCCAAACCTTGTGGCTTTGACGCAAACGCCGGAAAAACGCAAAGTCCTGTCCGGCGCGCAGCCGAGTGTCCCGCCCGAGGGCCAGATATGTCGCACTCTGTCTTGGATTAGGAACAGAGAGTGCCCCCTTCCGCGCGGCACACTTTGTGACATATCGGCAACGACGCGGGTTCGCGGCTCCCCCGCCGCCCTCGGACCACGGCAATTTGCCCGCTGCGGCGGCCCGTTGCGCTGCAGTCGGCGATGGCACGCAAGCTGCTATGCGTAATGCGGGGGTAGCGCATGCGCGGAGCTCGACCTACGTGAAGACGAGAGCGGCTGTCGCCTGGGAAGCCGGCCGGCCTTTGATGATCGAAACGGTGGATCTCGGCGGCCCCAAGGCTGGCGAGGTGCTGGTGCGAATGGTCGCTTCGGGCGTATGCCAAACCGATGCTTTTACGCTATCAGGGGCGGACCCTGAAGGAATATTCCCTGCCATTCTCGGACACGAAGGCGGCGGCATCGTCGAGGAGATCGGCCGCGGGGTGACCAGCGTGCAAGCCGGCGACCACGTGATCCCGCTCTACATTCCCGAATGCGGGAGGTGCGAGGCGTGCGTTTCGAACAAAACCAATCTCTGCACCAGACTTCGCGACACCCAGGCTCGCGGACTGATGCCTGACGGCACGGCTCGATTCTCTTTGAAAGGCAAGCCCATCCTGCACTACATGGGCACGAGCACCTTTTCCGAGCACGTGGTGCTGCCCGAGATCGCCGTGGCCAGGATCAACTCCGCGGCGCCGCTCGACAAAGTCTGCCTGCTTGGTTGCGTCGTTACCGCCGGCATCGGCGCGGTGCTCAACACCGCACAGGTGAGCGCGGGCTCGACCGTCGCCGTCTTCGGTCTCGGTGGCGTGGGGCTTTCGGTCGTCCAGGGCGCCGTCATGGCTCAGGCGGCACGCATCATCGCGATTGATCTCAACCCGATCAAATGGAAACTGGCCAAGGCTCTCGGCGCTACGGATTACGTGAATCCGAAGGACTACGACAGCCCGATCCAGTCGGTCATTCTCGACATGACTCGTGGTGGGGTCGACTATTCGTTCGAATGCATCGGCAACGTTCACGCCATGCGCGCAGCGCTCGAATGCTGCCGCGACGGATGGGGCCAATCGGTGATTCTCGGCGTCGCCGGTGTGGGTCAGGAAATTCGCGCCCGCCCCTCGCAGATCATGTCCGGCCGCGTTTGGCGGGGCTCGATATTCGGCGGCGTGAAGGGCCGCTCGCAATTGCGGGCGTTCGTCGACCGGTACCTCGTAGGCGAGATCAGTATCGAGCCGTTGATCAGCCGGGTGTTGCCGCTCGAGAAGATCAACCAGGCCTTCGATCTGGTGCACGAAGGCGGCACGATCCGCACGGTGATCGAGTTCTGAGGCGGCCCCAGGAAGGCCGCCTCAGTGCTCCAACAAAATCCGGTGCTTGTGAATCTTTCGATACAGAGTGTTGCGGCTGATACCGAGCGTCTGTGCGGTGCGGCTGATGTTCCAGCGCATCCGCTCGAGTTCGCGCAGCAGCGCCGCGCATTCCGCATCGCGCAGCGCCGCGGACGGCGAGCCCTCCGAAGGCGTCGGGCCGCCGTTCGCCTCCGCGGAGAGCGCCGAGAGCGCGGCCGCCGCAATCGTGGCCGCGGGCGGTGGCGGGGCCGGCGTATTCGTGTCGAGAATCTCCTGCGGCAGATTCGACGAGCGGATGATCCCATCGCGGCACAATGCCGATGCGGTCCGAAGAGCGTTGCGAAGCTGGCGAATGTTGCCCGGCCAGGAATATTCCATCAATTTGGCGAACGCATCGTCTTCGATCCGGACGCAGTCCTGACCGCCGTTCTCATCTCGGAGCAAAGTACGAATCAGGTCCGCCTTGTCACCGCGCTCCCGAAGCAGCGGTAGGTGCAGCGTGATGCCGTTCAGGCGGTAATAAAGGTCTTCGCGGAATTGGCCTTCCTGAATCATCTGATGGACTTCACGGTGCGTGGCGCTGATCACGTGCAGATCGACGGGAATAGCCTGATCGCTTCCGAGCGGAACCACCTCGCGTTCCTCGATGACTCGCAACAATCGGGTCTGCAGCATGAGCGGCATATCGCCGATTTCATCGAGGAACAACGTGCCGCCGTTCGATTGCAGGATCTTGCCGACGCGCCCTTCCTTCGCCGCACCGGTGAAGGCTCCGCGCGTATAGCCGAACAGTTCGCTCTCGATCAGGCTCTCGGGTATGGCGGCGCAATTGACCGTCACGAACGGCTTATCCGCCCAGAGCCCCGTCCGATGCAGGGACTTTGCGAACGCCTCCTTGCCGGTGCCGGTGGCGCCATGCAGCAGAATCGGCACTTGTTTCGCGAACAGCTGCCGTCCGCAGGCCAGATTCTTGCGCATCTGGATGTCCTCGCCCACATGCTCGCGTTCCCTGCTCCCTGCCTCGGCGCCGGCGGCGGCCGCATGGGTGGCACAGGAGGATTCTCCGCCACGCAGGGAGTTGTGCAGCGGTGCGCGCGCGATTGCGAAAAAGCGCCGGCCGTGCGCTACGTCGCGTACAGGCCAAATCGCGCTCGGTTCGAACTTGGCCCGCTGTTCGAGCGCCGAAAAATTGAATTGGAAGAATCTACCGATCGGCTCGCCGACCAGCGATTGGCGGTTGGAACAACCGAGCTGCACCAGCGCACTCTCGTTGACGGCCAGGATATTGCCCTCGTCATCGATCGCCATCAGCGCTTCGTGCAGCAAGCCCACGAACTCGGGGCGGCTGTGAAACCGCAATATCCACGCTTCGCCGTACTCGCTCAGAAAGTTCCAGCGGGAGATGAGATGGGCCGACATGTTGACGAGGGCCATGGTATGCCGCTGGATGAGCCGGCTGTCGCTCGAATTGGCAGTGGACGCGTCGAGCACCGCCATGATGCCGCCATGGGGGTCCAGGATCGGCGCAGCGGAGCATGAGAGCGACACGTTATAGCCGCGGAAGTGCTCTTCGCGGTGCACAGTGACCGGGCCGGCCTCCGCAAGACAGGTGCCGATGCCGTTCGTGCCTTCGTGGCGCTCGTCCCATAGAGCGCCCAGCGATAAGCCGGCATGTCGAAACTCGCGCTGCAAGGCCGGATCGGTGATGGTGCTGAGCACCGTGCCCTGCGTGTCGGCGAGGATGACGGCGAAGCCGGAACCGGCAATCTGCTCATACAAACTTTCCATCTCGGCGCGCGCGACGGGCAGAAGCTCGCCCAGCCGCTGCTGCAACTCCTTGACGGATTGAGGATTGAGAATGTGGTTCTGACGCGGCGCCGACGGCTCGATCCCATACTCCCTCAGGCACCGATGCCAGGATCGGGTGACCAGGGGCTCTATTCCGGCGGGTTGAAGCCCGCTCTCGACGACGTGAATGATGTGAGACGCGTGGCTCGTCACCAATCTATCTTGTTTCAAGCACTCCCCCTTTGAGACACGCATCATCGCTGATGCCGCCCCTTGCGCATCCTACGCTGCACATGGGATCGAATTAGTAGCTTTTCCGCATCACGGATTTGCGGTCAGCCTTAGCCGGAAGCCTGTGCCGTTTTACGTAAACTCGCAATATGCGGTGCAGCATCGGGCGCGATGCGCCGATGCTGCACTGGACGCTGAGCTCGTCTCGGCGTTACTTATTGTTCCGACTTCGGGGCGCCATACTTGTAGCTCGGATCGCCGTCATAGTGCGCACGAACGAAGGTGATGATTTTCCACAGATCGTCGGCGTTCTTGACGATGGATCCCATGGGCGGCATCGGACCCACGACGTTCTCATGGCCGGTGCGCGTATAGCCTTCCTTTTGCAATCCATCGCTACCGAGAGTGACGAGCCGAAACAGCGTGTCGTCGTCGCCGCCGTACACCCAGGTATCGTTGGTCAGCGGCGGGCACATGCCGCCGCCGCCCGAGCCGCCGTGGCAGCCGCTGCAGCTATAGCTCCGAAACAACGTCTCGCCCTGCGATACGATGTCCGCCTGAGTATCCTTGTACGGATTGCTGAGCTTCCCCTTCGGAGTCTGTTTCTCGAGCTCCGGCGGAGTCACTTTGGTGTAGTCGGGCTTGTCGTCGGCCATGACCCTGCCGACGGTGGCAATCCCTGCCAGCGAACCGAACATGATGACTGCAGTTGCGATTGCAAGGCTTCTTCTCATCTACCGTTCTCCTCGTTGGTTCCATTGCCCGAATCAACTGCTCGCGGGAGCGCCGTGCTGCGCGGCATCCTTGAGCAGCTGGATCAGGGCCTCATTATTGTCCGCTTGGGCGATGCTGAGCGCGGTGCGCCCGTCCGCGCTGCGCGCATTCACGTCGGCGCCGGATTTGAGCAGCACCGTCACGACATTGCGGTGATCGTTCGCCGCGGCGATCATCAGCGCCGTGACCCCGCCTGGGTTCACGGCGTTGACCTTGGCGCCATGGCCGATGAGCGAGGTCGCAAGATCGCTCGAGCCCGATATCGCGGCCAGCATGAGCGGCGTATACCCACCCTTCGCCACCGGCGCATTCACGTCGGCACCCGCGGCGACCAGCGCCTCGGCCGCTTTGATCTTGGCATTCTGCGATGCGATCGCCAGCGGCGTCAGTCCATCATTGTCCACCGCATTCAGTCGTGCGCCATGCTTGACCAACACGTTCACGAGCTCGGGATTGTCGCCCCACGCCGCATACATGAGCGGGGTCCAGTGGCTCATGTTGGTCTGATTCGAGTCGGCCTTGTGGTCGGCCAGCAGCGTCGCAATATCGACGAAACCGAAGCGCACGGCATTGACCAGCGGTGTATTGCCCTCGCCGTCGCGGGAATCCGGGTGCGCGCCGTGGCTCAGCAAGTAGCGCACGCGATCGATGTCGTTGGCGACGATGGCGTCCGCGAGCTCGCTGTCGGGATTGGCCCCTTGCGCCAGCCACTTCTTGAGCTCGGCCATCCGGGCGCGACGCGCCTTCTCCATGTCCGCAGCGGTCTCGGTCGGCGGTGTCGGCTCGGCGTAGGGTCCGTGCGAGGGCAGATCGCCCGGCACCAAGCACTCCTTGCATTGGACCAGGGGAACTCCATAGTCCACCAGAATCTGGTGAATCTCGTCCTTGTGCTGATCGAGCGCATTCTGTATCGCCGATTTGATTTCGGGACGCCCCCTCGGCACGGCCAGGGTCATGTCGAATTCCATCGGAATCTGGTCTTCCATCAAGTTGACCGGCTTGATGATCAGCGGCGCATGCTTAATGGCTTTGTAGTAACCGGCCATCGGACCCCAGATGGCCGCAATGTCGAGCGAGCCGTCGATGACCTGCTGCACCTGATAGGAGGGCTGATTCTCGAGATCGGTGTCGGCGTTGTGGCTCAGATAATGCACCACGGTATTGTTTGCCACGCCGTGTTCAGACAACGCCTCGCGGATCGCCGACACCTGAAATACGCCCACGCGGAGCTTCTTGAGTTCGTTGTCGTGGAAGCTCTTGATGTCGATGCCCTTGTCGTTGCGGTACGCGAGCACGAAGGTCGAGCGGTACAGAGGAGTGGGCAACACCACGGCCCCTTCCGTATCCGACGCCATGTCCATCCATAGGTCGCAATTGCCCTCGCTCAACGTGGTACGCATGAGTCCGCGCTCGATCGAGGGCCGCCAGTAGTAATTGACGCCGGTGCCGAGCGCCTTGCCGATCACTTGCGCGATCTTGTTCTCGAACCCCTCACCCGCCTGGTTGGATAACGGCATGTTGCCGGGATCCGCGCATACCGTGAGGGATCGGAGTTCCGCACCGAGAGCCGCGTTGCCGACGGCCATGAAGCCCGCGATGAGGGCAGTGAGCCCGATGCGGCGCGAGGTTCTGTGAATCATCGTTGCTCTCCTCGAGGGCGTGTTTCCACACCAGCTGCATCCCAGTTGAGACTTGCGGCGCCGCGGAAGGTTTCATACCACGCTGCGCCACGGTGATTGTATGCCCTACGGACTCGAGGGCCTATCTACATGAGAAAGGCCCGGCGCCTTTCGGCACCGGGCCATTCCTTTTTATCCAACCTACTCTCTTGCGATCAATTCCCCGCCATCGGGGCGCCCGCCGCCGGGGCGTCCGCCATCGGGGCGCCGGCAGTGGGACTGTCGGGCATCGAATTGCCGATTCTGAAGGTAAACAAGGTCCCGCCCTGCGGAATGTGATTGAGGCCGGCCGCCTTGGTCATGGCGGTTGCGCCGATCGCGCCGAACTTGTCGTTCAGATCCAATCCTGCCGTCACCGGCAGGCCGATCCAACCGCCGATTCCGGACCACACCGACACGTACTGCTTGCCCTTCACGGAGTATGTGATGGGATTGCCGATGATTCCCGAGGAGAGCTTGCGCGACCAGAGAACCTTGCCGGTCGCCCGATCGACGGCACGGAAATCGCCGCCCAGGCTCCCGTAGAACGCGAGACCGCCGGCGGTCACGAGCGCGCCGCCCCAGTTCGGATACTGATCGGGGATTTCCCACTCGGTCTTGCCCGTGACGACGTTGAACTTCTTGAACTTGCCCGTCACGCCCGGCTTCTCCGGGTACATATAGACGTTCGCGAACACGTACACCGTTCCCTGCTGCGTATGCGAGCGAGCCTGCGGCTCGTCTTCCATGCACCAGTTGTTGGTCGGTACGTAGAAGTTCGCGGGATCGTTCGGATCCACCGCAACCGGCTGCTGATCCTTGCCGCCCATGGCCGAAGGACACGCTTGCGTGTTGCCGCCGACCTTGAGGGGCGAGTGCTCAGGCACCTTCACCGGGCGGCCGGTCTTCATGTCGACCTTCTCGGCCCAGTTCACCGTCACGTACTTGTTGGCGCGCAGCAGCGTGCCGTCGGTGCGGTCGAGCACATACGCGAAGCCATTGCGATCGAAGTGCACCAGAGACTTGTGCATTTTGCCGTCGATTTCCAAGTTGACCAGCACGACTTCGTTGATGCCGTCATAGTCCCACTGGTCGAAGGGCGTCATCTGATATACCCATTCCGCCTCACCCGTATCGATGTTTCGGGCGAAGATGCTCAACGACCACTTGTTGTCGAACTTGCCGCTGTTGCAGTTCTCCTGGGTGATCGGCTCGGCGCAGCGATACTGCGGCGACCACAGGCCCGGGTTGCCGGTGCCGTAGTACACGAGGTGCAGGTCGGGATCGTAGGCATACCAGCCCCACGCCGCGCCGCCGCCGCGCTGCCACTCATCGCCCGGATAGGTATGGATGCCCAGATCCTTGCCGGCCTTGCCATACTCCGGATGTTTCGCGTTGGTCTTCGCCGTCAAGCACACATCCTTGTCGCTTCCGGTGTTGTAGCATTTCCACGCTACCTTGCCGTCGGACAGGTTGTATGCGGTGACCGCACCGCGGGCTGCGAACTCATCGCCGCCGAAGCCGATGAACACCTTGTCGGCCGCGATGATCGGCGCCGGCGTAATGGTCTCACCATGCTCGGGGTAGGCGCTCTTGACGACCCAGTCCTGCTTGCCGGTCGCGGCATCGAGCGCGATGACATAGCCGTCCAAGGTGCCGAACACCAGCTTTCCGTCGGCATAGGACAGGCCGCGGTTGACGGTATCGCAGCAGGCGCGGGGCACTGCCGATTCGTCACGGCCGCTGGTCTTGGTGTAGCTCCACACCTGGACCGGATGATCGGGATCGCTCAAATCCAGCGCTTGGACGATGTTGGGCCAGCCGCTCTCCATGAACATCATCGGCTTGCCGCCGACGTCTTCGATGACCAAGGGCTGTCCTTCGTGACCGCGCAGCGTGCCGCTCGATTGCGACCACACCATCTGCAGCGAGTTCACGTTGCCGGTGTTGATATCCTTCAACGCGCTATAGCGGTGCAGATTCAAATTGCCCGCGGGTGCTCCCCACTGGTTGGGGTCGCTAAAACGTTGAAATTCTTCTGTGTCCGATGATGCCGCCAACGCTGCACCACAGGTCGTGGCGAGCGCTGCAACGGCATATAGGACCTTGACATGACGTTTTGCTGTGAGCCATTTCATCTCAATTCTCCTGCGTAAGGTCTGAGCATTTCGCCGCTGAAGGGGCGAATGGCGTGCACCAAGTCATAGATCCTAGGTGCCGGCGGAAAAAAGCGGATCTTGTTGATTGTCTTGCCTGCAAAACTCCCTCCTTCGCAATACGTTGTATTTGTCTGGTCGCACCGATCGCCACCAGTCTGTTCCCAAGTCAGCGACGCTCACCGTCTTGGATTGCGCTAAAGATTAGCAATGCTTATGCCATCCAAGGCAATTGCAAAATAAATACTGCGAGAGGATCGTAGTCCTTATAAATCAATTATTTACGATCTATCAGCCGGCCGGGCCGGGCAGCGCACAACGCGAAGTGTGCCACGCGCGTTACAGTCGCTCCGTCGATTGCGCCGTTCGTGAGGCTATGCGACGTTCACACGTTACGCATCGCAACGCGCAGGTCACACCCGCGCCGTCGTAGCGAGCCTGCGCCCATCTGCGGCGCGACGAGCAGCGCAATTTTTTTGTACCGTTTCCGCGACGGTTCGATGGAGGCACGGGGCATTTTGTAACGGATACATTCAGTGCAACGTCACGGCACCTGCGCTCGCCGCGGTGGTCTACAATCTGCATCCGCAAGCCCGCATGCAAGGCTATGGCTCGCCGCAGGGACCGAGGGATCATCCCCCGCCCGCCGGCCGCCGCAGTCCGGCATGTAATTTGCACGCCAACGCTTTAAACGCCAGCATCGAGAGATCAACGCTATGAAAACCAAAGCTGCCATTTGTTACGCGGCCGGCAAGCCGCTTGAAATCGCCACGGTGGACCTCGAGGGTCCAAAAGCCGGGGAAGTGCTGGTAGAGCTCAAGGCGACCGGCATCTGCCACACCGACGAGTTCACACGCTCGGGCGCGGACCCGGAGGGCCTCTTCCCCGTCATCTTCGGCCATGAGGGTGCCGGCATCGTGGTGGATGTCGGACCCGGCGTCACTTCCGTGAAGAAGGGCGATCATGTGATCCCGCTCTACACGCCGGAATGCCGCCAATGCAAGTCCTGCACGTCGCAGAAGACCAATCTGTGCACCGCGATTCGCGCGACCCAGGGAAAAGGCGTGATGCCGGATGGAACCAGCCGGTTCTCCATCGGAAAGGAAAAGATCCATCACTACATGGGCTGTTCGACGTTCTCGAACTTCACCGTGCTGCCCGAGATCGCCGTGGCGAAGATCCGCGAGGACGCGCCGTTCGACAAGGTGTGCTACATCGGCTGCGGCGTGACCACCGGCGTGGGCGCGGTCACCAATACCGCCAAGGTCGAAGCGGGCGCGAACGTGGTCGTGTTCGGCCTGGGCGGCATCGGCCTCAACGTCATTCAAGGCGCGAAGCTCGTGGGCGCCAACAAGATCGTCGGCGTTGACATCAATCCTCGCCGCAAGGCGCTCGCCGAGAAGTTCGGCATGACGCATTTCGTCAACCCCAAGGAAGTGGGCGACGATCTCATCGGCCATCTGGTCAACCTCACGGACGGCGGCGCCGATTACAGCTTCGAGTGCATCGGCAACGTGGATATCATGCGCCAGGCGCTGGAATGCTGCCATCGTGGATGGGGAGTATCGGTAATCATCGGAGTTGCCGGAGCCGGCAAGACCATTCAGACGCGTCCGTTCCAGCTGGTGACGGGGCGCGTGTGGAAAGGAACCGCCTTCGGCGGTGTGCGCGGACGCACGGAAGTGCCGAAGATCGTGGATTGGTACATGGACGGCAAGATCAACATCGATGATTTGATCACGCATACGATGCCGCTCGAGAAGATCAACGACGCGTTCGACTTGATGCACAAGGGCGAGTCGATCCGCAGCGTGTGCATTTATTAAACAATGAGGAGCTCAACATGACTGTCAAGATTCATCCTGCCGTGGACAACGGCGTCAAAGCAGGCACGCCCGGGTTTGCCGGCGGCACCTTGGTCTGCAAATGCACCTCCGATCCCGTGAAGGTATCGATCGAAGGCGACGTCCTGTTCAACCATGTCTGTGGCTGCTCACAGTGCTGGAGACCGGCCGGCACGCTTTTCTCGATGATCGCGGTGGTGCCGACGCCGAAGGTGAAAGTGATTGCCAACGGCCAGAAGCTGAAAGTGGTCGATCCGAGCAAAACCATCAAGCGCAACGCCTGCACCGTTTGCGGGGTGCACATGCACGGACCGATCGACAACCCGAAACACGCGTTCAACGGGCTGACTTTCGTGCATGCCGAGCGTCTCGATAAGAGCGGTTGGGCGCCCCCGGGGTTCGCCGCGTTCGTCTCATCGGTCATCGAGACCGGCACCAAGCCGGAGGACATGAACGCGATTCGCGCACGCCTGAAGGAGCTCAAGCTCGAACCGTACGATTGCCTCTCGCCCGCTTTGATGGATCTGCTGGCCGCCAACGCCGTGAAAGTCAACGGCGTCGCAAAGGCCGCCGCGTCATGAAGCTCCAGCCCTCTGATTGCAAAGGCGTACTCGCCGCCTAGCACTCCCGCGGAGAGGATCCCGGCCGAGTCCGGCCGGGATCCGATCCGTTTTGCGATTAGCGGGCGCCGGTGACGCGCCCGCTTTTTTTAACGCTCCCCCTAGAATTTCTGGCCGAATTGCAGCCACACGGTCCGCGGCTGCACCGGGATCACGTACGGCTGATTACAGGTCGTCGGCGTGCAGGCTGCGAATCGCGTCAACTCGCCGAGCGTGTTGATCGCGTTGTTCAGCCGCACGTCGATGTGCATGCCGTTCCTTTGGACCCCGGTGGCGAGGTTGACCAGGGTATAGGGCGGCAGCTCGCCCAAGTGCTGCTGGCCCTCGGGCCCCTGCTCGTAGAAGGCCGGGAACATGAGCGGCACCGAGGAATCCTGATAGACCACCTCCTCCTGGGTGTATCCGGTCCAGTCACCGGTGATCGAGAAGCTGTAGCGTGCCAGCAAGTTCATCTTGAGCCTCGGCGTGCCGGGCAGGCGCGTCCCGGCGGGCGCATAGGGTCCCTGCACCACCGTGCCGTCGGCGAAGGAGATGGGCGATGTGGACGACCCGCTCTGCTGGTTCGGGCAGCTGGTCGGGAACACCAGCGTCGTCGTGCCGCAGAAGCTTCGGGTGAGATACGCGTCCAGGAAAGTGGCGCTGCCGGAGACGGTCCAGCCGCCGCCCACCAGCCACTCGAAGTTGGACTCGATGCCCTTGCTCACGGCGGACGCGGCGTTCTGCACCACGGTGACGCTGTTCGGGCCGAGATACGAGAACTGGAAGTTGTTCCAGTTCTCCCAGAAGACGGCGCCGTTCCACCGCAGGTGCTCATTGAACCACTGAGTCTTCCAACCGATCTCGTAGTTCTTCAGCTCGTCCGACTTATAGGGCGGATAGATGGCGTCGATGTTCTTGTCGAACACGCGGTTCACGCCGCCGGGGCGGAATCCGGTGGAGAACGTGCCGTACACCATGTGATCCGGATCGAACTTGTAGCTCAGGCGCAGCAGCTCGGTATGACCGTTGGCCGAGACCGCGGTGAGATTGAGGTCGGTGCAGGGCGCGAAATGGAACGGCGCATAGTTCGGGTACTGAGTCGTCAGCGACCCGCCCAGACCGGGCGGACCGCAGGTCGCCTGGCCGGAGTGCTCCCCGGGACCGGTGTAGCCCAGCGAATAGCCGTAGAATCCTTGCAGCGAATTGTCGTAGCGGTACTGGCGGAACCCGCCGGTGAGCGACCAACCGGAGCCGATGTCCCAGGTCATCTGGGCGAATGCCGCATAGTCCCGGTCCACGCGCTCCTGATCGGTGAGCCAGATCGTGTTGTTGTCGAGGCCCGGTATCGTGTAGTTCGAGCCGAAGCCCTGCGTATTGTAGGTGTAAGGATTGCCGTTGAGGCCGGGTATGACGTAGTCCTCCCAGATCTCATGCACCTGGCGCTCGGCGAACAGGCCCACCGTGCCCTTGACGAAATAATCCTGCGGGCTGCTCATGCGCAGCTCGTTGCTCCACTTGGAGTAATGGTTGTCCTCGATCACGAACTCCTGCGGCATGATCGGCGTGCCTGCGTTGTTGGTCCAGAAGTGTCCGGATCCGTAGTACTTGTCGTACCAGTAAGAGTAGTCCGAGTAGTCCGCGATCGAATGCTGGTTGCGTGTGAAATAGGCGCCCGCGTACGTAATGTCGAAGTTGCTCACCTTGCCCTCGACGGTGAGCGCCGTCTGAGTGAACGAGTCCTGATCGTTCTCCGGCCCGTAGTGCACGAGCTCG
Organism: Steroidobacteraceae bacterium; assembly: GCA_050012315.1. Taxonomy (GTDB): domain Bacteria; phylum Pseudomonadota; class Gammaproteobacteria; order Steroidobacterales; family Steroidobacteraceae; genus Bog-1198. The sequence goes on along the minus strand of JBEKHK010000002.1, from coordinate 11,149 downwards.
AGCGGACCGACCGCCGGGTCGTAGCCGAAAAATCCGTTGGCCGCCGTCGATTGACCCATGAACGTGGGGGTCACGGTCCAGTTGTCTCCCAGGTCGAGCTTCAGCGCGGCTCGTCCGCCCCGGTACTCGACCGTGTTGTAGTTCTTCTCCACGGAACCGGCATTGCTCAGAGTCTGGCCGGTCAGTGCGGTCCAGGTCGGGAAGGTGCGGTTGCCATTGACGATTCCCGCGTTCACGTCGGTGCCCGCAACGTTGCTGATGTAACCCGGATCGTGCTCGTCCCATCCGACGATGCGCACCGCCGCGATGGGCGACAGGGGGATATTGACGAAGCCCTCGGCTTTCCAGCCGGCGCCGCCGCCATTGGTGATCTGGTCGCCGCTCACGTCGTAGCTCGCCTCGAATTTGGAGGGATCGGGCTTGTTCGAGATGATGCGGACGGTGCCCGCCTCGGAACTCGCCCCGTACAGGGTGCCCTGCGGGCCCTCCAGCACCTCGATGCGCGCGATATCATAAATGTGCATGTCCACCGTGCCGTCGATGGTGGTCACCGGCTGCTCGTCGAAATAAGTGCCGACGGTGGGCTGGGAGCCGGAGTGGTTGCCGTCCTGGCCTGAGTTGATGCCGCGCATGTAGACATGCGTCGTGCCGACGCCATTGCCGCCCTGGCCGATGCTCTTGATGGTGGTGAGGCCCGGCAGATTCTGGACGTAGTCGTCGAGGTTCGAGATGTTGAGCTCCTGGAGCTTCTGGGTACCGAGCGTCTCGATGCTCACCGGTACGTTCTGGAGGTTCTCCGTCACCTTCTGCGCGGTGACCGTGACCTCCTCGAGCGTGTCCGTCGGCGGCTGCGGCTCCGGAGCCTGAGCGCGGACGACCGGCGCGCCTACCGCCAGCACGGCGGATATCGCCGAGGCCAGCGGCAACTGGCGCAACGCGAGGCGCTGCAGGCCGAGCGGACGGCGCGCATCGACCGTGCTTCGGTGTCTCAATTTGAATCGGCTGCGAGTCATGATGTTTCCCTTGCTCCCGTGGTTATCGATTTATTGATCGATTTGATTCAATGCGGATAGGCCGTGAGCGCCTCGCCGAGCCCCCTCTTCAGCGGGCCCAACCAGGGCTCGTAGTGGCGCCAGTGATCCAGGCCCTCGGTGAAGATGGGGCGACGCACCTGCTCCGAGCTCGCGGTTCGTACCGGCCGCTCGTTATCGTAGAATTTGAGACACCGCTCATCGAACGCCAACCCGCAGTACTCGAGCAGCCGGCGCACCTCGGACTCGGTGTCCCTCACCATGGCCTCGTAGAACACGCGATGCACGCGGCCCGGCAGCACCTCGTCGAAGTGCGCCATCAGGTCCACGTAATCGGCATAGTAGCGGCCCAAGTCCTCGAGGCCGTAGGTGAAGCTCTGGCCGCGCGAGAAATGCTGCTTGAACGCCGAGAAGCAACAACCGAGCGGATGGCGGCGGGCGTCGATGATCTTGGCGTTCGGCAGGATCAGCTCGATCAGGCCGACGTAGAGACAATTGTTCGGCATCTTGTCTATGAAATAAGGCGCACCGCGCGTGCGATGCACCCGGGTCGAGGCAAGGTAACGCTCGCCCAGCTCGGCGAGCTGCGGCGGCGTGAGCGCGGCAAGCGCCTCGAAAAGGCGTGCTTGGTCCGCGTCCTCGTCGCGTCCGATCAGCTCGCGAACGAGCTGGGGAATATCCGGCAGCTCGATCGTCCCCTCCACCGCGGGATGACTGGCGAGGATTTGCTCGACCAACGTCGAGCCGGCGCGCGGCAAGCCCACGACGAATATCGGTACGGGCGAGGCCGGAGGGTTCGCCGTAGCCTCGCGGGCGGAGAAGAATTCCGCGGTGAATTCGCGCTTGGAGCGGCTCACGAAGCGGCGGGTCTCCTCCGCGCTGTAGGGATGATGGCGTCGGTGCTGCGCGTTGCCGGCGGCGTAATGGGCGAACGAGCTCTCGTACGACCCCTCGTCCTCGAGTGCCTTGCCGAGGGCAAACTCGAAATGCAGCCGATCCTCCTCGTCGAGATCGGTGCGCTCGAGCGCCGATTGCATGGCGCCGACATCCTGCGCGGAGAATCGAAAGGTCTTCAGGTTGGCGAGGCTCCAGTAAGCCTCGCCGAGCGTCGGCTCCATCTCGACGGCGCGCCGATAGGCGGTCACGCTCTCATCGACCCGGCGCGCCGTCTTCAACGCGTGCGCGAGACTCATCCACACCTTGGGCTGCCGCGGATGGTCGCGCAGCACCTTGCCGTAGAGGTCGATCGATCCCTGGTAATCGCCGAGATTCGCGAGTATCGCCGCCTTGAGATTCAGGTAGCCGGGATTGCCCGCGTCCTTGGCCAAGAGCCGCTCCGCCTGGGGCAGGGCCGCCGCCGGCTTGGCCTGCCGGTTGAGTATCCCGGCATAATTCTGGCGTGCGGCATCGAACTCCGGAGCGAGATCCAGGCAACGTTCCAGCAGTTCCTGAGCCTCCGCATAGTTGCGCAACCGCCCCGCCACCTCGGCGAGCATGCGCAGCGCCGCCACGTCGGTCGGATAGATCGCCAAGTGAGCGCGCAGCCGGCGGTCCGCCAGCGGCAAATCGTTATGCATCAACCCTGTCGCCGCTTCCTTCAAGCGCGGGTCGCGCGCTGCGGCCGCAACGTATCGCACCCTTGCATCCCCGGCGCCGGCCGGGTCGCCGGCTGCCTGCAGATAGTCCGCCAGGAAGCGCCATCCGTCGGCCGACGCGGGCTGAAGTTGCACGGCCCGGCGAAGCGCGGCGATGGCCTCCGGCAGACGACCAGTCTCGGCGCGTGCAACTCCGAGCTCCAAATACACGGGCGCAGCGTGCGGCAGCTCCCGGCCGAGCGGCTCCAGTACGTCCAGCGCTTGGCGAGCGCGTCCGCCGCGGCGCAGGGCGGCGCCCAAGATGAGACGGGCGGCGGGGTGCGCAGGATCGACGTTCAGAATTTCCCTCGCCTGTTCCGCGGCGAGATCGGGATTTTTCTCAAGGAGCCGCTGCGCATGGGCAATTGCCATGTCGACCGACCCAAGGGGCTTTGACGCAATATTCAATCCCGCACCCTGCATCCCCAATGTTCTTATATAGGCTTATAAGAAACGCGTTCGGTGGCTTTGTCAATGTATGTGTTGCAAGAAAGACGCGGCTTGAACGATCGTCCAGGAAGTGCGCCGGGGCGCCGTAAATCGACTCGCTGCCGGGCCCGCACAGGGCTATGCTATGCGCCCAATTCATCGAGGACAGGGTCGAGCCATGGGCAAGATTGTCGGAATCACGGTTGCGCTGTTGTTGTTTGCAAGTGCGAGCTTTGCGGCGCCGCCTCATCACAAGCATCATCGCCATCACGCGGCGCATCATCGGGCTCACCCGGTGCAGCACTAAGTCCGCGCTCGCACCGCTCCGGCCGTGAGCGGCGTAACGGACTGACCGGAAACGGAATCCCCCTCGAATGAGGGGGCGGCGGTCTCGCTCGCTCTCAAACTTCCGACCAAACCAAATCTCGCGTTGCTGTTTCGCAACGTGCGCTGGCGGCTCGTCCATGACTGCCCCGCGCCAAGAGCGTGCGTCAGCGGAGGACGACACCGGTCAGCGCCTTCGGCTGATAAGAAGCCGATGCTCTCTGCCGCATGCTAGTGCCGCTGCATCGAGTCGGGGCTCGGCGGGCGGTGACGTGATCCCCACAGTCGTCCTGCTCCCGGGCGAACTACCCATCACTCCCTCGGGCTCCCTCGATGCGGCAATCCTGCCCCGGTAATTCGGCGCTCATCGGCGCGCGCGATAGACGCCATCCATCTCGCCGATAGAGACTAGCAATTTGACTTCGCGCGGGGCACGGGACTACCGTCGCGACGATTTCATCCGGATTTGGTTTCCGAATCCATCAATCGGAAGGAGAGTGAGTCGTGAATCTCAAAGGCAGTAAGACGGAAAAGAATTTGAAGGACGCCTTCGCCGGCGAATCGCAGGCGAATCGTCGCTATCTGTACTTCGCGGCCAAGGCGGACGTCGAAGGTTTCAACGATGTGTCGGCGGTATTTCGCTCGACTGCCGAAGGCGAGACGGGGCATGCCCACGGTCACCTCGAGTATCTGGAAGCGAGCGGTGACCCGGCCACGGGCTTGCCGATCGGCGCGACCTCGCTCAATCTGAAGGCGGCAATCGCCGGCGAGACGCACGAGTACACGGACATGTACCCCGGGATGGCGAAGAGCGCCCGCGAGGAAGGCTTCAACGAAATCGCGGATTGGTTCGAGACGCTGGCCAAAGCCGAGCGCTCTCATGCCAACCGCTTCCAAAAAGCATTGGACAACCTGTAATCCCATAACGCGCCCCCTGGGCCGACCCGAGCGGGCTCCATTCCGGAGCCCGCTTTTCTATCCAATCTGGGAGACTCGCTGTGTCCGACGGACCGATCACGCAAGGCCGCGAGGGCAGTCTCGAGGCGCCGACCCGCCACGCGCTCGGTTGGCAGGACCCCAAGTTCTACGATCCGGCGGCTCTGGAGAAGGAGCTCGAGCGGGTTTTCGACATCTGCCACGGTTGCCGTCGCTGCTTCAATCTCTGCAATTCCTTTCCGACGCTGTTCGATCTCATCGATGAGTCCAAGACCGGAGAGCTCGACGGTGTGGACAAGAAGGCCTTCGCCAAGGTCGTCGACCATTGCTATCTCTGCGACATGTGCTACATGACCAAGTGTCCGTACGTGCCGCCGCACCCCTGGAACGTCGACTTCCCGCATTTGATGTTGCGGGCCAAGGCGGCAAAGAATCGCGGCGGCGGCACACGCTGGCGCGACAAGGTCTTGAGCTCGACCGACGCGGTCGGAAGCATCGCCGGAATTCCGGTGGTGAGCGAGATCGTCAACGCGGTCAATGCGAGCTCGCTGGGACGCAAGGTGCTCGATGCGGCCCTCGGGGTGCACCCGGAGGCACCGATACCGAAATATCATTCCAAGACGTTGCGAAGCCGTCTCAAAAAGGCGCCCAGCCCCGCCGCGGCGGCACAGCCGGCCGGTACCACGCGCGGCAAGGTGGCGCTATTCGCCACCTGCTACATCAACCGCAACGAGCCGGACATCGGCATGGATCTCGCCGCAATCTTCCAGCACAACGGCATCGAGGTCGCCTTGGCCGAACGCGAAAATTGCTGCGGGATGCCGAAATTCGAGCTCGGCGATCTGCAGGCGGTGGCCGATTTGAAGACCAAGAACGTGCCGCCGCTGATCGCCATGATCGAGCGCGGCTACGACATCGTCGCGCCCATCCCGTCCTGCGTCCTGATGTTCAAGCAAGAGCTGCCACTCATGTTCCCGGACGATCCGGACATCGCCAGGATCAAGCAGCACATGTTCGATCCGTTCGAATATCTGGCGCAGCGGCACAAGGCGGGACTCTTGCGCACCGACTTCAAGCGCTCGTTGGGGAAGGTCGCGTATCACGTCGCCTGTCATCTGCGCGTGCAGAACATCGGACTGAAGACGCGCGACATTCTGCAGCTGGTGCCGGACACGACCGTGCTGCCGATCGAGCGATGCTCCGGTCACGACGGCACTTACGGCGTCAAGCGCGAATTCCGGGAGACATCGATGAAAATCGGCAAACCCGTCATCCAGCGGGTCGAGTCGAGTGCCGCGGATTTCTACGCGAGCGATTGCCCGATGGCGGGCCATCAGATCGAGAGCGGGCTGGCCGACGAGAGGCCGCCCACCCATCCCTTGACGCTGCTTAAATTGGCCTACGGACTCTGACGCCATGGAAAAACTATCCCGCAATGATCTGATGAGCCTCGAGCAATACTCGATCGAGCGTGCGCGCCTGCGCAACGAGGTCATCGCCCACAAGCAGCGGCGCAACGTCCAGGTGGGGCCGAACATGACCTGGTGTTTCGAGGATCGGACCACGATCCGCTATCAGGTCCTGGAGATGCTACGGGCCGAGCGCATCTTCGAGAGTGCGGGGATCCAGGACGAACTCGATGCCTACAACCCGCTGATTCCGAGCGGCAGCAACTGGAAGGTGACGCTGCTGCTCGAGTTTCCGGATCCGGAGCAGAGGCGCGTGGCGCTCGAGAAGCTGATCGGCGTCGAGGACCGGTGCTGGGTGAGAGTGAGCGAGATGGACCGCGTGTTCGCGATCGCCGACGAGGACCTCGAGCGGGAGAACGATGAAAAGACCTCGGCCGTGCATTTCTTGCGCTTCGAGCTGACGCCGTCGATGGTCGACGCCATGAAAGGCGGCGCGACCTTGAGCATCGGGGTGGACCACGACTACTACCGGCACTCGGTGAGCCCCGTGTCCGACGCGGTGCGCGCCGCCCTGGCCGGCGATCTCGACTAGCCCGAAGACCCTATCGTTCGATAATCGTCGTATGCTGTCAGCTTGCGCCCTGCGCGGCTGCGGCGAGCGCACGATCATCAATCGGGAGAAATCGGGGATGTTCGAGGAAAAGGCCATTCGGCGCGACGTGGGTGCGGTCGCGCTGATGTTCACGGGACTCGGATCGATCATCGGTTCGGGTTGGTTGTTCGGCGCGTGGCGTGCGGCGCAACTCGCCGGTCCCGGCGCCGTCTACGCCTGGATCATCGGCGCCGTGGTCATCATGTTCGTGGCCTTCACGTTCGCCGAGCTCGGCGCGATGTTCCCGGAATCCGGAGGCGCGGTGCGCTACGGACATTACTCGCACGGGTCGCTGGTCGGATTCGTCGCGGGATGGGCCGCATGGATCGCCATCGTGTCGGTCATCCCGGTGGAGGCCGAAGCATCGGTGCAATACATGAGCTCCTGGCCGTGGAGCTGGGCGCAGGGACTCTACAGGCATGCCGCGCATGGCCATGGCGAGCTGACGGTGCCGGGCCTCTGGATCTGCGCGGTGCTGGTGGTCCTCTATTTCCTGGTCAATTTCTGGAGCGTGAAGGTGTTCGCCGGAACCAACAGCGCCATCACCTTCTTCAAGCTCATCGTTCCCGCCGCCACCGCCATCGCGATGATGTGCACCGGCTTTCATTCCGAGAATTTCCACGTCGGCGTACATGGCGGCGCGTATGTCGGCGATCTCGCCTCCATTCTGACCGCCGTGGCGACCTCAGGCATCGTCTTCAGCTATAACGGATTCCAGAGTCCGGTGAATCTGGCCGGAGAGGCGCGCAATCCCGGCCGCAGCATCCCCCTCGCGATCTTCGGATCGCTCGCGCTCAGCACGGCGGTGTACCTGTTGCTGCAGATCGCCTTCCTCGGCGCCGTCGGCCCCGAGCATCTGCATGAGGGCTGGTCGGCGCTCGAATACAGCTCGCCGTTCGCGCAGCTCGCCCTTGCCCTCAATCTCAACTGGCTCGCCCTCCTCTTGTACGCCGACGCATTCGTCAGCCCGAGCGGAACCGGCACGACTTACACGGCGACCACCGCGCGCATGATTTATGCCATGGAGCGCAGCGGCTCGCTGCCTCGGATCTTCGGGCGGGTTCACGACCGCTTCGGCATTCCAAGGCCCGCGATGTGGTTCAACCTGCTCGTCTCCTTCCTGTTTCTGTTTTTCTTTCGCGGGTGGGGAAAGCTCGCGGAGGTCATATCGGTCGCCACCATCATCACCTATCTGGTGGTGCCGATCAGCGTCGCCGTATTGCGCCGGACGGCGCCCGACTTGCATCGCCCGCTGCGCATGCCCGCGCTCTCGATCTTGGCGCCTGTGGCGTTCGTGCTCGCAACGCTCATGCTGTACTGGGCGCGCTGGCCGCATACGGGACAGATCATGCTGCTGCTCATCCTGCCGATGCCGATCTATCTTTACTCGCAGGCGAAGGGCGGCTGGCGCGACTTCGGCAGGCATCTCAAGGGCGCATGGTGGCTGATAGCGTACCTCGCCTCGATCGTCGCACTTTCGTGGGCGGGCAGCAAAGAGTTCGAAGGACGAGGGTACATCGGTTACGGCTGGGATCAATTATGCGTGGTGGCTGTGGCATTGTGCTTTTTCTTCTGGGGTCTACGCAGCGGCTGGAGAACCCCGGCGCTCACCGCGCGCGTTAAACCGGGACCCTCCAGTACCGCGTGAACTCGGCGCGCCGTTTGAACGTCTTGCTGCCCACTCTCGGCAGCGCCGGCGACGTGCATCCCTTCATCGCGCTCGGTCGCGAGTTGCGAGCCCGGGGGCACCGGGCGACCATCATCACCAATCCGTTCTTTCAAGAGCGCATCGAGGCGCAAGGACTGGGATTTCTGCCGGTGGGAAGCATCGCGGACGTGGAAAGCGCAATCGCCGATCCGGACCTGTGGCACCCGAAAAGGGGGTTCGAGGTGGTCGCGAAGCGCGTGATCATTCCCTCGACTTCCGAGATTTTTCGCATCATCGAAAAGCATGCGGATGCCGACACCGTGGTCGCCGCCTCGAGCATCTCCTTCGGCGCCCGCCTCGCGCAGGAGAAGCTGGGATTGCCGATGGCGAGCGTTCACCTGCAACCCACGGTCATTAGAAGCCTCGTCGATCAAGGCATGTTCGGGCCCCTGCGGATCTCCTCCTCGCAACCGATGTGGTTCAAGCGCGCCTTGTTTCGCTTCATAGATTGGGCGGCAATCGACCGGCTGCTGCGGCGGCCACTCAACGACTTTCGCGCGACGCTGGGCCTGTCCCCGGTCGCCCGGGTATTGGAACGCTGGATCCACTCTCCGCAATGCGTGATCGGATTCTTTCCGGATTGGTTCGCGCCGCCCCAACCGGACTGGCCGCCGAACGTGCACTTGGTGGGGTTCCCGTTATGGGATGGCGGCGCGGGCGCCTCGTCGCCCCAAACCGCCGAAGAAGCTCGGGAATTTCTCGCCGCCGGCGATCCGCCGGTGATCGTAACGCCGGGCTCGGCCGCATCCACCATGCAGGGCTATTTCGTCGAATCGATTGCCGCCCTCCATGGACTAGGCCTTCGCGCAATGCTGATCACGAACTTTCCCGGACAGCTGCCCGCGAGGCTGCCGCCGGGAATCAAGACCTTCGGCTACCTGCCATTCAGCGAGGTCCTGCCCGCCGCGGCTTTGCTCGTGTATCACGGTGGAATCGGCACACTGGCCCAGGCCGTCAAGGCCGGTGTTCCGCAGCTGGTGGTTCCGAACGCCCACGATCAATTCGACAACGCCTGGCGCATTGCGAGACTGGGCCTGGGTCGATCGCTGCCGCGCAGCCGCTATCGCGCGGTGCGCGCCGCGGGCGAGATTCGCGCCATTCTGAACGACCGCGGCCTGGCGCGCCGATGCCGAGAATTCGCGGCGCGCGTCGATTCGGCCGCCGCCCTCGCCCGGGCATGCGACTTGATCGAGGAGCTGAAGCGAGCCGCACCCGCCACCCCCGTCGCGGCGAGCGAGCCCGCGCCCGCCCGCCAGGAATAGGGGTAAGCCGGATTCTGTGACGTGGTACCGCCCCGCCGGTCATCCGATGCGGGCATCGGGCGTTGCTTCCGGAGTCGCGACTGCGCGATGTAGCAAATCTGTCCCGGAGAACCAGCGATGAAGCGTTTCGCCGCCGTCATTTTACCCGGCGTTTTTGCCACCGCCCTTCCCGCAACCACGCTCGTCGTCGCCGCGCTCGTCGTCGCCGCGCCGGGTGCGTCCGAGCGCGCCGTTGCGGGGCCGCCCGATGAGGCCATCGCCGCCGTGCAAATGCTCCGCGAAGGAGGCTGCGGCGGAATCGTCCCCGCGGCACGCCGGCTGGATCACAGTGTCTTATTAGACCACGCGGCCGCGGAATGGTCCTCGGGAAAAAAGCTCGCGGCGGCGATCGAGAGCAGTGGTTATCGGCCCGAGGCGGCATCCGGCGTACATCTCACCGGTCCGCCCTCCTCAGCGGTGGAGATGCTCCGGCGATCGGATTGCGCCGCCCTCACCAATCGCGGCATGCGCGATATCGGCGTCTATCATCGCGGCAGGGACACGTGGATCGTGCTCGCCGCGCCGGATGTCGTACCCTCTCGCACCGAGGCGCCCGTGCTCGCGGCGCGGGCGCTCGATCTCGTCAACGAGGCGCGCGCGCGCGGAGCCCGATGCGGGTCGCGCTGGTATGCACCCGCGCCGCCGGTGAGGCTGTCGGGCACGCTGGACCAAGTCGCGCTCGGCCATGCCAGCGACATGGCGGTGCATGACTACTTCGAACACGAAGATCTCGCCGGCCACTCGCCGGCCGACCGCGTGCGCGCGGTCGGTTATCGCGAGAAGTTGGTGGGCGAAAACATCGCCTATGGAGTGAAATCGGCCGAGGATGCGGTGCGGGGGTGGCTCGACAGCCCGGGTCATTGCGAGAACATCATGGATCCGCGCTTCGCCGAGATGGGCATCGCCTACGCGCAGGGCCGCGCGGTGAGGCATGGCCTTTATTGGGTCCAGGTACTGGCCGCACCGCGGGCATGAATCGGCGCGTCGGTCAGAATTTCTCGAGGCGCACTCTGACCGCAGTACTGTGCCGGAGGTCACGTCATCCAATCCGCGGCCCATGCGTTGATGGTGAGGGACCCATTGAAGCGAATTGGAGAAAGCATGAAATCATTACGTGGAATTAAAACTCTCGCGGGGATCGCCGTGCTATCCGGCGCGCTTCTCGGCGGCTGCATAGTCGCGCCTGCTCCGGGCTATTACGGCGTCGCGCCTGCACCGGCCTATTACGGCGGCGCGGTCGTCGCGGTCGCCCCGCCCGCACCGCAGGTGGAAGTGTACGGGGTTGCGCCGCAGCCCGGCTTCGTATGGTTCGGCGGCTATTGGAACTGGGTTGGCGGACGTCACGTCTGGGTCGGGGGCCACTGGGGTCCGGGTCGTCCGGGCTATCACTGGGTGCCGCACGCCTGGGTACGCGAGGGCGGCGGTTGGCGTATGCACGAAGGCCACTGGGCTCGCTGATCGTCGCTTGGCCTTGGAATACGCCGCTGCCGAGCCTTCGCGCAGCGGCGTATTCGTTCTAGAGACTCAGAGTTCGACTTCAGGCCTCGACGCCGACCTCGTTCCCGCCCGCGGCGCATTGCTCCGGCCGTGATAGGTGTAAACCAGCGAGAACTTCACCGCATCGCTGAGATTCTTGCCTGCGGAATGCAGCGTGTTGCAGTGGAAGAATATCGCGTCGCCCGGCGCGAGGCGCGGCGATACGGCCGTACGGATGATCTCGCCGTT
>JBEKHK010000001.1:0-332498 GCA_050012315.1 Steroidobacteraceae bacterium | reverse complement strand
CGCCGAATATCTTCTTCGCGGACGTGATGCGCGAGGACGATGACTTCGTCGACAAGGCGCTCGAGGGCTTCGCGATGTTTGCACTCAATCAGGGCGAGGTGTGCACCTGCCCCTCCCGCGCGCTGGTGCAGCGCTCCATTTATGACCGGTTCATGGAGAAGGCGATCGCGCGCGTCGAGAAGATTCGCCAAGGCGATCCGTACGATATGGCCACACAGATCGGCGCGCAGGCCTCGAACGATCAGTACGAGAAAATTCTGTCGTATTTCGACATCGGCAGGAAGGAAGGCGCGAAGGTACTGGCCGGCGGCACCGCCAACAAGCTGCCGGGCGATTTGGCCGGCGGGTACTACATCAAGCCGACGGTGTTCGAGGGCCACAACAAGATGCGAGTATTCCAGGAGGAGATCTTCGGACCCGTGGTCTCGGTGACCACGTTCGACACGCCCGAGCAGGCGCTGGAGATCGCCAACGACACGCTGTACGGGTTGGGCTCGGGCATCTGGACCCGCGATCTGAACACGGCCTATCGATTCGGGCGCGGCATCCAGGCGGGCAGGGTGTGGACCAATTGCTACCACGCGTATCCGGCCCACGCGGCGTTCGGCGGGTACAAGAAGTCCGGCATCGGGCGCGAGACCCACAAGATGATGCTCGACCATTATCAGCAGACCAAGAACGTGCTGGTCAGCTACTCGACCAAGGCGCTGGGCTTCTTTTGATGGCGCTCGATCACGTCGACGTGACGGACGACGCGCGCCGCTTGATCGAGGAGCTGAAGGCCGCGCATGGTCCGATCATGTTTCACTTGTCGGGGGGGTGCTGCGACGGCAGCGCCCCCATGTGCTTTCAAGTGGGCGAATTCAAGTTGGGCGGCGTGGACGAGAAGGTCGGTGAGATCGCCGGCTGCGAATTTTGGATGGATCGCGAGCAGTACAAGCGCTGGGCGCATACCCGCTGGACGGTGGATGTCGTTCCGGGGCGGGGCGCGAGTTTCTCGCTCGAGGCGCCGCTCAACCGCCGCTTTCTGATCCGCTCCGAATTGTGCGCCGTGTGACACCGTAGCGGGTGGCGCTCACCGCAGCTCGCCGTGGATCACCGCGCTTCGCGATCGCGCCGCGGAAGTCGCGCCGGCCCGTCAGTGTGGGTACCGCCGCACTCCGGGCCGTCCCATGACGTTGTGGCGTTGTTCCGGACTCATCTGACGCCACTGCCGCCGCAGCTCCTGACGGCGCTCCAAGGGCATTTGCCGAAACCGCCTGAACTGCTCGCGCACGCGCTGCTGCTGCTCGGGTGGCAGGGCCTTGAATTGCTGCCAGCGCTGACGCAGGAGCTGCCGCTGCTCGGGCGGCAGCGCACGCCATTGCTTGAAGCGCTCCTGGGCTCCGGCGCGCTGCTCGGGTGTCATGGTGATCCAGCGCTGACTGCCCCTGGCAAGCGCCTGTTGCTTCTCCGGCGGCAGGCTGTCCCACCTGCCCTGGAAGTTCTGCAGCAGCTGTTGCTGGGGCGGCGAGAGCGATTGCCACGAGCGCGGCGCGGCGGGCGCCGTGGGCGCGGGTGGCTCCGGCGGCGGCGGTTGGGCGACGCTCACGTCGATCGCAGCCAGGGCCAACGCGCACGCCATGAGAATCCGCGGCAATGCGCAGGTCATTGCTTCGGGCTCTGCGGCGGCGGCGCGGGGTCCGGACTCCCCGGCGGCGTGTTTTTCAAGAATTCCCACCAAGCGGAATCTCCGTGATCGTCCTCTCCCAAAAACTCGATGAACTCGTCATCGGGTGCCACCGCCGGCGGCGGCTGGGCCGGCGGTGGCGCGCGCCCCGACGGGGGTGCCGCCGGCGGCGCGGGCGCCTGTGCCGGACCCGCTGTCTGCCCCATCGCGGTCAGACCCCAGAGAGCCGCTCCGAGGGCCAACCAATACCTCGGCGCTCTCCACAGCCATGCATCCTTGGGGCTCCTGGTCAGTCGGTCTCTATGCCGTCGGCTCGCCGTTCGCGGTCTTATCCGCCCAGGCATAGAAGTCGATATCGTCTTGAAGCATGTCCATCGCATCCCCGGAACTCTCATCGCTCGACGCGATAATGTCCAGATCCTCGAACTTCGATTGAGTGTCGGCGGCGGTCATCTGGCCGTGATGGGTCGACGGGCCCCCGAACCACAGGGCCACGCCGAGCACCGCTGCGGCGGTGACGCCGGCGGCCGATACCCAGACGGGCGGGCGCAGGAGCCACCACCCGCGGCGCTGCGAGCGATCGGCGGCCGCCAGCGCGGCGTGGCGCACCTGTGTGAGCCGCGAGCGCGTACCCATGTCGAGGCCCGCGACGCTCTCTCGGAACAGGGCGCGGCTGCGCTCTTCCAGCGCGGAGATAGCAGGATCAAATGTCTCATCGCTCATCACCAAACCTCGCCCAGTTGTTCGCGCAGCGTGTGCACTGCGCGCGAGTAATGCGTTTTCACGCTGCCTTCCGAGCAGCCCATGGCGCTCGCCGTCTCGGCTACATCCAATCCCTCGAAATTGCGCAGCATGAACGCCTCACGCTGCCGCGGCGGCAATTCCCGCAGCGATGATTCCAATTTCTGCAGCGCCTCATCCTGCATCAACCGCTCCGGCACGGGAGTCCCGCCGTCCGCCACGCTCTCCAACGGATCCTGCGCCTCATTGTCCGGATCTTCCTTCGGTCCCGGCAGCCACACCATGAAGCGCTTGCGCACGCTGCGGCGCCGCTGCAGATCGCGGATGCCATTTTCCAGAATGCGATAGAACAGCGGCCGCCATTCGGCGCTCGGGCGAGCCGCGTAATTGCGAGCCAGCTTCAACATTGCGTCCTGAACCGCATCCATGGCGTCGTCCGGGTCACGCAGGGCTACCTGCGCCATGCGAAACGCGCGGCGCTCGATTTCGCCCAAGAATTTATCCAGTTCTCGCGTCTGCTCCAGAACCGCTCCCCCAGGTGCTGGCGCGGGACCATCCCATACCATCCAAGCGCCCGGGAGCGTATCAAAGCCCGACATACCGCGTCCTCTTGCAATCGACGGGGTCTCCCCGTTCCGGGTATAACGCCTGCGTCCGGCTACGGTTGACGGCGGATATCGCAGGATCAGCGACTTACGCACATTCACTGTGACCGGCCGTGAAATAATTGCAACGATATCCAGGAATAGGCATCTAGAGGGTGTCGTAACCTATTGATCTGCCTGGATTCATTTCAATTTCGCACACTTTTTCGCCAATTTGATTATGTCTCGAAATAGAACGGGCACTTAGGCCTCATGATCCCTGTTTCTCAACAGACTTATCCACAGGTTTTGTGGACAAGCGAGGCGGCGTGATTCTGCGCATCGCGTTGGACACGCCGCTTCGCCGAGCCTTCGATTACTTGCCGCCCGCGAGCGGCGATCCCCTGGGCGCGATTCCCTCGCCCGGTGTGCGCGTGCGCGTTCCCTTCGGCCGCCGCCAGGTGCTCGGCATCCTGATGGAAGTCGCCGCGGATTCGCCGATCGACTCCGCCAAGCTCAAGCACGCCCTGGAAATCCTGGATCAACGTCCGGTGTTCGACGCCGTGACCTTCGATCTGCTGCGCTGGGCCGCGGAGTACTACCACCATCCGGTCGGCGAGGTCATGGCGGCCGCATTGCCGGCGAGCCTGCGTGACGGTCAGGCGGCACACGTTCCCACCGACGTGTGGGCGCTCACGGCGGCAGGCCGCACCGAACTCGAGCGTCCCGCGGACAGGCGCGCTCCCCGGCAACGCGCCTTGCTGAGGCTGCTCGAGACGCGCGGCGGCGCAACCGTCGACGACCTCGCAGAATTCAAGCCGGCGCTGCTTCGGTCGGTTGCCGACAAAGGGTGGGCCGCCGCTCGATCGCTGCCCGCCGCGCCGGCCGCCATTGAGACGCGTCCGAGCGAGGTCGTGCTCACGGCCGCGCAAACAGACGTCGTCGAGGCCGTCGCCGCGACGCTGGGCGCTTTCGCCGCGCATCTCCTGTATGGGGTGACCGGCAGCGGCAAGACCGAGGTGTATTTGCAACTCATCGCCAGAGCCTTGGGCGCCGACCGCCAAGTGCTGGTGCTGGTGCCCGAGATCGCGCTCACGCCGCAGCTCGTCGAGCGTTTCCGGCGCCGATTCAGCGCGGGCGTGGTCGCATTGCACTCGGGGCTCACGGGAACCCAGCGCCGCGATGCCTGGCGCGCCGCGCACGCCGGCCGCGCGCGCATCGTCATCGGCACGCGTTCGGCGGTATTCACGCCGCTCGAGCGCTTGAGCCTCATCGTGGTCGACGAGGAGCACGACGCCTCGTATAAGCAGCAGGAGGGCTTTCGCTACTCCGCTCGGGACCTCGCGGTGCTGCGTGCGCAGCGGGCGCGGGTTCCGGTGATCTTGGGGTCCGCCACACCTTCGCTCGAGACGCTCGACAACGTCGCGCAGGGGCGCTACTCGCGGCACGAGCTGCGGCTTCGGCCCGGCGCGGCGCGCCCCCCCGCCATGCACCTCGTCGATCTGCGCAAACATTCGAGCGACCAGGGATTGTCGCAGCCGGCGCTGAGCGCCATGGGACGGCACTTGAAGGACGGCGGCCAGGTGCTCGTGTTCTTGAACCGGCGAGGCTATGCGCCGACCCTGTTCTGCAACGGCTGCGGCTGGATCGCCGGCTGTGCGCATTGCGATGCGCGCATGACCGTCCACGCCCGGGTCCGGGAGCTGCGCTGCCATCACTGCGGCGCCCATGCCAAGGTCCCCGCCGCGTGCGCGAGCTGCAACCAGCCGCTCTATCCCGTCGGCCAGGGCACCGAGCGCGTCGAGGAGACGATGGCGCGATTGTTTCCCGAGGCGCCGCTGGCACGGCTCGACCGTGATACGGCGGGAGCGAGCGGGGCCATCCAAGCCGTGCTCGATCGGGTGCATCGCGGCGAGGCGCGCATCCTGGTCGGTACGCAAATGCTCACCAAGGGTCACCATTTCCCCGACGTGAGTCTGGTGGTCATCCTCGATGCGGATCAAGGGCTGTTTGCCAGCGACTTCCGCGCGACCGAGCGATTGGCGCAGACCATCACGCAGGTAGCCGGACGCGCCGGGCGCGCCGCCCGCGCGGGCGAGGTCATCGTGCAGACCTCCTTCCCCGAGCACCCTCTGCTCACGCGCTTGATCGCGGAGGGGTACGAGCAGTTCGCGGCCACCGCGCTCGAGGAGCGCCGGGCGGCCGGCTGGCCGCCCTACTCGCGTCTCGCGCTGCTGCGCGCGGAAGCGAAAGACCGGGAGGGGCTGGATGCATACCTGCGGGCGGCCGCCGCCTGCGGGCGGGCGCTCGACGGCCGCGACATTCGCATACTGGGGCCGGCTGCGGCGTTGATCGCGCGGCGCGCCGACCATTTTCGCGCGCATTTGTTGGTCGAGAGCCCCTCGCGCGGCCCGTTGCAGCGCTTTCTGGCGGGCTGGCTCGGCCGGGTGGAATCCTTGCCGGGTCCCCCGGGGGTGCGGTGGTCCATCGACGTGGATCCGTTGGAGGTGGACTAGGGCCTGGGGCCCCCGGGCGTTTGCGGTACACTGCCGACCCCTCATTCACCTGAACATTCGACGGATTTGCCTTGAAGACCTTGATCGAGACCTTGCTGAGGCAGGCGCTCGCCGCGCTGCCGGAGTCCGTGCTACCAGCCGCCCAGCGCGACATCGACATCGAAGTGGAGCGCACTCGGGACGCGTCGCACGGCGACTTCGCCAGCAATGTCGCGATGCGTCTGGCGAAAGCCGCGCGCCAGAACCCGCGCAAGATTGCCGAGGCGGTCAAATCCGCCGTACCGGCGCACCCCGCGGTCGCCAAGATCGAGATCGCGGGAGCCGGATTCATCAACTTCTTTCTCGACGACGATTCCTACCGCGCCGAAATCGGCCGGATTCTGGCGGAACAGGACTCCTACGGCCGCTCCGATCTGGGTAAGGGCAAATCGGTGCTGGTGGAATTCGTCTCGGCGAATCCGACCGGCCCCTTGCACGTCGGGCACGGCCGCCATGCCGCCTTCGGCGCGAGCGTCGCGAATCTGCTCGAGGCGGTGGGCTATCGCGCGGCTCGCGAATACTACGTGAACGATGCAGGCCGCCAGATGGAGATTCTCGCCGCAAGCACCTGGCTCCGATATCTCGAGAAGTGCGGCGAGCGCTTCGCCTTTCCCGCCAACGGCTATCGCGGCGACTACCTGCTCGCCATCGCCGGGAACCTGTACGCGGCCGAGGGCACCGCGCTCGTGAGGAGTCCCGCGGAGATCTTCAAGGATCTGCCACCCGACGAACCGCAGGGCGGCGACAAGGACGCGTACATCGACGCGGTCATTGTTCGCGCGCGGGAGCTGCTCGGCGATGCGGCGTTTCGCCGCGTGCTCGATCACGCCCTGTCCGCCATCCTCGGCGACATCCGCGAGGATCTCGAGGAATTCGGCGTCACCTTCGATTCCTGGTTCAGCGAGCGCTCGCTCATCGAGGACGGCTCGATCGATCGAGCGGTCGCGAAGCTTGAGCAGGGCGGCCACGCCTACCTCAAGGACGGTGCGCTCTGGTTCAAGAGCACCGACTACGGCGACGAGAAAGACCGGGTGATGGTGCGCGAGAACGGCATCAAGACCTACTTCTCCTCCGATATCGCCTTCGTGTTCAACAAGCGCGAACGCGGCTTCGAGCACCTGCTCTATGTCTGGGGCGCGGACCATCACGGCTACATCGCGCGGGTGCGCGCGGGTCTGGTCGCGCTCGGCGGCCCCCCGGAATGCTTCGAGGTGCGGCTCGTACAGTTCGTCACCCTGTTTCGCGGCGGCGAGAAGGCGCAGATGTCGACGCGGTCGGGCGAGTTCGTGACCCTGCGCGCGCTGCGCGCGGAAGTGGGCAACGATGCCGCCCGCCTGTTCTACGTCATGCGCAGCAACGATCAGCACCTGGATTTCGATCTGGAGCTCGCCAAGGCCCGCTCCAACGACAATCCCGTGTACTACATCCAGTATGCGCACGCGCGCGTCGCGAGCGTGAAGCGGCAGATGGAGGAGCGCGGGCTCGTGCACGATGCCGCGCGGGGCGCGGCCGCGCTCGGCAGGCTCGCCGAGCCGCAGGAGATCAAGCTGATCAAACGCCTCTGCACCTTCCCCGAGACGGTGGAGTACTGCGCCCTGCAGCGCGCGCCGCACGCGCTGGTGCATTACTTGCGGGACCTCGCGAACGATTTCCACACTTATTACAGCGCGCACCAGTTCCTGGTCGAGGACGAGGCGCTGCGCGATGCACGATTGAGCCTCGCTCTCGCGACGCAGGCGGTGATTCGAAACGGCCTGCGGCTCGTCGGCGTGTCGGCACCCGACACGATGTAGCCGAGGCACGATGGCGCGCGACTACAAGCCGAAGCGCAAACGGGCCGGCGGCGGATTCTCCGGGTGGATCGGCCTCGTCTGCGGCTTGGCCGCGGGACTCGCCATCGCCGCGGCCATCTACGTCAAGGATCATCGCCCCGACGTGCCCGGTATCAACAAGGTCGCCGCGAAGCCCGACAAGAAGAAGCCCCGCGCGGCAGACGCTTCGGACGCTGACGGGGGCGACGCCGGCGCGCCCGACGATTCGGCCAAGTCCTATGCGTTTTACGACATGCTGCCCAAGTTCGAGGTGGTGGTGCCGGAAAAGGACAAGGACGTGCGTCCCGACACCCGCGCGGTGCCCGAGACCCGCGCCGGCACGTACGTGCTGCAAGCAGGTTCCTACAAAAACTTCGCCGACGCCGACCGGGTCCGCGCGAAGCTGGCCTTGCAGGGCGTCGAGTCGAAGGTTCAGAAAGTCTCGGTTGACAGCGACACCTGGCACCGGATCCGCATCGGACCCATCTCGAATCTGAACGAACTCAATCGTTTGCGCTCCATCCTGCGCAAAGCCGACGTCGACGTGCTGGTGATTCGCGTAGGCGATTGATGCGACGATCGCGCCTATTCTTCGCCTAATTGGCGAAAATCGACTCCCAATGCGCGCAGTTTTCGATACAGGTGGGTGCGTTCCATACCCACCCGCTTCGCCAGCTGGCCGACCTTGCCGTTGCAGAGCAGGAGCTGCTGCTGCAGATAGGCGCGCTCGAATTGCTCGCGCGCTTCGCGCAGCGGCAGCGCCAAGAGATCCTGCTTCACAAGCGGCTCGTCGAGCGCCATTTTGACGGCGAGCTCGCGCTCGATCTCCTCCAGCCGGATCTCCTCGCCGGCGCCCAGCACCAGAACCCGCTGCACCAGGTTCTTGAGCTCGCCCAGGTTTCCGGGCCAGGGGTAATTGCGCAGCCGGTTCTGCGCCGCGACGCTGAAGCGGCGCAGCGGCAGATGCTGATCGTCCACCAGCCGATCCACGTAGTAACGCAAGAGATCGGGCACGTCCTCGGCGTAATCTCGCAACGGCGGCACCCGCAGCGTGATCACGTTCAGGTGTGCGACGAGATCGCGGCGGAACGGCTCCGGCGACGAGCGTCCCTCGAAACCTTCCTGCGCGGAGGCGATCCAGCGCACGTTGAGCGGGACGCGCTCCCGCCCGCCGACCCGGGTGTAGCCGTTTTGCTCGATCGCCCCGAGGAGCGCCCGCTGCGCCTCGCTGGACAGATCCTCGAGCCCGTTGAGATAGAGCGTGCCGCCCGCGGCCTGATCGAGCGCGCCGAGCGCCACCTTGCCGTCGCGCTCGCTGCCAAAGAGGGTTGCCGCGGGGTCGGTGCCGAGACTCGCCGCCACCACCATGAAGAAAGGCTTGGCGGCGCGCCCGGACAGCGAATGCAGATAGCGCGCATACGCCTCGCGGCCCGAGCCGAGCTCGCCGATGAGCAGCACCGGCGAGGAACTGGCGGCCGCCTGCTGCACTTGTTCGCGCAGTGCCTGAGTGAGCTTGCTCTTGCCGATCGGCACCGCGAGCGCCGCGCCGCGCGCCCGCTCCGACAGCCGCTTGCGGCGGCCCGCATCGAGCGCCCGCTCCACGGTGCGCAGGAGCTTGGTGAGCGAGAGCGGCTTCTCGACGAAATCGAAGGCGCCGAGACGCGTCGCCTCGACCGCCGTCTCGACGGTTCCATGCCCCGACATCATCACCACCGGACAATCGTAGCCGTCGGTAACCGACCATTCCCGCAGCAGCGTGATACCGTCCGTATCGGGCATCCAGATATCGAGCAGCACGAGATCCGGCACATGCGTCGCGCGCGAGCTTCGGGCTTGGGTGGCGTCGGCCGCGACCTCGACCTCGTAGCCCTCGTCGGCCAGAATTTCCTTCAGCAGTCCGCGGATATCCGCCTCATCGTCCACCACCAGAATCCTAGAAGCGGTCATACGCGCTCTCTCCTCTGTTCACTCTTGCGAGGCTCTCGATTGATCACTCCACGCACACCTTCGCCCAATGGCAGCAGAATACGCACTCGGGCGCCCCCCGAACGTCGATTATCCGCCTCGATTCGTCCACCATGCTCTTCTACTATCTTTTTCACGATCGCGAGCCCCAAACCCGTACCTTTGGGCTTGCTGGTGACATAAGGATCGAACACCGTGCCGATCAGGTCCCGGTGAAACCCGGGGCCATTGTCCGACACTACGATGGCCGCCATCTGTTTGGGACCATCTTCAGCGACTTGAGTTTCGATTTCGACCTGCCCTTGCGGCCTTCCCTCGAGCGCCTCCAGGGAATTGGTCAGTAAATTATTCAAAATTTGCCGGATACGGACCCGATCGGCGGACACCGTCGGGAGCTTTGGGCTGAGCGCCAGCTTGATTTCCACCGTGTTCTCGTGCGATCGGTACAGCTCGACGACCTCGGTGATCAGCTGGTTGAGGTCGAACGGCGAGAAATGCATGTCCGGTGCCCGCGCATATTCGCTAAACGCGTTCACCATCTGCTTCATGGCATCGACCTGTGCGACGATGGTATGCGTCGCGCGCTCGAGAATTTGCGCATCCTGGGCGTTCATGCTGCCGAGGAACTTGCGCTGCATGCGCTCCGCCGCGAGCTGAATGGGCGTCAGCGGGTTCTTGATCTCGTGGGCGAGCCGGCGCGCGACCTCGCCCCAGGCCGCATCGCGCTGCGCCTGCAGGAGCGTGGTGATGTCGTCGAACACCAGCACCACCCCCGAAGCGCCGCCGCCGTCGGTCGGCAGTTCCGTGCACGCGCACATCAGCACGCGCTTGCCGGCGTCCGACTGCAATTCGAGCTGCTCGCGCCAGTCGAGCTGCTCGGCGCCCAAGCGGGACTTCACGGCGGCGAGAAACTGAGTGAACAGCCCGCCGTCGCTGATCGATTCGTCGAAGCGGGCGCCGACGGCCGCCTCGAGATCGACGCCGAGAATCGCGCTCGCCGCCTGGTTGGCCGTGCGCATCGTGAGATCCGGCGCCAGCGAAACGACGCCGGTCGAGAGCCGCGCCAGGATGACGGCGAGTCCCGCGCGCTCCGCTTCGACGGCCTGTTGGCTGCGCCGGGTTTCCTCGCGCGCCCGGCCGAGACGCTTGGTCATGTCGTTGAACGAGGTCACGAGGAACCCGAGCTCGTCACGCGAGGGAAGGGGAAGCTGCGTATCGTAATTGCCTTTGGCCACCGCCCGGGTGCCGGCGATGAGATCCTGCACCGGCTGGACCAGGCGTTGCGCGGCGAAGAACGCGCCGTACACCGCCGCGATCAGCGACATCAGCACGACGAAGGTGAGAATCAGCACGAAGGTCGATTTCAGCGGCTGCCGGAGCTGCACCAGGTTCGCATACTGGGTGTAGGAGCGCTGCACGGTGTCGGCCAGTTGGCTCAGCTGCTGGGGCACCGGGTAGAGCGCGATCAGGACGTGGGAGGCCGCGCTCGGGGCGTCGAGCTGGGCCGCCGCGCGGATCACGTACCCTCCGGTCGAGCCGGGTTCCATGCCGACGTACGAGCGGCCGCGCCGGACCTGCAGCATCATTTCGTCGGTGGCCGGGATGGGCAGGGTGTCCATGGGCTGATCGGAGCTCGTGGCGATGATCTGCGTTTGAGCGCCGACCACCGTGAATTCCAGCGCCCCACTGTCGCGGCGCTCGCGGTCCAGCGTGGTGATGAGGCTGAATTCCGGCAAGCCCGACAGCTCGTGCGCCACCACCTCGGTGTGCTGCAGAAATTCGCGCACGCGCACTTCCAGGGCCGCGTGCGACAGCTCCCGGGTATCTTTCAGTCCCTGGCTCACTTCGATCTCGAACCAGCTGTCGATGCCGCGATTGAGGAACTGCAGCGCGAAGTAATACACCACGAGAATGGGGGCCACCGCGAGCGCGCTGAAAATCGCGACCGTGCGCCCCTTCAAGCGGGAGCCGGGCACGTTCTTGCGGAAATCCTTGACGAGCTGGTAGAGCTTCGTCGCCAAGAGCACGAGCAGCGTCAACAGGCCCGAGATATTGATCAGCAGTATCCACGGCAGCCAGCGGTCGAACTGCGCCGAATTTTGCGCCGCGGATCCGAGCAGATAGAGAGCGACCAGCCATAGGGCAACGCCGATGCCTCCAAGCACCGCGCCGCCGTGCTTGCGAATCAGGGCTGCAGCGTCCATGTATACCAATCGCTTTCGCGATGCCACTCGTTGACCCAGAACATCAGTACCCGGAGCGTGAAGGGGACCGAGCCGTAATCGACCTTGGCGCGCACGCTCGCCTCGTAGCGCCGCTCGCTCGACAAGAGCGCCTTGTCGAGCACCGGCAGGCTCCGTATATCGGAGAGCGACTCGAGCGCCGCATCGACGGTGCCGAGCGACTCCTGCTGGCCGCTGTTGTCGTTGCGCACGACGTAATGCCCGCTCACCGCGTTGTACTGCAGATGGTAGCGCTGAGTGAGCTCCGCCACCTTCGAGTTCGGCAGCAATTGGCGCACGCGCTCCACCTCGAGATCGACCTCGAGCGTGAGCGGAACGCCCTCGGCGAGGCCGCGCCGCACAGCGTCGCTGATCGGCAGTTCGATGCGTGAATTCAAATGATAGACCCCGTCCTTGAGTTCGAGGTCGGCCGAGCGGATCTCGAAGCGGCCCTCCAGACCGTCGGCCCGGCCGCCGGCCGGAATGCAGAGCGCGAAGGCCGCAACCAGCAACAGGGCTCGCGCCGACCGCATTGTCTGAAGGACGCTCATTGTTTGGTCAGAGCAGCATAATAGAAGCCGTCGGCACCCGCCTCCCCGGGCAGGATCTGGCGGCCGAACTCATCGGCCTCCCCGAAATCCGGCCAGCCGCGCCAATCTTGCACCGCGACGAGGCGCGCATCGGGCGTATCTTGGAGGAACGTCCCGATCACGCCGCGGTTCTCGCTGCGGGTGAGCGTGCAGGTGCAATACACCAGCCGGCCGCCGCGGGCGAGCATCCCCCACGAGGACCTGAGCAGCCGGCCCTGGATCGACGGCAACTTGTCGATGTCCTTGGGCGATCGGCGCAAACGGATATCCGGATGGCGGCGGATCACGCCGAGCGCCGAACAGGGAGCGTCCAGCAGGATCCGATCGAACGGAGTGCCGTCCCACCACGGGCCGGGAGAGGCGGCGTCGCCGCTCAACACCAGGGCGCCGAGGCCGCCCCGCTCGAGATTCTCGCGCACCCGCGTGAGGCGCGCGGAGTCGATGTCGATCGCCGTCAGCGCTGCGAGGCCCGGCTCGCGCTCGGCCATGAGCGCGGTCTTGCCCCCGGGGGCGGCGCAGGCGTCGAGCACCCTGAGGCCCGGCTCGAGGCCCAACGGGAATGCCGCGCATTGCGCACCGAGATCCTGTACCGAGACGAGGCCATCCCCGAAACCGGGCAGATCTTGGACGTCGCGGGGCTTGTCGAGGACGAGCGCGTGCGGCACGCGGGGCTCGAGGCGCGCGCCGATGCCCGCCGCGCGCAATAACTGCAGATAGTCTTGGTCGGTGACCCGTCGGCGATTCACGCGCAGCCACATCGGCGCCTGGGCGTCGCCCGCGGCGAGCAATTGGGTCCAGCGCACCGGCCAGTCGGCGCGCAGTCGATCCGCAAGCCATTGCGGGGAGGCATGCCGAAGGGCGGGATTTCGCGCGATGTCCGCGTCCAGCGCGCTGCGCTCGCGCAGATAACGCCGCAAGACCGCATTCACGAGCCCGCCGGCGCGCGCGGCCTCCGTCGACTTGGCCGTCTTTACCGCCGCATCCACGACGGCGTATTCGGGCGTACGTGCATCCTCCAGCTCGAACAGCGCCACGGATAGGAGCGCGCGTACCGGAGAATCGAGTGACTTCACCGGCTGCGACAACAACCGGCCCAAAATGGCCTCGTGCCGATAAAACCCGCGCACCGCGCCGAAGGCGAGCGAACGAACCGGCGGCCCTAGCTCGGGAGGCGCCTGCAGGAGAATCGCCTGCAACGCAGCATCGAGCGTGACGCCGTGGTCGAGGATCTGCGCGACAGCCCGGACGGCGAGCAATCGAGCGCCGGCAGTAGCGGCGTCGATGATCACGCGAAGCTCGCCCCGTCGAGCCGGTGCGCCCGGATGAATTCCGCGGCCGAAACCGGTTTGCGGCCCGCGCGCTGGAGGCGCCGGATGCGCAAGACGCCGCCGCGTCCGCAGGCCACCTCGATGCCGGCGGGGAGCGCCGACACGACGCTGCCCGGAGCGAGCGGATCACTGCCTTCGAGGCCCGGCGTTCGCGCAGCTTCGGCCTCCCAGATTCTCAACTGATCTCCGTTCCAACGCGTCTCGGCGACCGGCGCCGGGTTGAACGCGCGTACTTTGCGCAGCACCTGCTCGGCATCCTCGCGCCAATCGATGAACGCCTCCGCCTTGCTGATTTTTTCCGCGTAGGTGACCCCATCCTGCGGTTGGGCGGCTTCCACGGCGCGCCCGGCGGCCAGGTCATCCATCGTCGAACGAATGAGGTCGCCGCCCAAGGCCGCGAGGCGGTCGTGCAGCGTGCCGCCGGTGTCGAGCGATCCGATCTCGATGGCCCGCGCGGCGAGCACCGGGCCGGTGTCGAGCTTCTCCTCCATCCGCATGATGCTCACGCCCGTCATCCGGTCTCCCGCCAGTATCGCGCGCTGAATCGGCGCCGCGCCGCGCCACCGGGGCAAAAGCGACGCATGAATGTTGAAACATCCGAGCCGCGGCGCGCGCAGCGCCGCCTCGGGCAGGATCAAGCCGTAAGCGACCACGACCAGAGCGTCCAGCCGCAACGCCTCTAGCTCCTCGCGCGCCGCGCACTCCTTGAAGGTCACGGGCTGATGGACAGGGAGTCCGAGAGCGAGCGCGCGCGCTTTGACCGGACTCAAGTGCAGCTTCTGACCGCGGCCCGCCGCACGGTCGGTTTTGGTAAAGACGGCGGCAACGCGGTGTTGCGACTGAGTCAGTGCGTCCAGCGCCGCAACCGCGAAAGCCGGCGTGCCGGCGAATCCCAGTCGGAGCGAGCGGCGCGGGGGGTCATCTGCCGCAGTGGCAGCCACGGGAAATACTCAAGCGCGTTTCTCAGATCGCGGGGGCCGGAGCGCGAATTCCGGCCGCCTGCGAGACACGCTGCTTGCGCTCTTTTTGCAGCCGCCGGCGGATCAGCTGGCGCTTGAGCTCGGACAGATAGTCGACGAACAGCTTACCCTCGAGATGGTCCATCTCGTGTTGGATACAGACGGCCAGCATGCCGTCGGCCTCTAGTTCGAACGGCTCGCCGTTGCGATCGAGCGCACGCACTCGGATGCGCTCCGCACGCTCGAGCTTGTCGTAGATGCCCGGCAGCGACAGGCATCCTTCCTCGCCCGGCGCCGAACCTTCGGCCTCGAGGATCTCGGGATTGATGAACGCCATCGGTTGGTCGCGGCTGTCGCTGATATCGAGCACCAGGATCCGCCGATGCACGTCCACCTGGCTTGCCGCGAGACCGATACCCTTGGCGGCGTACATGGTCTCCAGCAGGTCGTCGATCAACTGACGCACTGCGTCATCGACGGTTGTCACGGGCACCGCCTTGGTCCGGAGGCGCGGGTCGGGATACTCCAAAATGGCGAGCTTTGTCATGGGAGTTATGAGATGGATATCGTGTTTTCGGCCGAAGATTGTTGCTAAAGTTCCGCCGCTGCTTAACTTAATGCTCGTTGCGGTGGGGCGCTAGGCGCCCTGTATCCGCCAAAAACGGGCGACACGTCCCAGTCCTTGGGGCCGGGCCGGCAGTATACCAGCCGGCCCGGCAACATAGACTGCGGACTCAAGGGAGCGAACGAATGCAACGTCAACGATCTATTGCCCTACTACTCGCAATCGCGGCCGTCGCGGGTTGCCGATCGCAGCCTCCGCCGGCCCCCCCGGCGCCGCCCGCGGCCGACAACTCCGTCCAGGGGATCGTCGTTGGTGACGACCGTACCGCCATGGAGGCGGCCATCGATTCGGGCGGCGGTGCATCGACGACGCCGTTGCCCCCGTCCGAGGCCTCCGGGGGCGGCGTGGCCCTCGCGCCGAACGCGCCGGACAGCTACGTGGTCAAGCGCGGCGACACGCTCTGGGGCATCGCCAAGTTATTCCTGAAGGACCCCTGGTACTGGCCCGAAATTTGGCAGGTCAATCCGCAGGTGCAAAATCCGCACCTGATCTATCCGGGCGACACGCTGCATCTGGTCTACGTCGACGGGCGTCCGCGGATCGTGCTGCAGCCGGGGTACGAGCGCGGCAATGCCGCGCGCGTGGAGCCGCGGGTGCGCAGCCAGCCGCTCGAAGCGGCGATCACGAGCATTCCGTACGAAACCATCGCGGCCTTCATGGGCAAGCCCACGGTGCTCGATAGGGAACAGATCAGGTCGGCCCCGCACGTGCTCGGAACGCGCGACAACCACATCGTCATGGCCGAAGAAAATACCGTCTACGCCGTCGGCTTCAAGCAAGCGGCGCAGCTCGGCACGAGCTACAACTTCGTGCGCGTCGGCGAACCGTTGCGCGACCCGGAGGACAATCGCATTCTCGGCTACAACGGCGTCTACACCGGCACCGGCCATGTAACCCGGATCGGCGATCCCGCAACCCTCATCATGACCGAATCGGCCCGTGAGACCTATCCGGGCGACAAGTTGCTTCCGGGTGGCGTGGACGTGCCGCTCGACTTCGTTCCGAGCTCGCCCAAGGCCCCGATCCAAGGCAGCATCATGGCCGTCTCCGATGGCGTCACGGTCATCGGCCAGTACGAAGTGGTCGTGATCAACCGCGGCGCGCGCGACGGACTCGTGCCCGGCAACGTGCTCGCCGTCTACTCCGTGCAGGATCCCGTGTACGACAACTCCAAGAAAGGCTTCGTGCACCCGACCCCGAACTGGTTCGCCAAACAAGTCCCCGTTCCCGAAGAGCGAACCGGCACGTTCATGGTGTTCAAGACCTTCGAGCGCATGAGCTTCGGGCTCATCATGGAGGCGACGGACGTGATTCACGTGGACGACCACGTCGAGACCCCCTGACCCCGCCCTCGCATATCTTGGCGTTGAGGTAGGTTTCGCCTCGGACGGCCCGGGCGCCTTCGGGGGAGAATTGCCGGCATGCGGCTCTCCGAGGAGGATCTTGCCTGGCTGACGCTCTCCCGCACACCGGGGCTCGACGCTCGGATGCTGGGCGCGGCGCTCCTTGGGGCCGGATCCGCGGCCGCGCTCGTCTGCGCCGGTGACCACTCGCGCGAGCGCGCGGGGCTCTCCCCGGCGGCTCGAGAGTACTTGCGGCGCGCGGCGCCGGCGACCGAGGCGGAGCTCCGCTGGTTGGCCGGCCCCCTTCACCGCCTCATTCCGGTCACCGACCCGAAGTATCCGAAGCTCCTGCGCGAGCTCGACGATCACCCCGTCGCGCTCTATGCGGCCGGCAACCTCGACGCACTCGGCGAGCCGCAACTGGCCGCAGTCGGCAGCCGCAATCCGACCCGCCCGGGAACCGACACCGCTTTCGAATTTGCTCGCGCCCTGGCCGAGCGCGGACTGGCGATCGTCAGCGGACTCGCCCTGGGGATCGATACGGCCGCACACCGGGGCGCGCTGGCCGCCCAAGGCGTCACGCTTGCCGTCCTGGGGAGTGGACTGGACATCATCTACCCGGCGGTGAATCGGGACTTGAGCGAGTCCATCCGGCACGACGGATTGCTGCTCAGCGAATTTCCCCTGGGCACGCCGCCGCGGCGCGCCAATTTCCCGCGTCGAAACCGGATCATCGCAGGCCTCGCGATGGGAGTTCTCGTGGTCGAGGCGGCGCGCGGCTCCGGCTCCTTGATCACGGCGCACGCGGCCCAAGATCGAGGACGGGCGGTGTTCGCCGTGCCGGGGTCGATCTACAACCCGCTCAGCCGCGGATGCCACGAACTCATCAAGGGCGGCGCCAAACTCGCCGAAACCACGGATGACATATTGAGCGAGTTGAATTTTTCTGCGTTTTTCGGCCCAGGCCCCGGGACCGCCCGCGGCGCGGCAGAGCCCGAGGTCGGCGCATCGGGAATGGACAAGGATCACAAAATCTTGTTAGATGCGCTCGGTTTTGATCCTGCGGACCTCGATATGTTGATCGTGCGCACCGGATTCAAACCAGAAGCCGTGTCCTCGATGATGCTGATCCTCGAGCTCGAAGGCCACGTTCAGGCCGCCCCCGGGGGCCGGTACTCCCGAGTCGCCAACAGGAGAGCTGGAGGTGAAAGATAACGTTCTCGACCTGCTCATCTATCTTTTCGAGAATTACATGAGCGCCGACGACGAGCCTCGGCCGGACCGCGACACGCTCAAGCTGGAGCTCGACAAGGCCGGCTTCGCGGAGGCCGACATCGAGCGCGCCCTGGAATGGCTCGACGGACTCTCCGGAGATCCGCTCGGCAAGGTGGCCGAAGCGACCGCACGGGCGGTTCGGATCTTCAGCGGCCAGGAGCTTCTGCGGCTCGACACCGATGTGCGCGGCTACCTCATGTACCTCGAGAACGTGAAAATCCTGTCGGGCACGCAGCGTGAGCTGGTGATCGACCGGCTGATGGCGCTCGAGGCCGACGAGATCGACATCGACCAAGTGAAGTGGGTGGTCTTGATGGTGCTGTTCAGCCAGCCCGGCCAGGAGTCCGCCTATGCGCAAATGGAAGACCTGGTTTTCGAAGAGCGCTCCGACGCCCTCCATTAGACGACGCCCCGGACGACATTGAGCTCAAACCTCGTAATCGTGGAATCGCCGGCCAAGGCGAAAACCATCAAGAAATACCTCGGCAAGGACTTCGAAGTCCTCGCCTCGTACGGTCACGTTCGCGATCTGGTGCCCAAGGAGGGCGCCGTCGATCCGAAGCACCACTTTGCGATGAAGTACCAGGTGGTGGAGCGCAATCGCAAGCACATCGACGCCATCGAGCGCGCGCTCAAGAAGGCCAAGTCCCTCTATCTCGCCACCGATCCGGACCGGGAGGGCGAGGCCATCTCCTGGCACCTGCATGAGCTCTTGAAAGCGGAGGGTGCGCTCAAGGGCAAGGAGGTGCAGCGCGTGGTCTTCTACGAGATCACCAAGAACGCGGTGCGCGAGGCGATGGCCCAGCCGAGAGGCCTGTCGGTCGATCTCGTGAACGCCCAGCAGGCGCGGCGCGCCCTCGACTTCCTGGTGGGCTTCAATCTTTCCCCCCTTCTCTGGAAGAAGGTGCGTCCCGGCCTGTCCGCGGGACGCGTGCAGAGTCCGGCGCTCAGGATGATTTGCGAGCGCGAGGACGAGATCGCGGCGTTCGTTCCGCGGGAATACTGGACCATCGACGCCGAGCTCGAGCACAGCGCGCAGAAATTCCCGGCCAAGCTGGTCGAGTACCGCGGCGCCAAGGTCGAGCAATTCAGCTTCACCACCGAGAGCGCCGCCGGCGAGGCGGTGCGTACGCTCGACAGCGCCGCCCGGGGCGAGCTCACCGTGCTCTCCGTCGACCGCAAACAGCGGCGGCGAAACCCCGCCCCGCCGTTCACCACCTCGACCCTGCAGCAGGAAGCCGCCCGCAAGCTCGGTTTCAGCGCGCAAAAGACCATGCGGGTGGCGCAGCAACTGTACGAGGGCGTGGACATCGGCGAAGGCGCGGTCGGCCTCATATCTTATATGCGCACCGACTCGGTCAATCTCGCTACGGAGGCGATCGGGCAGATCCGCGAGGTCATCGTGAAGCTCTACGGCCAGGAGGGACTGGCCGAAGAGCCGAGGATCTACCGCACCAAGTCGAAGAGCGCCCAGGAAGCGCACGAAGCCATCCGGCCGACCGACGCGGGCATCGTGCCGGCGGACATCGAGAAAAAAATGGAGTCCGACCAGTTCCGCCTCTACTCGCTCATCTGGAAACGCACCGTGGCTTGCCAGATGGCGCCGGCGGTGTTCGACACCGTCGCGGTGGAGTTCCTGGCCGGCGGCGACAAGGCCGCGCCCGAGGCCGGCGGGGCGGAGCGCACCGTGCTGCGCGCCAATGGCTCGACCCTGATCAAGCCCGGCTACATTTCGGTGTATCAGGAAGGCATGGACGACGTGGTCCAGGACGATTCCGATCATGTCCTGCCGCCGATGTCGGAGGGCGACAAGGTCAAGCTCCTCGGAGTGACGCCGGCACAGCATTTTACCGAGCCGCCGCCGCGTTTTTCGGAAGCCTCGCTGGTCAAGGCGCTGGAGGAATACGGCATCGGCCGCCCCTCGACCTACGCCTCCATCATTTCGACGCTCCGCGACCGCCAGTACGTCGATATCGAAAGCCGCCGCTTCACCGCGACGGATATCGGCAAGATCGTGAGCCGCTTCTTGACCCAGTACTTCACCACCTACGTCGATTACGACTTCACCGCGCGGATGGAGGACTCGCTCGACGCGGTCGCGACGGGCGAAATGGAATGGGTCCCGCTGCTCGACAAATTCTGGAAGCCGTTCATCAAGCTCGTCACTCACACCGAGAAGTCGGTGAGCCGCGACGAGGTGGCGCAGGCGCGCGATCTAGGCCCGGATCCGGCGAGCGGCAAGCCGATGAGCGTGCGCATGGGCCGCTTTGGTCCGTTCGTGCAGATCGGCACCAAGGACGACGAGGAGAAGCCGCGCTTCGCGGGTCTTCGGCCCGGGCAGAAGATGGACACCATCACCCACGCCGAGGCGCTGGTGTTGTTCCAGCTGCCGCGCAAGCTCGGCACCACCCCCGAGGGCGAAGAGGTGGTCGCCAACACCGGACGCTTCGGTCCGTACGTCAAATACGGCGCGAAGTATGCCTCGCTCAAGCTCGACGACCCTTACACTATCACGCCGGAGCGCGCCCTCGAGGTGATCCGCGAGAAACAGATCGCCGACGCGAATCGATTGATCCTGGATTTTGCCGATGCCGGGATCCAGGTGTTGAACGGACGCTATGGGCCCTACATCACCGACAAGGCCCGCAATGCCAAGATCCCCAAAGACCGCGATCCCAAGACCCTGACGCTCGAAGAATGCCAATCCATGCTCGCCGCCGCACCGGCGCGCACCTTCGGAAAGTGGGGCCGCAAAGGCAAGGCCGGCGCGAACGCGGCCGCGGCGAAGAATGCAGCGAAAGCCGCCGCGGCCGGCGCTGCGGCGGAGCCGGGCCCGGCCAAGGCGTCGCGATCCAAGGGTTTGATCAAGGCGGCTCTCAAGGACAAAGCTCCCCCGAAGGAGAAGTCCGCGCCCAAGGCGGCCACGCCGAAGACCGCTCCCCAGCGCCTCGCGGCCAAGGGCTTGAAGGCGGCGGCGAAGAAGCGCGCGCCCGCCGAGCCTTCGGCGACGCCGAACCCGGGGCCCAAGCCGGCGTCCAAGCGCGGCGCAAAGCGGCCGAAGGGCTGAAGCCATGCCGGATTCCCCCGGAACGGCGCCGGCTCCGTCCGCTCCGGATGCCCCGGCTGTGCATCGCTACCTTCGCGAGTTGCACGACCGCATCACGGCCGCCGTCGAAGCCATCGACGGCGCGCAATTTCGCCGCGACGCCTGGCAGCGTCCCGGCGGTGGGGGAGGCGAGAGCCGCATCCTGAGCGACGGGGGGATTTTCGAGCGAGCCGGCGTTTCCGTCTCCCATGTGTTCGGCGACAAGCTGCCTCATTCGGCGTCGACGGTGCGCCCGCAAATCGCCGGGGCCGGCTTCGAGGCGATGGGCCTGTCGCTGGTATTCCATCCGCGCAATCCCTACGTCCCGACCACGCATTGCAATGTGCGCTTTCTGCTTGCGACACCCGAGCAAGGTCCCGCAGCGTGGTGGTTCGGCGGCGGATTCGACCTGACGCCTTACTATCCCTATGACGAGGACGTGCTGCACTGGCATCGGACCGCGCGGGATGCCTGCGCGCCCTTCGGGTCCGATCTCTACGCCAAATACAAGGCGTGGTGCGACCGGTACTTCTTCCTGCCGCACCGGGATGAGACGCGCGGAATCGGCGGTCTGTTCTTCGACGATCTCGGCGATGGCGGATTCGCGCGCTGCTTCGACTTTCTGCGCAGCGTGGGCGACCACTTCCTGCCGGCCTATTTGCCGATCGTCGAGCGGCGGCGCCATCAGCCTTGGGGCGAGCGCGAGCGGGGGTTCCAGCTGTATCGGCGCGGCCGCTATGTCGAATTCAATTTGCTCTACGACCGCGGCACGCTCTTCGGGCTGCAGTCCCGCGGGCGGACCGAGTCCATCCTGATGTCCCTGCCGCCCTTGGTCCGCTGGGACTACGATTGGCACGCGCAGCCCGGCTCTCCCGAGGCCCGCCTGTACGAGGGCTATCTGCGTCCCCGGGATTTCCTCGCGGAACTCGGCGCGGTCTGAGAGCTCCGCGTGAATCGGATCCCTCAGCGTGCGCGAAGATCTTCGATCGTGCGCCCCACCTGTGCCATCTCAGCCTCGTGCGGTTCGTCGCGGAACGTCTCCTTCAGGGCGTCCGCGTACCACGCGCGCATGGAGTCGAGGCCGAGAAGACGCAGAACGTACGCGGCGGCATCGGAGCCGAGCGCAAGACCGTAGGTTTGAACTCTGAAAGCCACCGGCGCGAAAAACGCGTCGACGGCCGTGAAGCTCTTTCCGGCCAGGAAGGGTCCGCCGAAGCGGGCCAGGCCCTCGCCCCACAGGGCCTCGATCCGCGCCAGATCGCGCGTCAGGGCAGCCGGCGTCTCATGCAGCCGGATGCGCACGCCGCAACTCATGGAGCACCGGTTGCGAAGCTCGACGAATCCCGCATGCATCTCGGCAGCGGCGCTGCGCGCGTAGGCGCGTGCGGCCCTGTCGGCCGGCCAGACGGCCGGATGCCGCTCGGCCAGGTATTCCGCAATCGCCAGCGACTCCCACACCGTCGTGTCGCCGTCCTTGAGGCATGGCACCTTGCCGCACGGCGATAGCTTTCGGAACCACTCCCACGCGGGTGCGTCGCCGAAGCGCAGCAGCCGCTCGGTGAACGGCACCTTGAGCTCGCGCATCAGCAGCCACGGGCGCAGAGACCAGGAGGAGTAGTTCTTGTTGGCGATGTATAAGTCGTACATGACGTGACAGCCTCGTTCGGGATGGCCGCATGGCAACGACGCAGCGCGCGAATTTTCCCCGCCGTTCGACAGGCGGTCAATAATGCACGGACATGAACTACAAGCACATTTATCACGCCGGAAATTTCGCGGATATCGCCAAGCACTCGGCGCTCGTGTACTGCCTCGACGCCCTGAAGCGCAAGGAGGCCGGCTTTTTTGCGTTGGACACGCACGCCGGCCGCGGCTCCTATGATCTGCATTCGCCGGAAGCGAAGAAATCGATGGAAGCCGAGCAGGGCATTCAGCGTCTTCTCGAAGCGCTGCCGGAGGAGAAGCTGCTCGCCCCCTACTTCGCGGCGATTCGGGCGCGCAAGGGCAGACCTTTGGCGCGCTACCACGGATCGCCGGCCCAGATCGCCGGCGCCCTGCGCGGGCAGGACCGCGCGGTATTCGTCGAATTGATGCCGGCGGAAGCGCGGGCCGGCGAGCGTCACTTGAAATCGGCCGGCCGGATTCGCGTGGAGGTGGGCGACGGCTATGCAGCGCTGCGCTCGTTCCTGCCGCCGCCGGAGCGGCGTGGTGTGGTCCTGATCGATCCGCCCTACGAGAGTGCCGAGGAATTGAAGACACTGCTGGCGGCCTTCGACGATGCCTACCGCCGCTGGTCAACGGGCATTTTCCTCATTTGGTATCCGATCCTGAGCGCAGCGCAGCGCAGTAGCGTGCACGCACGGTTCGCAAGCCTGCGCATTCCCAAGATTCTGTTCGCGGATCTCGCCATCCGTCCCGACGACGGTGTGGGTCTGGCCGGCAGCGGCCTGATGATCGTCAATCCACCCTTCGGCGCCGATGAGTTCCTCGCCGCCGCCTATTCTGCGATCCACCGGGCCCTGGCCGCGTCGGGCTCGGGATATGTCGAGGTGGCGCGCCTTACGCCCGAACGAATGGCACAATGAGCGCGAGGCGCACTTAAGTCTTCAGCGCTAGGAGTAGAACCATGGATCCCGAGACCCTGCGCCGACATCTCTCGACCCTGCACGAGGAACTGCGCGATGCACGGCAGATCGATCCTCGATCGAGCGCCCTGCTCGCGGAAGTTCTGAAAGACATTCAGCGGATACTCGATGCGGGCGACGCGCCGGCGCGCAGGGCCGTCGTACCCCTCGCGGACCGGCTGGAAAAGGTCGCCGTGCAGTTCGAGGCGAATCATCCCGGGCTCGCCGCAAGCTCGCGGCGGCTGATCGATCTGCTCGGTAAAGTGGGGCTTTAGAGCGCTCAGCCCGTCCACTCGATGGCGGCTCGCACCTGTGCCGCGATTTTCTCGACCGAGGCAAGATCTCCGGACTGGTCCTTCGCCAGCACGGCGAGACTTCCGTGTCCGGACACGGGAAGGATCACTCCGCGATAGCCCTCTTCATCGAAAGGCGCGGGCTTCGACACGGATTCGTGCACCAGCACCATGACCGTCACCGGACCCATGCCGGTCTGGACCACCAAATGCGGCACCCGGTAACCGCGGAAAGCACAGCTTTGCGCGTAGCTCACGATGCCGGCGTCGGGACGCAGGCGCATATGGGTATTGCGCAACACGAAATCGAGCTCGGGCGCGGGAACCGGCAGGTTGGTACGCGCCCAGGCTTGCGGCTCGCCCGCCATGTGCGCCACCACCGCGGCCGCGAGGCTGGTATGGGGAGCCGCGAGCCAGAGGCCTCCCGCGATGCCGAGGCCGAGCAGCACGCTGGCGGCCATGGCAAGCCATCTGCGCGGCACCCGCTGTCGTCGCGGGCGCAATGGAATCACGACCGCGTCCGCCGGGCCGGCCCCCCCGAACGCCGCACCGCCCGGAGCCACGGCATCGCGCGGGCTCACGCGCATCGCGCGTGCCAGCTTTCCCTCGAAACGGAGCAGCCGCTCGGTATACGCGGAACACTCGGCGCAGCTCTCGCGATGCCGCGCAAGCTCCGCGTCCGCATCGCGCGGGTCCGCGAGAACCGCCCGTCTATATTCCGCACAATTGATCATTCCGGATCCAAGCTCGTGTCTTCGCCGCACAATGCACGCAGCTGCTTGCGGCCCCTGAACAGCCGGGTGAGCACGGCCGCGGACGAGAGATTGAGCTCCGCCGCAATCTCGGCCGTGGAGTAGCCCATCAGTACCTGCAAGACCAGCGGCTCCCGGTACTCCTCCGGCAGCTTGAACAGCGCGGCGCGAAGCTCCGCGAGCTCCTGGTCCTGGGAGGCCGCCAGCATCGGCTCCTCTTTCGCGATCAGCTCGTCGACGTCCACGGTGACCAGACGCTTGCGCTCGAAGCTGCGCGCGTATTCTCGACGGACGATGGTGAGGAACCACGGTTTGGCGGCGGTTTCGTCCTTGAGCGAATCGCGCGCCTTCCATGCCCGCAGCATGGTCTCTTGAACCACATCCTCCGCCAGGGCCTGATCGCGGGACAGCCAGAACGCGAATCGCACCAGATCCGGGCGCAGGGACTGGCAAATGGCCTGGAAGCGGGCGCGGTTCAGATTTCCGCCGGCATCGTCCTTCATGTATAAATCTGCACCCAGCGTGGGGTATTTTGCCGGCGATCTTAGCGCGTCGGGAGGGAAATCCCTTAATCGAGTTGCGGACGGTGCGCGGATGGGCTGCAGCCGGCCGCTGAGCCGGCCGCCGGGGCCCGGCCCGGCCGATACCCCCAAGTTCACGATGTATTCAGGAGCCACGACCAAGATGACCGGAATCAGGGCGAATTCATTTCCAAGCACGCGCCTGCGGCGCATGCGGCGCGACGAGTTCTCGCGGCGCTTGATGCGCGAGACTCAGCTCACGGTCGATTCCCTCATTTACCCGATGTTCGTGGTCGAGGGCGCCAAACAGCGCCAGCCGATCGCCTCCATGCCCGGTATCGAGCGGCTATCGGTGGATGAGCTGCTGCGCGAATGCGCTTCGTTGATGCGGTTATCGATTCCGGCGATCGCGCTGTTCCCGGTGGTTCCGGCGGAGAAGAAATCCCTGGACGCGCGCGAATCCTGGAACCCCAACGGCATTGCCCAGGAAGCGGTCCGCGCCGTCAAAAAAGAGTTCCCGGAGCTGGGCGTCATCACCGATGTCGCCTTGGATCCGTTCACCACCCATGGCCAGGACGGTCTGATCGACGACAGCGGCTACGTGATGAACGACCTCACGGTCGAAACCCTCGTGCGGCAGGCGCGCTCGCATGCCGATGCCGGGGCCGACGTGGTGGCGCCTTCCGACATGATGGATGGCCGGATCGGGGCCATCCGGGCGGCGTTCGAGACTGCCGGATTGACCCACACCCGGATCCTCGCGTACGCCGCCAAATACGCATCCAGCTTCTACGGCCCGTTCCGGGAGGCCGTCGGCTCGGCCAAACAGCTCGGTGGGGGCAGCAAGCACACCTATCAAATGGATCCGGCGAATTCCGACGAGGCGCTCCGGGAGGTGGGCTTGGACATCGCCGAGGGCGCCGACATGGTCATGATCAAGCCGGGACTGCCGTATCTGGACATCGTCCGGCGGGTCAAGGACCACTTCGCCATGCCGACGTTCGTGTATCAGGTGAGCGGCGAGTACTCCATGATCATGGCGGCCGCTGCGAACGGCTGGCTCGACGAGCGTGCCGTGGCCTTGGAATCCCTGGTGTCCATCAAACGCGCCGGTGCCGACGGAGTGCTGACTTATTTCGCCAAGAAGGCCGCGGGGTGGCTCGCGTCGTGAGCCTGCCGCAGGAAGTCGGCGCGCCCGATCAATACGGCGTCGTCGGGCACCCCGTCGAACACAGCTGGTCGCCGTTCATTCACGGCATGTTCGCCAAGGCGGCCGCGCAGAACCTGGTGTATCGGCTGTTCGATATTCACCCGGACGATTTCCGCCGCGAGACCCTGCGGCTGATGACCGGCGGCGTGCGGGGCTTGAATGTCACCCTGCCGCACAAACAGGCCGCGGCTGAACTGGTCAATGAGCTGACTCCGCGCGCGGCGCGCGCCCAGGCGGTGAACACGATCGCCTTCTTCGAGAACACGACGCTCCTCGGCGACAACACGGATGGTGTGGGTCTGATCACCGATCTGGAGCGCAATCTACGAATCGACCTCGCCGACAAGCGGGTGCTGATCTTGGGCGCCGGCGGCGCGGCGCGCGGGGTCGTGGGGCCGTTGCTCGAGCGCGAGCTGCGCTCGCTCACGATCTCCAACCGCACCCCGTACAAGGCCCGGAAGCTTGCGGCCGAATTCG
Source organism: Steroidobacteraceae bacterium (assembly GCA_050012315.1). GTDB lineage: Bacteria > Pseudomonadota > Gammaproteobacteria > Steroidobacterales > Steroidobacteraceae > Bog-1198. Next base: position 305,869 of record JBEKHK010000001.1, on the reverse strand, counting down.
CCGACGTGGGGCAGGTCTCCGGCTGCACCTTCGGCGAGATCACCGGGCCCGCTTATGATTTGGTGGTGAATGCGACCTCCGCGGGTCTGCAAGGCGAGATGCCGAAATTACCCGAGGGTCTGGTCGACGAGACCACCGTCTGCTACGACATGACCTACGGCCGCGGGCACACCCCGTTCACGCGATGGGCGAGCGAGCACACGGCCGGACGGATCCACAAGGGATGGGGCATGCTGGTCGAGCAGGCCGCCGAGTCGTTTTTGCTCTGGCGGGGGATTCGGCCGAATACGGAGCCGGTGCTCGCGGCGCTGGCGCAGGACTGACCCGCGTTCAACGCATCGTGACCAGCTCCTCCGCGCTCGTCGGATGAATGGCCACCGTATCGTCGAAGTCGCTCTTGGTCGCACCCATGCGGATCGCCACCGCGAATCCTTGCAGCATCTCGTCGGCCCCGAGCCCGATGATGTGGCAGCCGACGATCTTCTCCGTGGGCCCCACGCACACGAGCTTCATGTCGGTGCGCGTCTTGCGCACGGTCATCGCGTGATACATGGGTGTGAATTCCGCCACGTACACCTTGACCGCGTCGCCGTAAGCGGACCGCGCATCACTTTCGGACAGCCCGACCGAGCCGATCGGTGGATGCGTGAACACGACGCTCGGGATCATGTGGTAGTTCAGGTGCCGCTCGGGTTTGCCCCCGAACAGCCGATCGCTGAGCCGGCGGCCGGCGGCGATCGCGACCGGGGTAAGCGCGGCCCGTCCGGTGACATCGCCGATCGCGTATACGCCGGCCACAGGGGTATTCTGGAAACCGTCGGTGGCGACGAAGCCATCCGCGTTGGGTTCGATCCCGGCGGCGCCCAGAGAGAGGCCGGCGACGTTCGCGGAACGGCCGATCGCCCAGAGCACGCAATCGAATCCGGCAAACTCCCGGCCATCCGCCGCCACCAGGGCCTTGGACCCCGCCTGCTCCCGGAGCGCGGCAGGCACCACGCCGGTTTGGATCGCGATTCCCTGGGCTCGCATCTCCCGCATCAGGGACTTGCCCAGCATGACATCGAAATGCGTGAGCAAATGATCCTTGCGGATGAACAGCTCGACGTGGCTGCCGAGCTCGTGGAAGGCCCCCGCGAGCTCGCAGGCGACGTAGCCCGAGCCGATCACCGCGACCCGTTGCGGACGCCGCTCGAGCTCGAAAAAGCCGTCGGAGGTGATGCCGAGCTCCGCGCCCGGCAGCATGGGGACCGTGGGCACGCCGCCGGTGGCGATGACGATGTGCTTGGCGGAGAGCCGGTGGCCGTTGACTTCGACGGTGTGCGCATCGATGAAGCGCCCTGCGCCCGCGAAATGAGCGACGCCCTTGGCCTGAAGGTTGCGCGCGTAAATGGCGTTGAGGCGCTCGATGTAGGCGTCGCGCTTGTGTTTGAGGACGCCCCAATCATGATCGCCCGCCGATATGCCGAAGCCGTAATCGGCCGCATCGGCGAGACCGAGCGCAACGCCGGCGGCGTTCCACATGACTTTCTTGGGCACGCATCCAACGTTCACGCACGTGCCCCCCAGGCGGCCGGATTCGATGACCGCGGCCTTCGCACCGTATTCCGCAGCGCGCTGCGCCGAGGCAAGACCGCCGCTGCCGCCTCCGATGCTGATGAGATCGAACGCTTCGCTGGACACCGAAAGCTCCATCCGAGTGCAAGAGGTTGAAGGATGGCATGATATACGCACTCCCCCCACACCCGACGCTCTCCGTTGGTCTGCTAGAATTGGCTGGTGAGCAATCCTCTTCTGGAACTTGACTCCCTGCCCACCTTCGATCGCATCGAGGCAGGCCACGCGCGTCCGGCGCTCGAGCAAGTCTTGGGCCAGAATCGCGCCCGGCTCGCCGAGCTGACCGCCCAACCCGATCCCACGTTCGCCTCGCTGGTGATCCCGATGGAAGAGCTGAGCTATCGGTTGAGCCGCGTATGGAGCCCGATCGGCCACTTGAACGCCGTCGCCAATTCGCCCGCCATGCGCGAAGCGTACAACGAGTGTGTGCCGCTGCTGACCGCCTATTCGTCCGAGCTTGGCCAGAATGAGGCCCTGCATGCCGGCTATGCGCGGGTGCTCGAGAGCGAGGGCGCGGGCCTGGAGCCGGCGGAGCGCAAGCTGGTGGAGAACGCCCTGCGCGATTTCCGCCTGGCCGGCGTCGATTTGGCCGCGGAGAAAAAAGCCCGCTACCGCGACGTGGTGCAACGGCTCGCCCACCTGGCCACCAAATTCTCCGAGAACGTACTCGACGCCGCCCGCGCCTATTCGCGCAGCGTCACCGACGAGTCCGAATTGCGCGGCCTTCCGCCGACCGCGGTCGATCGAGCCGACGCCGACGCCCGGGAGGCGAATCGGCCCGGCTGGCTGTTCAAGCTCGATCAGCCGACCTACATGACGGTGATGACCAGCGCCGAGAGCCGAACGCTCAGGCGCGACATTTACGAGGCCTGGGTCACCCGGGCCTCCGAGCTCGGCCCTTCGGCGGGCCGCTTCGACAACAATCCGATCATCGCGGAAATATTGCCGCTGCGGCATGAGCTCGCCCAGCTCTTGGGCTATTCGAACTACGCCGACTATGCGCTCTCGACCCGCATGGCGAAGAGCAGCAAGCAGGTACTCGGCTTTCTCGATGACCTGGCGCGGCGCTGCCGCCCCGCGGCGCGGCGCGAGTTCTCGGACCTCGAGGAATTCGCCGGGCGCAAGCTCGAGGCCTGGGACCTGGCGTTCTACGGCGAGCGGCTTCAAGAGAGCCGCTTCAAGGTGTCGCAAGAAGCACTGCGTCCCTATTTTCCGCTTCCCAAGGTGCTGTCCGGATTGTTCGCGGTGACCGAGCGGCTTTACGGCATCGCGGTGCGGGAGCGGCCCGGCGTCAGCGTCTGGCACCCGAGCGTGCGCTACTACGACCTGGCCGATTCGCACGGACGCATCGTCGCAGGCTTCTATCTGGATCCCTATTCGCGGGTCGAGAAGCGCAGCGGCGCCTGGATGGATGAATGTGTGGTCGCCAAATCGCTCCCCTCGGGCACGACCATCCCGGTGGCGCAGTTGGTATGCAATTTCACCGCGCCGCTCGGCGCGGCGCCGTCGCTCCTGACGCACGACGAAGTGACCACGCTATTTCACGAATTCGGTCACGGCCTGCATCACATGCTCACGCGGGTTGCCTATCCCAGCATTGCCGGGATCAACGGCGTCGCCTGGGATGCGGTGGAACTGCCGAGCCAATTCATGGAGAACTTCGTCTGGCGGCCCGAGGTGCTGCCGCTGATCTCGGCGCACGTGCGGACCGGAGAGCCTCTGCCCGCCGACGTGCTGCAGCGTCTGCTCGGCACGCGCACGTTCAATGCGGCCCTCGACACCCTGCGCCAAATCGAGCTCGCGGGCTTCGACTTCGAATTACATGTCCACTTCGACCCCGCCGTCGGCGCGCGCGTCGCCGAAACGCTCGAGCGCGTCCGCCAACGGGTGGCGGTCACGCCGGCCGCGCCCTTCAATCGGATGCCGGCGAGCTTCGCCCATATCTTTGCGGGCGGTTATGCCGCGGGCTATTACAGCTACAAGTGGGCGGAGGTGCTGGCGGCGGACGCCTTCGAGGCGTTCGAGGAGGCCGGGATATTCGACTCCGCGACCGCGGGCCGCTTCGTCGATTCCATTCTGGCGCGCGGCGGAAGCTTGGACGCGATGGACGCCTTCGTCCGGTTTCGCGGCCGGCCGCCGGACGTGCGGCCGCTGCTCAAGCGGACCGGCATCGCTGCGTGAGCCGGCTGGCCGCCGCCGCGGTGCTGTTGATGGCCGCGAGCGGCGGCCGCGCCGCCACCGCCTACGTCACCGACGAGCTGGTGCTCAACGTCTATTCGGACCAGAACCAGCAAGGCCAGCGCCTGGCCACCCTGCATTCCGGCGCGAGCGTCGAGACGCTCTCGGCGAGCGCTGATTACACCCAAGTTCGCTTGGCCGACGGCACCATGGGATGGGTGAAGAGCGCGTATCTCACCACGAACGTTCCCGCAACCGTGCGGGTCAAGCGGCTCGAGGAGGAGCTCGATCGCAGCCGGGCGACGACGCCCGCGCTGGCCGAGGCGGCCGCGCGCAGCGAGTTGGAGCGGCTGCAGCAGCAACTCGCGGCCAAGCAATCGGAATTGAACGACGCGCTGGCGGCACGCGAGCCGCCGCCCGCGGCCGGCGGCCCGGTCGCGCCGGTTGCAGCGCGGCCGCTCGGCGCCGGCACCTGGGCGGGCGCCCTGTTGGCCGCCGCGGCGCTCGGGTTTTGGGTGGGATATGTGACCCTTGCGCGGCGCATCAAACGCAAATTCGGCGGCCTGAAAGTGTATTGAGGCCCGGATTTGACATATCAATGAGAACCACGCACATGGCAGCGAGGGTGTCCGGGGCTTACACTTCTTGAGATGTACGATCTTCGCCGTAACGACTACGACGTCACCAATACCATTCAAGTGAGCTCGACCGCCGCCGTGTCGCAAGCGGTGCGGGAGCTGTTCGCGCGCGGCTGGCCCGGCGAGTCCTATGACCGCGTGGCCGTCGCGTTCGAGGAATTCGAGCGCCTGTTCTCGGGCCGCATGCCGGGATATCACGGCGTCGATACGATCTATCACGATCGACAGCACTCGCTCGACATGACGTTGGCGATGGCTCGTATGCTGGTCGGTTACGAATCCACCGTCGAATCCGCTCAGCGAGTCGGTGCCGAGCGAGCGGTCATGTCGCTGGTGACCTCGTTGTTCCACGACGCGGGCTACATTCGCGAGTTCGGCGATAGACAGCACCGCAACGGAGCCGAATTCACGCTCTACCACGTGACTCGCAGCGCGCGCTTCTTGGCGCGCTTCCTGCCGAGTATCGGCATGGATGCTTGGATTCCCGTATCGACGCGCATCGTGCATTTCACGGGCTATGAGATCAAACTCAGTCAGATTCAGCTGGCGGATGGCCGGGACCGCAAGCTCGGACACATGCTCGGAACCGCGGACCTGATCGCGCAGATGGCGGACCGATGCTATCTGGAGAAATGCCGGGACCGGCTCTACCCGGAGTTCGTGCTCGGCGGCGTGGCCGCGGCGCCCGCAAGCGACGGAACCATGCAGGTCCGGTACAGCTCCGGTCTCGACCTTCTGCGGCAAACGCCGGGGTTCGTGCGCGAGACCCGCACGGTCAGGCTGGACGGCGAATTCGAGCGCGCGTATCAGTACCTCGAGCCGCTGTTCGAGGGCAACAATCCTTACCTCGACGCCATCGATCGCAACGTCGACTACTTGCAGCGCATCTTGCGCGCGGAGCGGTGGCGGATGCTGCGCAGGAATCCGCCGCTGTTCACCTCCGAGGAGAACCAGCTCGGGCAGGTGCGGGGGTTGATGGTGAATCGGCTGAAGACGCTCTGGGCGTGAGCTGACGCGCCGGACGGCCCGTCAGGGCCAGTCGATGCTGTCGACGTAGCGGGCGTGCAATTCTTCGATTCTCGGCAGAACCGCTTCCTTGCCGGCGAGATCCGCGGACTCGAGGGCATCGCGCAGGACGGCGGGAGTCAGGCGGCGGCGGGCGGGTTCGGCGACCGGGGCGAAGCTGAAATGCCAGGCCTCGGCTTGGACCCCGGATAGGATGCCGCGAAACGGGCGGAAGAAGCCGAAGCGGCCGCTGTTCGCCTCGAGCCACTCGGCGAGCGGCCCGAACGGGCCGCCGGGGGCGTACTCCGCCGGGATCAACTGCACTCGGTAGCCCGGCGGGAGCGCCCGGCGGTCGATGAGATCGAGATCCGTTCCCCAGTGATGGCGGCTCGCGCCGGGCAGCGCAGACCAGTGGAGAATGGCCTCGAGGCGCTCGGCGGCCGATAAGCGGGCCGCATCCAAGGGTTTGCCCTCGGGATCATTTAGCGGCGCCTCTCCGCTCCATTTGCGATTCCAGATCGAGAGCTGCCGCGCGAAGTCGCGGAAGGCGCTCAACGGCGCCAAATCGAGTCCGTCGGCGGCCGCGGCCCGGCGCAGTTGCAGAAACGCGGCGACGGTGTCGCCATGCAGCGCGCACGAGGGCTCCGCGACGTCGACGATGTGTGTGCGCGCCCGGCCGGTGAGCTGCGCCGGCGTCACGAGGCGATTTCGCGCGTAGCCGCGAAATCCACCACCTGATCGATGACCTGAACGAAGGTCGCGATCTCCTGGGCGCCGGACACCGAATAGTGCCGGTCGAAAATGAATGCAGGTACGCCGGTGATCCCGAGGACCGCCGCGTGGCGCTCCGCGGCGACCACTCCATCCTGGCCCTCGCGCAGGACCACCGCGGCTCGAGCCTCGCGCTCCCCGAGGCCGGCTTCGACTCCGAGGCGCACGAGCTCCTCGACATCGCCGATGTTGCACCCCTCCTCGAAGTAAGCCTGCATGATCCGCTCGGTCACCTCGCCCGCCAGTCCGCGGCGCGCCGCGTGAGCGATCAAGATATGCGAGCGGCGGGTGTTGGGGACCCGCTCAATGAGATCGAAGCGGAATTCCAGGCCGATGGCCTGTCCGAGCCGGACCAGCGCGGCTTCGTTCTCCTCGATCCTGGACATATCGCCGAATTTGGTCGCCAGGTACGCAGCGCGCTCCGCGCCCTCCCACGGCATGTCCGGATTCAGCTCGAACGGGCGCCAATCGATGCGCGGCTCGTATTGCGGGCGCGCGGCAAGCGCCAGCTCGAACCGGCGCTTACCCAGGTAGCACCAAGGACAAATGGTGTCGGAAAAAATATCTACGCGCAGCGCGGTCATAACGTGGCCAATTGTACCCGGCCCCTTATGGGCCGGGATACGAGCGAGTATCATTCCTCAATGCCGCAGAGCCTCAAATCCAAGTATTTATTGCTCGCCCTAGGGGTCGGGGCGGGGCTCTCGTTGCTGCTCGGCGGGGTCGCGTACTACGAGCACCGAATCGACACCGCGGATATCTCCCGGCTGACCTATGCGACGGTCGAGCAGAAGCTGCAAAACGATCTCGAGGTCCGTGCGGATAGCGTGGGCAAGATGACCGGCGCGCTCCTTGCCCCGGCGCTGGCCGCCCATAACGGGGCCGCGATTGCGCCGACCGCGGCGCGCCTGCTGGAGGAGCTCGACATCGTGCGCGTGGAAGTGCGCGACTCGCGCGGTACGGTGCTCTTCAATGGCGAGAATCCGCAAGACGCGGGCACTCCCCCCGACAGCGCCGCGCAGATCGGACCCGCCACGCTCGAGCCGCTGGTCTTCACCTCCTCCATACCGCCGGTGACGACCGCACAGGGCCCCCGCGGCGGCGGCACTCTCAAGATCTGGGTCAGCCGCGCCAAAATGCAGGAAACGCTGGCCGGCCTTCATGCCCAGCTCGAGCATCAGAAAGGCAGCCAGATCAGGCGCATGCAAGGATTCCTGGCGCGGGTCACGCTGCCCCTGGTGGCGTTCGGCCTGCTCGGCGCCTGGTTCGTCGCTCGCCAGCTCGCACGACCGATCTCGGCCCTCATTCGCTCGGCCGATCGCATCGGCGAAGGCGATTACACCAGCCCGCTGCACGTTGCGCGGCGCGACGAGATCGGCGAGCTGCAGCTCGCACTCGAGCGCATGCGGCAGAAGCTCTCAGAAACCACCATCACCAAGAATTACCTCGACACGGTATTGAACAGCCTGAGCGACGCGGTGATCGTCACCTCCCCGGATGGTCTGATCAAGAGTTGCAACCAGGCCACGCAGGCGCTGCTCGGCTATTCCGATGAATACCTGGTCGGAAAATCATTGGTCAGCTTCATCGACGAGCCGCACCGCCGCAATTTCGATCCGGCCACGGCCACGGACGGCAGCTCGACGGCGGCCATCGAGGCCCGGGAGACCGTGCTGCGCACCGCCAGCGGACAGACCATTCCGGTGTCCATGGCCGCATCGGCGATTGCCTCGGCCGACCCGCTCTTCGAGGGCGACATCTACGTTGCACGCAATATCACCGAGCGCAAGCGCGCCGAGCGGCGTATCCGCTACCTCGCGCGCTACGACACGCTGACGAAGATGCCGAACCGCATGCAGTTTCAGCATATGCTGCAGCAGGCGATCGCGCGCGCGCGGCGCAACCAGCGCTCACTCGCCCTGCTCTACCTCGATCTGGACCGATTCAAGGAAGTCAACGACACGTTCGGACACTCGGCCGGCGACCGAACGCTCGAAATCCTGAGCGAGCGGTTGGCTCGGGCGCTGACCAAGGATGCCGTCATCGGCCGCCTCGCGGGCGACGAGTTCGCCATGTTCGTGGACGAGTTGCCGCTCGATGTCGACAACCGTCCGAGCTTGAGTTCCCTCGCTCGCACCCTCCTCGATGAAATCAGCCGTGCGTTCTACGTGAATCAGCAGGAGGTGTATCTCACCGCCAGCATCGGCATCGCGATCTGTCCGTACGACGCCGAGAACGTGATCGACCTGATCCGCAACGCCGACGCCGCCATGTACCACTCGAAACAGAACGGCGGAAATACCTGGGCGTTCTACGTGCCCCAGATGAACGCGGCCGCGGTCGAGCGCCTGATGCTGAAGAGCAAGTTGCGCCGCGCACTGGAGCGCGACGAACTGTTGATTCTGTACCAGCCCAAAGTCGACTTGCGCAGCGGTCGCGTGATGGGCGCCGAGGCGCTGCTGCGCTGGCGGCTGCCGGGCCACGGCGACATCTCGCCGTCGCAATTCATACCGCTCGCCGAGGAAACCAGCCTCATCTGGGAGATCGGCGACTGGGTGATGAACCGGGTCTGCGCCGACTATCGCGAATGGCAAGCCACCGTTCCGCAGCCCGGCCGCATCGCCATCAACCTGTCGCTGCGGCAATTGAAGCAGACGAATTTCATCTCGCGCTGCCGGAACGTATTCCGCAAATATGGGTTATCGCCCACCTGCTTCGAGCTCGAGGTGACCGAGACCACCTTGATGACCGATCCAAAGCGCACCATCGGCTTGTTGAAGGAGCTTTATGCCATGGGGCTGCATCTGGCCATCGACGACTTCGGCACCGGTTACTCATCTCTTTCTGCTTTGCAGCAATTTCCCATCGGCACGTTGAAAATCGACCAATCCTTCGTGCGCGACGTGGCCGTCGACACCAATGACGCGGCGCTGGTCCGAACCATCATCGAGATGGGCAAGAGCCTCGACCTGGAAGTCATCGCGGAAGGCGTCGAGAACGCCGAGCAGCTCGAGTTTCTGCGCAAGCACGGGTGCTTCTATGCCCAGGGGCATGTATTCGGCGAACCCATGGAGGCCGCGAAGCTCCTGGCGATTTTGGCGAACCAAGCCCGTGGTGCTCCGTACCATAGCGCGCTCTGCGCGCCGGCCGCCGCGCTCACGCAGGCCAACGCGCACCGCTGATGCTGGCGGCGCGGGACCTCACGCTGCGGCGCGGCGCGGACGCGCTATTCGAGCAGGTCAACTTTACGGTATTTCGCGGCGACCGCGTCGGGCTCACGGGCGCCAACGGCACCGGCAAGTCGAGTTTGTTCGCGGCCATTCGCGGCGAACTCACCCCCGATTCAGGCGACATCGAGCTTCCGGCCTCCTTGAAGATCGCTCATGTGGAGCAAGAGGTCTCCGCCCTCGATCGTCCCGCCATCGAATTCGTCCTGGACGGCGACACGGAATTGCGCCGCGTGACGCGCTCCATCGAAGAGGCCGAACGGCGCGATGCCGCAATGGAGCTCGCCGAGCTCTATGCGGCCCTCGATGCCATTGACGGCTACCGCGCCCGGGCGCGCGCGGCTTCCATCATGCACGGCCTGGGGTTCGATGCGTCCCAGCACGAGCGCATGGTCGCCGAATTCTCGGGCGGCTGGAGAGTGCGCCTCAGCATGGCGCGAGCGCTCAATTCGCGGGCCGACTTGCTGCTCCTGGACGAGCCCACCAACCACCTCGATCTCGACGCCATCGTCTGGCTCGAGGAATGGCTCACGGCCAGCCCGGGCACCCTCATGATCGTGTCCCATGACCGGGAGTTTCTCGATGCGGTGATCGGCCGGGTGCTGCACATCGAGAACCGCGCCATCCGCGCCTACTCGGGCAATTACTCCGCCTTCGAGCAGAAGCGCAGCGAGGATCTCGCCTTGCAGCAGACACTCCAAGTTCGGCAGGCTCGGCGGATCGCGGAGATCACTTCGTTCGTGAACCGCTTCCGCGCGCAGGCGACCAAAGCCCGGCAGGCTCAGAGCCGCTTGAAGATGCTGGAGAAGATGGAGCGCATCGTCCCGGCGCACGTTGACAGTCCGTTCGAGTTCGAATTTGCGCCGCCGCTGAAGACGCCGCGTCCGCTGCTCACCGTCGAGGGTGCCGCCTGCGGCTACGGGGAGCGTATCGTCATTGGCGGCGTCAATGCGTCCATCGGCCCGCAGGACAGGATCGCATTGCTCGGACCCAACGGCGCCGGCAAGTCCACATTGACGAAGATGCTCGCGGGCGAGACCGCGCCGCTCGCCGGCCGGCGCGCGCCCGCGGCCGACCTCGCCGTGGGATACTTTGCCCAGCAACAGATCGAACAGCTCCATCTCACGGCCAATGCCTTCTGGCACATGCGCGAAATGGGCGGGCCGGACTATGCGAGCGGCGATGAGCAGCGTGTACGCGACCACCTCGGAAAATTCGGCTTCCAAGGCGACCGTGCGTTCGAGCCCGTGGCGCGCTTCTCGGGCGGCGAGAAGGCACGCTTGACGCTCGCGTTGCTGGTGGCGAGGCGGCCCAACCTGCTATTGCTCGACGAGCCCACCAATCATCTGGACATCGAGATGCGGCACGCGCTGACCGTTGCGCTGCAGGGATTCGAGGGCGGCTTGATCGTCGTCTCCCACGATCGTCATCTGATCAAGACCGTGGCGGATACGCTGTGGCTCGCGGCCGACGGCAAGCTCCAAGTGTTCGATGGCGATCTGGAGGATTATCAATCGTGGCTCAAAGCGCGCGCCAAGGCGCCAGGCGGCTCGGCGCCTGCTCGAGCCGAGCCCCGTAAAGCGCCGGCCAACGACCCCGTGAACCGATGGCGCCGCGAGCTCGCGCAGATCGAGAGCAGGATCGCGTCGATTGCGGCCGAGCGGACGCTGATCGAGGACCAGCTGCATGAAGCTGGCGACGAGGGGCGCACGAAGCTCCTGGAGCAATACGCCCGGCTGGCTCGCGATGCGGACCAGTGGGAGGCACGCTGGCTCGAGCTCGGCACCGCGATCGAGGAGGCGGAAGCCGCCAGGGCGGCGCCCTAGCGTGCGCCGCGCGCGCTCGGCGCTCGGCATCGCGGCGCTCGTTTGGGCCGGGATCGCCGTGTGGAACACCATCAAGCCGCTGCCCGAGGGGATGCACGTCGCCTCGCTGACCACCCGCTTGGGCGAGTCAGCGCTCGAGGTGATGGACGATACCGCCGGCCACCGCGCCATTCTCGCGCGCGAACTGGCCGTGATCGATCGGGCGGATCAGATGATCGTCCTCGATCAAGCGCCGCTCGCCCGCGAGACGGGGCAGCATTTGCTGCTCCGCAAGCGCCAGCGCCCCAACATCAAGATCGTGGTTCTCGCGGACCCTCTGCCCGAGATCTACGGCGGCACGCCGGCGCACTACCTCGATTCGCTCGAGCGTGCCGGCATCATCGTCGCTCGTACCCGTCTGAATCGCTTGCGCGATCCGCTACCCTGGTATTCCGCGCTCTGGCGCATGGGGATCGCCTGGTGGAGCGATCCGTACGATGAGACGGCGCCGGGCGCCGGTCTTCGCGCCTCGCTCCGGCGCTCGAACTTCAAAGCCGACCGGCGGCAGCTGCTCGTGGCGGACGACGGCTCGGGAGGCTGGGTGAGCGTGATGCCGGCGGCCGCGGATGGCCGCATCGCCGTGGCGATCAGCGGCGGTGTCGCCCGCGACATGGCGGCGAGCGAGCTCAAGATCGCCGCCTGGTCGACCGAGGACGATCGGCTGCCGAGCGCGCCGCCGCCGGCGACGCTCGGCGTCGGCTCGATCGATGCACGATTCCTGACCGAGGGTGCGATCCGGGCCGCGCTGGTGGAGGCCTTCTCGGTGGCCGCGGACGGTGATGAGATCCGCCTGGCGACGGTGGCACTCAGCGATCGGACCCTGCTGGAGGCCGCCTTGCATGCCGCCGCGCGGGGCGCACGCCTTCGAGTACTGCTTGGCCCCGAGGCTGCAGTCAACCGCACCGTGGCGGATGAGCTGCGGCGTGAAGCGGACGGCCGTATCGAGGTGCGCTGGCTGCCGAACGGGGTGTCGAGCGCCTCGGTGGCCATCGTTCAACATCGTCGGGACCTCTGGATCAATGTGGGTGCCGCCGATTTCACCCGCCTCAGCCTCGCCGATCTCGACCTGAGCGCCGCCGTGGAATTCAGGCTCCAAGACCGCGCGCCCGCCGCCCGCGATTTCATCGACGGGTTCGAAGCGCAGTGGTCGGCCGCCAGGTCCGGTGCGCCGGAGGCACCGGACGCGCCGGGCTACTGGAGTTACCGGCTGCTACAGGCGGCGGGACTCGCCGCGTACTGACGGCCAGCGCAAGGTCGCGTGCTGCGGGTGAGCCCCGTGCGGCCACGGGCGCCCCCGGCTATTGGCGGCTCAGCGTCTGCCCGGTCTCGGCCACGATTTTGCCGAGCGCCGCACTCGCCGCCCGGTTATAGGCCTCGACGATGGCGGTCAATCGGTTATCGGCCGACGGCTCGTGGATATCCGCGTCGAACTGCCCGAGCACGCGCCGATCGCCCGCGGCGCCGAGCCGTGCCACGAGGTGCACATGGACCGTCGGCGCACCCGAATCGCCCGCGGACCTCGGCGCGGCGTACTCGGCCTGAAAATCCGCCACGTCGATCTCGAGCCAGTAGCCGGTGCCAAACGCCGAGATATCCGCATGGACGTTTGGCGCCTGAGCGTCGACGCGAAACGCCTGAACCGCGAGGTCCTGCATGACCTCGTCCAGCGGAGCGCTCCAGCGCGCCGCGGCGAAACGATCCAGGCGGCGGTCCGGATACAGGACCGCGATCAGGGTGGTATCGAGGCCGGGCCGCACTCGCGCACGCAGTATCGTGAGGTCGGCGGGTATGGGCGCCCCTGCGGCGGCGGCCGACGGCGTGACAGTGAGCAAATACACCGTCCGCGGGGGCTCGTGGCTCTTGAAGAGGGCGCCCGTGCAGGCCGAAAACGCGAGCGCGGCGGCGAGCGCGGCAGCGGCGCGCGCGCGGCAGCGCCCCGGCGATCGGTGCGTGAGCGTTCTCATCGCGGCACCTCCACCCCCAGATCGTTCGGCTGGTAGAGCACCTGGGAAGGATCCTCCTTCAGTGAGTGCGCCAGGTCGCGAAAATCCCGCGCGGCATCGCGGCTCTCGCGCAGCAGCCGCTCGAGCTCGGGCAGGCTTTGTTCGGTGAACCGGGAAAGAGCCGGCTCGTTCTGCGAGACGAAATGGTTCAGGTGCTCCGAGGCGCTCGCCAGGCTGTCGGTCATGCGCCGGGCGTTCGCAAGCGTCGACTTCAAATCGGGTGCGACCGAATTGGTGACGCTCCGAAGATCGGCGGCGGCGCTGTCCACATCGGCCGAGGCATGCCTGATATCGGCCACCATTTGCTCGATCTCCTTTAGCAGCGCCGGCGTCCGCTCGCTCGCCACCCGCGCATTCTGCAGCGTCGCCTTGAAGGCGAGCACGTTCTCCTCGCTGAACACCTGGTCCATGTGGCCGACGAGCTGGATGGCGTGATTCGCCAGATCGGGCAGTCGCCGGAGCAATACGGCGATATCGGACGGCGCCGAATGGATGACCGGATAGCGGTCCCCCTGCGGCAGCGGCCCGGTTGCAGTCGAGTGCGGATCTTGTTCCAGATCGATGAACAACAACCCGGTCACGCCCTGCAGGCTGAGCAGCGCCTCGGTCCGGGCGTCGATCGGGGCATTCGCGTCGATGTCCGCGATCACCTCGACGCGCTTGCGATCCTTGGGCTCGAGCATGATGCGCGCGACCTTGCCCACATCGACGCCGAGGTAGCGCACGGGGCTGCCCGCGGTGAGTCCGCTCACCGTACCGTCGTAGTAGATCTCATAGCGCTGATAAGTACGCTTGTCCCTCTGATCGGTGTACCAGTACACGAACGAGATCGCCATGCCGATCACCAGCAGCACGAACGCGCCGACCACGACGTAATTCGTATCTCTATCCATGCGGACCCTCCGCGGCGAGCTCCGCCGCCCGCGCCCGGGGGCCGTGAAAATACTCGTGGATCCAGGGATCGGTATTGCCCAAAAGCCCCGGCAGCGTATCGGTGATCATGCGGCCGTCGACGATGACGGCGGCGCGGTCGCAGGTTCGGAACAGGCTGTCGAGGTCGTGGGTGATCATGACTACCGTGAGCTTGAGCTCCGCGTGAAGATACAACAGTAGCGCATCGAAGTCCGATGCGGAAATCGGATCGAGCCCGGAGGTGGGCTCGTCGAGGAACAGCAGTTTGGGTTCGAGGGCGAGGGCGCGCGCCAGCGCCGCCCGCTTCACCATGCCCCCCGAGAGCTGCGCGGGATATTTCTCCGCGGCGTCGGGTGCGAGTCCGACGAGGCTCAGATTGAGCTGTACCAGCTCGTCGAGCCCATCCTCCGACATCGAGTAGGATTCGCGCAAAGGCAGCTGAATGTTCTGCGCGACGGTGAGCGAGCTGATGAGCGCTCCGTTCTGAAAGGTCACGCCGTAGCTCTTGACCATCGCAAGTCGCTCCTGCGGCGTGAGCTGAACGATATCCCGCCCATAGATCTCGATGGTCCCCCCTTGCGGGTGGCGCAATCCAAGAATGGTACGAAGCAGCACCGACTTGCCGGTACCCGAGCCGCCGACGATGCCCATGATTTCGTTGGGGCGGACCTCGAAGCTCAGTCCGTCATGCACCACTTGCGAGCCGAAGCGGGAGACCAAGCCCCGCACGCGGATGATGGGGGTAGCGGCATCGGCGCTTTCGGGGGGTGCACTCATTTCAGAAATCGAGTTGCTCGAACAGAACGGCGAAAAACGCGTCCGCGAGGATCACCAGAAAGATGGATTGCACGACCGCCATGGTGGTGAAGCGTCCGAGCTCGCGGGCGGAATCGCGCACCTGCAGGCCGCGGTACGACCCCACCATGCCGATCAGCAGGGCGAACACCGGCGCCTTCACCAGGCCCGCCCAGAACGTCGTCGGGCTCAAGGCCTCGCGCAGCCGGGTGATGAACTGCGCCGGCGGGATGTGCAGCTGCACGAGTGAGAGCAGGCCCCCGCCGGCGAGACCCATCGCGTCGGCGACAACGGTGAGCAGCGGCAAGGCGATCATCAGCCCGACCACGCGAGGCACGACCAGAAGCTCGATGGGGTTCAGCCCCATGGCGCGCAGCGCATCGGTCTCCTCGTTGATCTGCATGACGCCTATCTCCGCGGCGAACGCGCTTCCGGAGCGGCCGGCGACGATGATCGCCGTCAACAGCACCCCCATCTCCCGAAGCACCGCAATGGTCACCAGGTCGACCACGAAGATGGTCGCGCCGAAGCGCGAGAGCTGCTGCGCGCCGAGATAAGCGACCACCACGCTGATGAGAAACGCGATCAGCGATACGATCGGGATGGCGGTGACGCCGGTCTCGTGAAGGTGGCGCACGATCGAGGGGAATCGCAGCGCTCGGGGATGTGAGACACCGGTTCCGAGCACCGCCGCGATTCGGCCGAAAAACCCCAGCAAGCGCCGGGCTTCCGTGCCCTGCACGACGGTCCAGCGCCCGAGCCCCGCGATCGCGCCTTCGTGATCCGGCACCGCGACGGCCCGTTTGCCATGCGTCGTGCAGAGCTCGGCATTCAATTTTCGCAGCAGCTCGATCGTGCCCGGCGGGTGACCTTCGTGTCGGATCTCGAGTTTCCCGTTGCCGAGGTACGCCAGGCGGGTGAGCAGCGCCCACACCGCGCCTATTCCGGGATGCTCCGCACCAGTCCAATCGCACGTCAGGCGCCCTGTGAGCGGACCTGGGAGGGCCCGTAGCTCTGCGTCGATCTGCGCGAGTCCCTGGAGCGACCAGTCGCCGCGAAGCTCGAGCCGCCAATCCCCGCCATCCCGGTGGAGCGCCAACATAGTCATGCATATATGCTATCAGGCGAGGGAAGCTCCCAGGAATTTCGGAACGCTTCGGTCATTTCATGCATCGAGGTCCGCTGCTGGAAATCTTGATTCTGCTCACTGCCGCGGTGGGCGTGGTCGCGGGCGTGCGGAAACTCGCGATGCCGGCGATCTTGGGCTATCTGGTCGTGGGCATGCTGTTGGGACCGCATGCGCTCGGGGTCGCCGCGGACAACGAGACGACGCGGCTGCTGGCCGAATTCGGCGTGGTGTTCCTGGTGTTCACCTTGGGGCTGGAGTTCTCGCTGCCGCGCCTGCTGGCCATGCGCTGGGAAGTGCTCGGCGTCGGCGGGGCTCAGGTGGTCGTGACGACGGCCGTGGTCGCTGCGGTCGCGATCTGGTTCTTCGGCATCTCCCCCACCGCCGCCGTCGTCATCGGCGGCGCGGTCGCGATGTCCTCCACCGCCATCATCATCTCGCAGCTCACGGAACAGTCGGAGAACAACCGCACCCACGGCCGGCTCGCCGTCGCGATCTGCCTGTTCCAGGACCTGAGCTTTCCGCTGTTCCTCGGCCTGCTGTCGCCGCTCGCCGCGGGCGGCGCTAGCGCGGTCGCCGCGCACGGAGCCCCCGGCCGCGTCGCCACCGCGATCGGCATCGCCGCGGCCGCGCTGCTCTTGGTGCTCGCCGCGGGACGCTGGGTGCTGCGCCCGCTGTTCGTCGCGATCGCGGGCTTCCGCTCGGCGGAGCTGTTCTCGCTGGCGGTGCTGCTCGCGGTGCTCGCCTCGGCCTGGGCCACCGAGGCCGCCGGGTTGTCGCTCGCCCTGGGCGCCTTCCTCGCCGGCATGATGCTCGCGGAAACCGAATTCCGGCACCAGATCGAGGCCACCATACGATCCTATCGGGAAATATTCCTCGGACTGTTCTTCATCACCGTGGGCATGATGCTCGATGTCGGGCTGCTGCTTCGTACGCTTCCGCTGGTGACGGCCATCCTCCTCGCGACGGTGCTGATCAAGGCCGCCGTCGTGACCGTCGCCGCCGAACCTGCGACCAAGAGCTGGTTCAAATCGCTGCGCACCGGCGTGGTCGTGAGCCAGGGGGGCGAATTCGGCTTCGCCTTGCTGACTCTCCTGCTTCGCCGCGAGCTCGCGGATCCGGCCGTGGTGCAGCCGCTGTTGGCCGCCACGGTGCTCTCCATGGTGGTCTCGCCCATTTTGATTCGCCACAACCGGCGCATCACGCGCATGATTTTGCGCGAGTCCGGGCCGCCGCATACCGAGGCGATGCGCGAGGCCGAAGCCACCCGCGCGTTGGCGGCGCGCGAGCATGTGGTGATCTGCGGATTCGGCAGGGTGGGGCAGAACATAGCCCGCGTGTTGGAACAAACCGGCTTCGAGTACATCGCGCTCGATCTCGATCCGCAACGGATTCGAGCGGGGCGGCAGGCCGGTGATCCGGTCGTGTACGGCGATGCGGGACAGGTCGAGGTGCTCGAGAACGTGGGGCTGGCGCAGGCGAGCTGCGTGGTCGTCACGTTTGCGAGCCCCGCGGTGTCCTTGAGGATCCTGCGCGCGGCGCGCGCGCTGCGCGCCGACGTGCCGATCCTGGTGCGCACCCAGGACGACGCCAGGCTCGACGAGCTTCAAGCCGCGGGGGCCACCGAGGTGGTGCCGGAAACGTTCGAGGCCAGCTTGATGCTGCTGTCCCATCTGCTGCTGCTCTTGAAGCTGCCCGTGTCACGGGTGATCCGGACCGTGAACGACATACGCAGCCATCGCTACGGCATGCTGCGGCAATACTTTCGCGACGCCGGTTCGGCCGCCCCCGATGACAGCCACGCATTCCGTGAAGAGCTTCACAGTGTCATCCTGCCTCCTCATGCGTGGGCGGTCGGCAAGAGCATCGCGGAGCTCTCCGGCCGGGGCTCCAAGGCCGCTGTCAGCGCGGTGCGGCGCGATGGGATCGTGGGCCGGGAACCGGGCGCGGACACGGTTTTCAAGGTCGGCGACGTGGTGGTTGTGTGCGGCACGCCCGAAGCCGTGGAGCATGCTGAGACTTTGCTCCTAATGGGCTAAAAATCACTTTACATTTTCCCCCGGCTGCTCGCATAGTAAGGGCGCTGTTCAAGGGCAAACCCGC
The DNA here is from genome assembly GCA_050012315.1 of Steroidobacteraceae bacterium. Taxonomy (GTDB): domain Bacteria; phylum Pseudomonadota; class Gammaproteobacteria; order Steroidobacterales; family Steroidobacteraceae; genus Bog-1198. The sequence goes on along the minus strand of JBEKHK010000001.1, from coordinate 287,632 downwards.
CGAAAGGCGGGGACGCAAAACCACCGGTCTAAGGGGCTTCCATGAAGCCTGACGATAGCGGGGTCGCCAGTACTCTAGGACGCGCCGGGTGCGCGTCAGCGCCCCCCCGGTTTCGATGCCCCCCGCAGCAAGGTCTTTGCTCGATCAGTCAGCGTTCGGGGGTCACACATGGTGGTGAAAGTGAATCGTTCGCGGGGCGCGGGCACGGACACGTCGGCGTCCGGGTTATATCGTCGGCCGCGGCTCGTGATGCGCGCCAGACGCGCCGAGGATCTTCCGGGGCTGCTCACCAATGCCAAGCAGTTTCCGACGCCGGTGCGCATCGTCGGCGGCGATTATTCGCAGACGCGCTGCGTCGGCGGCGACGGCGGCACCTCGGTCAGCCTCAGTCCGCTCGACAAGATTTTGGAATTCGGCGAGACCTCGGTCCGTGCGCAGGCCGGAGTGCGCATCGGGACCCTCGCCCGTGCGCTCGCCGAGCGCGGTCAGGAACTCGCGCTGACGCCGGAGATGGGGCACATGACGGTGGGCGCGGCGACCGTGACCACGCTGCCGCAGGCCTCCTACGAAAGCGGCTGCGCCCAGCTCTCTTCGCTGGTGAGCGAGCTCAAGCTGATCACGCCGCAAGGCAAGCAGATGACCGTCACCGCGCGCAACGCCGACCTGATGCGGGTGCTCTGTTCGAGCTTCGGCCTCCTCGGCGTCGTGCACGAGGCCGTGCTCAAGGTTCAGCCGCTCACCCCCGTCAAGATCGACTACGAAGTGCTGACGCTCAAGGAGTTCACCGGGCGCTTCGCCGCCATCGTCGGAGCTCCCGGCGCCGTGCGGCTGCACATCTCACCCTTCAACGATCAGATCACCGTCGAGCGCCGGACGCTGGATGAGGCGGCCAGCATGAACCGCGCCGGCATTTGGCAAATCAAGAAATCCGTGATGCGCAACGTCCTTCCGGCATTCGGCTCGACCGTGGGCAGCGTGCTCGCGGCACCGGGCATGGCGGGTGCGGTCGTGTCGGGCGTCCAGCGGGCGCTGCGGGCGACCCTGGATCGCGCCGCGCGGAACGTGGTGCTGTATGCGCACGAATGGATCCGCGAGTTTCCTCAGGAAGCCTGGAAGTCGCGCTTCACGTATACCTTGTGGGGATTTCCGCAGGCCGGTTTCCCGAAGCTTCTCGGCGAATATTTCGCCTTCTGCAAATCCTACTACACGCAAAACGGTTATCGCTGCAACGTGGTCAACGGCGCAAGCCGCCTGCACCAGGACCGCAGCTCCCTGTTCAGCGTGAGCTTTACGGGCCCGATGTTCACGCTCGAGCCTTCATCGACCGGCGATCGGGGTTGGGACGAGTTCCTGATCGACTTCAACGATTTCGCGTCCGCCTTGGGCGGGGTGCCGACCTTCAACCAGACGCGCGCCTTGAGACCGGAACACGTCAGCAAGGCCTTCGGCGAGCGCGCCAAACTATTCCGTGCGCTGCGCCAGCGCACCGATCCGCTCAATCGCCTGTGCAACAGTTACTTCTCGCATCTCCTGGAATAGCGGCGCGGGCGCAGCCGGGCCGCGCCGCGCGGTAGCCGCCCGCGGCACGGTCATGCCTTGTCTTGGAGATGTGCCTCGACGAACCAGAGGTATTTGTCGGTCTCGCGCGAGATGCCCGTGAACAGATCGGCGGTATCCGCATCCCCCAACTCATCGGTCTCGTTGATGGCCGATCTCACGGCCTTGCCGAAGACGGACAGCTGAGTCGACAGATAGAACAGGTGGTCCTTTCCGGCGGTGATGCTCAATGGATAGTTCTTGAGCTTGCTGCGCTTCGCGGCGACCGCCACGGTGCCTTCGGCCGTCCCGCCGAGGCTCGTGATCCGCTCCGCGATCTCATCGATGTGCTCCAGCACCGTATCGGAAATCTTGTCGAACAGCTCGTGAAGCGCGATGAAGTTCGGGCCCTTGACGTTCCAGTGCGCCTGCTTGACTTGGCTCTGCAAGTCGATCGCATCGCTCAGGCGCTCGTTGAGGATGACGATCACGTTGCGGCGAGTCTTCTCCGACAGGTCGATTTTGGTCTTATACATTCGGCGCTCCTAGGACATGGCGAGGTTCTATTCTGCACTGCTCGCCGTCGAATCCCAAGAGCGGCGCAGGCGGCGCCCGGGCGCCCGCGCTATTGATCTCCCCTTCGCATGCGCAATTGAATCGCCGCGGCTATCAGTGCGATCCCGGTGAGCGCTCCGATCCACGTCGCCGGGCTCGACAGAAAGCCGGCGGGGTCGAGGATGTGCCAGGCCGCCGGTAGCCCGAACGATGGGTTGCCCGGGAAGGACGGGGCACCCGGCATGCCATCGGCCCAGAGCGGCCCCTGCATGGAATAGTTGAACGCCCTCGAGGCGTAGCCGAAGAGCCGGTCGTCGATTAGTCGCAGGCCCACGTGCGTGCCGAGGAACAGCTGCTCCCCCAGGATCACGGCGAGCGGCGGCAGCACCGACCACAACATGACGGCACGTTTGGCCCAGGCCGAGATGACGAGCAGCCAGCCGGTTATCGGCAAATACCAGATCGCCGTCGTCACGATCACGTAGAGCCATAGCGCCTGCAGCTGCAGCCAGACCGCCGGCTGCCACAGCGCGTTGGCCGGCAGCGAATGCGCGCGCACGGACAGCACGAACGCCGCCAGCAAGCTGGCCGCGTCCGCGGCCGCGAAATACACGATCGGGATGGCGACGAGACCGACAAAGAGTTTGGACAGGACCGTCGCGGTGTCGGAAATCGGCAGCGACTTCCAAAACAGGATGCTGCGGTCCCTGCGATCCGTGTACAGGCAGTCGAGCAGGTACCAGTACGAATAGAGCGACATGGCCGCAAAGAACAGGGCGCCGAACACCAGGAACATCATCCCCGCCATCGAGCCTATCCCTTCCGGGGTATCGAAGAACGTGGCCTCCACCGTTCCGAACAGGCAGCCGAGGGTGAGCAGCCCGGCGATCGCGGCCGGGATGATCCAGATGGCCCGATTCTCCCAGAATTCCCGCTTTACCAACCACACGTACGTATTCATGCGGACGCACCTCGCGACAGCTTGGCGACGAACAGATCCGCAACGGTGGGCGTCGACACATCGCCGAAGGCGGCGAGCCGCTCGAAATTTGGACGCTCGAAGTACAAGATCCTCTTACCGAGCATCGGACGCTCGTGAAACGGCTGCTCGGCGCGTGCGGCGGCGAGCTTATCGTCGGTGACGGCGATCGCGGCATACCGGGCTGCGATGTCCTTCATCGAGCAATCGAGGACGATGCGTCCCTGGTCGATGAACAGCACGTCGGTGAGGAGACCCTCGACCTCCTCGACCTGATGCGTAGTGATGAGAATCGAGCGGGTATCGTCCATGTATTCGTTGACCAGGGCATCGTAGAATCCGCGCCTCGCCAGGATGTCCAGGCCGAGCGTCGGTTCATCGAGGACCAGGAGCCGGGCGTCGATCGCCATGGTGAGCGCCAGGTGCGCCATCGTTTTCATGCCCTTCGATAGCTCGCGCATGAGGCGGTGACCCGCGATGTCGGCCTTGGCGAGCAGGGCGCGCGCCCGATCGGGGCGAAACCGCGGATGCACGCCGCCGACGAATTCGATCGCGTGATCGACGGACAGCCACGAAGGCAGCACGGCGACATCGGCGATGAAGCTCGCCTCGCTCATCAGCGCTGCGCGCTCGCGAAACGGCTCGCGTCCCAGCACCTCGAGCGTGCCGTCATAGGAGGTCAGGCCGAGGACCGCGCGCAGCGCGGTGGTTTTGCCGGCTCCGTTCGGACCGATCAGGCCGACGATCCGACCGGGTTGAACGGTGAAATTGACGTGGTCGAGCGCGGTCTGGGATCCGAATTTCTTGCAGAGGTCGCGCGCCTGAATGACAGCGGGCATGGCGCAGCTCACTTATCGGTCGGATCGCCGCTGCGCGGTACAGGAGCGGGATGGGTGGCGGCGGGCTTTTTTGCAAAGAGTTCCTCGGCGGAAAATCCCAGGCGGTGGATGACGGCCAGAATCCGCGGCCATTCCTCGTGCAGGAATCGGTCGCGCTCGCCCGCGAACAGCAGCTGGCGCGCGCCCTCGCTCACGAACATCCCGCGCCCGCGTCGCTTCTCGACCAGGCGCTCGTCCGCCAGCTGCTGATAGCCCTTGAGCACCGTCAACGGATTCAGCCGGTAATCGGCGGCCACGGTGCGCACGGAGGGCAGCGGGGCTCCCTCCTTCAGCGCGCCTTCGAGAATGAGCGCGACCATTCGATCGCGCAGCTGGCGATAAATCGGCTGATTGTCGTTCCAATGAGGATCCATGCTAGTGATACAGTAATGTACATCACTAATACATACAATCGATTCTTATGCGGTGCCCATTCGGCTACCATTGGGCGCCTTTGCAGAAGGGGTCCTCATGAAGAAGCCAGTCACCGTCACGATCACGGGCGCCGCCGGGCAGATCGGATATGCGCTCGCGTTCCGCGTCGCCTCCGGCCACATGCTGGGCGCGGACCAGCCGATCAATCTCAATTTGCTCGAAATTCCGGCGGCGCAGGCCGCGGTGCAGGGCGTCGTCATGGAGCTGAACGACTGCGCGTTCCTCACGCTCAACAAGGTGACTGCGACGGACGATGCGCGCGTGGCCTTCAAGGATTGCGATATCGCGATGCTGGTGGGCGCGAGGCCGCGCGGGCCCGGCATGGAACGCAAGGATCTGTTGCTCGAGAACGCCAAGATCTTCTCGGCGCAGGGCAAAGCGCTCGACGCGGTCGCGAGCCGCGACGTGCGGGTCCTCGTGGTCGGCAATCCCGCCAACACCAACGCGCTGATCGCGCAGCGCAACGCGCCCTCGCTCGCGCCGGATCGATTCACCGCGATGACGCGCCTCGACCACAACCGGAGCCTCGCCCAGGTCAGCGAAAAAGCCGCAACGCCGGTCGCGAGGATCAACAAAGTGATCATCTGGGGCAATCATTCCGCGACTCAATATCCCGATCTGCACCACGCCACCGTGGACGGCAAGCCGGCGATCCCGCTGGTGGGAGAGCGCTGGTTCGCGGATCAGTTCATTCCGACCGTGCAGCAGCGCGGCGCCGCCATCATCAAGGCGCGGGGATCGTCCTCGGCGGCCTCGGCGGCCTCGGCGGCGGCGGACCACATTCATACCTGGGTGCTCGGGTCCCGCGAGGGCGATTGGGTCAGCATGGCGGTGCCCTCCGACGGCAGCTACGGCATACCGGAGGGCGTCGTGTACTCCTACCCGGTAACCTGCAAGAACGGCCGGTACAGCATCGTGCAGGGCCTCGACATCAATGAGTTCTCGCGCGAGAAGATGCAAGCGACGCATCGCGAGCTGTGCGAGGAGCGCGACGGAGTGAAGGACCTCATCTAGGCCCCGGCCGTGCGGGCGATCCTGCACGTCGACATGGATGCGTTCTACGCATCGGTCGAGGAACGGGATCGCCCCGAGCTCAAAGGCACTCCGCTGATCGTCGGCGGGACCGGCGGCCGGGGCGTGGTCGCCGCGGCAAGCTACGCCGTGCGGCGCTTCGGCGTCCGCTCGGCGATGCCGATGCGCGAGGCGCTCAAGCTTTGCCCCCAGGCCGTGTGCGTGCCGCCGCGGATGGCCCGTTACCAAGCGGTCTCGGCGCAGGTGTTCGCGATATTTCACGAGTTCACGCCGTTGGTGCAGGGACTATCGGTGGACGAGGCGTTTCTCGATGTCACCGCGAGCCGGCGCCTCAAGGGCGATGCCGAAGCGATCGGCGCCGAGATCCGACGCCGGATTCGGGCGGCCACTGAACTTAGCGCCTCGGTCGGGATCGCACCCAATAAGCTGCTCGCCAAGATCGCCTCCGACCTCGCCAAGCCCGACGGCATGTTCCGCCTCGGAGCGGAGAATTTGCACCCCGTGCTCGACGCGTTGCCCATCCAACGTCTGTTCGGTGTCGGACAGAAATCCCTGCCGGGGGTCCAGGCGGCGGGCATCTACACCATCGGAGATGCCGCCCGCGCGAGCGAGCAGGTGCTGTGGCGCGCGTTCGGCAAGCATGGACGGGCCATGCAGGCGCTGGCGCGCGGAATCGATGAGCGGCCGGTCGATGCCGATCGTGAGGAAAAAACCATCAGCGCGGAGGAAACCTTTGCGCAGGACATCCGTGACCCCGCCGAGCTCGACCGGCATTTGACAGCGCTCGCCGATCGAGCCGCCGCCCGCCTGCGCGCGCACGGCCTCGCGGCCGGCCGGATTTCGGTGAAGATTCGACGCGCCGACTTCAAGACCTACACGCGGCAATGCCTGCTCGGACAACCCACGCAAGACACGGCCGTCGTGTCGGGAGCGGCTCGGCGGCTGCTGGCCGCCTGGCTGGCCGGCCAGCCCGATGCGGCACTGCGATTGCTCGGCGTGGGAGCGGGCGACCTCGGCGCCCTGCGGCAAGCCAATCTGTTCATCACCGAGCCGGCCAGAGACTCGCGCCTCGACGCCGCCGTCGATGGCATCCGGGGCCGCTTCGGCTCGGCCATGCTCACTCGGGCGAGCCTGCTTCCGCGCCGCCCCCGCACGGGCTCGGGTCCGCGTCGAAGCTGAGCTTGCTATCATCCCACCCGCCATGTACGTCAGCTTCTTCGGCCTGATCGAAAAGCCGTTCTCGATAACGCCGGATCCGCGTTATCTGTATCTCAGCGAGCGCCACGCCGAGGCTCTCGCGCATCTGTTGTACGGCATCAACGAATCGGGCGGCTTCATTCAACTGACCGGCGAAGTCGGTACGGGCAAAACCACCGTCGTCCGCACATTGCTCTCACGCGTGCCGCAGCATGCGGATGTCGCAGTGATCCTGAATCCGCGGGTCACGCCGGTGGAATTTCTGCTCACGATCTGCGAGGAGCTCGGCCTGGGACTGGACGAGGCCGATCGCAGCAGCGTCAAGGAGATGGTCGATGCGTTGAATCGGCGCCTGCTGGCGGCGCACGCCGACGGCCGTCGCGTCATCGTCATCGTCGATGAGGCGCAGAACCTGTCGGCCGACGTTCTCGAACAGGTTCGTCTGCTCACGAATCTGGAAACCGCGACTCAGAAATTGCTGCAGATCATCCTGATCGGCCAGCCGGAGCTGCGCGAGCTGCTCGACCGCACGGAGCTGCGCCAGCTGGCTCAACGCATCACCGGCCGCTATCACTTGAATCCACTCGCAAAACCGGAGACGGAGCAGTACGTCCGGCACCGGCTGCGCGTCGCCGGCGCCTCTGCGGAAATCTTCACGCCCGCGGCGCTGCGCGAGGTGCATCGGGTGTCGTCGGGTGTCCCCCGCGTCATCAACGTGGTCTGCGATCGTGCGCTGCTCGGCGCGTATACGGAGGACATCAAGAAGGTGACTCCTGCGTTGGTGCGCCGTGCGGCGGGCGAAGTCTATGGACGGCGCTTCGTGCCGCGCTGGTTCGGTTGGCTCGCGGCAGCCGCGGCGGTCGCCGGAGTTTGCGTCACCGCGTTTCTGACCTCGAGCCTCTGGCGGCACTCGGCACCGGTGCTGCACGCCGCGGCCAAGCCGGCTCCCGCCGCCCGCTTGATCCCTGCCGCGGGTTCTCGGCCGCTACCGGCGCGCACGCCTCCGCCGGTTTCCATCAACGCGCTGCTCGCCGAAAACGCCGAGAACACCGGCGATGCCGCCGCGTTCCGCCGCCTGCTCGCGCTCTGGGGCACGGCGATGACGGATGACAAGGACCCCTGCGGACAGGCGCAAAAGGCCGGACTTGCCTGCCTGGACCAGCGCGGCTCCTGGGCGCAGGTGCGAGCCTTGAACCGCCCCGCCATCCTCACGCTCACCGACAATGAGGGGCAGAGGCACCGAGTCGTATTGTCCGCGCTGGATGACGGCTACGGCACGCTCGAACTCGGGGAGCACGACGTGCGCGTTCCGCTCGATGAGCTGTCTCGCGATTGGTTCGGGGAATTCACCGTGGTCTGGAAGCCCAAGACCCCGCACACGAGGTTGCTGTCGCTGGGCATGCGCGGCGACGAGGTCCGGTGGCTCCGCCGCAGCTTGAATGCGCTTCACGGGGCCGCTTCCGATCCCGCGCTCGACGACGTGTACGATCAGCAACTTGCGATTGCCGTGCAGAACTTTCAGCGCGAGCACCGGCTGAACGTCGACGGTGTCGCCGGCTTGCAGACTCAAGTCGTCCTCGACACGGCGCTCGCCGAGCCGGGCTCCCCGCTCCTCATGCCTCTCACGCCGCACGGTTAGGAGCCCATCCCGGGTAAACGCCATGTCCTTTATTCTAGACGCACTCAAGAAGTCCGAGATCGAGCGCCAGCGCCAAAGCGTTCCCGGATTGATGGATATCGGGCCGCCGCTGCGGCGCCCGAGATTTCCGTCTTGGGCGATCGCGCTGGCGGCCTTGCTGGCGGTCAATCTCGCGGTGCTGATCATCGTGCTGGCCCGGGGCGGTTTGAGCGGCCCTTCCGGCCGCCACGCGAGCGCGGCGCGCGTCGGCGTGCCCGGCGCGGCATCCTCGGGCGCGCCCGCTGCGGCGCCCTCCGGCACGGGTTCGGCGGCGACCGCACCGCCCCTTGCGAATAGCGGCCCGCCGCCGGCCGCGGCCGCGGCCGCGGCCGATGAGTCGAATGCGCACGACCATCACTTCAGTCCGATGGATGCGGCGCCGCCCGTCTATGCGCCCGAGATCCCGGCCGACAGCGAGCCGGCCGCCCCGATGGCCGCCGCCCCGGCGCAGTCGAATCGGGCCGCGCCGGCGGAATCCTCCGCCTCGCGCGGGCGAGAACGCGATCCGCTGCTCACGGACAACGACAAGTCCGATCAAGAAGTTCTGCCGTCGATCAGCGAGCTCAACCTGAAGGGCGCCGACGCGTTGCCGGATCTGCATCTCGACGTGCATGTCTACGCCGCCAAGCCGGCGGAGCGTTTCGTCTACATCAACATGCGCAAATACACCGAGGGCAGCACGTTGGCGGAGGGACCGGTGCTCGAGCGAATCCGTCGCGACGGAGTGGTACTCGACTATCACGGCCTGCGCTTCATATTGCCGCGCCAGTAGTAAGCCGCTTTTGTCTATCATAGGCGCATGAGAACTCTGCTGAGGAAGATAGTGGCGTTGACCATGAGCGGTCTCGTCACCGTGCTGCCGCTCGCGCTGACGATCTACGTGATCTGGTGGCTGGTGCACACGGTGGAGGGATGGCTGCGCCGGGTGCTGATCGCGCTCGGCATCGTGAGCCCCGAGCATTATTGGCCCGGACTCGGATTGCTCGCGGGGTTCGCCCTGCTGTTGATCGTCGGGAGCCTCGTCAATGCCTACGCGGGCAAGCTCTTCGTCAAGTATTGGGACGACTTTCTCGGCCGCATTCCTTTCGTCAAAACCCTATACGGCGGATTCCGCGACGTGGTGAGCCTGTTGCCGTCGGGAAGCGGCGAGAAGCGCGACCTGCAGCGCGTCGTGCTCGCGCGATTCGCCGGCGTGCATGCCATCGGCTTCGTCACCCGCGAAGACGCTCCGGCGGTGCTCGATGCGCACGGCGGGCGGGACTTGGTGACCGTGTACTTTCCGATGAGCTACGCCTTCGGCGGCTACACCATTTACTTGCCCCGCGAGATCATTCAGCCGCTCGACATTTCGGTCGAGGATGCCATGCGGCTGGCCATCACCGCGGGCCTCACCCGGGCCAAGAGTTACTGACGAAGGCCCGTGCATCGTGTGCCTTCCATGGTTGAAGCGGTGCTTTCTCGCGCTGGTCGCGGCCCACTCCACCGTCGTGTGGAGCCTGCCGGCCGCCAGGGACACTGCCGGCGTGAGGTTCGCGGCCGGAACGGCGTCCTCGAACAGATATCCGGCATGGCGGGCCGCCGCGGCGCAAACCTTGAGCGTCCGCAAGGACGCCCAGTCGTTGGCGACCGCCGCCGCGTTGAGATTTCTCGCGCCGGCGCGGCCCAAGGGCGACTTCGCCGCGGCCCGGTTGGCGGCCGTCGAGTTGGCCGCCAAAGCGAGCGACCTCGATCCCGACAACGCCGGCATCGGCTGGCTGCGCCTGCAGTTGTGCGCGGGAACCGCAGGATGCGACATTCGGGATGCGGCCACCACCATGCGCTGGGTCGACGCCGATAACAGCGCCGTCTGGATGGCGACGCTCGCCGCGGCGCAGAGAGACAGGGACTCGGAGGAAGTCACTCGGGTATTGCAAGAGATGGCGCAGGGGTCGCGGTTCGACATCTATCGCAATCGCACCGTCGTCTTGTTGTTCGATACCTTGAAGCAGGCGGAGGACGCTCTACCGGCGGGCTATGTGCCGTCCGACTTGAGCCGGCTCAGCGAAGCCATGGCGGTCGCCGGAGCGGAAATCGTACCGCCGTTCGCGCCGCTGCTCGCGGCCTGCCGCGAATCTTCGGGCGCCGAGCGGCGCGAGAATTGTCTGAAGCTGTCGCGGCTCATGCAGCACGGCGACACCGTCTCGGCGCAGATGGCGGGCTTCACGATCGAGAGGCACCTCTGGTCGCCGGACAGCAAGGATGCGCGTGCCGTCGCGGAGCGACGCCGCACGCTGGAGTGGCGCGTATCCGCTGCGAGCGAGTACGACGCACCCGCATTGCCCTGGCTGACCAACGCCCTCGCTCGCGCCCGCGTCCGCGAGATGCGCGCGGCACCGCGCGAGGAGGATGTGGACATCGCCATCTTGCGAAGGCATAAGATACCGCTCTCGCCGCCGGAGAATCCGCCATGATCGACCTGTATTACTGGCCGACGCCCAACGGACACAAGATCACCCTATTTCTCGAGGAGGCAGGGATCCCTTACCGGCTCGTCCCCGTGAACATCGGCAAAGGCGAGCAATTCGAGCCGCAGTTCCTCGCCATCTCTCCCAACAACCGCATGCCCGCCATCGTCGACCACAGCCCGCTCGACGGCAGGTCGCCGATTTCCGTGTTCGAGTCCGGCGCGATCCTTTTGTATCTCGCTCAGAAAAGCGAACTGTTCCTGCCGGCGGACGTGCGCGGCAATACTGAAGTCCTCGAGTGGCTGTTTTGGCAGGTGGGAGGACTCGGGCCGATGGCCGGGCAGAATCACCACTTCTCGCGCTACGCGCCGGAAAGGATTCCGTACGCGATCGAGCGCTACGTCAAGGAGACCAACCGGCTGTACGGCGTACTGAACAAGCGCTTGGCGGACCGCGATTTCGTGGCCGGCCCCTATTCCATCGCCGACATGGCTGCGTATCCCTGGGTCGTGCCTCATGAAGCGCAGGGTCAGAAGCTCGAGGATTTCCCCCACGTGAAGCGTTGGTTCGAGGCCATCAAGAGCCGGCCGGCCACGGTGCGCGCCTATGCGCTGGCCGCGGGCTTCGATGCCAGCCAAGAGATGACCGAGGAACGGCGCAGAATCCTATTCGGCCAGACGGCGGACTCGGTCGCCAAGCGGTAATCCGCGCCGCGGCGGAGCGCGTCCCGGCTACCCGGCGCGCTCAGCGCGCTCGGTCACCCAGCAGTCGCGTTGGTGCTCGTCCACCATGCCCACGGCCTGCATGAAGGCGTGACAAATAGTCGAGCCGACGAAACGAAAGCCTTTGCGCTTGAGATCCTTGCTCATGGCATCGCTGTAGCGCGTGGTGGTGGCAACGCCGGTGAGCCGGGCCGGGCGGCGGCGCAAGACTTTGCCGTCGGTGAACTGCCAGAGGTAGTCGTCAAACGCGCCGGGCCTGTCCCGGATAGCGAGGTAAGCGCGTGCGTTGCCGACGAAGGCCTCGATCTTGAGCCGATTGCGCACGATGCCTGCATCGTTCATCAGGCGTTTGCGCTTTGCCGCTCCGTAGCGCGCCATGGCCTGCGGGTCGAATCCGTCGAACGCGCGGCGATAGGCCTCGCGCTTGCGCAGGATGGTGAGCCAGGAGAGGCCCGCCTGCGCGCCTTCCAGGCAGAGCATCTCGAAGAGCTGCCGATCGTCATGCACGGCGACGCCCCATTCTTCATCGTGATAGGCGATGTACTCGGGGTCGCTCGTGCACCAGGCGCAGCGAAGCTTCCCGTCGTCATGGCGTTTGACGCGACTCATCGCATTCCCGGAGCTTAAGGGTCGGCCGCGTGCAGCCGTACGGCATGGCGATGCTTGTAGACCAACTCGATGCGGTCGACGCCGTGCGTGCGCCGCGCGGCGCTGCGTATCTCGTGCATCAATTTGAGCAGCACGCGTCTGTTCAAGTCGGCGGCCACCGTGAACGGTTGCAGCACGCCGAGATGCAGCACCACGAATCGATCGCTGGCCAAGCGCACAAATATGGCCACGCCCAACGGACGGCCGGCATCCGATACGGCGAACAGGCATTGGACACCCTCGATGTCTCCGACCCGGACCGAAAGACCGCCGTCGTGCTCATGGATCTCGGGAACGCCGTAAGTCTCGATGGATTCCTGAATACCGAGGCGCACGCGATGCTGATTGACGTTGAAGAACAGCAGTTGTTCCAACGCGGCACGCTGATCGAGCGGTAATTTGCACTGAATGCCGATGGACTCGCTCAACAACACCTCGCCGCTCCGGGCACCGGGTGCCCGCCAATGTGTCGCCAGTCACAGAAATCGCATGACGCAGTGCAACACGGGTTGTCTGCATCACGAGACTCCGTATCGTATAGCGTCACCCGCTGAATGACACTAGCCTACGCAATTCAGGGCTTGGACCCGGTGCCGCGCCGGCCCTTGGGGGGCGACCGATGAGACACGATCCCGCGCTGGCTGCCGAGGATGACCACGGATCGATGGGTGCGCCGAGGCCCAGCCTCGCGAGCGACATCGTCGAGCTGGTCGTCCTGAGCGTCGATGACGCTTTTCTGCAGACGCTGCGGGACGCCGTTGGACCGTCTCGCCGGCTTTGGCACGTGCCTTCTTCGGAGCAGGTGAGCGACTTGTTGGTGGCCGGGAACGTCGGCATCCTGGTCCTCGATGTGCATGCGCTGCGGCACGCGGTCTCGCTGGTCATCAGTCGGATCAAGCAGCAGTTCCCCGACCTCGTCATCGTGGTCGCGGGCGCCCGCGACGCCGAGACCGAGCTTGCGCGCCTGATCAGTGATGGCACGGTGTACCGGTTCCTCCACAAACCCGTGTCGCCCGCCCGCGCGCGGCTTTTCTCGGATGCAGCGGTGAAGCGTTACGCGGAGCAGCGCAAGCGCGCGGGCGGCACGACGGTCGCCGCGGTCAAGCCTGCACGGAACCGCGGTTTGATCATCGCGGGTGGCTGCGCGGCGATCGCTGCCATCGCGGTCGGCCTGTGGGCGCTCACACGCGGCGACCGCGGGCCGAGCAGCTCTCCTGCGGCTGCCGGTACGATAGCCCCCGACCGCGCGGCTCCCGCGCTCCTGGGCGGGCCGCGCGCCGCAGCCGCTGCCCCCGGCACCGAACCGAACACCGACCCGCAATCCGACGGCGCGACGGTCCGCGAGCGGCTATTGGCGCGCGCGCAGAAGGCGCTGCTGGAGGACCGGCTGGACGAGGCCGCGTCCACGATCGAGACGGCGCGCCGCGCGGGCGCGGATAACGGCCGGATCGCGCTGCTCGCCGCCGAGCTGGCCAAGGCGCGGGGGCAGCTCAAGGCGGCCGTCACGGCCGCGCATCCCAAAAGCGACGCGGTGGCGGACGGCGCCCGGCCGGAGGCCGATCTGGCGGATCAGTCCGCCGCGCTCGCCCTGCAGCGCATTCAAGAGGGGCGGCTGGTCGAGCCCGAGCGCGACAATGCACGCTTCTACGTGCAGGAGGCGCTGCAGGGCAATCCCCAGAGCGACGCCGCCGCGCACGCGAGCGAGGCTCTCGCCCTCGCTCTGTTGAATGCGGCCCGCGGCGCCCTCGAACGCCGGGATTTCAAAGCCGCGTCGGGCTGGCTCGAGGCCGCCGATGGAATTGCCTCCCCGACCAATGTCGAGAATCTTCGGCAGCTCTTGGCCATGGCGATGCGCCAGGCGGATGAGGGCAATGCCAAGGCGGCGGAGCAACCCCTCGAGGATCGTGCCACGGCGGGCGACCGGCAAATGAGCGCCGGCGCTGCGGGCGCCGCCCCTGCGGCCGGGCTGATCGATGCGGGCCAACTGGTCGTCGTGAAGTCTGTGCCGCCCGAATATCCGCGCAAGGCGCGTGAAGCCGCGATAGGAGGATGGGTCGAGCTGGACTTTACGGTGACGGAGTCCGGTGGTGTGAAAGACCTCTCGGTGCACGCCGCGAATCCACGCGGAGTGTTCGACCAGGCGGCCATCAGCGCCCTCTCGCAGTGGCGTTACAGACCCGTTCTCGTCGATGCCAAGCCGGTCGCGCAGCGTGCCCGGATTCGCATCCGATTCACGCTCGCGGGCTGAAGCGGCGCCCTGCAGGCTCGAGCCGGCGCGCGGCGGCTAGGCGGCGGCGGGCGGACGCCCGACGGAACTCAGCTCGGCCGTGACGGCCGGGGAGGCGGCCACGGCGGCGCTCCCCTCCTGGGTCAGCGCGCCGATTTCGGCGCCGATCCGCAGATCGTCGGCGGAGCCGAACGCATGCTTACGGATCACTCCCTGCCGGTCGATCAGCACCAGGCTCGGGGTGCCGCGCATGTTGTAGCGCTCCATGGTGTGCGGGATCGGGCCGGCCGAATTCGCGCTGTCGAGGCCGATAGGAAATTTGAGGCGGTACTCGTGGATGAACGCCTTGAGCAGCGGCAGGCTGTAAGCCTGATGATGTTCGAAGGTGGCGTGCAGACCCACCACCGCCACATCGCCCGGAGCGAAAGTCTCATGAATACGCCGCGCTTGCGGAATGGCCACGGCGAGAGACGTGGGGCAAAGCACCTGAAACGCGACCAACACCACCACTCGTCCCTGCAGCGAGGCGAGGCTCACCGCTCGATCCGTATTGAACCAGGTCTGCACCGAGAGTTCCGGTGCCTGCGCGGCGGTTGGCATCATTCGTTACCGTACCTTGATTGATTCCGAGCTGCGATCTCGATCGCATTCGGCGCCAGTGTAACGGTACGCCGCGCGCGTGCAAAAACTTGACACGGCGCGGCCTTGTAGGGTCGGGGGCAACCCTCGGACGTTGCGCCCTGCAGACACCAGCCTTCGGAGGCTTACGGGCGCGTTTTTGCGTCGACCTTGGCGGCTTTCCCGGCAGGCGCGAGGGTCCCGCGGTCGCCCCGCTTGCGCTCGGCGATTTCCTCGCGGTCCACCGCCACGTCGCGGGGCGCGTTGATGCCGATTCGAACCTGGGAGCCGTTGACGGCCATGACGGTGACTTCGATGTCATCACCGATTCGCAGCGCTTCGCCGGCGCGGCGCGTAAGAATCAACATGGGCGGGACTCGATGAGTGACGACATGACCAATTCGGCCATTAGCGAACCGCCGTACCAAGGGCGATTTTTGCCTAATGGATGTAGGACATCGACGACACGGCGCTCCGCCGGGGCGCCCGCGCGCCCAGGCGAGATCGGTCGGCGACGGGTCAGTGGGCCGCGAGGAGCGTCGGAATCTGCGGCTGCAAGGGCTGGGGCGGACCAGTCTCGCCTTCCCAGATGTTCACGGTCGCCTCGTAGATCGCCAGTTCGCGCAGGAGATCCTCGAGCGGCTGGGCCTTGCCCATCGCGAATCCCTGGCCGTAGTCCACCCCGAGGTCCGCCATCCGGGCGCGCAGCGCGTCCGTTTCCACGTACTCGGCGATGGTCTCCATGCACATGACCTTCGCCAGCTGGGCGATGGCCTTGATCATGGATTCGCTGCGTGAATTGATGAGCGAGTCGCGGACGAAGCTCCCGTCGATCTTCAGGTAATTCACCGACAAGTCCTTCAAGTACGACAGCGAACTCACGCCGGTGCCGAAGTCATCGAGCGCGAACTGGCAACCGAGATCCTGCAAGGTGCGCAGGAAGTGCTGTGCCTTCTCGAGATTCCCGACGGTGGCTGTTTCGGTCAATTCGAAGCACAGAACGTTCGCAGGAAGCTGGCTCGCGCGGATCTCCTCGATCACGTAGTCGAGAAAGCTCTCGTCCTGCAGAGATTGGCCCGACAAATTGATCGCGAAGCGCGCGATATCCTCTCCCACCGCCGCGCTGTGCTTGCCCAGCAGCTCGCAGGCGCGGTGCACGACCCAGCGGTCCACCGTCGGCATCAGCTGATAACGCTCGGCCGACGAGAGAAACTTGGCGGGCGGAATGATTTCGCCCCGATCGCCCAGCATGCGGATCAGCAGTTCGAAGCGCGGCCGTCCATAGTTGCCGCGAAGCGGCAGGATCGGCTGCGCATCGAGCCGAAAGCTGTCGGTGCTCAGGGCGTCGCGCAGCTTGCCGATGATTAGAATGTCCGTGTGCCGCCGGATGATGCTCTGATCCGAGTCCTGGAATACCTCGACTCGATTCCGCCCGCGATCCTTGGCGGCCTTGCAGGCGATCTCGGCAGTCGCCAAAGCGTGTGCCAGCGCGTTTTCGGCGCGGCCGATCGGAGCGACGCCCAAGCAGACCGATACTTCGAACGATCCCTGACCGGCGCGCGGCACGATCGCTGCGGCAGCCGTGCGGATGCGCTCCGCGAGCTGCGCCGCCGCTTCCATTCCGGTGTCCGGGATGAGCGCCGCCAGCCGGTCGCCCGAGATACGCGCCGATAGCGCCTTCGGCGGCAATCCCTTCGCCATGCATTCGGCCACGCTGACGATCACGTCGTCTCCCACGTGCATGCCGAAGGTCTCGTTGATGACGTGCAGGCGGTCGATGTCCAGATACAGTATGCAATGCGTGGCCGACTCGCTGGCCGAGGCGAGCACCGATTTGGCTTGGCGCTCGAACGAATGACGGGTCATGAGACCGGTGCTGATGTCGTACTGCGATTGGATGATGACGGTGACTTTCTTCGCCAGAAGCTCGGCGACGCGCGTTTGATGCGAATCGAAATCGCGGGCGCTCGCCGGATTGAAGAGCGCCATCACGCCCATCACGCGCTCGGACGGATGGCGCACCGGACAGGCCAATATCTTGTAGGGAGCGGCCACGTCGCTCGCGACTTTGGAGATGTGATTGACCACGATGGTGCGCTGCTGCAGCTGCATCCAAGCCATCAGATGCTGCTGCGCGCGCTGCAGCGACTCGGCCGACATGGGGTTGCCGCTGCGGGTCATCGACAATGCGATATTCTTGTCCGGCACCCAGAGCGCGACGAGCGCGCAACCCATGTGCTCGATCGCGGTCTTCAGGATCAGGTCGAATTCGTCCGCCTCTCCAGAGGCGGAATTGGTGGACGACATCTCCAGCATGAGCGACAGGTCGCGCTCGCGCACGTCGAGATCCCGTTCGCGCAATCCGAGCTTCGAGCGCAGCAATAACTCGCGGCGCAGGCACTCGAGGGCGGGTTGCAGGAGCTGACGTATGTAGGAGAGCGGACGGGCCTCGGTGCGCGCTCCCGAGAGGCGCACGAGCAGAGACACGACTCCCAGCGCCTCCACCTGGCCGCGCACCGCAATCGAGTACACGGCGCTGTCCGCATCGATGCGGAAGACCCCCGGAAATTCGTGCGGGTCCGTCAGGGCGTTCGCGATCGCGTCCTTCGCGACCTCCATCTCATCCCCCAGATCCCAATCCGCCGATGCCCAAGCGACGTTGCAGAGGCCATCATGGATCAACACCCCTTTGAGGCTCGGCATGAGCATGCGCAAGAGGCGTCCATAGGGCTCGAATGTCTCCGCGGACGCGTCAGGCTCGGTGACGAAAGGTTTGATGTCCAGCACTGATGCCGCCGTTAGGGTAATGGATGAATCCGCCGTTGGTTGCGGTCAATCTGCGGGAAATGCGCCCCGTCATCCTTGACCCGCGTCGCAATTCCGGGCGTTACCTAATATGGATCCGCCGGGCCGCCCGATGCCCGTTTACAAAATGCGGCTCGGCATGTGATGCAGTTCGCTCGGGCGGCCGGCCGGCGCCCCGCCGGCTCGAATTGACGCTACTTCGAGCCGCCCGCGCGCCGAGCCACCAATCCTAGGAGTCGCCGGCCGCCTGGAATGCGCACCAACCAGAAGACCCGGCGCCAGAATCGCCTCGCGGCATCGTCGAATCTCACCAAGGGCAAGCCGTCGTACAGCAGCGCCTTGGGCTCGTGCAGGATGACCGTGCGCGCGCGGATTCGACGGGGACCGCCGGCCGCGGTGAGGGTCACGAGCGCACCGCCCCCGTGCCACGCGACCACTGCCTTGGTGGCGCGAATGTCCGTCAGACAGGCGCGCGCTTCCGGATCCACACCGCGCAGAATGATGTCGAGCCCGCCCGCCTCGCCGCTCGACAATTGCCAGACTCCGCTTGTCAGCTCTCGCGCCGTCAAGCGCGCGGTAATGGTGCGCTCCACATTTTTGCTCATGGCCTGGTAACCTCGCCGGCTCGCCGCAGGAATTACACGAGTGGACTCGATCGACACACCGTCGCTTCATCGATTGTCGCCGGACGCAGCGGCGTCCGGCCGCCCGGCGGCCGCCGAGCTCGCGCCGGGTCAACGGCTGAGCTCGAGCGGGCGCGTGCGCCTCGATTATGCGGCGGTGGCGCGGCTCGCGTTCCCCTTCATGCTGAACAGTGCCGTGCAAGCGGTGCTGAATGCAACCGATACCTGGTTCGTCGGCCGTCTCTCTCCGGGGGCGACCTCCGCCATGGGGGCCGTGTACTGGCCCGTCCTGGTGTTGATCATGCTGTTCGGAGGCGTCGGACTGTCCGTGCAGACGATCGTAGCCCAAGCTTATGGAGCCCTGCGGTTTGCGCGCGCCTCGCAGGCAACGTGGACCGCGCTCTGGGCGGCGCTGTTCACGGTGCCCGTGTTTGTCGCGCTTGCGCTCGGCGGCCGAGCCATCTTTTCCCCCGTGGGCATTCCGCCGGCAACCCTGAATCTCGCGCTGGAGTACTGGTATCCGCGGATCCTCGGCGCGCCCTTGGGTATCGCGCTCTACTCGGTTCTAGGATTCTTCAACGGAATCGGGCGGCCGACCATCACGCTGCGCATCACCTTGGCGGTCGCGTTGCTCAATGCGGTGCTCAATCAGGTGTTCATATTCGATTTTGGACTTGGCGTAGCCGGGTCCGCATGGGCGACGGGCGTGGCGCAGCTCGCGGGTCTGGGTGCGTCGGTCATCTGCTTTCTCGCCCGGCCGACTCGCCGCCGCTACCGCTCGAATCTCACCTACCGGCTGAAGGCGGGCGCGTTGCTCGAGCAGTTCAAGCTCGGATTTCCCATGGGACTCCTGTACGCCGCCGATATCCTGGGATTCGCGCTCTTTCAGCTGATGCAGGTGCACTTGGGCAATGTCGACGGAGCGTCCACCCAGATCGTGCTGGTGCTCACCTCTTTTTGCTACATGCCCGCGGTGGGCATCGCCATGGCGGGCACCACGCTCGTGGGTCAGGCCATCGGCGCGAAAAGCTTGGATTGGGCGTTCAAAGTCGGCAATGGCATCATCGCCATCGCAGTGACGTACATGGGCCTGATCGGCGTGCTCGTCGCGGCGGCAGGAAAGTGGCTGATGCCTTGGTTCACCAACCCCTCGGATCCGCAGGCCGGAGAGGTCGCCGCGAAGGGATGCGTGCTGCTCTGGATCGCCGCCGGTTATCAGTTGTTCGACGGATTCAACATTGCGAGCGGAGCCTGTTTGCGCGGCGCCGGCGACGTGCGCATACCCTCCATCATGGTGCTCGCGCTGTCCTGGTCGCTGTTCGTGCCGCTGGCCCATGCATTGTCCTTCCCGCCCGGCGACGGATGGGTTCATTGGCTTCCGCAATACGGCCTGGGCTCGGTTGGCGGATGGATCGCGGCGCTGATCTATGTCTGTTGCCTGGGGCTGATGCTGTTTCTGCGCTGGCGATCGGGCGCGTGGCGAGGTGTGGTGCTGCGATGATCGGACAGAGTTGTGGTCGCCTACTGGCGTGCGGGCTCGCCACTCTGGCCGCCTGCGCCGCGTTCGCATCGACGGGCGCCAAGGGCGTCGTGCCTGCGCCCGTTGCGCGCACGCTCGCGGCCGAGCGGGTTGCCCCGAGCACGGCAAGTTTCGCCGTCCTCGAGGTGGACTCGGGACGGCTGGTCGCGAGCCTCAACGCCGAGACGCCGCGCAGTCCCGCATCCACGATGAAGCTCGTGACGACTTTCGCCGGCCTCGATCTCCTGGGACCGGCCTATACCTGGCATACCGGGGCACTGGCGCGCGGCAGCTTGGACCGGGGAGTCCTGAAGGGAGATCTCATCCTCAAGGGCGGGGGCGACCCGTACATGACCCTGGAGCGCTGGTGGAGCTTCGTGCGCGCATTGCGCACCAAAGGGGTCGAGAGCATCGACGGCGACGTGGTCATCGACGATACGGCGTTCGCACTGCCGCCCGAAGATCCGAGGGCGTTCGACGGCCGCCCGCACCGCTCATACAACGTCGAGCCGAATGCGCTGATGGTGAATTTCCAGTCGGTGGAATTCCGCCTGGCGCCAAACGCCGCGACCCGGTCCATCGACATCGTCGCGACGCCCGCCCCGATCAATCTCGCCATCGAGAATCGGATTCGCTTCGGGGCGGGACACTGCAGCGGAGCGGCGGCGCAGGTCAACTTCGAGGTGACATCGGAGCAGGCGGATCGCGCGGAATTCTCCGGCAATCTATCGGGCGAGTGCCTCGAGCGCACCATAACCCGCGTGATGCTCAACGCCCCGAGCTATGCCTTCGGGACCTTCGTGGAGCTGTGGCGCGAATCGGGCGGCGAGTTCCACGGCAAGATGCGCATCGAGGCCGCGCTGCCGGACGCGCAGCCGCTGGTGAGTTTCGACTCGCTGACCCTGGGCGAGGTGATACGGCTGACCAACAAGTTCAGCAACAACCTGATGGCGCGGCACTTGTTCCTGACCCTCGGCGAGGAGCGCTTCGGAGGCCCCGCAACGCCCGAGAAGGGCGCGCGCGCCATCGCCGATTGGGCCCGCGAGCGCGGTTTGCCGTTTGCGGATGTGGTGATCGACAACGGCTCGGGGCTTTCGCGCACGGCGCGGATATCCGCGCTCGAGATGGCGACGATGCTGCGTGCGGCGTATCGCAACCGCTGGGCGCCCGAGTTCGTTGCTTCGCTGCCGCTCGCGGGAATCGACGGAACCCTCAAATCCCGCATGCAAAATACCGCCGCGGGGAGCGTGCGCCTGAAGACCGGTCACATCGACGGAGTCAGCGCCGTAGCGGGCTACGTGACCGGCGAGTCGGGCAAGACCTACGTGCTCGTGTCGTTCATCAACAACTCGCCCGGCGAGAATGCCGCGGACGAGGGTGTTCACGAGGCGCTCGTCGATTGGATTCAGGACGCGCTTTGACGGGTCTGCAGTGCGCCGGTCGACCGAGGCGCAGCTAACGCCTTTCCATATCCCAGAGAATTGCGTTCACATCCTTGCGGAGCCAGATGCCGAAACCGAGATAGCGGAAGTCTCTGCGCAGTCGCCGCCGGTACCACTCGCCGGCGCGCAGATGCACGGCTCGATCGGTGCGCTGGCGGTCGCAGTGCTCGCGCCAATCCTCGCGGGTTAAAGCCGACACGTAGAGCGCCGCGCGGGTGAGGCGCTTGAAATTCGCGATGGCGCGCGCGGCCTCGCGGTCGTCGAGATATTGCAGTACGTCGTAGCAGACGGCGAGATCGCTGGGTCGGCGCGGAACATACTCCGCGACCGAGCCCCGCACCCAGCCATAGCGCCCGCAGAGATACTCGCTCGCGTCGAGTCCGGTATAGCGTGCCCGCGGCAACACCTCGGCAAAGGGGGCGCGCAGGAGTCCGATCCCGCAGCCGGCATCGAGAATGCTGCGCACCGGGATGGCGGCATGGGCCAGCACTGCGGTGATCAGGCGGGCGCGAGCACGCATTTCCCCCGCGTCGGTGACGCGAGTGGCGGGACTCAGATAGAACTTCTCGAAATATTCGGCGCCGAATGCGTCGGGGCGGACAGCTCGCCGTTTCAGCCGCTTCGGCCTCGCCCGCACCGAAAAGGCGGTGCGCATAATGATTTCTCCTTTGCATATCTTTGGTCGTTATCGGTCCACGCGCCACAATCTTTCAGGCTAGCATCAGCGGGCCGAGCCCCGTTGGGCGGTATTTTGCCGCGAAGAGGACGGACGATGGACGAGATTGACGCACCTCGAGAAGGAGGCTGCCGGTGCGGTTCCGGGTGACCTTACCGCCGCTCGGCCGGAGGACGTTGATCGCGTCAACCTGCGCCCGACCATGCTGGATGATCCGTGCGGTTTCGTCCCGTTCATCGAGGTGTATTCGGGCAAAATAGCGCTTTAACTCGAACCTGGTACACCTGCTTATGCCTACCGACCCCTTGGAATCTGCCCAACCCCTCCCGACCGAGGAGCGATATCGACCCGGTGCGATCGTATTTCATTGGGTGATGTTCGGCCTGGTCGTCATCGTCGGAATATTGGGCCTGCTGCACGATTCCTGGCCGGATGAAACGCAATCGTTCTGGATCAATGTTCATGCGCTCATCGGCATCCTGCTCTGGCTGGTCCTTCTCGCACGGTTTGGATATCGTCTTCGCCATGCGCCTCCCGTGCTTCCGGCAAATATAGGCGCGTTCTCCCGACGCTTCTCCGGTCCGGTGCATCTGGTGCTCTATGCGCTCATGTTCGGCATCCCGATCATCGGTTTCGTGACCTTCGTTTATCACGGCCGCGCATTCGACTTCGGCGCGTTCAAGATCGACTTCGGGATCAAGAAGAACCGGGCGATATTCCGGCCCACCGAGGATATTCATGGGTATTTGGCCTATGCGTTATTCGCACTCGCGGGCCTGCACGCGCTCGCGGCCCTTTGGCACCGATACTTCCTGCACGACGGCGTGTTGAGCCGTATGACGTTGGGGCGAAAGGGCTTAAGATCTACGCGCAGTGCGCCGTAAGACTTCGATCATTCGGTTGCCGAGGAGCCTGCAAAACAGGCTCGAGGCGAGCGCCCGCACACTTTTGAATCCGCAGAATGGCCCGGGCATCGATTTCACTCGTCCCTTGGGCGAAGCCGCTTTGCTGCCGCCGGATTCCCTCACCTGGCGCATCTTCAAAAACCCCATAGCGCTTTTGATCGGGGGCATCGCCGCCGTCATTCTCGAACTGGCAGAACCTTCGGTGCGTACGGCCGTATGGGAGCATTCCTCGTTTCGCAAGGATCCGATGGCTCGTCTGCAGCGCACCGGGCTGGCGGCAATGGTGACGGTGTACGGAGCGCGCAGCATTGCCGAGCCGATGATCGCCCGGGTCGTACAAATCCATTCCAAGATAAGCGGAGAAACGCCTTGCGGCGTGGCCTATGAGGCGAATGACGTGCGGCTGTTGAGCTGGGTGCAAGCGACGGCCGCGTTCGGGTTTGCAGAAGCCTACAGCCGCTACGTCAGGCCGCTCGACGCGGAGGAGTTCGATGTGCTCTATAGCGAGGGCGGGCTGGCCTCGACGCTTTACGGCGCAATCGAGGCGCCCAGGTCCAACGCCGAACTCCTTGCTCTATTCGGTGGTATGCGGGATCGACTGCAGGCCTCCCCGATCATATTCGAGTTTTTGAGCATCATGCGCGCCACTCCGGGATTTCCAATGCCGCTTTGCTGGATGCAAAAGATGCTGGTGAGTGCAGCGGTAGAAATACTTCCGGACTGGATACGCGAACGCCTCGGTCTGAGCCGCCGCTACGGACTCGGTGCAGGGCAACGCCGGATAGTCCAATTGGCTGGCGCGTTATCGGACAGGATCATTTTGTCATCCAGCCCTGCGGCCCAATCCTGCGTGCGCCTCGGGCTGCCGATGACGCATCTCTATGTGTAGTCGATAACCCGTCTCACCCGATGCATGCAATCTCTGTAATCGTTCACCGGCCGCCGGCGACATCCAGAATGGCTCCCGTTACATAGGAGGCCGCATCGCTCAGCAGCCATACTATGGCCTCGGCCACTTCTTCCGCGCGGCCGGCACGGCCCATCGGAGCGCTCGCCCCGATGCGCTGTGCGCGATCGGGCTGTCCGCCACTGGCGTGGATATCCGTCTCGATGACCCCCGGTCGAACCGCATTGACGCGCACGCCCTGCTTCCCGAGTTCCTTGGAAAGTCCGATCGTCAGCGTATCCACCGCTGCTTTGGATCCCGCGTAGTCGATATATTCGAAGGGTGACCCCAGTCGACTCGCGGCGGAGGACACCAGAACGATCGAGCCGCCCTCGCCGCCGTGATCGGTCGACAGCCGTCGGGCGCTTTCTCGGGCACAGAGATAAGCACCGTAGACGTTGACCTCGAACATGCGTTTCAGCCGCTCGCTGCTCATGTCGGCAAGCTGGAGCGACGGGGCCACGATTCCGGCGTTGATCACGACCCCATCGAGGCGGCCCAGCTTTGATTCGGCTGCATCAAACAGGGAAGCGACTTCCGCTTCGACCGTTACATCGCCCCTCGAGGTCACCGCTCTGCCTCCGGCCGCCTCGACGGCTCGCGCGGTGTCTTGGGCCGAAACTTCACTCTGGATGTAATTGACGGCAACGGACCATCCTTTTGTCCCGCATAGAATGGCGGCCGCACGGCCGATACCTCGTCCGCCGCCCGTGATAAGTATGGTCTTCATGGGTGGGGCAACGCCCCTCACTCCACGGTCACGCTCTTCGCCAGGTTCCGAGGCTGATCGACATCCGTGCCTTTCAGCACCGCCACGTGATACGCGAGCAGCTGCATCGGCACGGCGAACACCGCCGGCGCCTGCAGGGCGCTGGCAGGTGCGGGCATCTGAATGACGGTGACGCCCTCGGCGCTCTGCATGTGCGCCTGCGGATCCGCAAACACGTAGAGCTGGCCACCGCGCGCACGCACCTCGTGCAGGTTCGATTTCAGCTTCTCCAGAAGCTCGTTGTTGGGCGCCACCGTGATCACCGGCATAGCCTCGTCGACCAGCGCCAGCGGTCCATGCTTGAGCTCGGCCGCCGCATACGCTTCGGCGTGGATGTAGGAAATCTCCTTGAGCTTCAGCGCACCTTCCATGGCGATGGCGTGCAGCGGTCCCCGGCCGAGGAATAGCGCGTGCTGCTTGTCGGCAAAGACCTCCGCGAGCGCGCCGATTTGTTCATCGAGCGCGAGCGTCTTCTCGACCAATCCGGGCAGTTGCAGCAGTTGCAGCATGATCTCGCGCTCGAGCTCGGCTCCGTTGGGCCGATTTTTCGCGAGCGCCGCGATCAGCATGCCGAGTGCCGTTAGTTGCGTGGTGAAGGCCTTGGTGGAGGCGACGCCGATTTCGGGTCCCGCGCGCGTCAGGAGCACCAGATCGGAATCCCGCACCATGGAGCTCTCGGCGACGTTGCAAATGGTGAGCGTCGAGAGGTAGTCCGCGCGCTTCGCGTTGCGCAGCGCGGCCAGCGTATCGGCAGTCTCGCCCGACTGAGAGAGCGTGACGAAGAGGGTATCGGCCAGGACGACGGGATCGCGATAGCGATATTCGCTGGCGATTTCCACCCGCGCCGGGATGCGGCAGATCTGCTCCAGGAAATAGGCGGCCACGAGTCCGGCGTGGTAGCTCGTGCCGCAGGCGGCGATGTGCACCGCCTTCACCTGCCTGAACACGTCCTTGGCGCCCGGTCCGAACGCGGCTTCGAGCAATCGAGCGCCCGAGACGCGCTCCTCCAAGGTCTGCGCAATGGCGCGCGGCTGCTCGTGAATCTCCTTGAGCATGAAATGCCGGTACTGGCCCCGTTCGACGGCATCCGCCGGCAACTCGCTCTCCAACACGGGACGCGTCACGGACTTGCCCGCCGCATTCGTTATGTGGACGGATTTGCGCCGGATCTCCGCGAGGTCGCCCTCTTCGAGGAACATGAAACGCCGCGTGACGGGCAGAAGGGCGGCTACGTCCGAGGCGGCGAAGTTCTCGTCGATGCCGAGCCCCACCACCACCGGACAACCCTCGCGCGCCAGCACGATGGCGTCGGGATCGGCCTGCGCGACCACGGCCAGCGCGTAGGCGCCGTCGAGTTCCGCAACCGTCTTGCGCACGGCTTCGAACAGGCTCGAGGAGCCCGCCATGTGATGGTGGATGCGATGCGCGATGACCTCGCTATCGGTCTCCGAGCTGAATTCGTACCCCAAGTCGATGAGGCCCGCCCGCAACGCCTCGTGATTTTCGATGATGCCGTTGTGCACTACCGCGATGCCGTCGCGCGAGGTGTGCGGGTGAGCGTTGCGGGTAGTGGGAAGGCCGTGAGTAGCCCACCGGGTATGCGCGATGCCTACGTGGCCGGCGATCGGTTCCGCGTCCAAGGTATCCTGCAGGACCTTCACTTTGCCGAGCGCGCGCCGCCGCGCCAACCGTTGATCGGCCCCGATCACCGCAATGCCCGCGGAGTCGTAGCCGCGGTACTCGAGGCGCCGCAGCCCCTCCATGAGGATGGGCACGGCATTGCGCTCAGCGACCACGCCGACGATTCCGCACATACCGGTCTGCTCCGCCTGGAGTGAAAAAGGTTGCCTAGTGTGCCCGACCGGGGGCGAAAATTCAGTGCCCGTCGCCCGCCGCCCGCCGCCCGGGAGGTGGTATTCGAAGGAAAACCATACTAATTGATTACTAATATTATTAATTATACAATACTAGCCAATGGCTGATAGTGATACGAGGAAATTCAAGAAGGACCTCAACGGAGGCCTGGTGAGCCTGGTTTTGCTCTCCGTGCTCGATCGCAGCCCGGACGATCTCTACGGTTATGAGATCGCCAAGCGACTGGCGAGCGCCAACGCCGGTGCTCCGATCTTCAAGGAAGGCTCCATCTACCCGGTACTGCGGGCGCTATCGGCCGGAGGCCTTCTCAGCAGCCGAATCGTTCCCTCGTATTCCGGACCGCCGCGCCGGTACTACCGAATCACCGGGGAAGGCCGCGCCGTCCTCGCCGATTGGAAAGCCGTCTGGCAGAGCAGCCGCGATTTCGTCGACCGCTTCATCGAATGAGGACATCATGAATCACAGCGGGGGCGGGGGGCGCTGCGCCACGAGGCCTCCTAGCTCGCGGTATCCCGCCGCTTCGCGAAAAATTTCTCCACCCGCTTCGCCGCATCCGGCGCGAGTCCTTCGTTCTTGAACAGCTCCAGCCCATGCGCATCGCCGAGGCTCAACCCATCGATGCCGATGAGCGCCCGCTTGTTCACCTGATTGGCATACCAGGAGTTGGCGAGAATGTCGCTCGACAGCCGGGACAGTTCCGCCTCGAAGCGATCTTCCGGGAAGCAGTAATTCGCGAGGTGCATGGCGAGCGCCTCCGCTCCTGTGTAGCTGCGGCAGGTGAACATCATCTCGCTCGCCTTCGCGCGCCCGATGCGATGCGGGAGCCTCAACGACAGACCCCACACCGGCGTGAGTCCCCAGCGCGCGTACACGTCCGAGAATCGCGCCGACTCCGCCGCGACGATCAGATCCGCCGCCAGCGCAAGTTCCAGCGCCCCGGTGGAACAGTGCCCCTGGACCGCGGAGATGACCGGCTGCGGTAGAGCCGCGAGCTTCTGGATGACATCCGAGTGAAAATGCGGCTTTGCGCGCGCCCGAACGTAATCGAGTACTTCCTGCATGTCGTAGCCCGCGGAAAAATTCGCGCCGGCCCCGCGCAAAACCACCAGCCCGATGGTGCGTGTCTCGCGGGCGATCGCATCGACGTGCTCCTCCAAGTCCTCGAACAAGTCCTTGGATAGCGCGTTCAATTTCTCCGCACGGTTCAGCGTCAGGATCGCGGCGCCGTGCTTATTCTCCCGCAGCACCAGGTTGTTCATAGTGGGCCTCCTTCCGTCGATTCCACCATCCGCCGCCGAGCGATTGAAACAGGCCGGCCGTATCGGAGTATCGGTTGGCTTGCGCTTGGGTCACCGACAATTCTGCCTGCGCGAATGCGAGTTCCGCCGCGATGACCGCCACCGGACTGATCGTGCCGAGCTCGCGCTGGTGCTTCGCCAGCTCCCAGGTTCGCCGGGCCGCGCGATCCGCATCGGCGCTGGCGCGGAGGGCATCGGCGTCCGCGCCCAGCGCTCGCAAGGTATCGGCGACATTCTGACACGCCAGGATGACGGCGGCGCGATACTGGGCGCCGGCCTGATCGAGCACCGCATCGGCCGCTCGCTTCTTGTGCAAGAGCGCGCCGGCATCGAACAGCGTCTGCGTCAGCGAGGCGCCGGCATCCCAAAATCCGGTGTACGGCGAGACCAGTTGGCCGAGCTTCAAGGCGCTCGATCCGAGATCGGCGTTGATCGCGAATTGCGGCAGCATGTCGGCAATCGCGATGCCCACCGCCGCGGACGCGGCATGCAGATTTTCTTCCGCTTGCCGAACATCGGGCCGCTGTTCGATGAGCTTCGAGGGCACGCTCACCGGCAGCTCCTCGGGCAGCGTCAGCTCCTCGAGCGTGAAAGTCTCGGCCGGCTCTTCCGCCGGCAGCCTGCCGAGGAGCGCCGTGAGCGCATCGCGAGTCTGCCCCAGCTGCTTCTGAAGCGGCGGCAGGGTCTCTCCGATCTGGGCTTCCACCGACTGCTGCGCCAGCACGTCGAGATCGCTGGCGGTGCCGAGGGCGCGCTGCTTCTGGGCGGTCTCGGTGAGTTGATGCTGCAACTCGAGCAGCCGCTCCGTGCTCTTGATCTGGCCGCGAAGGGACGCTTCGGTGATGGCCGTCACCACGACATTGCTGGTCAGGGTGAGGTAGGTGGCCTCGAGCTGGAATCGGGTGCTCTGTTCTTGCGCCTTGGCCATTTCGACCGCGCGCCGCGTACCGCCGAAGACATCGGGCATGTAGGTCAGGGTGAGCTGAGCGGTGTAGAGACTGTAGGTCGAATTCGACGCGTTCGTCGGGGCGGTCAGCGTACCCGTCGGATACTCCGAGCGATCCCCCCCGAAGCCGCCCTGCACAGTCGGAAGGAAACTGGTCGTCTGCGCGAGGTACAGCTCGTGCGCCTGCTTGAGCGCCGCTTGCGCTGCGCCCACGTCCGGGTTGCCCTTCAGCGCCCGCGCGACCAGCTGATCGAGCTTGGGCGACTTGAACAGCGTCCACCACTCGCTCGGGATATCCATGCCGGCGACGAACCGCTGCGCGTCGCCGGCGGGCCCTTCGGCCGCCTGAGTCGCACCGCTCGACGGCGCCGCGCCATAGCCGGAATCCGACGGCGGCGTGGGCCGGTGGTAATTCGGTCCGACGGCGCAGCCGGCGACGCCCACGGCGACTCCCGCAGCGGTCACGGCGGCGGCGCCGATCCAGGCTTTGCGCATCATTGGCCCCACAGCGCTTGGCCGTGGCGCCGCTCGGCCCAGTGTTCGATCACGTGATACATCGAGGGCAGTACGAACAGCGTGAGGATGGTGGAGATTGCGAGTCCGCCTACCACCACCGTGGCGATGCCACGCTGCACGTCGCTGCCGACGCCGGTATGGATGGCGGCGGGCAGCATGCCGAGCGTCGCGACCGTCGCCGTCATCAGCACGGGACGAAGTCTCTCGGTCGCGCCCTGCATGATGGCCTCATGCAGGTCGAGCCCCGACTTACGCATGCGGTTCAAATTCGACACCATGATGATGCCGTTTTGCACGGCCACGCCGAACAGCGCGATGAAGCCCACGCCGCTCGCCACGTTGAGATTTTGGCCGGTGATGTGCAGCGAGATGAGCCCGCCCAGGGTGGCTAGCGGCACCACGCCCAGAATCAACAGCGCCTGCCGGAAGGACTTGAGGCCGACGGTGAGGAAAATCAGCATCATGCCCATCACCAGCCCGAGGATCACCAGGAGCCGTGCCTCTGCACGGCGCTGATTCTCGAACTGTCCGCCCCATTCGAGGCGGACCTTGTTCCGGTCGAAATGCACGCGCGCGTCGATTTCCTTCTGCGCATCCTCGAGATACGAGGTGAGATCCCGGTCGCGGTTGTCGATGCGGATGGTGAGGTTGCGCTGGCCATTCTCGCGGGTGACCGTGCTCTCTCCCGAGCGCTCGCGAACGTCGGCCAGTTGGGACAGGGGAATCTGAGCGCCGCCTGCGGTATTTACCAGGAGATTCGCGAGCGCATCCGGCGAATTTCGCGTGTTCTCGGTGAATCGGACCGTCAGAGGATAGGTGCGCTCGCCCACGTACACGGTGGAAACGGGCGCCTGGCCAACCCCCGTTTGAATGACGTTCTGCACGTCGGTCATGTTCACACCGTAGCGCGCCGCCTTCTCGTGATCCAGCTTGACCTCGATCTGCGGAACCGGCGGCTCCTGGAAGATTGATGCGCTCGAAGTACCCTGAATCGTATAGAGCACGTCCACGATTTCCCCGCCGATGCGCCGCAGCTCATTCAGGTCGTCGCCGTAGATCTTGATGACCAGCGGGCTGTGCGCGCCGCCAATCATGTCGTTCACACCGTCGATGATGGGCTGGCTGATGCCGATGGAGAAGCCCGGCAGGTCCTTGGCGAGATTCGTGGCAAGCTTGTCCACGAACTGCTTCTTCGACTCGCCGGCCGGCCAGGTGTCGTAGGGCTTCAATCCGACCGGCGCCTCGATGTGCGACATGGTCCAGGGATCGGTGCCGTCGTCGTTGCGGCCCGTCTGGGTGACGACATACGAGACTTCCGGGTACTTCAGGATGGCGCGCCGCAACTCGCTCGCCATGTCGCTCGCCTTGTTCAAGGCCAACCCGGTGGGCATCTGTACCTGAAGCCACAGCGCTCCCTCGTCCAGATCAGGCAGGAAGTCGCGCCCGACGGTCGCGCCCAGGCCGACCACGGCGAGCAACGCGAAGATCACCACGCCGTAGATGATCTGCGGCTGCTCGAGACACGCGGCCAGCAACCGGTCGTAACGCACCGTCAGCCATTCCAGCCAGCGGTTGTGGTACACGCGGCCGGGCTTGCGAAATGCGAGGTAGGCGAGCCCCGGCACCAGCGCAAGCGCCGTCAGCAGCGCGCCGAAGAGCGCATAGCCCATGGTGTACGCCATGGGCGTGAACAGCTTGGCCTCGGCGCGCTCGAAGGAAAAGAGCGGCAGGTACGCGGTGATGATGATCAGGCTCGCGAAGAAGATCGGACGAGTGACCTGCAGCGTCGCTGCCTTGGCCTCGCTTTCGCTCAGTTCCTCGTTGGGCATGGCCTCGCGCCGCCGCAGCACCGCTTCGGTCACGACGATGGCGCCATCCACCAAAATGCCGAAGTCGATTGCGCCGAGCGACAAGAGGTTCGCGGAGACATGCGTGAGGTTCAGCAATGAGAACACCGAGACCAGCGCCAGCGGGATGCTCACCGCGACCACCACCGCGCTTTTGGGGCTGCCGAGGAACAGGATCAGGATCAGGAAGACGAGGGTGATTCCCTCGAGGATGGTCTGGCCGACCTTGTGGATCGTAGCGCGCACCAGATCGTCCCGGTCGATATACGGAACGATCCGCACGTCGCTCGCCTTGAGCTTGGCATTGAGCTCCTTGACCTTCTCATGGATCCCACGCAGGGTTTGCGATGGATTCTGGTACTTGAGCATCAAGACGATGCCTTCGATCGTATCGGGATTGGAATCCTTGCCGAGAATCCCCTCGCGCTCCTGGTGGCTCAGCGTGGTACGGCCGAGATCGCGCACCAGCACGGGCGCACCGTGCACCTGGGTGACCACGATGGAGCCGATCTCTTCCAGGTCGTGGATGAGGCCGACCCCGCGGATCACGTAGCTCTGATCGCCGCGCGACACGCGCCCGCCGCCGGCATTCGTATTGTTATTGTTGACGGCGTTGATCACGTCGGTGATGCCGAGGCCGAAATGGGTCAGCTGTTTCGGGTCGAGGTCGAGTTGGTATTCGGTGGTGAAGCCGCCGAAATTGGTGTCGTCGACCACGCCCGGAACGGACTTGAGCGCCGGGATCACCGTCCAGCGCTGGATCTCGGAGAGCTCCTGGAGGTTCTTGGTGTCGGACTCCAGGGTATAGCGGTAGATCTCGCCGCCCGGCCCCGCCACGGGATCGAGCGAGGGGGTCGCGCCGGCAGGCAGCACCGCTTGATTGATGCGCTCCGTCAACCGCTGCCGCGCCCAGTAGTCCTCGTAACCGTCGCGGAACAGCACCGTGATGAGCGATAGGCCAAAGGTGCTCGACGAGCGCATCAGCAAGAGCCCGGGAGTGCCGTTGATCTCGCGCTCGAGAGGCACGGTGATGAGCTGCTCCACTTCCTCCGCGGCGAGTCCGGGCATTTGCGTCGTCACTTGCGCCGCCACGTCACCGAGCTCGGGATATGCCTCGACGGAGAGGGTCTCCCACGCATACACGCCGAACGCGGACAGGAGCGCCGCGATGACGATGATCGCGATTCGCCGGTGCAGGCAGAAGCCGACGAACTGATCAATCATTGAGCAGAATTCCGCCCTTGATCACGACTCGATCGCCGGCGGCGAGACCGGAGCGCACGGCGACCGTCGCACCGTCGCCGAGGTCGGGATCGACCGTGCGGCGCTCGAAAGTCCATGGCGCCGTCGCGACGAACACGCTGGTCCGGTCGTTGTTCATGAGGAGCGCGGAACTCGGCACCACGATCTCGGTCCTGGCGGGGCCGATCACCGTGACGGTCGCGAACATGTTGGGCTTGAGGGAGTAGTCCCCGTTCGCAAACGCGATGCGGATCTTGTTGCGCCTCGAGTCGGGCTCGATCACGTCAGAGACGAACAGCACCTTGCTCCGGAGCACTTTATCCGGGTAGGCGGACAGCGTGACCTCGGCGCTCTGGTCCTTGTATACGGCACTCACGTCTTTCTCCGGAACCAGGGCGGTGACCCATACCGTGCTCAGATCCGCGATGGTCATGAGGGGCTGGGTCGGGTCGTTGATCACGTCTCCGGGCGCGACCGACAGTGCGGTGATGCTGCCGCTCATGGAGGCGGCGACGGTCAACAGATTCGATCTGGCGGCGGAAGCGCCGAGCATCCCAAGTCGGGCCTGCGTGCGCGTGCGTTCCGCCAGCGCCTGGTTGCGGTCGCTCTTCGCCTGGTCGAGGTCCTTGTCGGAAGCTGCGCCGATCTGGTGCTGGCCTTCCTCGCGCTGGAGATTCTTCTCGGCCAGCCTCAAGGTGTCCGCCGCCTTGGCATCGTCGTCGTAGGCCTGGCCGAGATCGGGCGAATCGATGATGGCCAGCACCTGGCCTTTTTTGACGCGGTCCCCCAGGGCGACCTTGAGCGAGATCAAGCGGCCGGAGAGCGGCGTCAGCACGGCAGCGGTTCGCGCGGGGTCGGACTCGACGATGGCCGGCAACGCAATTTTGGCGCTCACCGGCTGCGCCGCCGCCGGCTCCACGATCAGCGCCTTGCGCAGCGACGACCCTTCCGGGACGACTATCTTGTCGCCCTGGCGCAGCATCAGCGCCGGAGCTTCCTCGGTCTTGCCGGAGCCGCCGTACAGTCCGAACCCGTGGGTTAGGAGCGCCGCCAGGAACAGCATGCCCAGGCCGAGCCCGCCCCATAGGAAGGCCTTGCCCCGAAAAGACGGCTCGTGATCGTGAATCGGCATGACATACCCCTCGATGGCGGTCGCGATGCTATGCGGTCTGGGTTACAGATGCACCAGTTTCCAGAGATCGCGAACGCCAAGAAGGGGCTGACCGAGGAGCCTATCGATCAGTGCGTCGAGGAGACGTAGGAAACCATGCCGCGCGAGATTCGCGCGCTCATCAAGGAATTTCAGGGGGTCACGAGGTACCTCGAGGCGGGACCGCTCCTTTACAATGGCGCCGGCCATACCTCGAAAGGTAAACCGATGCACTCGCAGCGCTTCACGCTCTATTCAGGCCCCCTCAGCATGTTCGGCGCCAAGGTGCAAATTGCCGCGCTCGAGAAGGGTCTGGATTTCGAGCTGACCATGGTGTCTTACGACTCTGACCTCGGCTATAGCCCCAAGCACCCGGAGGTCTTGCGCGTGAATCCCAAAGGGCAGGTCCCCGTGTTGGTGCATGGCAGCCTCGATATATTCGATTCGACCCAGATTTTCGAGTATCTGGAAGACCTTCAGCCCACGCCGGCACTATGGCCGCGGGACATCGCGGATCGTGCGCGTGCGCGCCGCTTGGAGCACCAGTCCGATGAGGTGTATTTCCCGCACGTGACTCGCCTGATGGGTTTGCAGCAGAATCTGGGCGATGCGCTCGCGGTATCGAGCATCGAAGCGGCCGTTGCCTACTACCGTGCAATGGAGAAGCTGCTGACCACGAGAACGTGGCTCGCGGGCAGCTACTCGTTCGCCGACATCTCCTTCTACATGGCGTCGCTATTCGGGGAGCGTCAAGGTGCGCCCGTCACTGCAGCGACGCCGAAGCTTCTGGAGTGGCGCGATCGCATGACCCGGCGACCTGCCGTGCGCTCCGTTGTCAGCGCCATGGCAAACTGGCTGCGCGCAGCCGCACGGCCGGTGCCGGCATTCATGGGGTCAATGGAGGAATCATGACCAACACGCCGAAGAAGAGGTTTCTGGTTCTGTATCTCGTGCCCGCTCAAGTCATCGAAGACTGGGGCAGGACCGATCCTGAAAAAAGAAAGCCCGCGGAAGAGAAGATGCGCGCCGACTGGCAACAATGGATGCGTGAGCACGCCGCCATGATCGCCATCACGGAGGCGGCCGGCAAGACCAAGAGCGTCGCGGCGGGCGGCGTCTCCGACACCAAAAACGATATTATGTTGTACTCGATCGTCGAGGCCGAGTCGCATGAAATCGCGGCCAAGGCGTTCGAGCGGCACCCGCACCTGGAGATTCCGCGCTCCTCCATCCAACTCACGGAACTCAGGCCGATGGGTCCACAGTAGCCGCCTCATCTGCATCCGCCGCGGCTTCGAGCG
Organism: Steroidobacteraceae bacterium; assembly: GCA_050012315.1. GTDB lineage: Bacteria > Pseudomonadota > Gammaproteobacteria > Steroidobacterales > Steroidobacteraceae > Bog-1198. The sequence continues at coordinate 252,823 of JBEKHK010000001.1, read as the reverse complement.
CATCGGGCAGCGCCCGATGTCCGGTCATCTGCACGATGTGGATGCGGTAGAAGATGGGCGGGCGCTGTTCCCGGCGCTCCGTGGCGACGCAAGCCGTCTGCCACCACGTCTCGCGCTTCTGCAGCACTTCGAGAGCGTGGGTGCGTGCGTCTTCGTATCCGGGCGCTTCCGGCAATTCCTCGTAGCGGCCGAATACGATCACGCTGGTCCACTGATAGTGGCTCGTCCGCTCATCGATTTCGAGACAGACCAGCGGATTGGACCGCATCCACTCGATCTTTTGTCCCGGCGTGGTGACACCGTAGAGGTGCTTGCCGTCGAACGAGAAATAGATGGGAACGATGTAGGGTTGAGGGCCGCGGACGCACGCCAATCTGCCGAAGTCCGTTTGACCGAGTGCGGCGCCGCATTCGTCCTGGGTCATCTCCTGAATCAGCATCCGATGTGCTCCCGCTGGCATTCTGGGGAGCCCTAAGCTAGTCCACGCGCCGTTCTCATGGCAACTGGCTGGCCGCCGCATCGCCGCGGACGATATCTTTTGGGGTAAGGCGTTATTTTTTCGGCCTATCGAGCGCCCGCGCGACCGCGGCGGCGTATTCTTCCGGCGACAATTTGGCGGGGCGGGTCCAGGTCCCGGACGTTACCTGAGGCGCGCGGGTCAGCGTGAGCCTGTCCTCGGGGGCATTTTGGGTGACGGTGGACCCGGCGCCGATGGTGGCGCCCGCGCCGATGCGGACCGGCGCGACCAACATGCTCCCGGAGCCGATGAAGGCGCCGTCCTCAATGGCGGTGGGCCATTTATTGGCGCCGTCGTAGTTGCAGGTGATGGTGCCCGCGCCGACGTTCACGTCGCTGCCGACGCGCGAATCGCCGATGTAGGTCAGGTGATTTGCCTTGCTGCCCGGCCCGATCTCGCTCTTTTTGATCTCGACGAAATTGCCGATGTGTGCGCCTCGATGCAGCACGGTGTCCGGGCGCAGGCGCGCGAAGGGTCCGATGCGGCAGTTCTCGCCGATCACGGCGTTCTCGATCACCGTGTTGGCGAACACCTCGGTGTCCGCACCGATGCGCGCGTTCTGGATGACGCAATTTGGGCCGATACGGACTCGGGTGCCGAGATGCACCTTGCCGATGAACACCGCGTTCACGTCGATATACACGTCGCGCTCGACCTCGATATCACCACGGAGATCGATGCGCGCCGGATCGACCAGCGTCGCTCCAGCCAGCATGAGATTACGGGCGCAGGCCTTGCGATAGCACGCCTCGACCTCGGCGAGCTGAACCTTGTCGTTGACGCCCATGACCTCGTCGGGGTGCGATGCGAGCAGCGCCTCGACGCGATTTTTGTCCCGCACGGCCAAGGCGACCACGTCGGTGAGATAGTACTCGCGCTGCGCGTTTTCTCTGCCCAGGCCGAGAAGCCACTCACGTAATCGGCCGGCCGGCGCCGCCATGAGACCGGTATTCACCTCGCGGGTGGCGAGCTCAACCGCGCTCGCGTCCTTGTGCTCGATGATGGCGCTGACCTGGCCGCGCGCATCGCGCACGATGCGACCGTATCCGGCGGCGTCCTCGAGATTGACGGAGAGCACGGCGAGCGCGCCCCCGGCCGCGAGATCGACGAGCTTTTTGAGGCACGCGGCGCCGATCAGCGGCACATCCCCGTACAGCACGAGCACCGTATGCTCATCGGGTATCAGGGACATGGCCTGCATCACGGCGTGTCCGGTACCGAGCTGCTCGGCCTGCAGCACCCAGTCGACGTCCTCGTGCTGGAGCGCATTTTGAACCTGCGCGCCGCCGTAACCGTACACGACGCAGATATTGGCGGGCGTCAGCGACCGCGCGGTGCGGATCACATGCTGGAGCAGCGGCTGCCCGGCCAACGGCTGCAGGACCTTCGGCAGATCCGAGTTCATGCGTTTGCCCTGCCCGGCGGCGAGTATGACGACGGTAAGCGGCATGAAAAGGCTCCTTGTCGTTAGGGCGCCCTAAGAGGGAACGGGGCCCCTAGCGTCTCTTGCGCAGTCGCTCGATCGCCCGCAATTGTGCCACGGCGCGCGCAAGTTCGGCTTGAGCCTCTGCGATCTCCATCTTGTCGGTGCGACCCCTAACGGCTTCTTCGGCGCGCTGCTTGGCGGCCAGCGCCTCGGCCTCGTCGAGGTCCCTGGCGCGTACGGCGGTGTCCGCGAGCACCGTGACCGCATTGGGCTGCACTTCGAGGGCGCCGCCGCCCACGTAGAACACCTGCTCTTCCTGGCCCTCGACCTGCACGCGGACCTCGCCCGGCTTCAGCGTGGTCAGGAGCGGCGCGTGACGGGGCGCGATGCCGAGCTCGCCCAGCGTTCCCGGCGCGAACACCATGCTGGCTTCGCCCGAGAACATTTGGCCCTCGGCGCTGACGATGTCGACGTGAATGGTGTGGGCCATGAATGCGTCTACGATAAGGTCTTGGCTTTCTCGGCCGCTTCTTCGATGCCGCCGATCATGTAGAAGGCCTGCTCGGGCAGGTGATCATATTCGCCCGCGATGATGGCCTTGAAGCCTCGGATGGTGTCCTTCAAGGGGACGATCTTGCCGTCCTGGCCGGTGAACACCTTCGCCACGTTGAAGGGCTGCGACAGGAAGCGCTGAATCTTGCGCGCCCGGTAGACGGTGAGCTTGTCCTCTTCGGAGAGCTCATCCATGCCGAGGATGGCGATGATGTCCTGCAGCTCCTTGTAGCGCTGCAGAACGGCCTGCACCCCGCGCGCCGTCTCGTAGTGCTCCTCGCCGACGACCAGGGGGTCGAGCTGGCGGCTGGTGGAATCGAGTGGATCCACCGCCGGGTAAATGCCGAGCGAGGCGATCTGGCGCGACAGCACCACGGTGGCGTCCAAGTGCGCGAACGTGGTGGCGGGCGACGGATCGGTCAAGTCGTCCGCGGGAACGTACACGGCCTGGATCGAGGTGATCGAGCCGGTCTTGGTGGAGGTGATGCGCTCTTGCAGCACGCCCATTTCCTCGGCAAGCGTCGGCTGATAGCCCACCGCGGAGGGCATGCGCCCGAGAAGCGCCGACACTTCGGTGCCGGCCAGCGTGTAGCGATAGATGTTGTCGACGAAGAACAGCACGTCGCGCCCCTTGCCCGAGGCCTGCTTCTCGTCGCGGAAGTACTCCGCCATGGTCAACCCGGTCAGCGCCACGCGTAGACGGTTGCCGGGCGGCTCGTTCATCTGGCCGTACACCATGGCCACCTTGGAGTTGGGCAGGTTGTCCTTGTCGATGACGCCGGACTCGATCATCTCGTGATAGAAGTCGTTGCCCTCGCGGGTACGCTCGCCGACGCCGGCGAACACCGACAGACCGCTGTACTGCTTGGCGATGTTGTTGATGAGCTCGAGCATGTTGACGGTCTTGCCGACGCCGGCGCCACCGAACAGGCCGACCTTGCCGCCCTTGGCGAAGGGCACCAGCAAATCGATGACCTTGATGCCCGTGACCAGCAGATCCTGACCGCCCGCTTGCTCGTCGTAGGCTGGGGCCGGACGGTGGATGGGCAGCGTCTCGGTGCTCTGTATCGGACCCTTCTCGTCCTGCGGCTTGCCGAGCACGTCCATGATGCGCCCCAGAGTGCCGGCTCCCACCGGGACGCTGATGCCCTTGCCCGTCCCGGTGACGGCGAGGCCGCGGCGCAATCCTTCCGAGGGGCCCATGGCGATCGCGCGGACCACACCGTCGCCGAGCTGCTGCTGCACTTCGAGCGTCAGGTCGACATCATCGAGCTTGAGGGCGTCATAGATCTCCGGGATTTGATCACGCGGAAATTCCACGTCGATGACCGCACCGATGATTTGGACGATTTTGCCCTTGGACATAGTTAAACCTCTTTCCTAAACCGCTGCAGCGCCGCCGACGATCTCCGAAAGCTCTTTCGTGATCGCGGCCTGGCGGGCCTTGTTGTAAATGAGTTGCAACTCGTCGATGAGCGTGCCCGCGTTGTCGGAGGCGCTCTTCATGGCCACCATGCGCGCAGCCATCTCGGATGCCACGTTCTCCACCGCGCCCTGAAACACCTGGGACTCGATATAGCGCATCAGCAGGCCCTCGAGGATCTCCGAGGCGTCCGGCTCGTAGATGTAGTCCCAGCGCTCCTGCAGCTCGTGCTTGTCGAGGGTCTGCAAGGGCAGCAGCTGCTTGACGGTGCCCTTCTGCGTCATGGTGTTGACGAATACGTTGTGTACCAGAAGCAGCTGATCGATCTTCTCCTCGCGGTACAGATCCAGCATGACCTTGATCGGACCGATCAGATCCTTGGCATGCGGACGATCGCCCAGGTGCGTGGCGGAGGCGGAGAGCTCCACGCCGGACAGCCGGCGGAAGAACTGCAGGGCCTTCAGGCCGACCGCGCAGACGTAGACTTTCGCGTTCTTGCCCTGCGCCTCGCGGATGGGGGCGAGCGCGGCCTTGAACAGGTTCAGGTTGAGCGCTCCGGCGAGTCCCCGGTCCGTGCTCACCACGATGATGCCGACGGCGCGTACCGGTCTTTCCAACGTGAACGGGTGCTTGAAATCGAGGTTCACCTGGCGCAGGTGCCCGACGATCTTGCGGATCTTCTCGGCATAGGGGCGCGCCGCGCGCATGCGCTCCTGCGCCTTGCGCATTTTGCTCGCCGCGACCATCTCCATAGCCTTGGTGATCTTCTGCGTGTTCTTGATACTCGCGATCTTGCCGCGAATTTCCTTAGCACCTGCCATTCCCTGCTCCTACAGCGTCGAGAAGAACTCTTCGCAGCATTTCTTGAGCGATGCCTCGACTTCCTTTGTAAAGTCGGGCTTCGCATTGATCCCCTTCAAAAGATCCGCATAGCTGCCGCGCGCGAAGGCCTGCAGCCCCGCCTCGGCCTCCACCACCTTGCGGCGGTCCACCTTGTCGAAGTAGCCGTTGTTAGCCGCATACAGCGACAGCGCCATCTCCGCCACGGACATGGGCGCGTATTGCTTCTGCTTCATGAGCTCGGTCACGCGCGCGCCGCGCTCGAGCTGCTTGCGGGTGGCCTCGTCGAGATCGGAGGCGAACTGCGAAAACGCCGCGAGCTCGCGATATTGCGCGAGCGCCAGGCGCACGCCGCCGCCGAGCTTCTTGATGATGTTGGTTTGCGCGGCGCCGCCGACGCGCGACACGGAGATACCGGCGTTGATGGCCGGGCGCATGCCGGCGTTGAAGAGGTCGGTTTCCAGGAAGATCTGTCCGTCGGTGATCGAGATCACGTTGGTCGGCACGAACGCCGTCACGTCGCCCGCCTGGGTCTCGATGATGGGAATTCCCGTGAGTGAGCCCGTCTTGCCCTTCACGCGGCCGTTGCTGATCTTCTCCACGTATTCCTCGTTGACGCGCGCGGAGCGCTCGAGCAAGCGCGAATGCAGATAGAACACGTCGCCCGGATAGGCTTCGCGGCCCGGCGGACGGCGCAGCAGCAGCGAGATCTGGCGGTAGGCGACCGCCTGCTTCGACAAGTCGTCATACACGATGAGCGCGTCCTCGCCGTTGTCCATGAAGTATTCGCCCATGGCGCAGCCGCCGTAGGGCGCGAGATACTGCATGGCGGCGGGCGTCGAGGCCGATGCCGCGACGATGATGGTGTGGGCCATCGCGCCGTGCTCCTCGAGCTTCCTCACCACGTTGGCGATGGAGCTTTGCTTCTGGCCGATGGCGACGTACACGCACTTAACGCCGGTGCCCTTCTGATTGATGATGGTGTCGATTGCAACCGCGGTCTTGCCGGTCTGGCGGTCGCCGATGATGAGCTCGCGCTGGCCCCGGCCGATCGGCACCATGGAATCGATGGCCTTGAGGCCGGTCTGCACCGGCTGCGAAACGCTCTTGCGGAAGATCACGCCCGGGGCGACGCGCTCCAGGGGCGATTGCTGCTTGGCGTTCACCGGCCCCTTGCCGTCGATGGGCGTGCCGAGCGCATCCACGACCCGGCCGAGCAGCTCGGGGCCCACCGGCACTTCGAGAATGCGGCCGGTGGTCTTCACCTGCTGGCCTTCCGAGATGTGCTTGTAGTCGCCGAGCACCACCGAGCCGACCGAGTCCTGCTCGAGGTTCAGCGCAAGTCCGAAGGTGTTGCCGACGAACTCGAGCATTTCGCCGTAGCGCGCATCGGCGAGGCCGTGAATGCGGACGATGCCGTCGGTGACGCTGGTCACCGTTCCGACGTTGCGCGCTTCGGTGGCGGACTGGAATTTTTCGATGCGCGCCTTGATCAGGTCGCTGATTTCCGATGCCTTGATGGACATATCCGATCCTCTTGATGCGGGCTTATCGAACGCCGCGCCTAAACTTCAGTGCTATTCAGTCAATTCCGTTCTGAGACGCTCGAGGCGTCCCTTGAGCGAGCCGTCGATCACCAGATCGCCCGCGCGTATCACCGCGCCCCCGAGCAGACCCGCATCCACGGAGTTCTTCATGCGCACCCGCGCCTTCAGGCGCTTGTCGAGCGCCTGCGTGAGCTTCTCGGTTTGTGCGGCGTCGAGCGGCACCGCCGAGACGACCTCGACGTCGACGGTGTTCTCGGCCTGCGAGCGCAGGAATTCGAAGTGCGCGGCGATCTCGGGCAGGAGCAGCATGCGGTGGTTCTCCGCGAGCACCCGCACGAAATTCTTGATGCCCGGGTTGAGCCGCTCGTCCGCCACGTCGTTGACCAGCGAGGCGTGATCCGCCGCGGTCAACTCGGGATTCTTGACCAGCTCCTCGATGCGCGGATCGGCGACCACTTGGGCCGCGATCGCGAGGCCCTGCGACCAGTCGGCGAACGCCTGCGTGTCGCGGGCGTATTCGAACGCCGCTTTGGCATAGGGCCGGGCGATGGTGGCGCGCTCAGCCACGCGCGACCTCGGCGGCCAGTTTGTCGAGCAGCTCCGCGTGCGTCTTGGGGTCGATCTCGCGCTCGAGCAGGCGCGAGGCGCCCTCGACCGCCAGCCGGCCGACTTCGCGGCGCAAACTCTCGCGCGCGCGACTGCTCTCGAGCGCGGCGTCCTCGTGGGCCTGCGCCACCAGGCGCTCGGCCTCTGCGCTCGCGGTACCCTTGGCCTCCTCGACCATCTCGTTCGAGCGCTTGCCGGCTTGATCGAGAATCTGCGCCGCCTTGACGCGCGCCTCCTTGACGACGGCCTCGGCGCGCTGGTCAGCCTGCACCAACTCGGCCTTGCCCTTCTCGGCGGCGGCGAGTCCTGCGGCGATCTTGCGCGAGCGCTCCTCCATCGCGTCGATGATCTTGGGCCACACGAATTTCATCGTGACCCAGATGAGCGCGATGAACACGACCATCTGCACGATCAGCGTGAGATTGATGTTCACGTTCGACTCCTTGCCGGCTTACGCGGTGCTGGCGCTGTAGCCGGAGGCTAGTGCGTCAGACCGGCGGTGAACGGGTTCGCGAAGGTGAAGAACAGCGCGAAGCCGATGCCGATCATGGCGACCGCGTCGACCAGGGCCGCGACGATGAACATCTTCACCTGAAGCATCGGGGTGAGTTCCGGCTGGCGCGCCGCGCCTTCGAGAAAGCGGCCGCCCAAGATTCCGAAGCCGATGGCGGTACCGAGTGCGCCCATGCCGAAGATGATGCCGACGGCGAGCACGGTCATGGCCTGGACGTGTGCAATGTTATCCATTCAATCCTCCTAAACGAAAACAATAAAGAAATATGGTTATCGGACTCGGTTACTAATGCCTTTCCTGCGCCATCGACAGATAGACGATCGTCAGCACCATGAAAATGAATGCCTGCAGCACGCCTATCAAAAAATCGAACACGGTCCACAACGCCGCCAGCACGACCTGCAAGACCAGGAAGAACCACCCGCTCATGGTCGACAGCTGATGGAAGCCGCTCAGCGACAATGTCGCCAGCAACAGGAAGATCATTTCGCCGGCGAACAGGTTGCCGTACAAGCGCAGCGAGAGAGACAGGGGCCGCGCCAGGAGCGGCACGATCTCGAGCAGCAGATTCGCGGGAACCAGCAGCGCCTTGACGACCGGATTCTTGGCGCTGAACGGCTGCAGCGTGAGTTCCCCGAGAAACCCGCCGAGCCCCTTCACCTTGATGCTGTAGTAGATGATCAGAACGAACACCGTCAATGACATGGCGAAGGTGACGTTGAGGTCGGTGCTCGGCACGACTTTCAGATGTCCTGCGCCCGCACCGCGTGCCACGAGAGGCAGCAGGTCTACCGGCAGCACGTCCATGAAGTTGAACAAGAACACCCAGCAGAAGATGGTGAGGCCCAAGGGTGCGAGAAGCTTGTTGGTCCCGTGAAAAGTGTCCTTCACCTGGTTGTCGACGAACTCGACCAGTATTTCCACGAAATTTTGGAATTTGCCGGGCACACCCGCCGTGGCGGTGCGCGCGGCGAGATAGAACGCGCCTACAAAAATTAGCCCTAGCGCCAGCGAAATGAGCACGCTGTCCCAGTTGATGACGGATAGATCCAAGATCCCCTTCGGTGCCTTGTTGGTCAGGTACGTCAGGTGATGGAGGATGTACTCGTTCGCGGTGAGGGGCTGTTCTGCTGCCATTGCTGTGTGTCTGCTCGCTTAACGTCTCGCCTCGAATTCAACTACTCGCGGTCCGTATCGCCTGCCCGGCCCGGCCCCGCGTTGCCGCGGTTCGCGCCTGCAGGCCCGCCTCGCGTCCCGCCGAGCGGGGGCAGGATATTCGCCAACGCCACCCAAAACACTAAGAAAGTCGCCGCATACGTCCCGAGCATCGCCAGCGGAACCACTTTCATCGTCTTCAACACCGCGATGAACAGCACGATCATCACGACAACCTTCGCCGTTTCGCCGACGAAGAACGTCCTGAGCGCCCGCTGCGGGTCCGCGGCCGACCGACCGCCGACGCCGAGGCACGCCATCGCAAGGCTCGCCACGGTGCTGATCCCGCCCCCCAGCGCCGCCGACAGCGCTGCATGGGAATCGGCAATCAACCAGGCCACGAGCGCGCAGATCACGGTCACGGCCGCCTGTCCCAGTACGACGCTGAGAGCCAGCCGCCGTGCCAGGGCTAAGTCGATCGCGATCACGTTAAGTCCCACTCATGGAGCGACGCCTGCTTTCCCGGTCCGTCCTCCGGGACGCGAGCGCTTCGCTTTTATTTGCCATATCGCGCGCGGGATCCCCTGGGTAACATCCCAAATGTCCGCGCACGAGGTCCGGCGACCATGGCCCAAATAAGCCGGCGCATTATAGGGAGCCTCTTGCAGTGCTTCAAGTTATTGAATGTGCGCGAGGATGCCTTCGAGCTCGTCCAGGCTGTTGTAGCTCACCACCAATTTGCCTTTTCCCGCGGCGGTGTGCTGGAACGCGACCTTGGCGCCCAATTTGTCCGCGAGCTCGAGCTCCAGGCGGCGGATATCGGGATCGGGCGAGGCCTCGGGCGGATCGCCCGCTTTGGCCGGCGAGAGCAGCCGCCGCACCAAGGATTCGGTGTCCCGAACCGACAAGGATTTCTTGGCGACGAGGCTCGCAACCTCGATTTGTTGCCGGCGCGAGGTCAACGACAGCAAGGCGCGGGCATGCCCCATCTCGATGCGGCGCTGCTCCAAGAGTTCTTTGACCTCATCGGCAAGCTCCATCAGGCGCAGCAGATTGCTGACCGCAGCGCGGGATCGGCCCACTGCGTCGGCGGCGGCCTGATGTGTCAGTCCGAACTCCTCGATCAGCCGCGATAACGCCCGCGCCTCTTCCAGCGGATTCAAGTCCTCGCGCTGGATGTTCTCGATCAGGGCCATGGCAAGGGTGGCCTCGTCCGGCACGTCGCGAATTACCACGGAGATGTCGGCGAGACCGGCCATTTGCGCGGCCCGCCAACGACGCTCACCGGCGATGATCTCGTAGCGCTGCGATTCGCCGGGATTGCGGCCCGGAAGCGGACGCACGAGGATGGGCTGCACCAGCCCCTGCGCTTTGATCGAATTGGCAAGCTCTTGCAGCGACTCCGGCCGCATGTCGGTGCGCGGCTGGTACTTGCCCCGCTGCAGCAAATCGAGCGGCAAGGTCGCGATTCGGTCGCCCGCGGCTTGCGGCGCTGCAGTTTCGGCCGTCTCGGGCAACGCGGCCCGCCGTGCGAACAACGGAGACAGCTCCGCGAGCCCTCGACCCAAGGCCGGTTTTTTAGCCGTCATGCTGGAATTCCTCGTGAGCCCGCATCCGATTATACGGGCGCTGCGGGTACTTCAGGCGCTTCCGGGGGCCCGGGGCCTTGCGGCACCGCGGAGGACTCGGGCGTCGAAGACGAATCGGCGGGTATTGTCGTCGAGTCCGAGTCCGCGCCGGAGTCCGAGGGCATCTCGGGCGCCGGCGGCGTCCCCGGCGCCGGCGGCAGCTCGTCGCGGCGGATCATCTCCCCGGCGAGCGCCAAATAGGCGAGCGCACCGCGCGATTCCTTGTCGTGGAACAGGGCAGGCTTGCCGAAGCTCGGCGCTTCGGCCAGGCGAATGTTCCGAGGGATCAGCGTGCGGAATACTTTGTCGCCGAAGTGCTCGATGAGCTGCGCGGAAACGGCGTTCGCCAGATTGTTGCGAGGATCGAACATGGTGCGCAACAATCCCTCGATTTCCAAATGCGGATTGATGCTGCTCTTGATCTGTTCGATGGTTTGCACCAGCGCGCTCAAGCCCTCGAGCGCGTAGTACTCGCATTGCATGGGCACCATCACCGAATCCGCGGCCACCAGCGCGCTCACCGTGAGCATGTTGAGCGCGGGCGGGCAGTCGATCAGGATCACGTCGAATTCGTCGCGCAGCGGCTTCAAGGCATTGCGCAATTTGAATTCCCGGCCGGCGATCATGGTGAGCAGCCGTACTTCGGCCGCGGTGAGTTCCTGATTCGCGGGCATCAGCTTGAATCCGCCGTACTCCACGAGCACCAGCGCTTCCGCGGCGGTACAGTCGCCCAGCAGCACGTCGCAGCTCGTTCGGGCCTGGGCGTTCTTGTCGATGCCGCAGCCCATGGTGGCATTGCCCTGCGGATCCAGATCGATCAGCAGCACGCGCCGCTTGGTCGCGGCGAGCGACGCCGCAAGGTTCACGGCGGTGGTGGTCTTGCCGACACCGCCCTTCTGATTTGCGACTGCGATGACCCGTTTCATGTGGTGTTCGGTTTCGGCCTGACCGGCGATCGAGGGCCGGCAGGGGAGAGTTCCACAAGATGCCGCTCGTCGTCCAGCCCCGGCAGTGCGATACGGTGCACGGCCACGACCCGGAAGGATCTCGGCAGAGCGGCGATTTCCGCGTCCGGCCGCTTACCCTTCATGGCGAGAAGCCGCCCGTTCGGCGCGCAAAGATGTCCCGCGTGGGCCACGAACTCGGCCAACGAGGAGAGCGCGCGCGCCGCCACGACATCGAAGGGGGCGGAAGGCCTATAGAGCTCCGCGCGAGAGTTCTGCACCTCGACGTTGGCGAGCTGCAGCCGCTCCACGGTGCGGCCCACGTACCGCGCCTTCTTGCCGGTGGCCTCGATCAACGTGAAGCGCCGCTCGGGATTCACGATCGCGAGCGGCAACCCCGGAAATCCCGCGCCGGTGCCCACATCGGCGATGCGCGCTCCGCGCAGGTAGGGCTGCACGCTCAAGCTGTCGAGCACGTGCTTGACCAGCATGCCGGGCCGGTCGCGGATCGCAGTGAGATTGAACTCGGCGTTGGCTCGCTCCAGCTCGTCGATCAGCTGCAATAGGGCTTCGGCTTGGGCGGCCGCGAGAGTCAGATCGAAGCGCCGCGCACCTGCGGTCAATGACGCGAGTTCGTCGCTTCTGCTCACGGGCCGGCGCCGCGGACCTGAGCCGAGTCGATGAGCACGATGGAGACGAAAGGCTGCGCCGCGGCAGAGGGCGGCGTCACGGCCGGCATCAATTGGGCTTCGACTTCCGTGGTGCCGTCCCGATCCTCGCATCGCTCGGATGTGGCTCTGTCGGGGGTGCCGCGCCGCTGCCACTCGGCGCAGGCTGCCGCGAATTGCGCCGACGCCGACTCCGCCGGCAGGCTCACCGAGGCCTCGACGCGATTCAGCCGGTCGCGGGAGAAGCACAGAGCATATTCATCGACTGGCCGCCCGAACAGGCGCGGCGGCGCGCTGTCGCGCACCGTGTAGCAATCCCGATCCTCGTGGTCGCCGGCCTCGCCCGCCGCGCCGTGGAACACCACGATTTCGCCGAGCGGATAAGGCACATCCTTGAGCAGTGTGCCGAAAGGCAGCCGCATCAACGGGCGCCAGTCATAGGAGGGCGCCGGCGACGGAGGGGCCGCGTCTCGCGCAGGCGGCTTCCCGCCCGAAGGCGCGTTCGGCGAAGCACAGGCGGCGAGCACGGCCGCGCCGGCCATCGCGGCGACAGCGCCGAGTTTCGATGTCAAGCCGCGCCCAACCGATGCTCGAGCTCGGCAAGTTCCGGAGCGGCATCGGCGGGAACTGCCGGCATCGTGCCCGCCCGACGCAGCGCCTCCACGGCGAGGTCTCGTATCGGCGAGCACGCACGCGAGAAATGCACGCGCCAATCGGACAGCAATTCAGGCTCCAATCCCTCGTAATCGCGGTTGTTCAGGATGGAGTCGAGTACCATCGCGCAAAGCGCAAGCTGCTGGATGCGAGACCACGACAACGTCGGGGATGAGCATGCCTCCGCGAAGCAACGGTGCAGATACGCCGGCGGGTCCGCGCTCGCGATGTCGTCGAGCATGTCGCCCACGTCGCATGATTGTAATAGGTGCTCGAAGCCGGCCATCGTATCCATTATCCTCGCGGGCCATTATCCTCGGGGTTTGGGAACATAGGAATAAATGAGTCGCACTTTTCTATCGCCGCTGCTCGCGGCCTCTCTGCTGATTGCCTCCGCCGATGCGGCGACGACGACACGCGGCAGCCTCGTGTACGACGGAATCCCGGATCGTCCGCTCGCCTCCGCCGAAACGCTGGACGCCTATTTGAGTGCGCGGCAGGCGGCTCCGTTGGGGTTTACCCCGAAGGGTCAGCTTCTCATCGTCACCCGCTTCGGCGAGACCGATCAGTTGCACCTCGTCGACCACCCGCTCGGCGAGAGGCGCCAGATCACCTTCTTGCGCGAGCCTATCACGCAGGCCGCATTCTCGCCGGATACGAATCGCAATGCCTTCTTCTACCAGCGCGATACCGGCGGAGACGGCAACGCCCAACTTTATTATCAGCACCTCGGCGACCCCGCCGCCCGGCGCCTGACCGACGGCAAGTCGATGAACGGCGGAGCGCTGTGGTCGAATTCCGGGCGCGAAATCGCGTTCTTCACCACCGCGCGCGACGGCATCTCATCGGACATCGACATCGTCGATCCGGAGTCCGGCACGCTGCCGCATCTCGCGGTGACGGGAGACGGAGCGGCTTGGTATCCCCTGGACTGGTCGGGAGATGACCGCAAGCTTCTGCTCCGGAAACACGTGTCCGCCCAGGAGGACTACCTCTACATCGTCGACCTCGGGAACGGCCAGAAGCGCGAAGTGGATCCCTCGCCGTCCAAGGTGGCGATCTACGGGGCGAAATTCTCGCGCGACGGCACCGGCGTATACATCCTGTCGGACCGCGACGGCGATAACGCAAAACTACGCTACGTCAACATATTCACCGGCGAGAAGAACGACATCTCGGCGCGCAGCCCGTGGGATGTCGAGCGCTTCGCGCTCTCCAACGATGGACACTACCTGGCGTACGTGACCAACGAGGGCGGGCTCGGCAAACTCAATCTGGTCGACTTGAAAACGCACCAGGACCTGACGCCTCCCAAGGCCCCGTTCGCCGGCGTCATCGATTCGTTGAGTTTCGACCGCGATGGCAAGCGGCTGGCGTTCGGCCTGTCGGCGGCCAATCATCCGCGCGATGCGTATGTCCTCGACATCGAGGCCAACCGCCTCGACGCCTGGACCGCGAGCGAGGCGGGTCCCCTCGACCCGGGTAAATTCATCGTGCCGCACCTCTCGCAGTTTCCGACCTTCGATCGGACCGACGGCAAATTCCGCCAGCTACCCGTCTATGTCTACGAGCCAGCGAGCCCCGGCCCGCACCCCGTGCTGCTTGTGCTGCACGATGGGCCGGATTCGCAATTTCGCCCGGTGTTCGACCCTTGGATCGAGTACGTCGTGAGGGAGTTGGGTTACGCCGTGGTCGCACCCAACGTACGCGGCTCTTCAGGTTACGGGAAGAGCTTCCTCGCGTTGGACAAAGGCATGCTGCGCGAGGATGCGGTCAAGGACGTGGGCGCCTTGCTGGTGTGGCTCGGCCTCGATCCCCGCTTCGATGCCAAGCACGTCGTGGTATCGGGCGGCTACCTGGCGCTGGCCACGCTGGTGAATTACGGCGACCGGCTGCGCGGGGCGGTCGACGTCGCCGGCATCACCGACTTCATCGGCTTGATGGGCACGGCCGCGCCTTATCTGCAGAATCAGCTGCGCGCAGAGTTCGGCGACGAGCGCGACGTTGATGCTCGCGCGTTCTTGCGGCGCATCTCGCCGCTGACGGGCGCCGACCGGATCACGCGGCCATTGCTCGAGGTGCATGGCAAGAACGATCCGGGCGTGCCGATCTCGCAATCCGACGAGCTTGCGAACCGGTTACGAAGTCGGGGAGAAACGGTGTGGCTGCTCAAGGCAGGCGACGAAGGCCATGCGTTCGGCAAGCGGCAAAATATCGATGCCTACTACCACACCTTCGCCGAGTTTCTGGAAAGCCTGCGCTAGCCCGATCTCAGCCGCCCGAGTTCGCGGGCGTCGGCGCCGCAAGGTTCATGCGGCGCGATCGTGCTTCTTGAGATAGACCAGCAACAGCGACAGCGCCGCCGGCGTGAGTCCGGGAATGCGCGCCGCCTGTCCCAAGGTCTGTGGGCGCACCGAATGCAGCGACTGTCGCGCCTCGTTCGATAATCCGCCCACCTTGGAATAGTCGATGTCGTCGGGCAGCGCCAGCTCTTCGTGGCGTTGTTGACGGTCGATTTCCTGGCTCTGCCGCTTCAGGTAGCCGGCATATTTCGCCTGCACGTCGACCTGCTGTTTCACCTGCTCCGCCAGGCGCTCATCGCTCCGCCAAGCGCCGGCGCCGCCCTGCGCGTCGGCCGGCGCCGCCGCATCCAGGTCGTCGTAGGCGAGTTCCGGACGCCGCAGCAGCTCGAAGGCGCGGACTTCGCGTTGCAGCGGCTGCTTGAGCTTCGCGAGCAGGGCGGCATCCACCTGTTCCGGCCGTACCAGCGCCGCGGACAAGCGCGCCACCTCGGTGTCGACCGCCTCGCGCTTGCCGAGAAAGAACTCCCATCGGGCATCGTCCACCAATCCGAGCTCGCGGCCGCGCGGCGTGAGGCGCAAGTCCGCGTTGTCCTCGCGCAGCGAGAGCCGGTACTCCGCGCGGCTGGTGAACATGCGATAGGGTTCCGGCGCACCGCGCGTGATCAGATCGTCGACGAGGACGCCCAAGTAGGCCTCGCTCCGCTTCGGGCACCAGGGGTCGCGCCCCGCCGCGCCGAGCGCGGCGTTCGCACCCGCCAGAAGACCCTGCGCGGCGGCTTCCTCGTAGCCCGTGGTGCCGTTGATCTGCCCGGCGAGAAACAATCCGCCGATGAGTTTGCTTTCCAAGCTGGACTTGAGGCCGCGCGGATCGAAGAAATCGTATTCGATCGCGTACCCCGGCCGCGTAATGTGCGCCCGCTCGAAGCCGCGGATCGAGCGCACGAACTCGTACTGCACGTCGAACGGCAAGCTGGTCGAAATGCCGTTCGGATAGATTTCGTGCGTATCGAGACCCTCGGGCTCGATGAAGATCTGATGCGACGTGCGGTCCGCGAAGCGCATCACCTTGTCTTCTACCGACGGACAGTAGCGGGGTCCCGTGCCCTCGATGAGGCCGGTGAACATCGGTGAGCGCGCGCTCGCGCCGCGAATGATGTCGTGCGTGCGCTCATTGGTCGCCGTGATGTGGCAGGGTATTTGCCGCGGGTGCGCGGCGCGGGTCGCGCAGTACGAGAACACCGGGCGCGGATCGTCGCTGTGCTGCTCCCTCAAGCCCGCGAAGTCGATGCTGCGGCCGTCGATGCGCGGCGGGGTTCCGGTTTTCAGCCGGCCCACGCGCAAGGGAAGCTCGCGCAGCCGCGCAGCGAGCGCATTGGAGGGCGGATCGCCGGCCCGGCCGCCCGCATGGCTTTCGAGGCCCACATGAATGCGGCCGCCCAGGAACGTTCCGACCGTCAGCACCACGCTCGCCGCCCGGAACTCGACGCCGCTTGCCGTCAGGCACCCGGCGACGCGCTCGCCGTGCACGACGAGATCCGCAACCTCTTGCTGGAAAATCGACAGCTCCGGCTGCGTCTCGAGCATGCGCCGGATGGCGCGCTTATAGAGCTGGCGGTCCGCTTGCGCCCGTGTGGCGCGGACCGCGGGACCCTTGCTCGCATTCAAGGTGCGAAACTGAATCCCGGCCTGGTCGGCCGCGAGCGCCATCGCGCCGCCCAGCGCGTCGATTTCCTTGACCAGATGACCCTTGCCGATACCGCCGATCGCGGGATTGCAGCTCATCTGCCCCAGCGTCTCGATGTTATGGGTGAGCAGCAGCGTGCGCCGCCCCATGCGGGCAGCCGCGAGCGCCGCCTCGGTCCCGGCGTGGCCGCCGCCGATCACGATCACGTCATAGTCAGTTGCGAATCGCATGCGCTGAACGGGTGGCTCCCAGGACCAAACTTCGCCGAACGGGCGGGCAGTTTAAACCGGCCGGCCGAAATCCACCAAAGGCACGGAACCAACGATTGGCCGCTCGCACTAACACCGCATGTCGCTTTCAGCTCCCCCTCTTTCCCGCCCGACGGACCGCCCCGCGCCCGCCTCTCATACCCGAGGACGCCCGCCCGCCCGCCGGCGGATCGGCACTTTATGCGCTATGGCAGTATGGTCGGCCTGTGCGGCCCTGGCCTCCGCGAGCGGCGCAGCCTCCTTCGGCGACGAACCCCAGATCGGCCGGCCGGCTCCCGATTTCAGCGCGACGGACAGCCAGGGCAAGGTTCGCCGGCTGGCGGACTTCCGCGGCAAGACCGTGGTTCTGGAGTGGACCAACGCCGACTGCCCCTATACCCGCAAGCACTATTCCAGCGGCAACATGCAAAGTCTCCAGGCGCTGGCGCGGCAGCGCGGCGTCATTTGGATGTCGGTGATCTCCTCGGCACCGGGCAAGCAGGGTTACGTCAGCGGAGCGGAGGCGGACGCCCTGAGCCGCTCCCGCCATGCCGTGCCCACGGCCGTGCTGCTCGATCCGTCCGGAGACCTCGGACGGCTCTACCATGCCAAGACCACGCCGCACCTGTTCGTGATCGACGCCAAGGGTGATCTGCAATACATGGGCGGCATCGACAGCATTGCCACCGCGGACGTGGCTGACATCCCGCGTGCGGAGCCCTATCTCAAGGAAGCGATGCTGGCGGTGTCGGACGATAAGCCCGTGGCGCACCCCGTCACCCGCCCCTACGGCTGCAGCGTCAAGTACTAGAACGCCCGCCCGGCGGACCGCGGTCCCCGGTTCGTCGCGGCCCCTAGAACGCCCGGGCGGACCGGCTCATTCGACCGCGACGGGAATACCCGCGAACTTTCCGCGCCAGGCTTTGGGTCCGGTGTCGTGCACCGACTCCCCGTCCGAGCTCACCGCCACGGTCACCGGCATGTCGCGCACCTCGAACTCGTATACGGCCTCCATGCCGAGTTCGGCGAAGCCGACCACGCGGCTGGCGCGGATGGCTTGAGCTACCAAGAACGCTGCGCCGCCCACCGCGATCAAATACGCCGAGCGGTGCGCGCGGATGGCCGCGACCGCTTCCGGTCCGCGTTCCGCCTTGCCCACCATGGCGAGAAGTCCGGCCTTGCCGAGCATGGTCTCGGTGAAGCGGTCCATTCGGTTCGCGGTCGTCGGTCCCGCCGGGCCCACCACTTCCGTTCCGACCGGATCCACGGGTCCAACGTAGTAGATGACGCGGTTGCGGAAATCGAGGCCGTCCGGCAACGGCTTGCCCGCATCGAGCAGCGCGCAGATGCGCTTGTGCGCGGCGTCGCGCCCGGTGAGCAGCTTGCCGGAGAGCAGCAGCCGTTCGCCTGCCTTCCAGGTGGCCATTTCCTCGCGGGTCAGCCCGTCGAGCGAGACACGGCGCGCGCTCGCATCGGCGCTCCAGCGCACCTTCGGCCACTGCGCGAGATCCGGCGGCTCGAGCACGGCGGGCCCCGACCCATCGAGCGTGAAATGCAAATGACGCGTGGCGGCGCAATTCGGAATGACCGCCACGGGGAGCGATGCCGCATGCGTGGGGTAGTCGGCCACCTTCACGTCGAGCACGGTCGTCAGGCCGCCGAGCCCCTGCGCCCCGATGCCCAGCTCGTTGACGCGCCGGTAGATTTCCAGGCGCAGCTCCTCGAGCTTATTCGCCGGACCGCGGGCGATGAGGTCGCCGATATCGATCGGCTCCATGAGCGATTTCTTGGCGAGCAGCATGGCTTTCTCGGCGCTTCCGCCGATGCCGACGCCGAGCATGCCGGGCGGACACCAACCGGCGCCCATTTCCGGCACCATCTCGACCACCCAATCCGCCACCGAATCCGACGGATTCAGCATCGCGAACATGGACTTGTTCTCGGACCCGCCGCCCTTGGCGGCGACGGTGATCTCGAGCTGGTCGCCGGGCGCGAACTCGGTGTGAATCACCGCCGGGGTATTGTCCTTGGTGCCGGTCCGCTTGCCCGCCGGGTCTGCCACGATGGAGGCTCGTAGCTTGTTGTCGGGGTTCAGATAAGCGCGCCGCACGCCTTCGTTGACCATGGCTTCGAGGTCGAGCGAGGCCTCGAAGCGAACGCCCATCCCCACTTTGACGAAGACCACGACGATCCCGGTGTCCTGGCAGATCGGCCGATGGCCCTCCGCGCACAGGCGCGAGTTGGTGAGGATCTGGGCAATGGCGTCGCGCGCCGCCGGACTTTGCTCCACGGCGTAGGCCCGTCCCATCGCGCGGATGAAATCCGGCGCGTGATAGTAGGAAATGTATTGCAGGGCGTCGGCAACGCTGGCGATGACATCGGCTTCGCGAATGACGGTCATGGCTTCCTTCGGCGGGTTCAATTGACGAACTGGGCCGCAAATCTATCAAGTCGAGGGCGGGCGGGGATAGCGAATCGCTACACTTGGGTGCTTGACCCTCCTCTGGCGATGAATCGGAGTACGACGTTGCGGCTCGCGTGGCAGGTCCTCTCGGCCTGCGTCTTGGTCTTCTGCAAGGCACTTCCCGCCTCGGCGGCGACGCTTCCTCTGCACGAGTGCCGGCTCGAGCATCCGCTCCGGTTGAGCTCGGTGGCGGCGCGCTGCGGGACTCTGGCGGTGCCGGAGGATCCCGACGCACCCGCCGGGCGCAAGATCGATTTGTTCGTCGCGGTCGTTCCGGCGCTCAATCGGCAAGCGTCGGCCGAGCCCTTGTTCCTGCTTGCGGGGGGGCCGGGACAGGCCGCGGCGGATCTCTACGCCAGCTATGCGGGCGCCTTCGCCCGGGCCAATCGCACTCACGATATCGTGCTCGTGGACCAGCGCGGCACGGGTAGGTCCGAGCCCTTGGTCTGCAGCTATCCGGACGACTGGCGCGACACCGACGAGTCGATGCCGGAGCTGCGGCGCGCCACGTCCGCCTGCCTCGCCAAATACGGCGATCGCGTGCGCTTTTACACCACGAGCGTCGCGGTCCGGGATCTGGATCGGGTGCGCATCGCGCTCGGCTACCCCGCGATCGATTTGTATGGATCTTCCTACGGCACGCGAGTGGCGGAACTCTACATGCGGCGTCACCCGGCGGAGACCCATGCCGTCGTGCTGGACGGGGTCACCTATCCGGAGCAGGCGATCGGACCCGACACCCCGCTCGATGGCGAGCGCGCGCTCGATCTCATCGTGACCCGCTGCCGCTCGGCGCCCGATTGCGCGGCCGCCTACCCGACCCTGGCGGCGGAGCTCGGCGAGCTGCGCCGCCGATTCGGACCGGAGAAGCTGCCGCTGACGATCGCCGATCCGACCAGCGGTGAGCCGGTTCCCCTCGAATTCAATCACGGCGTCTTCGCCGCATCGCTGCGCTTTCTGTCATACAACGCCGTCGAGGCCTCGCTCCTGCCGACCTTGATCCACGAAGCGGCGCGCGGGCGGGCGGCGCCGATGGCTGCCGAAACCTTCATGATGGCTCGGCAAGTACGCGATCAGCTCGCGAGCGGCATGCAGAACAGCGTCGTCTGCAGCGAGGATGTGCCGTTTTTTCAGGTGAGCGCCGCCGATCGGCAACGGATCGAGCAGACCTATCAGGGTATGGATCAGCTCGATGCGCTCACCGAAATCTGCAAGCTCTGGCCCAGGGGGCCGGTGGATGCCGACCTTCACATGCCCTTGCATAGCGCGGTGCCGACGCTGCTTTTGTCGGGCGAGGCGGATCCGGTGACGCCGCCGGCCGATGCCGAGCGGGTCGCACGCGGCCTGGCGCACTCCCGCCAGCTGGTCGTCCGTGGCGAGGGACACGGCCAGGTCCTCACGGGCTGCGTGCCGAAGCTCATGGCCGATTTCCTGGATACGGCCGAGCCGGAGACGCTCGATGCCTCGTGCCTCGAGCGGCACCTTCCGGCGCCGTTCTTCGTCGGTCTGACCGGGCCTGCGCCATGATCGAGGCGGCAGCGTTGCGCAAACGTTTCGGGGCCATCGAGGCGGTGCGCGATGTCTCGTTTCGCGCCCGCAACGGCTCGATCACCGGCCTCTTGGGTCCGAACGGCGCCGGCAAGTCCACGACGCTCCGCATGCTGTACGGGGTGCTCACGCCGGACAGCGGCAGTGCCCGCATCGATGGCCTCGACATTCGCGGCGAGACCTCGGCCGCACGGGCTCACCTGGGTGTTTTGCCGCACGCAGCGGGACTGTACGGCAACTTGACCGCTCGGGAAAACATCGCCTATTTCGGCTCCCTGCACGGCATCGGCTCCCGGCGGATCGGCGAGCGGATTGCCGAGCTCGCCCGCGCGCTCGACATGGAGAGCTTCCTCGATAGGCGCGCCAAGGGCTTCTCGCAGGGTCAGCGCATCAAGGTGGCGCTCGCGCGCGCGCTGGTGCACGACCCGGCAAACCTGATCCTCGACGAGCCCACCAACGGTCTCGACGTGATGGCGATCCGGAATCTGCGCGAGATCTTGAGCAGCCTCAAATCGCAGGGGCGATGCGTCGTGTTCTCGTCGCACGTCATGCAGGAAGTGGCCGCGCTTTGCGATCAGGTGGTCATCATCGGGCGAGGCAGCGTGCTCGCCGAAGGCACTCTGCAGGAGGTCCGCGCACGAAGCGGCGCGGCGACGCTGGAGGAGGCGTTCCTGCAGATATTGGGCGAATCGGAGGGGCTTGCGTGATGCGCGCGCTCTTTACCGTGTTCGCCAAGGAATTTCTGGAGAATTTGCGCGATCGGCGCACGCTCGTGTCGGCTCTGCTGTTCGGCCCGCTGTTCGGCCCGATCCTGTTCGGCGCGATGGTCTCGCGCATGCTGAATCAGAGCGTAGTCGAATCGGATGAGCCGATTTCCATCACGATCTCGGGGGGCGAGCGGGCGCCGAACCTGGTTCGCTATCTCGAGTCCGAAGGTGTCCGCCTGCATTCCGAGGCGCTGTCCGAGTCGGCCGCGCGCGCGCGCGTGCGCGACGGTACGGCTTCCGTGGTGCTGCTCGTGCCGGATGAGTTCGCGCCGCGGTTCAGGGCGGCGCTGCCCGCGCCGGTCTTCGTGGTGGCCGACAGTTCCGATTCCCAGACCCGCAAGAGCGCCGACCGGCTGCGCCTGTTGCTCGCGGGTTATGCGAGCGGCATCGCGCAGCTCAGGGTCCAGATGCGCGGCGTCGACCCGCTGCTCGCCGTACCGGTCGCGGTCAACGACATCGATGTGACTACACCCTCCGGCCGAGCCGTCGTGGTGCTGGGATTCATGACGTATTTCGTGTTGTTCTCGGTGCTGATGGGCGGTTTGTATCTCGCGATCGACTGCACCGCGGGCGAGCGCGAGCGCGGATCTCTCGAATCGTTGCTGAGCCTGCCCGTCGCGCGCGGTGCGCTGGTCGGCGGGAAGATTCTCGCGACCTGCGCCTATATGTGCCTTTCGCTGGCGATCAATCTCACCGCATTCGTCTTCGTATTTCGCTTCGTGCCGCTCGAGCGCCTGGGAATGAGCGCCAATATCGGCGTCGGGACGGCGCTCGAATTTTTCGCGATCTGCCTGCCGTTCGTGCCGCTCGGCGCGGCTCTCATGACGCTGGTGGCCTCGTTCACCCGAAGCTACCGGGAAGCGCAGACCTATCTCGCCAGCGTGCTCTTGGTGCCGACGCTTCCAATAGCCTTCGCGAGCATCTATTCGCTCAAGACCAAGAGCACGCTGATGCTCATCCCGTCGCTGAGCCAGCACTTACTCATGACCAGTGTGCTCAAGGACGAGCCGATCGCACTCGTCGACGTGACCGTCTCGGCGGGGAGCGCGTTGCTTTTGGCGCTCCTGCTGATCGTGTTCACCGCCCGCCATTGGCGCCGGGAGTCGATGCTGGGTTGATAACTTGAATGTAGGGCGATTAAGGTGTTTGCGTATAGGCGTTTTCCCACGGAAGAGGTATAAAGCTATCGGGGAAAACGGATTGGGGATCCTAAGGGAAGGCTGGCATGACTCATTCGTCGACTGCGCGGGCGAATATCGTCGGTTTTCTGGCGATCTTGGCGCTATCTGCGCTCACTATGGTTTGGCTGTTTTGGCATCACCCGATTAAAACGCTGGTTGCCACGATCGCGGTGCTCGCCGCGCTCGGACTGTGCGCCCGCTGGGCACGGTCGATCGAGCCGGACGCCGGCTCCGAGCTACGGCAGGGCAACCAAAGCATCTGATCGCGCGCTGCGCGCGGATGCCGATTTTTTCGACGGCCTAGCACATCGCTAGATGGCCCCGGGGGGTAGCCACCCCCCCTCCCGCCGCATCACTTCCCGATGCAGAAGCTGCCGAAGATCTCCCCGAGCAAATCCTCGCTGCTCACTTCGCCCGTGATCTCCCCGAGCGCGCGCTGAGCGAGCTTGAGATCCTCGGCAAAGAGCTCGAACGCCTGTGAATCGCCCAGCGCTTGCACGGCGCCTTCGGCCAGGGCGCGGGAGCGCGCAAGCGCATCGAGGTGCCGCCGGCGCGCGGCAAGGGCACCCGACTCGCCGTCGCGGTAGCCCGCGCTCGATTTGAGATGATTGCGCAACAAGTCCAGGCCGGCGCCGGTCCGGGCGCTCACGAACACCCGCGGCGGCATGCCTTCGCGCATTCCAGCCGGGTGGCCGATCAGGTCGATCTTGTTCAACACCAGCGTCACCGGGACTTGCTCGGGCAGCGACTCCAGCTCGGGCAGCGGCGCACCTTGCGCGGACAGCGGCGACGGCGCGGGAGCGCCGCTGCTCTCGGCGCTGCTCGCATCGACGACGTACAAAATTCGATCGGCCCGCCGCATCTCCTGCCAAGCGCGGCGGATCCCCTCCGCTTCCGCCGCATCGAGCGCGCTGCGCAGCCCCGCGGTGTCGATCAAATTGAGCGGCAGCCCATCCAGGTGCAGGTGCTGGCGCAATACATCGCGCGTCGTGCCCGGCGCGTCGGTGACGATCGCGATGTCGTCACCGAGAAGGCGGTTGAGCAAACTCGACTTTCCGGCGTTCGGTTTGCCGGCGATCACGACTGTCAAGCCCTCGCGCAGCAGTGCGCCCTGCCGCGCGGCGGACTCGATCGCGCCGAAGCTTTCGAGCACGCGTGCCAGCCGACCGGTGATCGCCGGCGCCGACAAGAAATCGATCTCCTCGTCCGGAAAGTCGATCGCCGCCTCCACGTGGACCCGCAAGTCCGTGAGGAGCGCTTGAAGCTCGTGGATGCGCGCGGAGAACTCGCCCTGCATGGACCGCACGGCGGCGCGCGCGGCCGCTTCGGTGCCCGCGTCGATCAGATCGGCGACCGCCTCCGCCTGCGCAATGTCCATCTTGCCGTTCAGGAACGCGCGTTCGCTGAACTCGCCCGGCCGCGCCGCGCGGCAGCCGAGCTCGAGCGCGCGCCGCATCAGAAGATCGAGAACGAGGACTCCGCCGTGGGCAAAGAGCTCCAGCACGTGCTCGCCGGTGAACGACTCGGGCGCGGGGTAATACACGGCGACTCCGCGATCGATGGACTCGCCGTCGGCATCGAGAAAGCGGGCGAGCCGTGCCCGCCGCGCAGCGGGAACTTTGCCGAGCAGGACACCGGCGATGCGCGGTACGTCGCTCCCGGACAGGCGCACGATGCCCACGGCGGCGCGCCCCGGAGCGCTCGCGATGGCCGCGATGGTGTCGTTCGAATTCACGGCACCAGTGTACGACCGGCGGGAGTTAGGAGCGCAATTTGGCCGCTTCGACTTGCACGACCTGGTTGATGCGCCATTGCTGCACGATCGACAGCACGGTGTTGGTCAGCCAGTAGAGCACCAACCCCGATGGGAACCAAGCCATCATGCCGGTCATGACCAACGGCATGAACTGCATGAGCTTGGCTTGCATGGGATCGGGCGGCGGAGGGTTCAGTTTGAACTGCGCGAACATGGCGCCCCCCATCAACAGCGGCAGCACGAAATAGGGATCGCGCGAGGACAGGTCGTTGATCCACAGCAGGAAGGGCGCCTGGCGCATCTCCACACTTTCGAGCAGCACCCAGTAGAAGGAGATGAAGACCGGAATCTGCACGACCATCGGCAGACAGCCCGCGAGCGGATTGATCTTCTCGCGCTTGTAGAGCTCCATCATGGCGCGCCCGAGCTTCTCTCGATCGTCCTTGTAGGTCTCCTGGATCTGCTTCATGCGCGGCGCGACGGCGCGCATCTTGGCCATGGAGCGGCCGCTTGCCTGGCTCAGGGGGAAGAAAATCAGCTTGATGAGCGCCGTGACGAGGATGATGGACCAGCCCCAATTGCCGATGACCGAGTGCACCCACTTCAGCGCCCCGAAGAGCGGTTGGGCGATCAGGGTCAACCGACCGTAATCGGCGGTGCGCTCCAGGCGGGGACCGGTCACGGCAAGCTGCGATTGCAGTTTCGGCCCGACGAAGAGCTTCTCGTTGAACTCGGCGGTCGCTCCCGCGGCGATCTGCTTCATGGGGCCGGTCGCGCCCACGAGATATTCGTGGCCCAGCACCTCCAGGCGGTAATCGTAAGGCTGATTCGGGGGCGGCACGATCGCCGACACGAAATGATGCTGGAGCGAGGCGAGCCAGCCGTTGGTGATGGTCTCCTGGAATTTGCTGTCCGCCTCGTTCTCCACGTTGAGATCGCGAGGCTTGGTTCCGTCGAAAACATCCGGGCCCTTGAACGAATAGGTCTCGACATTGAAGTAGGAGCGGGATGCGTGCTCCCAGTGTCTCAAGATCTGCACATAGGAGGCCAACGATCGAGGCGACGCCCCGTCGTTGCGCACGTCGTACTTGAGATCGATGGCATACCAGCCGCGGCGGAAAATGAACGTCTTGGTGACCGTGAGGCCTTGGCCGTCGGTCCACGTCAAGGGCACGCTCAACTCCTTCGCGCCGGCGGGCATGACGTAGGACTCCTGCGCCGACGCCCACGTCGCGAGATGCGTGGGAGCCGCCGCGCCCGCCGCACCGATCAAGCCCGTCTGCAGCAGATACAACGTGCCGGGGTCACGATTCTCGAGACGCACCGGCACGTTCGGTGTGTCCTTGTGCACGGGGTACTGGAGCAGGTCGGCGCGGTCGATTTCCCCGCCCTTGAGGTTGATGTCGAGATCGAGCACGTCGGTGACGACGTGAATGGACGCGCCGGGCGCGCCCGCGCTCGTGTCCAGCGTGGAAGAGGGAGCGGGCGGAGCGGCAGGCGCCGAGCCGCCGCTCGCGCTCGGGGCAGTCGCCGCGCTCGGTGCCGCGTTTGGCGCCGTCGGTACCGTATCGGCCAGCGACTTCGGTGCCGCGGCGGTGCCGGTGGAAGTGATCACGGCCGCGGTCGATGCCGGCTCGCGATAATCGCGCATCCAGGCTTCGTAGTTGAGGTAGAGGATCGCGGCTAGCGCGAACCAAAGCATGAGGCGGGTGTTAGCCATGAATCGCTCTCGTCTTAAGGCACGGGATCGTAGCCACCCTCGACAAAAGGGTGACAGCGGAGCAGCCGCTTCGCGCCGAGCCAGACGCCTCGAGCCACGCCGTGGCGTTGGATCGCCTCGTGCGTATAGCACGAACAGCTCGGATAGAAACGGCAGCGGGGTCCGAGGAGCGGACTCAAGGTCCACTGGTAAACGCGAATGATGCCCATGAGGATCCGGCGCATGGCTATCCTTGGCGCGCGATGCTTTTCCAGTGCTTGGCGAGGCTCGCGCGAAGTGCGCTTGCCGGCGCCTGCCGTGCGGCATCGCGTGCCGCGATCGTGACATCGACCGCAGGCAGATCGTACTGGTTCAAGCGGAAGGATTCTCGCGCCAGCCGCTTGATGAAGTTGCGCACGACGGCATTGCCGCAGCTTCGGGTTGCGATCGCAAGTCCTAGCCGCGGATGGGTTTCGTGGTTGGCGAGTACGGACACGATAAAATAAGTATCGGTAAAACGCCTGCCGCGCTGGCGCACCACGCGAAACTCGGCCGGCTGGTGCAGTCGCTTGCGCGGCTCGAACGTCAGTTTGGTCGGACGAGTTGTAATTTAAACGTCAGGGGCAGAGGCGCTTGCGGCCCTTCGCACGGCGCCGAGCAAGCACTTGCCGACCGCTCTTGGTCGCCATTCGCGCACGAAATCCGTGGGTGCGGGCACGATGCAAGTTACTCGGATTGAAGGTACGTTTCATAAGGCACTTTCAGGAAAAACTACGGGGCAAATCACGAGCTGAGCCAAGAGGTTGGGCCAGTTGCGAAAGGCGGCAAGCGTACTGAGCGATCGTGGAAGTGTCAATAGACGCCTCGCTCGGTTGGAGCTAGACTCGCTCCCCCTTTCGTTTAGTTGCCCCAACCGCCGCCCGTAGGAGAGCGCTCTTGCCAGAGACGCTATGGAACCGCTGTCTGCGCGTGCTCGAGAACGAGCTGCCGATAGAGCAGTTCAACACCTGGCTGCGGCCCTTGCAGGCTATCGAGCGCGACGGTGAAGTGCGTCTTCTGGCCCCGAATCCCTATGTTATCAAATGGGTCGGGGATAACTCGCTGCCGCGCATCAGAGAGCTGATTCGTCAATTCTCCGCGGGCACCCCCTTCGAGGTGGTGCTGGATGTGGGAACTCGGCCTCAAGATGCTCCCCCGCCGAACGCTGCACCCGCCGGCGGTCCCGCGTCCGTGAATCCGGCCGGGGTGGTCAATGGCACGGCCGATACCCGCCCGCCGCTCCCCGGCAGGGGGCGGCGTACCGGCCCCACGGTGCTTGGAAGTCCCATCAACGCGGGCTTCACCTTCAACAGTTTCGTCGAGGGCAAGAGCAACCAACTCGCGAAGGCGGCCGCGATTCAGGTCGCCGGTCATCCCGGCAAGGCCTACAACCCGCTGTTCATTTACGGCGGCGTCGGTCTCGGCAAGACCCACTTGATGCATGCGGTGGCGAACAAGCTGAAGGAGCACAACTCGGACGCGCGCGTGGCCTACGTGCACAGCGAGGGCTTCGTGAGCGAAATGGTGAAGGCCCTGCAGCACAACACCATCAACGATTTCAAGACGGCTTATCGTTCTCTCGATGCGCTGTTGATCGACGATATCCAGTTCTTTGCGGGGAAAGATCGTTCCCAAGAGGAATTCTTCCACACCTTCAACGCGCTCTTGGAGAGCCAGCAGCAGGTGATACTCACCTGCGACCGTTATCCGAAGGAAGTGGACGGTCTCGAAGAGCGGCTCAAGTCGCGCTTCGGCTGGGGCTTGACCGTCGCGATCGAGCCTCCGGAGCTCGAGACCTGCGTGGCGATCCTGATGAGCAAGGCCGCCATGTCGAAGGTCGATTTGCCCGAGGAAGTCGCCTTTTTCGTCGCCAAGCGCATCCGTTCGAACGTGCGCGAGTTGGAAGGCGCGCTGCGGCGGATCATGGCGACCTGCCACTTCACCGGCCGCCCAATTACGGTTGAATTCGCAAAAGAGGCGTTACGCGATCTTTTAGCGCTTCAAGAGAAGTTGGTAACGGTGGAGAATATTCAGAAAACCGTGGCCGAGTACTACAAAATCAGGATCGCGGATCTTTTGTCGAAGCGGCGCAGCCGTTCAATCGCGCGGCCGCGTCAGGTTGCGATGGCGCTCGCGAAGGAATTGACGAACTACAGTTTGCCGGAAATCGGCGATGCATTCGGAGGTCGAGATCATACGACCGTGCTGCATGCGTGCCGCCGGGTGAAGGAGTTGCGCGAGACCGAGCGGCGCATCGGCGAGGACTATATGAACCTGTTGAGAACTCTGGCCGGATAGTGGAGAGCAACCTGTGCATGAGATTGTGGATAACATTATC
This sequence comes from Steroidobacteraceae bacterium, assembly GCA_050012315.1. Lineage (GTDB taxonomy): Bacteria > Pseudomonadota > Gammaproteobacteria > Steroidobacterales > Steroidobacteraceae > Bog-1198. The sequence goes on along the minus strand of JBEKHK010000001.1, from coordinate 224,322 downwards.
CACAGGTCCACTACAGGATGCCCTTGTTGTGTCAGAGCATTCCTACAGGATTAGGGATGGAGCTAACTAAATGATTATGAAGGGACTTATTGGGTTATCCACAGAAAGCTGCCGCCCTCATAATCATAGTAATTAATGTCTTTAAGAATATATATCTTTAAGAATTAGATGGGTGAGCGCATGAAATTGACGGTCGAACGGGAGAAGTTATTGGCGCCCTTGCAGGCGGTCATCGGCGTCGTGGAACGACGGCAGACCATGCCGGTGTTGGCGAACGTGTTGCTCGGCGTATCCGAGGGTCGATTGTCGATTACCGCGACGGATCTGGAAGTTGAACTGGTCGCAGCCACCGACGTGAGTGTCCAGCAATCCGGCGATATCACGGTGCCCGGCAGAAAGTTTTTGGACATCCTGCGTGCGTTGCCCGAGAAGTCGTCGGTATCGCTGAGCGTGGAGGGCGAGAAGGTGGTCATCAAGGCCGCGCGCAGCCGTTTCAGCCTATCCACCCTGCCGGCAGTTGAATTTCCGGTGATTGAGGACATCAACTCCCAGCAAACGGTGGAAGTTCCGCGCAAGGAACTCGGCCGTTTGCTGGAAAAAACGCATTTTTCCATGGCGCAGCAGGACGTGCGCTACTACCTCAACGGGATGCTCTTGGAGATCGACAATCAGACCCTGCGGGCCGTGGCGACCGACGGCCATCGCTTGGCACTCTGCGAGTCCAGCCTGGAGCAACGCGCCAAAGCGCCCCAGCAAGTGATCATTCCCCGCAAAGGGGTACTCGAGTTGCAACGCATCCTGACTGATGACGGAACCGCGGCGGTCGCGATTGGAACGAATCATGTTCGGGCGCAGATCGGCGACATTCGGTTTACATCGAAGCTCATTGATGGCAGGTTTCCGGAATATTCCCGGGTCATTCCCGCCGCGCCGGCCTCGGCGATTCGTGCCGACCGAGATATCTTGCGGCAGGCCTTGCAGCGCACGGCCATTTTGTCGAATGAGAAATATCGGGGCATTCGCATTACCGTGAAGAAAAACGCGCTCACGGTGCAAGCGCATAATCCGGAACAGGAAGAGGCCGAGGAGGAGATCGAGGTCAGTTATGACGGCGCTGACCTCGAAGTGGGCTTCAACGTCAATTATCTGCTCGATGCGCTGGCAGCCATCGACGGACAGGAAGTCGAATTGGGGCTCACGGACAGTAACAGCAGCTGCTTGATCCGCTCGCCCGGTGCTTCCAGCGCCCGCTATGTCGTCATGCCCATGAGGCTCTGATCGAATGGCGCTGCGCCGGATGCAAGTAACGGATGTCCGCTGCTTGCATCAAGGTGACATCGAGTTCGATAGCCAATTCACGCTTATCAGCGGACCTAACGCCTCCGGCAAGACCAGCTTACTGGAGGCCATTTATGTGCTCGGCCGCGGACGCTCGTTTCGCACGCGGCGGTTGGAGCATCTCATTCGGACGGGAGCCGACCGGCTCATCGTCTTCGGCGAGACGGATGACGCCGTTCGGCGGGTCACGCTCGGTGTCGAGGCGTCGGCCAAAGGCGTTCAGGCGCGTCTCGGTGGTCAACGGGTGGAATCGCTGGCGGACCTCGCCGCCGCGCTTCCTGTCCAGATCATTGACCCCGAGGTCCATCGGCTGATCGAGGAAGGTCCGAGCCGTCGCCGACGATTCCTCGACTGGGGAGTGTTCCACGTGGAACCAAGCTTCGTCGGCCATTGGCAGAAATACCATCAGGTCCTTCGGCAGAGAAATGCTGCCCTACGATCAGGGCAGCCGGTGGCGCTGGTTTCCGCCTGGGATGCTGAACTCAGTCGGTACGCCGGGTTACTCACCGATGCCCGGTCGCGCTACGTGGAGTTGCTCGCGCCGATTGCGAAGCAGGTGGCCGAGAGCCTTCTGGGGATGGAGTTGTCGCTTGGCTACCGCCCGGGCTGGCTGCGGGAGCTGGAATTCCCGCAGGCCCTGGAGCGAAGCTGGCGCCACGATCAGGAGCTCGGATCCACTCAAGTGGGGCCGCAGCGCGCCGAACTCACCATCAAGCTGGACGGCGTGCCGGCGCGTGATCGTATTTCCCGGGGCCAGCAGAAGCTGCTGGCCGCCGTGTTGCTGATTTCCCAGATCAAGCTCCTCAAGGAGGATGCGGCCGCGCGCCCCGTGCTGCTGCTCGACGACCCGGCAGCGGAGCTCGATATGGACCGGCTGACCGCGTTTATCGCCGAGGTTCGCGCCCAACCATTGCAATTGGTGGTCACCACCTTGAACAAGGACGTGACGGAATTCGGTGCCTTTGGTCGCCCGGGACGGCGCTATCGGCTGGAGCAAGGAGCGATCTTCGGAGAATGACGGGTGCGACGGGAGAGTCGCGTCGGGTGGCGGGTCGCGCCCTGCAAGCACAACCATCATCGTTCCACGTGGAACATTTCCACCCTCTCATAGGCTTCGCAGACGGCGGGGCGCTTCCATGTTCCAGAATGTGGCCCGGGCCGAGGAGGGCGGAAGGCGACGCCCCGCGCCGAGATCCAGAAGTCCGGTCCTCCGGGGGTGGGCTCGCGCTGGCCAGCTGCTGACAGCTAGCCTCGGATGCGGCCGACACTCCCGCCTCCGCCCCACAAGCACCAAAGCGGCGACACGACAGGCCCGCTCGTCCCGCCCGCATCTTCACGCCTTTCGCACGACCAGCTTGGCCGCCATCCTTGGCCTGAGCAGTCTCGCACCCACGAGCTATATACCTCCCGCGCCGGTGGGCCGGTCAAGCCCTGAATGTCCCCAATGTCGCCAGAAACGCTGTGAGCGGCCCACGGCCGTAGGCTCCCGCGGCTTCTCGCCGCGCCGCCGCCGCGAGGCTGCGGGTCGGCATTGCGCTCCCCTATATAACTCATTGAATCGACAGCATTTATCGGACGGCCAAGACTCGTGTTTTACGCGCACAACTGATAGAATAGGCGGTCACTCAGCAGGATCCATTCATGGCCGATAACGACGTCTACGATTCCAGTAAAATCAAAGTCTTAAAAGGTCTCGACGCCGTCCGAAAACGCCCCGGAATGTACATCGGAGACACCGATGACGGCAGCGGTCTGCACCATATGGTGTTCGAGGTGGTGGACAACGCCATTGACGAGGCCTTGGCCGGCTATTGTGACCGCGTAGTGGTCACGATCCATGCCGACGAGTCGGTTACGGTCACGGACAACGGCCGTGGAATTCCTGTCGATATCCACAGCGAGGAGGGGGTCTCCGCCGCCGAGGTCATCATGACCGTGCTGCATTCGGGCGGCAAATTCGACGACAGCTCCTACAAAGTCTCCGGCGGCCTCCACGGTGTCGGTGTCTCCGTGGTGAATGCGCTGTCGGACTTTCTCGAGCTGAACATTCGCCGCGACGGAAAACTCCACCGGCAGGAATATCGACTCGGCGAACCGCAGGCGCCGCTCGCGGCCATCGGCGATACCGAGGAGCGCGGCACCACGCTGCGCTTCAAGCCCAGCAGCCAGATCTTCACCCACATTTCGTTCAACTACGAAACGCTCGCCAAGCGCCTGCGGGAGCTTTCGTTCTTGAACTCCGGCGTGCGCATCGAGCTGGTCGACGAGCGGGACGAAAGGAGCGAAGTGTTTCAGCACGAAGGAGGGCTCTCCGCCTTCGTCAGCTTCCTGAACCGGAGCAAGACGCCGGTACATCCCTCGGTGCTGTGGTTCCAGACTCGCGAAGGCAATACGCAGGTCGAAGTGGCGATGCAGTGGAACGACTCCTACCAAGAGAGCATGTACTGCTACACGAACAACATCCCGCAGAAGGATGGCGGCACGCATCTCGCAGGCTATCGTGCGGCGCTCACGCGCACGCTCAACAAGTACATCGAGAAAGAGCTCGCAGCGAAGAAGGAAAAGATCGCCACGACCGGCGATGACGCGCGCGAAGGACTGACGGCGATCTTGTCCGTGAAGCTGCCCGATCCGAAGTTCTCCTCGCAGACGAAAGACAAGCTGGTGTCATCCGAAGTGAAGGGCGTGGTCGAATCGGTGGTCGCGCAACGATTGGAGGAATTCCTGCTGGAGCATCCGCAGGAGGCCCGCGCGATCGTCAACAAGATTCTGGAAGCTGCGTACGCGCGCGAAGCCGCACGCAAGGCGCGCGAGATGACGCGCCGGAAGGGCGCGCTCGACATCGCCGGCTTGCCGGGCAAGCTCGCGGACTGTCAAGAAAAAGATCCCGCGCTCTCCGAGATGTTCCTGGTCGAGGGCGACTCCGCCGGCGGATCCGCGAAGCAGGGACGCGATCGCCGAACGCAAGCGATCCTCCCTCTGAAGGGAAAGATCCTGAACGTCGAGAAGGCTCGCTTCGACAAGATGCTCGCCTCGGTCGAGGTCGGCACGCTGATCACGGCGCTCGGTTGCGGCATAGGCCGCGATGATTTCAACGTGGACAAACTGCGCTATCACCGCATCATCATCATGACCGACGCCGACGTGGACGGCTCGCACATCCGCACGTTGTTGCTGACGTTCTTCTACCGGCAGATGCCGGTGCTGATCGAGCGCGGTCACGTGTACATCGCGCAGCCGCCGCTTTACAAAGTGAAGAAAGGCAAGCAGGAGTACTACGTCAAGGACGACCTAGAATTGAACGCACTGCTGCTCGGCACCGCCATCGACGGTGCGGCCCTGCACGTTAACGCGGAGGCGCCGCCGCTGTCGGGTCCCGCGCTGGAGGCGCTGGCACGCAAGTACGTCGAGGTTCAAGCCATCGTCAAGCGCTGGGCGCGCCGCTACGACGAGCGATTCCTCGAGCAGCTCCTGTACGTGCCCACGCTGACCACCGAAGCGTTCGACCGTCTCGACGATCTCAAGGATTGGTGCCGCAATCTCGAGATCAAATTGAATGCGCTCGATGATGTCTCGCGCCGCTATCGAGTGTCCGTTCATACGCTCGCCGCCGGCGGTCATCGTATCGACCTGACGCGGCTCGAGCACGGGCTCTCCTCGGAGAAGCATATTCCCCGCGAGTTCTTCGACTCAGCCGAGTACCTGCGCATCGCCGAGTTGGCAGCCACCTTGAGCGAATTCATCGGTCAGGGCGCTTTCGTCCGGCGCGGCGAAGCGCGCCAGGAAATAGGCAGCTTCAAGGCGGCGATCGGCTGGCTGTTCGACGAGGCGAAGAAGGGCCAGAGCATCCAACGCTACAAGGGCCTGGGCGAGATGAATCCCGAGCAGCTGTGGGATACGACCATCAATCCCGAGACACGCCGCCTCATGCAGGTGCGCATCGAGGACGCGGTCGCCGCGGACGACATATTCACCACCTTGATGGGCGATGCCGTCGAACCGCGGCGCGAGTTCATCGAGAAGAACGCCCTGCACGTATCCAACCTGGATATTTGAGACGAGAGCGGCGTCGCCGCCGCGTTCATCCGACCGCCGAGTTGGTCGAGCGCGCCGAATCGAAGCACACCAAACGGTCGCGGCCCCCGCGTTTGGCCGCGTAGACGCAGCGGTCCGCGGCCTCGATCAACTCCGACACGCGCTTGAACGCGGGGGGTGTATCCAGGGTCGCGAGGCCGAGCGAGGCCGTCACACGAATGCTGCCGCCGGCCACCTGGTGCCGGGCGCCCCGGAGTTTCATCAAAATCCGGTCGCAGATGGCAATCGCTCCTTCCGTCGCGAGCCCCGGCAGCACGAGCACGAACTCCTCGCCGCCGTAGCGTGCGACGTAATCGCTCTCCCGCACGGCGCTCATGAACAATCGCGCCGTTTCGATCAGCACCGAATCGCCGGTGGGGTGGCCGTGGGTATCGTTGACCTGCTTGAACCGGTCGAGATCCGCAAACACGATGCTCAAGGGCCAGCGTCCGGCGATCGCGTTGCCGAACTCCCGGTGCAGCGTATCGTCGAGAAAGCCGCGATTGAATAACCCCGTCAGAGGATCGCGGCGCTGCCGGTCCTCGAGCGCCGTGGTGCGAGCCTCCAAATGCTCGGCAGTCTCGCGGAGCGAGCTGACTTGGTCGATGGCCTGCAAGTTGCGGATGGTGAGGATTTCCCGCGCCTGATCCAGAATCGCGGCGGCGACCTCGGCTTCCAGAATGGCCGTGTCGAACAGCCGCTCGATCTCCGGGATCTCGGCGACCAGCGTGGTCATCACCTGGGCGAGTTCCTCGCCGCCGATTCCGAGCCACGCGAGCGCGTGAGCGGCGAGAGGCTGAACGTCCGCACCGCCCGGGTGCGCCAACAAAAATTCGACGCATTCGCTGCCGACCGCCACACAACGAGCGGCGACACCGACCGCGTCGGCGGCGGAAGCGGGATCGTGACTCGCCTCGACGGTCGCGCACAGCGCTTCGGGAAGTCTCCATTGCCGCAGAAGCCAGCTGCCGAGCGCCGCATGATCGGTGCCGAGGAGCGACATCTCATGGGCGGCGATTTCAGCATGCGTCGCTTCCGCGGGCAGCGCGCAGTAGAAGTCGGGTTGAACCCGGTCCACGCCGAGGATGGCGATGTCCTGCAGCAGTGCGGCCAGAAAAATGTCCTCCGGCGACCGTACGCCTGTGAGGGCGCCGAAGCTGCGCGCGGCCGAGGCGCCCAAAATGGCGCGCCGCCAGTAGCGCGCGTAGTTGATTCCCGCGCCCGTCCCGCGCTTGTAGGTCGAGACCAGCGAAAAGCTGAGCGCGAGCGTGGTCGCGGCATTGAGCCCGAGTGCGACAAGCGCCTGACGCAGGTTCTCGCTTCTCCGGCGCTTCGAATAGAGAGGGGAATTCGCCACCCGCAATACCTTCGCCGTAAGGCCAGGGTCCTTGCTGATCGTCGAGGCGACCTTGCCCACGTCGATTTCCGGATCGCCGGCGAGCGCGACGATCTGGAGAGCGATGGCGGGAGGAGTCGGAAAATTGGAGGCGAGAGAGAGTTTATTCTTCAGGGGCTCGAGCACGGCGTTTCCTGTTATTGGCTCACCATCACCCTTAACGGCCACCCTTCAGCTTCCTTGAGGGTTTGCATGAATGGCTGCGGAGAGATCCCCCCGGGTCTCCCAACAGGGCATTCGAGAACCCCGTCACACGCGGCGCCCGCCCGGCCCGGCCGCTCTCAGGCCGCCGCGCTTGCGATGCGGCTCAACCCCCCCTCGATGGCCTGGCGAATGTCCTCGTTTACGTCCAGGGGATCTCTTCCGGAAGCGCGGATTGGGTCGCCGATGACGACGCGGATGGTGCCGGGCTTTTTCAGAATCCCGCGGCGGGGCCAGAACACCCCCGCGTTGTGCGCTACCGGAACCACCAGCCTCTCGGCCGCCGATGCGAGCAGCGCGCCGCTCAGCCCGTACTTGCGCGTCTCGCCGACAACCACCCGGGTGCCCTCGGGAAAAATGATGATCCAGAGGCCGTCGGCGAGCCGTTCCTTGCCCTGCTCGAGCACCTGATTGACGGCCCGATGGCCCGCGCTGCGGTCGATGGCAATGGGTCGCAATAGCTTGAGCCCCCAACCCATGAGCGGAATCCACAGCAGCTCGCGCTTCAATACCCAAACCTGAGGGGGAAAGATGACGAAGAGCGCGACCGTCTCCCACGCCGAGGTGTGCTTGCACATCACGATGTGGTTGCCGGAGGGAATTCGCTCCCGACCCTCCACCGTGAAGCTGAGGCCGCAGAGCCGGTCCAGCATCCAGAGACTGCATCGGGCCCAGGCGCGTCCCAGCGCGAACTGCGTGCGATGCGGGAGGAAGAAGCACAGGGCCATGAAGCCGCCCCAGGCGCAGGCCGACATCATCAAATAGGCGGTGAACAGCAGCGACCGCAGGAGTTGCACCGCGGTCTAACCGGGCAGGCGCGACAGATCGGCGACGCTGCCGAGCAAGCGCTGCACATCGCGAAGCAGCGCGAGCCGGTTCGCACGCCGCTCGAGATTCTCATCCATCACCATGATGTGCTCGAAAAATTCATCGACCGGGGCTCGCAGGCCGATCAGCGCCTTCAAAGTGTCGGCATAGCGGCGCCCCGCGAGCGCGCCGTCGATGGTAGCTGCGAGTTCGCCGACGGCGCGGTGCAGGCGCGCCTCGGCGCCCTCCGCGTCGCTGAACAGCCTTGCCTGCACCGCTGCGGTCTTGTCCGGCGCGGCCTTCTTCAAGATGTTGCCGATGCGCTTGTTGATCGCCGTCAACACTCCGGCCTCCGGCAGCAGCGAGAACTCCTTGAGCGCGCGAAGCCGTGACTCGGCGTCGATGGGCGACACCGGCCGATGCGCGAATACGGCATCGACCATTTCCGTCGTGACGCCCTCCCCGCGCTCGATCAGCAGCCCGCGCAAGCGCTCGCCGATGAAGTCCGAGACCTCCCGGCAGGTCTCGGGTCGCTGCACCGGTTGTGCAGCCGCGGACGCCGCGATCAGCGCGTCGAGATCCAGATCGAGACGAGACTCGAGCAAGATCCTGAGTACCCCGAGTGCCGCCCGGCGCAACCCGAAAGGATCCCTCGCGCCGGTCGGCCGTTGCTCGATGGCGAAGATGCCGGCCAGCGTGTCGATCTTGTCGGCCAGGGCGAGCGCCTGGCCGGTCTTGGTAGAGGGCAGCGAATCACCGGCGAACCTCGGCCGGTAGTGCTCCTCGATCGCCCGCGCGATCTCCGCAGGGTACCCTTCGGCCTCAGCGTAATAGCGTCCCATGATGCCCTGAAGCTCCGGGAATTCGCCCACCATGGAGGTCAGCAGGTCGGCCTTCGCAAGCTCGGCCGCCGTGCCGACCTCGGGGCCCGCGCCGATTCGCTGCGCGATCATGACGGCGAGCTCCTTCACCCGCGCGGTCTTCTCTGCATAGCTGCCCAGCTTGGCCTGGAACGTCACGCTCTTCAGTTCCGCCGCACGCGACGCGAGCGGAACCTTACGATCTTGGTCCCAGAAGAACGCCGCATCGTTGAGGCGCGGGCGCACCACGCGCTCGTTGCCCTCCCGCACCCGGTCGGGCTCGCGGCTTTGAATGTTGGCGACCGTCACGAACCCGCCGGTGAGCGTGCCGCCCGGTCCCTCCACGGCAAAATAGCGTTGATGGTCCTGGATGGTGGCAATGACCACTTCCCGTGGAAGTGCCAGGAAGCGCTGTTCGAAACGGCCGACAACGGGCACGGGCCATTCGACCAGTGCCGTCACTTCGTCGAGCAGATCATCTTCGATCAACGCGACGCCGCCGGCGGCCTGCGCCGCCGCCGCGACGCCGGCGCGCACCGTCTGTCGCCGCAGCGCGAAATCGGCGATGACTTTCGCGCCCTTCAGACGCGATTCGTACGACTTCGCCGATTTGAGCGACATAGGACGAGGAGCGTGGAATCGATGGCCGACGGTCACTCGGTCGGTGGTGAGGCCGAGGACTTCGACCGGCACGACCTGCTCGCCGTATAAGAGAACGGCGCCGTGAACCGGGCGCACGAACTCCACACTGCGCGTTCCCCAGCGCATGCGCCGGGCGATCGGCAGTGCGGCGATGGCCGCATTGATGATTCCGCCGAGCAGCGCCGTGGTCGAAGCGCCCCGCTCCGTGCCGCGATAGACCAGCCAGGCGCCCTTGTCGGTCACCAGCCGCTCCAGCGCCTCCTGCGCGACGCCGCAATTGCGGGCGAAGGCACTGGCAGCCTGGGTGGGCGCTCCGGCGGCATCGAACGCGTTCGCAACCGGCGGTCCGCGCCGTTCCACCTGCCGATCGGGTGCCGACTCGGCGCAGGCGGAGACGAGTACGGCGAGACGGCGCGGCGTCGCGAACCCGCGCACCTTGCCGTGCGCGATGCCGGCGCTGTCGAGCCCTTTGACGATGCCCTCGGTCAAAGCGGTCGAGAGAGCCTGAAGCGTGCGTGGCGGCAGCTCTTCCGTGCGCAGCTCGAACAACAGGTCGCGCTTGTCCATCACGCCGCTCGCGGGCCCGTGTTCTTGAGCAGCGGGAAGCCGAGTGCCTCGCGGCTGCCCAAGTAGGCCTCGGCAACCCCGCGCGCCAAGGTGCGCACTCTCAGGATGTAGCGCTGGCGTTCCGTCACCGAGACGGCGCGTCTGGCATCCAGAAGATTGAAGGAATGCGAGGCCTTCACCATCTGTTCATAGGCCGGCAGCACCAAATTGTCCGCGAGCAGGCTTTGGCACGCGATCTCGTGCGTCTCGAATTGACGCAGCAGCACTGCGGTGTCCGCCTTTTCGAAGTTATAGGCCGACTGCTCGACCTCGTTCTGATGGAATACGTCGCCATACGTGATTGCGCCGAACGGGCCTTCGGTCCAGACGATGTCGAAGATGCTTTCCTTGCCTTGGATGTACATCCCCAGCCTCTCGAGCCCGTAGGTGATCTCGCCCATCACCGGGCGGCAATCCAAGCCCCCGACCTGCTGGAAGTAGGTGAATTGCGATACCTCCATGCCGTTGAGCCAGACCTCCCAGCCGAGGCCCCACGCGCCCAACGTGGGCGATTCCCAGTTGTCCTCCACGAAGCGGATGTCATGCACCAGGGGGTCGAAGCCGAGCGAGCGCAGCGAGCCCAGATAGAGCTCCTGGAAATCGTCGGGCGACGGCTTGATGGCCACCTGAAACTGGTAGTAGTGCTGGAGCCGGAACGGGTTGTCGCCGTAGCGGCCGTCGGTGGGCCGGCGCGAAGGCTGCACGTACGCCGCACTCCACGGTTCCGGCCCGACGGCGCGCAAAAATGTCGCCGGATGAAAGGTGCCCGCGCCCATTTCCATGTCATAGGGCTGCAGAATGACGCACCCCCGCTCTGCCCAGTAGCTCTGCAGCGCGAAAATCAGGTCCTGAAAGGTGCGCGGCGGCGTGTTCAACGATTTGGCCATTCGCGCGAGTATAGCGAGCCCTCGCTGGGCCTGTCCTGCGTTGCAAAAGCGACGCGGCGCTGCACTGATATGGATCGTTCGCCGTGCTCCCCGGCCCGCGACTTCCGGCAAGAAATCCGATTTTGACCATCGGCGCACCAATTTAATGCATAATCCACCGAACCTGCTCTACCATGGTGCACGGAGGCGCTGCCGGCTGATGCAAGTGCTTGATCCGTATACGCACCGTTCTGGCACACAACCTGCACTATCGGGGAACCCGGCGCTGGGCCGGTCCTAGTTACCAATTCGCGAGGACGCAAATGACTCCCGCCGATGTTCTAAAATTAATTAACGAAAAAGAGGCCAAGTTCGCCGATCTCCGCTTTACTGACACCCTCGGCAAAGAACAACACGTCACCATCCCGACCCGGTTGGTGGATGAGGGGTTCTTTACCGACGGCAAGATGTTCGATGGATCGTCGATCGCCGGCTGGAAGGGTATCAATGAGTCGGACATGATTTTGATGCCCGACCCGTCGACCGCCGTGATCGACCCGTTCTACGAGGAGACCACGGTCAATCTGCGCTGCGATGTCATCGAACCGATGACCATGCAGGGTTACGAGCGCGATCCGCGCTCGCTCGCGAAGCGCGCCGAGGCCTACCTGAAATCATCCGGGATCGCCGACTCCGCCTTGTTCGGCCCCGAGAACGAATTCTTCATCTTCGACAACGTGAAAATCAGCTCGAGCATGAACGGCTGCTCTTACGAGGTGGATTCCTACGAAGGTGCCTGGAATTCCGGCAAGGACTACGAGGACGGCAACAAAGGGCACCGCCCCGGCGTGAAGGGCGGGTATTTCCCGGTTCCCCCGACCGACTCGCAGCAGGACATCCGCACGGCTATGTCGCTTGCCTGCGAGGAAATGGGCTTGAAGTTCGAGGTGCATCACCACGAAGTCGCCACCGCGGGCCAGGGTGAAATCAACGTCGCCGCCAATACGCTGACCAAAAAAGCCGACGAGGTGCAGATCCTCAAGTACGCGCTGCAGAACGTGGCGCACGGCTACGGCAAGACGCTGACCTTCATGCCGAAGCCCATCGTCGGCGACAACGGCAGCGGCATGCACGTGCATCAATCGCTGCAGAAGGATGGAAAAGCGCTGTTTGCCGGCGACAAATACGGCGGCCTGTCCGATATCGCGCTCTACTACATCGGCGGCATCATCAAGCACGCCCGCGCCATCAATGCGTTCACCAACGCGAGCACCAACAGCTACAAGCGCTTGGTGCCCGGGTTCGAGGCGCCGGTAAAGCTGGCTTATTCGGCCCGCAACCGCTCGGCCTCGATACGGATTCCCTGGGTGTCCAACCCGAAGGCACGCCGCATCGAGGTGCGCTTCCCGGACGCGACCGCCAATCCCTACTTCGCGTTCGCGGCCATGCTGCTCGCCGGACTCGATGGCATCCAGAACAAGATCCATCCCGGCGACCCGGCGGACAAGGATTTGTATGACCTGGAGCCCGAGGAGGACAAGAAAATTCCGACCGTGTGCCACTCCCTCGACATGGCGCTCGATTATTTGGACCGGGATCGAGGCTTCTTGAAGGCCGGCGGGGTATTCACGGACGACCTGATCGACGCCTACATCGAGCTGAAGATGAAGGAAGTCACGCGTCTGCGCATGACCACGCACCCCATCGAACTGGAGATGTACTACAGCTTGTAGAGGTGTGTTTGACCCCCAGAGGGAGGACAAGGGTGACGGCGGTCACGCCGCCGTCACCTGCTTTTGAGGCCGGGAGGCGATAGGACTATGCTTTGGACTTATGCGCCTGTGCCGAACATGGCTTGCTCTCGGCTTGGTCCCGATCCTCTCGGCCCCGCTCGCGCTGCGCGCGGCGGTCGTCTACAAATGGATCGATACCGACGGCGTGGTGCATTTTTCGGATCAACCGGTGGAGGGTGCGGAGAGGATCGTGACCTCGTCGGGCTCGAACCATGGGGTCCTGAGCGACCCGGCGCCGAACAACACGGCGCAGGCCGCGCCGAAAGCCGCCACGGTTGCCGATATCCAAGTGTCCATCACTTCACCGGCGCGCGAGCAAACCTTCTCCGGCGAAGACAGCGTGACGGCCGCGCTGTCGGTGGAGCCTGCACCCAAACCGGGTCATCCGTTCTCCGTCACTTGGACGTTGAACGGCGCTCCGGTGATCGAGGGCGCGGATGCAATGTTCTTCACTCTGCCGCCGGCGCTCACGACCGCTCGCGGGATTTATACCTTGGGGGCGACGTATACCGACCCCGAGTCGGGACAAACCAAGAGCGCCGACCCGGTGACCTTCAACGTGCTGCGGCCGAGCACCCTGTCGCCCCAGCACAAGTAACTCCTCGCGGCCGGCGCGCATCGCTTGGCCGCTGAGCTCAAATTGCAGGCGCTGCACATCGAGGGGACTGAGCTGCTCGATTGCCTGGCGACCGGCGTTTTCGTGCTCGATCATGATTTTCACGTCATCTATCTGAATGCCGCCGGGCAGACGCTCCTCGGGCTGTCGCCGAATCAAGCGCTCGGCCGCAAAATAACCGATCTTAGCCGCGGCGCCGAAACCCTGCTGCCGCTGTTCGAGCGCGCCAAGCACGGTGGCGAAGGCGTGGTGCAACGCGAGCTCTCGTGGCCCGCCCCGGGCGGCACCGACCGGATTCTCGACTGTGCTGTCACGGAGGCCACGCTCGGCTCGACCGGCGTGTGCCTGCTCCTGGAAATCGAGGACATCACCCAACACAAGCGGCTGACCCGCGAGAACGCGCTCCTCGCGCAGTTGGGCGGCAGCCGTCTCATGGTTCGCCAGCTCGCGCACGAGATCAAAAATCCATTGGGCGGGCTGCGCGGCGCGGCGCAGCTGCTCGAGCGCGAACTCCTCGACCCCGCGCTGCGCGAATACACGCGCGTCATCATCTCAGAGGCCGACCGCCTCACTAATTTGCTCGACTCCATGCTCGGCCCGGGGCGCCCGCCGGCGAAGCAGCTCATCAACGTGCACGAGCTCTTGGAGCGCGTGTACCACCTGTTGCGCAGTGAGGCCTCCGAAGGGGTGACCGTGGATCGCGACTATGACCCGAGCCTGCCGCCGCTCACGCTGGATCCGAACCACATCATTCAAGCGATGCTGAACCTCGGCCGCAACGCCATCCAGGCGCTCTCGGGCGGCCGGGTGGACAACCCGCGGCTGACGCTGCGTACCCGGGTGGCCGGGAATGTGGGCATCGGCGGACGCGGTCACCGCTTGGTGGCTTCGATTCAGTTCGAGGACAACGGCCCCGGCGTGGCGCCGGAAATCCGCGACACGATTTTCTACCCCCTGGTATCCGGCCGCGCGGACGGCACCGGGTTAGGGCTCGGTATCGCGCAGGATCTGGTCAGCCGTCATGGCGGCCTGATCGAGTTCGACAGCGCGCCGGGCCGGACGATATTCGTGATTTATCTTCCAATGGACGGTGTATGAACTCGAAGGCGCTTCAGGTCTGGCTGGTCGATGACGATGCCTCAATCCGCTGGGTGCTCGAAAAGGCGCTGAAAGGCAGCGGCATGTCCGCACGCTGTTTCGATCAGGCAGACAACGCGCTGACGGCGCTGCGCTCCGAGGCCCCCGATGTGCTGATGACGGACATCCGCATGCCGGGTAAAAGCGGCTTGGAGCTGCTCAAGGAAATTCAAGTGTCGCGCCCCGGGCTGCCGGTCATCGTCATGACCGCGCACTCCGATCTGGATGCCGCCGTGGCTTCGTATCAGGGCGGAGCATTCGAGTATCTGCCGAAGCCCTTCGACATCGACAAGGCCGTCGACCTGGTGCGCCGCGCCGCGCAGCAGGCGACCGTGTCGATCGACGCCGACGCCGCGCGGCGGAGCATTCCCGAGCTTCTCGGTCAGGCCGCTGCCATGCAGCAGGTGTTTCGCGCGGTGGGCCGGTTGTCCCGCTCCAGCATGACGGTGCTCATCACCGGCGAGTCAGGCACGGGAAAGGAGCTCGTCGCGCGCGCTCTGCACCGCCACAGTCCGCGCTCCAGCAAGGCCTTCGTCGCGCTCAACACCGCGGCGTTCACGGCGGATCTGTTGGAGTCGGAACTGTTCGGTCACGAGAAAGGCGCGTTCACCGGCGCCGACGCGCTGCGCCGAGGCCGCTTCGAGCAGGCCGACGGCGGCACGCTTTTTCTCGATGAGATCGGCGATATGTCGCCCGCGCTTCAGACCCGGCTGCTGCGCGTCCTGGCCGAGGGCGAGTTCTACCGGGTCGGAGGCCAAACGCCCGTCAAAGTCGACGTGCGCGTGATCGCGGCGACCCATCAGGATCTCGAGCAGCGGGTGAAGTCGGAGCATTTCCGCGAGGATCTGCTGCACCGGCTGAACGTGATCCGCATCGAGATTCCGCCGCTGCGCGAACGGCGTGAAGACATTCCGGAGCTTCTGCATCACTATCTGAGCGTCGCGGGCCAGGAGCTCGGCGTCGAGCCGAAATTATTGACCCCGCCTGCGGAGACCGCGCTGGTGACCTTCGACTGGCCCGGCAACGTGCGTCAACTCGTCAACGCCTGCCGCCGGCTGACCGTGACCGCTCCCGGCCGCGAGATCCGGACCGAGGACATTCCCGCCGACTTGGGCGGCGTCCAGGCCGGTCGCTCCGCCAACCACGACTGGACCGCCAAGCTTTCGTACTGGGCGGAGCGCGAGCTCGATTCAGGCACACGCCGCCTGCTCGACCAAGCGGTGCCCGAGGTGGAGCGCATCTTGATCCGCGCAGCGATGCGCAAGGCGGACGGCCTCAAGCAAAATGCGGCGAAGCTCCTGGGCTGGGGCCGCAACACGCTCTCGCGCAAGATGAAGGAACTGGGCATGGAGGACGTGAGCTAGCCCATAATCGTGCCCCATCATGGCTGACTTTCTCAAGAAAACGCTGGGGCTCTCCGAGCACATCTTCTTCAGCAATTCGCTCGCCGACTGGATCGGCGCCGGTCTGGTGGCGGCGGCCGCCTGGGTCGGATTGTCCGTCCTGCGGCGCGCGATCTTCTCACGCTACCAGCGATACTCCGCGGCCGGCCATCCGATGGCGGTGCGGCTGACTTTTTATCTGCTCGGCCATACCAAACAGTTCTTCGTGCTGGCGCTCGCCCTCTATGCGGGTCAAGAGGAGCTGACCTTTCCGCCCAAGGTTCAACGCGCCGTCGATGACGTCCTGGTGGTGCTGCTCCTGCTGCAGGTCGGCTTATGGGCGGCGCGGTCCCTCAAGTTCTACCTGGAACTCAAGGAAATGGAGCGCGGCCCGGACCGCACGTTCGCCGGCTCCCTCGAGATCATCACGTTCGTCGCGCACCTGTTGATCTGGTCGCTCCTGACGCTGGTCGCGCTCGAAAACCTCGGCATCAACATCACCGCGCTGCTCGCCGGCTTGGGGGTGGGCGGCGTCGCCGTGGCGCTTGCGCTGCAAAGCGTGCTCGGCGATCTGCTCGCCTCCTTGTCCATCGCCCTGGACAAGCCGTTCGTGGTCGGCGACCGATTGGTGATCGACGCCTTCGCGGGCAGCGTGGAACGCATCGGCATCAAGAGCACCCGGCTACGCAGCGACACCGGGGAGCAGATCATCCTCTCGAACGCCGACATCCTCAAAAGTCGGGTGCGCAACTTCGGCCGTGCGCCGGAGCAGCGGGCGCTCGCGACCATTCGTGTGGATTACGCGACGCCCGCGGACAAGCTCCAGGCGATACCCAAGCTCCTCGAACACATCGTTCGCGAGCAGCAGAACGTGCGCTTCGATCGCTGCCATCTCACCGCACTCGGCGACTCCTCCCTGCAATTCGAGCTCTCGTATTTCGTTCAGCAGCCGAAGCTCAACCCGCTCTTGGATCTGCAGCAGGCGGTGAATTTCCGCATCATCGAGGAGTTTCGGCGGCTCGGCGTCGAATTCGCCTACCCGACGCAGCGCGTCGTCGTCGATCGATGATCCACATCGTTCTCTTCGAGCCCGAAATCCCGCCCAACACCGGCAACGTGATCAGACTTTGCGCCAACACGGGGGCGGCGCTCCATCTGGTAAGGCCGCTCGGCTTTCGCCTGGATGACAAGAGCTTGAAGCGTTCCGGGCTCGACTATCACGACCTCGCCCAAGTCAAGGTCCACGCGGATATCGGATCCTGCTTCGAGGCGCTCGACGGGGCGCGGATACTCGCGGTCGAGACGGGAGCGCGCCGTTGCTACGCGGATGTCGAGTATCGCGCGGGCGATGCGCTGCTGTTCGGTCCGGAGACGCGCGGCCTTCCTGCGACGCTGCGCGAGCGGATCGGCGAGGAACACTCGCTCCATATTCCGATGCGGCCGGGGAGCCGCAGTCTCAACCTGTCGAATGCGGTGGCGCTGGTGGTGTACGAGGCATGGCGGCAGCTCGGTTTCGCGACACGGGCGGCGGCGCCGTGAGCGCGCCCGCGCGCGTGGTCCCGAGGGCGGCGGCGGCCTCGAGGGTCGGGCGCGCCACGCTGATTCACGGCGACGCCTTCGAGTGGATGCGGGCGCGCGAGCCCCGCTCCATTCATGCCATCGTCACCGATCCGCCCTACGGCCTTCTCGAATATTCGCCCGAGGAGCAGGCGAAGCTTCGCCGTGGCCGCGGCGGCGTCTGGCGCATTCCCCCCGCTTTCGACGGTCACCGCCGCGCGCCGCTCCCCCGATTCACGGTGCTCACTGCGCGGGACCGCGCCGCGATGCATGATTTCTTCCTCGATTTCGGAAAATGCGCGCTGCGCGTCACGGTACCGGGCGCCCACGTGCTGGTCGCGAGCAACCCTCTGCTGGCGCACGTCGTGGCGAATGCGATGACCGGCGCGGGCCTGGAGATCAGGGGCTACCTGGCGCGCCTCGTGATGACCATGCGCGGCGGAGACCGCCCGAAGAATGCGCATCTTGAATTCGGCGATGTGAGCGTCATGCCGAGGTCGATGTTCGAACCCTGGGTGATCCTCCGGAATCCGCTCGACGGCCGGGCCCAGGACAACCTGAGAAAATGGGGCACGGGCGGCTTTCGAAGGCCCAGCGCGGCGCGGCCTTTCGGCGACGTCATTGCCTCGCAACCGACGCCGCGCAGCGAGCGCGGCATCGCGCCGCATCCGTCGCTGAAACCTCAGGCGTTTCTACGGCAGGTGGTGCGGGCGGCGCTGCCCTTGGGAAGCGGAGTGATTCTCGATCCCTTCGCGGGATCCGGTTCGACCTTGGCCGCTGCGAATGCGCTCGGCTACCGAAGCATCGGCATCGAGCGCGACCGGCATTACGTCGACATGGCGCGCGGGGCGATATCGAAACTCGCCGCCCTCACTCCGTCTCCGACCGCACCTCTCGGCCCATGAGCGCCTGCAGTGCGTCGCGCACCGGACGCGCCTCGTGCATGACCCGATACACCTCGAGACAGATCGGCATATCCACCCGCTTGCGCTCGGCGACGAGACGCACCGCGGAGGCCGCGGTGACGCCCTCGACGACTTGCCGGATGGAGCGCTGGGCATCCTGGAGCGAGCCGCCGCGGCCGAGCGCGAGCCCGAGCCGGCGGTTGCGCGACTGATCGTCGGTGCAGGTGAGCACGAGATCGCCGAGCGCCGCGAGACCCATGAACGTCTCGCGCTGTGCGCCGAGCGCGACGCCGAGCCGCGTCATCTCCGCAAGCCCGCGGGTGATCAGCGCCACGCGCGTGTTGGCGCCGAATCCCATGCCGTCGGCGATTCCCGAGCCGATGGCGATCACGTTCTTGACGGCGCCCCCCACCTCTACCCCGACGATGTCCGACTGGGTGTAGGCGCGGAACTTCGGTCCCGACAACCGCAGCGCGAGCTCCTTGGCGAACTCACTGTCGCGCGATGCCACGGTCAGCGCCGTCGGCAGCCCCGCGCCAACTTCGCGCGCGAAGGTCGGACCCGACAAGACCGCGCCCGATCGCTCGCCCAACACCTCGGTGGCAACCTGATGTGGCAGCAGTCCCGAATGGCGCTCGAAGCCCTTGCTCGCCCACGACAGTCGCGCGTCCGGGCCGAGGTGCGGCCCGATTTCCACGAGAACGTCGCGAAAGGCGCTCGAGGGCACCGCGATGAGCACATCGCGGGCGCCGGAGAGCGCCTGCGATAAATCCTCGACGGGTTCCAAGCTCGGCGGATATTGCGCATCCGGCAGGTAGCGCTCGTTGCGGCGCGCGCGCCGCATGGCGTCGATCAGCGCCGCATCGCGGCCCCAGAGCCGGGTGGGATGGCCGGCCCGCGCGCACTGGATCGCGAGCGCCGTGCCCCAGGAGCCGGCGCCGATCACGGTCATGGGGGCGAGAAGCGGGCTGTGCATGGGTCGAGGATGCCCGCTCGAAGCTCTGTGCGCTAGTTGACGAGCCCCGACCCCTGCGGCGGCTGCTCCGACGCCTGCGCGAACAGCGCGTCGAAATTCACCAGCGGGAGCAGGAAGTTCGGGAATCCGCCTTTGGTGATCAGGTCCGAGATCACCTCGCGCGCGTAGGGGAACAAGACGCTCGGGCAGAAACTCCCGATCAAGCGCTTCATGTCTTCCGGCGAAGCGCCCGCAATGGCGAAAACGCCGCCCTGCTTCACCTCCACCAGATACAGCGTGGTGTCGCCCTGTTTCGCCTCCAGCGTGATGGTGAGCAGTACCTCGCGTACGTCCGGCCCGAGCTCATCCGTCGAGGTGTTCATGTTGAGCTGGAACTTCGGCTCCCAGGTCTGGTTGTTCGGCACCCGCGGACCGTTCGGCGATTCATACGAGCAATCCTTCAAGTAGACGCTCTGCAAGCTAACCTGTACGCCGGCCACCGCCGATCCGGCCTCTACATTACTGACATCGTTCATCAAGCCCCCTGAATTAGTCGATCGAGCTCGCCTGAGCCGTCGAGTGCAAAAAGGTCGTCGCAGCCGCCGACGTGCTTATCGCCGACGAAAATCTGCGGGACGGTGCGTCTGCCCGAGCGCACGATCATCTCCTCGCGCAGCTTCCCACCCTCGTCCACGTCGATTTCCGTGAACTCGAGTCCCTTCTTGGTCAATAGCCCGCGCACTCGCTGGCAGTACGGACACCAACCGGTCGCGTACACCACGATCACCGGCTGGCTCACTTGGACTTGGCCTTCCCGCCGCTCGAGCCTTTGACCACCGGCAAGTTGTCCTTGATCCAGGCGTTCAGGCCACCGTCCAGGTTGAACACCTTGGTGAAGCCCAGCTTCGCGAGCGTCCGGGCGGCACCGGCCCCGTTCGCGCCGCTGTCGCAATACGTAATGACCGTCCGATCCCGCCACTTCTTCAACGACTCGGCCTGCGATTCGAGTTCCGCGGCCGGCACGTTGCGTGCTTCCCCGATATGGCCGGCCTCGAAGGCCTCCTGGGGCCGCAGGTCGAGGATCAGCGCGCCCTGATTCATGAAACGCACCGCCTGCGTGGCCGAGAGGGCGGCGAATTTCTGGAGATACTCTTTGATCTCGACGGCGATCACCGCCAAGGCGGCCACGACCGCCCCTGCGGCGAGAAACGGATGATGACCAATGAACTCGAACAGTCGCTGCATGCCGGGGAACTTTGGGAATTTGGGGCGGGCAAGTATAGCAGCGGGCACAAGGCTTGTATGCTTGCGCCCCGAGACCTCCAATCCGCCGTGAACTCTACCATCAGACACTTACGTCTCCTCGCCGCGCTTGCGATAGGCATGTGTGCCGCGGCGTCCTATGCCGCCGGCTCCCGGGAGGCGGCCACGGGCCCCAAGCCCGACGCCGCCGAGGCGAAGGCCAAGCTCGCGGCCGTGCGCGAGCGCATCGCCGACCTCACCGGCCGGCTGGGGGCCGAGCTCAAGCAGCGCGATGCGCTCAACGCGCGCCTGCGCGAAGCGGAACTCGGCGTCACGGAGAAGCGCCGTCGGCTGGAGAGCCTCGACGCCGCTGTCGAGGCGGCGGAACGCAAGCGCAGCGATCTGGGTGCCGAGCAAAGCCGCACCCGCGCGGCGCTCGATTCCGAGCGGGCCGCGCTCGCGGCGGAAGTCCGCAGCGAGTACATGCTGGGACGGAGCGACGAGATGAGGCTCCTGTTGAATCAAACCAATCCGGCCGAGGTCGGGCGGACATTGACCTACTACGGCTATTTCGCGAAGGAGCGCGCGGCGAAGATCGACAAGATCGGCGCGGAGGAAGCTCACTTGCAGGATCTGGTCGCCGAGATCGATCAGCAGACCGGGCAGCTCAAATCCTTGAGAGACGACGCCGGCCGTGAAGTATCCGATCTCGAGCGGGCACGGCACGAGCGTGGCGCGGCTCTCGCCGCGCTCAGCGAGCAAGTGCAAAGCGGTCACGAGGAACTGGCGCGGCTGCACCGAGAGGAGCAGGCGGTGGAGGCCCTGGTCGCCGACCTCACGCGCGTGCTTCAGGATTTTCCGGTCGATTCGCATCAGCATTTCGACGAGTGGCGCGGCAAGCTCCCCTGGCCGGTGCCCGGAAAAATGATCGTGCGCTACCTCGAGACCCGCACCAACGGGGCGCCGACCGCGGTGCACCCGAACGGCGTGATGATCGAGACGGCGCGCGGCGCCAAAGTACGCGCGCCGTTCTCGGGCCGCGTGGTGTACGCCGACTGGCTGCAAGGCATGGGAATGCTGCTGATCATTGCGCATGGCGGCAATTACCTGACGCTCTACGGCCACGCAGAGGTTCTATACAAGTCCGTGGGCGACTCGGTCGCGCCGGGGGATGTGATTGCCGCGATGAGCGACGCCGGGACTGCCGCACCGCAGCTTTATTTCGAAATTCGCGAGGGCCGCAAACCGGTCGATCCCAAGGACTGGCTCAGGCGAAGTCCTTGAGATGCGAGCGGCGTAACTGGCGGCACGGCGCGCCCGCACGTATGCTGCGCGGCTGATGATCACGAAAACGCGCAAAGCCGCATTCCTGTTGCTCGGCGTATCGGTCGGCCTCTCGCTCGGACTGGCGGGCGGCGCCAGGGCGGCGGAGAAATCGCCTCCGCCGGACCAGAACGTGCCGTGGCAGGATGCGCGCCTGTTGGCCGAAGTGCTCGAGCGGGTCGAGCGGGAATATGTCGAACCCGTCGATGATCATCAATTGCTGCAGGCCGCCATACGCGGGATGGTGTCCTCGCTCGATCCGTATTCCGCGTACCTCGACGGCGACGAATACGACGACATCAAGATCTCGAGCTCGGGGGAATACTCCGGCGTGGGCATCGAGGTGTCCATGGAGGACGGCGAGGTGGTGGTCGTGTCGCCGCTCGACGGCTCTCCTGCCGCGGTGGCGGGAATTCGGCCCGGCGATGTCATCGCGACCATCGACGGGGTGCCGGTCAATACCACGACGTTGGCGGACACCATCGGCCGCATGCGCGGCAAAGAAGGTACTTCCGTGAAGGTGGGGATCCTGCGCGAGGGCTCGACCGAGCCCATCATCGTCACGCTCAAACGCTCGCGCGTCGAATTGCACAGCGTGACCTCGGAGATGGCGGCGCCGGGCTATGGATACGTCCGCATCGCCCAGTTCAGCGATACCACCGGCGATGAAATGATCGCGCAGCTGCGCGCTCTGCGCTCCAAGAACGGCGCACCCTTGAAAGGGCTGGTGCTCGACCTGCGCAACAACCCGGGTGGGGTGCTCGAGGCTGCCGTTGCGGTCGCCGACGCATTCCTCGACTCCGGCGTGATCGTCAGCGCCAAGGGACGCACGGCGGAGTCCAAATTCGAAATGAGCGCGACGCCGGGGGATGAGCTCAACGGCGCCCCCATCGTCGCGCTGGTGAACGGCGGCTCGGCGTCCGCGGCGGAAATCGTCGCCGGCGCCCTCAAGGATCACCACCGGGCGACCCTGATGGGCCGCACGACCTTCGGCAAGGGTTCCGTTCAGACGGTGATGCCCTTGGATCACGGCCGTGCACTGAAGCTCACGACTTCTCTCTACTACACACCGTCCGGAGTATCGATCAACCACCGCGGCATCGCACCGGACATCGAGACCGAACGCGACCCGAAGCCGCCCGCGGTCCCGCCCCCGGCCAACGCGTCGCTGCTCGAGAGAGATCCGGAGGTGAAGCGGGCCGTGCAGGAACTGAAGACTCCCACGGTGCTGAGCGGACACAGCGCGGTGTCCGCCTCCGCACGGCCCTAGCCGGCGCGTGCGCAGCACCCGCTCCATCGAGATCCTTTGCCTCGCCCTGGCCTCGCTGGTGCTGGTGTGGTCGGGGGCCCTGCTCCAAAAACCTTGGCCCGTCTCGGGGCTGCTCCTTCTATTTGCGGTCGCTATCGTGACCTTCCGCGCGCGCCGTTTCTTCCCCGGCCACACGCGGGCCCGGCTCTCGATCGAATCCTGGTCCATGGTGCTCTTCATCACGGCGGTGCTCTGGTTCACCGGCAAGAGTGCAAGTCCCCTATTCAACCTCTACCTCCTGCCCATCATCCTGAGCGCGCTCACGATGGGAAGGCTCACCACTCTCTTGCAGGTGGGCGTGATCGCGCTCTGCCACCTTCTCTTGGCGTCCGCCACGCCCGGGCTGGACGTGATGTCGCTGGTCTACGCCAGCCGCGCCGTCGGCCAGCTCGCACCCTTCCTGCTGGTCGCCTATCTGACCACGACGCTCTCGGCCGACATCGCGGAGGCCCGTGAGCGCATCGAGAATCTGGCCCAGACCGACTCGATGACCGGACTGTACAACCTGCGAATGTTCAACGAGATATGGCAGCGCGAGCATGCGAGCGCCGAGCGTGATCGAGAGACGTACGCCATGCTCTTGATCGACATCGACCAGCTCAAGGACATCAACGACACCTTTGGGCACGAGGCGGGCAACAGCGCCATCACCTTGGTGGCGCAGTGCCTGCAGCGAAGCATTCGCGGAACCGATAGCGCGGGCCGTTTCGGCGGCGACGAGTTTACGGTGCTGCTGCCGGGGGCCTCGCAAGAGGTTGCAGAATCCGTGGTCAAGCGCATCCGCCACAATGTCTACAAAACCACCCTCGATCTGCGCTCCCGCATGATCCGATGCAGCGTGAGCATCGGCGTGGTGACCTTCCCGAAGGACGGCCGCGACATGCGCGAGCTCATGAGCGCGGCCGATCACCGCATGTATCGCGACAAGGAACTTCGCCGAACCCCGGGTGCGCAGGCCAGCGTGTAGCGGTCGGGGATTCCCGCAGCCGAAACCGTTTGGAGTTTCGGAAATTTAATGTCAAAGTTAGTGTTGGATCACGTCCAGGCGTGATTAACATATGCTTACCTTCAATAGTTGAAGTATCACCTGCGTCTTTGGGCACCTTTCTTTTTAGGAATGTATGGGACTCATGAATCGAGGACGGCGCACGCCGGTGGCGGCGCTGATCGGCACACTGCTTACCGCCTTAGCCATGACCGCCGCCGCGAAGCCGGCTCCCACGCCCAAACTTAAGTCAAGTTCGGTCCTCATCGTCGACCCGAGCGACTCGTCGGTCCTGTACTCCCGCAATTCCGACGTGGCGGCGCCCATCGCTTCCATCACCAAGCTCATGACGGCGTTGGTGGTGCTGGATGCCCACCAGCCCATGGACGAGCAGCTCGCGATCACCGAGGCCGAAACCGATCTGCCGAAGACCAATTATTCGCGTCTCACGGTCGGTACGGTGCTCACGCGCGGTGACCTCATGCATCTGGCGCTGATGTCCTCCGAGAATCGTGCGGCTCATGCGCTCGGCACCTATTACCCGGGCGGCGTACCGGCGCTGGTTCGGGCCATGAATGCGAAGGCCCATGCCCTCGGCATGACCAACTCGCATTTCGACGATCCCACGGGATTGTCGAGTGAGAACGTCGCGAGCCCCGAGGATCTGGCCAAGCTCGTGGTTGCTGCTTCGCACAATGCGACCATTCGCGACTATTCCACCGACAAGAGCTATGCGGTGCGCGTGCAGCGGCGCCTGGTGGAGTTCCACAACACCGACAATCTGGTGGCGAATCCCGGCTGGAACATCATCGTCCAGAAGACCGGCTACATCTCCGAGGCCGGCAAGTGTCTGGTGATGGAGGCCGTGATCGAAGGCCGCAATGTCGTGATCGTATTGCTGGATTCCCTGGGCAAGTACACGCGGGTTGCCGATGCCAAGCGCGTCAAGAGCTGGATGGAGTCGCTCAGGACCGAGCGCGTGGTGTCGATGCGGTGACGGCCGCCCGTTCGGCCCGCTGCTCCTCGCCGCCTGCTGTGCCTGGCTGACGTTTCTCGCGCCGGCGGCGTTCGCCGCCGATCGATCGCTATCGATCACCATTTATAACGACGACCTCGCTCTCGTCCAGGAGCGGCGCGACATCGACGTGAAGGGCGGCCGCCAGCGCATCGAGTTCGAGGGCGTCTCGGCTCAAATCCGGCCCGAGACGGTGTCGCTCTCGGCGCCCGATATCGCCATCGTCGAACAAAACTTCGATTTCGATCTGCTGACGCCGGCCAAACTGATGGAAAAGGCGGTCGGCCGCGATGTCACCATCGTGCGCGTGAATCCAGCCACCGGCGCCGAGACGCGCGAGCAGGCCGAGGTTCTCGCCACCAATGGCGGGGTGGTCCTGAAGATCGGACAGCGCATCGAAGTGCTGCGCGACGACGGACTGCCGGTGCGGGTGATTTTCGACAAAGTACCCGACAACCTGCGCGCCCGTCCCACGCTGTCGGTCACCATCGACAGCGCACGCGCCGGCACCCGGGCGGCCTCGTTGAGCTACCTGACGCCGGGTCTCGGCTGGAAGGCGGACTACGTGGCTCTCTACGACGAGGCGGCCGGCAAGATCGACGTACAGGGCTGGATCACGCTCACCAACTCGAGCGGCACCACCTACGAGAATGCCCAAACCCTGTTGGTGGCCGGCTCGCCCAGCCAGGCCGCTTCCCCCGGGGTCACCGCCTGGCGTCCGCCGATTCGCCGCCCGACGTTGGAGCAGGCGGGCACCGAGAGCGGCAGCCGCGAGCGGCTCGGGGATTTTTACCTCTATCCGCTGCCGGAGCGCACCACCATCGCCAACCTGCAGACCAAACAGGTCGGCTTTCTAGACGTGCACGGGGTACCGGCCGAGCACGGATACGAATTCCGCAACCACTGGCTGGCAACCTCCGATCAGCCCCTGAGCGCGAAGAGCATCTACCGTTTTTCGACCAGCGCGCACGCCGGCCTCGGCGACCAGCTGCCCGCGGGGACCTTGCGCTTCTATCTGCGCGACAAGCGCGGCGAACCGCAGTTCATCGGAGAGAGCCGCATCGATCACACCCCCATGGGCTCGACGCTCTCGCTCGCCACCGGCGACGCCTTCGATGTGAAAGTGAAACCGGTCGTCGACAAGCGCACGCGCGTGAATGAGCGCGGCTGGACGACGGATATGCGGTATGAGCTGTCGAACGCGTTGGATCGACCCGTGACGGTGACGGTGCTGCAAGACGGTCTGTGGGGCGACTCGCGCATCAGCGCCGAGAGCCAGAAGAGCACGCGGCGCAGCGCCGATACGGCCGAATGGACCGTGAGCATTCCGGCCAACGGCAGGACCGTGCTCACCGCCAGCTTCGACACCCGGTTCTAGCGCCTGGCCGCTTACATGCCTGCGCGGCGCTCCGGGTGGCTACTGGTCTCTTCGGGCGCGGCCGTCGCGGGCCTGCTCATGTCCGCGTCCTCCGAATCCCAGAGCTCCATCGCCGATGCGCGAGCCGGGGCGCCGAGTGCAGTCTCTGTGACCGTATACCGCGATCCCTACCGCGCCTCGGGATCGATCGATCTCGATCGCCTCGCGGGCTTCGCGCTCATCACCGAGACGCGCGCCGTCGATCTACGCGAAGGAGAAAGCTGGCTGCGTTTCGAGGGAGTGGCCGACGGCATCGAGCCCGAGAGCGCCATCGTGACCGGCCTGGACGACGGCATCATCGACAAGAATCGCGACGCGGCGGTTCTGAGTCCCTCCGCGTTGGTGGCCGCCGCCGTCGGCAAACCCCTGCTGCTCACCCGCACCAATCCCAAGACCGGCCGCGTGGAACATTTGCCGGGCACGGTGCTGTCGGACGCGGAAGGCGGCGTGATGTTCAGGAGCGAGCAAGGCATCGAGGCGCTGCGCTGTTCCGGTTTGCCGGAAACGCTGAGCTTCGACGGCACGCAAGGCCTGCGCGCCCATCCCACCCTGTCGGTCAGGATACGAGCGTCCCGGACGCTGATCGAGACGGCAACCTTGTCCTACCTCGCTCACGGCTTCGATTGGGCGGCCGACTATACGGCGACGCTATCTCCGGACGAGCGCTCGATGGATCTCGGTGCCTGGGTCACGCTTGCGAACGGCAACGGGACGGGATTTCCCGAGGCCCGCACCCAGGTGGTCGCCGGCCGGGTGAACCGCGAGAGTGGTGAGGTCGAGCCGATCGACATCGGCGGTCCCATCGTCGCGAATTGCTGGCCGCGCGGCTCGACCAGCGATGTACCGATGCCGCTGCAGCTCGACCTCCGGTCGCCCAACCCCAGACAGCGTGGCTTCATGAAGGCCGCTGCCGCGCCGATAGCCACCGGCCTCCAAGAGATCATGGGCGACGCCCGACGAGTGCAGCAGGAACAACTCGGCGATCTGAAGCTCTACCGCATCCCGGAGCCGACCACGCTGGCAAGTCGACAATCCAAACAGATCCGGCTATTGGATCGAACCGCCGTTCCCGTCGTCACCGTGTACGGCATCGAACTGGCCGACGATGAGAACTCGCCTGGCACGGTCGGCGGCGTGCCGGCATCTCGATATCTCCGCACCATGAATACCGAGGCGAACCGTCTGGGGATTCCCTTGCCGTCCGGCCATGTGGAAATCTTCGCCATTCGTCAGGGGAGGCATCTATTGGTGCACGAGTCGAGCTTGCGCGATCTGGCGGTCAACGAGGAAGTGGAAATCGGCCTCGGGCCGAGCCCCGACGTCCGGGTCGATGCGACCGGCACCGGCCGCTCGCATCGAGTCGAGATCTCTAATGCGCGGGCGGCGCCGATTGGATTCGAGCTCAAGTTGAGGCTCCGAGACGGAGCACACATCGTCGACGCCAATCGCAAGGTGGAAACCAAGGATGGCCGGCCCATTTTCAGACTGACGCTGCCGCCGCACTCGACGGCGGTGGTCCGGTACCAGACTGCAGTCTCGCCGTGACTGCGTTTTTCAACCCGCCGCGCGCGTTCCGTCGGCGGGGCTTTTGGGCTTGGAATCGTCCGGGGCGGGCTCCTTGTGCTTGCGCAAGCTCATCCAGACGGCAATGTCCCAGGCGTTGTGGATGCCTGTGAACAAGAGCACCATCGAGGCCGCGCCGACACCGTAAAGTGCGTCGTCCGGGTGGACCCTCACCAGCGCCGCTGCCGCGCCGAGAGTCCCGTAGGCCAGGTACGGGAATACGACGTTCCAGAGCCAGTCTTCCCACACGGCCACGTAATTACCGAGCTTGTGGCGCACATTCACCGTGATCCGGCCGGTATAAACGAGTCCCGCGATTGCGGCGACCGCCAGCCCGATCGCCATGCTCGAGGGCGTCTGATGCGGGACGCACATGAACGCGGCCAGCGTCAGGACCGCGCCGAAATGCACGATCGTCGGTGTGATGAACGTATTGAGACCGACGCTATCCATGCGCCGCGCCTCGCTCGCGAGTGCGATCACCACGAAGGTGAGGCCGGTGAGACCGGCCGCCGCCGAGCCGGTGATCACGTAGAAATTAGCCCAGTCGGCGAGCTGCGCCAATGCCATGGCGGCAAGACTACGCTAAATCGCGTGCGCGGTGCAGGCAGCGGCGCTTCGGCGGAAACGTCAACGGGGCGCGCCGCCGAAATTGACCGAGACGCTCGCGACCCAGGTGCGTGGATCGCCGAGCTGGATGTAAACCTCGTTCGGAAAGTTCGGCGGAACGTCGCCGAAATAAAAGCCGCGCACCGGATAGCGCTTGTTCAAAAGATTGCGACCTGACAGGTAGGCCGACCAACGAGCTGTCTCCCAGCCGACCTTGCCGTGCAGGAGTCCATACGGCTTGGAGGTCGTGAAGTTCGGCGGGAGGTCGAAGTAATACCCGCCCATGCCGGTGGCGTCGATGCGCGCAAACGGACCGCGCGGGTCCCGATAGGTGGCGTTTACCGCTGCCTGCCAGTGCGGCGCATCCGGGAGTTCGCGCGATACCGTCAGCGTCGTCGAGCCCGAAGCTCCCTGCTGTACGAAATCTTCGAAATACGTCTGCAAGAGTCCCAGGTCCGCGCCCAGCGTCACCCGGTCGGCCGCCCGCCATTCGACCTCGCTCTCGAGGCCGTAGTTGTGGCCGCTCGCCGCATTGCCGGTGTAGTACACGAAATCGTCGGGGTTCGTCGGATCGCTTTGGAAGCTGGTCTTGATCTGGGCGTCGTGACGATGGAGATAGAACACATCGGCGTTGACGGTAAGCCGATGATCGAGCATGTCGGCCTTGTACCCCGTCTCGATGTTGACGTCCGTTTCCGGATTGAACGACAACTGGTTCGGCAACAGTCCCTGGCTCAAGTTGAAGCCGCCGGCCTTGTAGCCGCGCACCAGCGTCGCATAGATCGATTGGCCGGGATCGAGCTTGTAGGTCAGCGAGGCATGACCGCCCCAGAGATCGTTGGCCGGATTCAAGGCCGCCGGCGTCACCGACTCGATCGCCGTAGGTGTGACCGGCCCGTAGGTATAGCCGGTATTCGTGCCGAGAAAGTCCGTGGTGGTGCCCTGATAGTTTGCGCTCCAGCGCTCGCCGCGCAGCCCCAAGGACCAGCGCAGGTCGGCCGCGAGATCGCCGTCGAGCTCGCCGAACAGCGCGATATTGCGCGCGCGGTAGCCGCTGTTGATGACGTCATCGCTCTGGTCATCGGCAGGATTCGGCGGCTGGCCGAGCGGCTGGTAATCGCCGAGGCTCAAATCGACCAGACTTTCGTCGAGCTGATTTCCGTAAAATCCCGCCAGCCAGCCGAATCCTTGGTTCGATTCGGTGCCGAGCCGCAGCTCGAGGGTTTTCGTCGTGCGGTCGCGGTTTTGAATCTCTGAGTATTGATAGACGGTGGCGACGGGCGCCCACAGCACCGGGTTGCCCCAATCGCCGTCGTAGCTGTACTTGATGATCGACTTGGCATACGTGGCGATCGCGGTGAAACCGATGGTGTCGCTTGCGAGGTAGTGCGTGCGCATCGACACGCCGGTCGAATGCTGCGAGTCGACACCCGGCTGGTCCGATTCGGTGTTGCGGGAATTATCGATCGTAAAGGCGTCATAGCCGTTGTCGATATCGACTTCCAACGCGGTCACCTCGATGCGCAGCCGATCCGACGGGGTGAAGGCCCACTTGGCCCGATAGGTGTACTCGTCCTGCCGATTGGTATCGTCGCGGTTCAGATAAAGATCGTGGTAGTAACCGTTGGAATAGTAGCGCTGCACCGCCAATCGAAACCCCGAATCGAGGGATTCGATGGGACCCGAGATGACCGCGCCCTGTGAATTCGTGCCGTAGTCGCCGCCGTCGAGATCGACGCGTGCGTAGGGCGTATCCGTGGGCTCGGCGCTCTTCAGGTAGATGAGCCCAGCGAGCGCGTTCGCACCGTAACGGGTCGGCTGCGGGCCCCGCAGCACATCGACCTGATCGATGTCGTAGAGCGTGCCCGCCGTGCCGAGTCCGCTGAAATCGATGTCATCGATCAAGAACCCGACCGACGGATTGGGGGCCCCCTGGTACTGCTCCAGTTCGCCGATGCCGCGCAGCTGAAAATAGCGCGGCAGCGCCGTATCGCCCGCCCAGTTCAGATTCGGGATCAGCCCGAGCACGTCCTCGAAATTGACACGGCCCGCATCCTCGAGCGTCCGTCGGTCGAGGACCGTGA
The DNA here is from genome assembly GCA_050012315.1 of Steroidobacteraceae bacterium. Taxonomy (GTDB): domain Bacteria; phylum Pseudomonadota; class Gammaproteobacteria; order Steroidobacterales; family Steroidobacteraceae; genus Bog-1198. The sequence goes on along the minus strand of JBEKHK010000001.1, from coordinate 193,640 downwards.
CGCTGGCCGGCACGTCGATGGCCGGTGTGCTGCGCAATGTAGCGGTGACGACGATCTCGTCGAGTTGCGAGCTGTCGGAACTGTCCGCCGCTCCCGCGGGCAGGACGGGCGTCGCTAGAGACAGGGCGAGAGCCATCCCCCGGAAATACGGAGATCGCCCGACGTTGTTGCTGGTATGCATGCTCCCTCCGCCGGTACTAACCGGATCAGGTTCAATGGGTTCGTCGATGCGCGTCCTTCAGCAGACGCAGCCGACGTCTCAGGCCTTCGAGGCCACCCCAGCTTGGTTCTAGGTATTACTGTAAGCGATCAGCGCGCGAAAATCTGCATGATCGCCCCGATCAATCCGCCGAGGATCAAGGCCAGAACCGGCAGCACGGTGAGTGCGTATCCGGCGCTGCGTTTGGCGGGATCCTTCACGTAGGCCGCGGCATATACCTGGCGCCCGATGAGGTAGATCACGCCGAGGACCGTCGCCCAGAGGGGATTGAAATAGTGGCTGAACAGAAACAGCGACGGAACGAATACGACCAGCGTCTCGAGCGTGTTCTGTTGAACCCGGAAGTAGCGCTCGAATTGGTCGTTGCCGGTGACGGCGGGCGCCTTGACGCCGTAGCGCTCGCGGGCACGGCCGACCTGCATACCGAACACGATGAACTGCAGAAGTGCGAGCGCAGTCACGATATCGACATCTGCCATGTTAGTTTCCCCCTGTTGTTGAATTCCAGCACTGCATCGCGGCTGGCTTTCCGGCAAGCTGGCGACCTTCCCAGATCAACAGAGAGAGGCACCAGTTCCGCGATGAGCTCCCCCCACAAGCTTACCCGTTCCGGAACCCGAGGCTACGCGCATTTGGTCGAGGTGGCGGTGCCGGTGGCACGCGTGTGGCGGGCGCTGACCGATCCGGCGCTGGTCCGCATCTGGTCCGGTCAGGAAGCCGAAATCGATCCGCGCGAGGGCGGCCTCTACCGTATCGGCAGGCGCAACGGCGGGGGGCGCGAGGCACACATCGACGTGTTCGATGTGAACCGCCGGCTGCGGTTGATCTATTTGAGCGGTCCCGATACGCCGCCCAGCGATTCGGCGGTGGTGGACGACTTCCTGATCGATGTGCGTAAGCCCGAGGGGCTGACCTCGCTGCGATTATTGGGATCGGGGATTCCCGAATCGGCCACCTGGGACTCGTCTTACGTGAAAATGCGTCTTGGCTGGGAGCGGTTCCTGGCGCGCATCAAAGTGACCCTCGAGAGCCCGCCCAAACCGAAGCCCGCGAAAGCCCCGGAGCCCCCCAAGGATCCGCCGCTGCCGGGATTGGACTATTAGCCGCGCTTCGGCCGCCCCGCGGCGGGGCTTTGGCAAGCGGTCTTGAATTCTCGTCGTCCGGCGGCATAGAGCGGTGATGGAGGCCACATGATCGGATTTCTCCTGCGGGCAGCTATCGTCGCGCTGGGTCTTTGGCTGGCCACGCTCTGGGTGTCGGGCGTCCATATCGACAGTCCCGCAACCTTGGTGCTCGCCGGCATCCTGCTCGGCATCGTCAATTCCGTCATCCGCCCGATCGCGATCGTGCTGACGCTGCCCATGACCATCCTCACGCTCGGCCTGTTCTTGCTGGTGATCAACGCCGGCATGGTGGCGCTGGTGGCGTGGATGCTGCCCGGCATGCATATCGCCGGATTCGCGGCGGCGTTCTGGTCGTCGGTGATCGTCAGCCTCACGAGCATGGTGGGATCGTGGTTCATCGGGCCGAAGGGGAGATTCGAGGTGATCGTGAAGCGGCGGTGAGGGCGCTCATTCGACGTCCCCCATGAGCCGCTTCACCGGCCTGCTCAACACCAGGAGCAACGCGCCGAGGCCCACCGCGAAGTAGACGATGTGCAGGTACTGCCCGGGCATGGCGCCCACGTTGCTCGCATCGAATTCCCCGGCGATCAATCCGGCCACGAGATTGCCGAGCGAGAGCGATAAGAACCACATCCCCATCATTTGTCCCACCAGGCGCTTCGGCGCCAGCTTCGTCACATAGCTCAGGCCGACCGGACTCAAACACAGCTCCCCGAAGGTGTGCAGGAGATACGTCAGAATCAGCCAGTAAGGCAATACCTTCGATCCATGCGCGACGATCGAGGCCGCGGCGAACATGACCAGGAATCCCGAGCCCATCAGGATGACGCCGACGGCGAACTTCGCGGGCGCGGATGGGTTGAGATGCCGCCTCGCCAGCGCCACCCAGATCCAGGCCACGACCGGCGCGAAAACGATGACGAACGCCGGATTGAGCGATTGGAACCAGCCGGCGGGGATTACGAAGTGGCCGCCGATACTCCGGTCCGTGTAGCGCTCCGCGAACAGGTTGAGGGAGGAACCCGCCTGCTCGTAGCCCGACCAGAACAGTGCGCTGCCGACGAACAGCACGACGATGACGACGGCGCGCCGGCGCTCTTCCGCCGATAGCCCGGCGGCGAGGAATACGTAGGCAAAAAACGCCGCCGCCGTGGCGGCGATGAGCAGCGTCGAAACATGCGCGAGACGCAGCGCGTCGACCTCGATCCAGCCGAGCGCACAGGCGGTGAGCGCCAGGAGCGATGCGGCGAGTCCCAGCCACAAGTACAGCCAAGGCTGGCCCCGAGCGGCGCCCGCGGGGCGCGGCGGCTTGCCCGCCTCGCCGAGATGATGCTGGGTGAAGTGGAATTGAACGACGCCCAGCGCCATGAACAGACCCGCGGCGGCAAAGCCGGCGCGCGGACCCATGAGCTCCTGCGCCTCGCCCGTGACGAAGGGCCCGAGCGTCGCGCCGAGGTTGATGCCCATGTAGAACACGGTGAATCCCGCGTCGCGCCGCGCGCCGCCCTCGGGGTAGAGTTCGGCGACCATGGCGCTCGCATTCGGCTTCAACAGCCCGACGCCGACGATGATGACCAGCAAGCCGAGATAGAACGACCGGGGACTCGAGGAGCTCGCCAGGATCGCGTTTCCGAGCGCGATCGCGAGGCCGCCGATGAGCACCGCGCGGCGCGCGCCGATCAGCCGGTCGGCAATCCAGCCGCCGGGCAGCGCAGCGAGGTAAGCGCCCGCCGTGTACAGCCCGTAGATCGCCGTGGCGGTTCTGTCGTCGATGCCGAAGCCGCCTTGGCTGACGGCGGCGACCAGGAACAGCACCAGCACGGCGCGCATGCCGTAGTAGGTGAAGCGCTCCCACATCTCGGTGAAAAACAGCGTGGCGAGGCCGCGCGGATGCCCCAGGAAAGTCGCGCTCATGAAGGCGCACTCATCCCGATGCGCTCATTCAGCGGGGACTCACGAACGAGGGCTCGTCAAGCTCCCGCCTCGCGCTCAGCGTCTTCCTTGGCGCGGGCGGCGATCTTGTCCTTCAACAAGAGCCCTGCCATCACGATGCCTATTTCGTACAGGATGCACATCGGCACCGCCATGGCGCTCTGCGAGACGGCATCGGGCGGGGTGACGAAGGCGGCAAAAATGAAGAGTCCCAGGATCACGAAGCCTCGATTCTTCTTCAGGGTTTTGATGTTGACGAACCCGGTCCACACCAATAATACCGTAGCCACCGGCACCTCGAACGCCGCGCCGAACGCGAGCAGCATGACCATCACAAAGTCCAGGTAGCTGCCCATGTCCGTCATCATTTGCACGCCCGTCGGCGTGGTGGCGATGAAGAAGCTCAGCATCACCGGGATCACCGCGTAGTACGCGAACGCCGCGCCCGCGTAGAACAAGAGGATGCTCGAGATCAGCAGCGGCACCGCCAGCTTTTTCTCGTGGCGGTACAGGCCGGGGGCGACGAACGCCCACGCTTGGTAGAGCACGTACGGCATCGCGAGGCCGATCGCGAGCACCAGAGCGAGCTTGAACGGCACGGTGAACGGCGAGACCACGCTGGTCGCGATCAGCGTGGCGCCGGCGGGCAGCTTTTTCCTCAGCGGATCGGCAACGAACGTGAACAGCTGGTTCATGTACATCGCGCAAGGGATGAAGCAGATGCCCACCGCCAGCATGGCTTTGAGGAGCCGGTCGCGCAGCTCCAGCAGATGGGAAATCAGCGTACCTTCGGCGAGCCCGCCGGGTTCGCCCTCAGGCTCGCTCATTGGTGGACTGGATGCGGATCAGCAGCGGGGGAGGTCGTGGACGTTGTCGGCGGAGGCGCGGCCTCACCGGCTTGCAAGGCAGGTCCGCTCGAGTCCGGCGGCGCGGTGTGCTCGGCGGCCGGCGCCGCGGGTGGCGCAGACACTTCGAGTAGTGCGGAGGGTAGCGGAGAGGGAAACGTCGGTGCCGAAGCCGGGGCGCTCAACGGCGGCTGGTCGGGCTTCAGCGGGGGTTTCATTTGCTGCCGGAGCATCTCCTCGGCGCTGACTTCGCGCTCGAGCTGGTCGCTCAGCTGGCGCGCCATCACGCGCGCCCGGCCCATCCAATTACCCACCTGCCGCGCTACCTTCGGCAGGCGCTCAGGCCCGAGCACCACCAAAGCAATGGCCGAGGTCAGCAGAATCTCCGAGAACCCAAAATCGAGCATGCAAGATCACGCGTTGGTCTTGGGGGGCACCTTCACCTCGGCCTCACGCGCCGAGGCAGCCTCGAAATCGGCGTCCTTCTCTTGCTTGAGTTGCTTCAGGCGCTCTTCCGATTCGCCGTCGTTCATGGCTTGCTTGAAGCCCTTCACGGCGGCGCCTAAATCCGAACCGATCGAACGCAAACGCTTGGTGCCGAATATCACCAGGGCAATCGCGAGGATGACCAGTAGCATCTTTGAGTCGAACATATCGATTCTCCGAATCCGCGGCAGAGGCCAATCATACGCCAAGAAAGATTATGACATTTGACAGCGCGGACTCGATGCGTGTTCGGTCGCATTTGATCCGCGATTTTCAACTCTCCAACCAAAGGGTTACGGGCCCGTCGTTGGTCAGCGACACCTGCATGTGGGCGCCGAACACACCGCTGCCGACGGGGGAGTGCCGCGTCCGCGCAGTGTCCACGAGGAACGTGAAAAGCCGCCTGCCTTGATCCGGTGGCGCGGCGGTGGAGAAACCCGGCCGCAGGCCGTGGCGTGTGTCCGCGGCCAAGGTAAACTGCGGGACGAGCAAGAGATCTCCGCCGATTTGCTGCAAACTAAGGTTCATCTTATCGGTATCATCGGCGAAAACACGGTACTTGAGCACTTTATCCAGCAATCGAAGGGCGCTGGCCTCGTCATCCGCCGGCCGCACCCCCACCAATGCCAGCAGTCCTCGCCCGATCGACCCCACGACCTCACCCGCGATCGCTACCCGCGCCTCCTGCACTCGCTGAATCAGGGCAATCATGGGGTTGCGCCACCCCGGACGTTGACTCGAGCACTTGCTGGATGATTATTCCCACCCAGGCGCGAAATGACCCGCCAAAAAAGGTCACGAATACCACTTTCACCCGGTCCCGTGTAGATCGCCCGAATAAACGGATTTAAGTTACCGAACGGACGATTCATGGCCAATAACTGTCGGAACTAGAGCCTGAATAGCTCTAAAGGGGAAATTGCAGCGCAAATTCCGCTCATTTTCGCCACAGAGTGGGAGTGAACAAAACCAGAATGGTGAATACCTCCAAACGTCCCAGCAACATGGCTGCCGAGCACACCCAGATCTGGAAGTTGGTCAGCACCCCGTAGTTGCTCCCCGGCCCCACCAGGCCCAGCCCCGGCCCCGCGTTGTTGATGCAGGCGATGATGGAAGAAAACGAGGTCATGAAATCCAGCCCGCTGCCCAGCTGGACGAACACCAGGGTGACGATGCTCATGAAGTACAGGAACACGAAGGCGAGCACGGCAAACACCACCCGGTTGGCGATGACGGTCCCGCCCACCTTGAGGGGGCGCACCAGGTTCGGGTGGACCAGCTGATTCAGCTCGCGGTTGGCCTGCTTGGCAAGAATCAGTGTGCGGATCATCTTGATGCCGCCGCCGGTGGAGCCCGAGCTTGCGACGATGCAGCTCAAGAACATCATCCACATGGGCGCGAAGATCGGCCAGTGCGAATAGTCGTCCGTGTGCAATCCCGAGTCGGTGGCGATGGACACCACATTGAAGGTCGCATGGCGCAGCGCCGTCGGGAAGTCTGCGTAGGTGCTCTTGACGCAGAGAAATATCGCGATGCCGACGCAGCTCGCGCCGAGCACGCCGAGAATCGCCTTCGCTTCCGCGTCCTGAAAGTACGCCCGCACGCCGCGCTGGCTCCAGGCCAGAAAATGCGTGGCGAAATTGAGCGCCGCGAGAACTTGAAACACGATAAGCACGAGCTCGATGGGCAGCGAATTGAAATGACCGACGCTGGCGTCGTAAGTCGAAAATCCGCCGAGCGAGAGCGCCGAGAACCCGTGGCAGACGGCGTCGAACCAGTTCATGCCCGCGCTCTTCAGGCACACGATGCACGCGATGGTGAGCCCGGCGTACACCGCCCACAGAAGCTTCGCGGTCTGTTCGATCCGCGGCGTGAGCTTGGCGTCCTTCATGGGTCCGGGCATCCCGGCGCGATAGATCTGCATTCCGCCGACACCCAAAAGGGGCAGGATGGCGACCGCGAGCACGATGATTCCCATGCCGCCCAGCCAGCTCAGGATGTGCCGCCACAAATTGATCGAGCGGGGCAAAAACTCGATTCCCGAGAGCACCGTGCCGCCCGTGGTGGTCAGCCCCGATGCAGCCTCGAAGTACGCTTCGGTGAAGTTGATCGGCAGATAATGCCAGAGAGGCAGGCCGGCGACGGCCGGCAGAGCGACCCAGGTGAGCGCCACCAGCGTCAGTCCGTCCCGGGTTTTCAGCTCGCGCCTGAAGCGCCGGGTGAGAAGCCAAAGCAGCGCCCCCAACGTGAACGTCGCGATCCCCGATAACAGGAACGACCAGAGCGCCGGATCGAACTGCCAGATCGCCATGACCAGCGGCAGCAGCATCGTCACGGCGAACGCCATCAGCACCGTGGCGAACACATGAGCGACCGGCAGCAGGATCGCCTTCACAGGAACGACGCTGAGCCTTGGAAGAGCTTTTCTACCGCATCCATGTGGCGGCGGTCCGTGAGGAACAGGATCAAATGGTCGTCGGGCTGCACGGTCGTGTCGTGATGCGCGATGATGACGTCCTCGCCGCGCACGACCGCGCCCAAGGTGGTCCCCTGCGGAAGAGTGATGTCCTCGATGCGGCGTCCCACCACCTTCGAGCTGTCGGCATCGCCGTGCACGATGACCTCGATCGCTTCCGCCGCGCCGCGACGGAGCGAATGGACGCGCACCACGTCGCCACGGCGAACGTGTGCGAGCAACGAGCCGATGGTGACCGTCTGCGGAGAGATTGCGATGTCGATGGATCCGCTCTCGATGAGCTCGGCGTACGACGGCTTGTTGATGAGCGCCATCACCTTGTGGGCGCCCAGGCGCTTCGCGAGCATGGCGGACAATATGTTCGCCTCCTCGGAATTGGTGAGCGCCGCGAACACGTCCGCGCTGTCGATGTTCTCCTCGAGCATCAACTCCTCGTCGGCCGCATCGCCGTGCAGAACGGTGGTGCGATTCAGGAGTTCCGAGACGCGCCGCGCGCGCTTGCTGTCCTTCTCGATGAGCTTGACTTGATTCTTGTCCTCGAGCTCGCTCGCGAGCCGAAAGCCGATGTTGCCCCCGCCCGCGATCACGACGCGCCGGGCCGGTGCTTCCTCGCGCCGCATCTCGTTCATCACCATACGGATGTCCTTGCGCGCCGCGAGGAAGAACACCTCGTCGCCGTCCTCGATGACCGTGGTGCCTTCCGGCTGAATGCTCTTCCCCGCTCGATAGATGGCGGCAACCCGTGCGTCGGCGGTGGGAATGTGCTCGCGCAGCGTACGCAGCGCCTGGCCCACCAGCGGCCCTCCCTGAAGGGCGCGAATGCCGACGAGCCGCACCCGACCGTCCGCGAAATCCAGGACCTGCAGCGCGCCGGGATAGCGGATGAGCCGCGCCACGTACTCCGTCACGAGCTGCTCGGGACTGATCCAGACGTCCACCGCGACGGCGTTCTCGCCGAACAACTTGTCGCGCTCCGTGAACGCCGCCGACCTGACGCGCGCGATTTTCTTGGGGGTGCGGTACAGCGTCCAGGCGATGTGACAGGCCAACATGTTGACCTCGTCCGAGTTCGTGAGCGCGACCAGAATATCGGTCCGGGCGATGCCCGCCGCCTCGAGAATCCGCGGGCTCGCCGCGTTGCCGTTCACCGTCCGGATATCGAGCCGATCTTGCAGATCCCGCAAGATCTCCTCGTTCATGTCGACGACGGTGACTTCGTTCGCCTCTTCCCGTGACAGATGATAGGCCGCCGTCCGGCCGACCTGTCCGGCGCCCAAGATGATAATTTTCACAGCCGCGCTAGTTTACACGACCTCGAGATTCGCATAGGAGAGCATCAGCCACTTCGTGCCTTGCGACTCGAAATTCACCTGGATGCGTGCCTGCGGCCCATTGCCCTCGAAATTGAGCACCACGCCTTCGCCGAATTTCGAATGGCGCACCCGGCTTCCCAAGCGCATCGAGGAGCCGGGTGTCTCGTCGAGGGTCGCCGATCGCTTGATGAACGCCGGCCGAGAAACCTGCAGCCGCGGGCGGATCTCCTCGATGAGCTCGGCCGGCAGTTCCTGAATGAAGCGCGAGGGCTGCCCGTACTGATCGACGCCGTAGAGGCGGCGCTGCTCAGCATAGGTTATGTACAACTGCCGCATGGCGCGCGTGGTGCCCACGTAGCACAACCGCCGCTCCTCTTCGAGCGCCGCAACATCGGCGGTCGAGCGTTGATGGGGAAACAGCCCCTCCTCCATGCCCGCCAGAACCACCATGGGGAATTCGAGGCCCTTCGCAGAGTGCAGGGTCATCATCTGGACGCAGTCCGAATAGGCGTCCGCCTGCCCCTCGCCGGATTCGAGCACGGCGTGGGCGAGGAACGACTCGAGCGGCTGCATGTCGGTCTCGCCGTCGGGCGAGAAGCCGCGCGCGGCGCTCACGAGCTCGAGCAGGTTCTCCACACGGCCCTCGCCGCGCTCTCCCTTCTCCTTTTTGTAGTGCTCGATGAGGCCGCTCGACTGAACGACGTGATCGACCTGATCGTGAAGCTCCAGTCCGCGCACCTCCTCCGCCAGCTTGTCGACCGTCGACAGGAAACCCTTGAGCGCCAGGGCGCCGCGCTGCGCGAGCCCCGATTCCGCGCAGACTCCCGCGGCGGCCCACAGCGAGGTGCCCTTTTCGCGGGCGATCTCCCGGATCGAATCGAGGGTTTTCGCGCCGATGCCGCGCGTCGGCAGGTTGACCACGCGCTCGAACGAAGTATCGTCCGCGCGGCTCGAAACCAGACGCAGGTACGCGAGCGCATCCTTGATCTCGGCGCGCTCGAAGAACCTCAATCCCCCGTACACGCGATACGGCATGCGCGCGTTCAAGAACGCCTCTTCGAACACGCGCGACTGGGCGTTGGAGCGGTACAGCACGGCGACTTCGCTGCGCAGCCCGCCGTGGTCCACCCACTCGCGAATGCGGTTCACCACGAAATCGGCCTCGTCGCGCTCGTTGAACGCCGCATAGAGCTTGACGCGCTCGCCGTCCGCGCCGCTCGTCCAGAGCGTCTTGCCGAGCCGCCCAGAATTGTTCTGGATGAGCGAATTGGCCGCTTTCAGGATGTTGCCGGTGGAGCGGTAGTTTTGCTCCAGTTTGTACAGCGCCGCCCGGGGATAGTCGCGGCGGAACTGGTGAAGATTCTCCACACGGGCGCCGCGCCACCGATAGATCGACTGATCATCGTCGCCCACCGCGAACAAGAAACCCTCGGGACCCGCGAGCAGCGTCAGCCACCGATACTGGATCGAGTTCGTGTCCTGGAATTCGTCCACCAGTACGTGCCGAAATCGCGTGCGGTAATGCTGCAGCAGATCCGGATTGTCGCGCCACATCTCGAATGCGCGCAGCAGAAGCTCCGCGAAGTCCACGACGCCGGCGCGCCGGCAGGCCTCCTCGTACGCCTGATAGATCTTGATCAGCTGGCGCCGTGTCGGGTCGCCGTCATCCTTGATGTGCTTGGGCCGGATGCCTTCGTCTTTCTGGGCGTTGATGAACCACAGTATCTCGCGCGGCACCCAGCGCGTCTCGTCGAGATCGAGCGCCTTCAGGACTTTCCGCAACAGGCGTGCCTGATCTTCCGAATCGAGGATCTGGAAGGTTTGCGGCAAGCCGGCCTCGCGCCAATGCTGGCGCAGCAACCGATGTGCGAGGCCGTGGAAGGTGCCGATCCAGAGCCCCCCGCCGGGATATCCCAACAAGGTCTCGATACGCCGGCGCATCTCCGCCGCCGCTTTGTTGGTGAAAGTGACCGCGAGGACGCTGTGGGGCGATGCACCCTCCACCTGAATCAGCCAAGCGACCCGATGAACCAGCACCCGAGTCTTGCCGCTGCCCGCGCCCGCGAGCACCAGCGCCGAGCCGAGCGGCGAGGCCACCGCCTCCCGCTGCGCGTCATTCAACCCGTCGAGTAGATGAGATACGTCCATGGGGGCGCGGATTGTACTGTAGGCGGCCCGAGCCGGGCGAGACGTGAAACCGGCGCGATCCTCGCGATCGGCGAGAGGCAAGGGCTCAGGCGCCCGCCCGGCCGCCCGCATTCTCTTCCGCGAACTCGATAAGCGCGAGCACCAGCGACAGCACCACCGGTCCCACGACGATCCCGATCGCGCCGAAGGCCGGGATTCCGCCCAGAACTCCGACGAAAATCGCCAGCGTCGAAATATGCGCGCGCCCCGATATCAACACCGGGCGCAGCACGCTCTCGACACCGAAGACCATGAGGCCCCACGCCACCATGAAAATCGCCCAGCCCCAGCGCCCCTGGTAGAGGAGCCATCCCGCCGCTGGCACCCACACGAAGCCGGCCCCGCCCACCGGCAGCATGGCGAGAAGCGCCACGAGCACGCCGAGCACCACGGGCGAGGGAAGTCCGGCGATGCCGATGCCGATGCCGATCAGCACGCCCTGGAGCAACGCGGTGAGCGTCGTGCCGAGCACGATGGCGCGTGCGACGCCCGAGAGCTGCCGAAATAGCCGATCCTTTCGGTGCTCGTCCAGCGGAATCAGTCCGCGCGCGCGCCCGCACATGGCGTCGCCGTCGCGTAGGAAGAAGAACAGCAGGAACAGCATGATCGAGAAACCGACGACGGAGCCCAGCGCGCCCAGGAAGACCGACCCGGAGAGTCCCGCGGCGTGCTGCAGGAGATCCTGGCTCCCGGAGAGCACCCAGGAGCGGACCTGATCGGCGGAAACTCCGGTGTGCTGCTGAAGCCAGGCGTTCGCCCGGGCGATCAACGGAAACTGCTGCAGATCCGAGAAGCTGCGAATATCGAGATCGCGCGCCCGCTGCTGGAGGGCGCGCATCAGACCGGAAACTTCCGCGACGAACGCGACCGAGAGCGCGGACAACGGCAGCAAGATCACGATGGGTGTGAGCACAGTCAATACACCCGCCGCGCGGCCCCTGCCGCGCAGGCGCCGCCGGAGCCTCAGATTGACCGGGTACAACAGGAAGGCGAGGAATATCGCCCAGCTCATCGCGTTGAAGAGAGGAGCGAATATGCGCCAGAGCGCGTAGCCGAGCGCGGCGGCCACCACCAGCGAAAACACGCGCGGATAAAAGGCGGATTGTGTCGGCACGGCGCCATCCTACCATCCGCTACAACCCCGAGACTGGTGTAGCATAATCGCCGGCCACTGGAGGTGGGGATGGCTCGCATAACAGTCAACGACAAAGCGCTCGACATCGACGCATCGCCGGATACGCCGCTGCTCTGGGTGCTGCGCGATCACTTGGCCATGACCGGCACCAAGTACGGCTGCGGCATGGCGCTTTGCGGCGCCTGCACGGTGCACGTCGACGGCGCCGCCGTGCGCTCCTGCGTGCTGCCGCTCTCGGCCCTCGAGGGCAAGCGCATCACCACCATCGAGGGCCTGTCGCGGGATCGCAGTCATGCCGTGCAGCGCGCGTGGATCGAACTCGATGTCCCGCAATGCGGCTATTGCCAGTCCGGACAGATCATGTCGGCGGCCGCCCTGCTCGGGAACAATCCGCGGCCGAGCGATGCAGAGATCGACGCGGCCATGGCGGGAAACATCTGCCGCTGCGGCACCTACCCGCGCATCCGCAAGGCCATTCATCGCGCGGCCGATCTGTTGACGACGGATCAACCCGTTTGAAGGATCCGGGCAGGCGCGAATTCTGCCGCCGCACCGCGCTCGCCGGCGGCGGGCTCGTGCTCGCGATGACGCTGCCGGCATTCGCGGGTCGCGCGCGGCCCCGTGCGGCCGGCGCACGCGCCGCTCCCGCGGTGTTGAACGCGTGGCTCAAGATCGGCGCGGACGATTCCATCACCGTGATCGTGGATCGCTCGGAGATGGGCCAGGGCGTGTACACGGCATTGCCCATGCTGCTGGCGGAGGAGCTCGAGATCGATCTCGAGCGGATCAAAGTGGTTGCCGCGCCGGTGGGCGACGCCTATGTCAATCCCGCGAACGGCGGACAAGTCACCGGGACGAGCAACAGCGTTCAAGATGCGTGGGATAAGTTGCGCACCGCCGGCGCGCAGGCGCGCGTCATGCTGATCGATGCCGCGGCGAAAAAATGGCGCGTCGATCCGAGCGAATGCCGCGCCGACGGCGGCCGGGTGACGAATGCCCGCGGAAACTCTCTGCGCTACGGCGAGCTCGCCGAGGCCGCGGCGAGGCTCCCGGTCCCGAAGGATGTGAAGCTCAAGCCGGCGGCGGATTTTCGACTGATCGGCAGGCCGCAGGCGCGCCTCGACACGCCGTCCAAGGTCGACGGCACGGCCGAGTTCGGATTGGACGTGAAGCTCCCGGGCATGGTGTACGCGGTGATCGCGCTCTGTCCGACCCTCGGGGGCAAGGCGGCCGCGGTGGATTCGGCCGGCGCCGAAGCCTTGCCGGGCGTGCGCCGCGTGTTGTCGATCTCGAGCGGCATCGTGGTGGTCGCCGATCATTTCTGGCAGGCGCTCAAGGCGCGCAACGCGCTCAAGATCACCTGGGATCCCGGCGAGAACGCGCATCTCGACAACGCCGCATTCCGGGCGTCTCTCGACCGCGCTTCCGCGGCGGTACCGGGCCTCAAGGCCAAGATGACGCGGGGCGACACTGCGGCCGCGCTGAAAAACGCGGAGAACACGCTGAGCGCAGTCTATGAGCTGCCGCTGCTCGCGCACGCGACCATGGAGCCGATGAATTGCACCGCCGACGTGCGCGCGGATCACTGCGACCTGTACGTGGGCACTCAGGTGCAGCAGGGCGCGCAGGCCGCGGCCGCGGATGCCGCGGGCCTGAAGCCCGAGCAGGTCAATGTCTACACGACGCTCCTGGGCGGGGGATTCGGCCGTCGCCTCGAGGTGGACTTCATTCCGGCGGCGGTCGAAGCCTCGAAGGCGCTCCGTGTTCCGGTGAAGCTCGTTTGGACGCGCGAGGACGACATGACTCACGACTTTTTCCGGCCGCCGGCTCGCGAAGAGGTGAGTGCCGGGTTCGATGCGCACGGCGGGCTCCAAGCGTTCGGCCTGCACATCGTCAGTCCCTCGATCACGGCGCGCGCATCGCCGTCGACGGTGGCGGCGGACCCGTTCGACTCCGTGATCGAGTACGCACAAAATCTGCCGTACGCCGTGCCGAATTACTCGCTGAGCTTTTCTCGTCAGGAGATCGGCATCGACGTGGGCTATCTGCGCTCGGTAAGCCACGCGCCGAATTGCTTCGCCATCGAGTGCTTCCTGGACGAGCTGGCGGCGGCCGTCTCCAAGGATCCGCTTGCGCTTCGCCTGGAGCTCCTCGCCGGCAAGCCGCGCCACATCGCGGTGCTCAGGGAGACGGCGCGGCGGGCGGGCTGGGGCAGCACGCCCCCGGGGCGCTTCCAGGGTCTCGCGTTTATGGAGGGCTATACCTCGCACATTGCGCAAGTGGCGGAGATCTCCCTGTCCGCAGGCACCCTCAAGGTCCACAAGATCACCTGCGTCATCGACTGCGGCCAGATGGTCAATCCGCGCATCGTCGAGTCGCAGATCGAAAGCGGCATCGTCTACGGACTCTCGGCCGCGCTCTGGGGCGACATCACGCTGCGCGCGGGGCAGGTCCGCGAGACCAACTTCCACAACTATCGGGTGTTGCGCTCGAACGAGATGCCCGAGCTCGACGTGTACCTGATCCCGAGCGAGGCGGCGCCGGGCGGGGTCGGCGAGGCGGCGGTCCCGCCGGTCGCGCCCGCGGTTTGCAATGCAATATTCGCGGCCACCGGCAAGCGGTTGCGGCGGCTGCCCATTAATTCGCAGGCGCTCGGGTGAGCCGCGCGTGCGGGACTAGATCGCGATCAGCAGGTAGTGATCGAGAATCAGCGCCGCGAACAGCAGCATCAGGTACGTGATCGAGAACTTGAATGTCTGCATGGGCAGCTGCGGGCGCTCGCCCTCTTCCCGGTTGAGCTTGAGCACGAAGTAGAGAAAGCGCGCGTTCAGCGCGATTGCGGCGAGCAGGTAGATGAGGCCGCTCATGCGCGTGAGCACCGGCAGCAGCGTGCTCAACCCGAGAAGAATGGTGTACAGCACGATCTGAAGACGCGTGAAGGGAATGCCGTGCGTCACGGGCAGCATCGGTATGCCCGCCTTGGCGTAATCGTCGCGGCGCGCGATGGCGAGCGCCCAGAAATGCGGCGGCGTCCAGGTGAAGATGATGAGAAACAGCAGCAGCGCGTTGGTATCGATGCTGTTGGTCACGGCGGCCCAGCCGAGGACCGGAGGAGCCGCCCCGGCCGCGCCGCCGATGACGATGTTCTGCGGGGTCGCGCGCTTCAGCCACAGGGTGTACACGACGGCGTAGCCGATCAGGCAGAAGAACGTGAGTATCGCCGTGAGCCGGCCGACCGTCGGCCACAAGGTCAGCATCGACGCGAGGCCGAGCGCGCTCGCGAATATCACCGCCTGGCGCTTCGACAGATGACCGGTCGGCAGGGGCCGGCGCCGGGTGCGGGCCATCTGCTCGTCGATCCGCTGATCGAGCACATGATTGAAAGCTGCGGCCGATCCCGACGCCAGCGCGATCCCGAGCGTGCCGAAGATCAGCGCCGGCCACGGCACCATGCCGGGCGAGGCCAGCACCATCCCGACGATGGCGGTGAACACGATCAACAGGCTTACCTTGGGCTTGGTGAGCTCCAAATAATCGCGCCATCCCGTCGACCGCACGGCCACGAACGGCGGACTGTCCGGCAGCGAGGGATTGTCGGGAAGCCGGGTCACGGGACAAGGGTACCATGGGCGTTGAGGCCGGCCGGCTGCCTCCGGGGGATGGCGGGCCACAGCGCCCGCAACAGCGTCACCATGACGACGACCAAGATCGCGGCGCCGGCATTGTGCAGGGTGGCAACGGGGAGCGGCACCCCGAAATACACGGTCGAGAGTCCCAGTGCGATCTGGCACAGCACCGCCGTGATCAGAACGCCGCCGAGGAGCTTCAGCCGCCGGTTGCGCGCGCGCAGAGCCACCAGAAGACCGAGGCTGAGGAGCGTGAGGCCCGCGACGACGGCCCCCAGCCGGTGGGTAAACTGAATCGCGACGCGTGCCGGATTGGCGAGCACCCCACCCTCGTAGTCCACGCCGAGACCGCGCCATAGGACGAAGGCGTCCTTGAAATTCATCCCGGGCCACCAGGAGCGCTGACAGGTGGGCAGATCGGGGCACGCCACGGCGGCGTAATTGGTGCTCGTCCAGCCGCCGAGGAAGATCTGCAGCGCAAGCACCGCGAAGCCGATGATCGCGAAAGTGCGCAGCCCCGTCTCGGAGCGGGTGAGCGGCCGCCGCGCCGGCGCAATCGACAGCCAGCGCAGAATGGCCAACGTGGTGAGGCCGCCGAGAAGATGCGCCGTCACGATCAACGGCTGAAGCAGCAGGGTCACCGTCTTCATGCCGAGCAGCCCCTGCAAACACACCACGCCGAGAAGAACCGCCGCGGGCGCCACGGGTTGATCCGGATCCTTCCGATTGACGAGCGCGACTACCAGCAGACCCGAGATGATGAGCCCCAGCGTGGAGGCGAAATAGCGGTGGACCATTTCGTGCACTGCTTGGGCGAAGTGATGGGTGCTTCCTTGCGGGAATACATGCCCGTAGCAGCCCGGCCAATCGGGACAGCCGAGCCCCGCATCGGTGAGCCGGACCCACGCGCCGAGCACCACCACGCAGAACGCCAGCAAGGTGCCGGCGAGCGCCAGGCGCCTGAACCAAACGACCCGATGCCGCTCACGCATGATGCGCGCCCACCCGCCGTCGATGGCCACGGTAGGATGACTGCCTGCTAAACCTCGGCCTGATCGTGCCGGATTTCAGCTCCCGCGCGAAGTTTGAGTCTTGCTTGAGCGTGGAGAAGAAATTGATGCCGTCGGCCGCATCCATGTACTGGTACTGCCACTTTCACTGATAGCCGGTGACCCGCACGGAGAGGTCGTTGCGCATGTCCTCCATCGGATCGCCTGGGCGGCCGGGATGGTCACGACCACCAGGATGAGCACCGGGATGATGGTCCAGATGACATCCACCTTCGTGCTATGCAGCATGGTGGCGTCGAGGATCGCTTCTTGCGACTTGCGGAACTTGACCAGCGAATAAATCATCGCGCCGAACACCGCGACGGCGATGGCGACGCAGATCCAGAAGGCATCCATGTGGAGGTCGTAGACTGCCTTTGATGCACTCATCTGATCCGATCCCCGAAGTTCCACCGCTCATCCAGCGGCGGCGACTCGTTCATGCCGACCATCGAAACCCATTCACAGGCCAAATCCGCGGCGCTCGATCGTCTGGGGTAAAGGCGCGTCCGCGGACTGCGCAGTTTAACCCGAAAACCAGCTTCGCGCCGGCGGGCATGAGCGAACCGCCCGACGCGGGCTCGACACGCTGTGCTCCTTCAGCGCAAGAATCACTCAACGGCGGCCTCGCTTGCCCGCCAATTGCCGCCGCATGTCTTCGAGCGAGACCGTGTTGGAGGAGGCGAGGCGATCGGGAGACTCCCGCGGCCCCCACGCCTGTCCGAAGACCACCTCATAAGTTGCCGGCAGCCGTCCGTTGCGCCGGTGCGCTTCATACGCCGCCCGCATCGCCTCGAAGATGCGCGGACCGGTAAGCCCCTTGCGCCGGCCGGCCAGGGCGTTCACCTCGCCCACGGCCTTGAGATCCGCGGCGAGGTGCGACACGTCGGCGTACTCGAGCGTGTAGCGTTCCACATCGAGCACCGGTTCGGCGAAGCCGGACCGCACCAGGGCATCGCCGAGATCGTGCATGTCCATGAACGGGTGCACGCGCGGGCTCGAATCCGCGCTCGCCCAGGCGCTGCGAAGCTCGCGCAGCGTATCGGGGCCGAGGGTGGTGAAGGTGAGGAGGCCGCGCGGTGCGAGCACGCGGCGAAATTCCGCGAACACCCGGTCAGGATCGCCCCAGGGCAGCATGAAATTGCTGAAGATGAGATCGACACTCGCATCCTTGAGCGGCAGGCTCCCCACATCCGCACACACGCGCGCGAGCGGGCGAAGCCACGAGCTGCGCGCCGCCGCGGCGCGCAGCATTCCGTGGGCCGAGTCCACGGCGAGCACCTGAGACCGGGGGTAGCGGCGTTTCAGCGCCTGCCCGCCGAGCCCGGTGCCGGCGCCCGCGTCCAGGACGATGCGCGGCTCCAGCTCGGTCAGCTCCAGCCGCTCGAGCAGAAGGTTGCGCACCTCGCCTTGGAGAACCGCCGCGGCATCGTAGCTCGCGCTCGCGCGGCCGAAGGCGCGGCGCGCGAATGGCGCATCGACGGCGGAGGCGGCGTCTTCCTCGGCCATCAATGCGCGAACTGATAGGTCAGGAGGAGGCCGATGAATACCGAGAGCCCAAAGTAATGGCTCTCGAGAAAGGCGCGAAAGCACGCATCGCGGTCGCGATTGCGGATCAGCCACAGCTGGCGGATGAAGAACAGCGCTCCCGTCGCCAAGCCCGCGTAATACCAGCCGGTCATGTTCAGCGAGCGGCCGGCGAGGTACAACGCCAACAGCGTCAGCGCCTGCAATACCGCGATGATATGCCGGTCCGAGTCGCCGAACAGAATCGCGGTCGAGCGCACGCCGATCCTCAAATCGTCATCGCGGTCCACCATCGCGTAGATGGTGTCGTAGACGGTGACCCAGAGCAGGTTGGCGATCATCAACAGCAATGCCACGTTCGGCACGCGCTCCAGTTGTGCCGCGAACGCCATCGGGATACCCCAACCGAATGCAATGCCGAGGTATAGCTGCGGCACCGATAGAAAGCGCTTGATGAAGGGATAGGTCACCGCCAGAAACGCGCCGCCCAAGGCGAAGAGCAGGGTGAGCTTGTTCAGCTGCAGGACCAGCGCCAGAGCGCCGAGCGCCAGCACGGCGAACAGAATGAGCGCCTCGGTGGTGGTGATCCGTCCCTGCGCCAAGGGCCGGTCGGCGGTGCGCGCGACATGCGGGTCGAAGCTGCGGTCGGCATAGTCGTTGACCGCGCAGCCCGCGGATCGCATGAGCACCGTACCGGCGACGAAAATGATGAAAAGGTGCGGATCCGGCTTGCCGCGGCCGGCGATCCACACCGCCCACAGGGTGGGCCACAACAGCAGCCAGATCCCGACGGGCCGGTCGAGGCGTGTGAGCCGGATGTAGTCCCCGAGTGTGCCCAGGATTCCGGGCAGCTCGTTCGTGGTCCAGGGATGAAAGCGCACCCGATAGGCGAACCACCGCCAGCGCTCGGCGATCCGCTGCAGCAATTCCGGGCCTGAGCGTGGCAGCCGCACGGCCGGTGAGCCTCAGACGCCCGAGGGCGTGCGGCCCATCGCGGGCAGAAAGGCCTCCTGCGAGAGCATCGGCGAACCCCGCAGTAGGATTCTCGAGCGCCGCGCCCACAATCCGGCGGGCGAGAGATCCGTGTCGTGCAGCGCCCGCGCGCTCAACGGGTGTTCCGCCGGCAGCCACGCGTACTCGTAGGAGCTGCGCTCGACGCCGGACAGATCGCTCAGGATTTCCCCCGCCGGCGAGTCGCCGAGCTCGCCCAGCCAGGGATGGACGCACAGGGTGGAGTCCGGCACCACGGTCTGCGCGAACACCCAGACCTGTCCGCCGCAGGAAAACTCCTCGTCGCGGAACAGCCCCGCCGAGTCGCCGGCCTTGAGGCACTCCTTGAGGTCGCGGTTCAGCAGCCCGGTCCATTGATCGACCAGGTGCGCACCGAATTTCTCGCCGCAGGAGTCCTTCATGCGCACGCTCAAGAGGCCCTTGCCGATGAGCCACGGGCGCATGCGCGCCTCGATGTCGAGCTGGCCCAGCCGCTCCGCGGGGAGCCATTGGATGGGAGCGAGCTTGCGTGCGTTTTGCGGAGTCATTGCGCCATTCTAACCGACACGGCCGTACTGCTCGCCATGTCCGACCCACCGTCTTACCAACGGTGTCACATTCGCGGGCCAATCCGCGAGCATGCGTTCCGCCGCGATCTGCACGCGCGGCAAAAGATCCGCGTCGCGCGCGAGGTCGGCGACCCGCATCTGCGCGAGCCCGGTCTGGCGCGTGCCGAGGAATTCGCCCGGTCCGCGCAGCTCCAGGTCGCGGCGCGCCACGACGAACCCGTCGTTGGTATCGCGCATGACGCCGAGCCGCTCGCGGGCCAGCGCCGACAAGGGTGAGCGATACAGGAGCGTGCAGGAACTGGCATGCTGGCCTCGCCCAACGCGGCCGCGCAGCTGATGCAGCTGCGCGAGCCCCATGCGCTCGGCATTCTCGATCACCATGAGTGTGGCATTCGGCACGTCGACGCCCACCTCGATGACGGTGGTCGCCACCAGCAGATGAATCTGCCCCTCCTTGAACAGGCGCATGGCGCGCTCCTTCGCGGCGGCCGGCATGCGTCCGTGCACCACCGTGACCTTGAGCTCCGGCAACGCGGCTTGGAGCGCCTTCGCCGTTTCCTCCGCGGCCTGAAAAGGCATCTCCTCGGACTCATCGATCAGCGGGCAGACCCAATACGCCTGCCGCCCGGCGAGGCACGCCGTGCGGATGCGAACGACCACTTCCTCGCGGCGGGTGTCGGCGAGCGCCACGGTGGTGACCGGCGTGCGGCCGGGCGGCAACTCGTCGATCACCGAGACGTCGAGGTCCGCGTATGCCGTCATAGCGAGGGTGCGCGGAATTGGCGTCGCGGTCATGATCAATTGGTGCGGGCGGTGGCCGTCGTGGGCGCCCTTCTCGCGCAACGACAGGCGCTGATGCACGCCGAAGCGATGCTGCTCGTCGACGATGGCCAGCGCGAGCGCCGCGAATTCGACGCCCTCCTGGAAGAGTGCGTGGGTGCCGATGACCACGGGCGCCGCGCCCTCGCGGATGTTCGCGAGCACGCTGCCGCGCGCTTTGCCGGTCAGCCGCCCCGTGAGCAGCGCCGGCGGGATGCCGAGGGGCTCGAACCAGCGCCGGAAATTCTGTGCGTGCTGATCCGCCAGGAGCTCCGTCGGAGCCATCAAGGCGACCTGCCGGCCATTTTCGATGGCGTGGGTCGCGGCGAGCGCGGCCACCAAGGTTTTCCCGCAGCCCACATCGCCCTGAATGAGCCGCAGCATCGGCTTCGCGAGCTGCAGATCCGATTCGATCTCGCCGAGCACTCGCTCCTGCGCCCGCGTTTGCCGGAACGGCAGCGCGGCGATGAGTCGGGCCTTGAGCGCCCCGCTGCTGCCGAGCGGCCAGCCGGGATCCTGCTGCACCCGGGCGCGCAGGAGCTTCAGCGAGAGCTGATGCGCCAGCAATTCCTCGAACGCGAGGCGCCGCTGGGCCGGGTGCCGGCGATTCATCAGCAAATCGACCGGCGCGTCCGCCGGCGGCCGGTGCACGTATTGCAACGCCTCGCGAAGCGGCGGCAGGCGCGAGTCGGCAAGCACGGCGGGCGGCAGCCAATCCTCGAGTTCCCCGGGGGAGATCTGATCGAGCGCGAGCCCGACCAATTGCCGCAAGCGGCCCTGGGTCAGGCCTTCGGTGAGCGGATAAATCGGCGTCAGATGCTCGCCGGGCGCAGCCGATGCCGGATCGACGCGCCGATACTCGGGGTGCACGATCTCGAGACCCTTGGGGCCGCGCCTCACTTCGCCGAAGCAGCGGATCCGCACCCCGCGTGCGAGGCCTGCCTGTTGCTGCGCGGTGAAGTAAAAGAACCGCAGGGTCAGATAGCCCGAACCGTCGCCGATTCGGCTGAGCATCTGGCGGCGGCCGCGGAACGCGACCTCGGTGAGCAGTACCTCGCCCTCCACCACGGCGCGCTGTCCGTGCTGCAACTCGCCCAGCGGCACCACATGCGTGCGATCTTCGTAGCGCAGCGGCAGCAGGAAAAGGAGGTCCTGGATGGTTTCGACGCCCAGCGCGCGCAGCCGCTCGGCTTGCCGCTCGCCGACCCCGCGTAACGCCGTCACCGGCTTGCCGTCGCTCACGAGGCGCGTCGTCGTTTCGCGAGCGCCGATCAGCGAAGGGCGATCAGCGGGCGAGGATGCATTCCACCTCGACCTGGGCGCCGCGCGGCAGGGAAGCGACGCCGACCGAGGCGCGCGCCGGATACGGCTCGCGGAAATACTCGGCCATGATCTTGTTGACCAGGGGAAAGTGCGACAGATCGGTCAGGAATATGGTCACCTTCACCACGTCGTCGAAACTCGCCCCGGCGGCCGCGACGATCGCCTTCAAGTTCTTGAACACCTGATGGATCTGGGCGTCGATGCCCCCCGGGACGAGCTCCTTGGTGGCGGGATCCAAGGGGATCTGGCCCGAGACCCAGAGCGTGCTGCCGACCTCGACCGCCTGCGAATAGGTGCCGATGGCTGCCGGCGCGTCGGCGGTGGAAATGATTCTTTTCTTGCTCATGAATGAGGTTCCTGATCGATGATTCGGTGCCGCCGCCTCTTCAGGCGAGCGTGCGATAGACCCGCTGCACGTCCTGCATGCGGCGGATGGTGCGTATGACGCGGGCCAGGTGCTTGCGGTCGCGCACCTGAAGCTGGAATTTGAGCGACGAGCTGTTCACGTCGCGCTCCTCCAACGAGACCTGATCGATGTTGGTCTCCGTCCCCGCGATGCTCGATGCCACGGCCGCGAGCACCCCGACGCGATTGTTGATGTCGAGCTGGATCTCGGAGCTGAACATCCGCCCCTGAGTTCCCTCCCACCCCACGGACAGCCATTTTTCCGGCTGCTTGCGGTACTCGGCGAGATTACCGCAATTCTGGCGATGGATCATCACGCCCCGGCCGGCGGAGAGATAGGCCATGATGGGATCGTTCGGGATGGGGAAGCAGCAGCGCGCATAGGTCACGAGCAACCCCTCGGTTCCCGCGATCATCAGCGGCCCGGAGCTGTGGCTATGCTCGCCCTCCGGCCCCGGCTGCAGATGCCGCGCGACGAGCGGCGCCAAGCGCTCGCCGAGCCCGATTTTCTCGAACAGCTCGTCCGCGTCCTTGAGGTTGAGCTCCTTCACCACGGCATCGAGCTCCGCGGCGGGGATTTTCTTGAAATTGAGCGACAACTCCTCGAGCGCCACCCCGAGCAACCGCTTGCCGAGCTCGATCGCCTCGCCGCGCTTCAAGTTCTTGAGATACTGCCGTATCGCCGCGCGTGCCTTCGCCGTGACCAGAAAGCTCGACCACGAGGGATTCGGGGTCGCGCCCTTGGCGGTGATGATCTCCACGGTCTGGCCGTTGCGCAGCGGCGTTCGAAGCGGCACCAGGCGCCGGTCGACCTTGGCGGCGACGCAGCGGTTGCCGACATCGGTATGAATGGCATAGGCGAAGTCGACCGCCGTGGCGCCGCTCGGTAGGCGCAGAATCTTGCCCTTGGGCGTGAACACATAGACCTTGTCCGGGAAGAGATCGACCTTGACGCTCTCCAGAAACTCCTCCGAACTGCCGCCCTCCTGGATTTGCACCAGGCTCGCGAGCCATTCGCGGGCGCGGTCGTGCTCGATGCCGCCGAACGCATCGCCGCCCGATTTGTACTTCCAGTGCGCGGCGATGCCCGATTCGGCGACGCGATGCATCTGCTCGGAGCGGATCTGCACCTCGATGGGCACGCCATTCGGCCCGAACAGCGTGGTGTGCAACGATTGATAGCCGTTGACGCGAGGAATGGCGATGTAATCCTTGAAGCGCCCCGGCATGGGTTTGTAGACGCCGTGCACCAGCCCGAGCGCCCGATAGCACGTATCGACGTTGTCGACGATGATCCGAAAGCCGTACACATCGACCATCTCGTTGAGCGAGATGTGCTTGTTCTGCATTTTCTTGTAGATGCTGTAGAGATGCTTCTCGCGGCCCTCGACGCCCGCCGTGATCTCGGCTTTCTTCAAGGCGCTCTTGAAGGTCTCTTCGATCTTGCCGATGAACTGCTTCTGGTTGCCGCGCGCGCGCTTGATCTCGCGCTCGAGCACCCGGTATCGGTACGGATACAGGGCGCGAAATCCCAGGTCCTCGAGCTCGAGTTTTACCGTGTACAAGCCGAGCCGCTCGGCGATGGGGGCGTAGATCTCCAGGGTCTCGCGCGCGATGCGGCGCCGTTTGATCGGCGGCATCGCCCCGAGCGTGCGCATGTTGTGCATGCGGTCGGCGAGCTTCACCATGATCACGCGGATGTCGCGCACCATGGCGAGCAGCATCTTGCGGAAGCTCTCGGCCTGCGCTTCCTGCCGATTCTTGAACTGAATCTGGTCGAGTTTGCTCACCCCGTCGACCAGTTCCGCGACCACCTGGCCGAACATGGTCGCGATCTCGGCCTTCGCCGTGGGCGTGTCTTCGATGACGTCGTGCAGGATGGCCGCCACGAGCGTGTCCGCGTCGAGCTTCAGGTCCGCCAGGATGTCGGCGACCGCGACCGGATGGGTGATGTAAGGCTCGCCGGAGACGCGTTTCTGGCCCTGATGGCGCTCGGCGCCGAAGTCATAGGCCTCGCGCACCCGCTCGACCTGGCCCGGGGGGAGGTAGGTCTCGAGCTTGTCTAGAAGCTGGCTGATCCCGGTGGAGCGTCTTCCACCGGGTAAGAAACCGAGTATGGAAGACGCATAATCCATCGGATGCCGTGCGAGCGGATCAGTCCCCTAAGCCGAGTTGCGGCGCGCGGAAATCGGACGGTATGTCGAGCTCGCTCACCGGCTGCTGTTGCACCGGCTCTTCGGGCTCTTCGAGCATCTCGATCGTGATGTTTCCGGCGGCAATCTCGCGCAGGGCCACGACCGTCGGCTTGTCATTCTCCCACTCGACCGTCGCTTCCGCGCCGTTCGCCAGGCGCCGTGCGCGCTTGGCGGCGAGCAGCACCAGATTGAAGAGATTGGGCTCGTTTTGCAGGCAGTCTTCGACCGTGATCCGCGCCATGGCTTAGGGGGTTCCGTTAACGGGGGACGTTCATCATACCAGAAGGCGGGCCCGGCAGGCCAATAGCGGCGGTCCCGCAGTGCGCGCGCTCCGCGGGCCGATTCACGTCGCGAGCAATTCCGCCGTCAGGCGCTCCACGTCCGGGCGCGACGCCACGAGTGGATCGCCGCGTTCCCGCACGATGGCGTGCAGGTCCTCGACGGCCTGCTCGAAGCGGTCGTTGATGACCACGTAATCGAATTCGGTGAAGTGGCCGATGTCGCGCCGGGCATCCTGAAGACGGCGCTGGATCACCGCCTCGGAATCCGTGCTGCGCGCCCTGAGACGCTCCTCGAGCGTCCGGCGGGTCGGCGGCAGGATGAATATCGTGCGCGCCTCCGGCAATCGTTCCCGCACCTGGCGCGCGCCCTGCCAATCGATCTCCAGGAGCACGAGGCCGCCGGCCGCGAGCGCGCCGCGGACCGCCTCCACGCCCGTGCCGTAGAAATTGTCGTACACCTGCGCGTGCTCCAGGAATTCGCCGCGCTCGACCATTTCCTGAAACCGGGCGGGCGTGATGAAGTGGTAGTCGCGCCCGTCGATCTCGTTGGCGCGCGGCTTGCGCGTCGTGTAGGAGACCGAGAACCGCAGGCGCGGCTCGCGCTCCATCAGCGCCTTGACGAGGCTGGTCTTGCCCGCGCCCGAAGGCGCGGCGATCACGTAAAGGCGTCCGGATTCGGCCGAATTCATCGTCGTAATCATCGCAGGAATGCGATGCCGTTGACAGGCGTAGCGTGGGGCGCGCCGAATTCCGCTTCCAGACAGTGATGGCGGTGCCGATGTATCTGTTGTATGAAGGCGGCACCAAAGACGGCACCAAGACCCCAAGGGGACGATATGAGCAGCCCTGCCAGGCCCGCACCGCTCGCCACCACGCCGCGCGCCGAACTGACGCTGCGCGGCCTGATTCTGGGCGTACTCATCACGGTGGCGTTCACCGCGGCCAACGTCTACTTCGGACTCAAGGCGGGCCTCACCTTCGCCACCTCGATCCCGGCCGCAGTGATTTCCATGGCGGTGCTGCGCGGCTTCACGGGCATGACCGTCCAGGAAAACAACATCGTGCAGACCGTCGCGTCGGCGGCCGGCACCCTGTCCGCGATCATCTTCGTGCTGCCGGGCATGGTGATGATCGGCTGGTGGACCGGCTTTCCGTACTGGGTTTCCTTCGCGATCTGCGCCTTGGGCGGGATCCTGGGCGTGATGTATTCGATTCCGCTGCGGCGCGCGCTGGTTTCGCAATCCGATCTGCCCTACCCGGAAGGCGTCGCCTGCGCCGAGGTGCTGAAAGTCGGCGGCGGCGAGCATGCCGATGCCGCCGCGGTCGAGGACAGCCGTGCCGGGCTCGCGGCCGTGGTGTGGGGCGCCATCGTTGCGGCAGGTTTTGCCTGCATCGTGGCCACGCGCATTTTCGCAAGCGACGTGGTGCGCTATTTCCGGCTCGGTGGACGCGGCGGCGTGACCGGCTTCGATTTCCTGCTGTCCTTCGCGCTGTTCGCCGTCGGTCACCTGGTGGGGCTGTGGGTCGGCGTGGCGATGTTCGTCGGTTCCCTGATCGGTTGGGCCTGGGGCGTACCGCACTTCTCTGCACTCGCGCCGAGCACGGAGCCGATCGCGCAGCTGGCCCAGCACACTTGGAGCCACCAGGTGCGTTTCGTCGGCGCCGGCACCATCGGGGTTTCGGCGGTGTGGACGCTGGCTAAACTTGTCGGACCGGTAGCCGCCGGCCTGCGCTCCGCCATGGCGGCCTCGCGGGCGCGCGCCGCCGGGAACGCCGCACTCTTGCCGCGGAACGAGCAGGATATCCCGATCGGTTACGTCGCCCTGATCTCGCTGGCCTGCATGGTGCCAATCGGCGTGCTGATCGCCAACTTCGCGGCCGGCAGCGGCCTTGGCGGACATTTGCTGGCGACGGTGGCCGGCGCCCTGGTCTACATCGCGCTGATGAGCTTCTTCGTGTCGGCGGTCTGCGGCTACATGGCGGGACTCATCGGCTCCTCGAACAGTCCGCTGTCAGGCATCGGCATCCTCGTGGTGATCGGCGCCGCCTTGCTCCTGGTGCCCGGTATCCGCTCGGGCCTGTCCGCCGGCGGCGATACGGCGCTGGTGGCCTACGCGCTGTTCGTCACCTCGGTGGTGTTCGCCGTGGCCACCATCGCCAACAACAACCTGCAGGATCTGAAGACCGGCCAGCTCGTCGATGCCACGCCGTGGAAGCAGCAGGTGGCGCTGGTCATCGGCGTCATCGCCGGCGCCGCGATCATCCCGCCGATCCTCGATCTGCTCAACCATGCCTACGGTTTCGCCGGCGCCCCCGGCCCGCACCACGAGCACCCGTTGCCGGCTCCGCAAGCCGGCCTGATTTCGGCGCTGGCGCAGGGCGTGATCCAGCACAATGTCGACTGGAGCCTGATCCAGATCGGTGCGCTGGTCGGCGTGCTGGCAATCGCCACCGACGAAACGCTGCGGCGCTTCACCAGCTCGGCGCACCTCTCGCCGCTCGCCGTGGGCCTGGGGATCTACCTGCCGACGCAAAGCACGCTGATGGTCGTGGTCGGCGCGCTCGTGGGCTGGTACTACGACCGCCGCGCGCAGCGCGCGTCGAACCCGGCGGCCACGAAGCAGCTCGGCATCCTGCTGGCCTCGGGCATGATCGTCGGTGAGGGCCTGGTGGGCGTGGTCATCGCCGCCTTCGTCGCCTTCTCGGGCAAGGATTTCCCGCTGGCCCTGGTCGGTGATGAGTTCGCCGATAGCGCCGCGGTATGGATCGGGAGCGGCGTGTTCGCGCTGACGGTGTTCCTGCTGTATCGCTGGGCGGCGCGGATGCGGCCCTAGGAGCTGACGGCTCGCCGGGAGCAACCGGCGGACGCTTACTCGACGTTCTGCACCTGCTCGCGCATTTGCTCGATCAGCACTTTCATGTCGACCGCCGCGCGGGTCGTCCCGATGTCCTGGGATTTCGACGAGAGCGTATTGGCCTCGCGATTCAGCTCCTGCATGAGAAAATCCAGCCGCCGTCCCGCCGGCTCCTGGCCGCCGAAAGTCTTGCGCACCTCGGTCACGTGGCCGCGCAGGCGATCGAGCTCTTCGTCCACGTCCAAGCGCTGGGCCAGGATCGCGAGCTCCTGCTCCAGGCGCTCATGATCGACCTCGCTGCAAAGTTGCGCGATGCGCTCCATGAGCTTGGCCCGAATGCGTGCACGCACCTCCGGCAAGCGTGCGGCGACCTGCGATGCGAAATCGGCAAGGCCCGCGCAGCGAAGCTCGAGCGCATCCTTGAGCCGCCCGCCTTCACTGTCCCGAAAGCGCGTGAGCTCGCCCAGCGCCTCGCCGAGCAAGGCATGGGCGGCCGCGATCAGCGGCGCGGCGTCTTTCGCCGGCTCGCGCACGACGCCCGGCCAGCGCAGCAGATCGGTCACCTCGATGCGCGCCGCGGGGCCCGCCTGCAACGCCGCCTGCTGGGCGCGTTGAGTCAGTGCCGCGAGCAGCTCGGCGTCGACCTCGAGCGTGGTGGAGGCGGTGGCGGCCCGGAAATGCAGCGACCCATCGACCTTGCCGCGGCGCACGGCGCCGGCGATGGTCTGGCGAAAGTCAGACTCCGCCGCCCGAAAATCCTCCGGCAGCCGGCAGCCGATCTCGAGAAAGCGGTGATTGACGGTCTTCAGTTCCCACGAGATGAGGCCCCAGGGGTATTGGCGCTCCCGCCGCGCGAAGCCGGTCATGCTACGAATCATAGGGTTTGGCAGCCAAAATCGGCCATAATCGTCATCTTCGGGCCGTCTTACGGCGTTTCAGTCTATCGAAAGGGTCAGGAGCTGTCATTGCAGATCGAGACCGCGGACGTAAGCTTGATCGGACATCGCGACGAGAATCAAGACCGGGTGGCGGTGGCCGCTGCCGATCAGGCGGTTCTTCTCGCGGTGATCGACGGCATGGGCGGGCACGCCGAAGGAGCGCGTGCCGCCGAGACTGCGCTCGCCACTCTTTTGGAGGCTTTCTGGCAAATTCCGCATCCGATTTTCGATCCCCTGGGTTTTTTGCATTTGTCTCTCGGCCGGGCGCACGAGGAGGTCGTCAAGCTGGGCGTCGGCCTGTCCGTGGAGTCGCGTCCGCGCGCCACCTGCGCCGTCTGCCTGGTGCAGGATTCGGCCGCCTACTGGGCGCATGTCGGGGATAGCCGCGTGTATCAACTGAGGCAAGCTCAAGTGTTGGAGCGCACACGCGACCACAGTCATGTGGAAGTGCTGTTGCGCGAGGGCCTGATCACCGAGGCGGAGGTGCAGGGTCATCCGATGCGCAACTACGTCGAATGTTGTCTGGGGGGCGACGCCGCGCTTCCCGAGATGAGCATCTCGACGCGCCGGCGGCTCAAGTCGGGGGACGTGCTGCTGCTCTGCACGGATGGCCTCTGGGCGAACCTCAAGGACCAGGATTTGGGGCGCTTCGCGCAAAGCGCGGGCAAGCCGCTCCGGGAGTCGCTCACCGACCTCGGCACTCAGGCGGTCGCCGCGTCCGCTCCCTACAGCGACAACACCAGCGCGGCGGCGCTGCGCTGGAAAGCGGCATGAGCGTGCGGCCGAGCGGGCGGGCGCCCGACGAGCTGCGGGCGCTGTCCTTCGAGCGCGGCTACACCGCACACGCGGAAGGCTCGGTACTGGTGAGCTTCGGCGCGACGCGCGTGCTTTGCACGGCGAGCATCGAGGACGGCGTGCCGTCGTTCCTGCGTGGATCCGGGCAGGGCTGGGTGACCGCGGAGTACGGCATGCTGCCGAGAGCGACGCATACCCGCTCCGCGCGCGAAGCCGCGCGCGGCAAGCAATCGGGCCGCACGCAGGAGATTCAGCGCTTGATCGGGCGCTCGCTGCGCGCGGTGGTCGATCTCAAGGCGCTGGGTGAGCGCACCGTCACCCTCGATTGCGACGTGCTGCAAGCGGACGGCGGAACGCGCACCGCCGCGATCACGGGCGGTTTCGTCGCCTTGGCGGACGCCGTCGATACCCTGCTGAAACGGCGGGCACTCGCGGCCAACCCGATTCACGGCCAGGTGGCCGCCGTCTCGGTGGGTATTTACCGCGGAGTGGCCGTGCTCGATTTGGACTATGCCGAGGACTCCAGCGCGGAAACCGACATGAACGTGGTGATGAATTCCGGCGGCGGCTTCGTCGAGGTGCAGGGCACCGCGGAAGGTCATGCGTTTCGGCGCCACGAGCTCGACCGGCTCCTGGATCTCGCCTCGCAAGGCATCGCCCGGCTGCATGAGGCCCAGCAGACCGCACGCGCCGCCTAGGCGGCTCATCATCGCGACGGGCAATCCCGGGAAGCTGCGCGAGTTTCAAGCGCTGCTCGAGGGGCTGGCGTTCGTGCCCTGCGCCCAAGCGTCGGTCGGTGTGCCGGCGCCGGAGGAGACCGGTGCCACGTTTCTGGCGAACGCGCTGCTCAAGGCCCGTCACGCGTCCGCGGCGACGGGCGAGCCGGCCATCGCCGACGATTCCGGGCTCGAGGTGGACGCGCTCGGCGGGGCGCCGGGTATCTATTCCGCGCGCTACGCAGGTCCCGGTGCGGATGATGCCGCCAACAACGCCAAGCTGTTGCGCGCACTCGCCGGTATCGCCCCGGCGCGGCGGCAGGCGCGCTACCGTTGCGTTCTGGTGTACGTCGATGGGCCGGACGACAGCTCGCCGCTCATCGCCGACGGTGCCTGGGAGGGTTGCATCGTCGATGCGCCGCGCGGTGGCGGAGGCTTCGGCTACGACCCCTACTTCTGGCTGCCCGAGCTCCGGATGACCGCCGCGGAACTCGATCCCGACGAGAAAAATCGGCTAAGCCATCGCGGCCGCGCGATGCGCGATCTGCGCCTTCAGCTCGAGGCCCGCCATCCGGGCGCTCTGCCATGAGCGCCCCGCCATGAGCGCCGTTCCACTGTCGCTGTACGTGCACATGCCCTGGTGCGTGCGCAAATGTCCGTACTGCGACTTCAATTCCCATCAGCGGGGGTCGGCCGCTCCGCCGCCGGGCTATATCGATTCGCTGATACTCGACTTCGAGCGCGAGCTGCCGTCGATCGGCGGACGCGAGATCGAATCGATTTTCTTCGGCGGCGGCACTCCGAGCCTGTTCGCGCCCGAGGAGTTCGCACGGCTGCTCGAGGCATTGCGCCGGCTGGCCCGCGTTGCCGCGGATGCGGAAGTCACCATGGAGGCGAATCCCGGGACGGTGGAGCGAGGCCGCTTCACCGGATATCGGGACGCCGGCATCAACCGCGTCTCGCTCGGAGCGCAGAGCTTCGCGCCCGCGGCGCTCCAACGATTGGGCCGCATTCATGCGGCGGAGGATACGCACCGCGCGGCCGAGGAGCTGCACGCCGCGGGACTCGTGAACTTCAATCTCGACCTGATGTACGCCCTCCCGGAGCAAACGCTCGATGAGGCGCTCACGGACGTGCGCATCGCATGCGCCCTCGCGCCCGCGCATATTTCGCACTACCAGCTGACCCTGGAGCCCGGCACGGTATTTCACGCCCGGCCGCCGCCGCTACCCGACGAGGACGCCGCGTTCGCGATGCAGCGCGACTGTCAGCAACTTCTGGCCGGTGCGGGCTTCACCCAATACGAAGTGTCGGCCTATGCGCGTGCTGGCGCGCGCTGCCGCCATAACTTGAACTACTGGACGTTCGGCGACTACGCGGGCATCGGCGCGGGCGCGCACGGCAAGCTCACGTTCGCGGCTCCCGACGACATCGTCCGAACCGAGAAACCGCGCCAGCCGCGCGACTATCTGGAGCGCCTGGAGCCATCCCCGAGCGATGCGCCAGGGCGCGTTGGCGCCTCCGATCCGGTGGGCGCGCGCCGCCGGGTGCCGCGCCGGGAGCTGCCGTTCGAATTCATGCTGAATGCGCTGCGGCTGAACGAGGGCTTTGCGCTGCGCGATTTCGAGCGGCGGACCGGCTTGCCGGGGCGCACCATCGAGCCCGCGCTGCGGCGGGCGCTCGCCCGGGGCTTGGTCGACACCAGGCCGGATGGCTGGAGGCCGACGGAGCTGGGCTCGAGGTTCCTGAACGACCTGCAGGGCAGTTTTCTGGAATGAGCTTATACACATCGGCGCGCGCACCCCGCCCACAGTGGCACCTACAGCGCATTGCGTTTGCTTTAGGTCAATTGGATCTCGTAACTAATTGATTATATTTATAAAACATATGTGTCTATTTTTTGACCAAGTTAACATTTATGGGAAAATCCTCTGCGACAGGTGCGCCGTTGGCGTTTCGTCCACAGACTTATCCACAGATATTGTGGACAAAGCTCGCGCCGCCCGAAGGCGGGCGGAGATTTTCCGGGGATCGCTTGTTGAGCCGGAGGCTTTGAGATAAGGTACGCGGCCCCGCGGCTAGCGGGGGCGATTGGCGTGGCGACGCGTCCCTTGAGAACCGTCGATTCTGCCTTATTAAAGAGCACCAGAGGTTCCATCATGAAAGCCGGCATTCATCCCGAGTACAACGTCATCACCGTGACCTGCACGTGCGGGAACACGTTCAAGACCCGCTCCACCATCGGACAGGATCTGCAGGTGGAAGTCTGCTCGAACTGTCATCCGTTCTATACGGGTAAGCAGAAGATCGTCGATACCGGCGGCAGGGTCGATAAGTTCCGCAAGAAATACGCGGCCGCTGCAGCGAAAACCTGATTCGAGCGGGCGCGATCGCCCGCTCATTCGCCTTTCTCTTCCGGATTAGCCGGCTGCGCCATCCCGCGCGCAGCCCGGCGTCGTCCATACCGTCGTGCGTGCCCTTGATTCCGCTGGACGCCCGTGCAAGGCTCCCGGGCTATCGTTCATGAACCCATTCGAAAGCCGGTAACGCATGAGCACGAAGTACGAATTGAAGAATCTCTCCACGGGCAAAGCCACCGAGCTCACTGCGCTCTCGGGGACCATCGGTCCCGAGGCACTCGACATCTCCCATCTGATCCGGGACGTGGGAGTCTTCACTTACGATCCCGGATTCATGGCCACCGCGAGCACCGACAGCAAGATCACCTATATCGACGGCGATGCGGGCGTGCTTCTGTATCGGGGGTACCCGGTCGAACAATTGGCCGAGAAATCCAGCTTTCTCGAGGTCGCCCACCTCCTGATCCAGGGCGAGCTGCCGACCAAGACGCAGCTCTGTGGATTCACCAATTCGATCACGCGTCACACCATGATCAACGAGCAGCTCTTGAGTTTCTTCGAGGGCTTTCACCACGACGCCCATCCGATGGCCATGGTCTCGGCCGTGGTCGCCTCCATGGCTGCCTTTTATCAGGATTCGACCGACATCAACGATCCGCGTCATCGCGAGATCTTCTCGCATCGGATCATCGCGAAGCTGCCGACGATCGCTGCGGCGGCGTACAAGCACACGCTCGGTCAGCCCTTCGTCTATCCGCGCAACGACCTGCGCTACTGCGCGAATATGCTGAACATGTTCTTCGCGGTTCCGTGCGAGCCGTATGCGATCGATCCCGTGGCCGCCGAGGCGCTGGACCTCTTGTTCATTCTGCATGCGGATCATGAGCAGAACGCCAGCACCTCGACGGTGCGGCTGGCGGGCAGCACGGGCACCAACCCCTACGCGGCGATATCCTCGGGAGTCTCGGCGCTCTGGGGCCCCGCGCACGGCGGCGCGAACGAGGCGGTGCTCGACATGCTGGACGGCATCGGCTCGGCCAAGAATATCGATAAGTTCCTGGCGCGGGTGAAGGACAAATCGGATAGCGTGCGCCTGATGGGGTTCGGGCATCGCGTCTACAAGAATTTCGATCCGCGCGCCAAGATCATCCGTGAGATGTGCTACCGCGTGCTCGAGAAGATGGGCGTCGGCGTGAACAACAATCCCTTGTTCGAGCTGGCGCTCAAGCTCGAGGAGGTGGCGCTCAAGGACGAGTACTTCGTGTCGAGAAAACTGTACCCGAACGTCGATTTCTACTCGGGCATCATCTACTCGGCCCTCGGCATTCCGCGCTCGATGTTCACCGTGCTGTTCGCGATCGCGCGCACCGCCGGCTGGGTCGCGCACTGGCAGGAAATGGTCTCCGACCCGCACATGCGCATCGGCCGCCCGCGTCAGCTGTACACCGGCCCCACGCAGCGAGACTATCGGCCGCTCGATAAGCGCTGAAGATGCCCTCGTCCGTCCATGTCGGATCGCTCGCGGCAGCCGCGTTCATCGCCGCCGCGGCGCTCTGCATGGCGACGGATCGGTCCGAGGCGGGCGCCCAGACGGCGCCGCCGCCCGCCGCCTCGCCAACCGATGCACCCCATGAGGCCGCCGAGGCTCCGTCGGCCGGACAAATACTCTGCCCCGATCAATCCGGCCCGGTGGCACTCGGGAGTGCGCAATGGAACGGCTGGGGGCGCGGCGTCGAAAACACCCGCTATCAACCTGAGCCGGCCATCCGGGCGACCGATGTCGCGCGGCTGGCGCTGAAATGGGCGTTCGGCTATCCGGGGGCGAATACGGTGTCCGGGCAGCCCACCGTGGTCGACGGACGGGTGTTCGTCGCCGGCGCTGGTCAAGTGTATTCGCTGGATGCGAAGAGCGGCTGCACCTACTGGCGCTACGACATCGACGCGCACGCCCTCAGCGCCATCGTGATCGCCGAGTTCGGTGCGCCTCGCGCGATCGCGAAACCCAAGAAATCCAAACGTGGACAGGTCAATGCTCATCTCGAGGTTCTGAAGCCGCCGAGCGCGGCTTTCGTGGGCGACGACAAAGGCTCGGTATATGCGCTGGACGCCGAGCGCGGCACGTTGCTGTGGAAAACGCAGCTCGACTCTCAGCCCACCGCGCGCATCCTGGGTGCGCCGGCCGTGTATCAGAATCGTCTCTACGTTGCCGTCGGATCGAGCGAGCCGGACGCCGCCCGGGATCCGGGGTACCCATGCTGCACCTTCCGCGGCAGCGTGGCCGCCTTGGATATCGCCACGGGCCACATCCTCTGGAAGACCTATCTGGTGAGCGAAGAGCCGCGGCCGATTGCAAGCGTCAAGGGTCAGCAGCAACTCGGCCCCGCGGGCATCGCGGTCGCGGGCGCCCCGACCCTCGACACGGCCCGGGGCCTCGTGTACGTCGCGACGGCGGACTCGTTCAATCCCGCGCTTCAGCCGCTGGCCGACGCGGTCGTCGCACTGAATCTGACCGATGGCACCATGCGCTGGTCAAAGCAGCTGCCGCCGCCCGCTTCCGAGCCGGGTCCCGCCGCCTTTCTCTCATCGCCGATCCTGCGCACGCTGACGACCGGCAGGCAGGTGCTGCTCGCCGGACAGCGCTCCGGCATGGTTTACGGCCTGGATCCGGAGCGCTCGGGCGAGGTTCTGTGGCAGATCAAAGGACCCGAGAATAAGACCTCCGGGGGCATCGAGTCCGGCATGGCGGCGGACCACCACAGCGTCTATGCGGCGATTTCGGGACTTGACGCCGATGCCTCCAATCCGACGGGCAGCCTGGTCGCGATCGACATCAAGTCGGGCTCGAAACGTTGGCAGACTCCCGCCCCACCGGCGGCTTGCAGCTGGTCGAGCCCCTCGGTGTGCGCGCACGGCGAGGCGCAGGCGGTCACCGTGATTCCGGGCGTTGCGTTTTCCGGATCCCTGGACGGACACCTGCGCGCCTATTCGACCATCGACGGCAAGGTCCTGTGGGATTACGACACCGCCAAGGACTTTGCGAGCGTCAATCGGGTCAAGGCGAGCGGCGGCTCGCTGGACCGGGGCGGCGCGACCATCGTCAACGGCGTCGTGTACGTCAATTCAGGCAGCGAGCGGGGCAGGCCCGGCAATGTGCTGCTGGCATTTTCCGTCGACGGCAAGTAGGACCCTTCATGTCAGTGTTCAAACGGATCTTTTCGGTCTGCATTTTCCCGTGTCTCGCCCTGGGCACTTCGGCGGTATTCGGCGCCAACGCTCACCCCGCCGCGCCCGCGCCGGCCATCGAGGATTCGGTGGTCAAGGTGTTCGCCACCATGCGCTACCCGGATCCGTTCAAGCCGTGGACCAAGCAGGCCCCGATCGATGCGACCGCCTCCGGCGTGGTCATCGACGGCAAGCGCATCCTCACCAATGCCCATGTGGTGCTTTACGCGACGCAGGTGCAGATTCAAGCCAACGCGGCCGGCGACAAGGTTCCGGCGACCGTGGTCGCCGTCGCTCCCGGCATCGA
Source organism: Steroidobacteraceae bacterium (assembly GCA_050012315.1). Classification (GTDB taxonomy): domain Bacteria; phylum Pseudomonadota; class Gammaproteobacteria; order Steroidobacterales; family Steroidobacteraceae; genus Bog-1198. The sequence continues at coordinate 157,945 of JBEKHK010000001.1, read as the reverse complement.
CCTCGCCGTGTTGCAGCTCGATGACCCAACCTTTTTCGATACTCATCCGGCGATCAAGCGGGCGAGCGAGCTGCCGCAGATCAAGGATGCGGTGCTGGCCTACGGCTTCCCCACGGGCGGTTCCTCGCTGTCGATCACCAAGGGCATCGTGTCGCGCATCGAATTCGTGCCGTACAACCTGCCCACCTCCGGTCTTCGCATCCAGGTGGATGCTGCGATCAATCCGGGCAACAGCGGCGGGCCTGCGATCGCGGGCGACAAGATGATCGGTCTCGCCTTCTCGAAGCTCGGCGGGGATACGCAGAACATCGGCTACATCATTCCCAACGAGGAAGTGGATCTATTCCTCAAGGACATCGCCGACGGGCACTACGACGGCAAGCCCGCGATGTACGACGAGCTTCAGACGCTGGAGAACCCGGCGCTGCGCGACTATCTCAAGCTCGACAAATCGGTCGAGGGCATGGTGGTCCATCGCCCCTACAAGGGCGACGCCTCGTATCCCTTGAAGGAATGGGATGTGATCACGCGCATCGGCGATACCCCCATCGACAATGAGGGCATGGTGAAGATCGACAAGGACTTGCGCGTGAGCTTCCGCTACCTGATCCAGAAGCAGGCCGAGAACGGCAAGCTGGCGCTGACACTGGTGCGAGCGGGCAAATCCATGAAGGTGCAGCTGCCGGTGACCGCCGAGTATCCGACCTTGGTGTCCGACCTGCACGGCGCGTACCCGCCTTATTTCATCTATGGGCCGCTGGTGTTCTCCAGGGCGACCTGGCAGATGGTGTCCGGCATCGAGAGCAACGCCAACATGCTGCGTGCGCTCGGATTCATGAAGAGCCCGCTGGTGACGCGCGCCCTGGACCCGCCGGATGCGAACCTCGAGGAGCTGGTGGTGATCTCCTCGCCGTTCTTCCCGCACAAGCTCTCGACCGGCTATTCCAATCCCGCCGGTTCGGTGGTGTATGCGGTCAACGGCACGCGCATCAAGAGCCTGGCGCATCTCGTCGCCGTGCTGCGCGATCTCAAGGACCCCTTCGTCACCGTCGAATTCGATCAGAAGGGCAGCGAGGGCCTGGTGTTCCCGCGGGCCGCAATGGCGGCCGCGACCGAGGAGATCCTCACCGACAACGGAGTTCGAGCCCAGGGGTCGCCGGACACCATGGCGGTGTGGCAGGGGAAGCCGGCGAACTAGCGCCGGAGAAACTCGCGGCTGCGGCTGCGCGGCGCCGCACCGCGCAGCGCCCGAACAAAAAAACGCCGGCGCGCCGCAACGACACGCCGGCGTTTCTGTTTTCACTCAGTACCGATAGGTGGCGGTCATGCCGATCGTCCGCGGCCGCACGCCGCGGGCGAAGTACAGATCGTCGGTGGTCGCGCCGAGCTGAGATGCGCCCGTTCCCGGCGGGCCCGGGAGCGGCGCGATGTCGCGCGACTCGAACATGAGCGGATCGGCATTGGTGATGTTGTCCGCATAGACGGACACATCGAACCCATTGAAGCGCAGGCCGGCCCGCGCCGACAGATTGTTGACGACCGGCAGTCCGGGGAGCGTGGTGTCGAACAAGCCGTTGTTCGGGTCCTGTCCCTGCAGGAGCGAGTGCTGCGCCGTGGAATGCTGGAAATCCAGCCGGAAATACGGAGCGCGGCCGGCCCATTCCGGGAAGTGATATTCGCCGGAGGCCGTGAACGCCCAAGGAGCGCCCAGCAGGGCATCGCCGTTGGTCGCGATCGGGCGAGCGGCGAGGCCTCCGCCCGTACAGCTGTCGATCGCCGCGTCGTAGGTGAGCGTTCCCGCACACGAGGTCTTGGTCAACCGCGCGTCGGTGTAGGCCGCGGTCAAGTCGAAGGTCAGCTGAGTGATCGGGCGATACAGGATTTCGATGTCCCCGCCTTCGCTCTTCGCCTTGCCCAAGTTTGCGGTAAATTGCTCGCCGCAGGTCGGCAGGTACACGTTCTGCTGGATGTTGGTCCAGTCTATGTAGAAGAGGCTGGCGTTGATCTGCAGCGTGTGCTCGAAGAACGCGTTCTTGCTGCCGATTTCATAACTCCACAGGCTATCCGACGAAAACTGCCCAGGCACCTGTGAGACGCCGATCGCCGACAGGCTGCCGCCGCAAATGTCGCCGACCGCCACGTTCGGACCGCCCGGGCGAAAGCCCTTCGAGGCGCTCAGGTAAATATTATTGTCCCGGTTGGGCTCCCACGACAGCACCGCCTTCGGCGTCACGGGTTTCTCGACGTCGCTCGACGAGGTGATGATGGTGGTGCCGAGGAACGGCCCGGTCTCGGCGACGGAGCCCGTGTACTCGAGTCGGGAAACCCGAAGTCCCACAGTCGCCTTGAAGGTGTCGAGGAACTTGAACGTCACATCGCCGAAGGCAGCCACCTGCTTGTCGATGACGCTGTCCACCGGTCCCTGGAAAATCAATCCTCCCGGGCACTCCTGACCGGCAAAGCACACCGAATACGCGCCGCCCGTGTAATTGATGACTTCCTGATTCAGCGTTGGATCGATGATGTTCTCGGGCACGTTCTCGCTCAAGCGCGAGTAGAACAGGCCGCCCGTCCAGACGATCCAGGAATCCGCGTCCTTGGACGATAGACGCAGCTCTTGGTAGAAATTGCGCTGATCATCCCGGAAGTTGGCGTAGCCGTTGTCCCCGGGAGCGGGGAAGGTATTAGGGAGCTCGCCGAATGAATTCCAGGTGGCGCGCAAATATTGCGTGTAATCGGAAGTGGCGCTTTGATTGCGGTCGTAGTACGCCGTGTTCGAAAACAGCGATGCGAACCCCAGGTCCCACTTGATGCGGATCGCCGTCAGGCTGAAAGGGTCGTTGCTCGGGTTGGTGCCGAAATTGCCGTTGCGGTAGATGTTCTGATCGGGATTCGACAGCGAGACCCAGTAGGCGGACGTGTCGTTGATCTGCAGATGCTGGTAATAAAAGGACGGCATGATCTCGAGCGCGTCGTTCACCTGCCACTTGAGCGCGAATCGCGCGGTGGTGGTGTTCCAGTAATTCGCGTTCGGATCGGTGGTGGCGCCGGAGACCGGTGTCGGCAGGGGAGCCGTGGCATCAGGCTCGAGCGTGTAAGCGGAGCGATCGACCCAACCGCCATCCCGGCGGTAGGAAACGCTCGCGCGGAAGGCAAGCACGTTGTCGATGATCGGCACGCCGAAGGCGGCGCCGCCCTCATAGCTCGGCGAGCCGCCGTCCGTGACCGCCACATCGGTGCGTGCGTAGATGCTGGTCTTGGTGAGATCGGGCTCGGGGGTGATGAACCGTACCACGCCGCCCTCGGCGCCGGCGCCGAACAGCGTGCCCTGGGGACCGCGGAGAACCTCGACGTGATCGAGGTCGAACAGCGCCGGGAAGGCGTTGATGGAGCCGAACCCGATGTGGCGGGTCTGGATCGGCGTGTCGTCGATGTAGATGCCGGTGGTCGAGGTGCCGGCGGTCGAGTCCACGCCGCGTATGTTGATGTCGGAGCCTTCATCGTTGTAGTTGCCCGACGAGCTCATGCCGTTGCGTTGAAAATTGAGCCCCGGCGACAGTCGCGACAGGTCGTCGATGTTCTTCAGGCCCTGCGCGTCCATCTTTTCCTGGCTGAAGGCGAGCACGCTCACCGGTACGTCCTGCAGGCGCTCCTCGCGCCGCGTGGCCGTGACGACGATCTCCTCGAGGCCGCCGCTGGCGGCAGGGGCGCTCTCCGGGTCCGCGGGAGCCGCCATGAGCGGCGCGGCCGCCAATTGACACAAGACCGACAGGGGCAGCACGCCCAGCTTTTTCCAATTCAAAGTCATCCCGCACCCCTATTAAGTGTTGCCTATTCCCCACCACATGGACCCGCTGTTTATGGCTCTGCCGGCCATTTCGTTGCGTACGTGTGTGCTGGTCTCCGCGGCGGAGCTTAATACGCCGCTTGATGAGTGTTCAACCGATTTACCGATTTACTGAGAATTAAGTGAATTTGCGTCAGGGGCAAGGGCGGCCGGGCGTGCTTCGCTCCCCCTTGGCCCACGCCTACCCAGAAGTGCTCGGCGCCAGCCCCTCCTCGATCAGTTCCGACACCTCGCGCGCGTCGGCGCGCTTCATGGGGCGCCCGTCGACGGGCGAGTACGGCGATTGGCGGATGCCGTCGATGGGGAACACGGTGGCATCCACGGTGCGGCCGCTGGCCTCGAACCGCAGGGCGGGGTAGCTCACCGTGCGCTCGGCATCCATCTTGACCCGCCGCTCATAGAATTGATGCGGAACGCCGAGGTCTATCAGGCGGATGGCCACCGATTCCGACCGGTCGGCGAACAAATGCAGATTGATGTCGCTGTAGTTGGTGGCGGTGCCGGTGAGGACGGATCCCACCAGCCGCGGCTTGAACTCCTCGAGGAGCCGCATGGTGTCGAGCGCGATGCGTCTTTGTTCCTTCAGCGTGTGGTCGTGCGAGTCCCGCCCGAACAGCCGCTGGTGGGCGCGCAGCGCCGCCTCGATCTCGACGTTCTTCGGCAGAACCGCGACATCGTGGACACCCAGCCGATCTGCCGCCTTGCGTTTGGCCTGCAGAAAATCCTCGATGCCGTGCTCGGCCATGATGCGCGCGGCTTCCTGGGCCAGCGCTCGGCGTAAATCCTCGGTGCGCTGCGAATACTTCTTCGGCATACGGGGGATACTCGCATAGGAGTCTGGCTAGAAAAGCGGCTTTTCGCCATCGTTCAATGGATTCTGATTGTTGGGGGTCTCGGAGGCCTCCGACTTCGGCAGGGAGCCCTCGATGAATTTTTCCATAATGCCGTTCGGATCGTCCGCGCTCGCCAACAGGCCGGTCGTGGGCGATATTCGTGCGGTGACGATACCGTCGGGCGGCGGTAGTTTGTAGCTAGGCGTCCCGGCGAGCGCCTCGCGCATGAACAAGATCCAGGTCGGCAGCGCCGCCCGGGCGCCCTGCTCGCCATCGCCCAGGGAGCGGTCCTGGTCGAACCCGGTCCACACCGAGGCGACCAGGTTGCCGTTGAAGCCGTTGAACCACGCATCATGCGCGTCATTGGTGGTGCCGGTCTTGCCGGCGAGATCGTCTCGATTCAGCACGAGTGCCCGCTGCGCGGTGCCGTGGCGGATCACGTCCGCCATCATGTCCGACAGCAGATACGCGATCTGCGGGCGGATGATTTGCGGCGCCAAATCCTTGGCGGGAATCAAGGTCTTGCCGTCGCGCTCGCCGCGGTCGAGCTGGTCGTCTCTTCGTGCCGCGCCGGGCGCGCCGCCGTGGGGTTCGCTCTTGGCCACGGGCGCCGGCTGGGCCGGGTCGCCCGTGGCGGCCGGCGGCGGATCCGAGGCATGGCCGCACTCCGGACAGGCCACGAGCGGGTCCGCTCGGAACAGGGTATTGCCGGCCGCATCCTGGATGCGATCGATGTAATAAGAGTTCACCTTGAAGCCGCCGTTGGCGAACGTGGAGTACGCGGTCGCCATTTGCAGCGGGCTCAACTCCGCGGTTCCGAGCGCCATGGTGAGGTCTTGCGGCAGTTGGCTCTTGTCGAACCCGAAACGTTGGACGTAATTCCAGGTGTAATCCATGCCGATGTCGCGCACCAGGCGCACCGACACGAGATTGATGGAGCGCGCCATCGCTTCGCGCAGTCTCACCGGCCCCATGAACTTGTCCTCGTCTTCCTTGGGGCGCCAGGGCTGCTCCATGCCGGCCTCGTCGACGACGATGGGCGCATCGAGCACCACGCTCGCCGGCGTGTAGCCCTTGTCGAACGCCGCCGCATACACGAAGGGCTTGAAACTCGAGCCCGGCTGCCGCCGGGCTTGGGTGACGCGGTTGTACTTGCTCTGGAAGTAGTCGAATCCGCCCACCAGGGCGACCACCGCGCCGTCCTTCGGATCCATCGCGACGAGCGCGCTCTGCGCCTCCGGCACCTGCACGAATTGCAGTGAATTCGCGCTGTTGCCGACGGTATAGATCACATCGCCGCGGCTCATGATTTCCGACGCCTGCAGCGGGGCGCGGTCGGTCTTTTCATCGGGTAGCTCGCGCCGCGCCCAGGACATCTTTTCCCAGGGCAGCTCCACGCTTCCCAGGTCTTTCACGTAGATGCGGGCGCTCTTGGCCGCCACACTCTCGACGATCGCGGGGCGCAACCCGCCGACCACCGGAAACTCCTCGAGCTCGGCATTGAGGCCGGCGTCTCCCTCGACTTTCGACAGATCGACCTTGGCGGTCGCACCGCGCCAACCATGGCGCCGATCGTACTCGAGCAGTCCCGTGCGCAGCGCGACGGTGGCCGCCGGCTGCAGCCGCGAATCGATGGTGGTGAACACCTGATAGCCCGCGGTGTAGATGCTGTCGCCGTACTTCGCCTGCATCTCGTTGCGCACCATCTCCGCCACGTACGGCGCGTCGACTTCGATGGACGGGCCGTGCAGGCGGCTTTCCATGGGCGCCGCCTTGGCCGCCTCGTATTCGGCCGGCGTGATGTAGTGCAGCTCGAGCATGCGGCCGAGGACGTGCGCGCGGCGCACCGTCGCGGCCTGCGCGTTGGCGACCGGATTGATGGTGGAGGGGGCGGTCGGAATGCCGGCGAGCGTCGCCATCTCGGCGATGTTCAACTGGTCGAGCGTCTTGCCGAAGTACACTTCCGCCGCCGCGGCGACCCCGTAGGCCCGCTGGCCGAGGAAGATCTTGTTCACGTACAGCGAGAAGATCTCTTCCTTGGTGAATTCCGTCTCCATCAACAGCGATATGTAGACCTCGCTCATCTTGCGTTTCATGTCCCGATGCGGCGTCAGGAACATGTCGCGAGCCACCTGCATGGTGATGGTGCTGGCGCCCTGGCTGATGCGGCCGGCGCGTGCATTCGCGAGCGCAGCGCGCAATATGCCCTGCCAATCGACCCCATGATGGCGGAAAAAGCGGTCGTCCTCGGTGGCGAGGAACGCCTGGATGAGCTTCGGCGGCAATTGGTCGTAGCGCACCGGGATGCGCCGTTGTTCTCCGATCGAGGCAATCAGCCGCCCGTCCCGGGTGTAGACCCGCAGCGGCACCTGGAGCTGGACGTCGCGCAGACTGTCCACATCGGGCAGGGCGGGCCTCAAGTAGACATAAGCGCAGACATTGGCGAAGGCGATCAGCACGATCGCCGCCACCAGGACCACACAAATGCGCGATATGAGAACCAGGTAACGTTTGGCCACAGAAAACCGTTCTAACTTATTGCGCCGGCGGACACAGGGCTGGCATATTACCGAAGCTTACACGGGCATACTCATCGAAAGATGAGGACGCAAAGCCACCGGTCTACGGGTTCGATGCCTAGGACAGCGGGGTTGCCAGACCAAGATTAACCAATCGCCTAGGGAGAGCATAGGCGAGTAGAGGTCTGAATGGATGATTCGTCGACACCTTCCTGGAATCCCCTAAGCGGGGATCCGCGTTGCACCCTGGGTGGCGTGGTTCGCAATTTTGCGACGCCCGTCCGTCCTCACGGCGATTACCGTGAGTAGCTTCACGTTGCATTTGACAGTTTCTTGGTAATTTGATCCCGCATGGCCTACTCTCGTGCCCCCGACATCGTGTCCAACATCTTGAGCGAAAAGGAAATTTCTAGTGCTATCGCTAGGTAAAAGATATCGCCCGCTGTTGGGGCTGGACATCACGACTTCCTCGGTGAAGCTGATCGAGCTCACCATGTCGGGCGGCCAGTACCGCGTCGAGTCGTATGCCGCGGAACCGACCCCGCACAACGCCATCAACGAGAAGGCCATCGTCGACGCCGAGGCGGTCGGCGAGGCGATCCGCCGCGCGGTCAAGCGCTCCGGCGCCAAGAGCCGCCTGGCCGCCATCGCCATTTCGGGCGACGCAGCCATCACCAAAATCATTCAAATGCCCAAGAGCCTCGGCGAGAACGAGCTCGAGGGTCAGGTCGAGATGCAGGCCGACCAGTACATCCCCTTCCCCATGGAAGAGGTGAGCTACGACTACCAGGTCGTGGGTCCGTCCGACAAGGATCCGGACATGCTGGATGTGCTGCTGGTCGCCACCCGGACCGAGAACGTCGAGCAGCGCCAGGCCGCGGTGCAGGCCTCGGGCCTCACCGCCCACATCGTCGATGTCGAGGCTTTCGCGCTCGAGAACGCCTGCGCGTTGATGCGCCACCAGATGCCTGACGGCGGCATGGATCGCACCGTCGCGGTCGTCGACTTCGGCGCGAGCAGCACCACGTTCAGCGTGCTGCGCGACATGAAGGTCATCTACACCCGGGATTTCGCCTTCGGCGGGCAACAGCTCACCGAGGAAATCATGCGGACCTACGGCCTCTCCATGGAGGAGGCGGGGCGCGCCAAGAAAGAGGGCGGCCTTCCGAGCAACTATCAACCCGAAGTGCTCGACCCCTTCATCGACGACATGACCCAGCAGGTGAGCCGCTCGCTGCAGTTCTATCTCGCGTCCGGCAGCGGCCGCTCGCAACCCGATCAGATCCTCATCTGCGGCGGCTGCGCCAACATTCCGGGTGTCGCCGAGGTGATCTCGAGCCGTGTCGGCGTGCCCGCCGACAAGGGCGACCCGCTCGGCAACATGAAGGTGTCCTCGAAGGCGAAGGCGCAAGCCGTGAACCGGGACGCCACCGCGTTGCTGACCGCCTGCGGCCTCGCGCTGCGAAGCTTCGATTAAGGGGAGCACGCCATGCCGCGCATCAATCTACTTCCGCACCGCGAGCAAGCCCGCAAGATCCGCCGCCGCGAATTCATGGTCGGCGCGGTCGGCGCCGTGATTGCGGCCGTCATCGTCTCCGGTGTGGGCAAAGTCGTCTATTCGAGCTGGATCGACGCGCAGACCGAGAAGAACAATCTCCTCAAGAAAGAGATCGTTCAGCTCGACTCCGAGATCGCCGATATCCAGGATCTGGAGGCCCGCAAGCAACGCCTGGTCGCCCGCATGGACATCATCGAGAAATTGCAGCGTAAGCGGCCGGAGATCGTGCATCTGTTCGACGAGCTGGTCCGAACCGTCCCCGACGGCGTTTATCTCACGGCCATCAAGCAAACGCCGCCCCGGAAACTCGAGATTCACGGCGTCGCCCAATCGAGCACCCGCGTGTCGACGTTCATGCGCAACATCGATTCCTCCACCTGGATGGATAACCCCGAGCTGCAAGTCGTCGAGGCTTCGAAGGATTCGGGCGGCTCGAATTTCACCCTGACGGCGCAGACGGTCGGCGTGAATCTGGACGAGGGAGCGGAGAGCACCGTGAAGAAAAAGGCGGCTGGGAAATGAACCTCCTCGATGAATTGCGGACATTGGATCCCAAGGATCCGGGGCGCTGGCCGCTGCCGATCCGGGCATTCTTCATAGTGCTCATATTCTTCTTTTGCACCGCCGCAGCTTGGTACATGTTGGTGTGGAACGAGGACAGGCCGGTGCTCCAGAAGGCGGAAGCCGACGAGCTCGACCTGCGCAGTCAGTTCGAGAACAAGCAGCAGCGGGCGGCCAACCTCGACGCCTACAAGGCACAGCTCGCGGAGATGGAGCGCAGCTTCGGCGCCATGCTGCGGCAGCTGCCGGGCAAGACCGAGGTTCCGAACCTGCTCGTGGACATATCCCAGACCGGCCTCGCGGCCGGCCTCCAGGAGAAGCTGTTCCAGCCGGGCGCCGAGAAGAGCAACGGCTTCTACGCGGAGCTTCCGATCAAGATCAGGCTGGTGGGCAGCTATCACCAGTTCGGCGCCTTCGTCTCGGGGATCGCGGCGTTGCCGCGTATCGTGACTCTGGACGACATCCAGATCGCCCCGGTGGACGCCAAGGGCGGCTACGACAACTTGACCATGGACGTGACCGCCAAGACCTACCGCTACATCGAGGATGAAGGCGGCGGCAAGCCGGCGGCGAAGAAAAAGACAGGAGGCGCCACGTGAAGAGTATGGCGGTAACCCGCATCGTCTGCGCGGTCGCGCTGGTGGGATGCGTGACGGCGGGGTGCTCCGGCGGCCAATCCGACTTGAAGAAATGGATCGCGGAAACGAAGAAGCGGCCAGGCGGGCGGATTCAGCCGCTGCCCGAGGTGAAACCGTACGAGACTTTCGTGTACGCCGCGAACAACATGCGCTCGCCGTTCCAGCCGCTCAGCCCGAATCTCGCCAATGGGCCGGGCGTGCGGCCGAGCGTGCGCCGTAACCGCGAGTTCCTCGAAGGCTTCTCGCTGGACACGCTCAAGATGGTGGGCACCTTCAAAGTCGGCAAGAATTTTTACGGACTCGTGCAATCGAAGGACGGCCTGGTGCACAAGGTCCAACCCGGTAATTACATCGGGCAGAACGATGGGAAAGTGACTGAGATTACGGGCAGCAAAATAAGCGTCGTTGAAATCATACCGGATGGTCTCGGCGGTTATATCGAGCGACCGGCCTCGTTGGCATTGGCTAATTGAGGCCACAGGGAGAGCAACGCATGATCAGATTCAAGATACGAACGGCGACCCTCGGAGCCTTGGGGCTCGTGGCATTGTCGGCGTTCAATTTCAGGGTCCAGGCGCAAGGCGCAGACTCGCTCAAGCTCGAGAGCATCGACGTCCAGACGTCCGGCCAACAGGTCCAGCTGAAGCTCCATTTGAGCGGCCCGGCCCCCGAGCCGCTGCCCTTTACCATCGACAAGCCGGCGCGCATCGCGTTCGACTTGCCCCACACCACGCTCGCGCTCCCGTCGCGTCGCATCGACGTGCGTTCCGGCGGCGTCGATACCGTGCTCGCGGCCGAGGCCAATGGCCGCTCGCGCCTGGTGGTGAATGTGGACTCGTTGCTGCCGTACACGACCAAGGTCGACGGCGACAATATCATCGTCACCCTGGGGCGCCAGGCCGGCAATGTGGCCGGCAACAACGCCGCGCCGCGACCGGGCGCCGGGCAGAGCGCCGGCGCTCCCGTCGAGCGGTCCATCAAGACGATCGATTTCCGCCGCGGCGCCGACGGCACCGGTCGGGTGATCGTGCAGCTCTCCGATCCGCGCACGCCGGTGAACGTACGCCAGGAAGGCAATCAGGTGGTGGTGGATTTCGCCGGTACGCTGATGCCCAAGAACCTGATGCGCCGCTACGACGTGATGGATTTCGCGACGCCGGTTCAGACCGTGGATGCGATTCGGGTCGAGGGCAGTTCGCGCCTCGTGATCAGCGCACAGGGTGATTTCGAGCAGCTCGCCTACCAATCCGACGATCAATACACGGTCGAGATCAAGCCCTCGCTGAAGCGTGCCGCGCAGGAGGAGAAGAAGGAGTACACCGGCGAGCGCCTCACCTTGAACTTCCAGGACATCGACGTCCGGTCGGTACTGCAGCTGCTTGCCGATACCAGCGGCCAGAACATCGTGGTCAGCGATTCGGTCACCGGCAATCTGACCCTGCGCCTGCAGAACGTACCCTGGGACCAGGCGCTCGACATCGTGCTGCGCACCAAGGGTTTGGACAAGCGGCGGCAGGACAACGTCATCATCATCGGGCCGACGGAGGAGCTCGCGAACCGCGAGAAGGCTGAGCTCGCGGCGCACAAGGAAGTTCAAGAGCTCTCCCCGATCCGGTCCGAGTTCATGACCGTGAACTATGCCAAGGTGGCGGATCTCGCCAAGATGCTCCGTCCGACCGCCGGGACCACAGGCGGCAAGAATTCGCTGCTCTCCGCCCGCGGCAGCATCTCGATCGACGAGCGCACCAACACCCTCTTGGTCCAGGATACCGCGGAGAACCTTGCGGAAATCCGCCGCCTGGTGCAGACCCTCGATGTGCCGGTGAAGCAGGTGCTCATCGAGTGCCGCATCGTGGTGGTCAGCGACACCTTCGAGCGGGATCTCGGCGCGCAGTTCGGCGTCACCACGGCTCAGCCCAACGGCAACAACGGCCTGCTCGCCATCACGGGCTCGGGCACGGGCGCGGACACGATGGTGCAGTCGGCATTGACCAATATAGGGTCCGGCCTGGCCGCGACGCCGGTGGTCACGCCGGCGCTCGCCAATCGCTACATGGTCAATACCCCGGCGGCGAACACCAACGGCAGCATCGGCATCTCTTTGCTGGGCGGCAGCTACTTGGTGGACCTAGCGCTGTCGGCGGCCGAGAACGAGGGCAAGAGCGAGACCATCTCCTCGCCGCGCGTCATCACCGCGAATCAGAAACAGGCGGTGATCCTGCAAGGTACCGAGATCCCCTACCAGGAATCGGCCTCGAGCGGCGCGACCACCACCCAGTTCAAGAACGCGGTGCTGTCGCTCAAGGTGACGCCGCTGATCACGCCGGATAACCGCGTGATCCTGGATCTCGACGTGAGCGACGACACGGTCGGCCAGCAGGTCACGAGCGCCACCGGTGGTTCCGTGCCCTCGATCGATACGCGTCAGATCCAAACCCAGGTGCTGGTCGGCGACGGCCAGACCGTCGTGCTCGGCGGCATCTTGGAGACCACCAAATCCTATGCGGCGAACAAGGTTCCCTGGCTCGGAGACATCCCGATCCTGGGCAATCTCTTCAAGAGCACGACCAACATCAACAACAAGACGGAACTCTTGATCTTCATCACGCCGAAAATTCTGCGTGAAGGGTCCAATCTGTACTGACGCCGACACTTGTCGGGCGAGGGATGAACGACATGCGTAGATTATCGATCATAACCGCGGCGGCGGTGGTATTGCTCGCGGCCTGCAGCGGCAGCAAGGACTTCTCCGGCACGGGAGGTGCGAGCACCGGCACGTCCGGCACGGGCACCACCGGCACCGGGACCACTGGCACCGGGACGACGACTTATGAGATGGGTAACGGCTCCGGCGGCGAGTTCCAATCGGGGATGATTGGAATCTCGAACGCGAGTGTTGCAGCCGGTGGGTCGACCAGTCTGTCGGTCACCGTCGTCGATCAGGCCGGTGCGCTCTACACGGCTGCGGCGCTTACCGTCACGTTCAGCTCCGCGTGCATCTCCCAGGGACTGGCCACCATCGCGGCGTCGGGAACCAGCACTGCAGGATCTACCGCGAATACGGTGACCAGCACAACGGGAGCCATCGACGCCACCTACGCGGCAAAGGGTTGCAGCGGTGCGGACGTGATCACCGCGACCACCGCGATCGGCAGCACGAACCTGACGGCGACTGGCACCGTGACGGTGGCGGCGGCCGCAATCGGCTCGATCCAGTTCGAGTCGGCGACGCCGACCACGATCGGACTCAAGGGCACGGGGCTGAACGAGACCGCCACGGTGGTCTTCAAGGTCGTTGATTCGACCGGCGGCGCGAGGCCCGGCGTCACCGTGAATTTCTCCCTCAGCACGACCGCCGGCGGAATAGGTATTTCGCCGGCATCCGCGGTGTCGGGCACCGACGGTACGGTGCAGACGGTCGTGAGTTCCGGCGTCGAGCATTCGACGGTCCGCGTGACGGCCACCATCGCATCTCCAGCGCTCAGCACGCAATCGAGCCAGTTGACGGTTAGCACGGGTCTGCCTGCGTCGAACTCCTTCTCGCTTTCACTGGGGCCGCCGACCTATCCCAATGGTGTTGGAGTCGTGGGTACCAACGGTTGCTCGAACGTGGAGGCCTACACGCTGAAGCAGACTACCGTTCCTGTCACGGCGACCCTGAGCGACCGCTATGGCAATCCGGTACCCGACGGGACCTCTGTCGCGTTCCAGACGGACGGGGGAACGGTTACCCCGCAATGCACGACGACCGGCGGGGCGTGCTCCGTGACTTGGACGAGCACTAATCCCGTGCCCTCAACCACTGATTCGACTCCAAGCGCTGCGAACGGCCGCGCGATGATTCTGGCGACTGCGATTGGCGAAGAATCATTCACCGACCTGAATGGCTCGGGCTACTACATTTCCCCGGATCCCTTCATGAACCTGGGTGAGCCGTTTCTGGACGTCAATGAAAGTTCAACGTATGTCTCCGGCGATCCATATTACAACTTCTACAATGCCTCGGCATGGCAAGGCCCCGCCTCTCCCCCCGTGTTCAAGGGAATCGTCTGCACGGGCGATACGGTGACCTCGACCTGCACCTCGACTCCGTTGGGGATCGGCGCCCAGCAGCTGGTCATCATGTCGGGCACCTATGCGCAGATTACGCTGTACATGTACGATCCCAGTAATGCGCCCGCACAGGAGCCTCAGAGCGTACCGGCCGGGTACGTCCAAGTCAGCTCATCGACGGCGCTGACGGCGGGCGGTGCGTACGGCTTCACGGTGACGGATGCGAACGGCAACCCGATGGCGGCACTATCGACCGTTACGGCTGCGGTTTCCCCTGCAGCCGTCGGAACGCTGAGCGGGACAGGAACCAGTTTTACTACGTCGTGTGGATGTTTTGGCGGACCTGCGAATCCGCATACTGGCGCAGCTTTGAATACGCCCTACTGCCCTCTCTCGAGCCTTCCTTCGAATGTCGTCTTCTTGCCGCTGACCTTTGCGGCGGGGGCTCCCGGATCATCCGGGAGCCTCAACATCACCGTGCAAACGCCCGGTACCAAGATCACGACGTTCCAATCCTTCCAGATAACCCTCTGATCGTCGACGGTTAGCCCGATCGCGCGGCCGCCTTCGGGCGGCCGCATTCTTTCTGTATGCTGCCCGCCCATGCTCTCCAAACCCAACGTCTTCCTCATCGGCCCCATGGGCTCCGGCAAGTCGGCCGTCGGCCGCCATCTGGCGCGCCTGCTGCGCTTCTCCTTCTACGATAGCGACGCGGACATCGAGGCGAAGACCGGGGTCGATATCGCCTTCATCTTCGAGAAGGAGGGCGAGGCCGGATTTCGGCAGCGGGAACTGGAATCCATCGAGCGCCTGACCGGGCTCGAGGGCGTCGTCATCGCGACCGGCGGCGGAGCCGTGATCCTGCCCGAGAACCGGCGCGTGCTGGCCGATCGGGGCACCGTCGTTTACTTGGAAACCTCCGTCGCTCAGCAGCTCGAGCGTACCCGCCACGGGCGTCACCGGCCGTTACTCAACGATACGGATCCCGGGGTCAAGCTCGGGGAGTTGATGCACCAGAGGGAAGCGCTGTACGCGGAAATCGCCGACTTGACGATATCCACCGATGGCCGGCGGGTACAGCTGGTGGCCGAGGAGATCCATCGGGAGCTTCAGCGCGCGCGCGGTCCCTAAGACGGGATAATCGAACGTATAATCCGGGTCGTGCAAACACTTCAGGTCGACGTCGGACACTCGCGCTACCTCATCACGATCGGTTCAGGACTGCTCGGCGATCGCGCGCATCTCGATGCCCTCATCCCGGGGCGTGATCTCCTGGTCGTCACCAACACGACCGTCGGGCGGCTGTATCTGTCGACGTTGCGCGCGGCGCTCGGCGGGAGAAACCTGTCCGAGTGCATCCTTCCCGACGGCGAGCAGCACAAGACGCTTAAGACCGTCGGCCGGGTGCTCGACGAACTGGTCGGCAAGAAGCTCAATCGCGACGGGATCGTGCTGGCGCTCGGCGGGGGCGTGGTCGGTGACATCGCAGGCTTCGCGGCCGCCTGCTATCAGCGTGGCATCGGCTATGTGCAGCTGCCGACGACCTTGCTGGCCCAGGTGGACTCCTCGGTGGGCGGCAAGACCGGCGTGAACCACAGCGGCGGCAAGAATCTCATCGGCGCCTTCCATCAGCCCTTGGCGGTGGTCGCCGACACGGACACCTTGTCGACCTTGCCGGACCGGGAGCTCTCGGCGGGACTAGCGGAGGTGATCAAGTACGGCTGTATCGCGGACCCGCAGTTCCTCGACTGGCTGGATTCGAATCTGGAAAAGCTCCTCGAACGCGACGTGGAGGCGCTGACCTACGCCATCTCACGCTCCTGCGAGATCAAGGCGTCCATCGTCGGCGAAGATGAGCGCGAGCAGGGGCGGCGCGCGATCCTGAACTTCGGCCATACCTTCGGTCACGCCATCGAGGCAGCGACCGACTACGAGCGTTACCTGCATGGCGAGGCGGTCGCGCTCGGTATGCTGATGGCGGCGGACCTCTCGCGCGAGCTGGGTCTCATCGACGCAGCCGCCCAAGAACGCGTGGACCGCCTGGTGCGGCGTGCCGGCCTGCCCACGGAGGCGCCCAAGGTCGGCGCGGGCCGCGCACTCGAGCTCATGCAGATGGACAAGAAGGTGTTGTCGGGCAAGGTGCGCCTGGTGCTGCTCGAACGGCTGGGCCACGCCGTCTTGGTGTCCGAATACCCGCAGCGCGCGCTGGAGACGACGCTGCGGGAGCATGTTGCATGAGTGCCCGCACGTGAGCGTCCTGGCGGAGTATGCGGCGCACGAGGCGGACTCTCGCGGCAGGCGGCATGCCGAGCCCGCCCCGGCGTACCGCTCGGAATATCAGCGCGACCGCGACCGTATCGTGCACTCCACCGCGTTTCGCCGCCTGGTGTACAAGACTCAGGTGTTCGTCAATCACGAGGGCGATCTTTACCGGACCCGGCTGACCCATTCTCTGGAAGTCGCGCAAATAGCCCGCACCATCGCCCGCGCCCTGCGCTTGAACGAGGTTCTGTCGGAGGCAATCTGCCTCGCGCACGATCTCGGGCACACGCCCTTCGGCCATGCCGGCCAGGATGCGCTCAATGCCTGTATGCGCGAGTTCGGAGGATTCGAGCACAACCTGCAATCGCTGCGCGTGGTCGACGTCCTCGAGGAGCATTACGCGGAGTTCGACGGCCTGAACCTCACGTTCGAGTGCCGCGAGGGGATTCTGAAGCACTGCTCGTACAACAACGCGGTCGAGCTCGGCGATGTGGGCGAGCGCTTCATCCGGCGCCTGCAGCCCGGCCTCGAGGCTCAGCTGGCAAACTTCGCCGACGAGATCGCCTACAACAACCACGACGTGGACGACGGCATCCGCGCGGGACTCATCAGCGTCGAACAGCTGTTCGCGGTTCCGCTGTTCGGCCAATATCACGCCGAGGTGCTCGAGAAATATCCGCAGCTCGCGGGCCGCAAGCTCGTGTACGAGATCCTGCGCCGCATGATCAATCGCCTGGTAACCGATCTGATCGATACGTCGGCGGCGCGCTTGGCGGCGGCGCGCGTGGCGTCGGCGGCCGACGTGAGGTCGCAATCCGCACCCCTGATCGGCTTCAGCGATGAGACTCGCGAGCTCAACCACGGGCTCAAGACCTTCCTGCGCGAGCACGTGTACAAGCATTACAAGGTTCAGCGCATGACCTCGAAGGCCAGGCGCGTGATGACCGCGCTGTTCGAGGCCTTCCTGGCCGACCCGCGCCTGATGCCGGAAGAGCACAGTTCGACCGCGGAGCGGCTGGAGACGGATCAGGGCATGGCGGGCCGTGCGCGAGCGGTGGCGGATTACATTGCGGGAATGACGGATCGCTACGCGATTCTCGAGCATCGGCGCCTGTTCGATCCGGCGGAGCGGACGTGACCGCTCCTCTCGAGAACGATCTGCTGCTTCGGGCCCTGCTCCGGGAGCCGACACCGCGCAGGCCGGTCTGGCTCATGCGCCAAGCGGGACGATATCTGCCCGAGTACCGCGCGACGCGTGCGCGGGCCGGAAATTTCCTCGCGTTGTGCACCAATCCCGATCTCGCCTGCGAAGTGACGCTGCAGCCGATCGATCGGTATCCGCTCGATGCCGCCATTCTGTTCTCGGATATTCTGACCATCCCCCATGCGATGAATCTCGGTCTGGACTTCGAGGCCGGAGAGGGTCCGAAATTTTCCCGGCCCGTCCGGTCCGCCGCGGATATCGACAAGCTCGGCGTCCCCGATCCCGCGCGCGAGCTCCGCTACGTGGTCGACGCGGTTGCGCTGATC
Organism: Steroidobacteraceae bacterium; assembly: GCA_050012315.1. Taxonomy (GTDB): domain Bacteria; phylum Pseudomonadota; class Gammaproteobacteria; order Steroidobacterales; family Steroidobacteraceae; genus Bog-1198. The sequence goes on along the minus strand of JBEKHK010000001.1, from coordinate 140,144 downwards.
CGGCGCGAGCTGTCCGGCCGCGTTCCGCTCATCGGCTTCGCCGGCAGTCCCTGGACGGTCGGTACGTACATGGTGGAGGGCGGCGGCAGCAAGAGCTTCGCGATCATCAAGCGCATGATGTACGAAGCCCCGGCGGACCTCCATCGGCTGCTCGGGCTGCTCGCGCAAGCCACGATCCTGTATTTGAATGCGCAAATCGCCGCCGGCGCCCAGGCCGTGATGCTGTTCGACACCTGGGGCGGCATACTCACGCGCGCGCAGTATCGCGAGTTCTCCCTGCATTACATGGCGAGGATCGTCGCCGGTCTCACCCGCGAAGCCGAGGGCCGGCGCGTACCGAACATCGTCTTCACCAAGGGCGGAGGCGCCTGGCTCGCCGAGATCGCGGGCATCGGCTGCGATGCCGTCGGCGTCGACTGGACCACGGACCTCGACGACGCGCGGCGCGCGGTCGGCGATCGGGCGGCGCTGCAAGGCAATCTCGATCCGTCGGCCTTGTTCGCGCCCCCGCAAACCCTGCGCGCCGAGACCTTGCGTGTGCTTCGCAGTTTCGGCGCCGGCCCCGGCCACGTGTTCAACCTAGGACACGGGATCACTCCGGACGTCGATCCCGAACGCGTGGCGGTGCTGGTCGATACGGTTCGGGGCTACATCCCCGGGTGAGGCCGGCAGCGGGCGAGGCCAGCCCGTGCGAGGGCGGCCCCGGTGAGGCCTTCAGGCTGCGGTCGGGGGCGGTTTTCTCAATTCGTCGCGCAGCGCGCGCCGCAAAATCTTGCCGACGTTGGTCTTCGGCAGTTCCTCGCGGAAGTACACGTGCTTCGGAATCTTGTAGCCGGTCAATTTGCCGCGCGCGAACTCGACCAGGGCGCCGGGAGTGAGACCCGGGTCCTTCTTGACCACGAAAATAGCCACCACCTCGCCGGAGTTCTCGTCGACCTGGGCCACGGCCGCAACCTCGAGCACGCCGGGATGCGCGGCCATGATGCTCTCGACCTCGTTGGGATAGACGTTGAAGCCCGACACCAGGATCATGTCCTTCTTGCGGTCCTCGATGTAGACGAACCCCTTGGCGTCCATGCGGCCGATGTCGCCGGTTCTGAGCCAGTCGCCGAACATGACCAGCTCGGTCTCATCGGGCCGATTCCAATACCCTTGCATGATTTGCGGGCCGAACACACAGATTTCGCCGACCTCGTTGGTCGCGAGTTCGCGCCCGGCGTCATCGCGGATGGAAACGTCGGTCGAGGGGATCGGCAATCCGATCGATCCGTTGAAATCGAGGCCGATGGGATTGATGCACGCAGCGGGCGCCGTCTCGGTCAGCCCCCAGGCCTGGGTGAGAATATTGCCGGTCACTTTCTTCCAGCGCTCGGCGACCACGGCCTGCACCGCCATTCCGCCGCCCAACGTGATGCGCAACGCGGAGAAATCCACCGACTCGAACCCCGGCGTGTGCAGCAGCGCATTGAACAGCGTGTTCACGCCGCTGATGAAGAAGAACTTGTGCTGCTTGAGCTCGGCGACGAAGGCCGGAAAGTCGCGCGGATTGGTGATCAGCACGTTATCCGCGCCGAGACGCAAAAACAGCAGGCAATTCGCCGTGAGCGAGAAGATGTGGTACAGGGGCAGCGCGGTGATGACCACACGCGACGCCCCGGGCTCGAGCGCCGGCCGGATCCACGCGCTCGCCTGAAGGATGTTCGCGACCATGTTCCGATGGGTGAGAATGGCGGCCTTGGAGACACCCGTCGTTCCGCCGGTGTATTGCAGGAAAGCGACGTCCTGTGGTCCGAGTTCCACCGCCTCGAGCTTCAGCCCGAGCCCCGCCGACAGCGCGCTCTTGAACGTCGTGGCGCCCGGCATCTTCCAGGGCGGGATCTGTTTGCGCACGTGGCGCAACACGAAGTTCACGATCATCCCGCGAGGCCAGCCCAGAAGATCGCCGACCTGCGTCACCAGGACGTGCTTCAGGCCCGTCCTCGGCAGCACTTGCTGCAGGACATGGGCGAAATTCTCGAGGATGACGATGACCTTGGCGCCGGAATCCTGCAGCTGGTGCTCGAGCTCCCGGGCGGTATACAGCGGGTTGACGTTCACGACCACCATGCCGGCCCGCAGTATTCCGAATAGCGCAACCGGATATTGCAGGACGTTGGGCATCATCACGGCGACTCGGTCGCCGTGCGCGAGCCCCGATTTCTTTTGCAACCACGCCGCGAACGCCCGGCTTAAGGCGTCGAGCTGCGCGTAGCTCAGGGTCGCGCCCAGGTTCCTGTAGGCGATGCGATTGCCGTAGGCGGCGCAGGCCTCCTCGAACACCTCCCGAAGCGAGGCGTACTGATCCGGATCGATGTCGGTGGGCACGCCGGGCGGATAATGCTGTAGCCAAACTCGATCCACGGAATCACGGCTCCTGTTTTTGTCCCGCGTGTATAGCACCGGTTCAAGTCGCCAGCAACGTTGCCGGCCGACAGGGTATGCTTGCCGGATGAGCATCCGAGTGCATCGAGCGGGCCTGTGGCGCTTGGCCATCGCCGGCGTTTGCGTGGCGATCGCCGGCTGCGTTCATGGATACGGCGCGTGCCTGTTCATGGCGCCGGTGAAACACACCTTGGCCGGACGGGTGCAATTTCGCTCCTACCCGGTTGAAGGGGGCGTGGATAACGTGCCCATCCTGGTGCTCGACAAAACGGCCTACCTCTATGTGCCGGCACAGAGCTTGATGTGTCAGGCCGCCGATGAGCTGCAGCTGACCGGCGTGTCCGAGTTTCCGCAGTCCGTGGTCGAGAACACGCACGTGAGCGCCCAGGGTAAGCTCTATAGCGCGTCCTCTTCCCACGACCACGCCCGCTATCTCATGGACGTGATTACGCTGTTGCCCGACAACCCCGGTCGCAGCCACCCCGAGGCGCAAAACCGATGAGAATCGTTCCCGCCGTGCGAATGTCGAGCATGGGTCGTCGATCAGCGGCGGTACGGCTCCGATCGACGGGAATGTTGCAGCAGGGGCGCCAGGGCGGGCCAGATGTTGTCGAGCAATCGGGGCTGTCCGGACGGGTTCGGATGGATGCCGTCCGCTTGCATGAGATCGGCGTTCAGCGCGATGCCGTCGAGCAGGAAGGGAACCACGGGTAGGTGCCGGGTCTTCGCCAAATCGGCGTAAGCCGCGCTGAATTGCGCCGTGTAGTCCGCGCCGTAGTTCGGCGGAATGCGCATGCCGAGGAGCAGCACCTTGGCGCCCGCGGCGCTCGCGAGGTCGGTCATCCGCGCTAGATTGGAGCGCATGTCGGCGATCGGCAGCGCGCGCAGCCCGTCGTTGCCGCCCAACTCCAGGAGGAGGATTTGCGGATGATGCAAGGACAGGGCGCGCGGCAGACGGGCGAGGCCGCCCTCGGTCGTTTCGCCGCTGACGCTGGCGTTGACGACATCATAACCGTACCCTTGCTGCTTGAGCTTCGCCTGCAGCAGCGCCACCCAGCCTTGTTCCACGCGCGGCAACCCGTAGCCGGCACTGATGCTGTCGCCGAACACGAGGATCACCGGCGCGTCGGCGTGAGCCGCAGGCAGCGCCGCCAACCACAGTACCGCCAGGACGATTAGCCGGTTCATTTCATTCCGATGACAGACCAAATTGTTCTCGAAGCCAAGAGGCTCTCCAAAACCGTATCGAGCCCGGAGGGCGCGCTCACCATTCTCTCCGATGTGAGCGTCGCTGTGCGAGCCGGGGAGACATTGGCCATCGTCGGCGCTTCCGGCGCGGGTAAATCGACGCTCCTTGCCCTGCTCGCGGGTTTGGATTCGCCCACCCACGGCCGGGTCTCGATCGCCGGGGTGGATATGACCGACCTCGACGAAGACGGGCGCGCGGCGGTCCGCGGGCGGCACGTCGGGTTCGTGTTTCAATCCTTCCATCTCATTCCCTCGCTGACCGCGTTGGAGAACGTGATGCTGCCGCTCGAGCTTCGGGGGCGGCGGGATGCCCGCCAGGCCGCCGCGCAGGCGCTCGACCAGGTGGGCCTGACGCCGCGGGCGCAGCACTATCCGAAGCAGTTGTCGGGCGGCGAGCAGCAGCGCGTGGCGATCGCGCGCGCGTTCGTCACGCAACCCGCGGTCTTGTTCGCGGACGAACCCACCGGGAATCTGGATACGCACACCGGTCAGCGGATCACGGATCTCTTGTTCGAGCTCAACCGCAGCGTCGGCAGCACCCTCGTGCTGGTGACGCACGACCGCGGCCTCGCGCAGCGCTGCAACCGCACGCTGGAACTCGACGCCGGGCACGCCGTGGACTAAAGAGATGCAAATGCTGCGCTTCGCTCTGCGCAATCTCTGGCGCGATCTCAAGTCCGGGGAGCTGTCGGTGCTGCTCCTGGCGCTGTGCGTCGCCGTGCTGTCGTTGACCGCGGTCGGCTTTTTCACCAACCGGATCGCCCAGGGCGTGCGCGCCCAGGCCGCCGAGGTGCTGGCGGCGGATTTGCGGCTGGAGTCCCCCAACCCGATTCCGCAGAAGTATTTTGCGGAAAGCCGGCGGCTCGGGCTCGCGAGCGCCGAGCTGTTGACCTTTCCGACCGCGATATTCAACGGCGACGTGAGCCAGTTGGCGGCGCTCAATGCCGCGACCGCCCGCTATCCGCTCCGCGGTCGCATCAAGATCTCCGATACGCCGTTCGGCGCCGCCAGCGTCACCAACCGCATACCCGGCCGGGGCGAGGCGTGGGTGGACGCGCGCATCGTCGCCCATCTCGATATCGCGCCCGGCGCTTCGATCCGGATCGGCGCCGCATCGTTTCGCGTGGCGGAGATACTCGACTATCGGCCCGATCAGGGCACGGGATTCGTCAATCTGGCGCCCGCGGTGCTCATCAATTTCGATGACGTGGCCTCCACCGAGCTCATCCAGCCCGGCAGCCGGGTCACCTATGCGGCATTGTTCGCGGGGCCGCCCGCCGCCGTCGCGCAGCTCCGGGAGTTCTTGAACGCGGTCAAGTCCGGCGGCGAACGGCTGCGCGAAGTGGACGAATCCAGCCGCCAGCTCAACTCGGCCATCGATCGGGCCAGCCGCTTCCTGAACCTCGCGAGTCTTGCCTCGGTGCTTCTGGCCGCGGTCGCCGTGGCCATGGGGGCGCGGCGCTACGCATCGCGGCACCTCGACACCGTGGCGTTGATGAAGTGCATGGGCGCCTCGCAGCGCTTCGTGCTCTCCATCTCCGTGGTCGAACTCACGCTGCTCGCGGTTGGCGCCGTCGCGATCGGCGCTTCGCTCGGGTACTGCGCGCAAAGCGGCCTGGCCTGGCTGCTGCGCGATCTCATCCGCACCGATTTGCCGCCGGCCTCGCTCGCTCCCCTGGCCGTCGCGCTGGTGACCGTGATCGCCATGCTCATCGGCTTCGCGCTGCCCGCGCTCCTGCATCTGAAGAACACGCCGCCCGCCCGGGTGCTGCGCAAGACCGCGACGGCGCCGCCGCTTAAATTCGGCCTCGCCTACGTGTGCGCGGTGGGCGCGCTGTTCGCGATCCTATGGAGCCTCGTCCGCGATACCGAGCTCGTGGTGACGCTGCTCGGCGGAGTGTTCGGCGTCGGCGCGGCGCTGGCGCTCGCGGGCTTCGGGCTGGTGCGGCTCACCGGCCGGCTGCGGGGCGGAGTCGGTGTGGCGTGGCGATACGGACTCGCCAACGTGTCGCGGCGCGGAGGCGCGAGCGTCGTGCAAATCGTCGCCTTCGGCCTGGGCCTGATGATGCTGTTGTTGCTCGCGGTGGTACGCGGCGACCTGTTGGCGGATTGGCGGCGGAGCCTCCCGGGCAACGTGCCCAACAATTTTCTGATCAACATCAGCCCGGATGAGCGCGCGCCGCTCGAGGATTTCTTGAAATCCCATGGATTCGGCGAGCCGGCGATGTACCCCATGGTTCGCGCCCGCATGACCGCCGTCAACGGCGTGCCCAGCGAGTCGCTCAAGCCTCATGGCGACCGCGGGCGGGGCTTTCTCGAGCGGGAACAGAACCTCACCTGGGCCGCGCGCCTGATGGAAGACAATCAGCTGATCGCGGGGCATTGGTGGACGCCCGGCGAGCGCGGCAAGCCGCTGGTCTCGATATCGACTGAGTATCAGGAGGCGCTCGGCCTGAAGCTCGGCGACACGCTGCAATTCGATGTGGCGGGCGAGACTTTGACCGTGCGCATCGCGAGCATCCGCAAGATACGCTGGGACAGCTTCAGGCCCAATTTCTTTCTGGTATTTCCGCCGGGTCTTCTGGATGGCGCGGCCGGCACCTATATGACGAGCGTGTACCTCACGCCGGCGCAGCGCCCCGCCCTGGTCGGGTTGGTGAAGCAGTTCCCGACGGTCTCGGTGTTCGACGTGGACGCCATCCTGAAGCAGATTCGCGACATCATGGATCGTGCATCCCTCGCCGTTCAGTATGTCTTTCTCTTCACCCTCGCTGCCGGCGTCGTGGTCCTGCTCGCGGCAGTGCAGGCGACCCGCGACGAGCGCCGCTACGAGAGCGCGATGCTGCGCACGCTGGGCGCGAGCCGGCTGACCGTGCTGCAGGGGGTCGCGGCGGAATTCGCGGCCCTCGGGTTCTTGTCGGGCACGCTCGCCGCGCTGGGCGCGAGCGCCGTCGGTTGGATTCTGGCGAGCCGCATGTTCTCGCTCGAGTACTCGGTCGACCCGTGGGTCTGGGTGTTCGGTCTCGTCTGTGGAACCGTGCTCGTGGGCGTCAGCGGCACCCTGGCTACGCGCCGGGTGGTGAATACTCCGCCGGTGGTGACATTGCGAGATGAGCCGTTTTGAGTCTCATTGCACGTCGAGAAGCAGCCAGCCTTCCTCAGTCGGCGGTCCACTCATCGGCACTGAGTCGATCCGCACGCTGTAACGTCCGACGGCGATTCCCGTGGTGTTGAAGGTCAGCCTGATCTCGTTGTTCGAATCCTTGAGCACGTTGTTCATGATGAGCGCGCGCCCCTGGCCTTCCTTGTCGACGGTCACTTTGAATTGCATCAACTTCTTGGTGTAGCTCATGTCGATGTGCAAATCGATGAGCTGAGGCGCGGCGCTGCTCACGATGATGCGGGCATGATCGACGCCCGGGGCGCGATCGGGCGAGACGTATTGTTCCGTCGATACCGTCGGCTGAACCAGCGAACCGCGGCTCATGCGCACCTTGGTGTCCTCCAACTCGCTGTGCAGAAGGCTGTACTTTCCCACCATGGTCCAGAAGCCCAGGAGGCTCACGAAGGCCACCGCGGCCGCGGCGATCGGTACGTACGGTGACCTCCACCAGGGGGGAGGCGGCTCCCGCAGATCCTGAGATTGGCCGCTCGCTTCCAAGAGCTTCAGGCTCGCCTGGGCGCGCTCGGCGAGTTTGAGATCGTTTAGATAGTCGGGATGCGCCCGGCACCAATTCTCCAGATCGCGCGCCCCGCGCAGGGGCAGCTTGTTCTCGAGATAGCGCTCGATGAGCTGGTGCTCCTCGATGAACTTGGCGTCGAAGCGCGCGGGCGGCGCGCCCTTGGCAGTGTCGGGGGCGATAGTTCGGACGTTCATGGACGGCGATCCTTTATTTCATTCTAGCCGTCGTCCGGGGCGGCAATATGTGAAATATTCGGCAAAAGTGCCGGGGTAATTCGCCGTATTCGTCGCAAATAGTGCCGAAATTGCCGGGAAAACGCGCCTGTTCGGCCCCAACCCCGCCCCGGGCGCCGCCGCCGCGCCGCCCTTAGTTAGGCGAGCGATTGGGACGACATGTCCACCGCGGCGCCGACACGGCCGCCGTCGAGCTCCGCGAGCACCGCCTCGCGCTGCGCCGAATCGAGGCGCCGCCAATCGATCTTGGCCGCCTCGACGGCGCGCAATTGCGCATCGTCGAAGCGCGTGAGCGGCTCTTGGCTCGGCGCGAAGCGCCGCGCCAGCCCACACTCGCCGCGGCCCCGCAACAGCGCCACGATGGCGCTGATGATGCGGGGATTGTTGGGAAGCTCACCGTGCGTTTCGTCGGCGTAGTAGGTCGCGAGCGCGGGCAGCACCGCCAACCGCACGGGTACCGTGCCGTCGCCGTTGCGGCTCGAGCCATATTCGAACCCCGCCGTGGTGCGCCGCACGGAAACCACCGTTTCTCGATTGACGCCGACGATGTGGGCCATGCGTGCATCCGGGCTCGCCATCCGACCTCGAGCCTCGGCCACTCGTCCGAGCAGCGCCGGGTCGGGCTTCGGGCCGCTGTCGGGCCAGGAGCCGGGATCGAGCAGATCGATCTGCGCGCCCGCGCGGGTGGCCGGCAAGAGCTGATACAGACCGGGAAACGTGCTGAACACCCCCCCCGCGAGATCCTCCGGCGAATGCTCGAGATCGAGTCGCGATAAGCGACGCACGAATGGGTAGGTGCCGCGAAGCGCGAGCACCGGGGCAAAGGCGCCGCGGTTGGGGGTCCCGAGCATGACCAGGCGCTTGAGCAGCCGCTTCGGCAGTTGCTTGGCCGCAATGCGCGCCACGAGTCCCCCCATGCTGTGCGCGACCAACGAGACCGGCTGGCCGCCGGCGACGATCTTCGACGCGAGCGCCGACCCGATCTTGTCGATGCCGAAGCGCCAATCGTAGGCAAAGAACCGGGCATCGAAGCCCTCGATCGACAACATGAGCTTGAGCCTGGCGTAGGCCGGCAACAGCGCGCCCGCCGGACGTATCGGTATCGTTCCCGGCAGGCTCAGGCGCTTCAAGTGCCCGGCCGCGATGCGCGCCGGATCGACCCAGAGCGCCCTCGCTCGCGCATTCCGCTTCGCGGCGCCCCCGCTCGGGAGGTCACAAAGCCTCGACCCCATCATGCCCGGCACGATCAAAACCCGGGTTCGGAGCAGCCCGGTGCCCGCCCGCATCGCCTTTCGGGCCTTGCTGGCGGCGGCGGCCAGCCCGGACAGTTCCTCGAACGCCTGGGTGCCGAAGTACTGCCGCAGGCTCGCGCCGTGCTCACCACGCGCCAGGGCCTCGAACACCGCGGCATTGGTCGCCTGAAATGCCCACCCGGAGCTGCTGTTGCGGCGCGTTCTGGTGGTCGGCTTCATGGCGCGAGTATTCAGCCCTTGGCGGCAATCACGTCGTGCACCACGTCGCAGACCGCATCGATGGCCGCGGAGCGGGTACTCGTCTTGCGCCACACCGCCCCGACGGTGCGCAACGGCGCGGGCTTGCCGAAGGGCCGCACGGTCAGTCCGCGTTGCGATCCGAACGGCGGATCGACCGCAAACTCGGGCATCAGCGTGATGCCGAGTCCCGCCACCACCATCTGTCTCAAGGTCTCGAGGCTGGTGGCGCGAAAATCCTCCGGCTCACGGATATCGACGCGGCTGCAGACCTCGAGGGCCTGGTCGCGAAGGCAGTGCCCATCCTCGAGAAGCAGCAGTGTCTGGTCCTTGAGATCCGGCACCTTGATGGACTGCTTCTGGGCGAGCGGATGATTGTTCGGCAGCGCGACCATGAAGGCCTCCTTATAGAGCTCGCGGGACTCCAGGCCCTCGCCGTCGACCGGCAGCGCGATCACGCCAAGGTCGAGCTCGCCGTCGCGCAGCCGCTTCAACAGATTCTCCGTTTGATGCTCGTACAGCATGAGCTTCAAATCGGGCATCGCCTTGCGGATCTTTTGCATCACGCGCGGCAACAGGTAGGGGCCTATGGTCGGAATCAACGCGATCTTGAGTTTGCCGCAAAGCGGATTGGTGTTGTCGCGGGCGAGGGCGACGATCTCGTCGCCCTCGTTCAGCATGCGCCGCGCCCGGATCACGATCTGTTTGCCCACTTCGGTGAGCTGCACGTTCTTCGGCTGCCGCTCGACCAGCTTCACGCCGAGGTAATCCTCGAGCTTCTTCAGCTGCGCCGACAGGGTCGGCTGGCTCACGAAGGTGCGCTCCGCCGCGCGGCCGAAATGGCCGGTGTCGGCGAGCGCGACCAAGTATTTGAGGTCCTTGAGATTCATCTATCCGCACCCACCTGTCTGATAGAGGAATTCTATCAAATACATTTGATTAATCAATTTCACTAATCGGAAGCTGCGGGGCAACATGGCCCCCAGTTCGGAACCATCCCACCATCGAGGAACGTCCATGTCTCTGATCAATACCGAAATCAAGCCCTTCAAGGCGACCGCCTACCACAATGGAAAATTCGTGCCGGTGACGCATGAGGACCTCAAAGGCAAGTGGTCCGTCGTGGTGTTCTACCCCGCGGATTTCACCTTCGTCTGCCCGACCGAGCTCGGCGACATCGCCGACAACTATGCCGCCTTCAAGAAGCTGGGCGTCGAGATTTACGGGGTATCGACCGACACGCATTTTACGCATAAAGCGTGGCACGATACCTCCGATACCATCGCGAAAGTCCAGTACCCGCTCGTCGGCGATCCCACGCTCACGTTGGCTCGCAATTTCGGCGTGCTCATCGAGGAAGAGGGCCTCGCTTACCGCGGCACCTTCGTCGTCGACCCGGGCGGCCGCATCAAGATCATCGAGATCCACGACAACGGCATTGGCCGCGATGCGAAGGAATTGCTGCGCAAGGTCCAGGCCGCTCAGTACGTCGCCTCGCACCCGGGTGAGGTGTGCCCGGCCAAATGGACGCCCGGCGATCGGACGTTGTCGCCCTCGCTCGACCTCGTGGGCAGGATCTAATCGGTCGCAAGAACGGGAGAAGCACATGTTGGACGCCGGACTCAAGACGCAATTGCGGGGCTATCTCGATCGGCTGATTCAGCCGGTCGACATCGTGGCCTCGGTGGACGACAGCGACGGGTCGAGGGAGATGCTCGAGCTTCTCGACGACATCATTTCCTCGTCGCCCCGGGTCAGTCTCGAGGTCCGGCGGAACGACGGCGAGTTCGCGCCGTCGTTCTCACTGCGGCGCGGCGGGGAGGAAGCCCGGGTGCGTTTCGCCGGCCTGCCGCTCGGCCACGAGTTCACCTCGCTGGTGCTCGCACTGCTGCAGGTCGGCGGTCATCCGCCGAAAGAGGATCCGGCGGTGATGGATCAGGTGCGCGGGCTCGACGGCGTGTTTCGCTTCGAGACCTTCATCTCGTTGAGCTGCCAAAACTGTCCCGATGTGGTGCAGGCGTTGAATCTCATGGCGGTGCTGAACCCGCGGGTGCGTCATACCATGATCGATGGGGCGCTTTTTCAGGCCGAGGTCGAGCGCCGCGGCATCATGGCGGTGCCGGCCGTATTCTTGAACGGCCAGCCGTTCGGGCAGGGCCGCATGTCGCTCGAGGAGATCGTGGCCAAGGTGGACGCCGGCGGCGCGGAACGAGAGGTCGAGCGGCTCGCGGCCAAGAGCCCGTACGATGTGCTCGTCATCGGGGGCGGCCCCGCGGGGGCCGCCGCCGCGATCTATGCGGCGCGCAAGGGGATTCGCACCGGCATCGCCGCGGAGCGGCTGGGGGGGCAATTATTGGATACGGTCGGCATCGAGAACTTCATCTCGGTGAAGGAGACCGAGGGACACAAGCTGGCCACGGGGCTCACGGAGCACGTGACCACCTACGATGTGGACGTGATGAACTCGCAGAAAGCGGCCGCGCTCGTGCCGGGCGATCTGATCGAGATCCGGCTGGAAAACGGCGCAGCCCTCAAGGCGAAGTCCGTGGTCCTCGCCACCGGCGCCCGCTGGCGTGAGATCAACGTGCCCGGCGAGCGCGAGTACCGCAACCGGGGCGTCGCCTATTGTCCGCATTGCGACGGTCCGCTGTTCAAAGGCAAGCGAGTCGCGGTCATCGGCGGCGGGAACTCCGGCGTCGAGGCGGCGATCGATCTCGCGGGGCTCGTGAGTCACGTCACGCTGATCGAATACGACCAGGCGCTGCGCGCCGATGCGGTGCTGAGGCACAAGCTCGAGAGCCTCGCCAACGTCACCGTGATCGTCGGCGCGCAAACAACGGAAGTGAAGGGCGACGGCCAGCGGGTGACGGGCCTCTCGTATCGGGACCGTGAGGGTGGCGCCGTCCACACGCTGGAGCTCGCCGGGATCTTCGTGCAGATCGGGCTGGTGCCCAATACCGACTGGCTCAAGGGCGTCATGAAGCTCTCCCCGCGCGGCGAAATCGAAGTGGATGCCCGCGGCCAGACCTCCGTGCCCGGGGTGTTCGCGGCGGGTGACTGCACCATCGTGCCGTACAAGCAGATCGTCATCGCCATGGGGGAGGGAGCGAAGGCCTCGCTGAGCGCGTTCGATCATCTGATCCGCTCGCCCTGGTCGGCGGCGGCTTAACGCGGAGCGGCGTAAAGCGGGTCGTGCGGGTTACAATCGCTGTCCATCGGCGTCGGCGAGCGTTTGTATGCCTGAAGTCGCACCGCCCACGCGGCTTTCCGCCGGCGTGGTGATCGTGAGCCTGGTCAACCGTAAATTGAAATTTCTCCTGCTGCGTGCCTATCGCAATTGGGACTTCCCGAAGGGACTGGTCGAAGCTGGGGAGGAACCGATCGATGCCGCGCTCCGTGAGGTTCGCGAGGAAACCACGCTCGATGACATCTCCTTCGACTGGGGCCTCGAGTACATGGATACCGGGCCCTACAACAAGGGCAAGATCTCCCGCTATTACATCGCTCGAAGCAAGGAGACCCATATCCGGCTGCCGATCAATCCGGATCTCGGCGCGCCCGAGCACCACGAGGCGCGCTGGGTGGACTATTCGAAGGCCATCAGCATGGTGACGCCGCGCCTCACACCGGTGGTGCGCTGGGCGTATCGCACCGTCAATCATGGGCGCGCGCCCGAGGCGGATCGGGCGGGGCCCTAGAGCGTTATCGAGCCTGAGCCCAATTCGACGACATCGCCGCCCACGCGGATGCGCCGTTCGCGCGAGATCTCCAGATGCAGGGTCGACGGCCGCGCGGCGAGTTCGCCCTGGGATATCTCCAGCGTCAGGGGCAGCGGCCGATTCATCGCGAGGCACCAGCCGCCGAAGTTGGCGGTGGCCGAGCCGGTGGCGGGATCTTCGAGCATGGCCGATCCGCTCGGAAAGAAGAAACGCGCCAGCACCTTGCCCGGTCCGCTCGGCGCGAACACGTAAGCCATCCCGAGGCCGTCCTCGCTGCGGATGGCGGCCATGGCATTGGCCGCCGGCGCCGCTCGGCGTACGGCCTCCGGCGAGCGCAAAGGAACGATGAGCTGTTCCTTGCCGGCCTTGACCCACAGCGGCCGATCGCCGATGTCCGCTGCGTCGAGGCCGAGCGCGCGCGCCAAGGCCTCGCGCGGCTCCTCGAGGTCTCTGAACGTGGGTTCGGGGGCGGTCAGCGTCCAGCGATCGCCGGCCGCCTCGACATCGATGATGCCGGCCCTCATTTCGAGCTGCAGCGCGTCGCCGCCGAGCCCGAGCGCCCGGCAGACGTGCGCGGTCCCCAGGGTCGGATGGCCGGCGAAGGGCATCTCGTAGCTCGGCGTGAAAATGCGCACTTTTGCGGCGGCCCGCGATGACGGCAGGATGAACGTCGTTTCCGACAAATTGAATTGCCGCGCCAATGCCTGCAGGGTGCCGTCATCGAATTCGGCGCCTTGCTCGAACACGCACAAGGGATTGCCGGTCAACGACCCCCGATGCTGGGTGAAGACATTGACGATGCGGAATCGGTGGGAAGCCACCCCGGCGATTATACGTGCGGCCGAGAATATCGACCGCACGCTTGTCTGCGAACCTCGCGGTGGCTCAGCGAACCACCAGCACAGGCGCGGGCGCGACGACCGCGACCCGGGGACCGTACCAGCCCCGGTGATAGCCGTAGGGAGCCACCACGCAACCGGACATCGCCACGACACTCAGCGGAATCAGCAGCAGCATCAATCGCTTCATGACATTTCTCCTTTAAATCCGGGCCTCTAGGCCGTAACAACGGCCGGCGGACAGGAGCGATGACAGGATGAAGAATCCGTAAGATGCAATCGGGCGGCCGCAGGTCCGGTGCTACGCCAGGGTGTGAAATACCTTCTGTACGTCCTCGTCCTGCTCCAGCTTGTCGATCAGTGCGAGGGCTTCGGCGGCCTGCGCCTCGGGCAGCTCGGTCGGCGCCGCCGGGATGTACTCATGCTCGGCCGACAAGGGCGTGATGTGACGGGCCTCGAGCGCTTCCTGAAGCTTGCCGAAATCGTTGAAGGTGCATCGAATCACCAGCTGCGGCTCGCCCTTCTCGCCGGTACTCTCGCCCATCTCCTCCAGGCCGAAGTCGATCAGGTCGAGCTCGAGCTCGTCTTGATCCTTCACGGTCGACGGATCCAGGCGGAACACGCCCATTTTCTTGAACAGGAAGCTCACGCTCCCGGCGGTACCCAGATTGCCGGAGTTGCGCGTGAAGATGTTGCGCACGTTGCCCACGGTCCGCGTCGGATTGTCGGTGGCGCACTCGACCAGCAGCGCGACGCCGTGAGGCGCGTAGCCCTCGTAGATGATCTCCTGATAGTTGGCCGCTTCTTTGCCGGAGGCGCGCCGAATCGCCGCATCGGTCTTGTCCTTCGGCATGTTCACCGCGCGGGCGTTCTGCAGTACGCGGCGCAGCGTCGGGTTGGCGGCGGGATCGGGGCCTCCCGAATGCACCGCAATGGCGATGTCCTTGGCGATTCGGGTGAATTGCTTGGCCATGCGGTTCCAGCGAGCGAACATCGCGTGCTTTCTGACTTCGAATATGCGTCCCATGTCGTCCATCCTCCGCGCACTGGGCGGCTCATCGTCCGGGACGCGCATGGTAGCAATACCCGGCCAAACCGCTAGACTTACCGGTTACTTGAAGAAGGCATCTCCATGAGCGCATCTGCAGCGGGCACAGCACCCGGTCCGGCGGCTTTCCGTGATCTGGGCCTTGGCGAACCGCTGTTAAAAGCACTCGCCGAGGTGGGTTACGAGTCGCCCTCACCCATCCAATCCGCGACGATTCCGGCCCTGCTGGCCGGTTCCGATCTCCTCGGCCAGGCGCAAACCGGCACCGGAAAGACGGCCGCGTTCGCGCTGCCGGCGCTCGAGCGCCTCGATCTGTCGGGGCGGGAGCCGCAAGTGCTCGTGCTCGTGCCCACCCGTGAGCTCGCTCTGCAGGTGGCCGAGGCCTTCCAGCGCTATGCCTCGCATCTCAAGGGTTTTCACGTGTTGCCGATTTACGGCGGCCAAAGCTATCAGCCGCAGTTGAACGCCTTGAGGCGCGGGGTGCACGTGGTCGTCGGGACGCCCGGCCGGGTCAGCGATCACTTGGAGCGGGGCACCCTCACGCTGGCTGCGATCAAGCTCTTGGTGCTCGACGAGGCGGACGAGATGCTCCGCATGGGCTTCCTGGAGGCGGTCGAGGACATACTCCTGAAGACGCCGCCGAATCGGCAGGCGGCGCTGTTTTCCGCCACCCTGCCGGCGCCGATCCGGCGCATCGCGCAGAAGCACCTGCGGTCGCCCGTCGAGGTGACCATCCAGGGCAAGACCGGCACCGCGGCCAATGTCCGACAGCGATACTGGCTGGTGAGCGGACTGCACAAGCTGGATGCCTTGACGCGAATTCTCGAGACCGAGAGTTTCGACGGCATGCTGGTGTTCACCCGCACCAAGCAGGCCACGGTGGAGCTCGCCGAGAAACTCGAGGCACGCGGATTCTCCGCTGCTCCCCTCAATGGGGACATCCCGCAGGCGCAGCGCGAACGCACCGTCGCCCGGTTGAAAGCCGGCGACGTCGATATCGTCGTCGCCACGGACGTCGCCGCCCGGGGTCTCGATGTCGACCGCGTGGGTCACGTCGTGAACTACGATGCGCCCTACGATCCCGAGTCGTACGTGCATCGTGTCGGGCGCACCGGACGCGCCGGCCGCAAAGGCGAGGCGATATTGTTTATCGCACCCCGCGAGCGGAATCTGCTCCGCGGCATCGAGCGGGCGACCCGTCAGCGCATCGAGCCGATGAACCTTCCCACGGTCGATGCGGTGAATGCTCGGCGCATCGCCAAATTCAAGTCGCGGATCATCGAGGCGGCCGCGAAGGAAGAAGCGAGGCGGTACCGCCCGATTCTCGAGCAGCTCGAGGCGGAGACGGATCTGGCCCCGATCGACATTGCCGCCGCGCTCGCGAGCCTCGCGCAGAGCGACGCGCCGCTGCTGCTCGGGAGCGCCGCGGATACCGTGCGCGGGGATCTGCCGCGCACCGAGGCGCCGCGCTCGGAGGCGCCGCGGCCACACGCCCCGCGCACCGACGCGCCAATCCCGCGCGGGTCGCGTCCCGATACCGAGCCACGTCCCGCTCGGCGCCGTGACGAGTCCGGGAGGCCGGCCGGCCGCATGGAAACTTTCCGCATCGAGGTGGGGTCAGTACACGAGATCAAGCCGGGTAACATCGTCGGTGCGATTGCGAACGAGGCGGGACTCGATGGCGCGTACATCGGGCGGGTGGATATCCGCGAGGACCATAGCTTCGTCGATCTGCCCGAGGGCATGCCGAGAGAGATTTTCAAGACGCTGAAAAAGACGCGTCTGGCGGGTCGAGAGCTGCGGATCACCAAGGTCCAACGCACGGACGACAGGCCACGAAGCATTGATGGTGTACGTCAACGTGAGGAGCGAGTCATGAGCAAGGGCATGGAACGTAAGCGGGAAGAGAAGAAAAAGCCGGCAAAAACCTTGGAGGAAAAGCGGGCCGCGAAGAAGGCGAAGCGCGAAGCGCGCGGCTGATCGCCCCGTGCTTGCGGGCGCGGCCGGGAAGTCACACCACCCGGCCGCGCCGTCCGCCGTCGAGGAAATCGCGGATGTTCGCCGCCATCTCGTCGAGGCAGCGCTGACGGGCTTCGACGGCCGCCCAGGCGATATGCGGCGTGACGATCAAGTTGGGAATGCTCGGGTCGACCAACGGCTCGTCCTGCGCCGGCGGCTCCGTGGGAAGCACGTCGATGCCGGCGCCCCCCAGCCGATGCTCCTTGAGCGCCCGCGCCAGCGCCGCGCTGTCGACCAACGCCCCGCGGGCCGTGTTGATGAGCAGGGCATCGGGTTTCATGCGCGCGAGCTCGCGCGCGCCGATCATGCCGCGAGTCGCGGGCGTCGACGGGCAGTGCAACGACACCACGTCGGCGGTCTCGAGCAGCTCGTCGAGCGAAACCCTGCCGTCCACCGGCGCCGCGCCCGGGCGATTGCACACGATCACCCGCATGCCGAACGCCTCGGCCGCCCGGGCGACCGCGCGTCCCAGCTCTCCCCAGCCGACGATGCCGAGGGTGCGCCCGGCGAGCTCGCGAATCGGGTAGGCCAGCTCGTTGAATTCGCCCCGAGCCCAGGATCCGTCCACGGCCACCCGGTGCCAGCTGGACAGATGCTGGGTGAGACTCAAGATCAGGCTCCACACGTGCTGCGCGACCGAAGCGCTGCAATAGCCGCGCACGTTGCACACACCGATGCCGCGCTCCTTGGCAGCCTCCAGATCGACGTTGTCGGTGCCGGTTGCCGACAGCGCGATCAGTTTGAGGTTGGGGGCCGCGAACAGGTGGGCGCGCGACAATTTCGCCGCATTGAGGAGCACGATGTCGGCGGCGCCGATACGATCGGGGATTTGCGCATCCTCGGTGAAGTCGCAGTACTCGACCCGGCCCACAACCTCGTCGATCGCGGAGGGATCGAGGCTCTCGTCCCCGTTGCGGACGGTCTCGTAATCCAGGAATACGGTACGCATAGCGTTACAATGGTCGCTCACTCATGAAAAACACCGCCGTCGTCTGGTTGATCGCCGCGAATGTGGCGGTATACGCGCTGCAGTTCCTCACGCAGGGGGCGATCGAAGTGCCGCTCGCGCTGTGGCCGTTGCAGCCCATCGACGGACAATCTTACTTCGATTTCTGGCAGATCGTTACCTACGCATTCCTCCACAGCCGCGGCAACTTCTCGCATCTGCTGTTCAACATGCTCGGGCTCTTCATGTTCGGCGCCGAAATCGAGCGCTACGTGGGGCCGCGCCGTCTGCTCGCCTGCTACTTCGCCTCGGTGGTGTCGGCGGCGCTCACGCAGCTCTTCGTCCCGCCCCTGCTCGGTGCGCCGCCTGCGCCCACCTTGGGGGCCTCCGGCGGCGTGTTCGGCCTTCTGCTCGCCTACGCGCTGATGTTCCCCCACCGCAAGGTGGTGCCGTTGATTCCCCCGATCCCCATGCCCGCCTGGTTGTTCGCCACGCTCTACGCCGGGGCGGAGCTTTTGTTCGGGGTCACCGGGAGACTGTCGGGCATCGCGCATTTCGCCCATCTCGGGGGCATGATCGGGAGCGCCCTGGTGGTCCTGCGATGGCGGCGCCCCCGTACCCAATAGCGGCCGAAGCGGATAGGCTAGCGGCCCTATGAAACACCGCCTCTTCAGCACCTGCGCACTCGTCTCGTTCCTGCTCTGCTGCGCGCTGCCCGCGCATGCGGAATGGGTGCGCCGCGTCACCGACGGCATCATGGGCACGCGGATCACGGTCGAGCTCTGGGCGGAGGATGCGGCCAAGGGCAATCAGGCCATCGATGCGGTGCTCGACGAAATGCGCCACATCGACGAGACCATGAGCACCTACAAGCCGACGAGCGAAGTGTCTCAGGTCAACGCCAAGGCTGCGGACGGCCCGATGCACATCAGCAAGGAACTGTTCGATCTCCTGACCACCGCGAGGCAATACTCCGAGATCACGGACGGCGCCTTCGACATCACCTACGCGAGCGTCGGTTACATGTACGACTTTCGCAAGCACGTACGCCCCGACGACGCCCAGATCGCCAAGGCCCTTCCGGCAGTCAATTATAGGCACGTGATCCTGGACCCCAAGAATCAGACCGTGCAGTTCTCTCAGAAAGGCGTGCGCATCGATCTGGGCGGCATCGCCAAGGGTTACTCGGTCGACCGCGGCATCGACGTGCTGAAGAGGTTGGGCTATACGCGGGCGTACGTCGGCGCGGGCGGGGACAGCCGCATCATCGGCGACCGGTTCGGGAAGCCCTGGATCGTCGGAATCAGGGATCCCATGAAGGGCGAGGGCAACGTGATCGCCCGCATTCCGCTGGTCGATGCGGCGATCTCCACGTCCGGGGACTACGAGCGGTTCTTCGAGGAAAACGGCGTCCGCTATCACCACATCATCGACCCGCACACCGGTCACTCGGCGAGCAAGGTGCGCAGCGCCACGGTGATCGGGCCCTACGCGACGCGCACCGACGGGTTGTCGAAGACGGCTTTCGTGCTCGGGCCCGACAAGGCGCTGGAAATCTATAATCGGTTGGACGACATCGACGCCATCATCGTCAAGCTCGACGGGACGGTGGTTTATTCCAAGGGGATGCAGAAGGCGCCGCCGAAAGACGCGGCCGGCCCCTGAGGCTCGTCAATCTCGAAAATTGTTGAACTGCAGCGGCACCTCGAAGCCGCCTTTTCGCAATAGCGCAATCGCCTCCTGCAGATCGTCGCGCTTCTTCCCCGTGACGCGCACTTTCTCGCCTTGGATCTGCGACTGAACCTTGAGCTTCGCGTCTTTCAACAGGCGCGTGACCTTCTTGCCGGTCTCCTGATCGATCCCGTGCTTCAAAATCACCTGCTGTTTCGCCACCGCGAGATTGACGACCGGGTCCTGCACGTCCAGGCAGATCACGTCGATGCCGCGCTTGGCCACCTTCAACTTCAAGATCTCCAGCATCTGGTTCAGCTGAAACTCGGACGGCGCGCTCATGGTCACCGTGGTCTCCTCGAGCTCGAAGGAGGCGCCGGTATTCTTGAAGTCGAAGCGCTGGGACAGCTCGCGGCCGGCCTGGTCGACCGCGTTGGTCAGCTCGTGGGAATCGATCTCGGAGACGACGTCGAATGAAGGCATGCGTCAACGATACCCGCGAGCCTGCAAGGTGAAAAGCCTCGCGTAGCGGCCGTCGAGCGCCATCAATGCTTCGTGGCTGCCGCGCTCCACGATCCGGCCGTCCTCCAGCACCAGAATCTGGTCCGCCATTCGTACGGTCGAAAAGCGGTGGGAGATGACGATCGCGATGCGGTTGTGGGTCAGATCGCGGAAATGCGCGAATACCTCGGCTTCCGCGGCCGCGTCGATGGCGGCGGTCGGCTCATCGAGCACCAGGATGTCGGCATCGCTGCGCATGAAGGCGCGCGCGAGCGCGATCTTTTGCCACTGGCCGCCGGAGAGCTCGCGCCCGTCCTTGAACCACTTGCCGAGCTGGGTACGATAGCCGGACGGAAGGGCGTCGACGAACTCCGCCGCCAAGCCTTGCGCGGCGGCGCTGCGCCATCGCTCCTCGTCCTCGAAGGCGCGCACGTCGCCCGCGCCGATGTTCTCTCCCACCAGCATCTGATAGCGGGCGAAATCCTGAAAGATCACGCCGATGCGCTGCCGCAGCGTGGTCTCGTCCCAGTCCTGCAAATCCAGCCCATCCAGCAGGATTCGGCCGCGGGTCGGGCGGTACAGGCGGGTCAGCAATTTGATCAACGTGGTCTTGCCCGAGCCGTTCTCGCCGACCAGGGCCAGGCTCTCGCCCGGCTTTACGTGCAGGTCGATGTGGGACAGCGCTGGCGAGGTGGCCTCGGGATACACGAACTCCACATCTTCGAAGCGAATGCCGTCGCCGGGGCGCGGCCCCACCATGAGAGTACCGCTCGACCCTCGCACGGGTTGCTCGAGGTATTCGAACAGATTGGACAGATAGAGGTTGTCCTCGTACAGGCCGCTGATGGCGGTCAAGGCGGCGCTCACCGCGGACTGGCCTTGGCGCAGCAGCATCAGGTACATGGTCATTTGACCCACGGTCATCGCGCCCGCCACGGTCTCCGCGGCGATCCACGCATAACCGCCGTAGAGCGCGCCGGTGCCGAGGAGGCCGAGGCCGAAGCCCCAGCTGTCGCGGCGTATGGTGAGATCGCGATCCTCGCGGTAGAGGCGCGTGAAGATGTCGCGATAGCGGTCGAGAAAGCGCGGTCCCAGCTGGAACAGCTTCACTTCCTTCGCGCTGTCCTCGCGCGCGAGCACCGACTCGAGATAGATCTGCATGCGCGATTCGGGCGCGCGCCAGCGAAACAGCCGAAAGGCCTCGCCCGAGAACCTGGCTTCAGCCAGGAACGCCGGCAGGCCGGCGAGCACCAGAAGCACCACCGCCCAGGGCGAGAACCGTATCAGCAGGCCGCCGAACGAAATCAGCGAAATGCCGTTCTGCAATAGACCGAAGGTGCGCATGACCAGGCTCAAGGGGCGGCTCGAGGCCTCGCGGCGCGCGCGCGTGAGCTTGTCGTAGAACTCCGAGTCCTCGAACTGCTGGATGTCGAGGGTCAGGGCTTTTTCCAGGATCATCACGTTGACGCGCTGGCCGAGCTGCGCCCGCAAGAGCGATTGCGCGAGCGAGATCCCGCGCTGGGCGAGCGATGTGGCGGCGATCAGCACCGCCTCGCAGCCGACCAGCAGGAACACATGCGAGAGCGCGATCGCGCCGGTGCGGTGATGAAATTCGGCGGCGCGGATCACGGCGTCGACGATCAGTGCACCCAGGTACGCGACGCCGGCGGGCAGGACCCCGGCGAGCACGGTGAGCGCGGCCAGCGCGATCGACAGCCCGCGGTTGGTGGTCCATACGAGCACCAGGGCGCGACGGCTGTACTCGAACAGTCCGGCGAGGCCGCGCTGGAGCGTGCCGCCGGCCGGGCTGTCTCCGTCGCCCGCGGCCAGGGGGGCAGGTTTTAAACGGGGTGACAAGCCGCTACTTCACCAGCCGCAGGCACAGCGGGTAGCGATACGGCACGCCGTCGTGCGCCCTGATCGCCGCGATGATGACCAGGATCAGATTCGCGAGGCCGAGGATCCACAGGAGCAGCACGCCGACCAACACCACGATCAGCAGCGCGAACAAAAGGGCGAGCAGGAAGACCGTGATCTGAAAATTCAGCGACTCCTTCGCCTGCTCGGCCGCGAACGGCATGGTGTGGAGCTTGCTGCGCCAGATGATGAGCGGCCCGAGCATGGTGAACAGGGCAAGGCTCCCGAAGGGAATGAAAATGAGGCCCGGGCCTCCGGCCAGCCACAAGAGGCCGCACAGGTGGGCGGCCATGGCCCAGTTCCGTTCTTCGCTCGAGAGTACCGTGTTCATTATAATTGCCCTCTACCGGTGTGGCGGAGTAAACGTGAAATTCAAGTCCCTGATCGATCGATGGAAAAAAGACCCTCCGCCGGTGCTGACGGCACGAGAATACGCCGTCCGGTTGCCTCTGGACGATGCCTCCCGCCTGCAGGCCCTGGCCGAGTTGTTTCCGGGCCGCACGCTCGAGGAGATCGTCACGGACCTCTTGCACGCGGGCCTGGACGAGATCGCGGCGGCGATGCCCTACGAGGCCGGGCCCACCATCATTTCGCGGGACGATCAGGGGGATCCGGTGTACGAGGATGTGGGACTGACGCCGCGTTTCGTGGAGGCGGCGCGCAGGATCAAAAAGACCCTCAAGGCCTCTTGACGCTGCCCGCTTGCCGCGGCGATACTCACCCAACATGTTGATCGCAAGCAAGAAAGGCAATGTCCGCCGGTGGTGGCGCACTTCCCCGAAGGAGTGGGCGCTGGGCGCTTAAGTTTTAATTCTCGTTTCGATATCCAGAACCCATCTCCGCCTCTTGACGGTGATGGGTTTTTTTTTGATGCCCATTGATGTCCAAGGATAGCCCCGACCCCATGAAGCCGCCGTTCGACATTGCCGCAGACTTGGATACACCGGTGTCGGCGTACTTGAAGCTTGCGCCTTTTCGTCCCCGATTCCTGCTGGAAAGCGTGGAAGGCGGCGAGCGATTGGCTCGCTATTCGTTCATCGGGTTCGGCGACTGCCTGGAAGTGCGGCTGGACTCCTCCGGCCTGTACGTCGGCGGGCGCCGCTCGCCCCGGCCGAACTCCAAGGTCGAGTTCCTGAATGCGCTGCGGGGCGCGCTCGCGCAGGCGCCGCAGCCGAAGCCGGATATTCCCGGCGTACCGCTCTCCGGCGGGCTCGTCGGGTACACCGCCTACGACGGGGTGCGGTACTTCGAGCGGCTGCCCGCGCGCAGCCTCGACGCGACCGTCACGCCCCACGCACATTACGTGGCGCCGTGCTCCTTGCTGGTGTTCGATCACCTGACGCGCAGCGCCGCCCTCTTGCACGACGGCAGCGAGGGCGAGCGGCAGTCGCTGCGGCGGGAGGTGATGCGGGCTCTGCGGGGAGCGGTACCGACGCTGCTCGCGCCGGGGGCGTTCGCGCCGGCAGTGCCCTCGTTGTCCGAGAGCGCCCATGCGGAGGGCGTGCGGCGCGCTAAGGAGTACATCTCCTCCGGCGACGTCTATCAGCTGGTGCTCGCATCGCGCTTCGAGGGGCGCCACGGGCTGGCGCCGTTCGAGGTGTACCGGGCGCTGCGCCTGCTGAATCCCTCTCCGTACATGTATTTCTGCGAGCTCGGCGATATCACCGTGGTGGGCTCCTCGCCGGAAGCCTTGGTCAAATCGCACGGCGGCCACGCGCAATTGCGGCCGATCGCAGGCTCCCGGCCGCGGGGAGAGGATGCGGCCGCCGACACCCGGCTCGAAGCGGATCTGCTGGCCGATCCCAAGGAGAATGCCGAGCACGTGATGCTGGTCGATCTGGCGCGCAACGACCTGGGCCGCGTCGCGGCCGCGGGCTCCGTGCGCGTCGAGCCGTATCGGGTGATCGAGCGCTACAGCCACATCATGCACATCGTCAGCGGTGTCGGCGGCACGCTCGCGCCGGGTTTCGATGCCTTCGATCTGTTCGCCGCCACGTTCCCGGCCGGCACCCTGGTCGGAGCGCCCAAGGTCAGGGCCATGGAGATCATCGATGAGCTCGAGCCGGTGGGCCGGCAACTCTACGGAGGTACCGTCGGCTACTTCGGACGCCATGGCGACATGGATCAAGCCATCACCATTCGCACGCTCGTGTTCCGCGGCGACACCTACAGCTACCAGGCGGGCGGCGGGATCGTCGCCGACAGCTCGCCCAAGGCCGAGTACGAGGAAGTCATGGCGAAAAGTGCGGTCCTGCGCCGCGCGCTCAGTTTGGCGGCGGAGGGGTTGTGAGCGCGCGCCCACGCATATTGCTGATCGATAACTACGATTCCTTTACCTACAATTTGGTGCAGGCGTTTTTGATGCTCGGCGCCGAAGTGGAGGTCCATCGCAACGATGCGATCACCGTCGAGGAAGCGCTGCGCCGCGAGCATTCGCATCTGGTGATCTCGCCGGGACCGGGCACGCCGCGCGATGCCGGCGTCTCGATGCGCATGATCGAGGCCTTCGCGGGACGCATCCCGATCTTCGGCGTGTGTCTCGGCCATCAGGCGCTGGTGGAAGTGTTCGGCGGGAAGGTCGTGCGGGCCTCGCGGCTCATGCACGGCAAAGTGTCGCCCGTGAAGCACGACGGCAAGGGTCTGTTCTCAGGAATGGCGCAGAATTTTCAAGCCGGCCGCTACCACTCGCTGATCGCCGAGCCGTCGAGCGTGCCGGAGGTGCTCGAGGTCACCGCGCGTACCGCGGAAGGAGAAATCATGGGCGTGCGTCATCGCTCGCTCCCGATCGAGGGCGTGCAGTTTCATCCTGAAAGCGTGCTCACACCGGAGGGACCGGTGCTCATGGGCAATTTCCTCAAGGCTTGACGCGCTTGTGACGCCGATGGAGAGTCCCCGTCAACTGCTCGAGCATCTTCTGGAAGGTGGCGATCTCGGCGAGGCCGGCGCGGCGCGGCTTTTGGGCGAATTGACCGCGGGCGCGCTTCAGCCGGCGATGGTGGGCGCGCTCCTAGCGGCCGTGCGCGCGAAAGGCGTCACACCCGCCGAGGTGCGCGGGTTTGCCGGCGCCATGCGTGCCCTCGCGCGCAAACCCGCGTTGCCGCCGTCTCCGGATGCCGTCGACATCGTGGGTACCGGCGGCGATTCCTCCGGCAGCCTGAATCTCTCCACCGGCGCGGCGTTGCTCACCGCCGCCTTCGGCGTCCCCGTGATCAAACACGGCAACCGCTCCATCAGCAGCCGAAGCGGCAGCGCCGACCTCATCGAGCAGCTCGGGCTGGCGCTGCCTCTCGACGAGGAGCGCGCGGCGGCGTGTTTTGCCGCGACCGGATTCACGTTCTTGTTCGCGCCCTACTTTCACCCTGCGATGAAGGCGCTCGCGCCGATCCGCGCCGCGCTCGGCGTGCGCACCGTATTCAATCTCCTCGGCCCCCTCACCAATCCGGCCGCGCCGCGCTTTCAATTGATCGGCGCCTATGACGAGGCCGCGGCGGAATTGATGGCGAATACGCTGGCCGGCATGTCCGGGGAGCGGGCGTGGGTGGTGCACGGCGCCGCCGGCTGGGATGAGGCCACGCCCATCGGGCCCTTCCTGGCATTCGACGTGGCCGCGGGGCGGGTTCGCCGGGAGCGAATCGACCCCGAAAATTACGGGTTGGCGAGGTGCTCGGCCGCGGATCTGAAGGGTGGCGATGCGGCCGCGAACTTGAGCGCGCTGCGCGCGGTGTTCGAGGGACGCGATCGCGGCGCGCATCGTGCCGCGCTGGCGTTGCAATCCGGACTCGCGTTGTTCATAGCGGGCCGCGCGGCATCGCCGGAGGCCGGCATCGCGCTCGCCGGCGAGACCATTGACAGCGGCCGGGCGGCGGCTTGGCTCGAGCGGCTGGCGCAATTCGCGCGCGAGGCGGGACCGGCGCGCGCGGAGCGCACGACATGAGCGGGCTGCTCGACGAGATGAGAAAATCGAGCGCGGAGCGCGTGAAGCAGGCGATGCAGCGCGAAACCTCCGGCGAACTCGAGCAGCGCGCACGGCAGCAACCCCCCGCGCCTGCGCTCAAGCTGTCCGCGGGCTTCGATGTCATTGCGGAGTTGAAGCTCCGATCTCCCGCGGCGGGCGTGCTCAAGAATTCCGCCCACGATTGGCGCGGACGCGTCGCGGCCTATGCCCGCGCGGGTGCCGCGGCGGTGTCGGTGCTCACGGAACCGACGCGTTTCGACGGCTCGCTGCAGCACCTCGAGGAGGCTGCGCGCGTGCTCGCGCCGCTGGGCGTGCCCGCCATGCGCAAGGATTTTCTCGTGGACCCGTATCAGGTGCTGGAGGCGCGGGCGGCGGGCGCCGGCGGGGTCCTCATCATCCTTCGAATGCTGAGCCGGGTCGCCGCCGAGGAACTCCTGGCGACGGCCGCCGAGCACGGCCTATTCGTTCTGCTGGAAGCCTTCGACGCCGTGGATCTCGACATGGCGCGGGTCCTGCTCGAGAGGCGCCTCAACCGCACCAGCGCGGTGTTGGTCGGGGTCAATTGCCGCGATCTCGTCAGCCTGCGGGTGGAGCGGCGGCGCTTTGCCGAGCTGGCTCCGGCGCTCCCCGCGGGTTTTACGGCGGTGGCGGAAAGCGGCGTGGCGGGCGCTTCCGACGCGGCGGCGGTGCGCCGGCTCGGCTATCGCGCTGCGCTCATCGGCACGGCGCTCATGACGCGCGACGACCCGGCGGCGCTGCTCGCCGAAATTCTCTCGGCGGCGCGGACAGTGCAGCCCTAAATGGCTACACTTCGCACCATGTGGATCAAGATTTGCGGCATCACCACCGCCGACGCTGTCAGTGCCGCCGCCGCCGCCGAAGTGGATGCGATCGGTTTCGTATTCGCCCCGAGCCCCCGGCAGGTCACGCCTGGACAGGCGGCGCAGCTCGCCGCGCTGGCGCCTGCCGGCATCCTGCGGATTGCAGTTGCGCAGCATCCGCTGCAGATGAAGGTGGATGAGATCTGCCGCGCCCTGAAGCCGGATTATTTTCAGACCGACGTGGAGGATCTGCGGGAGCTCAAGATCCCGTCGCACATCAAGGTGTTGCCCGTCGTCCGATTCGGGCGCAAGACGCCGAGTCCGCTGCCTCCGCGCATCGTGTTCGAGGGGCCGACCAGCGGCATCGGCGAGCTCGCCGATTGGGGCCGGGCCGCGGAGCTCGCGCGGCAGACCGAAGTCATTCTGGCCGGCGGCCTGTCGGCAGAGAATGTGGCCGAGGCGATCCAGGCGGTGAGACCGTTCGGCGTCGACGTGAGTTCGGGCATCGAATCGGAGCGCGGCGTCAAGGATCCGGCCAAGATTGCCGAGTTCGTGCGCGCAGCGCGCGCGGCCGCCGCGCGACTGACGAGTGAGGCGACGTGAGCTCCGCTTCCGCGCACGCCGGTGCGAAAAGCGCGGCTGCCGCCGGGCCGGCATGACCGGCAAATCGGTGGACGTGCCGGACGACGTGCGCGCCTTCCTGGGATCGCTTCGCAGATAGGCCGGCGGAGACAGCGTCGTGAAGCGCGTTTACCGGGCCGCCTCGCTGTTACAGGTGGCGCACGCGCGCAACGTGCTGATCGCGGCGGGGGTGGAGTGCGAGCTGCGCAACGTCTATCTGGCGGGCGCCCTGGGCGAGCTGCCGATGATGGAAACCTGGCCGCAACTCTACGTGAACGACGCCGATGAGGGCTACGCGTTGAGCATTCTCGCGCGCGCCGCGAAGGCGCCCGGCGGAGCCCCCTGGGTCTGCGAGGGATGTCAGGAAAGCCTCGAGCCGCAGTTCACTTCCTGCTGGCGCTGCGGCCGCGAGCGGGGCGTCGGCGCAGGCCCCTGAATCCAACCGCAACACGGTGCACCGGATGTGCCACCCGCCGCCCGCACCCCCCAATTCACGCTCTGCCCTCGCTGTGGCCTCGAGGCTACCTTATGCATCAATCGCTTGCCCGGCGTGTCGGACAAACACCTACACGGTTTCGCGCAAAGTCCGAGCCGAGGTTCAGCAGGCACCCATGGCGACGGCCCCCTGCACGGGTTACAAATTATCCCCGTGCCCGATGTAACGATTACACGGCTCGCTGAATTCTGGGGGGTGTCGAGTCATGAGCGTCAGTTTGAACCAAGAGTCCTTCCCGCGCGCGGCCACCGGTCCGCTCCTCGGAGTGTCCTCGGCCATGCAGGAAGTGTTTCGCCTCATCGAGCGGGTCGGGCCCACGGAGGCGAGCGTCCTCCTGACCGGCGAGAGCGGTTCAGGCAAAGAGCTCGCGGCGCAATCAATCCATGACCGAAGCCTTCGCCGCGGCGCTCCGTTTCTCGCCATCAACTGCGGTGCGATCCCCACCGGACTGATCGAGGCCGAGCTGTTTGGTTACGAGAAGGGGAGCTTTACCGGCGCGGTGCGCGGACACGCGGGCGTTTTCGAACGGGCCGACGGCGGGACCCTCCTGCTCGATGAGATCACGGAGATGCCGCTGGACATGCAGACCCGCCTCCTGCGCGTGCTCGAGACCCACAAATTCTACCGGGTGGGCGCCAACGTCGAGCTGTCCACCGACGTGCGCGTGATCGCCGCGAGCAACCGGTGCCCGCTGCAGGCCGTGCAGAGCGGCCAGCTGCGCGAGGACCTGCTGTATCGACTGGCGGTGTTCCCGATCGAATTGCCGCCGCTGCGCAAGCGTGGCAACGATGTGGAACTCTTGGCCGAGCATTTCCTGGACGAGCTCAACGCGCAGGCAGGCACGGACAAGCAGTTCGCGGCGCAATCGCGCATGACCTTGAAGCAGCACAGCTGGCCGGGGAACGTGCGCGAGCTCCGAAATTGTATCGAGCGGGCGTTCATCCTCGGCGATCAGACGCTCGAGCTCGCGCCGCTCATTCAATCGCCCGCCGCCGCCGATGGAGTCGACGCCCGCGAGCGCCTCGAGATCCGCGTCGGATCGCGGATCCACGACATGGAGCGCTCGCTGATCGAGGCCACGCTCGACTATTTCCAGGGCAATAAGCGGCGCGCGGCGGACGCCTTGGGATGCAGCCTCAAAACGCTGTATAACAAGCTCAACGGGTATTCCCAGGGCCAATGCGCGAGCAGCTGAAAATCAAAGCAGGGGAGAGCTCAAAGTGTCACGAGTATTGATCGCCGACGACCATGCGGTCGTCCGGGCGGGCTTCAAGCAGTTCCTGGAAGCGGATCCCACCATCAATGCGGTCGGCGAGGCCGCCAGCGGCAACGAGACGCTCGACTTGCTGCGCAAGCAGGATTGGGACCTGGTCCTTCTCGACATCCACATGCCCGATCGAAGCGGTCTCGATATTTTGCGGCACATTCAAACCGGCCATCCGGGCGTGCGCGTGCTCGTTATGAGCGGCTTGCCGGAGCAGCAGTACGCGGTCAACGTGCTGCGCGCCGGCGCGAGCGGCTATCTGTCCAAGGACAGCGCGCCGGAAGAGCTCATGAAGGCGGTGCGCACGGTGCTTTCGGGCCGCCGCTACGTGAGCGCCGCGCTCGCCGAAATCCTGGTGGCGGACTTGGACGGCGATCCCGACAAGCCGCTGCATGCACGCCTGTCGACGCGTGAATTTCAGATCTTTTGCAAGCTTGCGGCCGGTCGCGGCGTCTCCGACATCGCCAACGAGCTCAGTCTCAGCGTGAAGACAGTGAGCACCTACCGCAGCAGGATTCTGGAGAAAATGAGTTTCAACGCGAACGCGGACATAACCTCGTACGCCCTGCGCAACGGACTTATACAATGAGCCAGCGCTGTGAGAAATCTCCTACATGACGAGCGGTACGCCGGGCCTGCGTGCCCCGCGCCCCGAAGCGGTAGAGTGATATGGGCGTGTGTGCCACTAACTTGGAAAGAATGACGATGGCCCAGGGCTTGCGGGTCTTGCTCGTGGAAGACTCCAAGGTCCTCACCGAGCGGCTGACGGAGGCGATCCGCCAGATTCCAGACGTGGAGCTGATCGGCACCGCGGATACCGAGGCGGCCGCGCTCGCGGCGGTCAAGCGCGATTCGATCGACGTGATCATCCTCGATCTGCATTTGAAACAGGGAACCGGTTTCGGCGTGATGCGCGCGCTCGCCACCACCGAGCTGCGGCCGCGCATCATCGTCCTCACCAACTACGATCTTCCCGAATACAAGAATGCGGCGATCGCGCTCGGGGCCACGCATTTCCTCGACAAGGCTCGCGACTACGGACGGCTCCCCGAGGTGCTGCACGAGATCTGCGAAGCGCACGTCTCGAAGCACTAGCGACGAAGCACCGGCACCGCCGCTCCCGCGGCGCGCATTGATCATTCCTCCTCGCGCCCGTAGGCGCGCGCCGACACGCCGCGAGGAGGCTGCGGAAATCCCGCGTAATGTCTACCCGGCGTCGGCAATTTCTACATGAACGCACGCCTGCGATGGTGCGGAAATGCCTTATTTTACAGCTGTTTTGTCGGGCTGATGTTGGCACGGCCCTTGCTTCGTTCATGGTTATCAGCGGTCGGCAACGTGCCTGCCGGCGGCCTTCGAAACAGGAGAGACAAATGACAGCATCAGCCGGGTCGATCAAGGGTGCCGTGGCGCTCGCGGCGGCAATGCTCGCGCTCGCGGCCTGCGCCTCGAGCCCGATTCCGAACGAGAAGCTCGCGGTGGCGAGAGCATCCGTGCAGCGCGCGGAGCAGTCAGGAGCGCCGGAGCTTGCGTCCGTGGAGATCTCCACCGCGCGCGACAAGCTGCAGCGCGCGGAGAAGGCGGCGGCGGACCACGATGCTCAGTCTGCGACCATGCTCGCGGAACAGGCGAACATCGACGCGCAGGTCGCGGAGGCGACGGCTCAGGAACATCGGTCGCACAAGGCGGACCAGGAGCTCGAGGCGAGCTTGCAGGCGCTTCGCGAGCAAGCCAACCAGACGCCGCCCACAGCCACTCCGCCGCCGCTCGCACCGCAACCCACCACTCAGAATCAGCAATGAAAAGGTATCGTGCCATGAATGCAAAATTGATGACGGGTATCGGGTTGGCGCTCGCGCTCGGCGCGTGCGCATCCTCGCCGCAGCCCAATGCGGCCCTCGAAACGGCGGGTGCTCAGGTGGCGGCGGCGGAGGCGGATCCGAACGTCGCGCGCTACGCGCCGCTGGATCTCGAAGCCGCCAAGAAGGATCTGGCGCTCGCCGAGTCCGCCGCCGAGCATCACCGGGATGCCGAGGTCTCCCAGCCGGCCTATATGGCGGCGCAGACGGCCCGCTTGGCGCAGGCACGCGCCACGGCCAAAGCTTACGATGCCAAGGTCGCACAAGGGCAGCAGGAGCGCGACCGCATTCGTCTTGCCGCACAGCAGCGCGAAGTGAGCGTCGCCGTTCAGCAGCGTAACGAGGCCTCTCAGGAAGCGGCGAATCTTCAGGCCGAGCTGCAGAAGCTGAAGGCGACCCAGACCAATCGCGGCATCGTGCTCACGTTGGGTGACGTGCTGTTCGACAGCGGGCGGTCGGAACTCAATCCGGGCGCGGCGACCAAGATGGATCAGTTGGCCGAGTTCCTCAAAGAGCACCCCGATCGGCGCGTCGAGATCGATGGATATACGGACAGTGTGGGCCCGGATGCCTATAATGAGCAGCTCTCCCAACGGCGAGCCGACGCCGTCAAAGCGGCATTGGTGTCCCGCGGCATCGATCCCTCGAGAGTCAATACCCAGGGCTACGGCAAGGCCTATCCGGTCGCGAGCAACAGCGATTCCGGCGGCCGCCAACTGAATCGCCGCGTCGAGGTCGTGATCGGCGGCGACGACAACGCTCCCATTGTGCCGCGGGGTTGATGGGGGTAGATTTCTACCGTCTCAGGAGATCGATGCATGGAAACAACATATGACCCCGCCGCGGACCTCAATGCCTCGGGGCAGCGAATCAAGAACGATGCGGGCGATGCAGCCAGTCACATCAAGAACGTTGCAGCCGACGAAGTCCGGAATTTGATCGCGGACGTCGAGGATCTGATCGCGCGGATAGCGGATTTGAACGACGCGGATGTGGCGACGATGCGGAGTAAAGTCATGGCGACGGTGCAATCGGCGAAGGAAACCCTGGCGGATGGCGCGGACGCGCTGCGCCGGCAGGCGCAGAAGGCGGCGAGCGGCGCGGACGATTATGTACGGGAGAGCCCCTGGGTGGCCGTAGGCCTGGCAGCGCTCGTGGGCGCCGTGGTCGGCATACTGGTCGCCCGCCGCTCCTGAAGGCCGCCGAACAATGCGGGTGCTTTGGTCATTGCCGAAGGCGGCGCCTGCGCTCCTCCGGCATCTGGGAGCGTACGTCGAATTGGCGGCCTACGATCTCGAGCAGGCGAAACGCGATGCAGTGTCCGCGATCGTCGTCTCGGTCATCGTCGGCGTCGCTCTGCTGTTCGCGATCCTGATGGGATGTGCGGCGGTCATCGCCGTCACCTGGGACACGCCGCACCGCTTGTCCGCGATCGCCTGGATGGGCGGGGCCTTTGTGGCACTGGCGGTGATCGCGATGATCTACCGATCCAAGACTGCCGCCGGACAGGCCCCCTTTCTCGATTCCGTCCGACGCGAGTGGAAGCAGGATAGCGTGATCCTGGAACGGATTATCGCGGACGACGATAAATGACGGCTGCCGGCGAGGCGCAGCGCGATGCGATCATGGCGCGGCTTTCGCAAAGCCGCGAGGAGATCGCGCGCCTGCTCGAACCGCCTTCCGAGGCCGGGAATGGCGAAACGGGTTCGGGGCCGAGCGGCGCCGCGGGTGGATTCCCACGCAGCCGCATCATGAGGGCGCTGATGAGCGGCCGCGGACTCGGTGCGGTGGGCGCCGTGGCCGGCGGGCTCCTGCTCGCGCGTCCCGGACTCGCGTGGCGGCTCATCCGGCTGATTCCGACCAGTGCGGTGACTCGGATGGTGGTGGGAAAGGTGATCGGCGTCATGCGCGGGAAGTCGCGCGAACCTTAGCGTCGCGCGAGCTAGCGCCGATCCGGTCGCCGCTCACCCCAGCGTGATCCGCGCATAGTGGTACGAGCCATCGTCCGTTAGAGCGATCTCGCAGGGCGACGGCGGGATGTCGCTGCCGTCGAGCGCCGCCCGCACCACGCCCCGCGATACTCCCTTCGGATTATCCACCGCGATGTGATAACGCGACGAGCCGAATTTGTAGGTGATCTCGAAGCCTGCCCATCCGCGCGGCACGCATGGATCGATGCGCAGCGCGGTGCCGCGCAAATGCAGGCCCAATATTCCCTCGATCGCCGTGCGGTACATCCAGCCGGCCGATCCGGTGTACCAGGTCCAACCGCCGCGCCCGATATGTGCGGGCGCCGAATAGACGTCGGCGCACACTACGTACGGCTCGACCTTGTAACGATGAATCGCGGGCCGCGTGCTCGAATGATTCACCGGATTGATCAGCGAAAAAAGTTCGGCCGCGCGATCGCCGTCGCCGAGCAGCGCGAAGGCGAGCGTCACCCACATGGCGGCATGGGTGTACTGGCCGCCGTTCTCGCGAAGCCCCGGCGGATAGGCCTTGATGTAGCCGGGGTCGTGCAGAGTGCGATCGAATGCCGGAGTGAAGAGCTGCACCAAGCCCTCGCTGCGGCTCACGAGCTGCGCATTCACCGCGGACATGGCGCGCACCGCGCGCTCGCGCGGCGCCGCGCCCGAAATCACCGCCCAGGACTGCGCGACCGAGTCGATGCGGCATTCCTCGCTGGATACCGAGCCCAACGGCGTGCCGTCGTCGAAATAGCCGCGGCGATACCAGTCCCCGTCCCAGGCCTCGCGGTCGATCGCGGCCTGCAACGTGAAGGCATGCTTGCGCCATGCGGAGGCGCGCGCCGTATCGCCGCGGCGGTCGGCCGTCGGCGCAAACCGAGTCAGTGCGGCATGCAGAAACCAGGCGAGCCAGACGCTCTCGCCGCGCCCCTTGATGCCGACGCGATTCATGCCGTCGTTCCAATCGCCGGTGCCGAACAGCGGCAACCCATGCGAGCCGATGGCGAGGCTGGAATCGAGCGCGAGCGCGCAATGATCGTACAAGGGCGCGGTCGCGCCCGGCTTGGCGGCCTCGAACAGTTCCTGCTGGCCGTCGGCGAGCGGACCGCCCTGCAGAAAGGCGATCGGCTCATCCAGTATCGCAAAGTCCTCGGTGACCTCCAGATAGTGCGCGAGCACGAACGGCAACCAGATCCGATCGTCCGAGACCCGGGTCTTGATGCCTTGATGGGTCACGGGCAGCCACCAGTGCTGCACGTCGCCGGCTGCATATTGGCGGGAGGCCGCCCGCAGAATCTGCTCGCGCGCCACCGATGGCCGCGCCATGCATAGCGCCATCACATCCTGCAGCTGGTCGCGATAGCCCCAGGCGCCGCTCGCCTGGTAGAACCCGGTGCGTGCCCAGAGCCGGCAGGCCAACGTTTGATACAGCAGCCAGCCGTTCAGGATCACGTCCATGGAGCGGTCCGGTGTCTTGACCTGGACCGCTCCCAGGGTTTGGTCCCAAAGGTCGGTCACCGCCTTCAGCTCGGCGTCCAGATCGAGGGCTCGATATTTCTTGATGGAGGCGAGCGCATCGTCCCGGGAAGCTTCCTGCCCGAGGAACAGCACGATCTCGGTCTCCTCGCCGGGCGTGAGCTCGAATCGACACTGCAATGCGCCGCAGGGATCGAGCCCCCCGCCGGCGCGGTTCGACAAAGCCGCCTTGCCCAGGAGCGCAGCGGGCTCCGCGAGCGAGCCATAGCGGCCCAGGAACTCCTGCCGATCGCCGGTGCCCGCCTGCTGCCGCCCTGCCATGTCCAGAAAGGCGACGCGCCCGGGAAAGTCCAAGCTCCAGGGATTGCGCGCCAGCAGTGCGGCGGTATCCGGATCGATCTCCGTCACGATGAAGGGCGCGGTTCGGCTGCGCTGATTACCGAGCACCCACTCCGCGTAGTGGGTGACGCAGAGCCGCCGGGGCTTGCTCGAGCGGTTGGCGAGCTTGAGCCGCGATACCTTGACCGAATCCGACTTGGGGACGAACTGCAGCAGATCCGAGGCAATGTCGCGGGAGGTATGCTCGAACCGGCTGTAGCCGAAACCATGGCGCACGACATACGAGGATCCCGCGTCGCGAATGGGCAGAGGCGTCGCGCTCCAGAGATCGCCGCTGTCCTCGTCGCGGATGTAGACCGCTTCCGCCGGCGGGTTGGCGACCGGATCGTTGGACCACGGCGTCAACTGATTCTGCTGGGCGTTGATGGACCAGGTGGTCCCCGTCCCGTCCGCCGAGACCAGGAATCCAAACTCGGGATTCGCGATCACGTTCGTCCAAGGAGCCGGCGTCCATTCGGCATCCTTGAGAATGGTCACGTACTCGCGGGCGGCAACGTCGAATCCCCCCAACCCGTTGAAGAAATCCAAGGGCGGCAGGTTTCGAGGGGCCGCCGCGCGGCCCGCGGCGCCGCGAGTTCCGGGCGTAGGGCGCCGGCTGCGTACGGGCTCCTGCCAGTGCGACAATTGTTCGCTCAGGGAGCCGGATCGGCCCTCGAACAGCGCGCGCGCCGCCGCGCCGAGAGCGTCCCGGCCGGCGGCATCGAGCGCCGCGTCCTCGAGCGCGAACACGCTGCCGCGTACGCTGGCATCGTCGCCGCGCGAGCGCGCAGGACCATCCTTGATCGCCGCATCGAGCGCCGCCCGCACGGCCGCCGCAGTCGCGGCCGGCGCCGCGTTGACGAACACCAGATCGGCCGAGAAGCGCTTCGACCGCCAGTACTCGTGCGCACGCAGCAATTGCCGGGTCAGCCCGATATGGTCCTCGTGCTCGATCTGTGCGAGTGCGATCGGGAGATCGCCCGAGATTCCGTGCGCCCAGAGCGCCGCCGGACCGGACCGAGTGCGCGCGAGCAGCTCGCGCGGAGCGCGACTCGACGCATTCGAATACAGGAGGGCGCCGGCTACGCGCTGAAACAGCCCCGCCTCCTGCGCGTCGATCTTGAGGGCGTTCAAACCCACTTGCGCACGGTCGGTAGCCGATCGCTCGATCCGCTCGAACGAGGCGGCGTCGCGGTATTTGCCGGCCACCGCCAGAGCTTCCACCCGGCTCGCCGCCACGCCGCTCCAGAAGATGACGCGTGCGGTTGCGCCCGGAAGTACGCGCACCCGGCGCCGCAACGCGACGATGGGATCGAGCACGGTTCCCGCGGTATCCGACAGGGGACGCGCATCGACGATGCAGGAGGCATTTCGCAAATCGCGCCCCCTGCCGAGAAACCGCGCCCGATCGGTC
Source organism: Steroidobacteraceae bacterium (assembly GCA_050012315.1). Lineage (GTDB taxonomy): Bacteria > Pseudomonadota > Gammaproteobacteria > Steroidobacterales > Steroidobacteraceae > Bog-1198. Next base: position 104,158 of record JBEKHK010000001.1, on the reverse strand, counting down.
TCGAATTGCAGCACGCCGAGCGTCTCGCCTTCGACCACGCTGACGTGGAACATCCACAGGGTGCGCTCGGCCGGCTCGCGGCTGCGGCGGGTGGCGAGGACCGTGCCGCTCTCGGCGTCGAACTCGGTCTGCACGAACATCTTCGAGAACGCGGGATGCGCCGCGTCCGCGCCCGGCGCCGCCAACACCACTTCGGCGTAGCTCGTCGCCTCGATTTCGCGGGTGCTCTTGCCGTTATTGGTGATCGACACCCGGCGCACCTCGGCATCGTCGTTGGGCGCGACCAGAATTTCCGTGGTGGACACGATCAGGCCGTCCTGCCGCAGTATCCGCGCCCGTTCCTCGCTGAACGAGACCTCGTACCGATCCGGCTCCCGGCCGGTAGGCTGATAGCCGGCCGACCAAACGTTGCCGTTTTCGACGTCGCGCAAGAATACGAAGAAGCCGAGCGCATCCGCGGTCGGGTCCTCGCGCCAGCGGGTGACCGCAAGATCGCGCCAACGGCTGTAGCCCGTCCCCGCCTCGGAAACCAAGACGGAGTAATTGTCGTTCGCGAGCACATGGGTGCTCGGACGCGCGGCGCCCGAATCGGCGGTCATTGATTGAGACGCCAGATGCTGAAGTTCAAGGCCATGGCAAAGCTCACCCACAGAAAGTAGGGCACGAGCAGGCACGCGGCAGCACGCTTCACCGAAGCGAATTCGCGGATGCTCCAGGCGATGGCAAGCCACAGCGCGACGATATCCAACAGTCCGAATCCCGGGTTGCGCGCACCGAAGAACAACGGCGCCCAAGCCGCGTTGAGCAGCAATTGGACGGCGTACGCTCCGAGCGCGACGGTCTGCTGACGGTGGTAGCGCTCGCGCGATACCAGCCAGGCAGCGGTGCCCATCACCACGTACAGCACCGCCCACACCGGTGCGAACCAGTTCGTCGGCAGGACCCATGGCGGCTTGGAGAGCCCCGCGTACCAAGCGGCGATCCCCGCCGATCGCGCCGGAGACACCAAAGCTCCGAGCGCACCGGCCGCCAAAGCCGCCGCGATGAATCCGAGCAAGGCGATCCAGTTCGGGCGCGCATTGCGTCCTCGATAGCTCGTGGTGTTTTCGACGGGAATTCTCATTTGGTCTGCCATTTCATGGATCGATACCAGGCGAGGGAGATTGCTGCGGCCGCCAGCTGCACCCAGGCGAACCAGCGGCAGGGCGCGGCCGCCGCCAGCCACACCGAGCCGGACAGCCAGAGCGCCGCGGCGGCGATCGCGAGGTCCCGGCGGCGGTTGGATTGCCTGAGCTCGCGGCGCAGCTCCGCGAGGCCGGGGTTCTCAACCTGCAGCCGAAACCGGCCCTCGGATGCTTCCCGCACCGCGGTTTGGAACAGCACCGGCAGCTCCTTCAGGCCTTCGATGGTATCGGGCAACTGGGCGCGCAGGCGCTTCAATACCGTCCGCGGGCTCATGCGCTCGCGCATCCATTCACGCAGTACCGGCTGCGCGGTTTTCCACAGATCGAGTTCGGGGTAGAGCTGGCGTCCCAATCCCTCGACGTTGAGCAGGGTCTTCTGCAGCAATATGAGCTGCGGCTGGATCTGCATGTCGAAGCGGCGGGCGGTCTCGAACAGCCGGAGCAGGACCTGGGCGAAGGAGATTTCCTTCAGCGGCTTGTTGAAGATGGGTTCGCAGACGGTGCGCACCGCGGATTCGAGCTCGTCGACCCGCGCGTTCTTGGGAACCCAGCCGGATTCCACGTGTAGAGCCGCGACGCGCGCGTAGTCGTGATCGAAGAACGCGAGAAAATTAGCGGCCAGATAATGTTGATCGCGCGGCTGCAAGGTGCCGACGATGCCGAAGTCGATGGCGGCGTAGCGCGGATTTTCCGGATCGTCGATCTGCACGAAGATGTTGCCCGGATGCATGTCGGCATGGAAGAAATTGTGCCGGAACACCTGGGTGAAGAATATCTCGACGCCGTTTTCGGCGAGCTTCGCGATGTTCGTGCCGCGCGCCTTGAGCTCCTCGATCCGGCTGATGACGACGCCGTGGATCCGCTCCATCACCATGACGTTCGAGCGGCAATGATCCCAGTACACGGCGGGTACGTACAGAAGCGGGGACCCCGCGAAATTACGCTTCAATTGCGCCGCGTTGCCCGCTTCGCGCATGAGATCGAGCTCGTCGATGATGGTCTTGCGGTACTCGGCCACGAGCTCGAGCGGACGCAGCCGTCGCGCGTCGCTCCAGTACTCGTCGGCCAGTCCGGCGAGAGCCTGCAGGACCTCGAGGTCGCGCTCGATGATCTCGTGCATCCCGGGGCGCAGCACCTTGACCACGACCTCCTCGCCGCTCTTCAGCCTTGCCGCATGCACTTGCGCGATCGATGCCGCGGCGAGCGGCGTCTCCTCGAAGCTTGCGAACACCTCGGTGAGCGGCCGGCCGAGCGCCCGCTCGATGGCCGCCACCGCGATGTCGCTCCCGAAAGGGGGTACGCGATCCTGGAGCTTCGCAAGCTCATCGGCGATATCGGCCGGAATGAGGTCGCGCCGAGTCGAGACGGCTTGGCCGAATTTCACGAATATCGGCCCGAGCTCCTCGAGCGCGAGGCGCAAGCGCTCGCCGCGGGACTCGCCGTCACTGCGCTGAAACCAGGTCCACGGCGACAGATAGAACAAAAATCGGAACGGGCGGTACAGATGCGTGGCGCGCACGAAATCGTCGAGGCCGTGGCGCACCAGTGCGCGCTGAATCTGCAGCAGGCGGGCGGCGATCCGGAGTCGCGTCACGTCGCACCCTTCAGGCGTTGCTCGATATGCGCGAGCCGCGCTTCGACGCGCTCCGCGGTGTCGCGTAGACGGTCGACTCCCTGCACGAATTCCTCGACCTCGGTCTTCGAGGCGAGGTCGCGGCTTTCTTCCTGGAGATACTCGGCCAGATTCTGGCCGGCGGTGCGGCCCAGTTGCTTGATCCAGCGGAGGGTTCCCTGCGCCGCCAAGGAGAGGCGTCTTGCCGGCAAATCGCCGACGAGACGCGACAATTCTTCCTCGAGATCCGGCCGCGCCAGCGCGATGAGTTCGCGGTAGCGTGCGGCGACTTCGGCGTCGCCGGCGATGCGCGCGGCTGGACGTGAGCGATCGGGCGTCCCGCCTCCTCCCGTACGGCCGGCGCCTTCGGAGAACAAATTGAGGAGCGCGAACGGCGTCCCCGAAATCACCGCGTCCGCGCCGCCGCCGCCCGCGCTCAGCGCGAGCCGGCCGGCGCATACCGCGGCGCGGACCTGCGCGATGCCCTCGATGTCGACCTGCAAGGAAGCACGGTCCAATCGGCGCGCCACGGCCACTGCCTTTTGCGAGCGGCCGATGCCGCGGTTCAGAACGGACTCGAGGGCCGCGAGCCAGACAGGTGTGGCCGGCATGTCAGATTTTGTATCCGCGGTGAACGGCGACGATGCCGCCCGTGAGGTTGTGGTAGCGCGCCTCTGCGAAGCCGGCGGCCTTCAGCATGCCGAGCAGCGTTTCTTGATCCGGGTGCATGCGGATCGATTCGGCGAGATACCGGTAGCTCGCCTCATCCCTCGCCACCAGGCGCCCCATGAGCGGCAGCAGCTTGAATGAATAGGCGTCGTACAGCGGCTTCATGCCCGGCGCGACGGGCTTCGAGAATTCCAGCACCAGGAGCTGGCCGCCCGGTCTGAGCACCCGGTACATCGAGGCGAGCGCCGCCGCCTTGTCGGTGACGTTGCGCAGTCCGAATCCGATGGTCACGCAATCGAACGAGGCGTCGGCGAAAGGCAAACGCTCCGCATCGGCGACCACGCACTGGACATGGCCCGCGAAGCCCGCGTCCAGCAGGCGGTCGCGGCCGGCGTCGAGCATGCTCCGATTGATGTCCGAGAGAACCACCCGCCCGGTCTTGCCCACCTGGCGGGCCAGTCCCCGCGTCAGATCGCCGGTGCCCCCGGCCACGTCGAGCGCGGACTGGCCGGCCTTGAGGCCCGTGATGGAGAGGGTAAATTGCTTCCACAGGCGATGGACGCCGAACGACATCAGGTCGTTCATGAGGTCGTATTTGCCGGCCACCGAGCTGAAAACCGCCCGGACGCGGCCGGCTTTTTCCGCCCACGGGACCTTTTCGAAGCCGAAGTCGGCCGTGCGTTCAGGGTCTGTCATCGCGTCCTCTGAGTAGAGGCGCATTGTAGCCGACTACGGCTGTGGGGCCTCAGGCACCCGTGCGGCGCACCACCCCGGCTTCGGCGCAACGCTCCAAGTAGCGTTTCCAATTCGCGGCCCGCGAGGCGCCGAGCTCATGCAAGAGCGTCCAGGAATAGAGCCCCGTGTCATGGCCGTCGTCGAATTTCAGGCGCAGAGCGTAGTTTCCCACCGGCTCGATGCCGCTGATCCCCACGTTCTCCTTGCCCGTCTGCAAGATGCCCTCGCCCACCCCGTGGCCGGTGACCTCGGCGGACGGGGAGAACACCCGCAGGTATTCGAACGGCAGCTCGAAGTGCGAGCCGTCGTCGAAGCGCACGTCGAGGATTCGCGACTGGGTGCGAAGCTTGATGTCGGTGGGCTGCGGCATGCGCTACAGAATGTACCGCGACAGGTCCTGATCGCGGACCAGCTCGCCGAGGTTGCTCTCGACGTAGCCGCGATCGATCACCACCCGGCTGCCGCTCCGGTCCGCGGCGTCGAAGGACACCGTCTCCAGCAGCCTCTCCATCACCGTGTGCAGCCGCCGCGCGCCGATGTTCTCGGTCTTCTCGTTGACCTCGAAGGCCACCTCGGCGAGGCGCTGTACGCCCGAATCCTCGAAGCTGAGCTCGACCCCTTCGGTCGCCAGCAGCGCCGCGTACTGGCGGCACAGCGATGCATCCGGCTCGGTCAGAATCCTGACGAAATCCTCGACGACCAGCGGCTCGAGCTCGACCCGGATGGGGAGGCGCCCCTGCAGCTCGGGGATCAAGTCCGAGGGCTTGGACATGTGGAAGGCGCCGGAGGCGATGAACAGCACGTGATCGGTCTTCACCGTGCCGTACTTGGTATTGACCGTGCAGCCCTCGACCAGCGGCAGGAGGTCCCGCTGCACGCCCTCGCGCGACACATCGGCGCCGGCCGTTTCCTGGCGGCGTGCGATCTTGTCGATCTCGTCGATGAACACGATGCCGTTCTGTTCGGCGTTCTCGACGGCGCGGACCTTGAGTTCCTCCTCGTTCACCATCTTCGCGGCTTCTTCGTCCACCAACAGCTTCAGGGCTTCCTTCACCTTGAGCTTGCGCGAGCGCGTCTTGCCGCCCCCCAGGCTTTGGAACATGCCCTGCAGCTGCTGAGTCATCTCTTCCATTCCCGGCGGGGCCATGATTTCGACCCCGACCGGCATGGCGCGCACCTCGATCTCGATCTCGCGGTCGTCGAGCTCGTGTTCGCGCAGCATCTTGCGAAAACGCTGCCGGGTGTCGTTGTCTCGCGGCGGGCTCTCCGCCACGAAGCCGGCCTGGGCGCGCGGCAGGAGAATGTCGAGCACCCGGTCCTCCGCGGCATCAGCGGCCCGGTGGCGCACCTTGGCGATTTCCTCTTCGCGGGTCATCTTTACGGCGATTTCGACAAGATCGCGGACGATCGAGTCAACTTCTCGCCCAACATAGCCCACTTCGGTGAACTTCGTGGCCTCTACCTTGATGAACGGCGCCTTTGCCAGGCGCGCCAGGCGCCGGGCAATCTCGGTCTTGCCGACGCCGGTCGGGCCGATCATCAGAATGTTCTTGGGGGTAATCTCCGGACGCAGGGCTTCGTCCACCTGACCGCGGCGCCAGCGGTTGCGAAGGGCGATGGCGACCGCGCGTTTCGCGGCCTTCTGGCCGACGATGTGCTTGTCGAGCTCTTCGACGATCTCGCGAGGGGTCATCTGCGACACGTCGCTACAGCTCCTCGATGGTGAGATTGCGGTTGGTATAGATGCAGATATCCGCCGCGATCTGCAAGGATCGCTCCACGATGTCGCGCGCGCCGAGCTCGGTCGCGCCCATCAGTGCCTGCGCCGCGGCCTGCGCAAAGCCGCCGCCGGAGCCGATGGCGATCAAATCGTGCTCGGGCTCGATCACATCGCCGTTCCCCGAGATCACATAGGTGCTTTCCGGGTCCGCGACGCAGAGCAGCGCCTCGAGCCGGCGCAGGCTCCGATCGCTGCGCCAATCCTTCGCGAGCTCGATGGCCGCGCGGGTGAGATTGCCGAATTTCTCGAGCTTGCCCTCGAATCGCTCGAACAGCGTGAAGGCGTCGGCGGTACCGCCGGCGAATCCCGCCAGCACCTTGCCGCCATACAGGCGCCGCACCTTGCGGGCGTTGCCCTTCATGACACTCGTTCCCAAAGTGACCTGTCCGTCACCGCCCACCGCGACGCGGCCGGCGCGGCGCACCGCGAGGATGGTGGTGCCGTAAATTCGATCGGGGTCGTGCTGCAAACCAGGTTTAGGAGGCATGGAACCGGAGTTGATGGGGGCTGGGCTGCTCCTTTCAAGCGCGGCAACCGACGCCCGCTCGGACGTTTCCGCGGAAACGTCCCACGAGAGGGAATCTGGGGACGCCACCCGCCGCCGGCCTCCCCGCGTCCAGCGTCCCCGGCGCACGGGACGCAGCACTGCGTGGGTCGATGGGGCGGGCAATTTTTGGCTCTTCGGAGGAGAAAGTCTCGCCAATCCCCTGGCCGGGGGCGAGCCCAACGATCTGTGGGAATATCGGCACGCCGACTAGCGCGCCGCGCGGCGGCGGCTCGAGCTCTCCCTCAGCTTTTCTTGAGCACGCGCGCGCCGGCTCGGGCGGGTAGCCACAGGCTGTCGAGGATCGCCAATGCGGCCAGAGCTCCGATCAGCCAGAAGGCGAGCCGGAAATCGGCTGCCGAGGCGCTGGTCGCGCCGCCGCGAATCAGCCCGGCGATCGACAAGGCCAGCGCACCCACGGCGATGCCCATGCCGGCGTTCATCTGCTGCAGTACCGAGAACAGCGTGGTGGCATCGCGCATCCGTGCCTGCGGCACGTCCGCGAAGCCGATGGTGTTGAGAGCGGTGAACTGCATCGAGCGCGTCATCCCGGTGAAGAACAGCAGTACGGCGACCAGTCCCCGCGGGGTGTCGGCGGTCAGCACGGCGCAGGCGGCGAATCCGGCGGCCACCAGCATTCCGTTGACGATGAGCACGCGCCGGAACCCGAAGCGGTTCATGATCCAGGTGGTCGCGGGCTTCATGCAGAGATTGCCGGCGAAGAGCCACAACAGCAGCACGCCGGCATCGACGGCGCTGTAGCCGAACCCGATCTGGAACATCAGCGGCAGCAGGAAGGGTGCGCTGCCGATGGCGGTACGGAACAGCGAGCCGCCGATGGCGGTGACGCGGAAGGTGTCGATGCGCAGCGGCGCCAGATCGAACAGCGGATGCTCCACCCGGCGCAGATGCCGGGCGGCGGCCAGCAGCAGCGCGACGCCGGTCAGCAGCATGCCGAGAGACAGCGACAGCCGGACGTCCGGCCGGCTGGCCGCCTCGATGCCGCTCATGAACAGGCCGAACCCCAAAGCGCTGATCACGAAGCCCGCGACATCGAAAGGGCGGCGCTCGGATGCGCCGCTGCGCACCAGGATCAGCGCCGCGATCAAGGCCAGCAAGCCCAGCGGCAGATTGAGCAGGAAGATCCAGCGCCAGCTCCAGTGCGTGCTGAGCCAGCCGCCGATCGGCGGCCCCAGAATGGGCGCGACCAGCGCCGGCCAAGTCAGGACGGCGATGGCGCGGACGATGCCCTCCTTGGGAGTGTCGCGCAGCACCACCAGCCGCCCCACCGGCACCATCATCGCTCCGCCGAGGCCCTGTAGGGTGCGCGCGGCGGTGAAGCTCCAGAGGCTGCCGCTGGCCGCGCACAGCAGGGACGCGAGCGTGAAGACCACGATGGCGGCTGCGAAGATCCGCCGGGCCCCGTAGCGCTCGGCTGCCCAGCCACTGATGGGGATGAACACCGTCAGCGCGACCAGGTAAGCCGACACCCCCACCGAGAGGCGTGCCGCCGCCGTGCCGAACTGCGCGGCCATCGCCGGCAGGGCGGTGGTGATCACCGTCGCGTCGAGGTTCTCCATGAAAAACACCGCGGCCACCAGTAGTGCGACGGCGGTGCGGCGGTCGGCGCTACCCCGAGACGCGCCGGGGGTTGGGCTCACGCCGCCGCCAGGCGCGAGGGATGCATCATCATGCCGGTTCGGATCCTTTGGTGTCATTCAGGTGCAAACTCTCTCTCTACCCATGATTCGCATCGGTCTCATTTCAGATACGCACGGTCTTCTCCGGCCGGAGGCGAAAGCGTTCCTGTCGGGCAGCGACCTCATCATCCATGCGGGCGACATCGGCAACGCCGGCATCCTGGCCGAGTTGCGGCTCATCGCTCCGGTCACGGCCGTCAGAGGCAATAACGATGGCGGCCCATGGGCCGAAGCGCTCGAGGAAACCGAGTTGATGCGGGTGGGAGACTTCCTAATCTACACCATTCACGATCTCGCACAACTCGGCATCGAGCCATCCGCGGCGGGCATTCGAGCGGTGGTATCGGGGCATTCCCACAAGCCTCGGGTCGAAGAGCGCGGTGGCGTACTGTTCGTCAATCCCGGCAGCGCCGGACCGCGCCGCTTCACGCCGCCCATTGCGGCGGGTGAAATCATCGTCCATGGCGCGACTATATCCGCCAGGACGGTTGAGCTCGTGAGCGTCACTTGCGCCGATAGCCGCTCACCTGCGCACCGTCCTCGGGGCGCAGGCGCATGAAGCCGGGCAGTGCGAACAACGGAAGCATCGCCGTGAGCAGGAAGACCTCGTGAAAGCGGGCGGGCGTGAGCACATGGCCGCGCTGGCTGACGAGGCCCAGCAGCAACGCGCCGAGCGAGACGCCGAAGCCGACGGTGAGTTGCTGGACGAGGCCGCCGAGACTGGTCGCCTGACTGAGCCGGGCGGCCGGGGCGTCGGCATAGGAGAGCGTATTGGAGGTCATGAACTGAGTCGCGCGAATCAGACCGAAGACGAGGATGTAGGTGCCGATCAGCCAATGCGGCGTGCCCGGCTCGAGCAGCGCGAAACCCGCCAACACCAGGGAGCCGGCAATGGCGCTGCCGATCAGCACCCGCTCGAATCCGAACGATCGGAGCAATCGTCCGATGAACAATCGGATCGCGACCGCGCCGGCGGCGCCCACGAGCGTCAACCCGCCGGAGGCGATGGGGGTCATGCCAAAGCCCACTTGCAGCATCAGCGGCAGCAGAAACGGCGCGCCGTTCATGGCGATGCGGCAGAGTCCGCCGGCCAGCGTCCCGACGGCGAAGGAACGCAGGCGAAACAGGCCGAGATCCACGACCGGCGCCTCGATTCGACGTACATAGCGCGCAAAACAGAAGAACAGCGCCATCGCTGCCGCGAATAGGCCGGCGATCGCCGTCGCCGGTAAGGCCGACCGTCCGATATGGTCGAGAGCGATCTGCAGCAAGGCGATACCGGAGCCGAACATCAGGAAGCCCGGGAAATCGAACTTGATCGCGCCGCTTCCGGGCATGTCCTCGACGAAGCGCATGGCCAGCAGTATCCCGATCAGTCCGAACGGGATGTTCACATAAAATATCCACCGCCACGACGCGTAGGTCGTCAAGAATCCGCCGAGCAGAGGGCCGATGACGGGTCCCACGATGGCCGGCAGCGTCACGTAAGTCATCGCCATCACGAATTCGCTGCGAGGGAAGCTTCGCAGCAGAATCAGCCGCCCCACCGGGGTCATCATGGCGCCGCCGAACCCTTGCACGACGCGCGTCGCCACGAGCATCGGGAAGGTATGGGCGAGGCCGCAGAGCGCGGATCCGGCCGTGAAGATCGCGAGTGCCAGGACAAAGATGCGGCGGGCCCCAAACCGATCCGCGAACCAACCGCTCAAGGGAATGAAAACCGCGAGGGCAAGGACATACGCCGTCACGGCCAGATTCATTCTCACCGGCGTGGTCGCGAGGCTCCGCGCCATATCCGGGATCGCCGTGGTGATGATGGTGGAGTCGAGTTGCTCCATCAGGAATCCAATTGCGACCACCGCCGGGATGAGAATGCGAAGCCGCGGGTCCCGATGAATTGCAAAACGCTGCTCGTCCAATGGACTCCTTCAGGCGCCGCGTTGGCGACGCCGCGCGCGAGGGTGCGCGGCGTCGTAGACCTTGGCGAGGTGCTGAAAGTCCAGGTGCGTGTAGATCTGGGTGGTGCCGATGTCCGCGTGGCCGAGCAGCTCCTGCACGCCGCGCAGGTTGCCGCTCGACTCGAGCAGATGACTCGCGAAGGAATGCCGGAACATGTGCGGATGCAGATGCACGCCGAGCCCCTGGCGGCGCGCCCAGATCTCGACGCGCAACTGCACCGCGCGCGTGCTCAGCCGGCGCCCGGCGCGGCCGACGAACACCGCACCGGCCGGATCGGCCGCGAGCGCCGGACCCAAAAGTCCGGAGCGTTCTGCGAGCCATTGGCGCAGTGCCTCGACCGCGAAGCGCCCGATCGGCAGCACCCGCGATTTGGCGCCCTTGCCGAGCACGCGCACGGTGCGGTCGGCCAGGTCCAATGACGACAAGTCGAGTCCCACCAGCTCCGACAGCCGCAGGCCCGATGAGTAGAACAGCTCCATGATGGCCTTGTCGCGCATCGACAATGAATCATCGACGCGAAATGCGAGCAGCCGCCCCATCTGATCCGCATCCAGCGTGGTGGGCAGGCGCTTCTTGAGCTTGGGAGCCCGCACGTCCTCGCCCGGATTCACCGTGCAGCAGCCCTCGCGCAGCAGGAACTCGTAAAAGGTGCGCACCGCCGACAGGCGGCGCTGGATGCTGCGTGCGGCGAGGCCGCCGGCATGCCCCGCGGCGGCGAATGAGCGCACCTGGGCGTTGCCGAGCGCGCTCCAGCGCGCAATGCGGCGCGCCTTGCAAAATTGCTCGAGCTCGCGCAAATCATGCAGATAGGCGGCCACGGTATGGCCGCTCATGCGCCGCTCGTGTGTGAGATGCGAGGCGAAGCGCTCGATCCAACCGCGCTCCGTCGAGTTCACCGAAACCTCAGCGCGTCAAGGCGTAGGTCACCAGCTCGCCGATGCGCGACAGGAATTCCGTGCTCATCCCCGGATGGAATCGGTCCACGTCGCTCGCACCGATGGCCAGAAGTCCCAAGGCGCCCTTCGGCCCCAGGGGAGTGAGCGCAACCGACCCGATCTCGACGGAGTCCTTGCCGAACAGATAGTCGCGTTGAGCATCGCGGACCTGCCCGCATCGGGGCTTCCCGGACTGCAGCAGGGATTCGAAGCTCTTCATCTCGGGATCGGTGGGCTGGGCGGTTCTCAGGAATCGGCCGTGCTCGCCGAGCGCTCCGCCGGCCTCCATGAACAGCACCATGATCGAGTTCCGCGCGTCGAAATCCTCGCGCAGACTCGTTTCGATGGCGCCCACGGTCTCCGTCAGCGCATGGGCGCGGATCAGCCGCTGCGTGAGCCGATGAATGCGATCCGCGAGTCCGTCGTTGGCGCGTGCGACATCCACGAGTTCCTTCAGCTTGCGCTCGAGCGTCTGGTTGCGCTCGCGCAGCACTTCGACTTGGCGTTCGACCAGGCTCACGGTGGCGCCGGCATCGCGCAGGTGCGGCAGACGCAATTTGGCGAGCAGCGCGCCGTTGCGTTCGAAGAAATCCGGATAGGTTTGCAGATACTCGGCAATGCTCTCGTCACTGAGCGTGTCCGGTTTGATGCCGCGTGCGTGACTCTGTGTCATTGGTCAACCCCTGATAATGATCTAAATATCGATGATGCCGGTAAAGACCGTCGTGGCCGGGCCGGTGAGCCAGAGATGCTCGCCGGGTCCCGGCCACGATACATGGGCCGTGCCGCCGGGCAAATCGATTTGCACGTCCGTCTCCAGAAGTCCTTGCCGCCGTCCGACGGCCGCCGCCGCACAGGCGCCCGTGCCGCAAGCCAAGGTCTCGCCCACGCCCCGCTCGAACACGCGCAGGCTGATGTGGCGGCGGTCCAGGATCTGCATGAATCCGACGTTGGTGCGCTTCGGGAAGCGGCGATGCCGCTCGATACGCGGGCCGAGATGCTCGACGGGTGCGCTCCTCACCTCGGAAACGCGCAGCACCGCGTGCGGATTACCCATGGACACGGCGCCGTAATCGAGCGTCGTGCCCTCGACGTCGAGCGAGTAGCTCGCCGCCTCGGCCGGGGCATCCATGGGAAGCGCCCGCGGATCGAAATTCGGCACGCCCATGTCCACCGATACCAGGCCGTCTTGCCGCACGTGTGCGTGAACCGTGCCTCCCGGGCTTCCCATGGACAGCTCGCGGCCGAGTTCCGGAGCCCTGGTGTAGAGCAGGGCGGCGATGCATCGCGCTCCGTTGCCGCATTGTTCTACTTCTCCGCCGTCGGCGTTGAATATGCGATAGCTCGCCCGGTGCGCCGGATCCCGCGGCGCCTCGAGCACGAGCGCTTGGTCGAATCCCACGCCGGTATGGCGGTCGGCGAGGGCGCGTATCTGGTCGGGAGCGAGGGAGGCGCCGGCGGCGGCTTGCGGGGCGTCGAAGACGACGAAATCGTTGCCGAGCCCCTGCATCTTCGTGAACTCGATGCGCATGGTACGCGAGCATAGCCGATGCGCTCCAAGGTCGCACGCCGGCGGCACAATGCGCTAGTCTTGCGGCGGTCGATAACAACAAGGCTGGGGGATTATGCGTCATGTAATGGTTCTCAATGCCAAGGGCGGGTGCGGCAAGAGCACGCTAGCCACGAACGTCGCGGTGTATTTCGCCCGGGAGGGACACGAGGTCTGCATCGCGGATTACGATCCTCAGCGCACCAGTCTCGATTGGCTGGCGCTGCGTCCGGCGGATTTGCCGAAGATCAGCGGTGTGCCGGCATACGAGGAGGGGTTGCGCAACGTCGCCCGCTCGACCGAGATTCTCGTCATCGATGCGCCGGCGCGCGTTCACGGCACCGAGCTGAACGAGCTCGTGCGCCGCGCCGAGACCATTCTCGTTCCGGTGCTCCCCTCCACGATCGACATCAAGGCCTGCGGGCATTTCATGGCGGAACTTCTGGAACTCGGCAAGGTATCGCGCAAGCAGGCGCGCCTGGCGGTGGTCGCGAATCGGGTGCGCGAGTACACGTTGATTTTCGAGGAGCTCGATCAATACCTCACCAAGCTCAAGGTCCCGTATCTCGCGAGCCTGCGTGAGGCGCAGAATTACGTGCGAGCGTACGCGCGGGGCATGGGAGTGCTGGAGCTTCCCGAATACCTGGCGTGGCCCGATTGGAAGCAATGGGAACCCATCATGGAGTGGCTCGACAGCAAGCGGAGCCAGCCGTAGCGTGCCGTGCGCGTCAGCGTCTCGAAATCCGGGCTGAGCTTCGGCGTCGAACGCGGCGAATCGGTGCTCGATGCGGCGCTTCGGGCGGGACTGAACCTCCCGCACAGCTGCAAAAGCGGCAACTGCGGGTCGTGCCGCGCCCGGCTCATCCGAGGTGCCGTGCGCTATCCGAACGGAGCGCCGCTCGGGCTGTCCGATGCGGAGGTCGCGGATGGGCTCGTCCTCCTCTGCCAGGCGCGGGCCGAGAGCGATTTGTCGGTCGAGATCTTCGAGGCCGCGGCGCCCGACGACGTGCGGGTGAAGCGCCTGCCGAGCCGCATCGAGCGCATCGAGCCCTTGGCCCACGACGTGGTCGCGGTATATCTGAGGCTCCCCGCGGCGGAACGTTTCGATTTCAAACCCGGGCAGTACATCGATGTGCTGCTGTCCAAGGGGCGCCGCCGCAGCTTTTCGATCGCCTCTCCTCCGCATGACTCGCGCCTCCTCGAGTTGCACGTGCGGCGCGCGCGCGGCGGCGAATTCACCGAGCCCTTGTTCACGGGCGGCAAGGCCGGGGCGCTGCTCAGCCTCGAAGGGCCGCTCGGACATTTCATCTATCGGGAGCCTTCCTCGAGCGAGCCGTCGCCGGCGCCGATGCTGATGGTCGGCGGCGGCACGGGACTGGCGCCGCTGATGAGCATCCTGCGGCATGTCACGGAGACCGGCTCGGCGCGCGACATGACGCTTTACTGGGGCGTGCGCGCGGAGCGCGACCTGTACGCGCACGCGGCGCTCGAAAGTCTGGCGCGGCGCACGCCGGGCTTTCGCTACGTGCCCGTGCTCTCCGAGCCGTCGCCGGCTTGGGCTGGAGTCGCGGGGCTGGTGCACGAGGCGGTGCTCGCGCAGGTGGCCGATCTCGCCCGCTACGAGGTGTATGCGAGCGGGCCGCCGGCGATGATCGAAGCGGTGCGACGGGAATTCACCGCACGCGGCGTCGAGCCCTCGCGGCTCTGGTTCGATTCCTTCGACTACGCGCCCGATACCGTGGATCGCCATCGAACCACGGCCGCCACCAAGTCCTGATCTTCGGCCGATGCCGCGCGCACGATCGGCCCTTTGAGTCCCGCCTGACGCAGCAGATCGGCCACCCGGGCGCTCGGCACCAGCCAATGCGCGGCATCGAACTGGCGGCGCAGCGCCGGTGTCGCGAGCGCCAGGAGGTTGCCCCCGATCTCGGCGCTGGTGGCGGTGATCACGTGGATCTCGTGACGCTCGAAGCGCGACTCCAGGGCCCGCAGCTCCTCTGCCGCGGGCGCCGCGCACTCGCGCCGATACACCTCGGCCAAGGTCAGCACGGCGCCGCGCCGGGTGAGCTCCTGTTCGAGAAGCCCGCGCCCGCCCTCTCCCTTGACGAGCAAGACGCGACGGCCCGCGATCGAGCTAAGCTCCGCGTGCCGCAACAAGCTTTCGGAGTCGAAGCCGTCGAGGGGCTGCACCGAGACCCGATAACCCGCCTGATTCAGCGCGCGCGCCGTCGCCGGGCCGATGGCTGCGAGCGGCAGATCGCGCCGCTGGTCGAGCAACGCGGCGCCGTAGCGCACGGCGTTGGCGCTCGCGAAAATGATGAGACCGAAGTTCTCGATCGCACCGAGCCGCGCGGCCAACGTGCGCGTATCGGCGAGCGGCCGGATGTCGATGGCGGGAAGCCGGGCGGTGGTGGCCCCCGCCGCCTCGAACAGCCGGCTGAGCGGAGCCGCCTGATGCGCGGGCCGGGTGATCAGGACGCCGACGCCATCGAGCGGTAGCACGAGCGTCCTGCGGCCCGGCGTCAGGCGCGCGCCAGCCGTTCGAGCAGCTCGCCGGCGCCCGCCGCCAACACTCGCTCGGCCAGCCGGTCGCCCAGCTCCTGCGCATGGGCGGCGCTGCCGGCGACCGAATCCCTGATGAGCCTGGAGCCGTCGGGCTCGGCCACCAACCCTCGCAGCGTCAGGCGGCCTTCCGCCTGGAGCTCGGCGAATGCCGCGATCGGCGATTGGCAGCTGCCGCCGAGCCGGCGCGCAAACGCGCGTTCGGCGGTTACCGCGGCCTGCGCCGCCGCATCGTCGAGCACCTGCACCGCCTCGCGCGCGGCCGTGTCATCGCTGCGGCATTCGATGCCGATCACGCCCTGGCCGACCGCCGGCAGCGAAACGCTCGGGTCGAGCAGGGTGCCGATGCGCGACTCGAGACCGAGCCGCGCGAGGCCGGCGGCGGCGAGCACGATGGCATCCAGCTCGCCGTCGTCCAAGCGCTTCAGCCGCGTCTCGACGTTGCCGCGCAGTGCATGGATGTTCAGGTCGGGCCGGGCCGCCAACAACTGCGCGCTGCGGCGCAGGCTCGAGGTGCCGAGCCGCGCTCCCTGCGCCAGATCACCGAGCCCCGGCTCGCCGCGTCCCGGGTCGCCGCGCGTGATCAGCGCATCGCGGGGATCGGCGCGCGCCAACATCGCCGCGAGCGTCATTCCGGCGGGTAGATCGCTCGGCACGTCCTTCATTGAATGGACCGCGAGATGGGCGCGGCCGTCCTCGAGCGCCGCCTCCAGCTCCTTGATGAACAGGCCCTTGCCGCCGATCGCGGCAAGACTGCGATCCAGGATTCGATCGCCCTTGGTGGTCATCGGCAGAAGCTTCACGGCGAGGCCCGGATGTGCCCGGCGCAGCAGCGCCGCCACGTGTTCCGCTTGCCAGAGCGCGAGCTTGCTCCGCCGTGTCGCGATGACGAGCGCGCGCGGTAGCGTCATGGGGAGTTGGACTTGTTCTCGGGAAACAGGGCCGATGTGAGGCGATAAATCGCCGAGATGTCCTCGTCGCCGTATCCCTGGGCGACCAATTCGGCGTACTGCCGCAGCGTCGACTCGACCACCGGCAGCTCCGCGCCGCGCTTGGCGGCCATGTCGCGGCAAATTCGCAGATCCTTCGCGTGCAGCCGCACCCGGAACCCGGCCGGAAAGCTGTTCCTCGCCATGAAGGGCGCGCGATTGACGAAGTACCAGCTCGAGCCCGCCCCCTTGCCCAAGGTCTCGATCAGCCGGTCGAGCGGCAGCCCTTCGGCGTGCGCGAACGCCATGGCTTCGCCGACCGCCTGGATGATGCCGGCGCACATGATCTGGTTGGTGGCTTTCGCCGCCTGCCCCGCGCCGCTCGGGCCGAAGTACGTCACGGTCTTGCCGAGCTTCTCGAGCAGCGGCCGGACTTGCTCGAAATGCTCCTCGTCGCCGCCGACCATGATGGCGAGGGTTGCCGCGCGCGCGCCCTCGACGCCGCCGCTGACCGGGCAGTCGAGAAATCCGACCCCCAGCGGGGCGAGCCGCGCGTGCATGTCGCGGGCGGTCCCCGCACCCACGGTGGAGCAATCCATGACGACCATGCGCGGGCTCAAGCCCGGCTCCAATGCGGCGACCACGGCGCGCACGTCCTCGTCGGCGGATACGCAGATCACGACCGCCTCGCAATTGGCGGCAAGCTCCGTCAAGTCCTTGAAGGCATGGCAATTGAGCTCCTTCGCGAGCGCTACCGCCTTGTCGGCGGTGCGGTTCCACACGCCGTTCAAGAGGCCCGCGCGGTGGAGACTTCGAGCCATGTGGGCGCCCATGGCGCCGAGTCCGACGAACCCTGTTTGCATAGCGGAGATCCTGAAAAATGGAAACGAAGTACGATTCAGGGCGCTAGCCTACGGCTTTGCGGCGCAGGCGGCAAAATACACGGGGCGGCCTCGAGGCTGCTGCGGCGGTCGCTGCGCTAGGAGGCGCTGTTGCAGATCTCATCGACCTCGCGCTTCGCATTGAGGCGCTCGGAGTCGATTTCGTCGGAGGTCAAATACTGGCGCTCGCCGTTCTCGCCGGTCTTGTACAGTCGCCGGCCCTCGATGAGTTTCTTGTAACGGTCCTGTGCATCGGCGCATTGCTTGTCGCGGGTCTGTGCGACATCGTCGTCCACCGCCTTCTTGGCATCGGCCGTGGAGGAGGATGAGGGCGGCGGCGGCGCCGGTTTGTCCGCGCCGGACGCGGTGTTGGTCGAATGTGCGGGGTGCGTGCCGAGCAATTCCACGACTTCCGCATGCACTCCGTCGGGCGGTGTGTCGCCGTACTGAACCTTTCCCTGTGCGTCCACCCATTTGTAGACCACGGCGGAAGCCATGGCCGACCAGCCCATCAGCAGAGCGCATAGCAGAACGCGTTTCATTGAGAGATCCTTGTAAAACAACTACAGGGCGCGCGAACCCGACTCTCCCGTGCGGATGCGCACCGCCTGGCCTAGATCCAACACGAAAATCTTACCATCGCCAATTTTACCCGTGCGCGCGGTCTCGATGATCGCTTCCTGGACTCGTTCCACCTGGTCGTCGTCCACAGCCAGTTCCAGCTTCACTTTGGGGAGGAAATCCACCACGTATTCCGCCCCACGGTAAAGTTCAGTGTGACCTTTTTGCCGGCCAAAACCCTTGACCTCCGTCACGGTAATGCCCTGTACCCCCACCTCCGCCAGCGCGGAACGAACATCGTCGAGCTTGAAGGGCTTGATGATGGCAATAACCATTTTCATACCGAGTGACTCCTCATTGTCGGCCAAGAATGCAGTTTAGCAGCGCAAAATGCACGAATTGCGGCATTGCATCATGGAGCGCTCGATTTTCCGTTGTATTGCGGCAGGGCATCTTGCGCCGGCCGGAATGTAAAAAACGGTGCGGGTCCCTCGAGGGACCCGCACCGGCGGGATTTCGCACCGACGGGGGAGTTGGCTGGCTTGCCGGCGCGAGATGCTCCAAAAACGTTTCAAAATGGTCGCTCGATCGGCTCGCTCATCGGCGAGCTAGGTCCACTCCCCAAGGCCCGCTAAATGGCATCCGGGCCGGTCTCGCCGGTGCGCACGCGCAACGCCTGCTCGAGATCCAGTATCCAGACTTTCCCGTCGCCCATTTTTCCTGTCCTAGCGACGTTACAAACTGCCTCCATGACCTGTTCCGCAATCGAGTCATCCACGGCGAGCTCTATCTTGGCCTTCGGCAGAAAATCGATACGATATTCCGCGCCGCGATAAATCTCCGTGTGTCCGCGTTGGCGTCCGTACCCATGGACCTCCGTCACCGTGACACCTTGAATTCCAATATCCGCGACGGCTTGTCGAACCTCATCCAATTTAAATGGCTTGATGACGGCGGTGATCAGCTTCATGCATTTATCCCCGCTTACGGCGATTAATTGGACGGCCTCCGACACCCGCTCGGCGTACTATGGATTTAGTCAATGCAGTTTCCATGCCAGCTGCCTGAACGGCAGATCAAGGGTTTGCGTGGGCCGGATCGGCTGCGGTGCATCGCTTTGGCGCGCCCGCGCCGGCGCCGTGCGTTATGGGAGTGCGGATGGGTATTGGATGAGCTTCGGAGGATAGGAAATGAGCTTCATGAATTCTTCGGCCTTGGACGATCTCGCGCGACGGTTGGCCGATGCGATCCCGCCGTCCATTCGTAATCTGGGACAGGACCTGGAGAGCAATTTCAAGGCGGTATTGCAGGCCCAGTTGGCCAAGCTCGATTTGGTGAGCCGCGCGGAGTTCGACGTTCAAACGGCGCTCCTGGGGCGCACCCAGGCGGCCTTGACGGCGATGGAGCAGCGCCTGAAGGACCTCGAAGCCAGGCTCGCGACACCGCCGTAGCAGGGCGTGGCGGGTGGCAAAAGCTCGTGCCGCACGAAGCGTTGGCATCGCCTTGAGCCGTGCTCCGGCCGGTATCCAGGCCCCTCCCGTGCGGGTGGAAGTGCATATCGGTTCGGGTCTGCCGGCATTCGCCTTGGTGGGGCTGCCGGAGACCGTGGTGCGCGAAAGTCGCGAGCGCGTGCGCTCGGCGCTGGTCACCTCGGGCTTCGAATTTCCCGCCGGCCGAATCACGGTCAATCTCGCGCCGGCCGATTTGCCCAAGGAGGGCGGGCGGTTCGATTTGCCCATCGCGCTCGGCATCCTCGCGGCCAGCGATCAGGTGCCTCGGCGGGCGCTGACGAATCGCGAGTTCTACGGCGAGCTCGCGCTTTCCGGGGAGCTGCGCGAAACGCCGAAATTGCTCCCCTCGCTGGTGGAGGGAGCGCGCGCGCGGCGCGAACTGATTCTACCCGCGGCCAACGCGACCGAGGCCAGCTGGGTTGCGGGGCCCCGCGTCAAACTCGCGGAGCATCTCCTCGAGGTGTGCCACGCGCTCCGGGGCGGCGCCCCCCTGGCCTCGGCCGACACCCTGGCCGAACAG
This sequence comes from Steroidobacteraceae bacterium, assembly GCA_050012315.1. Lineage (GTDB taxonomy): Bacteria > Pseudomonadota > Gammaproteobacteria > Steroidobacterales > Steroidobacteraceae > Bog-1198. Next base: position 84,527 of record JBEKHK010000001.1, on the reverse strand, counting down.
GCCCGTTGTCCGCCACCCGACCTCGCGGAGGTGCGCGGCCAATTCATCGCCAAGCGCGCGCTCGAGATCGCCGCCGCCGGCGCGCATGCGATGCTCATGATCGGGCCTCCGGGAGCCGGAAAGACCTTGCTCGCGCAGAGGCTGCCCGGACTGCTCCCGCCGCTCGACCCGGAAGAAGCGTTGGAGGTGGCGAGCCTCGAGTCGGCGGCCGGCAAGCGGCCGAGTCTCGGGTTCGGCAGGCCCTTCAGAAGCCCGCCGCACACCGCTTCGGTCGCAGCATTGATCGGCGGCGCGTCGCTCAAGCCCGGTGAGCTGTCGCTCGCGCATTTGGGCGTGCTGTTTCTCGACGAGCTGCCGGAATTCGCGCGCAACGCGCTGGAGGCGTTGCGCGAGCCCCTGGAAAGCGGTGTGGTCGCAATCGCGCGCGCCAAGAGCTTGTGCGAGTTTCCCGCGAAGTTTCAGCTGGTCGCGGCGATGAATCCCTGCCCTTGCGGCTATGCGGGTGAGCGCAGCGGCCGCTGCCGCTGCACGCCGGACCAGGTGGTGCGATACCGAAACCGGCTATCGGGACCGTTGATCGACCGAATCGACATGCATGTGGAACTCGCGCCCGTGCCGGTGGAGCACTTGCTCTCGGAGGAGCCTTCGCTCGCGGAGAGTTCGGCGACGGTGGCCGCCCGAGTCGCCGCCGCCCGGCGGATGCAGATCGGTCGCCAGGGAAAGCTCAATTCCCGGCTCACACCCGGGGAGCTCGGCGCCCTCTGCCGCTTGGATCGGAACTCGCGTGCGCTCATCGGGACGGCCGTCGCGCGGCTCGGCCTGTCGGCGCGCGCCTATCACCGAATGCTGAAAGTGGCGCGCACCTGCGCGGATCTGGCCGCCGCAGCACGCATTCGGCGGGAGGACGTTGCGGAGGCGATGAGACTGCGGGTGCTCGATCGGGCGGCGTGCTGAGCGCCGCTCCTCGGCTTGCGAAACCAGCTAGTCGGCGGCCCCGCGAGCAGTCGCATCCGGCCCGGTCGTGCCGCCGTCGCGGTTCAGCCGGGCGCGGAACACCCTTGCGGCTTGACGATGCGCTCCGTCGAGGCAGGATGGCGCTCGAGTGCGGCATCCAGGCGCCGCGGCCGTGCGACGAGTTCGCCGCCGCAGTTCGGGCAGGTCCCCTGGAGCGTGCCTTCGGCGCAGCGCGCACAGAAGGTGCACTCGAACGAGCAGATCCTCGCGCCGGTCGACCCCGGCGGGAGCGATACGCCACAGCATTCGCAATTGGGTCTGAGCTGCAGCATGCGGGCCATTATAGGGTAGCGTCGTGATCCAGTACGCGCGGCATTTTGCTTTGCTCGGGCTGCTGACGGCGGCGCTGGCGGTCGCCCAACCGATTGCCGGGTCCCTCGGAATCCGCTTTGAGTTCGCCCTGTATGGTGCGCTGCATGCGGCCGCGCTTGCGCTTTCCATGGTCGGCGGCGCAAGGCCTTCGGGAGCGCGGCGGCTCCTGTTCATCGCGGCCGCAGCGACGCTCGCCCTGGCCACCGCGCGGCTCGGGCTGTTCGGATTGCGGGTCGTGGGCGGCCTCGGGGGATCGGGCGGACCCTGGGTCATCCTTGCGGTCTGCGCGGCCTTGGGAGCGCTCGCGTATGGGGCATTGATACGCGTCGTCCTGGGGACTCCCGGCGGAATGGTCTGGAGCCGGCGCTCGGTCGGCGCTACCTCGCTCGGCTGTGCGGCCGCCGTGTCGGCATGCTGCGCCGCCGGCCGCGGTTTTCACACCGCCAGCCCGCTCTTCCTGGTCGCCCCTTGGTGGTTCGCGCTGTCGGGCGGCCTCTGGCTCGCGGGACGGCGCAGGGTCGCATAAAATGCCTCAACCCCGGCCAGCCTCGCGCGCTATGCCCATCTTTGGTCAAAGTCGATAAGATGCCCACCATGAAGTCGATGTTCCTGATCGTCGTCTGGTGTCTGCTGTTCGTCCTGTGCTGGCCGCTCGCGCTGGCGGCACTGGTGCTGTGGCCGCTCGTGTGGCTCTTGTCGCTGCCGTTTCGCCTGCTCTCGCTCGACGCCGTGTTCGCGCTGCTCAAGGCCATTCTATTTTTGCCCGCGCGGCTGCTTGGAGGCGGCGGCCCCGCGCCGTCCCGCCGCTAATCCCGCCGTGTCGCGTCGACTCTGAAGCGCAGGACATCGATGGTCCCCGCCCGAGATGCGCTCGCTCTGCTCCGCGACGGCAATCGGCGTTTCGTGGCGGATGTCCGCAGCCACGATACGCTGCCGAGCCGCGCCCGCCGGATAGAGCTCGCCGCGGGCCAGGAGCCGTTCGCGGTGATCCTCGGCTGCTCCGATTCGCGCGTACCCGTGGAGATCGTCTTCGATCAGGGCCTCGGCGATCTGTTCGTGATCCGCGTCGCCGGCAACATCGTTGCGCCCTCGCAAATCGGCAGTGTCGAGTTCGCCGCTGAGCAATTTGGAACGAGACTCGTGGTTGTCCTCGGCCATTCGAACTGCGGCGCCATCGAGGCGACGCTTCAGCAGCTGCAGCGGCCGAAGGAAAACCAGTCGCGGAATCTGCGCTCCATCGTCGATCTCGTCAGGCCCTCGGTGGAGAATCTGCTGGCGACCGAGCTCAAGCACGATCTGCCGACCTTGATCCACGAAGCCGTGCGCGCCAATATCCGCGCCTCCGCGACGCATCTGCGGCACGGCTCGGAGATCATCGAGAATCTGATCCAAAACGACGGCCTCATGATCGTAGGAGCGGAATATTCGCTCAATACGGGCGAGGTGGACTTCTTCGATGGCCTCGCGGACACGAGCGCATGAGCGGCGACGCGGATGCCTTGCAAAAATGGAACGAGCGCGGCGCCGGCAAGTTTCCCGGCCATCTCGGCATCGTGTTCACGCGCGTGAGCCCCGCCGAGGTCCTCGGCGAATTCGCGGTGAAGGGCGTCCACATGGCGCCCAACGGCTTCCTGCACGCGGGGAGCATCGTGACGCTGGCCGATACGTCCTGCGGATATGGTTGCTTCGCCAACCTGCCGGAGGGTGCGACCGGATTCACGACCATCGAGCTCAAGTCCAATTTTCTGGGTACGGCCCGCGAGGGCACGATCGCGAGCCGGGCGACGCCGCTGCACCTGGGCAAGACCACGCAGGTGTGGGATGCGGTGGTGACGCACCGGGAGACCGGCAGGACGCTCGCGATGTTCCGCTGCACCCAGCTCCTGCTCTACCCGAAGTAGGGGGGGGTCGGCCGGGCAGCTTGCCCCCGCGGAGGGGCCGCGAGTAGTATCGCGACCCCGGTTCAAGCGCCCGTAGCTCAGCTGGATAGAGTGTCGGCCTCCGAAGCCGAAGGTCACTGGTTCGAATCCAGTCGGGCGCGCCAACCGGATCAAGGAATCGCTGAAATCCCCGGATGCGTCGGTGTGAGCGGATTCGGCGTCTTACCCGCCGGTGTGCTCGCCGAATGCGAGAAGCTCTTTAGCACCGACGCGGGGTTCCAGCGGTCGAGCAGCCCCCGCGTGGCACCGCCTCGGTTCATCAAGCGGCTGGTCCACTCGAGCGAGGGACCGCCTTTTCTATTCGTTTGGATCGATACGGCGCCGGCGCCTGACTCCCACAGCGTCATCACCCGGACGCTGTCGCGGTTGCGGTATTCCTGCAGCCGCTGCCAGACGGACAGATCGACCATCAAATTCTCATTGCTGCCCGCGGCGGCGGGCTCCTGGTCGAATACCGAGTGCCCTCGGGGACGGAACTCAGTACTCGAGAAAGCATGGGGCTCGGCCGCGGGCGGCAGCGAATAGTCGCGCGGAGAGGACAAGAACGCCGCCGGCAGAGCGGGTATTTTGTCGCGTGTGGGCGCGAACGGTGCGGGCGCGGACGGCGCGGCCGTCGGCGCCGGAGCGTCGCTCCGGGCCAGCTTGACCGGCGGCGTGGCTGCCGGGTCGGCCGCCATCACCGCGCTCGCGCGAATCAGGGTAAACGCCGTCAGTGCGAACAACAGCCGGCTGCGAGTGCCGTCGCGGGCGGCCGCAACCTTCCTTGGAACTGTGGGCGGGCAATGATCCGGCATGGTTAGATGCTACGGGCAGCTCCGAACGAACGCCGATAGCATCCGACAATTCCCCGGAGCGGACGCGTGATGCGCGTCACATAATGCTCGCAGCGCGAATTACGGCGGAATGGATGTGAACATAACGGGCGAGGGAGGCGGAATATGCCCGTTAGAGGCGCCCCTCAACCGTGCGGCGCCCGCAAGGAATCGCGCGATGCTTCCCATTGGCGTCCGTTGAAGGGCGACACCGACATCGATTCGATCGTGCCGGCGTCGATGCAACGGGCGTTGACGCTGATGCCATCGGGATGCGAGCGCGGCACGTAAAAGGACTTCACGCCGCACACGGAGCAGAAGTGATGCTTCGCGACGCCGGTATTGAACGTGTAGGTGGTCAGGGCGTCGCGGCCGCGGATCAACGTGAATCGTTCTGCCGGGACGATCAGGTGCAGATACCCGGCCTTGGCGCACATCGAGCAGTTGCACTCGGCGACCTCGATCTTGGCGGGAGCCTCGACCTCGAAGCGTACGCGACCGCAGTGACAGCCGCCCCGGTGCGTGACCATGTCGCCCTAGTGCTTGTGTTCTTGCGCGGCGAGGTCGCCGACCAGCGTCAACAACGGCTGCTGGCCGCCGGCCGAACGAACGTCCGCGACGTACTTGCCATTCACCACGAAGGTGGGAACGCCGTCGATTCGGTAGCGCTGAACCAGCTCGTCGGCTCGTTGCAGGCGCGCCTCGACGCCCATCGAGTGGTACGCCGCCTTGAAGGCGCTCGCGGAGATCCCTTGCTTGACCGCGAATGCGGTCTGCAATTGCTCGGTCTCGGCCTCATCGGCCGCGTCACGGGCAACGAGCGGATCGTTGTTGACCTGGATTTCCTTGAATACCTCGTTGTGCAATTGGTCGAGCTTGCCGAGGCTCTCCAGGGTATAGAACAGTCGCGCGAGCGCGCGGTGTCCCGGACTCCAGGTGACCGGCACGGGAACGAAGGTGACGTACGCCGGCTTGGTCTTCTTCCATGCCTCGACCAGGGGCTGGAGCGCGAAGCAGTGCGGGCACGCATACCAGAAGAACTCGAGAACCTCGACTTGCCCCGCGGGTACGTCCGTCGGCTGCGCCGGCACGAGGCGGGTGTAGTTGACGCCGTCCTGCCACATGGTCGGACCGCCGGTAACCTCCGCTGAAGCGGTGGGGGTCGCCGCCGCCACGGTGGAGGCGACCGCCGCCAGCAATGCGTTGTGAACTCCGCTGTCGCCGGCGGCTGCCTCGACGGTTTCCGACCCGTCGGGGTTGAGCTTCGAGGTCTGAGTCGCCGCTTGCGGCGACGCTTCGGCGGGCGGCGCGGCGCGCGCCGAACGTGCCGGCTGCGCCGTTACTCGAGCCGTCGGCACGGTATCGCTCCGATCGGCGCCCGACTGCTTGCCGCAGGCCGCGATAGTCAGGGCCAGGCCCAGGAGGAGGACGGTCCGGTAAGCGCGCATCAACGAAGCCCCTGAATGTAGGAGGAGAGATTCCGGATGTCGTCCGGCGACAGCCGTTTGGCGATCGTGGGCATGATGCCGGCGGCACCCGGCGGTCGGGTGCCGGCCACATAGCCGTTGAGTTGTTTCGCGATATAGGCCGAGTGCTGGCCGCGCAGCGCGGGGAACTTGGCCGGCTCGTTGCCGGCGCCCGTCGGACCATGGCATGCCATGCACGCCGGGATGTCGCGCGCCTTGTCGCCGCCGCGATAGAGCTTCTCGCCGGCCTGCCGGTCGGAGGGGTCTGCTTCCAAGCCGGTATTGACCAAGCTGTCGAAGTAGGCGCCGATGTCCTGCATGTCCTGCGTGCTCAAGGAGGCGGCCATGGGCTGCATGACCGGATTCACGCGCTTGCCGTCTTTGAAATTCTGCAACTCATCGGCAATGTAGTCGGCGCCGAGGCCGGCAAGGCTCGGCCACTCCGGGTTGACGCTATTGCCGTTCGCGCCATGGCAGGCCTTGCATACCGCAGCCTTCGCTGCACCGTTTTGCGCATTGCCGGCCGGCAAGGCCGGATTGCCGGCGAAAGCACACGAGCTTACCGCTGCGAAGACCCAAAACCGACTCATGACGCTCGTGACTCCCATCTTTCCGTAGAACCGATCCCAACCGCAAATTGTACACTACGCCCAACCATTTTCTTCCAAGCGGGCCCCTCGAACTCTCTCCATGTCCCTTTATCCCCATGTGAAATTCCTGACGAGCGCGGCCGCGGCGGGCCAGCTGACCGCGGATACGGGGCGGGAGATCGCTTTCGCGGGCCGATCAAATGCCGGCAAGTCGAGCGCCATCAATGCGATCGTCGAACGCTCGGGCCTTGCGCGCGTGAGCCGCACGCCCGGCCGAACTCAGCTCATCAATTTCTTCGAGCTCGTCGCCGAACGTCGGCTCGTCGACCTGCCGGGATATGGATTCGCGAAGGTGCCGCAAAAGATTCAAGCCCGCTGGCTCGAGCTGATGGAACATTACTTCAACACACGCGAGTCGCTGGTCGGGCTGGTGCTGATCGTCGACAGCCGCCGCGGTCTCGGTCAGCAGGATGCGACCATGCTCGAATGGGTGTTGGCGCGCGGTCGCCGCGCGCACGTCCTCCTGACGAAATCGGACAAGCTCAATCGGCAAGAGTCAGTACGCGTTCTCAGGGACACGAATGAAGCCTGCAGCGATGCAGCCGTCACCGCCCAGCTGTTCTCCGCGCACGCGAAGCAAGGCTTCGAGCAGGTTCGCGGTGTCATGAAGCAATGGCTGGAGCGCTCCGCGCCGGAATGACTCGCGAAACACTCGCGCAAAAAAAAGCCCCGGTGGGCGCTTGACGCAACCACCGAGGCAGACCAACCCGGCATGGGGATGACAAACCGGGTCTTACCCGCTCAGGGAGAAGAGCGGGGAGCACGTTTCCATGCTCACGAGATTAGATGGGGATGCCCTTTGAAAGTTCCAGGGCCGTGGGCCAATTAATGCGCCGGCCGAGGCGACCGTTCATTCGGCCGCTCAAATGCGAAAAACCAATAAAAAACCGCGAAAAATTTGCCTAATCTTAACGGACTTTAACAAAGAGTTAACGCAACTCGGCCGCAATGCGGCACGGCACGGATTTAGTGTGCCTCATCCCAGTTACGGCCTATTCCTACATCGACCTTGAGGGGAACCGCGAGTTCTGCAGCCGCGACCATATGTTCCCGCAGCCGCGCTGCAGTGCTCTCGACGGCGTCGTCGGCGACCTCGAGCACGAGTTCGTCGTGCACCTGCATGATGAGCCGAGCACGGGCGTGAGATTCTTCGAGCCACGCATCTACCTCGATCATGGCGCGCTTGATGATGTCCGCCGCCGTGCCTTGCATCGGAGCATTGATCGCGCTGCGTTCCGCGTATTGGCGCAACGCCGCATTGCGCGAGCGGATTTCCGGCAGATAAAGACGGCGCCCGAACACCGTTTCCACGTATCCCAACTCTCGCGCCTGGGCGCGGGTCTCATCCATGTAGCGCTTCACGCCCGGATACCGCTCGAAGTAAAGATCCACGTAGCGCTGCGCATCGCCGCGTGAGATGCCGAGTTGACGCGCGAGGCCGAACGCGGACATGCCGTAGATCAATCCGAAATTCACCGCCTTGGCCGAGCGTCTCTGATCGGCGCTCACCTCGCCGGCCGCGAGCCCTAGGACCTCCGCCGCGGTCGCTTGGTGGATGTCGCGATCCTCGGCGAACGCCTTGAGCAGGCTCGCATCGCTCGACAGGTGCGCCATGATGCGCAGCTCGATCTGCGAGTAGTCCGCGGCAATGAGCGAATAGCCTTCCGGGGCGATGAACGCCTGGCGGATGCGCCGGCCCTCGGCCGTGCGGATCGGAATGTTCTGGAGGTTGGGATCGGAGGAAGACAGACGGCCCGTCGCCGCCACCGTCTGTTGATAGCAGGTGTGAATGCGGCCGGTGCGCTCGTTGATCTGCTCGGGCAGCTTGTCCGTGTACGTGGATTTGAGTTTGGCGACACCCCGGTATTCGAGGATCAGTTTCGGCAGCTCGTACGACTGTGCCAACTCCTCGAGTACGTCCTCGGCCGTGGACGGCTGGCCGGTGGGCGTCTTGCGCGCGACCGGAATGCCGAGCTTCCCGAATAGAATCTCCTGCAGCTGTTTCGGCGAATCCACGTTGAACGCGCCCCCGGCGGCGGCGTGAGCGAGCCCCTGCAGTTCAGCCATGCGTGCGGCCAGCTCCGAGCTTTGTGCGCGGAGCAACGCCCGGTCGACCAGCACCCCGGCCCGCTCCATCCGGTACAGAACCGGCGACAGCGGCTGTTCGATGGCGTCGTACAGCGTCTCGAGCCGGGACGCACCCTCGAGCTGCGGCCAGAGCGCGTGGTGCAGCTTGAGCGTCACCTCCGCGGCTTCCGCCGCGTAATCCGCCGCTCGCTGCACCTCGACTTGGCCGAACGCGATTTGCTTGGCGCCCTTGCCGACGACGTCTTCGTAGCGTGTGACTCCGACGCCGAGGTATCTGCCGGCGGTCGATTCCAGGTCGTGCCGGGTGGCGACGCTGTCGAGTATGTACGACTCGAGCGTCGAGTCGTAGCGCTGGCCGCCGAGCGCCACGCCATGATTCGCCAGAATGTGGGCGTCGAACTTGAGCCGCCGGCCGAGTTTCGGCAGGGCGGCATCCTCGAGCAGCGGCTTGAGCGCGGCGAGCGCCTCCTCGTGCGCGAGTTGCGCCGGCGCACCCGGATAGTCGTGGCCAAGCGGCAAGTAAGCGGCCTCGCCCGGTGCCACGGCGAACGCCAAACCGACGAGACGGGCGCGCATGGGGTCGATGCCGTCGGTTTCGGTGCCGATCGAGATGAGCGGAGCGGCGCGGAGCTTCGCGATCCATTCGTCCAACGAGGCTCGCGAGAGCAGCGCTTCATAGTGCCGCACCGGTGAGGGTGCGGCGACGGGCGCCTCGGCCGCCGCGGTGGCCGGCGCTCCCGCAGAAGCGCTGGCGGCGGGCCCGTCGACGGAAGCCGGCGGCGACATCGCATCCAGCGATTTCGCGAGCGCCCGCAGCTCGAGCCGCCCATACAGATCCCGAAGCCGCAGGAGGTCCGGACTCCCGGCCAGGAGCTCTTCCGGAGTCAGCTCGAGCGGCACGGTGGCGTGGATGGTCGCGAGCTTGCGCGATAACTCGAGCGCAGGCAGCTCGTTGCGCAGATTCTCGCCGACCTTGCCGGGGATCTCGGCCGCGTGCGTAATCAAGGCGTCCAGCGTTCCATACTGATTGAGCCATTTGGCTGCGGTCTTCGGGCCCACCCCGGTGATTCCGGGAATGTTGTCCGAGCTGTCGCCGACCAGCGCCAGGTAATCGACGATCTGCTCCGGGAACACATCGAACTTCGCTTTCACGCCTTCACGGTCGAGGCGTGTGTTGCTCATGGTGTTCACCAGCGAGATGCGTGGATCGACGAGCTGCGCCATGTCCTTGTCGCCGGTCGAGATCAGCACGTCGAATCCGGCGGCCGCGGCCTGGATCGCAAGCGTGCCGATCACATCGTCCGCCTCGACGCCGGCGATGCGCAGAAGCGGCAATCCCAGCGCCGACACCGCCTCGAGCAAGGGCTGCAGCTGCGAGCGCAGATCGTCCGGCATCGGCGCGCGATGCGCTTTGTACTGGTCGAACAGGTCGTCGCGAAAGGTGCGCCCGGGAGCGTCGAACACCACCGCGACCCGCTGCGGCGACTCCTCCTTCATCAATTTGTTCAGCATGTTGAGGACGCCGAGCACCGCCCCCGTCGGTTCGCCCTTGGAGTTCGTGAGCGGCGGAAGGGCATGGAAGGCCCGGTAGAGATAGGACGATCCGTCCACCAGGAGTAGTTTTCGAGCGGGCATGAAAAGCTTTAGGTGTCGTGTAGCTGGACGACTAACTCTGCGGAGCAGGGTCAGGCGTCGGTTTCGACCCGGGAACGGCCTCGGGCGGCGCCGGGTTGGGCGTCGGCCCGGCGGGAGCACCGGGGGCAGTGGCGGGAGTTGCCGGCGCCGCTGGCTTCGCAGGAGCGGCGGGCGCGCCCGACTTCGGCGCCAGTGGGAATTTCACTTTCTTGCGCGGATGCTCGGCGCTGGGCAGGACCAAGGGGCCCTTCTGTCCACAGCCCGTTGCCGACCAGGCAAGAGCGATGAGGATCAGGACGGGCGCCGCTTTCATTCGTCAATTATACCCGCAGGGGCCACAGACTATGGGTGGTCGTGAACGGGCCGCCGACGCTGTGCCGGAACTTCTGGCGCGGGCGGTCTGTCCCACGGTGCAGTGGCACAAATGGGAGAACTCGATGATTCGACGGTCTGCTGCCTTGTTGGGTGCGCTCGCGGTGGGCGCGGTGGGCCTCTGCACGCAAGCCCTGGCGGACAATCCGCTCGGCGCGTATGTCGGCGCGGGAGTGGGCGCGTCGAACGTCGGAAACAACAATAATTACGACTACGGCTATTACGGCGGTTACAGCGATCACGATGCGGCGTGGAAGGTGATCGCCGGTATCCGGCCGTTGCCGATCGTCGGCGGCGAAATCGAATACATCGATTTCGGCAGCGGCAACGGCGCCACCGGTTTCTACGGCAACGGCTATTTATATTCGAACGCGAGCTCGCACCCCAAGGCCACGGTCCTTTACGGGCTCGGATATCTGCCGCTGCCCCTGCCGTTTCTGGATGTGTACGGCAAGCTGGGCGTCGCGCGGCTGCAGAGCAACATCACCACCTACGCCTACACGAGCGGCTATTGCGCGCCGCCTTACAGCGCATGCAGCGCACCGGCGTCCTATCGCACGGATCAAACCGATACGAGATTGGCGTACGGCGCCGGTGTGCAGGCCAAGTGGCAGGATTTCGCATTCCGCGCGGAATACGAGCGCATCAGCTCGCAGTTCGGCGATCCGGCGGCGTTCACCGTCAGCGCCACCTGGACGTTCTAGCCTAGCGCCCCGGCGCGGCGGCGAATTCGACTGCGGGCATCGCGCGCTATAATGGCGCGATGCCCAACTTTCCCCTTTCGAGAATGCTCGCGGCCGCCGTCATCGCGAGTCTTTGCGCCTGCGCCACGCGCGCGGCGCCTCCCGCCTCGCAGGCCGCGATGGAGCGCACGTCGCAGGCCCTGCGCGCCAAGGTCTCGACCATCGTGGTGATCTACGCCGAGAACCGCGCCTTCGATGATCTGTACGGCAACTTTCCCGGCGCGGCGGGTCTAGGCGACGTGCTCGACCGCGAGGGGCGGCCGCTGCCCGCGTACCTTCCTCAGCGCGACCGCGACGGTACGGTGCTGCCGACGTTGCCGCAGAGCTGGGGCAGCGTGACCGCTCCCGGCTACGTACCCGTCGTGACGCAGGCCGAAAGCGCCGGGTTGCCGAATGCGCCGTTCTCGATCGAGCATGCCTTCACCCCGCAGTCCGGCGTGGCGCTGACCACGGCCGTGGTGACTCGCGATCTGGTGCACCGGTTCTTCGAGCATCAGATGCAAATCGACGGCGGCAAGAACGACGGCTATGCCGCCTGGTCCGATGCGGGCGGGCTCGCCCTGGGGCATTACGACTACAGCGGCTCCGCGTTGTTCGGCCTCGCGCGACAATACGTGCTCGCCGATCATTTCTTCCAGGGGGCGTTCGGTGGGTCGTTCCTGAATCATCAGTACCTGATCTGCGCCTGCGCACCGGAGTATCCGCATGCCGATACCGCGCCCGCCCAGCCTTCGATCGCCATTTTGGCCACGGACGCCGCCGGCCACTATTTGCCGCGCCTCAAGCTTGCCCCCGGGTCGCCCGCCTCGGCGCTGGACGGACCCCCGCGGTTCGCGAAGAGCGGCAACATCACGCCGGCGAACTACTTCGGCGACGGTAAATTCTATGCAGTCAACACCATGCAGCCCGCATATCAGCCGAGCGGCAACGCCCCGGCGCCGGGCGATACCGCCGGGCTTTACGCGGATCCCGCCAAGCACACCACCTTGCCTCCGCAGACGGCGCCCACCATCGGCGATCGGTTGAACGATAAGCACGTGAGTTGGGCGTGGTATTCCGGCTCCTGGAACGCGTCGGTCGCCGACGGTCGCGCGCCGGCCGGCAAGGAACGCCGCGTCATCTATGCGCCCGAGACCCCGTCCGGCAGCCCCGATTTCCAGCCGCATCATCAGCCCTTCAATTACTACGCGGACTTCGATCCGGCGACCCGGGGTGCGGAGCGCTCGGCCCATCTGAAGGACTACGACGAGCTGCTCGCCGACGCGGCCGCGGGCCGATTGCCGCAGGTGGTGTTCTACAAGCCGCAAGGCAACCTCAATCAGCATCCGGGATACGCGGCCCTCTCGGACGGGGACGCGCACATCGCGGATCTGGTGGCGAAGCTTCAGGCCGGTCCGCAATGGAAGAACATGGTGATCGTCATCACCTACGATGAGTTCGGCGGAGCCTGGGACCACGTCGCGCCGCCCACCGGAGATTTACTGGGTCCGGGCGCCCGCATCCCGGCGTTGATCATTTCGCCGTTCGCCCGGAAATCGACCGTGGATCACACCCCGTACGACACGGCATCCATCATGCGGCTGATGATTCGGCGGTTCGGTCTGGCGACCCTGCCCGGCATCGTGCGTCGCGATCGCGCGCTCACCGAGCATGGCGAGCCGCCCATGGGCGATCTCACCAACGCCCTCGATCTCACGCGCTGAGGCTGCCCGCCCGCCGGCCCTCGCCGGAAGCTATTGCTGCGGCTTCGGCGCGGCCGCGGGTCTCTGCGGCATCGGTGCGGCCTGCCTGGGCTTCACGCTCAGCACCTCGATGTCGAATACCAGCAAGGAATTGCCCGGAATCCCGGGCCTCGGATTCGGCCCGTAGGCGAGATCGGGCGGGATGTACAAGGTCCATTTCGCGCCCGGCTTCATCATCACCAGCGCTTCCTGCCAGCCTTTGATCACGCCGCCCACGGGAATATCCAAGGGTTTGCCGCGCGAATAGGAACTGTCGAACTCGGAACCGTCGATCAGTTTTCCCCGATAGTTGACGCTGACCTCATCCTCGGCCGTGATCGGCGGGGCCTTGGCATCCCCCGCGTTTTCGATCTTGTACTCGAGTCCGGAGGCCGTGGTTTTCACGCCGGTCTTCTTGCCGTTGCTCGCCAGGAATTCCTGGGCGGCCGTCTTGTTGTGCGCTGCTGCGGCGAGCATCACGCTATGCACGTACTCCTGAATCTGCTGCCGCTCGGTGGCCGCGGCCTTCTTCCCCTGGAGTCCGTCCTTGAGACCGCGGGCGATGGCCTCCGAGTTCACGTCGCTCCCGATGCCGATGCTGTGCAGCTGTTCCCCGAAGGTCAGCCCGAACAGATAGCTAGCCTGTTCGCCGGAGATCGGCGCAGGCTCGGCCGGCGGCGTGGAAACCGGCGCTTGGGCGCCGATCCACGGGGCAAACGAGAGCAGGACGGCGCCCGTGCAGGCGCTACGGATGACACGGCGTATGAGTGGGTTCATGGCGCGCACGATACGCATTCGGTGTTGCAAATGCTAGCGCGCCTGCTCCGGCGCCGGTGCCGCTACGGCGGGGTTTGGGGGCGTGGGATGACCGCGACGGTGAGGCGCGAAACGCAGATGAGCGCGCCCGACGGGTCGACGATGTCGATGCCCCATACCTGGCTGCGCGACCCGACGTGCAGCGGCCGCGCCGTGCCGGTCACGCTGCCCGACCTCACCGACTTCAGATGATTGGCGTTGATCTCCTGGCCGACGCAGAGATAGCGGGCCGCGTCCACGCACATGTTCGCGCCCATGCTGCCGAGCGTTTCGGCGAGCGCGACCGACGCGCCGCCGTGCAGCAAGCCGTACGGCTGACGAGTGCGCTCGTCGACCGGCATGGTGCCTCGAACGAAATCCTCGCCGATCTCGGTGAACACGATGCCGAGGGGCTGCATCAGCGTGCCGCCGGCCCCTGCGTTGAGGGCTTCCAAAGACAGGAGGGTGCGCCAGATGCTCACCGCCGGATCCTCACGGCGATTCCTTGAGCTTCGCCGCGACGCGTTGATACGCCTCGCGGAACGGAATGTTCTCGGTCGCCACCAGCGCATTCGCGGCCGCGGCGGCGTGTATCCCGGGATCCAGCCGGATGTTATCGCGCCGAAAATGCACGCCGAGCAATGCGCTCGGCAGAATATCCAGCGTTTGCCGGCACGAATCGATGCCCCGAAACAGCGGTGGCTTGATCAGCTGAAGATCGCGATGGTAGCCCGAGGAAAGCTTCTGGGTGATGCCGAGCACCTCGTTGAGCGCCGCCTGGGCGACGGCGCTGCGCCCGCGCATGAGCTCGAATACGTCGGGATTGCGCTTCTGCGGCATGATGGATGAGCCGGTCGTGAACGCCTCGGGCAGCGCGACGAAACCGAACTCCTGGGTGTAGAACAGCAAGAGATCCGCCGCGAGGCGGCCGAGATCCTGGCTGAGCAGCGTGATCTCGAACAGCAGATGCGCCTCGGCCTTGCCGCGCGACAGTTGAACGGCCGTGACCGGCTCGTGCGTGACGCGGAACCCGAGGCCCCGGCGCGTGGACTCGCGGTCGATGTTGAGATTCGGGGTTCCGTAGCCCGCCGCGGATCCGAGAGGATTTTTCGAGGAACGGCGCTCCACCAGGGAAAGTCCCTCCGCGTCGTCGCGGATTTCCGCGGCAAAGCCGAACGCCCATAGGGCCACCGTGCTCGGCATGGCCTGCTGCATGTGGGTGTATCCCGGCAGCTCGATGGCGCCGTCGCGCACCGCCAGGGCCTCGAGCGCCTCGGCCACCGCCAGCGCCCCCCCTTTGAGCGAGCGCGCCGCGTCCGCGAGATACAGCCGCAAGGCGGCGAGCACTTGATCGTTGCGCGAGCGGCCGGCGTGCAGGCGGCCGCCGGCCGCGCCTAAGCGCTCCGTCAGGCGGTTCTCGATCGCCGTTTGGCAATCCTCCTGCTCGAGCGTGATGCGCCATTGGCCTTGCGCGTGCTCCTCGCCGATGGCGGCGAGCGCGCCGCGAATCGCCTGATGGTCCGCCGCCGACAGAAGTCCCTGCTGCGCGAGCATGTCGGCGTGCGCCGCCGAGGCCTTGATGTCGTAAGCAACGAGACGATTGTCGAGAACATAGTCCTCGCCCGCGGTGTAGGCGAGCACGCGTTCGTCGAGCTTCGCCCCCTTGTCCCACAAGCGCGTCATGGGGCCGCCGTCTGTTCCGCGGGGCTCAGCGCTTTCAGGTCGGCCACCACCAGGGTGCCGGTGCCCTCGTTGGTGAACACTTCGGCGAGCAGGCTGTCGGTCGACTTGTAGGAGATGACGTGCACGCGGCGTACGCCGCTTCGAATCGCGTTCTCGATCGCCTGCGCTTTCGGCAGCATGCCGTGCGTGAGGCTGCCGCCCGCCCGCAGCCGCTCGAGCCCCTGGATATCCGTGTAGGAGATGATGGAGCTCGGGTCGGTGGAGCGCTCCAGAATTCCCGGCGCGCCCGTGCATAGCACTAATTTCTCGGCCGACAGGGCGCCGCCGATCGCGGCGGCCACGGTGTCCGCGTTGATGTTGAGCAACGTGCCGTTGGCGTCGGCCGAGAGCGGGCTCACGACCGGCATCAAGCCGTCGGCAAGCAGCTTTTCGAGCACGGCGACGTTCACCGAATCGATGTCGCCCACGAAGCCGTAATCGATGGTCTCGCTCGATCCCGGCGATACCGCGACAGGCCCCCGCTTATGCGCCCGCACGAGTCCCGAATCGACGCCGGAGAGTCCGACGGCCTCGATGTCGAGCGCGCGGCAGATCGCGAGAATGCGCGTGTTGATGAGGCCGTTGAGCACCATCGAGGTCACGTCGATCGATTTCTGATCGGTCACCCGGCGGCCGTTCACCATCTGGGTCTCGATCCCGAGCGTCGCCTGCAGCTGATCGAGCTGCGGACCGCCGCCGTGCACCAGGACGGTCTTGATGCCCACTTGATGGAGGATGGCGACCTGCTCGATCAACCCGCGCATGGACGCGTCGTCGTTGAACACGGCTCCGCCCGCCTTGATGACGAACACCTTGTTCTTGTACATGCGTATGTACGGCGCGGCGCTTCGCAGCGCGCGCACGGCGACGGAAGGGTCGGGTCGGCTCTTGATCATCGATGGTACTCCGGCATTCGGGTGTCTTTAGGACAGCAGGCGGTGCAGAACCGCGGTCTGCACGATCAGACGGTTGAAAGCCTCGAGCCTGACAGCGGCGCGCGGGCCGTCCAGTATCTCGTCCGTCACCGCGACGTTGCGGCGCACCGGCAGGCAGTGCATGAACTTGGCGTGCGGGGCCGCCGCGGCGAACCAGGGCTCGCTCACGCACCAGTCCTTGAGCTCGGCGCGCAGGCGCGCATCTGCCGCGGCGTCGCCATAATTCGTGGTGGTGCCCCATTCCTTGGCGTACACGACCTGAGCGCCCTTGAGCGCGGCGGCGCGGTCGGAGGTTTCCTCGACCGAGCCGCCCGATGCGCTCGCCGCCCGCCGCGCCTTGTCCATGATCTCGCGCGGGAGCGCGAACCCGTCGGGCCGCGCCACGACCACGTCCATGCCGCGCATTGCGGCCATGTGCAGGGTGGCGGAGGCGACGGCCAAGGGCAGCGCTCGCGGGTGATAGACCCAGCTCAGCACGAACTTCGCGCGCGCCGGCACGTGGAGCTCATCCAGGGTGCGCCAGTCGGCCAGCGCCTGACAGGGGTGGTTCACGGCCGATTCGAGATTGATCAGGGGCGCATCGCAGAGCGCGTCGATCTGCCGGAACAAGCTTTCGGCGAGATCGCTCTCCAGGCTCTTGCCCTCGGCGAAGGCGCGCACGCCGAGCGCGTCGCAGTACGAGGCGAGTACCGGAATGCCCTCGCGGATGTGCTCGGCCGCGGCCCCGTCCATGACCGCGTTGAGCCGGGTCTCGAGCTGCCACGTGCCCTGGCCGGGAGTGATCACGAAGGAGGAGCCGCCGAGGTGCGCCATGGCCGTCTGGAACGAGGCCAGCGTGCGCAGCGACGGATTCATGAACAGGAGCCCCAGCACCTTGCCGGCGAGCGCCTGGCGCTGCGGCTTGTTCTTCAAGGACTCCGCGAGCGCGAGCAGGTCGAGAATCTCCGCGCGCTCGAAATCGGCAAGATCCAGGAAACGCTTCATGGGGATGGCGTCTTCATGCGGAAATCGTCGACAAGGCGGCGCGTAGCTGATCGACGTGCCCTTCGTTCACGATGTAGGCCGGCAGCAGCCGAAGCACGTGCGGATCGCCGCTGGTTCCGGCCAGAATTCCCTTCTCCATCAGCGCCGTTTGCACTTCCTTGGCGGGACGCGTGGTCTTCAGCCCGAGGAGCAGTCCCGCCCCTTGGATTGCCGTGACCGGCCCCACCAGGCAGTGCGCGCGGATGTAGTCGGATACCTGCCGCACGTTCGCCAGGAGCGACTCCGATTCGATCACCTCGATGACCGCCTCGACCGCCGCGCAGGCCATGGGGCCGCCGCCGAAGGTCGTACCCATGTCGTCGTTCTTGAGCCGTTCGGCGACGCGCCTCGATAAGAGCAGCGCGGACACCGGAAAGCCGTTCCCCAGAGCCTTCGCCGCGGTGATGATGTCCGGCGTGACGCCGTAGAAATTAGCGCCGAACGGCGCACCGGTGCGGCCCATGCCGCATTGGACCTCGTCGAAGATGAGCACCGCGCCCACCTCGTCGCAGCGCCGGCGCAGCGCTTGCAGCAGGGGCTTGCCCACGTCGAACGCGCCGCCGACGCCCTGCACGGGCTCGACGATGACCGCCGCCGTGTCGCGATCGATGGTGCGCTCCGCCGCTTCCGGGTTGTCTCGCGGGGCGAATGCCACATCGAAGGGCCGGCGCGGGAATCCGTACCATTTCTCGAGCGCGCCCCAGGTCACCGCGCCCGCCGCGGCCGTGCGGCCGTGCCAGCCCTGCTCGAGCGCCACCGCTTTGGTGCGGCCGGTCATCTTGAAGGCGAGCTTGAGCGCGTTCTCGTTCGCCTCGGCGCCCGAGTTGATGAAGAACACGGTGTCGAGACCGAGCCCGGCGAACTTCGCCAACCGCGCGGCGGCGCGTTCGCGGATCGCCATGGGCAGCGCGTTGGTCTGGAAGGCCATCTGGCGCGCCTGCCGATCGAGCGCGGCCACCCAGCGAGGATGGCCGTAGCCCAACCCCGCCACCGCGTGGCCGCCGTAGAAATCCAGAATCTTGCGGCCGTCGCGCGCGTACAGCCAGACTCCCTCCCCGTGCGCCACTTCGATGGGATATTGCGCGAAAACTTGCGCGAGGTGGCCGGCCATCAGGTCCATCCCGGCGCGGGCGCGGTGAGCCCGAGCGTCTCGTCGAATCCGAGCAGTCGATTCATCCATTGCATGCCGCCGCCGGCGGCTCCCTTGTTCAAATTGTCGAGCACCGACATCACCGCGATGGAGGAGCCGTTGGTGACGGCGGATAGATGCGCGAAGTTGCTGGCCGCCACGTCCTTGACGCGCGGTGCCGTGTCGATCACGCGCACGAACGGGCAGCCGCGATAGAACTCGGCCAAGGCCTCCTGCGCTTCGCCGCTCGACAGCGGCTTCTTCAACGCGGCCTGTACGGTGACGTGGATGCCGCGCGCGAACGGTCCCGAGTGCGGCACGAAATTGATCTCGGCCTCGACGCCCGACGCCTGCTTCGCGCACGCGGCGATTTCCGGCGCATGCCGGTGGGCGAGCGCACCGTAGCTGTAGAGATCGCCGTGGCGCAGCGGATGGTGGGTGCCGTCGACCGGCTTGCGTCCTGAGCCGGTGCTGCCGGTGACGCCGGCGATGAACAGCCGGGGGTCCGTGAGTCCGAGCGCCAAGAGCGGAACGGAGGCGAGGAGCGAGGCGGTCGCAAAGCAGCCGGGGTGGGCTACGTGCGCGGTCGGCGCGGCCTTCAGGTGCTCCGGTACCGCGCAGATGAACTGGGAAATGCGTGCGGGCGCGCCGTGCGCGTGCTTGTACACCGTCTCGTAAGCCTTCGCGCTCGCGTAGCGGAAGTCGGCCGAGATGTCGACGCAGTGCGTGCGCACGCCGCCGCTTTCCGCGGCGCCGAGCAGACGATCGATGAGCGCGGCGGCGACGCCGTGGGGCGCCGCGGAAAACAAGGCGCTGACCGGCGTCTCGCGCATCAGCCGCTCGATCTCCTCAATGCCCGCGAACTTCAGGGTGGGGTACGCGCTCTTCAGGTGCGGGAACGCGGCGCCGACCGGCGCGCCCGGCTGGCTGTCCGAAAGAATGGCCGCGAGCGCGAGGCGCGGATGTCCGGCGATCAGCCGCGCGAGCTCGCCGGCCACGTAACCGCTGCCGCCCAGCACGATGGCGGGCGTCGCGACGTTCGTGCCCTCGCTCATGCGCCGACCGCTTTGGCGTCGCCGACGTTCGAAAGCCCCAGGCGCGCGATCAGATAGTCGCCGAGCTCCGCCGGATTGCTGACGGCGTTGAAGGCCTCGACGCCGAGTTGTTCGCGGATGATCTCGACCCCGACCTGGTTGTCGGTCGCCGGTCCCGTGACCGCGGTCGGCTCGATGCCGAAGCGCTCGCGCAGGAGTTTCACGCCGCCCCAGGCCGCCACCGGATCGTTCGCGGACAGCACCACCGCGGTGAGCGCATTCTTGATGTCGCTCTCCCGCAGGATCGACTCCACGCCGTAAGTTCCCAGCAGCCCGTCGCCGAGCTCGAACACGATCACATCCGGCGCGCCTCCCGCCATCTCGGTGAGCATGGTGCGGGTGAGTGCGGGACCGCAGCGCGCCGTGGTGGTGACGATGCCGAGATCCGTGAAGATCATGGTGCGGCGCGCGCCGGAGTCCTCGAACGCGAGAATGTCGCGCCGAAGCGAGACGCCGGTGGCCTTGAAGGCGTCGACGATGAGTCCTCGATGCCGCATGCGCGCTATGATGGCGGAGGCCGCCGCGGTCTTGCCGGCCTCCATGCAGGTGCCCGCGAGCGCCACCACGGGCACGCCGCGAACGTCGAGAGGAGCGTCGTAGTCGAGCGGCTTGTAGCCCGTGCGCGCGGTCACGCCGATGCGCTCGCCGAGATACGGGAAGGTCAGCACGGCACCCAGCACCTTGCAATCGAACGGCTTGCCCTTGTCCGGCGTCGCGGAGTCGCAAATGCCGAGCACCCCACCGATGTTCAGCATCTGAACCACATCGCCCGGCGCAAGCGCCTCGGGGATGTGGCCCGAATAGCCGAACAACGCCTTGCGATGCCCGAGCGCGCCGACCACGATGTCGCCGCGCGCCACCTTGGCCATGCGCCCGCTGGTGAGCTCGAGCGTGTTGTAGGTGGACTTGTTGTTCAGGATCTCGACCACCACCACGACGCCTTCCTCGCAGGGAATCTCCGGCGCGATGCGGATTTCGTGCGAAAGCCCAAGCGCCTGGGTGACCGAGGCGATCTTGTCGACCACGACGGTGCGCATGCCGCTCATGAGCCGGTCCCGGCCCGCTGATAGAAGATGCCCGGGAGCGCGAGCATTTTCGAGAATCCGAGCGCATCCACCGGCGTCCACTCGCCCGCGGCCTCGCCGTACACGCCCTTCGAGGCCGCCATGAGCGAATGCGGCGAGCTCACGCCCTCGATGAAGGCCGATCCCGGGCGCAGCAGCACGGCCACCTCGCCGGTCACGCGCGCCTGCGACGACACGAGCAGCGCCTCGATGTCGCGGCACACGGGATCCAGATGCTGTCCTTCGTGCACCAGGTCGCCGTAAGGCTGGGCCACGGTTTCCTTGATCCTCGCCTGCTTGCCGGTGAGTACCAATTTCTCCAGCTCGCGATGCGCCGTCAGCAGAATGTCCGCCGCCGGCGCTTCGAAGGCGACGCGGCCCTTGGTGCCGATGACGGTGTCGCCCAGGTGAATGCCGCGTCCGATTCCGTACGGGCCCGCCAAAGCCTCGAGCCGCTCGATGATGGCGACCGGCGAGTCCTTCTTGCCGTTCAAGCTCGAGGGTATGCCCGCCGTGAAGCCGACCGTGTGGCGCTCCGGCGCGCGCGGATTGGAGAACGCGTCCTTGGAGAGGACCCAGGCGCTCTCGGGAATGCTTCCGGCCGAGGTCAATGTTTCCTTGCCGCCGATGGTGATGCCCCAAAGTCCGCGATTGACCGAGTAGGCGGCGCCGAACGGCGGAATCGGCAAGCGATGTTCCTCGAGATATTTCAGCTGCTGCGGCCGCTGGAAAGCGCGGTCGCGCACCGGCGCGAGGATGGTGATGCTCGGCGCGAGGGTGCGCAGCGCCACTTCGAAGCGCACTTGGTCGTTGCCGGCCGCGGTGCAGCCGTGGGCCACCATCGAGGTGCCGAGCGACAGCGCCATCTGCGCGATGGTTTGCGCCTGCAACACCCGTTCCGCACCCACGCACAGGGGGTACGAGCCGCCGCGGCGGATGTTGCCCATGATCAAGTATTTCAGCACCTGGTCGAAGTACGAGGCGCGCGCATCGACCAAGTGATGCTCGATGGCCCCGAGCTGCTTCGAGCGGGCGGCGAGCGAGGCGGCCGCCGGGGCGTCGATGCCGCCCGTGTCGACGGTGACGGTGATTACCGGCCGCTTGTAGGTGTCTTTGAGCCACGGCACGCAGAACGAGGTGTCCAAGCCGCCGGAAAAAGCCAGGAGAATGGGCTCGGAGCCCTGGGCGTATGTCGCTGTCATAGGAATTTAAAGTCCGAAAATGCCGTGAAGGCGCTCGCCGAGCTTCTGCTGGTCGCGCGCCCCGGCGGTTGCGATGAATATCGTGTCGTCCCCGGAAATCGTCCCGATCACCTCGGGCCAGCGTGCGGTGTCGATCGCCACCGCCACGCTTTGGGCCGCGCCGATGGTGGTGCGCAGCACCGTGAGGTTGGTGCCCGCGGTCTTTATCTCGCGCGCGAATTGCTTGAGGGTCGAGAAATCGTTCTTGAGCGCCGTCGCCGGCTCGGGCAACACGTAGCGGTCGCCTTGCTTCGCCACCCCGAGCTCTCGCAGGTCGCGGCTGACGCTCGATTGGGTGGCGGCGTGCCCATGCTTGCGCAGCATCGCGACCAGCTCCGCCTGGCGCCCAACCGCCTGCTCGCGGATGATTTTCGCGAGCGCCGTGCGCCGCGCAGGCGCGCTGGAAGTGTCGGTATCGCCTCTCAACATCGGAGTATCGGTCGCCGGGCTTGCATAAAGTTGCGCGAATTCTGCATAAAAATCCACGCGCCGTCAACCTGGCGGCGCGGGATTTTCTCCGGCTGATTCTTGTAGGCTATGGCCCTTATGCTGCAAACCATCGAATTCGAAACCGCCCCGAACCCCGACGCCTCCATCATCTGGCTGCACGGCCTGGGTGCCGACTGCCATGATTTCGAGCCACTGGTGCCGGAAATCGTGCCCCGCCGCGAGCGCGCCTGGCGCTTCGTGTTTCCGAACGCGCCGGTGCGGCCGGTGACTATCAACGGCGGCATGAGCATGCGCGCCTGGTACGACATCCTCGGCTTCGATCGGCTCGCGGCCGAGGACCTTGCCGGCTTTCGCGACACGGCCGCGCAGGTCGGCGAATTGATCGGTCAGCAGATCGAGCGCGGGATTCCCGCCGCCCGCATCGTCCTGGCCGGATTCTCTCAGGGCGGGGCCGTGTCGCTCTATACGGGCCTGCGCTACTCGGAGCGCTTGGCGGGCATCCTGGCGCTGTCGTGCTATTTGCCGCTGGCGAGTTCCCTGGCGGCCGAACGCGCGCCCGCGAATGCCGGGGTGCCGATTTTCATGGCTCACGGCCTCGACGATGGCGTGCTGCCGTTCGGCATGGGGCGCGAGTCCCGCGACAAGTTGGCGGCCCTGGGTTTCAGCGTCGAGTGGCACCAGTACCGCATGGCGCACTCGGTCTCTCCGCCGGAGGTGGCGGACATCCGGCAGTTCTTGTTCCGGGTGTTGCCGTGAGTCAGCCCAGCGCAACTCTGAAGCGGTTGAGCGCCGAAGCCCGCAAAGCGGCGGAACACGCCGAGGAGGCCAAACAGCAGGTGCGCTCCGCCAAGGCGGAGTTGAAGAAAGCGCGCAAGCTCGCCAAGCTGGCCAAGAAGGCGGCGAAGCAGGCGCGCAAGAAAGCCGCGTCCGCCGCGGCCGCGGAGACCGCCCAGGCTGTGCAAGCCGCCAAGGCTGTGCGAGCCGCCAAGCCCGCCGTGGCCGCACGCCGCAATCGCCCGCCGGCCGCCAAGCCCGCGGCAGCTTCCAAACCTACGAGCAAAAAAATTCCGGTCAAGCCGCGGCGAGCGAAGACGGCCGCAGTCGACGCGGCACCCTCCCCACCACGGCCGGCCCGGCCTTCCGCCGCGTCGGTTGCCCGGGCGGTGATCGAGCGCATGGAAAGCGAACCGGTCGCGGCCGAGCGCGAACCCGGCCCCGAGCCGCCCCCGCCTGCCGGCGGATGAAGCGCGGCGGTCAGGAAGCGGGAATGAGCGTCGTCACGATCGCGGCCAGGAAAAGTGCGGCGAGCACTCCAACCATCTGCCCGAGCACCCAGATCCCCAAGGCTTTACCGGTCGTCATCTTGAGAACCTCGCTGAAGCCCATGACTTGAAGCAGCACGCTCCAAATCATCAGCAGCACATAGCTGATGAACTGGGCGCTCAGCAGTATCGCGACGAAACCTTCGTCTTCGGCGCGAGGCGTGGCAAGGAACGTGGCGTCTCCGGCGAGGAGAGCGGTAAGCACCCAGATTCCCAGAGAGACGGCCATGGGCACGGCACCATAGGCAAGCACGTGAATCGCTTGCCGGCGTAACGCCGGGCTTGCCGGCCCGCTTCCGAGGCGCGCATAGATCGTACCCATGATGTAAAGGCTCACGATCCCCAGAATGGAACCGGCGACCGCGGCCGCGCCGAAGATCTCGGCCAAGCCATACGTCGCGCCCAAATTGCGGGCTCGACAGTAACCGAGGAAGCCGACGATGCCCTGCGCCGCGCCCAGCAACAGATCCACCCGCCCGACGGGCTCGGAGGCGAGCTCCCTGAACACGCGTCTCGGTCTCAACCAGACATCGTGCAGGGGGCGGATGGTGTCGTTCGGCATCACGACGGCAGCGTACGCAATCCCTATCGTCGACTCCAGAGCCGGGCGCAGATGACAGCAGACTTTTTCGGGGCTACTCTCACGAAGATCGGATTGACCCCGAGGAGAAGACTGACCATGGCAAAGAAGAAGGCTAAAGGGAAGAAGCGTCCGCAGGCGAAGACAAAGCGCGCGGCTGCTAAGAAGAGCGTGGCGAAGAAAAAGGCGCGTCCGGCAAAGAAGACGAGCAAGACACGGGTCGCCAAGAAGGCCAAGAAGGCGGCGCCGAAGAAAGCTGTGGCGAAGAAGGCTGCACCGAAAAAGGCCGCGCCGAAAAAGGCGGTTCCGAAAAAGGCGGCTCCGACGATCGCGGCTCCGAAGTCCGTCGCGAGCCCGATCGCACGGCCGAAACCGGTCGCTCCGATTGCGCCGTCGCCTGAGCCGGCGGTTACGCCGAGCACGGATTTTGGGCGCGAGCCCATAGCCCCCGCGCCGTCGTCGACCAACACGGACCCGTTCGCGGGGTAGGACGGCCTACCGGAGAACCTAAGCGCGGATCGGCCCGTCGAGGGCCCGCGCTTGGGTTCTCGTCGAGGACGCTTTTGGCGGACGCGTCCGCCGCGACGCGCCGCCCGTTAACGACGCGCCATCGGCGGTGCCGTGATTCGTGCCGAAGGACCGCGTCCAGCCTGCGTAGCCATTGCCGCCCTCGGCTCCGGCGGATTGAGTAAACTTAATGGACGGCGTGTCGCAACTTGCGTACGTCTACGCAATCCTACAAAAGGTAGGCACAGTCCGATATGGCTCGACTCGGGCGCGGACGATAGTATGGCGAATCCCAACGCGGTGCAGGCAGCATGACTTCGACCCACAAGCCGACGATCGACTGGATCGACCGGCTCTCCGAGATTGATCTCGGAGAGGTCGATCCGGCCGCTGTGGCGAGCTCGCCGCTGTTGCGATGCAGTGCCACCACCCCCCCGTCGCGCGAGCGACGCGGCCGTGAAGCCGTGAAAGCGGAATTGGAGACGCTGCGCTCCATCAACGCCCGGCTGCTGCGCGAAATCGACGTGCTCAAGGCGCGCGAAGCGCATGCGCTCAAGCTCGCCGATCGGGACGGCCTTACCGGCCTGTACAACCGCAGGCGCATGGCCGAGCTGCTGGACCAGGCCATTGCCGAGGCGTCGGCGCAGCAGCACCGGGTCGCCGTCCTATTCATCGACCTGGATGGCTTCAAACGCATCAACGACCGCTTCGGGCATTCGCTGGGCGATGAACTGTTGACCACGGTCG
This sequence comes from Steroidobacteraceae bacterium, assembly GCA_050012315.1. Taxonomy (GTDB): domain Bacteria; phylum Pseudomonadota; class Gammaproteobacteria; order Steroidobacterales; family Steroidobacteraceae; genus Bog-1198. The sequence goes on along the minus strand of JBEKHK010000001.1, from coordinate 59,165 downwards.
CAGGCCGTATCGCGACGCGAGCGCGTACGGGCGATGTGGTTTGCCGATATGGCGGCGACGAGTTCGTCGTGATTTTGCCCCGCGTGCCGAGCCGAAAGGCCGTGGAAGACGTAGCCTCGGCCATCGCCCAGCTGCTCGCGCTGCCCTGCCAGCTGTCGGGCGAAGAGCTTCGAGTCACCGCCGCCGTGGGCGTGGCGATGTACCCGGAGGATGGCCGGAGCACGGCGGAGCTTTTGCGGCGAGCGGATCAGCTGATGTACGGCGCCAAGTCGACCGCTGCGTATCCGTCGGCGGGCGCCTCGCTCGCGGCCCCGCTCGGCCGGCGCAGCGACGATCGGCTCACGCCCCGGCGATAGTACCGCTGCGATAGCACCGCCGCCGCGCGCTCGGCTCGGCGCCCCCTTGGCTTGACAGGGCTCGATGCGAGAGGGTTGGATAGCAGGATGAAGCGGCTCTTTCGGTTAGAAGCGCTTTGGATCCTTGCCGCCTTGTCGATCGCGGGGCTGTCGGCTTGCGTCGTCGCGCCGGATCAACGCCACTATGCGGACGGCTTGGTGATGGTCGCTCCCCCCGCACCGCAGGTCGAGATCATCGGAGCTCCACCGCGGCCGGAATACGTCTGGGTGGGCGGCTATTGGAATTGGGTGGGCGGGCGGCACGAGTGGGTGGCGGGACATTGGGCGGCGCCTCGCCCCGGCTACCACTGGGTGGGGTACGAATGGATACGTCAGGGAGATGGCTGGCGCCTGCGCCGCGGTCACTGGCAGCGGAGCTGATCCTCAGCGCGGCTCGGGCCACGGGGTCGGAGCCAACAGGCCCTTGAGCGGCCGGTCCGAGGCCGCGTCGAACCAATGTTCGATCAATCGGAATGAGATCGATACCGGCGGCGGCAGCTTGGGCGTGCCGCTTTCGATGTCGGCGCGCGTGAACCAGCGTGCATCCTCCAGCTCCTGATCCTCGAGATGCACGGCGTGGGTGGATGCCCGCGCCGTGAAGCCCAGCATCAGCGAGCTCGGGAAGGGCCAGGGCTGCGAGGAGTGATACTCGACCTGGTCGACGCGCACGCCGGTCTCCTCGGCGACTTCCCTCACCACGGCATCCTCCAGGGATTCACCGGGCTCGACGAAGCCCGCGATGGTCGAGTACCGGCCCGGCGGCCACGCCGCCTGCCGCCCCAGAAGAACGCGCGGCCCGTCGTTCACGAGCACGATGATGGCCGGATCGATGCGCGGGAACTGCTCGTGACGACACACGGTATTGGTACACACCAGCACGTGACCGGCCCTTCCCGGCAGAGTCTTGGCGCCGCACCGACCGCAATGGCGGTGCGTTCGGCGCCAATGGATCATCGCCCGGGCGTATCCGAGCAGTCCCGCCTGGTCCGCGGGCATCAGCGCCGCGATGCTGCGCAGCTCCTCGAATCGTGCGCCCACCGGCACGGCTCCCGCCTCGGCGCCCTCGATCTCGTAGGCGAACACGGGAGCGCCGTCGAATCTCCCCAGCAAAATGAGATGTTCGCTGTTGCGGTGCTCGGCCGGGACGTCGCGGAGCTCGACCAGCGCGGCGGTGGGGCCGTCCGCAATCAGGCTTCGGGAGTCCCACATCGGCACGACGCGGCTGCGGGCATCCGCGAGCGCGGCGTCGAACCAGGCCGGATCGATGCGCAAATGGGAGACCCGCTCGAGATACGGTCCCGCAAACACGTTTCTCGTCTGCATGCGGGAATTCTAACAGGGCGCTGCCTAACAGGCCGCAGGCTCCGCGGCCGCCAAAAACGGAGCACCCGGCGGCGCGCAATTCGCGCAAGAGGATCGCGCTTCGCCGGCGGATCGCGCGAGCGAATTCCCTCGCGCGTCTCGTTACCACTGTAACAAAGCAATAAATCGGTCATCACCGGCATTCAGCCTTGGCGGCCAGCATGCGGGCCGCGACCTCAACCGCCCGTTCGCGGCCACTTTCACTCGAGAAGGAGGAAGCAATGCAACTCGTACGAACCCCGGTCACTGCCAGCCTGGTTGCCCTGATCGTTGGGGCGAGTGGGGCTGCCGAAGCGCAACAGCCCGCCTCCGACGTCCCGCCGCCCGCCAAGGCGACCACACCTCACCGTAGCAAGCATAAGCCTGCGATGAGAAAACCGACGGCGCAGGAGGAGATGGCGGCGCAGATTCAGGCGCTGCGCGACCAAGTCGATGCCTTGCAGCGCCGCTTGGATGCGCAGAACGCGGCGCAGCAGCAGGCGCAAACCACGGCATCGCAGGCAGCGGCCCAAGCGGCGGCGGCCACGGCGCAGGCAAGCGCCGCGACCGTGGCGGCCGCCGCCATTCCCGCCGACGTGCGCGCCGCGGTAGAGGCAGCCAAGCCGAAGACCGACAAGATCTATTACAAGGGCGTGACTCTGACGCTGGGCGGTTTTGGCGCCGCGGAATTCATTTACCGCTCGAAGAACGAAGCGGCCGATTTGGCATCGAGCTTCAGTGCGATTCCGTTGGCCAATAACACGGTCGGCCATACCTCCGAATTCGTGGCCAGCGCGCGACAAAGCCGCTTCACAGGGCTCGCGGAAGGTGACCCAACGCCCGACGTCCACTTGGGGTTCTATGGTGAATTCGATTTCCTGGGCGCCGCGCAGACTGCGAATTCAAACGAAACTAATTCCTACACGCCGCGCATTCGCGTGTTGTACAACCAAATCGACTGGGCGAACGAGGGGCTGCACTTTCTGGCCGGCCAGAATTGGTCGCTGGTAACCCTGCAGGGCCATGGCATCACGCCGCGTGCCGAAGTCATACCGCCGACCATCGACGCACAGTACATCCCGGGCTTCTCGTTTACGCGTCAGCCGCAGATTCGAATCACCAAGGACTTCGACAAGACCTTCTGGCTCGGCCTGTCGATCGAAAATCCGGCCACGACGTTCTACGCCGGCGCCAACGCATTCCCGACGGGCGTGACGGTTCTCGACGGCGCAGCGGCCACCGCCACGTCGACCGCCGGGACCGCATCGCTATCGGGATACAATTCAGCCAACACCCTGTCGCTCAACCATATTCCCGATGTGGTGCTCAAAGCCGCATACGATCAGCCGATCGCGGACCGCACAATCCATTTGGAAGTCTTCGGGTTGTACCGCAGCTTCTATGAGCGCCTCGACTATCACAATCGGGACGTCAACGGCGGCGGTATCGGCGCCGGGCTGACCATGCCGATCGTGGCGCGAATCCTGGACCTCCAAGTGTCCGGAATGGGCGGTAAGGGCATCGGCCGCTACGGCGCCGGGCAGCTGACGGACGTGACGTTCGATGCCGCGGGCGTCATTCACCCGATCAGCGAAATCCAAGCGCTTGCCGGGTTGACGCTGCATCCCGTTTCGGGGCTGGACATCTATTTATTCGCCGGCGAAGAGAAAGAAAGCGCGCAGCCGTATTACCTGACGACCTCCTCCGGAAGCGTGGTCGGCTATGGCTACGGCAACCCGTTGTACATCAATAGCGGCTGTCAGAGCGAAACGGCCACGACAACCTGCACCGCCAACAACCGCGTCGTGGAGCAGGCGACCGGAGGTTTCTGGTACAGGCCGTGGGTCGGTGCCGCCGGCAAGTATCAGTTCGGTATCCAGTATTCCTATACCGAGCGCAAGACCTTCCCGGGCGCCGAGGGAATTGCTCCCAAGGCCAATGACAGCATGGTGTTCACGAGCTTCCGCTACTACCCGTTCTTCTGATCGGACAACGTGCTTCCGAACGCACTGACCTGCGGTGCGTACTGCACCGCACTAGTGAGCACCGCCGAATCTGCCCGGTAGGACGAGATGTTCCCGGTGGGGGCGCTCTGCGGGGATCTCGCTCGGCTCGAACACGCCGGAATGCTAGCAGGGCGTGGCCTCGGCGGCGGCCGGCACCGGAGCTCCCGGCGGCTCGCAATTCGCGCAAGACGAACGGCGCTTCGCGAGCAGGTCGCGCAAGCGGACTCCCCCGCACACCTCGCATCGAGCCGCGCCGATCTCGTCGCGCCGGGCGAGGGCGATGAGCAGAAACCACGCGTGCTCGAAAGAAATGCACGCGGGCGCATGTAGTTCCGCATAGGCCTCGTACGCCTGGCACAAAAGCGCGCCCGAATCCAGCGAGCCGACCCGATACCGCGATTCCAGACCCAAAGCAGTGGCGCAAACCAAGCCGTACACGATGAACAGGCTCGCGAGCTGCGATGCTTGAAATGAGAGCTCCGGATTCTTGAAGAAAAATGCCGCCTGGCGCGGGGACTTGCCCCGATGGCGCAGGACGCAGCTCGATTCGCTCTCCAGCACGTAGCTGCGGTAGAGCTTGCGGATGCGATCGTCGCTCAGTCCCGTCCACTGCCGGATGGTGAAGGTGCGGGCTTCATGACGGATCAGGCGCAGCGCCAGATCCAGTCGCTCCCGATCGCGGGTGTAACGGTCGTCGGACACTCTCATGGGCGGCTCCTTGTTGCCTGCAATTTCGCAGATTCGGGGCAGAAAAGAATTTGACTAAAATTAATCACAAAGTTAGCGTGATTGCCAAGTGATTTTTGCCCGTGATTGACGATGGATTCGAGCCGAAATGCGGCACGGAGGCGGTATGCAGGAGGCATTCATCGGCGGTTGGTGCCGGCAACCGAGCTTCTCGGTCGAGGTCCTCGCCCCCTTGCACGATTTGAACCTGCGATTCCTCGATCTGCTCGGAACGCATGCGGCGGACTGGCGAACGTGCGCCGCCCTAGGCTTGCCGGAGGATGCGTCGCAGCGGTTGGCCCCCATGACGGCCTCGCAACGGGCGGCCGCGGCGCATTGCCCGTATGCGCTCTTCGATCTGCGCTTTTGCGACGAGGCCCACTGGAACGCCCGTCTGCGCGGCACCGCGCAATGGCGGGTCCAGGACGAGGGGCCGGATGAGGACACCGCGAATTTCGTGCGGCTCGCTCTCTTCTATGCGTGGCACGTTGCCACCACCACCCGCTATGCCGCGCAGTTGCTGCTCGGCATGAGCGAGCGCACCGCGGTCGCATTTCGGGGAGCGACGCTCAATTTTCTTCCGACGCTGGTGGCGAGCGAAACGGCAAACCTGTCCGCGCGCTTTCTGAACTGCGGCGCTTACTGGAGCGCGTTGGTGAATGCCGCCGTGCGCCGGGATGAGCATCAGTTGCGTAAGGTTCAGCTGTTCGGACTTCAACTGGTTGCCGCCGCGCTGTTGCCCTGAGGCGGCCGTTCCGAGCGCGCCGGGCTCAAGTTGCGGGCCCGCCCCTCGGGGGTTTAGTCTACGCGGCTCGTATGCACGCCCTCGTCCTTCGACAGCTCACCAAGGTCTATAAAAACGGCATCAAGGCGCTCAAGGGCATCGATCTGGAGGTCGAGGAGGGCGATTTCTTCGCGCTCCTCGGACCGAACGGCGCGGGAAAGACGACGGCGATCGGCATCATCACCTCGCTGGTGAACAAAACCGGCGGCACCGTCGAGGTGTTCGGCTACGACTTGGACCGCCAGCTCGAGCTTGCGAAATCCTGCATCGGCATCGTGCCGCAGGAGGTCAACTTCAACATGTTCGAGTCGGTGTTCACGATCGTCGTGAACCAGGCCGGCTTCTACGGTATTCCGAGACGGCTCGCCAAGCAGCGCGCGGAAAAATACCTGAAACAGCTGCAGCTCTGGGATCGCCGCAATTCCGTCGCCCGCGCACTCTCGGGCGGAATGAAGCGGCGCCTCATGATCGCTCGCGCGCTGATGCACGAACCGAAGCTGTTGATCCTCGACGAGCCCACCGCCGGCGTCGACATCGAGATCCGAAGGTCGATGTGGGATTTCCTCCGAAAGATCAACGACGAGGGAACGACCATCATCCTGACCACGCACTATCTGGAAGAGGCGGAGAATCTCTGCCGAAATGTAGCCATCATCGAGGGCGGGCGGATCATCGAGCGCGACTCCATGGCGAACGTGCTGCGCAAGCTCCAGACGGAGACCTTCGTGTTCAACTTGAGCGACCCCCGGACGCAGCCTCCCGAACTGCCGGCGTACAAGCCGCTGCTCACCGACGACCACACGCTCGAGGTCGAGGTCTCCAGGGGCCAGAGCCTGAACGACATCTTCGCTCAGCTCTCCTCGCAGGGTGTACGCGTAACCAGCATGCGCAACAAGGTCAATCGCCTGGAGGAGTTGTTCATGCGTCTGGTCGACGACAGTGTCCGTGCGGCGGACCGAGCTTCATGAAGGTGACTCATGACTGATTCCCTGGCGCGTATTCAGTGGGTTGGATTCAGCACCATCGTCATTCGCGAGTTCAATCGCATCGTGCGCATCTGGGGGCAGACCGTCGTGCCGCCCACCGTTACCGCGACGCTGTATTTCGTGATCTTCGGCAGCCTCATCGGCAAGCGCGTCGGACAGGTCGGGGGCTACGGCTACATGCAGTTCATCGCCCCGGGCCTCATCATGTTGACGGTGATCACCAATTCCTACGGCAATGTGGTGTCGTCCTTCTTCGGTGCGAAGTTCGGCAAGCACCTCGAGGAACTCCTGGTCTCCCCGCTCCCCAACTGGCTGATCCTGCTGGGCTACGTCGCAGGCGGCATCCTCCGTGGACTGCTCGTCGGGTCCGTGGTGACGGTGGTCGCGCTGTGCTTCACCCGATTGGCCGTGCAGCATGTCTTTATCGTGCTGTCGGCGGTGCTGCTCACCAGCACGGTATTCTCGCTCGGCGGTTTCGTGAACGCCTTGTTCGCCAAAAACTTCGACCAGATCTCCTGGTTTCCCACCTTCGTGCTCACGCCGCTCACCTACCTGGGCGGGGTGTTCTATTCGATCACGATGCTCCCGCCATGGGCGCAGGTCGTCTCCCACGTCAATCCGATTCTGTACATGGTGAGCGCATTCCGCTACGGGTTTCTGGGGTCGACCGATGTCGATATGAGGCTCGCCTACGCCATCATGATCGGTGCGGCGGCGATCCTGTTTATACTCGCGGTGACGCTCTTGAACAGGGGTGCGGGCATTCGAGACTGATCGGCCGCCGGACCTCGAGAAGGGCGCGAGGGGGGGTGGTGGCCCGCGCATCGAACGCTTACAGTGCGCGTTTGGGCCTGTTGTCGTGTATCGTGGGACAGGCTGTCGATACAATTTTAAAGGAGTCGAGATGAACGAAGAAAAGCAGCAAAAGTTCACGGCCAAGGTTCGCCGCGGTCTTGTCTGGGTTCACTCCGTCGCCGGCGCCGAGCTCGCGAAGAAGAAAGCCGAAGCGACCGGCGTCCGGATCGAGGGATTCACGGCCAGCGAGCTTGCGGACGTGGAGTCCGCGTTGACCTGGATCGGCCAGAACAAAGAATCGAACAGTTCGACTCCCGCCTGATATCGGCGGCGCATCATCGGATGTTTCCATTTCGCGACATGCGCCGCGCGGCCTTTGAGCGTGTTTTGGGCGCGAGGTCCGTGACCACCTAGCCGCTGCGGTGGCTCGATTAGGGAGTGCGTTAGACTATTGCCATGGGCCAAAAGCGTGCGTTAGTCGTCGACGACTCGAAGTCGGCTCGCGTGATCTTGAGCCGGATGCTCGAGAAGTACGATATCGAAGTCGACATGGCCGAATCGGCCGAGCAAGCCATCGAGTACCTACGGCACGATCGGCCGGATGCCATTTTCATGGACCATCTCATGCCCGGCATGGACGGTCTGCAGGCCGTGCAGGCGATCAAGAGCAATCCTCAGACCGCCATGATTCCCATCATGATGTACACCTCCCAGGAGGGAGAGCTGTACGTCGGCCAGGCGCGCGCGTTGGGCGCGATGGGCGTGCTGCCGAAACAGGTGCGGCCGGTGGATGTGTCGAAAGTTTTGTATGAGTTGCATCTGTTGCCGGACCGCCGCGATCTGACCGAGCCCGCGCTCGTGCCGGTCGAAATCGGCACCGAGCCCGGCGCCGAGAAAGCGCCGGCGCCGGCGAGGCCCCCGGCGGCGTCGGAGGATTGGGGCCGGCGCATCGAAGCCGCGGTCAAGCAGCAATCGGTCGACCTGCGCCGCTTCGTCGTCGCGAGCCTCGATAGTCTCGCGGCGCGGCTCACGGCCGATTTGCGCATTTCCGCTCCGGCGGCGCCCGCGGCCGTCGTGCCCGAGCCGCCCCCGGCCCCTCAACGCTCGGCCTCGGCCTGGCCGTGGATTTTCGGAGCGGCCGCCGTGTGCCTGTTGGCGATACTGTCGACGTTCCTTTGGAGATCCACGCGCGATGACTTGGCCAGGGCGCGCGCCGAGCTTGCCGAGATCAGGTCGGCCAACGCCGACTTGAAACAGGCGACCGATCGTCTCGCCGATTCCCTCAAGGATCTCTCGGCCGCCGTTGCCGCCTCCGCCGGGGGCTCGTCGGGCTCGTCGGGCTCGGCGCTGGGCTCGAGCGCGCCTGGGGCGTCAGCCGGCCTGCCGCGCGCGGAACCAGTTCCCTACGGCGAATTGCCGTTCGACCGCAGTCGCTTGGATGTACTGCGCGATGTGCTCACGAAACTGGAAGCGCAGAATTTCCGCGGTGTCCTCAAGGTGACCAGTTTGCCCGGGCAATTCTGCCTGGCCGGCAACGCGTCGGATGGATTCGCGCCCGCGCCGGCCTCATTGCCGGTGAGCAAATGCGATCTGGTGGGGAACCCCTTCGAGGAGTCTCTCTCCGGCCAGCAGCGTCAATCGATCGCGTTTGCGAACCTGGTCGCCGGCGTAAAGCAGCGAACCTCGGGCGCCATCACCGTCGCCGTCGAGAATGCGGGCTCGTCCCGCGCGGCGGCTCCGTATCCCGCGCGCACCGATGCGCTCACCGCGGGCGAATGGAACCGGGCGGCGGCGACCAATAATCGCGTCGAGTATGCCGCGGAGTCGGCGCCTTAGAACGCCACCCGGACGAAGAACTCGGGCCCTTTGGTGTTGAAGTCGAACAAGCCCGAATCGTCGGCTTTGACCGACGCGAGATGCAACCTCACCTGCGTGTAGCCCAGCCCGAAGGACACGTTCGGCCGGAATCGATAGAGCGCGTCGAGCTCCGCCAGTCCCAATGAGCCGTCGAGATCCTGGATGTGCAGTCTCAGGTACTGCACCCGGCCGTCGACATAGAATCGCTTGCTCACCGCCCAGGTGGCGGCGATGCCCGGCGTCGCAAAGGGCCCGGCCTCGTCCTCGGTTTCATCGAGATGCACGGCGTTGGTCGTCACCTTGGCGGTTGCGTCGATTTGTACCGTCGAGATGCCGAGCGTTGCCGCCAGTTCGAGCTTCTCGCTGTGCCAGAAGGAATAGCCGTAGGTCAGGGTGAGCAGGCGCAGGTCGAGCTCCGACTGGAGCGGCTCCCCGGGCTGCAGCACGACGTCGCGGAACACGATCGGCTCCGCGACGGTGGGGCTCCCCGAGCGATCGAGCGTGAAGTAGTCGAGCCAAAGACGGTTGCGCTCCCCGGCCCGTACCATGATCTGGAACTTGGGCTCGAAGTCGGACGGGTCCAAGCCGAACTGATCCTCGCCGCTGACCGGCGTGCCCACTACGCCGGTGCTGCTGTCGACCCGCAGGGTGGTCGAGGAGGCTACGTGCATCGCGCCGAGTGTCACGCGCACGCGATCGTCGGTCGGGCTCGCATAATCTCCGTCGGCGTGCGCGAGGCTTGCGAGCAGCGCGAGTCCCAGCGCGGGCATGACGGACTTGATCATGTGGCTCTCCTCAGTACCAGCTCATCGGTGGCGGCACGCCTCGGTTTCGCCGCCAGTGAAGGACCGATTCGGTCCAAGACTTGCGCCGCTGCGGCGCGCCAGCCCGTGAGTTTGCCGCCGTAGATGCCGAGAACGCGCGGATGCGGATCACGGTCGGCGGTAAAAATCGTCTCGCGCGAGCGGTCGAAGGCCTTTTCGGACGCCGCGGGCAGCACCCGGAGACCCGCGAAGCGCTCGCGGATGTCCGCGCGGGTCATACCGGCCACCGAGGGAAAGTAGTGGCGAGCGACGGCGAGCAAATACTCCTCTTCCTCGGGCAACGGCCGCACCTGATCGGGCTCTCCTCGATAGGGCGTCTCGGTCGTGCCCACCAGAGTCGCCCCCTTCCACGGCATGATGAACACGGCGCGGCCGTCCGCCGGGCTCTCCACGTAGTAAATGCCCGCGGTGACGCTCATCGGCAGCACGATGTGGGTGCCTTGGACGAGATCGACAGCGGGGACTTGGATGGCGGGCGTCACCGCGCGCGCGACCTGCGTCGCCCACGGACCCGCCGCGTTCACGAGCACCCGGGCGCGGCATACGGTGGCCGCGCCGTCCTGGGCGAACGAGACCTGCACGCCGTCGTCCTCCAGACTCGCACTGAGAAAAGTCGCCGGCAAGGCGAGCTCGCCGCCGAGCGACCGCGCCGACTCCACCACGGCGCGGGTCAGCGCGGCGTCGTCCGTTTGCGCATCGTAATAGCGAATCACCGCATCGAGATTGCGCGTGTCGAGGCCGTCGAGTTGCGCCCACTCACGCTTCGGCACGCTGCCGAAGCCGGTGCCGGCGGCGAATCCGCCGAGCGCGGCATAGAGTGCGAGCCCGATCTTGAGCTGCCAGGGGCGCCGGCGCGTGGTGGCATAGACGGGAATGTAGAAAGGTTTGAGCTCCACCAAATCGGGGGCGATGCGCAGGTGCACGCTGCGCTCGCGCAGGCTTTCGCGCACCAGAGAAAACTGGCCGGACTCGAGATAGCGCAGTCCGCCGTGGATGAGCTTGCTGGATCTGCTCGAGGTGCCGCTGGCGAGCTCGCGCTTCTCGATGAGCAGGGCGCTGTGGCCGGCCGCGGCGGCGGCTTGCATGACGCCGGCGCCATGGATGCCGCCGCCCACGATGATGACGTCGTATTCTTTCATGTGACTTTTGAGACGCTAACTGATCGATAAGGATGAGGGAATGGGCGAGAACACACAAAATATCGCATGCCTGTCGCCATTCGCTAACAGCCCCGGCTGCCGTTCGCCGTCGTCGAGCTTTGCTACGTCTCGCTTTTGCGCTTTTCTTCGAATTCCTGCACTGGTGCGCCCGAGGTCACATCGATGTCGCCGTCGACGATCGCGCCCTTGGCGATCACGATCGTGCGTGCGCTCACGCTTCCGTGGATCACGGCGGTATAGCCAATTTCCAGCTTGCCCGTGACCGCGAGTCCTCCGGTGATTCTACCTGCGACGATGGCTTGTTGCGCTCGAATATAGCCGTTCCACACACCGGTCGCCGCGAGATTCAGTCCGCCGCCGAGATCGCCGTCCCCATGGACCTCTCCGCAGACCACGTAGTCGCCGTCGCCGCGAACATCGCCGACGATGACCGATCCCGCGCTGATCACCGTGGGGGCCGCGGAATGGAGCTCGAAAAAACGCCGCTTGGGCTCGTTCATGCAGCTGTTTTTATCCTAACCGGCCGAGTGCTGATGTGACGAGGTCGGCGTCGCCGACAGACGCCGAAAATCGAAGTAGAATGGCCTCCTGAAGGCGAAATATCCGTTTCGAGAAAGGAAAATGCTCATCAATAAATCTGTTCTGGCGATCTGTTGCGCGGTATTGATCGGAATCGGGGGCTGCAGCCGGCAGCAAAGCGATTGGCAAAAGACCCGCGAAGCGAACAGCACGGACGCGTACGAGCAATTCCTGAAGAAGTATCCGAGCGGGGAGTTCACGGCCCAGGCGCAGGCCCGCCTGAAAGAGATGTACGAGGAGCGCGACTGGCAGAAGGCGCGCGATGCGGACACGCCGGAGGCCTATCAAGCTTTCTTGAAGCAGTATCCCGAGGGCAAATGGACGGAGGAGGCCAGGATTCGGGTCGAGAATTTCACCCTGGCACAGACGCCCGCCGGTAACGGACCGGCATCCGCCGCGGCCGGCGCCGCGCTTGCACCGAACGGCGCCGCTCCTGCGCCGAATGGCGCCGCTCCTGCACCGAACGGCGCTGCCGCGAGCGGGCCCGCGCCGAAGGGCTCCGCGTCGGGCGGTCCCGCGCCGAGCGGCGAGGAAGCGGAGTCCGAGCGCTCCTCGGCGGGCAACGCGCCGACCGCATCGCCGCCCTCGCACGCTGCGCACAGGGCTTCGCCTGCGGCGAAGGGAGTATCAGGCCAGTACGCGGTGCAGCTGGGCGCTTTCCAATCCGGCCACGCCGCGGCGAAGGAGCATTGGGAACATCTCCAAAAGGAGTACCCGAAGCTGTTCGCCGGCGTATCGTCGAAGGTCCTGCCGAAAAAGGCCGGCGGCGAGACTCTTTACCGCCTTCAGGCGATCGGCATCAGCGAATCCCAAGCACGCAGGATCTGCAAGATATTGAAGGCCAAGTCGCAGCCTTGCGTCATCGTCCCGCCCACGCACGGCCACGCAGCGTCACATGGTTGACAATTCTTGTCAGTCGGACGCGGGACAACTGACTTAAGTACCTGAATTCATTGGCCAGGGCCGGCTGGCACGGCGATTGCTTCAATTGTCTTGTCGAGCTTGCTCGCAGGACGTTGGAACGGCAATGCAATCGGTAGTAATCGGCATGTTGATGCCTGAAGGCAGCCCAGGGGCTGCTTTGCTGGTGCGCCGCTCCGACGGTCAATTTGCCTTCGAAAGAATCGATGCGCGAGTAGCCTGCGCCGCGCGCGCCGCCGCAAGGTGGTCGAGCACGGGCGCAGCCGGGGCGGACGCAGGGTCCGCGCCGACGGAGCTCGAAATGACCTTGTCGATGTCTGCTTGATGTTTGTGTTCTCCCCTTTGGTTGTAACTTAGGCGCCGCGAATCAGCTTCCCCGCTCGCGGCGCCTTTTTTTTCACCGATCGTCCGGGTTTCACCCATCGTCCGGCCGGCGCGCCGGGTCAATCGACCATGTCGAGCTGCATCAGGATGAAGGCATACTCCATCGCCGTCTCGCGATAGCTTTCGAAGCGTCCCGATTTTCCACCGTGGCCCGCGTCCATCTCGACATGCAGCAACAACGGATTGTCGTCGGTTTTTTGCGCTCTCATTAGCGCCACCCATTTCGCCGGCTCGTAGTACTGCACCTGACTATCCCACAATCCCGTGGTGACGAGCATGCTGGGATACCGCTGCGCGCGCACGTTGTCGTACGGCGCATACGAGAGCATGTAGCGGTAGTACTTGGCGTCGTGCGGGTCGCCCCATTCGTCGTATTCGTTGCTGGTGAGCGGAATACTGTCATCGAGCATGGTCGTGACCACGTCGACGAACGGAACCTGGGCGACGATGGCACGGTACTTCTCGCCGCTCATGTTCGCGACCGCCGCCACCAACAGGCCTCCGGCGCTGCCGCCCATGGCGAAGATCTTGTCGCGATGAGCGTAGCCCCGCGCGGCGAGCTCGTGCGTCACGTCGATGAAATCGGTGAAGGAGTGCTGTTTGTTGAGCAGCCGTCCGTCGTCGTACCACGCCCTGCCCATCTCCTGGCCGCCGCGCACGTGTGCGATGGCGAACACGAAACCCCGGTCGAGCAGACTCAACCGCGCGGCCGAAAAATAGGGATCCATGGACAGCCCATACGCGCCGTACGCGTACTGCAGCAGCGGCGCCGTTCCGTCGCGCGCGAACTCCTTTCGATACACGAGCGAGACGGGCACCCGCGCGCCGTCGCGCGCCGCGACGAACAGGAATTCCGTCCGGTAGTTCTCCGGGTCGAATGACCCCATCACGGGGTCTCGTTTGAGCAGGATTCTCTCCCCCGTGCTCACATCGTAGTCGTATACCGTCGACGGCGTGGTCAGCGAGGAATAGACGTAACGCACGACATTCGTGTCCAGTCGCGGGTTGACGGATAAAGCCATGGTGTAGGCGGGCTCGTCGCTCGCGATGAAGAATTCAGGGACGCCCTCGGGCACGAGCGGTCGGATGCTGATTTTGGCGAGGCCCCCCGAGCGCACCGACAGCGCGAGGAATCGCTCGAACACATCGAAATCCTGGATGAAGGTATCGTCGCGGTGCGGGACCACGTCCTGCCACGCGGACCTTTCGGCGGTCTTGCCGATTGAAGCCGACATGAGACGGAAATTGCGCGCCTGCCAGTTGGTACGGATCACGAAGTTGTCGCCGAGATGGTCGATCTGATACTCATGATCGCGCTCGGCGGGGAGGAATACCGTGAACGCGAGCGCCGGATCGTCGGCGTGCGCGTAGCGCCACTCCGAGGAGACGGTGCTCTCCATGTGAATGAAGATGAACCGGTCCGACTTGGACTTGTCGACGCCGGTATAGAAGCTCGTATCCGTTTGAGTGAATACGGTCGGGTCGAAGCGCGGGTCCTGGCCCACGCGATGCTTCTTCACGTAGAGCCCGAGCAGCGTCTCCAAGTCTTTCTCGACATACAGAATCGTCTCGTTGTCGTTCGCCCACGCAATGTCGGACTCGACGTTGACGATCACGTCCTCGAGGATCCTGCCGCTCGCCAAATGCTTGAAACGCAGCTCGTATTGGCGGCGGCCGATGAAATCCTCGCACACCGCGGCCCATTCGGAGTTCGGCGAGATCTCGACCGCGCCGATCTGATAGTAATCCTGTCCCGCGGCGCGGGCGGCCGCCGCGCGTTCGTTGCCGTCGAGCACGATCTCTTCGGGCGCATCCCGCGTGCCCCGGTGGCGCACCACGATGGGATGCTCCTTGCCCGGCTCGAACCGGCTGGCATACCAATAGCCGTTCTTGAAATAGGGTACGCTCGCGTCGTCCTGTTTCAGGCGCGCGATGATTTCGGCGTAGAGCTTGTCCCGGAGCGGGCGGGCCGGTGCGAGCGCCTGCTCCTTGTACCTATTTTCCGCGTTGAGGTAGGCCAGGACCTCGGGATCGCGCCGGTCATCGTCCCGCAGCCAATAGTAAGGGTCTATCCGCTCGCCATGCGGCGATGCGACAATATGCGGCCGGACTTCGGCTTTTGGCGGCTCATCGTCTCGCATGCTTCGATCTTGTCCTCGGGCAGGGCCGGAGTATAGTCATTGAGATCAGACCTTGAGTATTTGCCGTAATTGATGGGGGACGTCATGCGAACCGTGAATCAATTGCTGCGCAGCAAAGGGACCCAGATCTTTTCGGTCGCCCCGACCGATTCGGTACTTCGCGCCATCGAAATCATGGCGACGCGCCATGTCGGTGCACTGCTGGTGATGGACCAAGGCATCCTGACCGGCATCATCTCCGAGCGCGATTACGCGCGAAAGGTCATCCTCATGAATCGCTCATCGCACGACACGCCGGTGAGCGACATCATGACCTCGCCGGCGCTCACGGTGGCTCCGACCGACACGGTCCACCACTGCATGGAACTCATGACCCAGCGCCGCTTCCGGCATCTGCCCGTGGTGGAAGGGGGGCGGGTGGTCGGCATGCTCTCGATCGGAGATCTGGTCAAGGCCGTCATCGAAGAGCAGAGCGCGCAGATCGAGCAGCTCGAGCGTTACATCGCCGGCTGATCCGGCGGCGGGAAGGCCGTCAGCGGACCGCGGTCCACGTGTTGACGGCACCCCATGCGCCGGTATTATGGGACTCATATATAGGCGGCCCTGACGGGCGCTTGCCCCATCCGGCGCGAGTCTTACGACCCGCCCAGAATCCGGCGAGAGCCGGCGTTTAAGTGATTGTTTTGTTTGAGATCTCTGAGCTTGAGGCACAGGGGTGCGGCGTTCTACGGGCGTGTAATATGGCGAATCAGGCAAATACCGGGATCGAGGAGCCGAACGAGGCGGCGGCCGCGGAGCGCGCGCGGGCCGGCGCGGATCCGCGCAGCCATGATTGGGGTCTGTACCGCCCCCGCTACGAGCGGGACTCCTGCGGTTTCGGCTTGATCGCGAGCCTCGACGACCACCCCAGCCATTGGGTGGTGCAGACGGCCATCACCTCCTTGAATCGCCTGACCCACCGAGGCGCGATCGCCACCGACGGCAAGACCGGCGACGGCTGCGGTCTGCTCATGAAGATGCCGACGCGCTTCCTGCGCGCCGTCGCCAAAGAGGCGGGTTTCTCGCTCGGCCTTCAGTTCGCGGCGGGGCTGGTCTTCCTCAATCGGGACCCGGGCCGGGCGGCTGAGGCGCGGCGCGTGCTCCGCGCCGAGATCGAGCGCGAGAAGCTGCAGGTCGCCGGCTTCCGCGTGGTCAACGTCGATCCGTCCGCCTGCGGGAATGAGGCGCTGAAGTCGCTGCCGCACATCGAACAGATTTTCGTGAATTCCGCCGCGGACATCGACGAGGCGGCCTTCAACCGCCGGCTCTACATGGCGCGGCGGCGCTCGGAGAAGATCCTCGAGGGGGCCGACCCCGCGTTCTACATCCCTTCCTTGTCGGCGAGCACCATCGTCTACAAGGGCATGGTGATGCCGCAGCACCTGGTCGGCTTCTACCCCGACCTCGCCGATCCGCGCATGGAGGCCTCCGTCGCGGTGTTCCACCAGCGCTTCTCGACCAACACGCTGCCTCAGTGGCGGCTCGCACACCCGTACCGCTATCTCGCCCACAATGGCGAAATCAATACCGTGCAGGGCAACCGTTCCTGGGCGGTCGCTCGCGGCCCGCTGTTCCGCTCGCCGCTCCTGCCGGACCTCGCCGAGGTGCTGCCGGTGGTCTCGCTCACCGGCTCCGACTCCTGCTCGCTCGACAACATGCTCGAGCTGCTGCTGATGGGGGGCCTCGATCCCATGCATGCCATGCGCATGCTGGTGCCGCCGGCGTGGCAATCGGTCGATATGATCGATCCCGATCTCAAGGCGTTCTACGAATATTACGCCACCCACATGGAGCCCTGGGACGGACCCGCGGGCATCGTGCTCACCGACGGCCGGTACGCGTGCTGCACGCTCGACCGCAACGGCCTGCGTCCGGCGCGCTGGGTGATCACGCGCAACCGGCACATCACCATCGCTTCGGAAGCGGGGGTGTGGGATTACCGGCCCGAGGACGTGATCAAGAAAGGCAAGCTCGGACCCGGTGAGATTCTGGCGCTCGACCTGCAGACTTCCGAGCTCATGGACACCAAGCAGGTGGACGATCTCCTGAAGAGCCGCCATCCCTACAAGGCGTGGCTCAAGAAGGGCGTGCGGTATCTGCAGACCGATCTCATCGATCCGCGGCTCGCCGCGGAGCCGTTCGATCGCGACACCCTGGCCGTGTTCCAGAAGATGTTCAACGTCTCGGTGGAAGAGCGCGACGACATCATCCGCGTGCTCGCGGAGGACGAGAGCGAGGCGGTCGGCTCGATGGGCGACGACACGCCGATGCCCGTGTTGTCGACCAAGGTCCGCTCGCTGTACGACTATTTCCGCCAGGCATTCGCACAGGTCACCAATCCCCCCATCGACAGTCTGCGCGAGAGCATCGTGATGTCGCTGCAGACGCAGATCGGTCCGGAGTGCAACATCTTCGTTCCGATGCAGCAGCACGCCGAGCAGATCGTGCTGAGCTCGCCCGTGCTGTCGCAGAGGAAGCTCCGTCAGATCATGGGGCTCGAGGATGCCGGCGTTCCGCACGAGTTCATCGACCTGCAGGCCGATTCCGCGCTCGATCTGAAGAGCGCCATCCTCAAGGTCTGCGACCAGGCGGAGGCCGCCGTGCGCGCCGGCAAGCTGGTGCTGCTCCTGTCGGACCGGTACCTCGTGAAGGGCAAGGTGCCGATCCATGCGCTGCTCGCCACCGGCGCCGTACATCACCGCTTGGTCAAGACGGGCCTGCGCTGCAAATGCAACATCCTGGTCGAGACGGGCACGGCGCGCGACGCGCACCACTTCGCCTGCCTTCTCGGCTACGGCGCGACGGCGGTGTATCCCTATCTCGCGTATCAGACCTTGTTCGACCTGATGCGCAAGGGCGCCATCTCCTCCGACGCCGACGCCCGGCAGGAGCTCGGCCGCAGCTACCGCCGCGGCATCCGCAAGGGCCTGTTCAAGATCATGTCCAAGATGGGCATCTCGACCATCGCCAGCTACCGCAGCGCGCAGCTGTTCGAGATCGTGGGTTTGGGCTCGGAGGTCGTGTCGCTGTGCTTCGAAGGCTCCGACAGCCGGATCGAGGGCGCCGGTTTCGCGGACTTGAAGGCCGACGCGGACTTCCTCGCGGGCCGTGCGTGGGATCCGACCAAGGGCGTGAGCCAAGGCGGGCTGCTCAAGTACATCCACGGCGGCGAGTACCACATGTACAACCCGGACGTGATCGCGACGCTGCAATCGGCGGTCATGAGCGGGGACTACGAGCAATACCGCGGGTTCGCCGCGCTGGTGAACGGCCGACCGGTATCCTGCATCCGCGACATGCTGGGATTGAGCTCGAACCGCGCGCCGATTCCCGTGGAAGAGGTCGAGCCGGTCGCCTCCATCTTGACGCGCTTCGACAGCGCGGGAATGTCCCTGGGTGCGTTGTCTCCGGAGGCGCACGAGGCGCTCGCCATCGCCATGAACCGCTTGGGCGCGCGCTCGAATTCCGGTGAGGGCGGCGAGGACCCGGTGCGTTACGGCACGGAAAAGAATTCCAAGATCAAGCAGGTGGCCTCGGGCCGCTTCGGCGTGACGCCGGAGTACCTGATCAATGCCGAGGTGCTGCAGATCAAGATCGCGCAGGGTGCGAAGCCCGGCGAGGGCGGCCAGCTGCCCGGCCACAAGGTGAACGAGATGATCGCGCGGCTGCGCTTTGCGCGGCCCGGGGTCGGCCTCATCTCGCCGCCGCCGCACCATGACATTTATTCCATCGAGGATCTCGCCCAGCTGATCTTCGATCTGAAGCAGATCAACCCCCGCGCGTTGGTGTCGGTGAAGCTGGTCGCGGAGCCGGGCGTCGGCACGGTGGCCGCCGGAGTCGCCAAGGCCTACGCCGATCTCATCACGGTCTCGGGCTATGACGGCGGCACCGGAGCGAGCCCCTTGTCCTCGATCAAGTACGCGGGCACGCCTTGGGAGCTCGGGCTCGCGGAAACGCATCAGACACTGCGCGCCAACGAGCTGCGCCATCGCGTGCGCCTGCAGACCGACGGCGGCTTGAAGACCGGGCTCGATGTGATCAAGGCGGCCATCATCGGCGCCGAGAGCTTCGGCTTCGGCACCGCGCCGATGGTCGCTCTCGGCTGCAAGTACCTGCGCATCTGCCACCTCAACAATTGCGCCACGGGCGTCGCCACTCAGCACAACATCCTGCGGGCCAAGTATTTCATCGGATTGCCCGAGATGGTGATGAACTACTTCCGGTTCGTGGCGCGCGAATGCCGCGAGATCATGGCCTCCTTGGGCGTGCGCAGCATCGCCGAGCTCATCGGCAGCACCGGCTTCCTCGAGATCAAGCCGGGCGAAACCTCCAAGCAGCGAAAGCTCGACCTTCGCCCTCTGCTCGCGAACTCGGCGCTCGTATCGGATGAGCCCCAGTACTGCACCGACAGCCGCAACGAGCCTTTCGACAAGGGAGTGCTCGGCGAGCAGATGGTGCGCGACATGGTGTCCGCCATCGAGACCAAGTCCGGAGGCGAATTTTCCTACTCGGTCAGCAACTATCATCGCTCCATCGGCGCGCGCGTTTCCGGCGAGATCGCCAAGCGATGGGGCAATGCCGGCATGAGCTCGGCACCCCTGGTCGTCAATCTCAAGGGCTCGGCAGGCCAGAGCTTCGGGGTGTGGAACGCCGGCGGCTTGCAGCTGCACCTCGAAGGCGAAGCGAACGACTACGTCGGCAAGGGCATGGCGGGCGGCAAGATCGTGCTGAAGCCTCATGCGGCGTCGAGCTTCGTGGCGCGCGACACGGTGATCATGGGGAACACGTGCCTCTACGGGGCGACCGGCGGCGAGCTGTACGCCGCGGGCACCGCCGGCGAGCGCTTCGCCGTGCGCAACTCGGGCGCGCTCGCCGTGGTCGAGGGAACCGGGGACCATTGCTGCGAGTACATGACGGGCGGCGTGGTCTGCGTGCTCGGCCGCACGGGGGTGAACTTCGGCGCGGGGTTCACCGGCGGATTCGCGTACGTGCTCGATATGGAGCGCGACTTCGTCGACCGCTATAACCACGAATTGATCGACATCCACCGCGTATCGCCGGAAGGCATGGGCACCCACGTCCAGCATTTGCGCGGACTCATCGAGCAGCACGTCGAGGCGACCGGCAGCGTCTGGGGCACGCAGCTCCTCAATGACTTCAGGACCTACATCGGCCGCTTCTGGGTGGTGAAGCCCAAGGCCGCGGCGATCGCATCGCTCCTCGTCAATCTGCGCCGCGCGGCCTGAAGGCCGCGCGGCGACCAAGCACAATCATGGCCGACAACCACCTGCAATTTCTGGATATCCCGCGCCGAGACCCGGAGAAGATTCCGCTCGAGGCGCGCATGGTCGAATTCCGCGAGATCTACTCGCCGTACAGCGCGGAGTCCGCCGCCGAACAGGCGAGCCGCTGCCTCGGATGCGGCAACCCCTTCTGCGAATGGAAGTGCCCGGTGCACAACTACATTCCGAACTGGCTCGCGCTGGTCAACGCCGGCAAGCTGTTCGAGGCCGCGGAGCTCTCGCATCAAACCAATTCGCTGCCCGAAGTATGCGGACGCATCTGCCCGCAGGACCGGCTCTGCGAAGGCGCCTGTACGCTGAACGAGGGCATGGGCGCCGTCAGCATCGGTTCGATCGAGAAGTACATCACCGACGAGGCCCTGAAGCGCGGCTGGAAACCCGACATGACGCACGTGGTGCGCACGGGCAAGCGCGTCGCCGTGGTCGGCGCGGGACCCGCGGGCCTCGCGTGTGCGGACGTGCTCGTACGCAACGGCGTGACGCCGGTCGTGTTCGACCGCTATTCCAAGATCGGGGGACTGCTCACGTTCGGCATTCCGCCGTTCAAGCTCGAGAAGGACGTGGTCGAGAAGCGCCGCGAGATCATGGAGGGCATGGGCGTCGAATTTCGCTTGGGGGTAGAGATCGGGCGCGACATTCCGTTCACGGCGCTCACGGAAGAGTTCGACGCCGTGTTTCTCGGCATGGGCACGTACAAGTACGTCAAGGGCGGATTCGCCGGCGAGGATCTGCCGGGCGTTCATGAGGCGCTGCCGTATCTCGTGTCGAACATCAACCGAGAGCTCGGCCTCCCCGACGGAAACGGCGGCTTCATCGACATGCGCGGTAAAGAGGTCGTCGTGCTGGGCGGCGGCGATACCGGCATGGACTGCAACCGCACGGCGGTCCGGCAGGGCGCAACCAGCGTGACCTGCACGTATCGGCGCGACGAGGAGAACATGCCCGGCTCGCGGCGCGATTACAAGAACAGCAAGGAGGAGGGCGTCACGTTCCTCTTCAACCGCCAGCCCGTCGAAATCGTCGGTACGGACCGCGTCGAGGGAGTGAAGCTGGTGCAGACCCGCTTGGGACCTCCGGGGCCGCGCGGACGCTGCATCGCCGAAGTCGTGCCCGGCACCGAGGAGACCATCGCCGCGGACGCCGTGATCATCGCATTCGGATTTCTGCCGAGTCCCCCGGGCTGGTTCGAGGATCAACGGATCGGCCTGCATCCGAACGGACGCGTGCGTGTCTCCGGCCTCTCGGCCATGAAATTTCAAACCACCAATCCAAAAGTATTCGCGGGGGGCGACATGGTGCGCGGCTCCGATCTCGTGGTCACGGCGGTGTTCGAAGGCCGCGAGGCGGCGCAGGGCATTCTGCGCTACCTCGGGGTGAGAAAAGCCGACAAGCGATAGCGCGCTCCGCCTACAGGGCGGCAGACGCCGGCGTCATCTTGGCCTGCCATCGTAGCGTGTGCGTTTCGGCGCGACGTTAGGAGGATGCATGCTCAATCATCTCGATCCAGCTTCGGCGCTTGCGTTCGGGCTGCTGATCTTCTCGCTGGTGATGGTGATCCTGTTCGAGGCCACCAACGGCTTTCACGATGCGGCGAACGCCGTGGCTACCGTGATCTACACCAAGTCCTTGTCTCCCGGGCAGGCGGTCGTGCTGTCGGGCGTTCTGAACTTCCTCGGCGTGCTGATCGGAGGCATAGCCGTCGCCTACGCGCTGGTGGAGCTCATTCCGGCCGAGGCGCTTTCACCTCCGGATGGCGGCCCCGCCGTGGCGATGCTGGTGGCGCTGTTCACCGCGGCGCTCTTCTGGAACCTCGGTACCTGGTGGTTGGGCTTGCCCAACTCCAGCTCGCACTGTCTCATCGGGGCCCTGATCGGCGTGGCCGTCGGCAACGCCTTCGCGCGCTCGCGGAGCTTGGGCGACGGCGTGCATTGGCCGCAGCTGTGGAAGGTGCTCGAGGCACTGGCGCTGTCGCCCATTTTAGGATTCGCCCTGGCGGGAGCGCTCTATCTCGTGTGCCGCAAGACGCTGCACGATGAGCATCTCTATCGGCCCACGCGAGACCGGCCACCGGTCTGGTGGATGCGCGGCATCCTCATCTTGACCTGCAGCGGCGTGAGCTTTGCGCACGGGACCAACGACGGTCAGAAGAGCATCGGCCTCATCATGCTCACCATCATCGGCCTGTTTCCGGCCACCTATGCACTCAATCCCCATGCGGATGGCGCGCTCGGGCGGTTGCCCGAGGTGCTGCGCCAGGCGGAGCCCCTGATCGAAAAGTACGGAGACGACGAAAGACAGGCGGCGCTCGATGCGGCGCACTCGATCGAGCGCCGCATCGACGGCGGATCGCGCTCAGAGATCGGCGCAACGGCTCCGCACCCCGACCTGCAGCTCGGCATGACGCCCGAGGCGCGCCGCAAATCGAGCGTGCGCGACGAAGTCTATCGCGTCATCTCGCAACTCAAGCATGCCGAGGAGACCAAAGGCGTCGGTTCCGAGGAGAAGAAGCAGGCGCAGAATCTCGCCAAGCAATTGGGCGGCTACGTGGAATACGCGCCTTGGTGGGTACGCATGCTCTCCGCGGTGTGTCTCGGCGTCGGCACCATGATCGGCTACCGGCGCATCGTGGTGACGCTGGGCGAGCGCCTCGGCAACGTGCACCTGACCCCGGCGCAGGGCGCTTCCGCGGAACTGGTCTCCGCGCTTCTGATCGGCACGGCGGGATTCACCGGGCTCCCCGTGAGCACCACGCACATCGTCACCGCGGGGATCGGCGGCACCATGGTGAGCTCGGGCGCGGGGCTTCGCTATGGGATGATTTCGCGCATCGTCATCGCGTGGCTGCTGACCCTGCCGGTCACCATCCTCGTCTCCGGCGGCCTTTACTACATATTGACCAGTCCGAGGTTCTAAATCGAAGCCAGGTCACGCGGCCGCGCGGGCTCGAGCGGTACAATTTCCCGCAATCACACGGGCCGAAGCGGCCGGGATGACGCTCATGCATCGAGTCAGGATAGGTGCGGCTGCCGCACTGTTGGCGCTGGGATTGCTCGCGGCAGGCCCATCCGGCGCCGGCCCGTACTCGGACGATCTCGCCAAATGCATGGTGAGGTCGTCCACGCCGGCCGATCGGGCGGAGTTCGTCAAATTCCTGTTCAGCGCCATGGCGCAGCACCCGGATGTGGCCTCGATGGCGAATATTTCTCCGCAACAGATGCAGGCCACCTTGAAAGCGGCCGGCGAGCTCATCCAGCGGCTGTTATTGCAATCGTGCCGCTCCGAGGCGCAGCAGGCCATCCATTACGAGGGCATGCAGTCGATCTTCTTCGGCTTCCAATACTACGGGCAGGCCATGGCGGCCGAATTGATGGGTAATCCCATCGTGGCCGCGACGCTGAAGGACATGAATAACTACCTGGACGCGGATAAGTTCAAAGCGTTCGCGGTGGAAGCCGCGGCCAGTCCGGGCGCGGGCGCTGCGGGCACTGCCGCCGGTGCGGCGGCCACGGGATCCGGCGGCGCGGCGCCGTCACCCTCCCCGGCGGCACGGCCGGCGCCCCAGGGACCGTAGCCCGGCCGGCCTCTCGGGGGCCGATGGGGTCCGTCCGGCCGGATCCACATCGAGGTCCGAAAATGGCGAGTATTGGTCCGCCGGTTTGGCTAATCTGGCGCCATGTTCCTGGATCCCGAAGCTTGCTACCGCGCGGTACGCGCCCGCGACCGCCGATTCGACGGCCGGTTCTTCACGGCAGTCGCCTCCACCGGCATCTATTGCCGGCCGATCTGTCCGGTGCGTGCGCCAAAACGCGAGAACATGCGCTTCTATTCGAGCGCCGCGGCGGCCGAGGGCGCGGGCTACCGGCCGTGCCTGCGCTGCCGGCCGGAGCGCGCCCCCGGACTCGCGAGCGTGGATGCGGCGAGCCGTCTCGTCGGTGCGGCGATCGCCGGGATCGAGGAACATGCGGTGTCGAACGGCAAGGTGGGCGATCTCGCCGCGTCGCTGGGCGTCACCGATCGCCATCTGCGCCGAGTCACGGAAGCAGAGCTCGGCGTGTCGCCCATCGAACTGGCGCAGACCCAGAAGCTCCTGCTCGCGAAGCGGCTGCTCGGCGAAACCTCGCTCAAATTGACCGACATCGCATTCGCGTCCGGATTCGGCAGCGTGCGGCGCTTCAATGCGCTGTTCAAGTCGCGCTATGGATTGAATCCGCGCACCTTGCGCCGTGCCGCCACGGCAACGCGCGGACTGACCTGCCGGTTGGACTTCAGGCCGCCGCTCGCCTGGGACGATGTGCTGGCCTACCTCAAGCTGCGGGCGGTGCCGGGCGTCGAATGGGTGGATGACACGCAGTATCGCCGCACCGTCGCGATCGGCGATGTGCGCGGCTGGATCGGCGTGTCGCTCGCGAAGGGCGGGCCGGCGCTCGAGGTCGAAGTATCGCCCGCGCTTGCGCCGGTGATCGGTGCGGTGATCGTGCGGGTGAAGCATCTGTTCGATCTTGGCGCGGCACCCGATGCCGTGCAGGCGCTGCTGTCCCAGGATCCGCTGCTCGCGCCTGCGGTGAAGCGTGTGCCGGGCTTGCGAGTGCCGGGTGCGTTCGACGGATTCGAGCTTGCGGTGCGCGCCGTGCTTGGGCAGCAGGTGTCGGTGAAGGCGGCGACCACCATGGCGGGACGCTGGGCGAACGCATTCGGCGAGCCCATCACGACGCCCTGGCCGGAGCTCAGCCGGCTCGCGCCGACCGCACCGCGCATGCTCGAGGTGGCCGAACACGAGATCGGCGCGCTCGGCGTCGTCGGCAGCCGCGCGCGCTGTCTCATGGCGCTCGCGCGGGCGGTGACGGAGCGCCGCGTGGTGCTCAGCCTCGCGGCCAACGTCGAGGAGCAGATTTGCAATTTGATGGAGCTGCCCGGCATCGGTCCCTGGACGGCCCAATACGTCGCGATGCGGGCTCTGCACTGGCCCGACGCGTTTCCCGACGGCGATCTCATGGTGCGGAGGGCCTCGGGACTCAAGCGCAAGGAATTGCTCGCGCGCGCCGAAGCCTGGCGGCCATGGCGAGCCTACGCCACCCACTATCTCTGGCGAACATTGGGGGTTCATCCATGAACAGTTATACGTATGTCGAAAGTCCGATCGGACGGCTGCTTCTCTGCACCGACGGCGAAGCGCTCACAGGTATCTACATGCATTTGCCGGACGGCCCCGCGCCCGAGATGAGGCACTGGGCCTGCGATCCCCGTGCGGGCGCATTGCCCGACACGGCGCGGCAGCTCGAGGAGTACTTCAGCGGCAATCGGCGCGACTTCGATCTACCGATGCGTCTCGCCGGCACGGAATTTCAACGCCTGGTCTGGAAGCATCTGGCCGACATTCGCTACGGTGAAACCATGAGCTACGGGGAGCTCGCAAGGCGCATCGGCAATCCGAACGCCTCGCGCGCCGTGGGACTTGCGAACGGGCGCAATCCCATCCCGATTCTGGTGCCCTGCCATCGCGTGATCGGCGCCGATGGCTCGCTCACCGGATACGGCGGCGGCCTCGAGCGCAAGCGCTGGCTCCTGGCGCACGAGGGGTTGCACTAGATCATCGGCAAGACCACGGTGAACACCGCGCCGCCGCCATCGGCCCGGTTGGCGGCGAGCGCCATGCCGCCGTGGAACTCCGCGATGAGTCGCACGATGTACAGACCCAGGCCGAAATGCGGTCTGTCGTCATGCCCTTCGCGATGCTCGAACAGGGACTCGAACAGGCGGCCGAGCATGGCCTCGGGAATCGGCGGTCCGTTGTTCGCAACGCTGAGCTCGTAATTGCTCGTGGATCTCGCGAGACGCACGGTGATCACGCCGGACGCGGGGCAGAAATCGACCGCATTCTCGACCAGCTTGTCGAGCATCTGGGCGATCAAGTCCGGCGCTCCGTGTATGGGGCACGCGTCGGCCGGGGCGTCGAGTTCGAATCGAGACGAGGGAAAGGCGTCCCGATAGCCGGCCACGGCCGCTCGAAGCAGCCCGCACAGATCGAAATTGACGCGCTCCGCCTGCTTGATGCTCTCCTCGACCCGGGCCGCCGCCCCCAAGGCGCTCAAGATCGATTGCAGGCGCGCCACGCCTTCGCGGGCGCGGGTGACGAAGCCGCGCTGGTCGGCGCGCACACCTTCCGATTCCAGGTTGTCGAGCGAGGAGCGAACGATGGTGAGCGGCGTGCGCAGCTCGTGCGCGAGCTTGCCGCCCAGGGTGCGAAGATATTGCGTGTGCTCGTTGAGCCGCGCCAACAGCCGCTCGAAGCCGCGCGCCAGCGCCCCGATCTCGTCGGATCGCTCCGATTCCGGCATCTCCAGACGGATGCTGCCGTCGTTGGCCACGGCGGACTCGGCGGCCGTACGCAATCTTCCGATGCGCAAGCTGATGACGGTGGCGACGCTGAAAGCGAACAGGGCGGCGAGCGCGGTCGCGAGGAGCGTGAGATTGAACAGATGCGTCAGCGCCCGGTCGCGCGGCACCAACAGCTGATCGCCCGCCTGCTCCAGAATCACCGCGCCGCGGATTTTCTCGCCGATTTTGATCGGTGCCGCGGCCATCAGCACCGGCTCCTGGCTCCCGCCGGAGCGCAGCCATTCTGCCGCCGGATGTCCGGCGAGCGCCGCCGCGACGCTCTTTCCCGTCACCCGGTCGGGGGCGGACACCATCAGCGGCCACGACGACGTGTCGACCGACACGAAGCGGCGATACCAGGTGCTTTCCGTGTCGGCGTCGTCTCCATCGCCGCCCGTCGCTTGGAGGGTGCCGGCCACGCCGAGCTTCAGCTCATTGGTGTCGACCACCGTGGCGCGGGTACCGGCACGGATGAACGCGGCCAGCATGCCGTCGAGTCCCGGCGTCGCCATGAACAGGCGGCCGCCGTGCGGCGGATCGGGGACCTTGAATCCCGACATCTTGCCCGAGCCGTCTTGAGCCTCGAGCCAGACCCGGGCCCCGACCAGGCTCAAGGGGAGCCGCGCCTCGAGATGATAGCCATGAGCGGCCTCCAGCCAGAATGCCTGAATTCGCGGTTCGACGGCGGTTCGCTCGATGCCATCGTCTCCTTTGACCTGGGTTTGCGCTTGAATGAGGCCCTGGGCGCTCGATGCGAAGAAGTAGGTCTCGAGCGACCCGTCCGGTCGCTCGAGCGTGATATCCACGCGGTCGAACCGGTCGCGATCGGGATGCGGGTCGACGGGCTCCGCGACGAAATGCGGATCCTCGACCTCGAGGTATACGAAGAGATACCGGTCGGTAGACCCGAGCTGCACGCGCGCCTCGGACCCGCCTGCGCTCGGCAGGGCGACGGGATCCGCGCCGACATCCCAGTCCTCGCGATAGCCGTCGAGCAATGGCTGCACATGCAAGGGGTAGACGTACAGGTCGCCGTCCTTCTCGGCGAACGGCTCCGGGTCGTCCACTTCCGGGAACACCCGCTGCGGTTCCGCGGCGAGCGCATGGGCCATCGTGTCCGCACTCGCTTCCAGCGCGCCTTCCTGCGACATCCGCAAGGCGCTTTCGAGTTCACGGGCATACTGGCATCCGGCCCACGGCAGCATCAATGTGGTGAGTGCGACGATCAGCAGTTGTAGGCGGATGCTCACTCGATCCAGCGATAACCCATGCCGTACACCGTCTGGATGGCATCGAAGGCGGCATCGACCTCGATGAACTTGCGGCGCAGCCGCTTGATGTGCGAGGTGATGGTGTTGTCATCCAGCACCACGCTCGCCGCATCCATGAGCTGCTGGCGATTCTTGACGTGCCCGGGATTGCGGGCGAGTGCGTGAACGATCCAGAACTCCGTGAGACTCAACGTCACGGGCAACCCGTTCCACGTGGTCTGCATCTTCTCGGCATCGATCACGAGGGCGCCGCGCCGCAGGGCCTCGGCGCCGCTTCCCGGCTGGCGCAAGGCATCGATGCGCCGGAACAGAGCCGCGACCCGCGCCGCGAGGTGAGGCAGGCTCACGTCCTTGGTCAGAAAGTCGTCGGCTCCCAGACGCAGGCCCGAAACCGCATCCAGTTCGCTGTCACGGGCCGTCAAGAAAATGATCGGCAGTTCCGCCGACAGATTGCGCAGGTCGCGGCACAGATCGAAGCCGCCCTCGGCCTCGTCTTCCAGCGAGATGTCGATGATGGCGAGGTCCGGCAGGCGGATACCGAAGGCTTGCATGGCAGCCTTGCGGTTGGCATAGGTCTTCACCAGGTAGCCGTTCCTGGCGAGCGCCGCCGCGTAGTTTTCCCGAAGGGCCGGCTCATCCTCGACGATGGCAATGTTCTTCTTCACCTCGGCGATGATAGCCGATGGCGCCGGGTCCCGGGCTTGCCGCGGGTCGCAAAACCGCTGCCGCCACAATTGGTCAGAATTGGCCCGCGCCTGGTCCGAATTGGTCCGGCGGGCCACAAGAGTTGCAGGCCATCGTTGCCCTCATCGGAGGAAAACGAGGAACTGCTCATGCGATCATCGAACCCATCTTTCGGAGTGCCATCCGCGCTTTGGACCCAGCACCGCGAAGCCTCGCTCAACTGGCTCGCGCTCGGGCTGTTGCTCGCGGCTTGGAATGCGGCCGACGACTCGGACCCTCGGCCACGGCGCCCGGATTCTCTGAGCGCTTATCCCTACGTGACCGTGCGTACGATGACGCGAGTCGCGCCTGCCTCGGTGAAACCTTGACGATCGAGCGTCGCGCGGACTCTTCGCAACCAAAAAACGCGTTTCTTCATCAAGGGTCACAAAAGCGTCAACGAACTGTAAAGCTGAGTATCTCTAATGGCGCGGCGATCATGCTGGCCATCGATACCAATAAACAGATACTCATCGTCGATCGGGATGTTGCCTCCATTGAACCTCTCCGTCAGAAGCTCTCTGACGAGGGGTTCGCGGTGCGCGCCATCACCGACGGCGACGCCGCCGTGGTCGCGCTGTCCGAGCGGCCGCCGCATATGGTAATCATCGACTGGAACATGCCGGGACTCGCGGCGTTGGAACTGATCAAGGGCGTGCGCCGGGTGCGCCAGCAAGCGGTGCGGCTCATCATCCTGTCCTCCTTGGCGGGGGAACAAGACGTGGTCAACGGGCTGAACCTCGGAGCGGACGATTACATCGCCAAGCCCTTCTCATTGCGCGAAGCCGTGGCGCGGGTGTGCGCCCTGCTTCGCTCGCATCCCCATGAACGCGAACGCCCATCGCTCTCCTGCGACGAACTGGTGCTGGACGCCGCCACCAACCGGGTGACGGCGCGCGGCAAGTCGGTCAACCTGCGCGGCGTCGAGTATCGGCTGCTGGAATTTCTCATGTCGCATCCGGGCAGAACCTTCAATCGCACCCAGCTGCTCGCGCAGATCTGGGGCGGCGATCACGACGTGGATGAGCGAACCGTGGATGTGAACGTGCAGCGTCTTCGCAAAATATTGAGTGGGCCGGGCTACGAGGCGTACATCCAGACGGTGCGCGGATTCGGCTATCGCTTCTCGAGTCCCGCGCAAAATGTGACCTGATCGGTCAATTTAGTGTTCCACGCGACGTTCCACGCGTAAGTCCCTCTTGTTGTAAACAAATATTCTTCCCCGAGTCATCCCCCGGTCACAAGAATCGGCGACTCTGGCCACCCGAGGTGATATCACTTCGGAGGAGAACATCATGGTCGAGCGCAACACGCCGTCGCAGCTCAAGCTGCGGTCGGTATTCATCTCGGACATTCACCTCGGCTTCAAGGGGTGCAGCGCGGATCTGCTGCTCGATTTCCTGCATCACGTTGAGATGGAGCGATTGTTCCTGGTGGGCGACATCGTCGATGTGTGGAGCATGAAGAAGAGCATGTTCTGGCCGCAAGCGCACAACAACGTGGTGAGAACCATCCTCGGCAAGGCCAAGCGCGGCACCAAGGTGATCTTCGTTCCGGGTAATCACGACGAGGTTTTCCGCGAATTCGACGGAGCGGTGTTCGGCAATCTGGAGATTCATCGCGAGTACATCCATGTCGGTGCGGACGGACGGCGGATGCTGATCCTGCACGGCGATGAATTCGACAGCGTGGTGAAGTTCAGTCCGTGGCTGGCGAAGCTCGGCAGCAACATCTACGACGTGCTGCTGGCCGCCAATCCTTACATCAACTGGGTGCGGCGCTTGCTCGATCTGCCGCACTGGTCCTTGTCGGCTTATCTCAAGAACAAGACCAAGAGCGCGCTTCAGTACATCGGCAGCTTCGAGGAATCGGTCGCGCAGGCCGCCGCCAAGCGGGGTGTGGACACGGTGATTTGCGGTCATATCCATCGGGCGGAGATGCGCGATATCAACGGCATCCTGTATTGCAACGACGGCGATTGGGTGGAGAGTTGCACCTCCCTGGTCGAGGATATGAACGGACAACTGCGGATCATCGACTGGCCGAAGCTCAAGCAGACGCTCGAAGTGCCCGTTGCGCTTCCGGTGGAGCACGCCGCATGACGCAATTGCCACCCAGGCTTCATACATCTGTCAACTCGAGCGGCTTTAATCGACCCATCGATGTAACGGCCATGAGCGATGCGGTCGAACCGTGGAGTCATCCTTGGCATGCTCTTCAGCGCACATTGGCGAAGGCCTTCGGGGCCGACGCCGCGATCTGTTCGATGGCCGGCGACCGGCCGTCGGGCGCCGCGCTGCGAGCCGCGGAGGCCGCCAGCTGGCTGGTGCGCGCACGCAGCGCCGCCGCATCCGCGGCATTTCCGATACCCCGTTAGCGCGAGGCATCCCGCCAGCGCAAGGGCTGCCGGCGCGCAGGCGCCCGGCAGCCCCGACCCGTTTCGTCGAGCCCCCACCGGCGCAGGCCCCCCACGCGGGGGCCCCTTTTTTTCTTCCACCCAACCTGAAAGGCGAACGAGCATGAGCAGCCTCGATTTCGATCTCGACACTCAAATGAACAACTTGGAGCGCGAGTGGCGCCTAGGCTATGAGGCAAGCATCATCGCGCGCGCCGAATTCCAGACGCTCGCGGCCGACATCAAGGCCAACGCGGCGGCACTCGATGCCGCGCACGAGCGGCTCGACCAAGCGGAGGCCTTGAAGGCGCGAATCATGGCCAAGATCGAGCGGCTCGAAGCGCGGCTGCTGCGGGCGGCGGGCTGAATGACTCAAGGAGCCGTTATGTCCGGTGAAGCCGAAGAAGATGCCGCAGCCGAGTTTCTCGAGCGGCGCTGGTTCGCGTCCATGGCTGCCGCTCGCAGCAAGCAGGCGGAGTGCGAGGCGTTGCTCGAGGTAATGGCGCAGGCCAAAGCTTCCTGGCACGACTCGCGCGCGCAGCTCCTCAGGCTCGAAGCGTTACGCGACGCGCTCGGCGAGCAGCTCGCCGAGCGCAGCACGCTGCGCGAGGAGTTTGCACCGGAGCTGCCGCGGATGGCGATATCGTCGGCGGCGTAACCTCATCCATCGACCGCGAAAATCTCTCGCGGTCACAAAAATGACACTGTTGTCCCGGAGTATTGCGCGCTCTTAACCCGCGTGACCCGAAGACGCGGTGTGAATAAACCTGCGTGTGGATGCAAGTGACGATCAGAGCGTGCCGGTAATGGTGTCCAAGAAGTTTTGGGGAATCATGGCAATCTCGGCGCTGCACTCTTCGTTCCTCGCCCCCTCGGCGGAGTCCGCCGAGGCGCCGGCCGCATCGGCCGCCCCGCCCGCCGCGGCTGCGCCGTCCGCCACGGCCGCACCGCCCGCGCTGAAGGCCTTCCCCGTCCTGGAATACCGCGTCGAGGGCAACAGCCTCATGCGCACCATCGACATCGAGCGCGCGGTCACGCCGTACCTCGGCGAGGGCAAAACCATCAAGGACATCGAGGCGGCACGCCAGAGCCTCGAGAAGCTCTATCACGACCATGGCTATCAAACGGTGCTGGTGAATATCCCGCAGCAGGAGGTCAGCGCCGGAATCGTGCGGTTGAAAGTCATCGAAGCGCCCGTCGGGCAGGTGCAGATCAAGGGATCGCGCTATCACTCGCTGCAGGTCATCAACGCCACCGTGCCGCAATTGAAGGGCGGGGTGGTGCCGAATTTCGGCGAAGTGCAGAGGGAATTGGCGCAGGTGAATCACACCGAGGACCTGCATGTCACGCCGGTGCTGCGCGCCTCGACCACCCCCGGACAGGTCGACGTCGATCTGGATGTGCAGGACCAGCTGCCGCTGCATGCCTCGCTGGAGGCCGACAATCGCTACAGCGCCAATACCGCTCAACTGCGCATGATCGGCGAGGTCAGCTACGACAATTTGTTCCAGCGCAATCAAAGCATGAGCGTGCAGTACCAGGTCGCACCCGAGCATCCGGACGAAGCCGAGATCTGGTCGGTTTCCTATGTGATTCCGACCCAGAGCGGGCTCGTCTGGGCGCTCTACGCCGTGCGCTCCAACAGCAACATCGCGGCGGTGGGCGATCTGGATGTGATCGGCAACGGCAGCATCTACGGCGTACGCCTGATCGAGCCGCTGCCCTCGCCGAGCGCCGACTTCTACCACAATTTCACCGCGGGTCTCGATTACAAGGACTTCAAGCAGGACGTGACCCTGCAGGGCTCCGATGACGTGGCGTCTCCCGCCAAATACCCGCCATTCACCCTGCAGTACACGGCAACTTGGCTGGGGCACGCGGACGCGGCATACCACGCGGCCGCCACGACCGCCGCACGCAGCAGCACCACCCTGGATCTGGGCACGAGCTTTCTGGTGCGCGGCTTGGGTACCGACGCGGAGCAATTCTCGGTCAAGCGCTATGGGGCGGGTCCTTCGTATTTCATCCTCCACCCCAGTCTGCAGCGCCAGCAGATTCTCCCGTGGAGCTGGAGTCTGGTCGGCAAGATCGATGGCCAGCTCGCGAGCGGCCCGCTCATCAGCAACGAGCAGTATGGCGCCGGCGGCGTCGACAGCGTACGCGGCTACACCGAATCGGAGCGTCTCGGGGACGACGGCATGCGGGGTTCGGTCGAGTTGCGTACCCCGCAACTGCTGAACGGGCGCGCGCGCATCACGCAATCCTACTGGTACCTGTTTGCCGACGGTGCCCGGGTCAAGATCATCGATCCGCTGCCGGGGCAGCGCACCGGATACGACCTCGGCAGCGAGGGGCTCGGCTTTCGCTTCAAGATCGGCGGCCTTGCCACCGATCTCGACGGCGCACGCGCCGCCACCGCCGGATATGTCACCCGCGCGGGCAGCTATAGCGCGCAGTTCAGAGTCAATTATGCCTGGTAGCCCCCACGGCCAAGGTTCGAGATTCACATGACGAAAGCCGCGAAAGTTTTGACTGCCCTGCTGCTGCTCCTGCCCGCCTGGGCGCAAGCCTGGTGGAATGCCGATTGGAAACAGCGAACCGCCGTGATCCTGAACACGTCGGACGCCGGCGTGGCGGTGCGTGAAACGCTCGCCGGCGTGGCGGTTCCCGTCCGGCTGCACTCGGGCAACTTCGACTTCGTCGGCGCCAAGGCCGATGGATCGGATCTTCGGGTGCTGGCGGGCGATGACAAGACGCCGCTGAAGTTTTGGGTCGAGCGGTTCGACAGCGTCAATGAGCTCGCGGTCCTCTGGGTCCAGGTGCCCACCATCCTGCCGGGCACCGACAAGAACCTGGTGTACATCTACGCCGGCAACGATAAGGCGGCATCCGATGCCAACGGCGCCGGTAGCGCCGCGGCGGTTGCCGATGCGGCCACGCTCGCGACCTTTCACTTCGCCGAGAAGGACGGCGTCGCCGCCGATCAGACCGGCACGATCAAGGCCACCGCCGCCGCCGCCGCGGCGGTCGAGCCGAATGGTCTCATCGGCCCGAGCGCGCGCATCGCCGGTACGGCTCTCGTCTGGCCCGCCAATTCGACCCTGAAAGTTGCGGCGGGCGTGCCGTTCAGCCTGTCCGTCTGGGCGCGTCCGGATGTTGCCGCGGGCACGCTGTATGCCCAAGGTCCGCTGCAATTGCTGCTCACCGCCGGAAAGCTCACCGCGAAACTGGGCGCCGCCAGCGTGGCCGGCGGCGACGTGCCGGCGGCTGCCTGGTCGCAAATCGCGCTGACCGTGGGGTCCGGCAAGCTCACGGTGTATGTCAACGGCGTCCAAGCGGGCCAGGGTGATCTGCCGGGCCCGAGCCCGGCGATCGACGGCGATATTCGCGTAGGCGAAGGCTACCAAGGACTGATCGACGAACTCGAGCTGGCCGGCACGGCGCGCAGCGCCGACTGGATCAAGCTTTCTTACGCCGCGCAGAGCGCGGACGCCAAGCTGATCGCGAGCAAAACGGAAACTTCGGATACCGAGAGCAGCGCCGGCAGCAACAGCTACTTCGGGATACTGTTCAAGAGCCTGACGCCGGATGCCTGGACCATCATCGGCATTCTCGGGGTCATGTTCCTGATCGCCGTGGTGGTCATGATCGGCAAGTCGTTCTACGTCAGGCGCACCGACAAGGCCAACCAGATCTTTCTCAGGCGGTTCCGCGACACCGAGGACGTGCTCGCGCTCGGGACCGGCGAGGCAGCCGGGCAATTCGAAGGCTCCTCGCTGTACCGGCTGTATCGCGCCGGCATGAAAGAACTGGTCAAGCGCAAGGTCGGGCAAAGCGACCAGCGCCTTTCCGGCCCTTCGCTGGATGCGGTCAAGGCCAGCATCGATGCGGATTCGGTGCGCGAGGGTTACGCGCTCAATTCGCAAATGGTGCTCCTGACCATCGCGATCGCTGGCGGCCCCTTCCTCGGGCTCCTCGGCACGGTGGTGGGCGTGATGATCACCTTTGCGTCCATCGCCGCCGCGGGCGACGTCAACGTCAACGCCATTGCGCCGGGTATCGCCGCCGCGTTGCTCGCGACGGTGGCCGGGCTCAGCGTCGCCATTCCCTCGCTGTTCGGCTACAACTACCTCGCATCGCGCATCAAGACGATCTCCTCCGACATGCAGATCTTCATCGATGAGTTCGTGACCCGGGTCGCCGAAGTCTACGGGGCGCAGTGATGTCTGCCGGTCCGCAGGAAGCCAATCAGCTCTACGACGACATCAACATCACGCCGATGTTGGATCTGGCCTATGTGCTGCTCGTCACCTTCATCATCCTGACGACCGCCGCCGTGCAAGGCGTGCGCGTGCATTCGCCGCTCACCCAGGCCGCCAACAACCTCGGCCGCCCGCAGACCCGGGCCGTCACGGTGACCGCCGATGGGTCCATCTATTTGGACGCCTATCCCGTGAGCATGGATCAACTGCGCTCGAGCCTCGCGCAGTACAAGGCCGCGAATCCCAATCTTCCGGTGGTGCTGAAAGGCGATGCCGATACTCAGTACCAAACCATCATGGACGTTCTGGAATTGGCCAAGAGCCTGGATATCACCGAGATCGGCCTGGTCACCAAGCGCGCCGTGCCGTAACCCGCCGAGCCCGCCATGCAGGTCAATACCGATTCCAAGCCCTACGACACCATCAACGTCACGCCGATGTTGGATCTGGCCTATGTGTTGCTGGTCGTCTTCATCCTCATGACCACGGCTTCGATTAAGGGTTTGACGATCACCATGCCGAAGCCCTCGAACAAGCCGGTCACGGAGCATCACGAGCTGAAAGTCGTGCAGGTGCTCGCCGGCGGCGCCGTGCTGATCAACGGGGTGGGCGTGAGCCTCGCGGAGCTCGAGGCGCAGCTCAAGCTGGCCCAGTCGCGCGATCCGAAGATGTCCGTCGCCATCAAGGGCGATGCGCACGCCCAGTACGCGAAGGTCATCGCCGTCATCGACCTCTGCAACAGCCTCGGCGTCAACATGGGGTTGGTCACCGCCAGGATCGGCACCTGATGCGCGGGGGACCCTCATGATGAGCGATCAACTCGCGGGCCGCGGCGGGGCGTCGACCGCCAGGCTGTGGCTGCGCCGCGCCCTCATCGGCATCGGCATGCTGGGGTTCATCGGCGCCGTGGTGTTGGGCGGCATGAATTTGAGCCGTGGTCCGCAAGGGCCGAAGCGACAGGTCGCGCGCATCATGATTCTCCCCGATACGCTGCCCCCGCCCCCGCCGCCCGAGGAAAAGAAGCCGCCGCCCAAGGAAGAGCAGCCGAAGCAGCAGGTCGAGGCGCCCAAGCAGCAAACGCCTCCCGAGCCGCAGCAGCTCAAGATGGAAGGGCAGGCCGGCGAGGGGCCGAGCGCCTTCGCCGCGGGCGAGGTCAAGCAGGACTACATCGGGGGCGACATCGGCGACGGCTCGCGCTACGCCGGTTACGTCTCACGTCTCGAGCAGATGATTCAGGACGAGCTCACGCGCCATAAATTGAGGGTGACCAACGTCAAGGTATTTCTCTGGCTGCTGCCCGACGGCTCCGTTCAACGCGTTACCGTGGCGGGCGGCGACGGCGAGGCCGAGAGATCGGTGCGCACCGCGCTCGCCGATTTGACCCGGGTCAACGAAGCGCCGGTCGCGGACATGCCCATGCCCGTCGGCCTCGAAATCAGCGTTCGCTAAATAACTTAAACGAAGGGATCGATTCACTATGAAAGCCGGTTGGTGTTACGCGCTCGTGATGTTGCTGTTGTCGGCCGTCGCGGCTCCCAGTTTTGCCGACGAAGCCGACGAGCTGCGCAAGCTCCGCGACACCACGATCGCTCTGGTCAATGCTCTGGTCGAGCAAGGGGTGCTGACCCGCGCAAAGGCCGACGCGCTGATCGCGCGGGCCGAACAGGCTGGCGCGACGACGGGCGGTGCGGCGGGCGGCGCACCGAGCGTGACCGCAGGCGGAGCGGCGAAGGCGCCGGCCGCGAGCGGCCCCGCCACCGCCGCCGCACCCGGCGCGGCCGGCGGCACCGCGGCGCCTCCGGGCGCCGCCTCGCCTCCCGTCGAGCCCGGCGTCGTGCGCGTCCCCTATATTCCGGAGACCGTGAAGCAGGAGATCGGCGAGGAGGTCAAGCAAGACGTGCTGGCGCAGGCGAAGACCGAGCGCTGGGGCGAGCCCGGCGCATTTCCGGAATGGCTCAGACATTTCAACTGGTACGGCGACTTTCGATTCCGCTACGAGGCCGATCGATTCCCCACCGACAACACCCCGAACGCGGCCGTGGCGGTCCTGCAGGCCTACGGCGTGAATATCGACAACAGCACCGAGGCCGACAATCGACTGCGCATCCGGGCGCGGTTCGGATTCGATGCGACCGTGGGCGACACGGTGACGGCGGGAATGCGATTGGCGACGGGCGGCGTGGGTTCCGGCAGCAACCCGGGCACCGAAAATCAAACGCTGGGCAACTATGAAACGCGCTCGACCGTGGGATTCGATCGCGCCTATCTGGCGTATCGCCCCGAGTCCTGGGCGACCTTGTGGCTCGGGCGGGTGGGTAACCCGTTCTTCAGGCCCACCACGTTGGTCTGGGCCAACGACGTGAGCCTCGAGGGCATCGTGATCGACTTCCAGCCGAAGATCACGTCCGGTCTGACGTTCTTCACGACGGCCGGCGCGCTGCCGATACTGCAGATCGATCCCATCCCGACGAACAGCGCGTCCAGCAAGTGGCTGTACGCCTATCAGAGCGGATTCGACCTGAAGTTCGACGATGCCGCGGCGCTCAAAACCGCGGTGGCGCTGTACGACTACCGCAACATCGAGGGCACCCCGAATCCGACCGTCTATTCCACGGCATATAGCGATTCGGCCGCCCCGTACCGGCAGACCGGCAACACGGTGTTCGACATCGATGGCCTGCTCAACGCACAGAACGGCACCCAGAATTATCTGTGGGGCCTGGCGTCGAAATTCCACGAGCTGAATGTGTCGACCGAACTCGATCTGGATTTCGTCGGCCCGACGCACATCATCGTCGACGGCGACTGGGTGAAGAATCTCGGGTTCAACGAGCGTGAGATCGAGCAACGCACGGGCTATCCGGTGGATCGGCAAATCAGGGGTTGGCAAACGCGCTTTGCGGTGGGCTATCCCGACATGCGGCAAAAGTACGCCTGGCAGGGCTATATCGGCTACCGTTGGGTGCAGCGGGATGCGACCTTGGACGCCTTCACGGATCAGGACTTCCATCTCGGCGGCACGGATGCCCAGGGCTATTACCTGGGCGGGAAATTCGCATTCGAGAAGAACAGCTACATCGATCTGCGCTGGTTCAGCGCCAAGCAGATCGATGGTGTAGAGCTCGCCGGCGCGGACAGCTCGGTCGGCGGCCTGCCGCTCGCGATCGATGTGCTTCAACTCGACATCAATACGTCATTCTGAGGTAGCGATGCGCAACGTTCTGGCCGGACTGGCCGCCGCCCTGCTGACCTGTGCCACGCCCGCGATCGTGCATGCCGACGAGGACGCGACGCTGGCGCGGGCGCGTGAAATGCTGCACCGGACGCAGGAGGCTCTGCACCAGGCGCAATCGGACAATGCCGACCTCGTCCGCGCCAAGGCTGACGCTGAGCAGAAACTGCAAGCGGCCGCCAAGCAAATCGAGGCCGCACAAAGCGGATCGAAGTCGGCGCAGGCGTCGTTGAATGCCAAGCTGACCTCGGCACAGGGCGCACAAGCCGAGCTCGAGCACAAGCTCAACGACGCCAATGAGCGGCTGGCGGCCGCACGCGGCAAACTCGATGAAGCCTCGAAAGAGCTGGCCGCGCGGGACTCGGAGCTGGGTCAGGTCAAGCAGATCCTCGAGCAGAGCAAGACCGCCAACGCGAGCTGCGAGGACAAGAATTTGAAGCTCTACGGCTACGCCGAGGAAGTGTTGGAGCGCTACAAGAACAAGGGCGTCTGGGCCTCGCTTTCCCAGAAAGACCCGGTGTTCGGCCTCAAGGAAGTGGGCATCGAGAACATTCTGCAGGAATATCAGCTGAAGCTCGCAAGCGAGAAGATCAAGCCGTAGACGGCGCTCGAACGCCGCGGGCATTTACATCCAGATCACTCATTGGTCGGCGCCGCTACCGGACGGCGCCGATAATCGCTCCCGTTTGGTCGCATCGAAATACATTTGTCATTCAATTCGACGCGGCTTCGATGCGGCTACCACACACACCAGCAGATTATCCAGTACTCGCGTCGCTGATCGATCGCCAAATGTTATGCCTTCGTCACAGAATCGACACTCCATAGACGTGTTGCTTTGAGAGGATGCCCCCGTCGAGAAGCAATGGGGACCTGAAGCGCCGCGCGACCAACCTAGAGTCGCCCCGCTGCCGGAGGGATAACCAGCGAGTCTCAAAAGATTTTCTTACAACCCTATGGGAGCTTCCTCAATGCGTATCAAAACTGGCTTATCAGTCCTGGCGGGTGCCGTGGCACTCGCGTGCTCGGGTGGCGCGTTTGCGCAGACCACCACGAACGCCACCTCCGCCGGCACCGTTATCCTGAACATCGTCGACCAGACGAATGGCACCTCGTTCGTGTTCGACACAGGCCTGTCGGTTAATTCCTTTGCCGACCCGACCAGCTATTCCTTGAACATCGCAAACGATCCCGCATCGTCCGCGGTCTCTGCGGCTTACGCTGCGTTCGTGGCCGGAGAAGGGTCGGGCGACACGCTCGATTACTCGGTCGTGGGAGCGGCCGAGCCCGGCGCCGCTGGAGTGTATGCCACCACGTTGACGACCGCAGTCAGCAAGCCGACGACGATCGCCGGCAACAAGGGCAGCGATGCGGCGGCACAGATCGGGACCTTCCTCGGTCAGGTCAACAACCCGCTCGGCAGCGCAACCTACAATGGCACCAGTGCCATCGCCATCGCGACGTGGAATAACGGCGGCTACGAGGGCAACCTGCAAGCCGACCTGGGCGGAATCAGCGACAACGCGGCTCTCAACACCTCTTTGGCGTTCTACGCGGTCACGACGACCAACCAGGCGGGGTTGCGCAATGGCGCCTCGGTTTCCACCTTCACGGGCTCCTGGGATCTGACTTCGGCCGGCTTGCTGACCTACACCGAGCCGGGTGGCGGTACGTCTCCCGTCCCGCTTCCGACCCCGCTGCTGCTGATGCTGTCGGGCCTCGGTCTGATGGGTCTCGTCGCGCGTCGCGGCCAGCCTGGCTCCAAAGAGGCTCCTCTGAACGGCGCCGCCGCGTAAGAAAATCCCGAACCCAATTTACACGAGGAAATGCTCATGAAGTCTTCTTCCAAACTAATTGCCGCGGCAGTTGCCACGGTACTGGGCACGAGCGCGCATGCTCTCGCACCCACCGCGACCATCACCTACAGCTTCTACGAAGCCGGCGGCTCCGCCCAAGAGAACTCGGTGTATTCGGCCCTTTACAATCTGCTGACGCCGAGCACCGTCGATGTCTACACCGATACGGGCAAGGGTCTGAGCGGCAGCTATCTGATCGTGACGGGCACGACCAATCCGTCCGCGGCTAATGCGCCGTTCACGACCGCAACGAACATCCTGTTCATTTACAAGTTCAACCACGGCAGCTTCCCGAACGGCGCCTTCCCGCTGGCCTATGCCTCCGGGTCCGCCAACTCGTTGCTGGCGTACCCGACGGTTGCCTCGATCCTGAGCGCCACCGCGACCGGCAACTCCGGCACACCCACTCCCTCGAACCCGAGCTACACGTTC
Organism: Steroidobacteraceae bacterium; assembly: GCA_050012315.1. Lineage (GTDB taxonomy): Bacteria > Pseudomonadota > Gammaproteobacteria > Steroidobacterales > Steroidobacteraceae > Bog-1198. Next base: position 18,378 of record JBEKHK010000001.1, on the reverse strand, counting down.
ACGGCGGTCGATTCGAACAATCAGCCCACCGATTTCGGCGTGACTGACGTCGAAGTTCCGTTGTTCAATTACCCGTACAACCTGAACGGCACGCCCGCGCTCACGCCGCCGCAGCTCGCCGGCATTGCCCAAGAGGGCATCTACGACGACGTGTTCGGCATCGCCGTCACCAATACCGTGTACAAGGGCACCTCGGCATTCGCGCATCCCAAGACGAGTTTCACCAAGTCGGAGATTGCCGGCATCCTCTCGGGCACGATCACCAATTGGGCTCAGCTGTTCGCCGACGATGGCACACAGTTCCCTTCCAAGCCGATCTGGTTCCTCGACCGCGGCTCGGGCTCGGGCACGAAGGCCGGCGAGAATCAGTATTTCCTGAACTACCCGGGTAGCATCGGCTACAGCGGCGCCGCCCTGAAGCCCAACAGCGTGACGGCTTCGAATGTCAATGGCGGATACAGCGACACCATCCTGAATCTTTCGGGCGGCTATCAGGACGTCGAGGAAGCCAGCACGGCGGCCTGCGTGACGGACCTTGAGAACGCCAATGCAGCCGGCGATTATGCGATCACGGTTCTCGCAACCCAGGAAGCTCCGGCTCTGAATTTGGTGGGCGGCGCGACGGCGTACTCGTTCGTCAAGATCGACGGCGTCGGTATCGATACCGGCGGGGCGACCGACAACATCAACGGCACGACCTCCACCTCGTACACGAATGTCGTCACGGGCGCGTACGACTACTTCCTGCAGAACTCGTTCAACTACCGCTCGGGTCTGCTCGTCGCTTCCTCGCCCGGAAGCATCACGACGGCGCCGGCCGGTTCCCCGCCGAACGTAGCCATCGCCTATGCGATCCGCAATAACCTGCAGGCGTCATCGCTTGCCGGTGCTAATTCAGGAAAGGCATTCCCGTTGTCGGTGACGGGCGTGCTCGTCGATCCTGTGCTGGCTGCCGCTCAGGTTGCGGGCGTGGTGCTCGATACGCGTAACCGGGTTACGGCGGCTCCGCTGCAGCCGAGCTTTGACGCGACGGACTCCGGTGCCAGCGGCGCCGGCGGCTCGATCGCTTACGGAGTGGACCCTCTGTAACAGGATCTTGCGATAGGAAGATCGGGGCCCCGTGGCGACACGGGGCGTTTTTTTGAAGAGCTTACGCCGACGCCGAAACTTGAAAGCTTTCCGGCCGGTCGCCGCGCTGCCATCGTTCCCACATCGCGATGTAGGCGGCCTCGAGGTGTCGGCAGAGGCGGGCCGTATCGAACAACGGGCTGCTGAGACGGCCGATCGCGAGGCGGGTGCGCAGTTGCATGAGCTCGGCCGGGGAGAGCGCGAGCCGCAGGGCGCGCGCTTCGTAGTCCGCTAGACTCTCGGCGATCAGCTCCGGCAGTCCGACCGCCGTGAGCAAGCTGGCCGCCACCCGGCCTGCAAATGAGCCGCCGCGGCACGTCAGCACCGGCAGTCCCGCCCATAGGGCGTCGCTCGCCGTCGTGTGCGCATTGAAAGGCAGCGTATCCAGGAACAGATCCGCCAGGCGGTATCGGGCCAGATGATCCGGCAACTGCCGCAGGCGCGGCGCGAAAATGAGCCGCTCGGGCGCCACGCCGCGCGCCTGCGCCTCACGGCGCAAGCCGTGCGTCACCGTATCGCCCTTCATCGCCAGCCATAGCACGCTGCCGTCGACGGCCCGCAGCAGCCGCATCCACGCATCGAACATCGGCGGATGAATTTTGTAGTGATTATTGAAGCTGCAGAACACGAAGCCCGTTTCGGGCAGACCGCTTTCCGCCCGCGTCGGAGTGCGCTCGGCGATCGCGCGCCGGTCATCGTTCGGCTGGTAACAGTCGGGCAAGTACACGATTCGCTCGCTGTAGTACGCCCTGTCGGCCTCCGGAATGACGGTGCGATCGGCGATGAGGTAATCCATGTAATTCGCGGCGAGCGTGCCGGGATATCCGAGATAATTGACCTGGATGGGTGCCGCGCGGCGCGCGAATATTCCCGCCCGAAACCCATCGGTGTAGCCCGTCAAATCCACGGCGATATCGATTGCCGACTCGCGCAGCAGCGCCGCCGTCTCCTCGTCGGTGTATTTCGTCACATCGACGAATTGGCCGAAGGCTTCCCGGACCCGTGTGCCGATCGCGCTCTCGTCGGGCGGCCGCAGTGATATCCCGGTGATTTCGAACCGCTCCCGGTCGTGTGCCTCGAAGATGCCTGCCATCAGCAACGACACCGGATGTTCGCGAAAATCCGCGGATACATACGCAACCCGAATTTTGTCGTGGCGATGGCGCCGTCCGCTCCATGGCGCGAGGCCGTCCACCGACCAATTGTCATCGACAAACCGGCGCGCGCATCGCAGCTGCGCCGCGGCCGAATCGAGGGTCGCAATGAACAGGGGCGGCAACGTGACTGGCTTGCCGGCCTGAACCCCCGCAATGATGGCCCGCAGGATCACCTCGTACTCCCGCCAATCGCAGCACAACAGGCGCGCATGCAGCAGATTGCCCAGCGCGAAGTTGTAGCCCGGCGCGGTCCGGGGATCGACGAGGAACAGGCGCTCCAGGGACTCGCCCGCCTCCGCCGGCCGGTTGAGAGACAGGAGCACTCGAGCTCGATTGGCGAGCGCCTCGAGAGCGTCCGGATCGAGCTGCAGCGTGCGATCATAGGCCGCGAGCGCTTCATCGAACCGCCCGAGATCGCGCAGGGCGTTCGCCAGGCCGCACCAGGCATCGCGATAATTCGAGTCGATGGCGAGCGCCCGCTCGAAGCTGGCCAACGCCTCGGCGGGGCGCCGCAGCCGGCGTAACGCCATCCCGCGATAATGATGCCCTTTCGAGAATTCAGGGCGGCGAGTAATCGCGGCATCGTAGCTGCGCAGAGCTTCCGCCCACCGCCCGAGCTTGAGCAGGACATTGCCGCGGTTGAACGCGGCATCCGCGCTGTTCGGCGTCAGCGCGAGCGCGGTATCGTAACCCGCGAGCGCCTCTTCCAGCCGCCCCAGCCGAAACAGCGTGTTGCCGCGGTTGATGTGAATCGCAGCCGAATCCGGACGCAGCCGAATGGCGCGATCGAGATCCGCGAGCGCCTCCGGGAGCCTGTTCATTTCCATCAAGCGCGTGGCGCGTAAATGCAGCGCCTGGTCGGTACTCATTCTCCGAACGCTAAGCATCGGGTATGACGGACGCGTGACGAACGCCGCTTCATCACGGTGCAATGTTCTATTTATATCCTTGACGCATAAGTAGACCGTCCGTGGAACCGCGCCCGCGATGCGATTTGCCCACGGCTCCTTCAGGCAGAACAATGGCATCGACTCGCAGAATAGCCCGGCGTCTCAATCCGCGTGCCTGGGGCGCAATTGGGCTTTTCATCGTGTGCCTCGTCGGCGCCGCCGCGGGGGCCAAACCGCCCCTGCCGACGCTACCCACCCCGTGTCTCGCGGGCAACTGCGGCAGCTCTGCGCAGAGCTTCGTGACTTATGGCGCTGCCGGCGCCTCGGTCAGCGGCAACGTGATGAACATCACTCAGACCACCGCCAACGCCGTCCTTAATTGGGCCAACTTCAATATCGCGAGCGGCTACAAGGTCAATTTCCTGCAACCCTCCGCAACCGCCGAGGTGCTGAACAACATCTGGAGTGCGAACCCGAGCGTCATTGCCGGTGCGTTGAACGCCAACGGCCAGGTCTACCTCTACAACCAGAACGGCATCGTGTTCGACAAAGGAGCTCAGATCAACGTCGGCGGGCTGACGGCATCGACGCTGAATTTCGCCGAGCCAGCCGGGTCGACGGATCCGGACGCCCTCTTCAAGAACGGGATATTGTCGAATAACGGCAACGCAGCCATTCCGGGCACGCTGCCTGCGGTATTTCAGACGAGCGCCGCCACGACGGGGTCCGGCGGATATTACTCCTGCACTCCTGCGCCCTGCACCGTCAGCGTCCAGCCCGGCGCGCAGCTCACAGCCGCCGACGGCGGGCGCATCATGCTGCTGGGCCAGGCGGTGAGCAATCAGGGCACGATCTCGACGCCGGACGGCCAGGCGATTCTGGCGGCCGGCAACACCGTCTATCTTGCCGCGAGCACCGATCCCTCCTTGCGCGGGTTGCTCATCGAGGTGAACGCAGGCGGTACCGGCAGCAGCGTCACGAACCAGGGAGAGATCACGGCGCCGCGCGGCAACGTGACCTTGGCGGGCATGATCGTCAATCAAGAGGGGACGGTGTCGGCGACCACGTCGGTGAGCGCCAACGGTTCGATCTATCTGGTGGCCGGCGATACCTCCGCCACGGATTCCACCGGCCAGCAGGAATCCTATTACAACGACAACGCCCCGGGTTTCGGCACCCTGTTGCCGAACCAAGGCGGTCAACTGACGCTGGCGCCGGGCAGCCTAACCGAAGTGCTCCCGGACACCACCAGCACCGCGACGGTCAGCGAACAGAATCTGGTCAATTTCATCCCCTCGCAGGTTGCAATGGTCGGACAGTCGGTGACCTTGCAGGGCAACGCGTCGGTCCGCGCGCCGGGAGCGACGGTGCTGGTGAACGCGGCGACCAATCCCAGTCAGCAATTCGAGGTGCCCGGCACCGCGTACAACGACGGCGGTAGAATTTATCTGGCCAGCGGCAGCAGCATCGATGTATCGGGCCTCACCGATGTGCCGGTTGCGGCCACGAATGAGATCATTCAAGTCACGCTGGAAGGCGATGATCTGCAGAACGATCCCCTGCTTCGCAACGGATTTCTGCACGGTACCACCGTCACCGTCAACGCCAACCAGGGCTCCACGCTGTTCAGCGTGGCGCCGTACACCGGCAATATTCAGGTCGGCATCGACCAGGTGCTGACGGCCGCGGGCAGCATCCAATTGAACTCCGACGGAGATGTGATCGCTCGCGCCGGCTCGACCCTGAACGTATCGGGCGGGAGCATCGCCTATCAGGGGGGCTATGGGCCCGCGACCACCAAGCTGCTGGCCGCGAATGGCGAGGTGTACGGCATCAGCGATGCGCCGAATGATATCCAATACGTCAGCGTCGCCAGCAGTTATTCCTATACGGATCCCACCTGGGGGGTGGCGACGAGCGTCAGCGCTCAGACTTATTATCCCGGCTACACGCAGGGCGCGAACGCCGGCGAGATCGAGGTCCTGGGCCCGGAAGTTTACCTTCGGGGCAGCATGCTCGGGAGCACCGTTGCCGGGCTGTACCAGAGAACCTCGGGCACGTTGGCGCAAGGGGGGTTGTTCGAGCTCGGTTGCAATTGCAAGAACTCCAACAACGAGCCCGACTATCGCGCACCCGCCGTCCTGTTCACGAACGGCGCAACCGATATCCTCGGCAGCGACTTCGATTATGCGGATCTCAATGTCACTTTGCCCGCCGCTCTACAATCGGTGACCACGCTGTCGCCGGCCCAGCTCGCCGACAGCGGTTTCAGCCGCATCGCGATCTACAGCAACGGCGTCGTGAATCCCCCGGCCGGAACCGCCGTGAACGTCCCCGCGAATACCGCCGTATACCTGCCTGCCGGCACCGATCTGAATCTCGCCGCAGGCGGGTCGCTGACCATTACCACCGATCAATCGATCGCCATCGACGGCAACATCAGCATAGCCGGCAGTCTCGGCGCCTCCGGTGCTGCTGCGAGCAACACGGCCGCCGGCATTGGGAACGTGTTCTCGTTTATATCCATGGTAGATGCGACGGTGACGCCCCCGGGCGCGGCGGTCAGCGCTGCCAGCGCCGTCACCCTCACCACGCAACCTCAGTCCTCCGGCGATGTCACCGCCCACAACATCAGCCTCGGCGCAGGCGCCGTCATCAATGTCAGCGGCAGTTGGGTCAATGATTCGCCGTTGTTGTCGGATAACGCATCGGCAACGGCGCCGATCGCGATCAATGGCGGGAATGTCACGTTGAACGCCGGGAACGGCAATGTCGTGCTCGGCACCGGCAGCCGCATCGACGTTTCCGGCGGCGGCTGGATCAATGACGGCAATCAGCTCACGCCCGGCAGTGCGGGCGCGATCAACCTGTCCGCCTCTTTCCTCCCGCTGAACGATGCCCCCTATCAAGGTTCCGTCTCGATCGGCACTGGAGCGGCACTGCTCGGCGCCGGTTTGGTGGGCGGCGCCGGCGGATCCCTGTCCATCAGCTCAGGTTCCGTCACGGTAGGGTGGTCCGCGTCGGGGACGCCCGGCGAGCTGCTGTTGAGTCCGGATTTTTTCGCGAATCGCGGCTTCGCCAGCTACAGCATCACCGGCCAAAACGACGTAATCATCGGAAGTGCCGCTCCCAGCGCATCCGAAGCCGTCACCATTGCGCCGATCCAGGAAAGCCTGGTGTTCACCCAGGACATGCTGCTCAAGCCCACCGGCTCGAACGTGGGGAGCTTCACGGCCTTGGAGGAGCTGCCGCAGTCCGAGCGATCGCCGGCCAGCGTCAGCTTCACCTCCACCGGTTATACCTTTACGGGAGCCCCCGACGGTACGGGCACTTCCGGCAACGGCACTGTGCTGCTCGCGCAAAACGCCTCGATCATCACCGATCCCCTGGCCAGCGTGAGTCTCACGACCGACGGTGAGGTCGGCAGCATAACCGTGCTCGGTACCATCCTCGCGCCGGCCGGCGACATCACGCTGCAGTTGGGAAGCAGCAAGTTCGACGAGAATCCGAGCGGTGAATACGTCGCGAATCAACAGATCGTGCTCGGCCCGCAAGCGCTGCTCGCGGCGCCGGCCTATGCCGAGATCAATACGCTCGATCCCCTGGGGTATCGCCAGGGCTCGGTACTCGCCGGCGGAACCATCTCGCTGCAGGCGAACAAGGGTTACGTCGTCACCGACCCGGGTTCGGTCATCGACGTGAGCGGCACCGCCGCGGTCATCGATGTCGTGAGCTCCAACGGCGTAACGCCGACCGTAGTCGCGGGCAACGCCGGCAACATCGACATCGACGCCCGCGAAGGCATCGTGCTGCAGGGGAATCTACGAGGACAAGCCGCTACGTTCAACGGATCGCCGCTGGCCGGAGCCGGCGGCGGCGCCTTGAGCCTGGGGATCGACCTGTTCGATTACGGCACCACCGTCGCGGCCGATGCCGGCAATACCATCGATCCTTTTCCCTTGAGCACTCGTACCCTGACGCTGAGCAGTCCGGCGGACTACGTGCCGTCGAATCAGCTGCAGAGCGGCACGGCGCAGATCAGCACGGCGACCATCGCCGCGGGCGGCTTCGACAGTGTGACGCTCAAGAGCGCCGATGTCATTTACATCGAGGGCGCGGTCTCTCTATCGGCGGCGGCGAGTCTGACCCTCGATGCACCGGTGCTGCAGGGAAATCCCGGCGCCTCCCTGCACCTGAACTCTGCCTACGTCGCGCTCGGCAATTACTATAACCAACAGGACTATTTCGACACACCGACCAGCGGCGGCGGTCCAAATCCCAATGTCGCCACGGTGCTGGCGCCGAACTGCGGCGCGCAGTGCACGGCGACCCTGTCCGTCAACGCACAGCAGATCGATATTCGGGGTATCAGCGGTTGGAGCGGATTCAGCAGTGAAAACTTGGCGAGCAGCGGCGATATTCGCCTCACGTCGGCGCAGAACCCGGTCAATACGCCGCCCGCGCTCGAGACTGCTCCGGGGGACACGAGCGAACCGAGTCTGCGCTCGGCACTCGACACCACCGGCAATCTGACCCTGCAGGCGCAGCAGATCTACCCCACGACGAATACCGATTTCACGATCACCTCGGGTTCGTCGGTCACCATCGCGTCCTCCCCGGGAACCGGCTCGGCGCCGCTGTCCGCCGGCGGCATTCTGACCATCAATGCTCCGAGCATCACCCAGGGCGGCGTGTTGCGCGCTCCGATGGGCGAAATCACGTTGAATGCGGTGAACGGGGTGGACTCCGCCACCGGGGCGGCCATCCCGGGCTCGGTCACGTTGACCGCCGGCAGCGTCACGTCCGTGTCGGCGAACGGTCTCGTGATTCCCTACGGGTCAACGGTCAATGGCCAGCAATGGACCTACTCACCGGACTCTCTCATCACCGAAGTGATCAATGCACCGCCCGCCAAAGCCGTCAACTTGAACGGCGCCGATGTCTCGGTGAATAAAGGCGCGACCGTCGATTTGTCCGGCGGCGGCGATCTGTACGCCTATGAGTTCATCGCCGGCGAGGGCGGCTCGCAGGATGTATTGAGCCCCGCCAATGCGGCGACCGGCGCCTACACCTATGCGATCTTGCCGAGCCTGGGCTCCGCGTTCTCCCCGATCGACTCGCAATATCAAACGGGCTCGAAAGCCACCGGGAATCAGACCATCTACGTATCGGGTGTGCCAGGTCTCGCCGCGGGCGTCTATGCTTTGCTGCCGGCGTACTACGCGCTGCTGCCCGGGGCCTACGCCGTGCAAATCGAAAAGGCGGATAGCGGCATCGTGTCCGGTCCGGCCGTTCAGCAAGGCGACGGCGCCTATCTGGCGGCCGCCCGTTTCGGGGTCGCAGGCACCACTATCGCCGACAGTCTCAACTCCACGGTGCTGATCGCGCCCGACAGCGTGGTGCGAACTCAGTCTCAATACACGGACACCTACGCCAATGCATTCTTCAGCGCCGCCGCCGCTGCGAATCAGACCGCGATCCCCAGTCTGCCCGCCGATGCCGGTGACTTGCAGATCTCGGCGACGGGCGCGCTCGCACTGAATGGCAAGATCGTCTTTGCCACCGGCAGCTACGAATCCGGTACGACCTCCGGCGGCAGCCCGATCACCGTCCAGGGTTCGGGCGGAGCGGTGTCGATCGAGGCGCCCAACATTCTGGTGGTCGATTCCGCGACACCGGCCGGGGCGGGGAACGCCGCCGGCGCGCTGCAAGTCAACGCGCAGTCGCTCGATGCTCTCGGTGCGCAAACCGTGGTGCTCGGCGCGACCACGCAAAACACCACGGCCGGCGAAGTCATTACGGCAGGCGCCACGCAAGGGATAGAACTCGACAACACCGCGGTTGCGCTCACCGCCTCCGAGATCGTTCTCGCGGCCCAGAATACGATCACGCTCGATCCCGGTGCCGAGATCACCGCCAAGGGCACTCTCGATACCTCGCCGACGGCGCTGGTGCTGCAGGGCGCGGGGGCGCTGCTGCGGGCCTCGAGCGGCGCCGCGGCGCCATTGACCGTCGAGACCAGCAACTCCGCAGGCCAGGCTGTACCGCAGAATCCTGCCGGCCTGCTGTCGGTCGGTGCCGGAGCGTCGGTGACCGCCGGCGGCAGCCTGCTCTTGTACAGCACCGGCGATACCACGGCGCAACCGGGTGCGACCATATCGGCACCGGCACTGGGACTCTATTCGAGCCGCGTCAGTCTCGGCGACGTACCCACCGGCAAGGGCGCTCCCGGCGGTCTCGACCTCTCGACGCAATTACTGGGTGAGCTCACCGGGCTCACCGCGCTGACCATCGGCAGTACCTCGACCATCGATATGTACGGCACCGTCAATCTCGGTACCCCGAACTCCGCCAATCCCGGCCTGGCGGGCATCACGCTGGAGGCGTGGGCGGTGGACGGCTACGGCACCGGCAACAAGACGCTGCAGGCGGGCGCGATCACCTTGCAGAATTCCAACGTGAATCCGAACGCCGACACGACCACACCGGCGAGCGTTTACAGCTCGTCGCCCAGCGGTACCGGCTCGTTGACGCTGCTCGCCGAGGCGGCGAACTCCACGGAAAGCGGACAAATTACCCTGGGTACGGGCAAGAAGACCCTCGCCGGCTTCAGTGCCGTCAACCTCGACGCCGAAGGCGACATTCAAGGTCAGGGTACCGGCACGCTCAATGTCGGCATCGGCAACGCCGCGGTCCCCCTGACCCTGCAAAGCGCCGCGTTGACCGCGGCCAGCGCCTCCACCCAATCCATTGTCACCGCCGGTGCCGTGACCATGCTGCCCGCGGCTCCCAGCAAAGTCACCTTGCCGGCGGCGCCTCTGGGCGGCGAGCTGTCGATCGAGGGCAGTTCGATTGCACAGAACGGTGTCATTGATTTGCCGGCCGGCATCATCACTCTGCAGGCCACGAGTGGTGACGTGGATCTGGGCAAGGGATCCATCACCGGCGCTGCGGGTTCCGCTCAGAATTTCGTGGTCACCGATGCCGTCGCCGCCGGCGGGCAGATCTCCCTGGTCGCGAATGCCGGCAATGTGGTCGTGTTGAGCGGCGCCACGATCGATGTGTCCGGCACCTCATCGCCGAACGGAAAAGTAAGCGGCGGAGCGGGCAGCCTTACCGTTTCGGCGCCGCAGGGCACGTTCCAGTTTGCCGGCGCCACGCTCCAGGGCGGCGCCCCGGCGGGCCAGATGCAAGGCAACCTCACCTTGGACGAGAACAGCGGTCTCGGCGGCACCGGGTTTGCGGCCCTGGCCAGCTCGCTGTCGAACAGCGGTTTCACGGGTGCGTTGTCATTGCAGACCGGCGGGGAGGCCGTCAACGTCGGCAACATCACTGCCAGCAGCTTCGAGCTGTCGACTTCCAACCAGGGCTCAATTGCGGTGTCCGGCACGATCAACACCAGCGGAGGCAACGCCCTCGACACGGACGGCGGCGCCATTCAGCTATGGGCCGGCACGGGGTTGACCCTGGAATCGGGTGCGCAGCTGCTCGCCAACGCGGGTGCGGCGGGTCCGGTGGGTGTCAACGGCAATCCGGCGCCTGCACAAGGCGGCAGCATCACCCTCGGTACGGCCGCGGGCTACCTCACCATCGACGGAGGCACCGCGCAACACCCGACGCTCATCAGCATGCAGGGCGGCGGGGCCGCCGGCACCGACGGCACGCTGACGCTGCGCGCGCCCCGTACCGCCGATGACTCCAACGTGCAGATCCAGGTGCAAAACGCGCCGGGCGTGATCATCGTCAGCCGGCAGGCCGTGGTCGTGGAAGGATTCAAGGCCTATTCCGCCAATGATCTGGGCAGCACCGATTCGGGTTGCGGTACCGGCGGATCCTGCGACATCGCCGATCTGAATGGGATTCTCTTCTCGGACGCAGCGACGTTCGAGGCGAATGCCCCGGCCATTGTGGCCGGTCTTGGATTGGCCGATAACGTCGTGCAGGTGCGCCCGGGCATCGAGATCGACAGTACCGGAGATCTGGTGCTCGACAACAGCACTGCCGCCTGGGATCTCGACAGCTGGAATGCCGCGCTCGGCGCGCCAATCAATCTCACCTTGCGCGCCGCCGGCAATCTGATCTTCAACTCCTCGCTGAGCGACGGTTTCACGAACGACGGTCAATCGGTGGCGGATTGGAGCTTCGGCGAATCGGCCGCCGACGTCGATTCGGCCTCGTATCGGTTGACGGCGGGTGCGAATTTGACGGCTGCCAACCCGCTCGCGGTCATCACGCAGCCGATCTCGACCGCCAGCACCACCGGCACCCTGACGCCAAACGCGGGCAACGTGATCGTGACGCCCGGCAATCTCATCCGCACGGGCGACGGAAGCATCGATATCGCAGCGGGCGGCGATGTGCTGCTGGGGTACAACTACAGCTACGACAGCAATGGCAATTTGCAGGCGGTGGCCAGCAATCCTCTGAGCAGCGTCATCTATACCGCGGGCATTCCCTCCACGCTCACCCCGGTGCAGGCGGCGCTGTTCACACCGCCGACGGGGAACGGCAGGGACCCGTTCACGGCATCGTATCCCACCGATGGCGGCAACATCAGCGTGGCTGCTGCTGATGACATCATGAGCGCGCCGAGCGAGCAGTTGGCGTCCGATTGGCTGTGGCGGCAGGGCACGATCACCCCGACGGGCGTCATCGGCAAGAATACGACGTGGTGGGTCGTGTTCGGCAACTTCGAGCAGGGCATCGGCGCTCTCGGCGGTGGCAATGTCTCTTTGACCGCGGGGCGCAATATCGTCAACGTCTCCGCGGTGATTCCGTCGACGGGTGAGTTGCTGGGTCTCAGTGGGACGACCCCCTTGAGTTCGAATCTGCTGGTGTACGGCGCGGGCAATCTCCAGGTCCAGGCGGGGGGCAACATCGAGAGCGGGGTTTTTGAAGACGATTGGGGCAACGCTTCGATCAGCGCGGGCGGTGCGTTAACTTCGGGCACGACGCTGGGCGCGGAAATTCCCGCCGTTTCGCAACAGATTCTCGCGACACCGCTGAGCACACCGCTCTTCCCCGTGCTGCTGGTCGGCATCGGCACGTTCGACGTGAGCGCACGCACGGGGGTCACGGTCAACTCGGTCGGCAACAGCACGACCACTCCGCTCACGATCAGCAACAGTCAAGCCAGCCGTCCGGCCGCTTATTATTTTATCTACGGACCGAGCAGCGCGCTGAATATCGTCAGCTCCGGCGGCGACGTCGTGCTGCAAAACGAAAGCTCCGTCCTGCCGGTGAGCTTGCTGGATAGCATCAACGGTGGAGTGCCCGATCTATACGCTCTTCCCGGAGAGTTTGGCTATTACTACCCGCCGGTCGTCAATATTGCGGCTTTGTCGGGCAATATCAGCGTAAACAGCGCGAACGGCGGTCTGAATATGTTCCCGTCGGCTACCGGGAATTTGAGTTTGCTGGCGCAGGGCTCCATCACGGGCGCATCCGCGGCAAACCCCAGCGGTATTTTGGGGATCCAGATGTACGAGACCGCGCCGGCTTCTTGGCCGAACCCGCTCGCGCCGCAGTCCGCGCCAAGCGCTCCCGCCAATATCGACAACACCGATTTGCCGCAGCAGCCGCTTTATCAGAACGAGACTCAGCCGGTTTACATCGTCGCCGACACCGGCAGCATTTCCGCGGCCGACGTCACACTGCCCAAGGCCGCCGATGTGATCGCCGGCGGTAACATCACGGACCTCAACTATGCGGGCAAGAATCTCAATCCCTCGGATGTCACGCTGATAGAGGCCGGCGGCAACATCAGCTATTCGACGCCGACCGCACCGCTGACGAACCAGCTGCTGCAGAATCCAAGCGGAATTTTGCTCGCCGGCCCAGGCTATCTGGAAGTGCTGGCCGGCGGCTCACTGAACCTCGGCGACTCGGCCGGCATCGTGACCACCGGAAATTTGACCGATCCGCGGCTCCCCTCGAACGGTGCCTCGCTCATCGCCGGCGCCGGCTTCGGCAGCAACTCAGGCGGCGGCCTCCGGCAGCCGGCGTATGAGTCGTTCATCGATAGCTACCTCGCCCCCGATGCCGCAGGCACTGCCAGCATCTACGCGAGCGCGCTCAGCGCCTACATGCAGCAGCTCTATCCGCTTTCCGATGCCAATTTGAGCTACGGTGCGGCGTTGACGGCCTTCGAGGCGCTCACTCCCGCGCAGCAATTGCCGCTGCTGTCCCAGGTGCTCAGCGACGTGCTGAGCACCACGGGCCTCGCGCACACCACGCAGGGCGCGAGCTACGCCCCGGGCTTCGCCGCCATCAACACCCTGTTTCCGGTCGCCAATGCGCAAGGCAACGCGTTGAGCTACCAGGGCGACATCGACATGTTCTATAGCCAGCTCAAGACCGAGCAAGGCGGCAACATCAATCTCTTGGTGCCGGGTGGGTCGGTCATCGTCGGCGTGCCGAACCCGTCGGCCGCCCTCAACGGGATCAAGGCAACGACCACCCCAACGGTCGCCGCGGCCGCCAATCTCGGCATCTTGGTGCTGGGTCAGGGAGCCATCGAAGGATTCGCCGACCAGAACTATGAAGTGAATCAGTCCCGAATTCTCACGCTCGAGGGCGGCGACATCATTCTGTGGGCCTCCAACGGCAGCATCGATGCCGGCAACGGCGCGAAGAGCGCATCGGGAGCGCCGCCGCCTGTGGTCGAGACCAGCTCCAGCGGCACCGTCTTCGTCAATCCGGTCAATGATGTGTCCGGCAGCGGCATCGGCCAGTTGCTCACGGGTCCGAACGAAACCGCGGGCTTGGTGAATCTCATCGCTCCCAACGGCGACGTCAATGCCGGCGATGCCGGCATCCGGGTGGCCGGCAATCTCAATATCGCGGCGGTGCAGGTCATCGGGGCCGGCAACATTACCGTGGTCGGCACATCGACCGGCGTGCCCGTATCCGAAGCGGGTGCGCTGGCCGGCGCCCTGTCGGGCGCGAATTCGCTCGGTGACGCCAGCAAGAATGCGGTGGAACAGTTGAGCCAGGATCTCGGCAGCGCTGCAAACTATCAGCAGCTGACGGACAACCTTCAGCCGACCTTCATTACCGTGAAGATGTTCTGTCTGGGCGTGCAGTGCGAGGCGCAGTAGGCGGCAGCCGGGGGACCGCGAAGCTCTCGGGCGCCTTGCCGCGCTCTGCCCGCTCCCACATGGAGACGTAGGCCGATTCTAGATGGCGGCAGAACCGCTCACTGTCGAATAACGGCGAGCTGAGACGGTTGACCGCGAGCCGCGCACGAACATCGGCCAATAGCGACGGCGACCTCGCGAGATCGAGTGCCAGCGACTCATAGGCCTCGAGGCTGTCCGTGACGAGTTCGGGAAGCCCGACGGCGGTCAGCAAGCTCCCGGCCATTCGCGCAGCCAGCGCTTTGCCCGTACAGGTCACGAGCGGCACACCTGCCCATAATGCATCGCTTGCCGTGGTGCCCGCGTTGAACGGCACGGTATCGAGGAACAGATCGGCGCAGCGCAGGCGCGCCAAATGATCGTCGTAGGGAATGCGGTCCGCGAAAATCAGCCGATGCGGATCCACATCGCGGCTGCGCGCCTCACGCCGCAGATTATCCCGCACCGGGGAGTCCTCCGCGACCAGCCACAGGACGCTGCCGGGCACGAAGCGCAGCAGACGCATCCAGACATCGAAGCAGGCCGGATTGATCTTATAATTATTGTTGAAACAACAGAACACCAGGCCGAAATCCGGCAAATCGAACTGCCGGCGGGACGGCACGCCGACGGCGACCGCTCTCCGGTCGTCGTTGGCTTGAAAGCACTCCGGCAGCCAGACGATCTTCTCCGTGTAGTGTTGGCGATGCGCGGCCGGAATGACAAATTCATCCGCGATCAGGTAGTCCATGTACGGAGCGCCCGTGGTGCCGGGGAATCCGAGGTAATTCACCTGCACCGGCGCGGGCCGGTGTGCCAGGATCGCGGTTCTCGATCCTTGAGTGAAGCCCATCAAATCGACCGCGATGTCGATTTGCCGGTCGCGCATCAGCGAGGCAATCGCCCGATCGCTCATCTGGCTCACATCGACGAACGAATCGAACGCGTCCCTGACCCGCTCCCCCAGTGAGCTTCGCTCGGCGGGCCGCAACGAGAATGCGGCCGTTTCGAATCGCTTCCGGTCATGCAGCTCGAATACGCGCGCCATCAAGGCTGACACGGGATGCTGGCGAAAATCTCCCGAGAGATAGCCGATGCGAATTTTCGCGTGTCCGTAGCGCTTTTTCCGCCACAGGGGAGCGGCGGAAGCAGGAAATTTATCGGCCACGAATGCCTTGGCGCAGCGCGCCTGCGCCGCCGCAACGTCCCTGACCGACAGGAACGGAAACGGATAATCCGCGCGCCGGCCGGCCTCGATCGAGGCGACCAGACTCCGTGCATGCTGGTCGTAGCTCTGCCAATCGCACGACAGTCCTTGAAGGTGCAGCCGCAGACCGCGCGCGTAGTCGGTATCCGGAGCGAGCTCGAGCAACCGCGTCAGGCAGTCGATCGCCTCCGCGTGGCGCTGGAGCTCGACCAATGTCTCGGCACGATCGAGCAGGGCTTGCGCGTCGGGCCGGATTTGCAGCGCTGCATCGAGGCTTGCGAGCGCCGCCTGGGCGAGTCCCAATTTACGCAGCGCACCGCCGCGGTTGCGCAGCGCCTCGAAGAACTGCGGCTCGAGTGCGATGGCACGGTCGAAGCTTGCCACCGCCTCTTGAAAGCGATTCAGGCTCTGGAGCGCATTACCGCGATTATTGAGCGCCTTGCTGAGCTGCGGTGCGAGTTCCAGCGCGCGGTCGAAGCTCGCCAGCGCCGCTTCCGGGCGATCCAGCTCCAGGAGCAGGACGCCGCGATTGCTGAGTGCTTCGACGTGATTCGGCGCGGCTGTCAAACATCGATCGTAAGCCGCGAGAGCTTCTTCGGCGCGATGCAGCGCCGCGAGCAGCACCGCGCGATTGTAGAGCGCGAGGACCAAGCCCGGCTGCAATTGGAGCGCTCGTTCGTAGCTCCTCAACGCCTCCTCGAGGCGCTGCGACTCCTGCAGCACGACGGCCTTGTTGAAGTGTGCGGCGACCAGGTCGCGCTGGATCTCGATCGCGCGCTCGTAGCTCGTCAGGGCCGCCTCGAGCTGCCCGGCAAGTCGCAGCGCGTTCGCGAGTTCCAAATGGGCGACCGCGAACCTCGGATTCGCCTCGATCGACCGCGCGATGAGATCACAGGCACGCTCTGCGGCGCCCGCCTGCAAGGCCATGGAACCCAATAGGTGCAAGGCCGGCGCGTGATGGGGCTCGACGGCCAGGATTTGCAGATAGAGAGCCTCGGCACGGGGGTTCTGACCGGCGCGCTGGCAGACGAGCGCCTGCTGGAACAGCGCCTGAATGAATCCAGGCGAATTCGAGACCGGCAGCGGACCGGTCGAGCTCATCTCGCTTGAACGACCTGGTCGCGATAGGGCGGACTTTCGATGGTGACCTGATCGCCGGAGGCGATCTCCAGGCCGGCCTCCTTCAAATTCAAGCGCTGGTTGGCATGCAGGCTTACGTCGACCACCGAGCGCATGTAGGTTTTGGAGTTGACGGCTGTGACTCTAACGTCCAGGTCGCCGGAACTCATATTCAGCAGCATGGCGGCCAGGCCGGCCCGGTCCGGACTCCCTCGAGCAATCAATCTGACGGGTACTTCCGCTTGACCGGGATCCGTCGCCCTGGGCGGTGGCGGCGCCGCGCCGGCGGCCTGTGGCGCAGGGAGGGGCTGGACCTCCGCGGGCGGCACCGGCGCGGCTTCGCGGGACGGTGGGATCTCCCGCCCCAATGCGCGCTCGGTACCGGTCAAGGTCTGCTCGTCGGCATGTCGCTGCCATAGCGAGACGGCTACTGTGAGTATAAAGGCGGTAACCGGGGCGCCAATGAGCCATAGTCGAGAATTCATTCCCATGAGGCGCCGCGAGCGGCTCGCCATCTCCGCGAGGTGAAGAGCGCCGAAGCGTACGCGGGCGATGAGAAACTTTGATGACACGAATGCCGGCCCAGCTTGCCCTCCCGGTCGCCGCCCCGATCGCTGGACAAGTAAATTGCACTTGAGTTCTACTTCGCGCCGCCCGTCCAGGCTAGAAAGGCTTTGCGATGAATGAGATTAGGACCAGGGTGCTTGCGGTGGTCGCGGGCTGCGCGTTCGCGATGTGCACCCTGACTTCGCAGCTGGTTGCCCAGCCCGCCAACGCTGCTCAATCGGCGCCGCCCGGCGAGCCGGCACTGTATGTCATCGATTCGCGGAATACGCTGTACGCGCTCGACGGCAGCGGCAACCCATTGCACACGATGCAATTCAAGACCGAGATCGGCCAATTGAACGGCGGCATTGCCCTCGCGATGGGGAATGTCTACGTGACCTGGGACAAGCCTGCGGACGATGGCCGTGTCGAGGGCGATCGAAGCGGGGTCTTCGCGTTCGACCAAGCCACTCTCAGGCAGGTTCGCCTGCATATCGGCGCCTTCAAACTGAAGGATGCGGCGGTCAATCCGGGCGCGATGCGCGGCATCGTCTACGACCCCCACAGCAATCTGTTTTACGTCGCCACCGAACGCTTGGGTCTGTTGGCCTTCGACCGCGCCGGAACCTATATTGCGCGTACCCCCGAATCGACGCTGTCGGTATCGTCCGTCGCCTACGACTCCACCCGTCATTCGCTTTGGGGGATCATCGACCGCGATGCCGTGGTTCAATTCGGCGAGGAAGGCAACGCTCCGCTGCCGGGCCTTCCACCCACCGGTGCTTGGTACCGGCATGGTCACGGGGCGCTGGCGCTGACGTATTGTGCCACCGAGGGGCAGGACGCCGGTCCGCTGACTGCGGTTGCGGTGGCATTCGGAGAAGCAAAGACCGGTTCTCGCGGCGCGGCTTCAGGGCAGAGCTTCGACACGGCCGGAAAACCCATCGGCTCCCCTTACGGATCGAAGATCCTCAATCCGCACGGCATGGCTTGTTCTTCGCACGGCGAGGTCTTCGTCGCCGCCGACAACGGCTTGCTGGAATACACATTACAAGGATCGCCGCTCAACCCTTCGGTCTTCTCACAGGGCTTGAGTGGTCCGATTTACGGCGTGCTCGCCGCGTACTGACCCGGCTCGCGCGTTGCCTAAGATCGGCTAGCCGCGCTCGCCGATTCCATCGATCTGCTTTTTGATCCCGCCGGGGTGCTTACAC